>JABJJW010000011.1 GCA_018660685.1 Flavobacteriales bacterium
AGCAACCCACACAAATGTGCCGTTTGTTATGGGTTACGAGACATATTTAGATGCTGTAGAGAAGTTCATCACACGACCATGACGTATACAATCTACCTCACGCTCATCATCATCACGGTCGTCAGTTTCCTTTTTGGGAAATGGTTGGATTACTTAAACGATAAAGCCAAATCACCTGAACTACCGAAGGAAGCAGAAGGTATTTATGATGAAGAGCGTTACAAGACTTGGTTGGCCTATGATAAAGCCAATAAAAGAGTAGGGGTTCTTAGCTCGTCCATTGGTATCATCATATCCCTTTCGCTGCTAGTATTTGGAATTTTCGGATGGCTCGACGTTCAAATCAGACCGTACATTTCGAACCCAATTCTGTTGGCGCTTGCATATTTCGCTGTTCTTGGCATTGGATCCAGCATCATTTCCTTCCCGTTTTCAGTATACAGAACTTTTGTAATTGAGGAGCGGTTTGGGTTTAATAAGACAACGGTCAAAACCTTCATTCTTGACATGATAAAAGGAACGGCACTGGCCATCGTCATCGGTGGTCCATTGAGCGCTCTGATCATTTGGCTCTTCTATGAATTGGGAGAGTGGTTTTGGTTGATTGCGTGGATCGTAGTAAGTGGTTTCTCCTTATTCATGACCATGTTTGCCGCGAGTTGGATCATGCCTTTGTTTAACAAGTTCACTCCACTTGAAGATGGCGAGCTGAGAACGATGATCGAGGACTACTGTGACAAGGTCGGATTCAAGCTGAACAATCTCTTCGTCATGGATGGATCAAAGCGCAGCTCTAAATCCAATGCTTTCTTCAGCGGTCTCGGACCCAAAAAGAAGATAGCTCTCTACGACACCTTGATGGAGACACAATCCAATGAGGAGATCGTTGCCATCCTTGCACATGAAATTGGTCATTACAAGAAGAAACATACACTCCAGTCATTGGTGTTATCAATCCTTCAAACAGGTGTCATGTTGTACTTGCTAGGCTTGTTTTTAAGAATGCCTGAATTCTCGCTCGCACTTGGAGCGGGGGAGATGAGTTTCCATGTGGGCATTATCGCCTTCGGCATCATCTTCAGTCCAATCAGCACCGTTATTGGAATTGGCATGAACATGCTCAGCCGAAAAAATGAGTTTGAGGCTGATGCCTTCGCTCGGGAAACTTATTCTGGTGAACCGCTGGCTTCTGCACTGAAAACACTCACCGCTGAAAACCTGGGTAATCTGAAACCACACCCGTGGTATGTCTTTGTGCACTACTCGCATCCTCCTGTGTTGAAGCGGTTGGAGCGATTGATTAGGTAGGCTCTTCATACTGGATGTAGATCAACATGCATCAGAGAAATCCATTATCAGACTGACATTGTTTGATGGAACAACTTTGAGCCGCCATCTGATCAAAGAATAATCTCCTTATTCCCTACTGATTTTCAATTAATTGTTTATACCTTTGCCGGCCCTTTAAAAGTGGGTTGCCGATGGCCCAAACAGTAGAATTACTCTTGTCTTCATCGGTTTAGACAGGATACAAAGATTTGCCAAATGGCTAAAAAATCAGAGGAATCAGCTCCTAAAGCTGAAGAAGCAGTAAAGCAAGAAGCGACTGCTACACCAGAAACTCCCGCTACCGAAGCTCCAAAAGAGGAAGCTAAAGAAGAGGTGAAAGAGGAGAAATCAGAAGTTATAGCGTCTACCGAAGAGAAGGAAGCAGAAAAGAAGCCTGCCGCTAAAAAGACTCCTGCTAAAAAAACAACAACTAAGAAAGACGAAGTAAAAGCTGAAGCGAAAGCGGAGGATAAGTCCGAGGCGAAAGCTGATGATGCGCCTGCGAAGCCAAAGCGTACTCGTAAGAAGATTGAGAAGCCTGCTGAGGTTGCTGAAGAAGCACCAGCCAGCGAAGAAGCTCCTGCTGAAGAAGCAGAAGAAGTTCCTGCTCCTGTTGTTGAAACAAAAGACTTTAAAACTCGACTCAAAGAGTTTGACTGGACCAAGCTTGACAAGAAGTCAGAAATTTACGCTGCTGATGAGCGTGAGAAGATGGAGAAAGCTTATGATGAGTCTCTAACATCAATCACTGAACACACCGTTATTGACGGTACTGTCGTGACGATGACAGCTCGAGAGATCGTTGTAAACATTGGTTACAAGAGTGAAGGTGTAATCCCTTCAACTGAATTCCGACACAACCCTGATCTTAAGATTGGAGATAAGGTTGAGACTTATGTTGAGAAAACAGAAGATCAACAAGGGCAGCTGGTTCTTTCTCACAAGAAAGCTCGTATGATGCGTGCTTGGGAGAATGTGAACGAGGCGAAGGAAACTGATAAGATTGTTACAGGATTCGTCAAGTGTCGCACGAAAGGAGGACTCATCGTGGATGTGTTTGGATTGGAAGCATTCCTTCCAGGTTCACAAATCGACGTGAAGCCAATTCGTGATTATGACATCTATGTTGGAAAGAACATGCAATTCAAAGTGGTTAAGATCAACCACGAATTCAAGAACGTCGTAGTATCTCACAAAGCATTGATTGAAGCTGAAATCGAACAGCAGAAGGTTGAGATCATGCAGAAGTTGGAGAAGGGACAAGTTCTAGAAGGAACTGTCAAGAACATCACGTCATACGGTGTATTCATCGACTTGGGTGGAGTAGACGGTTTGATACACATTACAGACTTGAGCTGGGGACGAATCAATCATCCAGAAGAGGTTGTGCAGCTTGATGAGACCATCAACGTTGTTATCCTTGACTTTGACGATGAGAAGAAGCGTATCGCACTTGGTGTGAAGCAGCTTCAGGATCATCCATGGGATGGGTTGAACAAGGAGATGAAGGAAGGCGATACCATTAAAGGTAAAGTCGTTGTTCTTGCTGATTACGGAGCATTCGTTGAAGTAGCTGCCGGAGTTGAAGGACTTATCCACGTTTCTGAGATGAATTGGTCACAGCACTTAAGAACTGCGGATCAATTCTTCAAAGTAGGAGATGAAGTGGACGCGAAAGTGATTGCCATCGATCGTGAAGAAAGAAAGCTATCACTCAGTACACGTCAACTTACGCCTGATCCATGGGCCGATATTGAGAAGCGATACCCAGTAGACAGTAAGCACACAGGTAAGGTTACGAACCTTAGCAACTTTGGTGTTTTCGTTGAGTTAGAAGAAGGAATCGACGGTTTGACTCACATCTCTGACTTGAGCTGGAGTAAGAAGATCAATCACCCATCTGAGTTTACCAAGGTAAGCGAGGACATGGAGGTTGTTGTTCTCGAAATTGACAAAGAGAATAGAAGGTTGAGCCTTGGACACAAACAAATGGAAGAGAATCCATGGGATGTGTTTGAGACGGTCTTCACAATTGGTTCTGAGCACCAGGGAACGATTACATCACGGAACGATAAAGGTGGCGTAGTCAATTTACCATATGGTGTTGAAGGATTCGCTCCAAGTCGTCACTTGACTAAGGCTGACGGAAGCAAAGCTGCTGCAGACGAAGTACTTGAATTCCAAATTATTGAATTTAGCAAGGATGCCAAGAAGATCATCGTCTCTCATACGAAGACGCATGATGCTGCTGGAGGCGCAATTGTCGATAAAGGCAAGAAGCGTACATCTAAGCCAAAAGGTGACAACCGAGCTGTTAAGAAGATCAATGAATCCATCGAAAAGACAACCCTTGGTGACTTGGGAGTTTTAGAAGGATTGAAAGATCAAATGGAACAACAAGAAAAAGATTAGTCAGATAGACTTTCCATATTCTTTATACAATAACGAAATCCTCTTCTTCGGAAGGGGATTTTTTTTGCCTCTTCGTAGGCTATATTTGCCCACGTAATGGACATTAGAACGCTCTTGGACCATACCGCCCTCAGTCAGACACTCGACCGTCTTGCATACCAGATTTATGAGCGGCACCTTGATTTTGAAGACGTAGCCCTCGTTTCTCTTCAGCCCCGTGGTGTTGAGCTGGGTCGAAGAGTGCATGAACGACTCAAAAAACTGAGTGGAGAAGAAATGATCCATCACGGTGAGTTGGACATTACTTTTTATCGGGATGACTTTCGACGGCGAGACGGTGTTTTGGTTCCAGCCAAGACGAACTTAGATTTCTCCATTGAAGGAAAAGAAATCGTATTGATCGACGATGTTTTATTTACGGGAAGAACAGTCAGAAGTGGCTTAGATGCTCTTCTGGATTTTGGACGACCGGCGAATGTTGAATTGCTCGTCCTCATCGATCGACGATACAGTCGTGAGCTTCCTGTTCAGCCTGACTATACCGGAAGAACTGTAGATGTGGTGAAAGACGAACGCGTTCAGGTCGAATGGAGTGAAAATGATAAGAATAACCGAGTAACCTTATTTAGTGAGCAGAATGACTAGTTTGAGTACAAAGCATTTACTTGGAATCAAGGACATTACCCTTGAGGACATCAACCTCATTTTTCAAACCGCTGACAACTTCAAAGAAGTAATTAACCGCCCCATTAAAAAAGTCCCATCCCTGCGCGATGTGACGATTGCCAATGTCTTTTTTGAAAATTCAACCAGAACCAAGCTCAGTTTTGAGCTAGCTGAAAAGCGATTAAGCGCAGATGTGATCAACTTCAGCGCCTCGTCGTCAAGTGTCAAGAAAGGGGAATCACTGGTAGACACTGTCAGCAACATATTAGCCATGAAGGTGGATATGGTTGTCATGAGGCATCCAAATCCAGGAGCTCACATTCATCTCGCACGTCACGTTGATTGCAGCATTATCAACGCTGGTGATGGAGCGCACGAGCACCCAACACAAGCACTTCTTGACGCCTATTCGTTGCGTGAAAGAGTTGGTGATCTAAAAGGATTGAAAATATTGATTGTAGGAGACATTCTCCACTCCAGGGTGGCGTTAAGCAATGTATTCTGTCTCCAAAAGCTGGGAGCAGAAGTGAGAGTTTGTGGACCTGCAACGCTTATTCCAAAACACATGGAATCATTGGGAGTGAAAGTCATGCTCAACTTTGAAGAGGCACTCAAGTGGTGCGACGTCGTTAACATGTTGCGCATCCAAATGGAAAGGCAGGATATTCAATACTTCCCAACACTCCGAGAATACACGATGCAGTATGGCCTCAGCAGAGAGTTATTGTA
This sequence comes from Flavobacteriales bacterium, assembly GCA_018660685.1. GTDB lineage: Bacteria > Bacteroidota > Bacteroidia > Flavobacteriales_G > Salibacteraceae > SHAN690. The sequence continues at coordinate 5,137 of JABJJW010000011.1, forward strand.
TAAAGTTGGGAAGAAAGACATCGTGGTTATGCACCCTGGGCCAATCAATCGCGGAGTGGAAATAACCAGTGATATGGCGGACAGTGAATTCAGTATAATACTGGATCAAGTTGAAAATGGAGTGGCCATTCGAATGGCCGTGCTCTACCTTCTTGCTGGAGATGCATCCTCGAATTGATCGTGGTCTATACCTATATTTGCTAGAACCAGAATCTCCATCGCCATGAGCATTTCTACGGACACAACAGATAATTACGCAATCATCACGATCGATGATGATAAGCTAGGCGGTCTTCTTGCTCCAGATCTTAAAGCCAATTTCGTTCAGTTAGGAGCTGATGGAACAAGAAATGTCATCGTAAATCTCGAGAATGCACGTTATTGTGATTCTTCAGGGTTGAGCGCTCTTTTGGTTGGTAACCGGTTGTGTGCAGACGTCGGCGGAACTTTTGTTCTGTGCTGCTTAAACGACATGGTCATGAAGCTGATCCAGATTTCTCAATTGGAGTCAGTCTTGAATATTACACCCACGAAACAAGAAGCCATCGATTTTATCATGATGGATGAAGTAGGCCGCGAGCTTGACAATGAGTAGCGTATGAAAAGAATTTTTACCCTCCTTGTTCTTCTCTCTTTCATGTCACTCGGCTACTCCCAATGCGAGCCCGATACGACTCAAACAGAACTGTACACACCAACCGAAAGTGAAGGATTGCCTCCAGGTGAAGTCACCATTCCTTACGAGGCAATAATTTCTCTAAATGTTCCAGTTGATACGACAATATTAAATATCACCGCGACGGTTGATAGCATGGTCTTGATTGACGTGACTGGACTTCCTCCGAGCTTTTCGTATGACTGCAACCCGCCGTCTTGTTCCTTTCCAGGAGGAGAATTTGGATGCATTTTAGTCAGCGGTTTGGCTTTGGATAATTCAGAAGCGGGATCATGGGATATTGAAGCTGAATTTGTCTTTTACGCTAAAGCTCCTGGTTTTCCAGCAACGACTTTGCCATACACCTTGACTGGATATACGATTGAGCTGGATAGTGTAGCCGTCGGAATTCCGGAAATTGATACCAGAAATCTCGAATTTTTTATTGATCCCAATCCAATAACCAAAAATGCCAAGCTTCAGTTTGAGCTTCCGCAAAATGGATTGTACAATGTGAAGGTCTATTCGCTTCTCGGGGCAGAAGTCGCAAATCATACTTTGCAAGGGAGCAAGGGAAGAAATTATTTCGCTCTAGGTGATTTTAGCGATCGTTCGGGCGTGTATTTCGTTTCACTAAAGCAAGCCAACTACAGTCGGTCGATGAGGTTCGTGGTACGGTAAAGGATGTCACGTCAAAAATTCTCAACTACAATTCTCGGAAGCAACTCGGCATTGCCAGCAAATGGCAGAAGGCCCACAGCCCAACTACTCAATGTAAATCATCATTATTATCTGATTGATTGTGGCGAAGGCACACAAATGCAATTGAGAAGGTTCAATCTAAAAATGCAGAGAATCAAGGTGGTATTTATCTCCCATTTACATGGGGATCACTACTATGGACTACCAGGTTTTCTAAACAGCTTGCACCTCTTAGGCCGAGAAGCGCCCTTAAAAATTTATTCGCCTCCAGGCCTCAAAGAAATCTTTATACTCTTGACCAAAGCAGCGAATGGCAGACTTGGATATCCAATTGAGTTTATTGACTTGGACCCAAAATCATTTGGTAAGGAAAAGCGAGAAATCTATTCTGATGCAGAATTGCATGTGGAAGCTTTTTTATTGAAGCATCGCATACCATGCTTTGGGTACCTGTTTAAGGAACAGACCAAAGAATTGAGCTACTTGCCAAAAGAAGGGGAGAAGCGCGGTGTGAAGGTTGCTGATATTTCAAATCTCAAGCGTGGACAAGACATTGCCTTGGAGAATGGTGATATCCTTGATCATAAGCTTGTTACATCACCATCTCTCGATCCGCGGAGCTATGCATTTTGTACCGATACGCTCCCGTTAGATTCGACATCAGAGCACGTTAAGAATTCGACATTTCTCTACCATGAGGCAACCTTCTTGGAGGCTGATCGAGTTCGGTCCAAGGAAACCTATCATTCTACGGCTAAACAGGCCGCTACAGTAGCGAAGAACGCCAAGGTGGACACATTGGTGCTCGGCCACTATTCGGCTCGCTATAAATCGCTTGAAGATCATTTAAAGGAGAGCAAAGAAATCTTTGAGAATTCCGTTCTTGCAGTGGAAGGGGATGAATTAGAATTTACATGACCTGTTTTTGTTAGGAATGATTCTTAATAACTTCGAAGCAATTAATGAATAAAGCCATCAACATATTTCTCGCTGACGCTAGCATGCTCATCCTAGAAGGCTTGAAGAATGTATTTGCACAACAAAAAGATCTTCAAGTCGCAGGGGAGGCGTTGAATCCTCAGGCAATGCGAGCATCATTTGCTAAAGAGAGAATTGATGTGCTTCTCATTGACTATACCTCAGGGGAGTTTACGCACAAGGACGTTCTAGAGGTATTAGAAAAACATCCCGATTGTTCCGTTGTCGGTATATCTGATCGGTGTGAGGTCGATGAGTTGAAGGAATTGTTGGAGCATGGAATCCACGGTCACTTAATGAACGACTGCGACCGAGAAGAGATTCTTGACTCCGTGAGATCAACCCACAATGGCGATCGCTTTTTCTGTGGAAAGGTCTTGAACCGGATTAATGAGAGTGAGGGAGAAGAGTCTGAGCTTGATTGTGAACCAATTCTGATTAGCGAGCGAGAGGTCGAGATTCTAAGATTGATTGCCACTGGATTAACCGCGAAGCAAATTGGTGAAAAACTCCATTTGAGTTTTCATACTGTGGTTACCCATCGAAAAAACATGATGGCTAAACTGGGGATAAAAAATACCGCGGGTCTTATAATCTATGCCGTAAAGGAGAACTTGATCAGTCCGAACAAGTTTCTGTTCAGTTAATTACCACGAGATAGCATCGTCTGCGCCGAGAAGCATAAGCGCTTCTGATAATTCACCTTCCGTCTTAAGGTCGGAGCTCTTCTTTGATATTTCTAGTCCAGCTCGATAAATCTTGATCGCTTCCTTTTCCTTGCCCTGTTGTTCGAAAAGTCGTCCGAGCTTGTAATATGCTCCAAGATAATTTTCATCCTTAGCGAGCAAGTCTTGAATAGTTTCAATAGCCATCTTGAGATTACCGTCTTTCTCGTACTCGAGAGCAGCAGCGTATTTTAGAAAGGAATCATCTGGATTGGTCTCCAGCATTTCCTTGATCAGTTTAAGACGATCATTGATCATGATGACAAAAAGTTTTGTGAAAAGTACTTACAACTAAAGGAAGAGGAAGAGGTTTTAACGAAGAAAAGATGAACAAGTTATCAAATCTCTCGCTCGTCCAATTTGTAGATAGTCGGATAACTCACAACCCCAGCGGCTAGCATCTTCATTTGGAAGGAATTATTGCTTTCCATCTTCTGAACATAGTCATGATCGTTCACTTGGAAAAGCATGGTGACCAAACCTTCGTCGTCGACTCCTTGTAGCACATGGGTAACCTCAAAGTCCTTTGATTCACCTGTCCCGTAGTCATCTAGAAAGGCTTCCTCCCATCGTTCGTAGTCAATGACACTGAAACTCATATACATTAGAATGGAGTCATCAGCATTTTCGGTGTATTCAAGTTTTTGACGCATCCATTGAATCTCAATATCACCTTCAACACCAGCAATTTGCATCGAATTTTCAAGCATATCAGAAGTGACATAGCCTTTGGCTTGAGAGACATTTTCGATCGACGTCAAAACCATGGCGTACTTCTTGTCCACCTTTCCTTGATAGACTTTGATTGTTTTGATGCCATGATTCAATCGAATTTCTTCCGAGAGATCATAACTCGCCTTCCAAACATCATAGTTGTCAACTTTGTGGGAGATGATTAAACAGGTGTCATAATCAAAGTCATGCGTGAATGGTGTGCTAGAAAGGACATCCTCGACAACTACTTCCGCTTCTTCCTTCTTCACCTCTTCAGCACAGGATGCTACTACTAGGAGCAGACCAAACAATACCAACCACTGACCGACTTTTCTCATGCGCCAAAAATAAAATATAATCCAAGTGAAGATTCCTACGTCGTAATTTTAAAGGATGAAAAGGTTGGTATTGGCCTCATTCATTTTCTTAGTGCTATCTGGATGTAGGAAAAATCGGGAGGTTGTTGTCATGGGGGCGATCACCGAGGGGTATATTGGACATCCTGTTTCTGGGGTCTCCGTCGAAATTTCTTTTTCGGAACTACGCAACGCAACCTACTCTCTCGGATACACCATTTTAGGCACGGCGACTACCGATTCAGAGGGTGCCTATTCCTATGCATTTGAACGAGTTGCAGCCGTAAATTACCGAGTTCGTTGCACTAAGGATGGTTACCTACTCCATGAAGAAATTGTTCACACCGATGACTGGAGAGTGAAGACTGAAAATATGTTGGACATCGAAATGTTCGTTGAATCATCCTTGAATTTTAGGTTAGTCAATACCTCGCATCCTTCGTCTCAGGTTCTCCTTCGCTTAGAGGAGCATTCTCAGGGCTGCGACTTTTGCTGTTCTCATGACGCTACAATCAGAGTGGCAGGTATAAATGATACATCCTTTTCTTGTAATGTGTTCGGGAATCAAATGATCGAGTACAAAACCACGCAGATTACAGATGTAGAGGCAATCGAAAGAGTCTACTCACTCGATGTTGGTCCGGGAGAAAACTCGATATACATCGAGTACTAGCTTATTTGGTAGTTGCGGAACCTTCTTCTTGGACGATATCGTACAGCTCCTGATTTACCACTTCAGAATTTACCAGCGCCCCATTTTCTAGTTTCTGAACGAAATAAAGCTGACCCGTGTAGAAGTGAGAGTACGTTCCGTCATTTCCGTGACCCGTATATTCAATGGTTTGGATCGGTGTTCCTTGAGGATCTTGAAAATTCCATTTCCCAACCTTTTGGCCTTCAACATATTGCTCATTAATGTAGACACTTCCATCAGGATGGTAGAAAGTACCACTCCCATGAAGTTTACCCTTTTCCCAATTCCGTTCATAATTGAGATTTCCTCCTGCACTGTAGACCTTTTCAGCACCTACGCGGTTTCTATTTACATTTTCATGATGAACAGAAGAAATCTGCCCATTTTCATAATGGTTTGTAATCACAAAACAGCTGCACTCCTCATCAAAAGTCTCAGTAAGACCTTGTGCTAATAGGGTTGAAGAGAGGGACACGAGAACGACAAAAACAATTGACTTCATACGGAAAGGATTCTTTCACAAAGTTAGACGTTGAGCCGTTGATTTAGATGCCTTAGAATTGGTTCGAGGCTATTTGACTCAAAAACTTCATAGTCTGCCTGCTTTCTGAACCATGTATACTGGCGTTTGGCATAGTTTCGAGTATGTTGCTTGATCTTGGAAATAGCCTCATCTCGCGTCATAGTATCAGCTAGATGATCGAAGATCTCTTTGTAGCCAACGGTTTGTAGCGCATTACAATTCTTCCATTTCTCAAGCGATTCAACTTCTTTCTCGAGCCCACGATCCATCATCTCATCTACTCGGTTGTTGATGCGCAGATAAAGCTCTTCACGAGGTGGAAGAATGGCCAAACGATGAACCTGAAAGGACCTTGATTTGAGTCGACCTATCCTAAGTTCGCTGTATTTTGACCCCGTGTCGTCAACACATTCAAGAGCACGTTGGACCCTCATTCGATTTTGGAGGTCGACTTGCTGATGATAGTCAGGATCAACTTCCTCAAGTTTTTGTTGAAGATGTTCCAATCCATGGCTTTCAAATATGGAGTTCCACTTTTCTCGCGTTGAAGTCTTGGTTCTAGGTAAGTCGTCAAACCCATGAACAACTGCATTTACATATAGCCCAGATCCTCCAACGAGCACGGCCACGTTATTTTTCTTGAAGTATGCATCGAGAAATGCCAGGGCTTCATCTTCGAATTGACCAGCGCTGTAGTTTTCATCTGGATCTAGATGGTCGATGAAATGATGTTTGACTTCATTTTGTTCCTCCAATGAAACTTTGGCGGTGCCAATATTCATTCCTCTATAGAATTGACGGGCGTCAGCACTGATGATTTCTGCTTGGAATTGCTTGGCAATCTGAAGAGAGAGGGAGGTTTTACCCGAAGCCGTTGGTCCGGATATGACAATTAAGTGAGACATGAAGTCTAATATTCTTCTCCGCTGTATTCTTGGTCAGAATCCATGAGCTTGAACATGTCGGCAAATTCATCATGTTCTTCGTCATCGGCCAAAGAAACTGTTTCAATGTCAAAATTTAATTCTGGAGACTTAGAGCTTTGTTCTGGAGCGTCTCCAAATGCATGGAGGATTCGAGGCAAGATGATGTTCTTGTCGACTGTTTTAACTTCAATCACGTCGATGAAAAAGCACCACATTAGGAAGAAGTCAAATACATAGACTAGTTTTTGATCCTGTTCGTAGATAACTTCGCCAACCTTGCACTCGTGCATGAGAAGGATCGTTTCTCCATTTTCGGAACGTTCACCCATGTCCATCAGAGTGATTTCTTGCCCTTTTTCCCAGTCTTCGTTACTGACATAAAAGGAAGCCATCTCTGTATTTTCAAAGGCAAAGGCCTCTAAAACTATGTCGTGAAACTGTTGGAAGTTTTGGTCAACACCAATTTCGATGTCCCTAAACACATCGTTGTCGTGATCGAGTAAAATTCGGAAGTGAACTACTTTCTGCACTTGGTTAACATTAGGTCTTGACGGGCTTGAGGTTGAGCTTTTTGGCTTCTTGAAGCATGAATTCCATTGCTCCGTCGTAGCTATTCGCGATATCTCCTTCTAGGATCGCTTCTCGAATAGCTATTTTCAAGATACCAACCTCTTTACCAGGTTTTAACCCGAAGATATCCATTATCTCCTTACCATCGATTGGGGGCTGCCAATTCTTTAGGCGATCTGTTTGCTCCACTTCTGCGCATTTTTCCCTGACAATTTCAAAGTTCTGAAGGTATCTCTGAACCTTGGATTCGTTCTTTGATGTAATGTCCGATTCACAGAGAATCATGAGCGCGTTAAGGTCTTCACCAGCTTCAAATATTAACCTCCTGATTCCTGAGTCGGAGACTTCTTTTTTGCTAAGAGCAATGGGTCTCAAGTGTAATCGCACCAACTTCTGCACAAGTTTCATCCTGCCGTCCATCGGCAGCTTGAGATCACGAAATATCCTAGGAACCATCTTAGCTCCTAGATCTTCGTGTCCATGAAATGTCCAGCCTTGTTTCGGATCGTATCGCTTAGTATCTGGTTTCGCAATATCGTGGAGAATTGCAGACCAACGCAGATACAAGTCATCACTCCGTGTGGCTGTATTGTCCAAGACCTTCAGAGTATGGTAGAAATTGTCTTTGTGCCCTTGGCCATTTCGCTTCTCGACCCCGTACAACTCAACCATTTTCGGAAAAATGTGATGAAGGAGCCCAGTTTTGAATAGCAGTTTGAATCCGATGCTAGGAACAGGAGAACAAATAATCTTATTGAGTTCTTCAATGGTGCGTTCTTTAGACACAATGGAAATTCTCTCGGCGTGTCTTTCAATTGCTTCCAGTGATTTCTCTTCGATTGTAAACCCCAGCTGTGAAGCGAAGCGAATTGCCCTCATCATTCTCAACGGATCATCAGAATAGGTGGTTTCCGGCTCCAATGGTGTAATGAGCTTTAGGTTTTCAATGTCGCTGATGCCGTCGAATGGATCCTGGATTTCTCCAAAATCCCCCTTGTTTAAACTGATAGAAATCGCATTGATGGTAAAATCACGGCGGGCACGATCTTCTTTAAGCGTTCCATCTTCCACAATGGGTTTCCTGGACTCGGTTCGATATGATTCTTTCCTCGCCCCAACAATCTCGATTTCAAGATCGCCATGCATAAACATCGCCGTCCCAAAGTTTTTGAAGTAGCTCACTTTGGTGCCCTGAAGTCTGTCTGCAAGATGATGAGCGAATTCAATTCCACTACCATCCACAACAATGTCTAAGTCTTTAGAACCTCGGCCAATAATCAGATCTCTGACATATCCACCAATGATGTAGACTCGACAGCCGTACTCAGATGCGGCGTCCGAGATGGTTCGATAAATAGGTTGATCAATGAAGGTTTTTATTTCTTCCGCGGTCATGGATTCGCAAAATTACCGGTAAATGAGTGACCTGTGAGGCTTATAGCAATGATTCATATAGCTCATGATAGTTCTGAGCCATGAGCGAGTTGTCAAACTTCTCGGCATGGAGCTTTCCAAGCGCAATCATCTCATTTCGCAGTGTTGAATTGGCAACAACGGATTCCATGAGTTTCGGCAATTCATTCGGGTCGCTGTAGTATCGGGCGCTGTCTCCGCCCGTTTCTTCTAGGCATGAACCAGTCTTGGCAATTACTGGAACCCCGCAGACCAGTGATTCCAAAACGGGCAACCCAAAACCTTCATACTTGGATGGATAAACGCTCAATTCGGCTCCTTGAAGAAGGGCAGGAAGCTCCTTAAAACTGACATTTGGAAGCTGTTTGACCGTCGTGGCGTTTGAATGCTGCGAAAGCAAACTCGATATTTTGTTGGCATATTTTCTTGCTTTTCCCACAAGAACAAGATCATGAGATTCACTGAGGTTCGATTCCAGAAATGCCTTGACCAGCTCCATTTGATTCTTCCTTTCTTCGATTGTGCCAACACTGATGAGGTAGGGACGGTTTATTCCGTGGTTTTGACGGACAGATTCAATTTCCTCTTCAGTACGTTGGACGTGAAAAGACCGATCGCAGCCTTGGTATATCACGTGAAGCTTTTCTGCATCCACGTCGAAATACTCGAGGATGTCCTGTTTAGTGCGCTCACTGATGGCGACCACGGCATCCGCATCCTGTAACGACTGTTCAACTTTTCGTCGGTATGTTGAGCGATCGAATCGAGGATAATATTCTGGAAACCTCAAGAAAATGAGATCGTGGATGGTGACCACAGACTTGCAATTTCCTTTTTTGATCGACCTCGGAAGTTCGTTGCTCAATCCATGAAAAACATCAATGTTATGGTCCTTGACCACATTGCCAAGATGAATGCTCCTCCACCAGCTGCGCATGAATGAGGGGATTTGACCGGGAGTTCGGATTTCAAACTTACCCGTCAGGAAGGGAGAGGTCCGATGATTGGCCGTGGTACGTGGTGTGTACAAGATGAATTCATCTTCTGAAAACGAATCTGCCACAGCCTGAACCATGGTTCTGCTATAGTTGCCTAAACCGCTGTGATTTAGAAAAAGTCGTTTGGCATCAAATCCTATCCGCATATCGTTATACTGCGACCTGAAAATCTCTTAGAACGTTATTAAGTGATGTTTTTTTGTCGGTGCTTTCTTTTCTCTGACCAATTATCAAAGCGCAAGAAACATTGAACTCACCAGCTGGGAACTTCTTCGAATAACTCCCAGGAATAACGACAGATCTCGCTGGAACTCTTCCCTTCATTTCAATGGGTTCCTCACCGGATACATCAATAATCTTTGTCGATTGAGTGAGAACGACATTTGCTCCGAGAACGGCCTCACTTTCCACATGAACTCCTTCAACCACGATACACCTTGATCCGATAAAGGCATTATCCTCGATGATGACTGGAGCGGCTTGAACCGGTTCTAGCACTCCGCCAATTCCGACTCCACCGCTCAAGTGTACGTTCTTTCCAATTTGGGCACAGCTACCAACAGTTGCCCACGTGTCGACCATGGTTCCTGCATCCACGAATGCTCCAATATTGACATATGACGGCATCATAACCACACCCTTTGAGATATAGGCGCCGTATCGTGCAATTGCATGAGGGACTACTCGAATTCCTTGTTCAGCGTACCCAGACTTCAATTTCATTTTGTCGTGAAATTCAAAAGGCCCAACCTCGATCGTTTCCATTTGCCGAATAGGGAAGTAAAGGATGACACCTTTCTTCACCCAGTCATTGACCTTCCATCCTGCTGACGTGGGCTCAGCGGCCCGCAATCGACCTTTGTCAACTTCTTCAATCAACGTCTCGATGGCTTTCACTGTTTCACCATCTTTCAAAAGCGATCGATCTTCCCATGCGGCAGTGACCGCTTTTTCCATTAACTCGTAATTCATTGCCATTTACTAGGATTGATTCTCCGCCTCAAAAATAGACTTTCATCCAAGCGTGTGAGACAGCATACATTTGCACGATGGGTAGAATACTCTCAATCGATTTTGGAATGAAACGTTCGGGTCTTGCGCTTTCTGATCCACTTAAGATGATCGCAAACGGTCTAGACACAGTGGACTCCAGAGAGTTGCTCGATAAGGTGCTCGAATTGGCTTCATCTCAAGATGTTGAGACCGTGGTGATCGGACATCCAAAGCGCATGAGCGGAGAGGATTCAGCTATAGAAAACAACATTCAAATATTCATTCAAGAGTTGCGAAAGAAGACTGATACTCTAAATGTTGACAGGATGGATGAACGATTTACAAGTAAACTCGCGCTGGATTCAATGATCAGGGCGGGCAGCACAAAAAAGCAGAGAAGTGACAAAGGTCTCATTGATAAAGTGAGCGCGACGTTAATTTTGCAAGAGTATTTGAACCAGGATAGATGATATTACCGATTGTAGCATACGGAGACCCAGTCTTGAAGAAAGAAGCTGACGAGATCGAGGAGAGTTACCCGAAACTGAAGGAGCTGATTGAGAACATGTTCGAAACCATGAACGGTGCGCAAGGTGTTGGATTGGCGGCACCGCAAGTAGGGTTCAGCATCCGACTGTTCATCGTCGATACTTCACCTTTTGCTGAAATGGATGAGGATGAAGAACAGGATGAAAGCGAGGAAGAGCTTGCGAAGCTCAAGGGATTCAAAAAGGTATTCATCAATCCAATTATCTTGGATGAGGAAGGTTTAAATTGGAAATTCAATGAAGGATGTCTGAGCATTCCTGGAGTTAGAGAAGAAGTATCAAGACAGCCAGAGTTGACCATTGAATACTTCGATGAAAACTTTGAGTTGAAGGAAGAGAAGTACGACGGTCTGATTGCAAGAGTGATCCAGCATGAGTACGACCACGTGGATGGCGTGCTGTTTACAGATCACCTGAATCCGATTAAAAAGAAGTTCCTCAAAAAGAAACTCGATAATATTTCGAAAGGAATTGTTGACGTCGACTACAAAATGAAATTTCCGAAAAAGAGATGAGATATACATTAATGATCACAGTGGCTTTGAGCTTATCTGCTTGTTCTGGTGAAGAAAATAATGCGGAGAAATCTGAGGTTTCGACCGTTCAGACGGCAGAAGAAAGGAGAACAGAGGTTGCCGCCATGGAAGCCGAGTTTCGTGGAATAGTTGCCACTCCAAATAGTCAGAAAGCAAAAGCTTTGACTGAACGCATCTTACTCCGATATCGAGACTACATAAGCATGAATCCACGGGATTCTATATCGGCCGAATACTTGTTCAAGGCAGCTGATTTGAGCCTTGGGGTGGGGAATCCAGAAGGTTCAATCACGCACATCGACCGATTAATTACCGATTTTCCGAACTTCCGGAAGGCACCTGAAATGATGTTGTTCAAAGGATTTGTGTACGAAGTGCACTTGAATCAACACGCTAACGCAGTGAAGGCTTATCAAGCCATGATTTCTCGATATCCAAATCACCGCTTGACGAATGACGCGCGAGCTGCAATTGACAATTTGAGTCTGTCTGAAGAAGAATTGTTGGAGAAGCTTAAGAAAGCAGAAGAAGCACAGAATCCGAGCTAATCAGAAATCTGTTAGGAGTTCTTGAAGTCTATTCTGGAATGCAGCTCGATCTTCAAAGGTTTCAATGATGCCAGACTGAACGATGTGAACGTTGGCGGTCTCTTCGCTTACCATAACCGCCACAGCATCCAACTCTTCACTTATTCCCAACGCGGCTTTGTGTCGCATCCCGTAACTGGTTTGGTGGTTGTGTTTCTCAGACAGCGGAAACATGCATGAAGCTGATATCATCTTGTTGCCTCGAATGACCACCGCACCATCGTGAAGCGGGCTGTTTTTAAAGAAGACACTTTCGAGTATCGCCGCATTCAGATCTGCATTGACCTTTTTACCGCTGTCGATAATGCTCTGTAAATTTCCTTCTCGTTCGATAGCAATGAGCGCTCCGGTTCGGCTAGAGGCCATGCTGAAGACAGCTTCCGAAATAGCGTGAATGTTCGTACTTAGTTTGCGCTCTGATTTTCCAAGCCATGTCCACAAACCACCACGGGCTCCGATGTTTCGAAAGAATCCGGAATTACCAATAGCCAGGAGAAAGCGCCTAATTTCTTGTTGAAAGACGATGATCAACGCGATGACCCCAACGTTGATGAACTGTCTAAAAATCTGACTCATCATCTCCATTTCAAGAGCGGTGACGATCAACCAGAGTAGGTAGATTGAAAGAACTCCGAGAAATATTCTCACCGCGATGGTTCCTCGAATCAACTCGTAGAGCTTGTACAGTAAAAAGCTAACGAGAATGATGTCGACGGCATCGAGTATTCCGATTGGGAGGAAGCCAAATAAATCCAATACGCCCATCGCTGCAATATTAGACTGAAAATCGATTGCCAATAACCAATCGTCAGTCTTCAATTATCAATCGATGGTATATGGGATAACCTTGAATGAACTTGCCAACCTATTGAAAATTGTCAATTGAAAATTGTCGATTGAAATAGAATAGAGAGTTCTTATACAAGTATCAATTAGTTCAATCCATAATTCCGATGTGAAATTTACCTTTGTGGTCAAGAAATTTAGAATACCAAAAACAATATAAAATGGGTGTATTAGTAGGAAGACAGGCTCCAGGATTTTCGGAGAAAGCGGTGATTAATGGCGGAGAAATTGTTGGCGATTTTTCATTAGAGCAATACAAAGGAAAATACGTGATACTATTCTTCTATCCAAAAGACTTCACCTTCGTTTGCCCAACTGAGTTGCACGCATTCCAAGAGCGTCTTAAGGACTTTCAAGACAGAAATGTCGAAGTTGTTGCTGTATCAACCGATACAGAGCAAAGTCACTGGGGCTGGTTGCAAATGCCAAAGAGCCAAGGTGGAATTCAAGGAATCACTTACCCCATTGTAGCTGATACAAATAAGACGATCTCAACTGCATACGATGTGCTTGCTGGGGAGTATTACTATGATGAGAACGATCAGCTTCAGGCTGAGGGGTCGATGATTGCTTATCGTGGATTGTTTCTTATCGACACAGAGGGAAAGGTTCGTCACCAGTTGGTGAATGACCTACCATTAGGAAGAAATGTAGACGAGGCGATTCGAGTAGTAGATGCACTTCAGTTTAACGAAGAGCACGGCGAAGTTTGTCCAGCGAACTGGAGCAAAGGAGCTGATGGAATGAAAGAATCGCACGACGGAGTAGCAGATTACCTAGCTACGCACTAGTACTTTTTCATAGGTTGGTTAATTGAAGGTCCCGTTTCGACACCAGTCGAGGCGGGACTTTTTAATTCGAGGATTCCATATTTGCAGCTAATGGAACTTCAAAAGCGTATCGGCTACTTTCTTGGACCGGGACTTTTCTTAATTCTCCTTTTCAACCCATTCGGCATGGACCCGCTCAAGAGTAAAATGCTTGCGGTGGCCGCTTGGATGCTTTCATGGTGGATACTTGAAGTGGTTCCAATCTACATCACGGCCATGTTGCCCATGGTCTTTTTTCCTGCACTTGGCATCATGGATGTCAAGGCCACTTTCGTTCCATATGCCAACCCCATCATCTTCCTATTTCTGGGTGGATTCATCATCGCATTAGCCATGGAAGAAAGGCGGCTGCATGAACGTATAGCTTTTGGGTTGATAAGAATTACCGGCACACGACCTAAGCAGATTATTCTTGGCTTTATGCTGGCCACCGCTTCAGTTGCCATGTGGATCAGCAATACAGCCACGGCCGTGATGATGCTGCCAATCGCCATTTCGATTTTGGCAATCCTTGATGAGAAAGGGGCGCCCGAAGCGTTCAAGAAAAGATTCTCGCTATTGCTGATGCTTGGTATTGCCTACGCAGCCAACATTGGAGGTACGATGACGCTAATTGGAACTCCTCCTAATCTGGTTTTCGCCGGATACTTCTTCGAACGATTCGGCTTAGACTTTGGTTTCGCTGAGTGGATGATGATCGGGATTCCAATCGGCTCCATTCTTCTCGTTAGCGGTTTCATTCTTCTGACTAGAATAATTTACCCAATCAGTGCAGATGAAATCGAAGGCGTCAAAGAGCTATTTCAATCGAAATGGCAATCACTTGGAACAATTGGAAAAGCTGAAAAGAGAGTGCTGGCTGTATTTTCACTCACAGTCATCGCTTGGATCTTGGTCAACCCAATTAATGCATGGGTAGGAGAGAGGATACTAAATAACACCAATGTTGCGATGTCTGGCGGACTCTTGATGTTTCTTGTGCCGGTCAAATGGAAGCAAGGTGAATTCATCTTACACTGGAAATCAACCACCAAACTTCCTTGGGGAATTCTCATTCTCTTTGGAGGAGGATTAAGCTTGGCCAATGGACTCGATCAAGCAGGTATTATAGGAGACATCGCAAATTGGGTGTCCTCTTCCGTTACGACGAATGCGCTCATTCTAATGCTTGGACTGGTTGCTCTTTCCCTCTTTCTGACGGAAATAATGAGCAATGTGGCGTTGGTTACGGTTCTGCTTCCGGTGATCTTCGAGATAGCGAAAGGAACAGGAACCGATCCGCTTCTTCTAACCATTCCCGTGACGCTAGCGGCCAGCTGCGCCTTCATGATGCCGATCTCGACTCCACCCAACGCCATTGTTTATTCGAGCGGCCACATCAGCGTTCGTCAAATGATGAAGGCAGGAATATGGATGAACTTGATTGCGATTGTGATTATCGTGTTGTTGTCCTGGGTATTGCTTTAAAAGAAAAACCGACTTGCGAAATGAACTAGAATTCATTCTGCGAGCCGGTCTCGACAATTTGGCTGAGGCTAATCTAGCTTCCGCAGCCTACGCAATCAATCATGGTATCCGTTGGTTTGGTCCCATTCATCTTCATTTCTAAGTTGTGGATCCTGTCTCTCGTTTCCATGTCGTCGAACATGTTTCCCGTCAAATTCGAACGGAGCGTCTCGATTTCCTGTTGTAGTTGTTCCATAAATTACATTGATTAGTGAACTCTCTAAACTAGGGGAGGATTGGAAGAATTCGATGTGATCCCCTTGACAGTTTTGCAGAATGAATTGTGAATTGCGATTTCAATAAATCACAATCTCATCCGCGAAAATGTATCCATCGCCATTGTGCCAGCCACATTTGTGGTCGGTCGGACATTCTCCCATGTTGTATCCAATTACCTTGATGAATCGAGCATCAAAAGCCTCTTCGTGTTTGAAATCATGGAGGATAATACCCGGATCCAGATGATGAATCGTGTTGTCGATGCTGCTGAGTAATTCAAAGTGCTCACCATCTTTGGAGGCAAAGAATTCCACTTTGGTGGGCATGAAGATCCAAGAGTTTTCATCTTGAAGGAAAGTGATGCTGATCGATTCGTGAGTTTCCACCGTGCTCAGGTCAATAACAGCTTCCAAATTGACGCTGTCATAGCCTTGCCAAGCACCCGTTCTAAAGTCATCTCCGCCCCGCATAAAGTCAATCAACGCCATTTCACCGCCCGCAGAGTAATACGACTCATATTCAGTCAGTAGTTCAATAGATCTATTCTTCGGGATTTTGAAGAATTCACTTTTCGCCTTGATACTTTTTTGTCCACCCTTTTCAGACCACATGTACAGCTCAGTCGCTTCATAAAGAGTAATCGGGTAATCGTATTCTGTTCCAATAGAGTCGTCTTCGGTAAAACTGTACTGAATCATACAATCACAGGCAGCATAGAGCTCTACTTGAGTCGAATCTGTAAACGTCATATCACCAAGAAGCAGGGAAGGAATTGGGAGCGACTGATTTTCGATTCTCGAAACTGGACGGTGTTGCGGTAGCACTCCAAACTCAGAAGGGGCGCCGCCCATAATTAAAGCCAATTCACCACCGTTCATGATGTCTGAATGCTTCAAGTAGGAATAGGAATGAGGATGACCATTGAGCGATCCATTTTGCACGTAGATGTTGTTCGGGCTGTTTTCCGCTGCATTGATCGTGAAGTCATTTCCATTTTCGAGATGAATGGTTGCATTTTCAAACCATGGACTTCCTAATATGTAATCCTCGGATCCGGGCGCCACGGGATAGAACCCCAAAGCACTCATGACTAACCAAGATGACATTTGGCCACAGTCTTCGTTGCCTGAAAGCCCATCTGGCTGATCAGAGTATAGCTCATCCATGATTTGACGCACCAGCTTCTGGGTCTTATCCGGCCGACCAACATAGTTATACAGATACGGAATGTGATGGCTTGGTTCATTGCCATGTGCGTATTGACCAATCAAGCCTGTAATGTCGGACTGGGTTCGTCCTGTGGTCTCACTGCTCGCATTAAACAATGCGTCCAGTTTTTCTTCTGCTTTTTGATCACCACCAATCATGTCGATCCACGTATTGACATCCTGGGGAACATAGAAGCTGTATTGCCAAGAGTTGGCTTCTGTATAATGGAAATTGACTTCAGCTGGATCAAAAGGAAAGAACCAGCGATTGTTGTCTTTGGCCCGCATGAAACCAGTGGTTGGGTCAAACATGTTTTTGTAGTACTGCGCTCTATCGTAATAGGTATTGACAACACCCTTTTTACCTATCGCCTCGGCCATTACCGCAATGGTCCAGTCGTCATAGGCATATTCCAGTGTTTTAGAAACGCTCTCTGATTCTTTGTCCATTGGAATGAAACCATACTGTCGATATGCATCAATTCCCAATCTCGTCTGCATCGAGCTGTGCAGCATGGATTCGAGGGCAAGGTCTTCATCATATCCCCGAATTCCTTTGATATAAGCATCTGCGATTACCGGAACGGCATGATAGCCGATCATACAGCTAGTATAGTTACACGCCAATTCCCACATGGGAAGTCTCCCGCCTTGCTGGTATTGTTTCAAGAACGTGTTGATGAAGTCGTTCGTTCGATCCTGTTGAATGATCGTGTACAATGGATGTGTGCTCCGATAAGTATCCCAAAGTGAAAAGACGGTGTAGTTCGTGAAGTCTTGATCTTGATGAATCTCCAAATCGGTTCCTCGATATCGCCCATCCACATCGTGATGAAGATTTGGCGCAATCATCGTGTGATACAATGCCGTGTAGAAAACACGCATTTGTGATTCGGTTCTACCGCTGACTTCAATTTTGTTGAGCTGAGTTTCCCAGGCTTCTTTGGTTTCGTTTCGGACCAGTTCAAAGTCCCAATGAGAAACCTCGGCCTCTAGGTTTCGTGATGCTCCGTCTTCATCGACCGCCGACAGCGCCACTTTGACCAGGAGTTCCGCTCCTTCACCGAAATAAAGAGCCGCCTTGGTTCCCAAGCTGTCTTCAAGAATCTCTATCGAGATGATTGGATGATCAAACGCCATTTTGAAAAAGACATATTGATTCTGTGCCCAAGCCTTGCTATGTCGATGACCGATGATCTCAAGGTCACTGACCTGCTCGATGTCCGAGCTAAGCACTTGATCTCGATGCGCTAAGTCGATCATTAAACGGCGATCCTGAGAATCATTAAAGTAATACCTGTGAAAGCCAACCCGGTTCGAGGTAGTTAATTCCACCTCAATGTTGTGTTTGTCGAGAACGACATGGTAATAACCCGGTTGTGCAAATTCTGTTGACTTCTGAAACACAGAGTTATAGCCAGGTTGACCAGTCGATCCATTGTTGAAGAACGTCTCACCAGAATATGGCATCAAGAGAATGTCGCCATAATCGGAAACTCCAGTCCCGCTGAGATGCGTGTGACTGAAACCATAAATGATTGAATCGGAGTAATGATAACCAGAACAGCCATCCCATCCAGTAAGTCTTGTATCTGGACTTAGCTGAACCATTCCAAACGGCATGGTGGATCCGGGAAATGTATGTCCATGACCTCCGGTTCCAATAAAGGGGTCGACATAATTGAAAGCAGACTTGTCACTACAGGACGTGATTGACAGAATGATCAGTGAGAGAAGTGCTGTTCTGAGCATGAAGACAAAAATGAACATTGCTTTCAATCTTACATAGGTGAAATGCGTCGCAAGAATTCCATTCCTAGAGGGTCGTAAACCTCCGCTTCCACCTTTAGTGGGAGGGCTTACAATCAGGACACCTTCCAAATTAATCATTCAGACATGTCGCGCTAATACTTCTAATTAATTATCATTGAGAAAACCAATAACCATTCTCTATGATGACATTATCTTACGACTTAATCTTGCTCGATGTTCAAATGCCAGCAATGAGTGGCTTGGAAGTTGTCGAACAACTGAGAAATGAGGGGATTGTAACCCCGATCGTCATGTCGTCGGCCAATGTTCTTTCTTCTGCCATTTCTGAAGCCATAGAGTTAGGAGCAAACGACTATTTGACCAAACCATTTTCTCTTGACAAGTTCCAGGAAATGGTGAATAAATACACTGATTTGTCTGTCTCTAGAGCTTAATCCAACTTTTCATTGCTGATTGATCGTTGAAAAAGAGGGTAAAACAACTCAATCTGAGGCTGGCTTAATTATTCGCCAAAAAGTGAATCGGGTTCTTATCTTGGCTGCCCATGACCCAAGGAAAAAGTTTCCGCTCCGCTTTCGTCCTCCTCATTATGCTCTTCTTTATGTGGGGTTTCATTACCTCGTTGAATGACATCTTGATTCCGCATCTCAAAGCAGTATTTCAGCTTAGCTACACACAGGCGATGTTGGTTCAATTCTGCTTTTTCGGAGCCTATTTTCTGATGTCAGTTCCTGCGAGTTGGATCATTGAACGAGTTGGTTACTCGAAGGGAATCGTCTTCGGGTTGGTGGTCATGGGTATCGGATGCGTGCTGTTTTATCCCGCATCTATCATCATTTACTATCCTCTCTTTTTGTTTGCGCTCTTTGTGCTGGCATCAGGTATCACTGTTCTTCAGGTAGCGGCAAACCCTTTTGTAGCTGCTGTTGGAGATCCAGAAACAGCCTCCAGTAGATTGAATCTCGCTCAAGGATTCAATTCCATTGCCCATACCATAGCTCCGATTTTCGGAACCTTTTTGATTCTTGCAGATCAAAGCACCGAACTCGCTGAAAAAGCGGAGGCAGTCCAATTGCCCTACATCATTTTGGCCTTGGCGCTCTTTGGTCTCGCGGCTTTCTTTCGATTTGTCAAGCTTCCGAACATTTCACATGATGCGGAAGAGGGCGGAGATAGTTCGAGCATTTGGCAGTATCGCCACTTGGTATTTGGCGTGGTCGCAATCTTTCTCTATGTCGGAATTGAAGTCTCAATCGGTGGCTTTTTAGTCAACTTCTTTGGCGAATCGAGTATTGCAGGAATGTCTGAAGAAGTGGCGGGAAATTATGTTTCCTATTACTGGGGAGGCGCCATGGTTGGACGCTTTATTGGGTCGGCCATTCTTCAAAAGATGAAGGCGCAAACGCTTCTCGCAATAAGCAGCATTGGAGCACTCCTCCTTGTTATCACCACACTTCTCACCACGGGTTCCGTTGCCATGTGGGCGATACTCTTGGTTGGATTATGCAACTCAGTCATGTTCCCCAACATATTTACGCTTTCCATCAAAGGAGTAGGTAAGCACACTAGCAGAGCATCTGGACTTTTGGTCATGGCCATTGTTGGCGGTGCAATCATTCCAGTGATTCAAGGCATGTTAGCGGATAGCATTGGAGTGCAACCATCCTTTGCAATCGGGCTTATCTGTTACGGATATGTACTGTTCTACGCCTTGAGAGGATATCAATCCAAAACTGAATCGTAATCAGCGGAGAATGCGTGTTGGCCGGAGCCAACTTCAACCTTATCTGAACCATCCGGTAGATGGATCGTTGCGGTTGTATTCGCGGGAATGGTTACGTTCAATAGAAATTCCCCATCCACGATCTGCCACTCACTTGAGATGTAGCCATTGATTGACTTATAGCTCGCTTTTGCATGTGTAAGGTCACCACCCGGTTGAGGCTTTATCGTGATATTCTTATAACCATCTTGACTTTGAATACCTGCAATGTTCGAATACATCCATTCAACCACAGAGCCGTAGGCATAGTGGTTTAAAGAATTTGTGCTATCAGGATTGATACCATCTTCGAGCGAATAACTATCCCATCGCTCCCACATCGTATTGGCTCCATTCTTAATTTGATGACCCCAAGAAGGATACTTGGTTTGGAGTAGCAGAGCATAGGCAAGCTCGGTTTGTCCATTCGCGCTGAGCGTAGGCAGAAGTAAATTGGTGCCAAGAATTCCAGTGCTCAAGGTGGTGTCACGATTGACAATGTCGTCGACTAGATTGGAGAGTACCAGTTCTCTCTTGGAATCACTAACCAAGTCAAAAGCCAAAGCCATTAGGTATCCCGTTTGAGTTCGTCCTTTTACAAATCCGCTGTCGTCAATCAAACTGTCGTCGAACGCTATTTGGATGTCGGATGATAGTTGACGGTACTTCGAAACATCATCATCTTTCCCAAGGGCATCGGCGATGTTAGCCATTATATCACTTGTTCTTTTGTAGAAAGCCGTGGCGATCACGTCTTTCGGAGTCTCGCTATCTACATTTTGCCAATCTCCATAACTGCCACGTTTTCCGATGAACGCATCCGATGTGTCATTCAGGTAGTTCATGAATTGGGTCATCTCTGGATAGTATTTTTTGAGCATTTCTACATCTCCATACGCCTCATAAAACTGCCAAGGACAAATAATCCCTGCATCTCCCCAGCCAGCAGCCACGCGTTTGTAAACCCTGGGGGCCGTACTAGGCAAGCGTCCGTCTTCGAACTGCCCGTCAAATACGTCCTGCATCCACTTGGTGTAGAATACAGAAATATCCATGTTATACGCAGCGGCGGGTGTAAACACTTGAGCATCTCCGGTCCAGCCTAAGCGTTCATCCCGCTGAGGACAATCAGTCGGAACTTCAAAAAAGTTTGATCGCTGACTCCACAAGACATTCTCGAAAAGTTGGTTGATCATGGAGTCTGAACATGTGAATTCTCCTGTTCGTTCTAATGAAGAGTGGAGGACAATTCCTTTAATGTTTTCGGCTGTTAGTTCGCCTGGGAATCCGCTGACTTCTACGTACTGGTATCCGTGATAGGTGAATCTGGGTTCCCACGTTTCTTCACCATCACCTTTCAAAACATAAGTGTCCGTGCATCTAGCGGTTCGAAGATTTCTGGTGTACAAGCTGCCATCATCGTTCAGTTTTTCACCGAAACGCAAGACAATGCTGTCTCCGGCAGTCCCACTGACCTTGAGCTTGGCCCAGCCGGCGAAATTTTGTCCCATGTCCACGATGTACGTGTCATCGCTGTTCTTATGAATCGAAGCTGCTTCCATCTCTCGAATCTGCACAACTGGATTTCCGGGATAAGTTTGAAGGATTCCGGCATATTCCGGTCCAATATTCACGGGTTTCCAACTTGTATCATCAAAACCATTTTCATTCCATCCTGTAGTTTCTAATCGGGCATCGTATGTCTCGCCGCCTTGCATGTCTGATTCACGGATAGCGCCATAAGATGCCTTCCAGCTATCATCTGTGAGAATGACCTTATTGGCAGTGCCGACTCTCATGTGAAGCTGAGCACGAAGCCGAAGTCGATCACCATAAAATTGCTGACCTCTAATACCAATGACCCCAGCGTACCAGCCATCGCCCAATACAGCCGCGATTGTGTTTTTTCCCTTGCGTAGCAACTTCGATACTTCATAGGTATTGTAGTATAGCCGCTGATTGTAATCTGTCCATCCAGGCGTAAACTGATCGTGTCCGACTCGATGCCCATTAATATAGAGCTCGTATAAACCGAGAGCCGTGGCATGAACCAGCGCCTTCGTAGGAGCTTCGTTTAGCTCGAATTCTTTCCTCAAATAAGGAGAGGGTAGAGGTCGGTATGGTTTGTCTTGGGACATTCCATTTGCCCATGCTTTCGAAGGGATGGATCGATCATTTAAAGCCTTATCATAACCAATCCACGAAGCCTGCCATTCATTGCTGTCGAGAAGCCCAGTCGTCCACCTTCCAATATCGCTCCATGTAGATTGCGCCTTGCTTTCGTCCCAGATCCGAATTTTCCAATAGTAAGTGGTATTTGATTGAAGGTCAGCTCCATTGTATGGAATTCCAGTTGTTCGATCGGTTACATGAAGTCCAGAATTCCACATATCGACTTCACCTCCATCCAAAAGATATGCGGATGATGCGACCAATATTTGAAACGCCGATTGTTTTCGATTCACGCCTGATCCCGTTATGGTCCAAGATAGTCGCGGTTTAATCGAGTCTATTCCAACAGGGTGACTCTTGTATTCACATCTGAGATTGGTTACACTTAAATCTGATACGGGATCGCCACAGCCGAAAAGAATTACCGCTAATAAAAGTGTTATGATGAATGAAGGTTTCAATCCTGTGCTATTCTGAAAGTGACAGTTTGTTTAACTCGATATGGGTATGTGGTTTTTCGGCCCAAAGCTTCAATATCCATAGTAATATGCCAACTGTCCATTTTTTTTACCCCGGTAATTTCTCCTGAGGATATTTTGCTGATTCCCTTGTCCTGACATCTACACAGTTGATTGTAGACAGCCCTGGCTTCTTTCAATTCAGCGTTTGCTAATCGAAAACTATCAACTCCCGTGTTGATTTGAAATGCCCATATCACGTGACCTTCCGAATGATTTCCAGGATCCCCAGCATTGTTTGATTTGTACTCGAAAACGGTTGACTCTCCAGCTACCAAGCCGTACAGCTTTTGGAGGTATGGCCGCGCCGTGTCATACTCAATCTGAGAGTTCTCAGAGTAAACAAAACTCTCGATCAGCTTGAATTCTTGAGATGCGGCTGAAAAGCAAAGGCTCAAACTAAGACCACAATATATAAGCGCTCTGATCACGGATTCGTGGTAATGCTGGATCGGTTTTGAACCTCAGTGGAGATTTCAATTGAACGTTCATTAATTCCTTTGATCGAAATATTTTGACTTGACTCTCCAGATACTTTCACCCGCGCTTCTCCATTCGGATGAATGAGTCCTTCAATTTGTGCGCCTGTTACTTGATTCAGATGGATGGTCGGATGGCTGCTCTTTTGAATTCCTTGCCTTGCCATGAAATTGGAAATGTTCAATTCTTCGACATCCTGAACATGCAGTGCGTTCTGCCAATTTTTCTCAACGTCATCTTGGTCCCAAGTGACTTGTACACTATCCAAATTAATGGTACGAGCATTATTAATGTACAGAGCATGATCCGCTCGTTTATCGGGTTTGGTTTCAGCTATCATCCGAAGTTTAACATTCTCAAGGTTGATGTTATGAATCCTCACGCCTTCAGTGCTCTCGATGCGACTTGTTCCCATACCCAAAGCTTTGATATTCTTAAAAGTCACATTTCTTATTTGGCCAATGGACGAATTTTTATTTTTTTTAGTGACATAGAGCCAGATTGGATCGCCGTTTCCCCACCAATTGAAATGACGCCGATTGCAGTCAATGTTTATGTTCTCGAAGCTCACATCGCTCACTGTTCCGCCATCCCTAACAACAATGCTCAATCCGCGGTTTGAGTTGGTGATTCTGCAATTTTTAAAACCAATGTTCTTAAAATTTCCGTGAGTCTCCGTTCCAATTTTAAGAGCAGTGGAGGATGAGGTTAAGTTACAGTCTGAGACAAAAATGTCCTGACTGGTTTGAGGATACCAACTCTTGATTGCAATCGCGTCATCACCAGTTGAGATATTGCAGTTCCAAATCCTAACGGTTTGGCATGAATTTATGTCTATGCCATCTGAGTTTACGCCCTTTTCCAAGCTCGAGTTTATCGTTAGACCGCTTATCATGGCTTGACGACATTTAACCAAATGCACTGCCCAGAAGGGAGAATTGATAAAATGAACACCCTCCAATTGGATCCTGTCACAATTTGCAAATGAGAGTAACCCAACATCCGGTGCAACAGTGTAATACTGTTTCATTTCGACACCTGATTGCCTTGCGTTTTGCGTATGTTCTTTAATGAATCCATCCGTCTTTTTTAGGTCTTCATAAACATGCTCGGCTTGGCCATCAATTTTGCCTTTACCCAAAATGGAAATGTCGCTCGCTCCATTGGCGTAAATTAAAATAGGCCGGATTGCATCAACAAGAGGCATTCTGTAATCTTCTATATTTCTGCTCGCATACAGCGTTGCCGCTGAGTCGAGATTAAGAGAAACTCCAGTTTTCATGACTATTGTTCCGCTCAGGTAGTCCCCGGCTGGAAAGTAAACGGTTCCACCACCGATACGATATATCAAGTCAATTGCTGCTTGAATTGCTTCAGTAGAAAGTCCTGATTTGTCGTTAATGGCTCCGAAATCCATTACGTTTGCGCTTCCCGATTTTGGAAAAAGTGGACCCACTTTTGAAACTTTATTTCGGCCATATTTGAATCGATGCCAACTATTGTCATCGTCTCCTTCACCGTAGATGAGCATGTGTCCACCATATTCGCCACCGTCCGGATCGCAATGGACGATCATCATCCGGCAAGTATCCCAAGGAGTGGGGAGTCGAAAGTTTGGATTCCTAGCAAGGCTCCAGCTAAGAGAAATACGTGCTTCAAGCTTATAATGGAGCAAACCATCGGGGTCTTTTTCAATTGCTATCTCATATTGACACGCGTTTTCAGATAGTGGTTCTTCAATATAAGATTGGTCGCTTGTACCGTGCCGCCACCAAGCCCCATAATCAGGTCGAAGAGTATCCAAAACAAAGGCAAATGCGTGATCGCCTTCACCAAATTTTTCACTTATGGTGTCAGCAGGTGCTTCCATGAACCATGCGATGGCGTCCTTATAATACCAGCGTTTAGGTTCGTGCTTTGATTCTTCAACGTCATAAATATTGTCGATGACTTCAGCGCCTAGATAGATGTAATTCTGATCCCAAGCCATGTAGTAGGTTGCTTCGAGATCAATACCCTCGGGGTCTTCATTTTCCTCGACTGTTAAGCGATTTCGTTTTGGGTTGTACCACGAACTGCGCTTAACCCGATCAATATTCCAAGCGCCATCAGAAAATGCACTTTCCTTCCACTCATCGAGATTCCCATCTATAATTGGAGCATCGTAGAGGTAGGGTAATTCTTTCAGGCCACCTTGGGAGAATGCACCTTGGTAGACGAGGAGTATTGCGAGGGAAATGTAAAATTGAAATCCTTTAGAGTTGGGCATAAGGTCTTGACCAGAATTCTCCGAATTTAGCCATTGCATCCCATCGTATATTTAGCTGCTTGCATATGAAGCAAAACATTTGGTATTCAGCATCTTCATTTAGTTCCCTATTCAAGGTTCGGGCTATTAGTGTTGGTCTGGCATTGTGTGCTGTTTCATGCGCATCAGATGTGTCGATCCAAACTGGAGGTTCCATCCATTTATCCGAAGATCATCCGCATGCAAATATTACTGGCATGTTGCTCGCTTCACGTTTCACATCTTTTGAAGACTTACAACAATGTGTGCAAATTCATCATTTCAATGACCAAGCAGAGATGAAAGGCTTAATCGGTAAAAGACCGACCGTGATATTAAGGCACACAAGTGAATCAGTGAACGTAGTAAGTGTTTTGGAAGGCGGAGTTGATCAAGATGATTTTAGAAGGGCAAGAGACGGAGGATTGTTGGATAAAGCGAACGTTGCAATGCTCAGTCCATACACCGCCATAAATCGGGACGAATTGATGCGAGTCTTCTATCTATCTCGAAGGCGACACCACCAATTCGGGGCTAGTGATGTTGCATTTTATGACCTCGCAGAGAGAATGGCGTGCAACATAAATGAGAATGAATTCTCAAAGCTTTACCCCAGAGATGCCACTGAAAAAGGCTTTATCAACACATTTAATCACATTACGGCGCAGGCCTTGATGACGACATTATTTTCGGAAGAACTAGCGGATTTTATCGCTGATGTTCATGAACGCTTAAGGCCAGAGTTGATTACAGGCAAATTTTCGAAAGAACAGATTGACGATCTCGATGAAGGTCCTCTTGACAACTATGTTGACATGATCAACAATGAGTGGGGCCAAGAATTGGGTAAAAAATTGAAGCTTAAGTATGGCATTGAACCCGGTACAAAGTGGACTCCAGAATTGCTTGCAAACTATTTGAATGACATACAGAAGTACTATCAGCAATCGCTGAAGATGGAGTTCATTCCGTTTCGTCAAGAAGACTACCTCATTATCCGTTTTTCAGAAAAACTGAACATAGTCATGGGAGACCTGCCCAAGTTTGTGAAGAAGGCTGAGGCTCAATTGTAAAAAGTCAGTCAACATCTACGATCCGGATTTCCCATATTAGGTACTTGCCGAACATAAACTTGAACACAAGTTCAACGTATCTGTCATCCAATCTGGCTTTTACAACGTGCAAAGGATCAACACCTAATGCTAATCGCACATTCTCTTCGTAGCTAAGCGTATCGCTGACATCAATTCCTGAAACAACTTTATACGCCTCCTTAATGCGAGTAAAAACTCCAGACGGATCAGATTCTATTTCTTCTTTCATTGAATTTCTGAAGAAGTACAGTGAATCTCCTTGATAAACTTCAATTCCTGGTGAGACAACGCTCGCGACTGCCTTTCTATCTTCAGATGAAATCAAATTCATCCAGACTTTCGGTGGCGGAATGCGTTCGGTTAAGACATTCGGATAGAAATCATTAGACATGTCGATGATTTTAATTCCACCCAGCGTTTTCATTGGAGTAATTTCTAAGCTGTAGTTTGTGTTTTCATACGACCATTTTTCGCCGTACTCGCCAGCGCTCTCAATTTCAGATGGCACACCCAGAAGTTTCTTGATGTTTTTGGCACTCATGCCCAGCGTCAAATCTTTAAATCCACATGGAAACCCTTCTTTCTTTCCTGTCAATTGAGCCGACCAAATCGTAACAAGGTCATGAGATGCAAATTCGAATATCATATAGACGCTCGTGTCTGGCTCGACCAGATGTATTTCATACTCAAACCCATCTTCGAAGCGGTCTTTCTTCAAAACACCTCTTAAGCTGTTGGAAGGGATTTCTCGAAACTGGCCAAGACTGAAACCGTTCAATGTTGTCACGATCTCTTGGGACCAACCTTCACAACTAATTAAAACACATAGAAATAATCCGACGATCCTAAGCACCATTTGTTTGTCAATAAGCAGTGTAATTGTAAGCATAAAGGATGTCTATCTTCTTATCAATTTCTTTAAATTAAAATTGAGGATGCCAACATTACATTTGTCGGCACAAAGAAGAACGAGATGAGTGAACAGAAGGAACCATTTAAGACTTTGATCATAGGATCTGGACCCGCTGGATATACCGCGGCTATATATGCTGCTCGCGCCGATTTACAACCTGTGATGGTTGAAGGAATGCAGCCTGGTGGGCAATTGATGGACACGAATGACGTAGAAAACTATCCTGGTTATCCTGAAGGAGTGAATGGCCCGCAGATGATGATGGACTTTCGAGCTCAAGCGGCACGTTTTGAAACCGACATCAGAAGTGGATTTGTAACTAAGGTTGATTTTTCTGGACCAGTCCACAAGGTTTGGGTGAATGATGAAGAAGAACTCGAAGCACATTCAATTATCATTTCTACAGGAGCTGCAGCGAAGTGGCTCGGCCTCGAGAATGAAATTCGAATTAGAGATTTGGGAGGTGGAGTATCTGCGTGCGCTGTCTGCGATGGGTTTTTCTACCGTGGACAGGAAGTTGTCGTAGTTGGAGCTGGTGATACTGCAGCGGAAGAAGCGACTTACTTGGCGAAGCTTTGCAAGAAAGTTCACATGGTTGTCCGAAGAGATGAAATGCGTGCCTCGAAAGTGATGCAACATCGCGTTGAAAACACCGAGAATATTGAAATCCACTGGAACACCGAAACTGTTGACGTACTTGGAGAGAACACAGTTGAAGGAGTGAAGGTGGTTAACAACCAAACAAAGGAAGAATCAGTTATTGACGTTACTGGGTTTTTCGTTGCAATTGGACACAAACCGAATACAAAGATGTTCAAAGGCTGGTTGGACATGGATGCTACTGGATACTTGATCCACAAACCAGATTCAAGTCACAGCAACGTGGAAGGTGTATTCATTTCAGGCGATGCTGGAGACAAGGTTTATCGTCAGGCGGTAACCGCGGCTGGCACAGGTTGTATGGCTGCTTTGGATGCTGAGAGATACCTGGCAGCGAAGGGAATTCATTAGGAGATTATTACCGAATAAAAAAAGCCCCGATCAGCAGTGATTCGGGGCTTTTTAATTTATGATTACGCAGTTCTATTGAACGACGATGCGCTCAATGTACGTGCGGCCTAGATTGTCTTTCAAAGTGATGAAGTACAAGCCAGGGGATGAAATATTCAATTGTGCTCTATTGGAGTTTAATTTATCACTGAAGATCAATGAACCAAGTGCGTCAACTACTGTCACACTCATGAGACTAGTCTGACTCTCTAGTGTAACTGAACCTTTCCTTGGATTTGGATAAACGCTAATTAATCCACTGTTCACGCCGCTGATTCCAATCGTAGTGTCAGGACACTCTTTGAAACTCACGGTCACAGAATCGATAGCAGAACACCCAAAAGAGTTCACTACGGTAACTAGGACTGTAACGCTTGTATCGCCCGTTGGAACCGCATTCATATCAACCACAACCGTTTGTGTGCTCTCTCCAGTAGACCAAGTATAACCAGCTAATCCAGCTCCTGCATCGAGTAAAATGGAAGCAGTATCACAAATTACAGTGTCTGTGCCCAATTCGACCGTTGCTTCAGGATTGTACCCAATGTAAATCGTATCAATTCCAATACAGCCTTCTGCCGATGTGACAATTGAAATATAGGTACCAGTATCGCTAACCGAATAAGTTTGGCCTTGTGCAAATGGTAGCCAGATGTAACTGGCGCCGGCTATAAATCCTGCGTCCAAGACCATGGTGGCAAGTGCGTCATCAGCTCCAAGGTCTGGATCTGGCTCATCAAATTCCTCAACGAACACGCCGACTGATGCTGAATCAGAGCAACCGTCTTGATTTGTCTTGATCATATTGTACCAGCCTTCTTCTGAGACTAACAGCGAATTTGATGTTGCACCGCTGACACTATCTCCATTCATGAACCCTTGACTCTGACCTCCATTTTAACCAGTGAGACTAACCACGCCGCCTGGGCAGAATCCTGAATCATTACTAGTTACTGTAACTGATGGTAGGTCGAATGAGTCGAGGAAGAACCCACCTGCGGTGCTATCTGTACAAATTGAATTTTGAATTACACAATTGTAGTAGCCCACTGCTGAAGTTGTGTACGTCTGTGAAGCTGCACCTGAGATGAGCGAACCGTTAAAGTACCATTGATAGCTTGAACCAGCGGAAGCCGTTAACACTGCAGAATCACCCGGACACACGCCGTCCTTGGGACTTGTGATTCCAGGAGTCTGAATTGCCATTCCTTTAACGCCGACAGATGTACTAAATGATGTCGCGACCAACAATCCGTTTGTATCGCAGAGAGCCATCGTTCCGCGAGCGTGATGAGAGACCAAGAAATATCCTTGCCCAACATAAGCAGCAGCGCGGATTGATGTAGGAGAAACACTACCAGTCATTCCGACATTTGCTACAGCATTGGTGTTCAGGTCAATCGATTCGAATGTCAGATTTGATAATGTACCATCCCAGCCTGACCAGTGATACATCTTTCCGTTGTCTGGGCAGTAGGCGATCACCTCTCCGTCACTGCCATTTCCGAGGCTTTGAACGAAAGTCATCGCTCCCGTCGACTGGTTCACCGTGTAGAGGTTTTCTGGATTGCTTGCGCCATCACCAGTAACGGCATACAAGTTTCCTTGTGCATCAAATGCTATTGAAGCAACATAATCACCCATGTCGCCCATCAGTTCAGCATTTCCGTTATTGTCTACGGTCATCAACGAACGGTCAGAACTTGAACTGTGATTCGCAAAGACAAAGATTTCACCATTACAAGGATGTACTGAGAGTCCATTGCATTGGCTCATGGTTCCTGTATTTGGGCTCATCGCACCCAAATTGCTAATACTTCCGGATGAAGTGTCCGCCTTATAAAGGTTGGCATTAGAATTAGAAACCAAGAACATTGGCGACTGAGCGCTGCTCACAAGTGACATGCACAAGGCTACGATTACGAGTGAAAAGGGTAAAAAAATGTTTCATATTAAAACGAGGTTTTTTTTATTACTAGATAGACGCATATGGTAGCAATCGGTTTGATTTCTGCTACATTTGGGCCGCTTAAAGGTAAAATAATGACAAAATCAATTCTATTCTTATTCCCGATTGTTTTAACAGCTCTTGTCTTGAAATCTTGTGGAGAGACAGCCGATACTTTGTCTGAAAATTCAACTACCGAAACGGAGGTTGCTCCGGTCGATGATTTTGAATATTTCTCAGAGCAATTTGCTGATCTAAAGATTGTTAGATATCAAATCCCAGGTTGGGACAATCTGAGCGCTCAACAGAAAGAGCTAGTGTACTACTTATACGAGGCGGCGATTAGTGGTCGCGATATGATCTGGGATCAGAATTATCGACACAACTTAGAAATTAGAAAGGCGTTAGAAGGTGTCATCAATAACTATGCAGGTGAAAAAGGTGGACCCGAATGGAACAATTTCCTAACCTATGCTAAGCGTGTATTCTTCGCCAATGGCATTCATCACCACTATGGTATGAATAAGATTACCCCAGATTTCGAGCAAGCATATCTTGAAGGATTGATGAGCGAATCGGAAGTTTCGTTGAGCGACGAAGCACTACGAGCAATCTTTGATCCTGAATTTGACAATAAAAAAGTCAACCTCGATCCTGACAAAGGCCTCATCAAAGGATCGGCGACAAACTTCTATAGTCCAAACATGACTGAGGCAGATGTAGATGCCTACTATGCAACCGTTATCGACAAGGATGATCCAGAGCCCATTTCATACGGTTTGAACAGCAAGCTGGTAAAGAATGAGGAAGGCTCGATCGAAGAGGTCGTTTGGAAAAGTGGTGGTATGTATGGCGAGGCCATTGATAAGGTGACCTTCTGGCTCGAAAAGGCAGCTTCTGTTGCCGAGAACCAAGCTCAGGGAGATGCGCTCCTATTGCTTGTCGATTACTACAAGACGGGAGATTTGAAGATTTGGGACGACTACAATATTGCTTGGACAAAGGCGACTGAAGGAGATATTGACTACATCCAGGGATTCGTTGAGGTGTATAATGATCCTAAAGGATTTAGAGGTTCGTACGAAAGCATTATTGAAATCACAGACTTTGATGCCAGCGCTAGAATGAACGTGCTGATGGAAAATGTTCAGTGGTTTGAAGACAACTCTTCGATCCAAGAAGATCATAAGAAAGAAAATGTTGTTGGAGTTACTTACAAGGTTGTCAACATTGCGGGTGAGGCTGGAGATGCTTCTCCTTCAACGCCGATTGGTGTGAATCTTCCAAACGCAAACTGGATCCGTTCAACTCACGGTTCTAAATCGGTTAGCCTAGGAAATATTGTTCAGGCATATGCTGGAGCATCTGGTTCCGGTTTAATCGATGAATTCATTCGTACAGAGGAGTTGCGAGAGCGATCTAAAGAACATGCAAAGCTTGCAGGTAAACTGCATACAGCACTTCACGAGGTTGTAGGACACGCTTCTGGTAAGTTGAATGAAGGAATAGGAACGCCGAAAGAAACACTTAAGAATTACGCTTCAACATTAGAAGAGGGAAGAGCTGATTTGGTTGCGCTTTATTTCTTGATG
This sequence comes from Flavobacteriales bacterium, assembly GCA_018660685.1. Lineage (GTDB taxonomy): Bacteria > Bacteroidota > Bacteroidia > Flavobacteriales_G > Salibacteraceae > SHAN690. The sequence goes on from JABJJW010000011.1 coordinate 37,253, forward strand.
GATCAAAAGCTAGTAGACCTTGGCTTGATGCCCTCTTTGGAAGTAGGAATGGCTGAATACGATTCTTATATCAGAAATGGTATGATGCTTCAATTGAGAAGAATTGAGCCGGGAGAAGTCATCGAAGAGGCGCATATGAGAAATCGTCAACTCGTTGCTTCTTGGGCATATGAGAAAGGAATGGATGACAACGTCATTGAAAAGAAGGTAGTAGAAGAAAAGACTTACTTCGAGGTCAATGACTATGAAAAGCTCAGAGTGATTTTTGGTGAACTACTGCGAGAAATCCAGCGCATCAAAAGCGAGGGGGATTACGAAGCAGGAAAAGCTCTAGTAGAGAGTTATGGAGTTCAGTTTGACGATGAATTGCATCAAGAGGTTCTTGATAGGGCGGAAAATTTGAATATAGCCCCGTACGGTGGGTTTATCAATCCTAGATTGGTTCCTGTAATGGAGGGAGATAAGATCACGGACGTCAATGTCGAGTATCCAGATGATTTCCTCGAACAAATGCTAGAGTACGGAGCCAATTACAGCTTCCTCTAACTAATATTACTGAAATAGTGAAAGGCTCCTTCGGGAGCCTTTCTTGTTAGTACTGAATGATGATGGTGCCTGTGGTTTCAAGAGGTCCTTTGGGATGCTCCTTAAACTTGGCTCCCATGCAGGCGAATTCAGCCTTGGTCAGTAAATATTCATCGCTTGTGGTGCTACCGGTTACTCCAGCCGTCGTCTTGAGAACTGTGCCAGCTCTGTTAACCACAAACTCTACGACCACAACTCCTTTCTTTTGTGTGGCATTGGATAGGCGAGGAGCTTTGATCATCTCCCGATCTACAACCTGGTATTCAATGGTGTATTCACCGTCGGCACTTCTCATGCGCTTTACGGGCGCATCAGAACTAAAGCTTCCGTCGTAAGGAATGTATTCATCGAAAAAGATGGAGCTCACGTCTCGTAACATGATTTCTCTTGGAGAACGATTAATGTATACCATTAATACATCCTCTTGGAGTTGCATCACCACTCCTGTGATCTTTTCGCCGGTCTTTAATACCACACTGTGCTGTGCTTGGGCAGCGCCAAATAGGATAAATGGAAGAGCGAGGAATAACTTTTTCATAGCCACAAATTCTAAACTCTAAGTTCAGGCTCAATTGTGCATGAAAGAATGCCGATGTAGATACTTAGGAAGTGAGCACTGTGGAAAAACTAGTCGTGGGTGTCAATGTCTTGACGGAGTCGGGTAGGGGTCCTTCGAAATTCGCGAAACTGCCTCTTTGTGTAGACCACGAATTCGTACTGAGTCATCGAGACAAGAACATGATCTGGTAGGTTGATGAAGTCAACGAAGTCTTCAAATTCTTCTTCTTGAAGGTCTATGATATCTTGATCGACATACTTCACGAGTAATTCTTTAAGCAGCGACCGTTTCCGATCCTCATTGATGATCTCATAGGCCCTTCTCTTCATACGCTCTTTTCTACTAATCTGATAGTACAGGTAGGTGAGAGGACTGTTTAAGGCATTGATGCCGGTTAGCATGTAATCGCGCTCATCGAAGCCGAGGGTTTGAATGTCTTTTTGAATGGAATCCAATTCTCTGCGGGGGAAGACCGTTACTTCCCGCAGGTTGATTTGAATCGTGTTTAGATAGATTCGAATATTGTATTGTGCCTTAGGCGTGCTGTCGGCAAAAGTGATTTTGTGAGTTTTATAACCAAGCGCACCAATCAACAGTGTGTCCTTTTGGTCGGCAGTGATGATGAATGAACCGTCTTTTGCGCCAAAAATTCCTTGAGCGGTGTTCTTATTGACTATAAGTAGGTTGAATGTAGGATCTTCAGCATGAATCACCTGACCACGAATGGTAACCTGTTGTGCAATGGATATGGCACAGACGCTAAAAAAGATAAAAGTGAGAAGTACGCTCTTCATGTACTGGAGAAGAACGTGTAGTTAGTGTTTTCCTTTTCTGAAAGGGGAGTATCGATTCCTACTTCCTTTTCTATATCCACCACGATAGCCAATAAAGACTTCATAAGCTCCTTGGTAGCCATTCAGTTTGTTGATGTTTCCGAGTGTGACATCGTAAGAAGCACCAATTTGTAATCCGCCAAGGTTAAACATGATTGAACCAATCATATCCGTCAACCAACGGTGGTGGAGGCCAAGACTCATGCTGTATTCTTTTTTCTCTCCAGTCGTTCTCGTTGGCTCAGAGAAAAAGAACACAAATTCGTTCCCGACCATAAACAGATTTACCTTCCCTTGCTTCGTGAAGACAAAGCTTGGACGGGTTGCAAACATGCTTCCATCGCGGATTCGGAATTCAGCGTTTGTGTGCCAGTTGATTCGACGATCAAGCTGAACATTGTTTGTGTCGAGGTATAATGAGTTGTCTGGTCGGTTGAAGTGATACATAGAAATACCGGTTCCAAAATCAGCATTGCCACTCCCATTGAATTGATATTGAATCCCAGTGCTCATGTCTAGATACTGCTTGGTAGCTTCAATCAATGGTTCGTTCGGGTTCTTATAAAGAGCAAAACCTGAACCTACCCACTGGCTATTCCAATAGACATTGTCGTACTTAATTGCACGCTGGCCCAACCCACCTTGGAAACCGACACTCAGACTATGCTCCTCACGAGGGTCAAGGTATTGACCAACCGCTAGACTAACATTGATTCTCGTATTCACTAAGTTGGCATCTCCCTGATCATCTTGGATTGCATTTAATCCGAATCCCCAGATGTTACCTCCCCATGCGTTGATTGGAAGATTGAAGTCAAGGGCAGAGGAATATGTCCGGTATGGTCTTGAGATCACCGCATATTGCTCCCGATAAGAGTTTTGCCAGCGAAACTTAGTTTCCATATTGCCCGTTAAGGCAGGATTAAGGTTCAACGACTGATAATTCTGCATTGATAAATGAGGATCACTTCCTTGTCCAAATACCGCGCTCGAAAGCACGCTGATCGCCAGTATGTAGAGCAGTCTCTTCATTAGTATCTTACCAAGGTTACGTTACCAGTCAACTCTTCTACTACGCCATTTTCAAACGTCACCTTGACATAGTATTTGTATGACCCAGATGCAGCGGGTGCCTCTTTATAAGTTCCATCCCAACCATCGTTCTGGATGTTCGACGTAAACACTTCTTGTCCGTATCTGTTCCAGATTCGGAATTTGAAACCTTTACTTGAGATTGAGTTTCCTCTTACCCAAAGAATATCATTCGTTCCATCTGCGTTTGGACTAAAGATGTTCGGAATTCCTGCGTAGTATGACGAGTCAATATAAACGGCTACTGAATCATAGACCTGACATCCATAATCATCATAATTCGTAACGAAGTATTTTCTAGTTGAAGTAGGGTACACAATAGGATTCGGACAATCGTAGCAGGATAAGTCTTCTTCTGGATACCAGTTGAAATAAGGTGCCGTTCCTGTGACATTGAAACTGGTCGTGTCTTCAAGATAGAATCGACTCTCAATGTTGTCCATGAGTAAGTGTCTATCGGGACCCGCATCAATCGTAGGATGTTTTCCTCCTATATTCAGGACCGGAACATCCTGTTGATTTAACACCGATACGTCATACTGATTAAAGGTGAAGAGCTGTAGACCGACTGTTCCGCTGTCATCCCAACAGTATATCGGATCCTGTTCCATGAAGACGGTGTCAAAAACAGGGAAGAAATCTCTGTGAACTACGAAATGAGTGTCACCCGCTAGCCAGCCATATTGGTTAGTGGTTGAGGTAATGGTATCTACAATTGTCCCAGTAATCGAATCTGTATAAGGATGCCACCAGAAAATCCAGAATAATGAGTCCGTTCTTAAAGATGTGTTGAAGAACTGAACGCATGTTTGACGACAGATTGAGTCGCGTTCGACTTCAAATCTTGGATCAGGAGGTAGGCATGAATCAACGCGGATATATGCTTCTCGGATCAAAGTATCTTCTCCATTGACGTTCTTCACAACCAATGTAACGGCATAGCTGCCAGGATTGGGATAAAGAATGTCAGTTGGGTGTTGGTCTGTAGATGTGCTAGGTACTGCTCCAGGGAATTCCCAATACCATTCTGTAGCGTCAATTGAAAGATCTTGGAAGACCACGGCAACACCAGGGCAAATTACCCGGCTGCTCACATCAAACCTCGCTTTTGGAACTGGACAATTAAGAACGGTCACCCAATCGTGCATGGTATCAACACTGGTTCCAGCGCCGTTCCACACAACCAAAATGACATCGTATACCCCAGGAGTCGGATACAATACTTCGATCGTATCAACTGTATCATGATCATGTGTTATGATGGCAGGGTTACCACCTGGGAAAATCCAAGTTGCACTGTCTGGCTCACCAGTAGAGAGGCTGTAAAACTCAACGAAATCATTATGACATATTTCAGCGGTGTCGTCTCTTGCGATAATCGCGTTAGGAACGGCACAAGTCCCAACCGTAATATATCCTGGGAAGATGATGGTTGAATCCGCACCAGTTGCTGTATCAACAACAGTGAGGGTGACGTTGTAAACTCCCGTGGAGTTGTAGACAATGTTCTGAGGATGCTGCTGGGTACTCGTGTTGGGAATTCCTCCTTGGAATTGCCATACCCATTGACCTTTACCAAACGCACCCGCAATACTGGAATCAGCGAAATTCACAGCTTGTCCTTGACACAAGGTCTGGTCATTAACATCGATCACCGGAGTAGGAGGGTAGCAATCAATGACTTCAATAGTCACAATGTCAATAGAAGTTCCATTCGCATTGGTAGTGGACAGTGTACATGGGTAAATTCCAATTCCGTTAAACACGATGTTTGAAGGGTTCGGTAATATAGAAGTCGAAGGAGTGGCATTACTACCAAAACTCCAAGCGTATGTTGTGACGACCCCCAAGGTGCTATCCGAAGAAAAATCCACCGACTCGCCATTGCAAATAGAATCCACTGAGATGTCAGCGTTGGCAGTTGGTACTGTATCAATCAATGCAATATTGTCTACTGCGAATGAAGGGTTCGTTCCGCTATTATCCCCGTCATTCACCCAGCGAAAGCCAATGTGAATCTGGAATTGATTAAGGTAAAATGCATCTAGGTAGGTTTCGAAGTGAGCCCATTCTCCAGTGGTACACGATGTGCTCGGTTTGATCAATGAATCAATTAAGACAGGAGAACCTGTTCCGCCAACCGAAATGTAGACTAGTCCTTCGTCATCTGGGTCATTACTTCCTTCAATGTAATCGAATCGAAGTTTTAAGCTCGCTGCACCTGTCGTGTTGATCGCGGGTGTCCAAACTGTAGCGTCTGTTATAGTACTGTTGTTGTACTTGGCGCCGATGTCAATGTTGCTCGGGTCAACTTGCGTGAGGTGAAGTGCTTTGTCCGTGAGTGTTGAGGTGTTCAAACAACCGTCGCCACAATTCCCAACTCCGGTGAAGGATTCGCGGGCACTAATTCTCCAGTTGTTTAAAGTATCGGTGTATGATGTTCCGTAAGTAACGGTGAAGTTTCCACCTAGTGTGGCAGCTGCGCCATCTGCGGTGTCGATCTCTGAGCAAGCTCCTGCTACTCCAAAATCCTCATCCCATAATTGGGAGTATCCTGTGGCCTGAAAGCACACAAATGAAATCACTGCAAACCAACGCCACAACTGCTTTGTAGAAGTTTTTCCCTTATTCATCAAGCGCAAACGCGAATTAACCCGCAAAGAAACCTTATTAATCAATACGATCAAAAATTTATTTGGCAGCTATTTACCCCCTAAAGATACCAGAAAGCTGAGGGTGTCAACGCCATCAGCGAAGGTGTTTAATGAAGGGTTTTGAGCCGATCCAAATGGTACATCTATACTACCTACGACGCACTGAATTGAGTCTCGTTGTTCTTCAATTCTTTTTTCCGCATCATTCATTGAATCATAAAACTCATAGTTGAGAACGCTCACTGGTGAATACAGACGATCATCTTCTACAAGAAGAACAAGTCCATTTTCAAGAATATTGCGCTGTTCCATCATCAACAAAGTCTTGTAATAGGTGTAGTTATTAGCAAACTTCTTGTTTGCCATGAGATACTCAAACGGAAGTGAAGCCTGAAATATTGCGTTCAAATCATAGCCCCTTGGAACGAAAATCTTGGTCACATTCCTACAGCCCAGGCCGAAATACCTGAATGCATCTTCACACAATCCATGCAGCTCATCTTGATTTTCCGACCCCTTGAGCAACGCAACACTCGTTCTGTTCTTCCTAATTATCTTAGGAAGATGACCGAAGTAATCTTCGAAGTGTCGTGCGCTGTTATTTGAGCCAGTCGCGATTATGGCGTCGATGTCTTTCATTTGGCCGTCAACCACCTTGATGAAATCAGAAAATCGGGGCTCAATTATCATCAATTGGCGCAGTAGCTCTCCTGTTAAAACCGGATCAGATGAACTGTGTTTTATTATCGCTCGATGTCCGCTCAGGAGTACGCAGAAAATGTCGTGCAAGCCAACCAATGGAATGTTTCCAGCAAGAATGAGACCCACCCGCTGAGGGGTAGTCTTATTGATACCATATTCACCAGTCCATTTCGAGATTTCTTGTTCTGTTAGAACCTTTGCCCAATATCTGAGAGCGTGAATCACTTCATCCTCGGTGAACCAGCCATTCTGATGAAAGGCTTGTCGAATAACTTCGTTTAACGAAGCATATTCTGTAGAATCTGGTTGGAATTCATGCCTTCTTAACCATTGTCCTAAATGATCGAAGGCTGCTATTTTTTCTTGGAGTGTCAAGAAGTGCAAATCTATGAACCTGATTACTTCAAGGCAATGCCATTCCAGTCATGTCGATTGTAATGAACCCCTTTGTGAAAAGTGTGCCTAGTGACTTGGCTCCAAGCCATCGTGTCAAAAAGAAGCCTGCTGCACGAGGATGTAATTACGTGATCGATCGGGTCACTGATTAAAGAGTTTGTAAGCATCGATAAAGTGGGCTGATGTCCGATTATCATGAGTTCATCAAATCCATTGCTTGTCCCTTGAATTGTTTCCATCCAACTTTCAACTGTGGCGTGGTAGAGTCTTTCCTCTGTGATCAGCTTTGGTTGATTGGATTGATAGTGTTCGGCGATGACATTAGCTGTTGTTTTTGCTCGGACCGCGGCGCTGCTTACAATCAAGTCAATGTGAGTGTGGGCGTTATCAAGCACGGTTGCAAGCTCCTTGGCATTCTTGGTTCCGCGCTTAGTCAGCGGGCGATCAAAGTCTGTGATATTTGAGTTATCCCAACTGCTTTTGGCGTGCCTGACGATGTTTAAAACTTTCATGAGTTATTAGTCATTTTCAACCCTTCCTGTTAACAAAACTGTGTATAATCGGGCGTTCCGCGGTGTCAAAATGCAATAAGCTCATGCTAAATTCGCATCGAACCGAAATTGGGATTCATGGCTGCAGACTATACTGAAGACAATATAAAAACCCTTGAGTGGTCTGAACACATACGGATGCGCCCCGGTATGTATATCGGAAAGCTCGGTGATGGTAGTTCAGCAGACGATGGGATATATATCCTTATCAAGGAGATTATTGATAATTCGATTGATGAGTTTGTCATGGGCAATGGCAAGACCATTGATTTGGCCATCAAAGGCAACGAGGTGAAAATTAGAGACTACGGTCGTGGAATTCCTCTGGGAAAAGTCATCGACTGCGTGTCGAAGATAAATACAGGTGGAAAATATGACTCCAAGGCCTTTAAAAAGTCCGTCGGCCTTAACGGTGTAGGTACGAAGGCGGTAAATGCTCTTTCGTCCTACTTCAAAGTGGAAAGTGTTAGGGACGGTCAGATTAAGGCTGCCGAATTTAGCCAAGGAGGAATCACAGACGACCACGATATTGAAGAAACGAGTACCAGAAAAGGGACTCGAATGACGTTTGTGCCGGATGATTCGGTATTTCCACCATATACTTTCAGGCATGAATATGTTGAAGGAATGCTTTGGAATTACGCCTATCTCAACCGGGGACTTACCATTCATTTCAATGGCGAGACGTATGAGTCCGAGAATGGTCTGAAGGACCTTTTGGATAGAAATATTGATGAGGAACCGCTTTATCCTATAATTCATTTGGAAGGAGAGGATATTGAGGTTGCAATCACGCATACCCACAGTTATGGAGAGGATTTTTCGTCGTTTGTAAACGGTCAATATACTCCGCAAGGAGGAACACATCAAACGGCCTATCGGGAATCAATAGCCAAAGTGATAAGGGATCACTACGGAAAGAATTTTGAAGCCCAAGACATACGTGCGTCCATAACCACTGCGGTGAGCATCAAGGTTATGGAGCCGATTTTCGAATCCCAAACTAAAACGAAACTAGGGTCACAAGATGTGGGGCCTGATGGTCCATCGATGAGGGCGTTCATCAATGACTTCCTGTCTAGAGAGTTGGATAATTACCTCCACAAGCATCCTGCTGTCAGTGAGGCTCTGCTTAAGAAAATTATGCAAAGTGAGCGTGAACGGAAGGAGATGTCTGGCATCAAGAAGTTAGCGCGAGAAAGAGCTAAGAAGGCCAATTTGCACAATAAGAAGCTAAGAGATTGTCGAGTGCATCATGGCGATAGCCACGAGAGAAGTCTCGAGAGCTCCATATTCATTTGTGAGGGAGACTCGGCCTCAGGTTCAATTACTAAGATTAGGGATGTGAATACTCAAGCGGTCTTTTCGCTGAAGGGTAAACCGCTTAATACCTATGGTCTTACGAAGAAGGTAGTATATGAGAATGAGGAGTTCAATCTGCTTCAAGCGGCATTGAATATTGAAGATGGAATTGAAAATCTGCGTTATAACAATGTAATTATTGCCACAGATGCGGATGTAGATGGAATGCATATCAGATTACTGCTCATTACGTTCTTCCTCCAGTTCTTTCCAGATCTCGTGAAGCAGGGGCATGTTTATGTATTGCAAACCCCACTATTCAGGGTGAGGACTAAAAAGGCAACGAAATACTGTTACTCTGATCTTGAAAAAGAGGAAGCATTGGATGATTTAGGACGGAATGCTGAAATAACAAGATTCAAGGGTCTGGGAGAAATTTCGCCAGACGAGTTTAAGAACTTCATCGGTAAGGATATGAGACTCGATCCACTCGTCATTGGACAGGATGGGGCGTTGAAAGAATTGCTGTCATTCTACATGGGTAAAAACACTCCCAATAGACAGGAGTTTATCATTGAAAACTTGAAGGTGGAAAAGGACGTAATTGAGAAGGCTGCATGAAGAGAATAGTAGGAGTTGTCCTGGCAATTAGCTGGATGTCTTTCGTTGGCGCACAGGATTTTCATAATCCTTTAGCTAAACAACCACATAAATATGATATTCAGTACTTTATGAATGCTGATAAGCGTGTAGTTCCGCCCACGGTGGACTATGATTTTAAGCGCATGGCCAAGCGCAACAAGAAGAAAGAACCTTGGACGATTGTAGACTATTTTGACAATGGCAATGTTCAGATGAAAACATTCTCTTTTGTGGCCGATCCAATCAGCACAGAATACCAAGATTCTTATGTTGAATTTTACCCATCGGGTGATACGAGTTTGATCCAAGAATATAGGGTGAAGGACAAGTATGGTAGGTATAAAAAATTCTTCCGGAATGGTAAGGTTGAAGAGCAGGGCACCTATAAGAAAAATCGTCTCCAAGGTGACTGGAAATCCTACTATAAAAATGGAGAACTAAAAGAGCAAGGCGAGTACCGAGATTTTAAGCGATACGGTATGTGGAAGTTTTACAGTGAAAAAGGCTTAATGGTTCGCTCAGGACCGTTTGAAGATGGAGTTGAACAAGGGGATTGGAAGGAATATCATGAAAATGGAAAGCTCAAAGGCACCTTCAATTATGAAGCTGGAAAGCTAAAAGGCGATGTGAAGATGTACCATGCAACGGGTGAATTATTCTCAGAAGTGACCTATTCTATGGGTCGAGCGCATGGCAAGATGACCAAGTACCATCGGAATGGGAAGGTCTCCATGCTAAAGTCTTATGATCAAGGATTAGTGGTTGGTGACTATTTAGAGCTTGCAGATAATGGGGATACCATTGTGAGCGGTGAGCTTTTGGAAAACGTACCGAATGGCCATTGGAAGTTTTCGAGTTCAGATCACAATGTCATTAGAGAGGAGGCTTATTCGGCTGGAAAGTTCAAGCAAGCAGTTGACTACTACGACTTCGGTAAGAAGCAAATGATCACAACTAAAACGGAGAATGGATTTGCCTATGAATGTTTTGACGGTGATGATGCTGAAACCGCTTGCATGGTGAAGTATTCGTTCCCAACCATTAAAGGAGGAAGTCTACAAGCGATTTTGCTGGATGATGTTCTCATCCCTGTTGATCAACGGTACAATGCGCGCATGTTCATCACTTTCAGCATCAATGCCGAGGGCAAGGTTGTGGATGCCGAGATTCAAGAATCAGCAAACACCTATTTCGACAACGAAGTTTTGCATCGACTGAACGAGACTAAATGGAATCCGGGATGGAATGGTTTGAGAGCGGGCTCCTTCAAAGGAGAAATGCGCATTAAATTTAATATGGATGGGTCCAGACAAGTAGCGTTGAGTGACTTTGCTATCAATTCCTCAATACAAGACCAGCAACACGCTTATCGTTACACAACTCTAGGATTTGACCCAGAGTATCCTGGTGGAGAAGAGGCGATGTTTAAGTTTATTTCAGAGAACTTGGTCTATCCAGAGTTTGCAAAGGAGGAGGGACTGAGTGGTACGTGCTATGTTCGATTCAAGATCAACGCATCAGGCATGATCAGCAACGCCACGATATTGAAATCGGCGCACCCATCAATGGACTACGAAGCTATCAAGGTAGTCGAGAATATGCCAGATTGGAATCCTGCAATAATCGATGGAAAGCCAGTTTCTTCCTATAACAACATTCCTTTCAGATTCACGCTGAACTAAGTGAGCGAAGAAGTAGAAAATAACGAAGAGAAGGACGACGAATTCGCCTCCCAAGAAGAAGGGCAGGAGGAGTTAGAGAAGGTCATCCACATCAGTGGAATGTACAAGGAGTGGTTCCTTGATTACGCATCGTATGTCATCCTGGAGCGTGCTGTACCTCACATTAGCGATGGGTTGAAACCTGTTCAGCGTCGAATTCTTCACTCTATGAAGGAAATGGACGATGGTCGATACCACAAAGTGGCCAACATCATCGGGAACACTATGAAGTTTCACCCGCATGGTGATGCTTCCATTGGGGACGCGCTTGTTCAAATTGGGCAAAGAGACTTATTGATTGACTGTCAGGGAAACTGGGGAAATATTCTCACGGGCGACCGAGCTGCTGCACCTCGATATATTGAAGCCCGCCTTACCAAGTTCGCCTTGGAAGTAATGTTCAATGCCAAGACCACCAATTGGCAAGCGAGCTACGACGGTCGAAATAGAGAACCAATCACGCTTCCCGTGAAATTCCCATTCCTCCTTACCTCGGGAGTAGAAGGGATTGCCGTCGGATTGGCGTGTAAGCTGCTTCCCCACAACTTCATTGAACTGATTGATGGATCAATTGCTAATCTTAAAGGAAAGAAACCAAAAATTTATCCAGATTTTCCGACAGGAGGAACAGCTGATTTCAGCGAGTACAATGATGGATTACGCGGTGGTAGAATTAAAGTGAGAGCGAGGATAAGTGTCGAAGACAAGAAGACGCTTAAGGTGACTGAAATACCTTTCACAACGACCACCTCGTCGCTGATAGATTCCATTTTAAAGGCCAATGATAAAGGGAAGATTAAAGTTAAACGAGTCGAAGACAACACGGCCGAGAACGTTGAGATCTTAATCCACCTAGCCAACAATGTTTCTCCAGACAAAACGATTGATGCACTTTATGCATTCTCAGATTGTGAACTTTCAATTTCCCCTAATTCGTGTGTCATCGAAAATGACAAGCCAAGATTCATGGGTGTCAGTGACATCCTTTCTGAGAGTACAGAGCAGACAAAGGGAATTCTCCAATTGGAGCTGGAGATTCGCAAGCGAGAACTCGAAGAACAATGGCATTTTGCCTCGCTCGAGAAGATATTCATTGAGAAACGAATTTATCGAGACATTGAGGAATGTGAGACTTGGGTCGCCATCATTGAGACGATCCACAAGGGATTAAAGCCTCATGTTAAACATCTCCTGCGCGCCGTGACGGACGAGGATGTCGCACGGTTAACCGAAATCAAGATTAAGCGGATCTCTAAATTCGATTCATTCAAAGCGGATGATCATCTTGCGAAACTTGAAGAAGAGATTGAGGAAGTCAAACACCATCTGGCCAATTTGACCGACTACGCCATTGACTATTTCAAAAATCTCAAGAAGAAATATGCAAAAGGCAAGGAGCGAAAGACAGAAATCCGCCAAATGGAGACAATATCACGCGCTCTGGTTGCTGCTAATAATGTCAAACTTTACGTAGATCGAGAAGAAGGTTTCATCGGCCATGGTTTGAAGCGGACGGAATCTGAGTTCGTTAAGGAGGCATCCGATATTGATGACATCATCGTTATTCGTGACGATGGAAAGATGATTGTCACAAGGATGGCTGATAAAACCTTCGTTGGAAAAGGCATTAGATATATCAATACTTGGAAGAAAGGTGATCCTAGAACGATTTACAACCTGATCTATCAAGATGGCGCGGGCGGAAATGTGATGGTCAAAAGGTTTAACGTAACCTCCATCACCCGTGATCGTGAATATGAATTGACGAAAGGCACGGCCAAGTCCAAGATTATACACCTCACTGCCAATCCAAATGGAGAGGCAGAAGTGGTCACGATCATTCACCGTCAGAAAGCCAAGCTCAAGCGACTGAAGTTTGAATTTGACTTTAAGGATGTTGCCATCAAAGGTCGAGGAGCAAAAGGGAATATTTTGACCAAGCACAGTGTCAATCGCATTGAGCTGAAGGAAAAAGGCGTCTCGACGCTCGCGGCAAGAAAGGTCTGGTTTGATGAAGCCGTAAAGCGATTGAATTATGAAGAGCGGGGTCGGTATCTCGGAGCTTTTGCAGCGGGAGACAGAATTCTATGCCTATTAGAAGATGGTGCTTACCGTATGACGGGGATTGATGTTACCACAAAGTTTGATGAGAATATGATTCATCTTGAAAAGTGGATCAAGGATAAACCCATTAGCGCCGCTTATTACGAGCCAGACAAGGATTGCTATTACATCAAAAGATTTTTAGCAGAAGAAAGCGATAAGCCGGTTCTCTTTATATCAGAACATGAAAAGGCAAAGTTGGAATACATAAGCACCGATTGGTCTCCAATGTTAAAGGTTCACTATGATCAGCGCAGTGGTACTAAACCAGATGATAAAGTTGATGTTGAAGAGTTTATTACTGTCAAAGGGCTGAAAGCTCAGGGTAACATCTTGTCCAAGATGAAGGTCAAAAGCTTCAATGCGCTTGATGCGAAACCTCACGAGCGAGATCAAGAAGTAGAAATTGAACCTGTTCCTGAACCCGATCCAGAGCCTGAGCCTGAAGTGAAATCTGAGGCAGAGCCTAAGACCAAGGAGGACCCATCGAACAATCTAAAAGTGGTGGCATCGAATCCGGAAAATTCTCCTAAAAAGCCGCTCGTATTAAAAAAGAAGGCGGAAGAAGAGAAGGAGCCAAAGCCGGATAAGAAAGAATCGAAACCAAAAGCAGAGTCAATAGCCTCCGCAACCAAGGCAGCGAAAAAACCGTCTCCAAAGAAGGAAGTGAAGACATCCGAAAAAGCCGAAGTTGCTTCTGAATCAGATGAAGAAGACGATCAGGATTCCTTTGACGCGGGAAGTCAGATCACTTTGGAATTGTAGATTATCTTTTCTTTGCGCCTAACTAAGCAGTTATGAGATACCTTTCACTAATATGCATGATCCTGCTTTTCAGCGGATTGCAAGCACAAAATTTAAACCTTGAAGTCAAAGGGAAACAGCTATTCAATGAGGAACTCAGTGACGTCTGGGGGTACGCTGATGAAGATGGCAATGAGTATGCTTTGGTGGGCCGTAATTTCGGCTTAGGGATCTACGATGTAACTGATCCAGATAACATTTCCCAAACCTTTGTTGTTCCTGGTCCTTATAGTACTTGGAGAGATCTTAAGACGTGGGGAGATTATCTCTACGTCACTTGTGAGAGTGGACCTGGTTTGTTGATTGTGGACATGAGCGGTTTGCCAGATAATACCAATCTTCCGTACACCTATTTTAATGGAGATACAATGACATTTCAAAGTGCTCATAATCTCTTCATTGACGAAAATGGCTTCGCATACATTTTCGGAGCTAACTATTCAATGGGTGGAGCCATTATTCTTGATTTGAATGATGATCCTATGGATCCGGAGCCAGTTGGGATCTACGATCTAAACTATTACCATGATGGCGTGGTCAGAGGAGATACACTGTGGGGCTCGGCAGTTTACACTGGTGATGCTCAAGTGGTTGATGTGAGTGATAAAGCCAACCCAGAACTGCTTTCTTCTTGGAAAACACCGGGCGTATTTACCCACAACATGTGGTTTTCAGACGACAACAACTTTGTGTTCAGCACAGACGAAATCTATAACGGAACCATCGCTGCATACGATGTATCTGATATTTACAATCCAACGCTGGTAGATGAGTGGAAGGTGAACGATACGAACATCATCCCGCACAATACTCACTACATTAATGGATATCTAGTGACTTCCTACTATACAAAAGGACTGAACATCATTGATGTAAGTCGTCCTCATAATATGATTGAAACCGGGAGGTATGATACTTCTCCATTGTATAACTACGAAGGTTTTCATGGCAACTGGGGTGTCTACCCATGGCTACCATCAGGGAATATTCTGGCAACAGACATTGAAACAGGCCTTTATGTTTTTGAGCCCACGTATGTACGCGGCTGTTTCCTTGAAGGAGCCGTCACCGATCAACATACTGGCGACATCATCTTTTTCCCTACCATCAATGTGATAGAGGATACGCTCATCGTAGATGGTGATATTCTTGGAGAATATGCAACCGCCACAATGAATGCCGGAACATACACCGTAGAAGTTTCTGCAGAAGGATACTTTTCTAAAACTATCAGTGGTGTTGTGCTTGTCAATGGTGAACTCACTGAATTGGATGTTGAGTTGAGCAATTGGCCAGCTGATGTAGAGGAGAAGGTGAAAGAAGAGGGAGTTGCCCTTTATCCGAACCCAGCTTCAACGATCTTCTCTGTGAAGACGACCGACATCATCGAGTCCATTGAGCTTATTTCAATTGATGGAAAGCTCATCCAGCCCAAAGTCAACTACCTAAGCTCAAAAGCTGTAGATGTCTCCAACCTTTCATCGGGAGTCTATACGTTGAAAGTCAGTATTGAGGGACGTGAAATCACTCGGATGGTTTCTATTCTTTAGGATTTCCTAAGAGCATTTAGCTTTATTTAAAAGCATTCAGTTCTTCTTTTGCACCTTAATGCAAGAAGTAGATTGTTTCATAGCGTTTGAGAGTGATGTATCCAGGGTGGAGCTGCCATCGAAGTTCACATTTCCCTTTTACTATGAACCACACGAACTGAGCTTGAAAGCGACGGAGGAACTTCAACGACACATTGTCAAACAAGAATGGAACCGTGACTTTGGTATTGGGGAGGACGAAGGCAATGCCGTCGGAATTATGTTCGGCGTTTTGGTAGTCAAAAATCATGAAGGACATCTGGGTTATCTAGCGGCATTCTCTGGTAAACTTGCTGGCTCTAATCACCATGACCGTTTTGTTCCTCCCGTTTACGACATTTTGACCCATGATGGCTTCTTCCGACAAGAAGAGAAGCATATTGAGCGACTCACAGCCGAGATTGAATTGCTTGAAGAAGCGCCAGAATTGTGGAAGAGGAGAGACGAATTCGAGAGCCAATCGAAGCAAAGCGAGTCTGAACTTACGGAAGCTAGAAATAAGATAAAGGTTGGAAAGCGAGACCGGAAAAACCAACGGGAAACGGCAAAAGCAGAATTAGCACCAGAAGCTTATGGACAGCTCGAAGCTGCTTTGGTCAAGGAAAGTTTAGACGATCAATTTGACTTCAAACGCCTGGCGAAGAAATGGAGGAGTGATTTGAGTAAGTCCAAGGAAGATCTAGATGCGCTCCTCAATGCGATAAGAGATCTGAAGAAGGAGCGTAAGTATAGTTCTGCTAGCACTCAGGCCAATATGTTTAATCACTATCAATTCCTCAATCAAAGTGGTGAGTCAAAATCTTTGCTTTCAATTTTCGATCACACAGAGTCCAAAATTCCTCCGGCTGGGGCTGGGGAATGTGCAGCGCCAAAACTGTTG
Source organism: Flavobacteriales bacterium (assembly GCA_018660685.1). Classification (GTDB taxonomy): domain Bacteria; phylum Bacteroidota; class Bacteroidia; order Flavobacteriales_G; family Salibacteraceae; genus SHAN690. Next base: position 53,666 of record JABJJW010000011.1, read on the forward strand.
CAGTATGCTTACTTAAATAAGCTAAAACCTATAGCCATGGCGGAATTCTGGTGGGGAAAATCTCCGAGTTCGGAGATCAGAAAACACAAACAGTTCTATCCTTCATGTCGTGGCAAGTGCGAACCGATTTTAGGACATATGTTAGAAGGGTTGGATGTTGAGCCGAATGAAATGCTGAGCAACCTGAAAGACGAAAAGGAGTTGGACATCATTTTCGAGGATGAACATTTGGTGGCCGTGAATAAGCCAGCGGAGTTTTTATCTGTTCCTGGCAAGGAAATCGAAGACTCAGTCTATACCAGAGTCAAAGAGAAATACCCTGATGCCGATGGGCCTCTGGTTGTTCATCGATTGGATATGAGCACTTCAGGGGTCATGTTGTTAGCGAAGAGCAAAGACGTTCATAAGGCTATTCAGCATCAATTTGAGCAACGAACGATCAAGAAGCGCTATGTAGCCTTGCTACGTGGAGAACTAACCGAGAAGCGCGGCGAGATCAATTTGCCACTTCGCGTTGATTTTCATGACCGTCCTAGGCAATTGGTTTGTCACGAACATGGGAAGCCAGCTCGCACCGTATGGGAGTTAGTAGAAACTATAGATGGTCAATCATTAGTGCGCTTCTACCCAATCACCGGAAGGACTCACCAACTCCGAGTACATGCGGCTCACGCCGATGGATTAAATACACCAATTCTAGGCGACGATTTGTATGGGACTAAAGCCGATCGCTTGCATTTGCATGCCGAGCAATTGCGATTTATTCATCCTATTAGTTTGGAAGAAGTGACTTTGAAGGTTCCGGCGCCATTTTAATGGCTTGACGAGATTAGCAGAGTGTGATGATTATGGCAGAAGAGACCGATCGATTCATTGACCTAACTCTCCATCGACTACTGCACAGGATTTTCTATCGATTATGACTATTCCGTTAGCACCCATGGTTCTTTCGTTGACATGAGAGTACCTGATTGTGAGAATCGAATCAGTTTTAGAAACCCCACAAATCTCTCCTCCAAATGATCTGACATACTGATATCTTGGGTAATGCTAGGCCTCAGTTCGTTCAGATTTCTTCATTGAATACAAAGCTACTTTGAAGTCCACCGAAACGCTCGATGAAGAAAAGTGTAAAGCGATGAAAATGAATGAAGTAAGTGTGTTTTGGACTATGAATCTAGTCCACCGATTAGTCCACCTGAATAGGGGTGAAATGGCCAGAAAATGGATATGGGCTAAAACAAGAAAACCCCACGAAACGTGAGGTTTTACTGCATATTGCGGTTTATTTCCGCTTTTATAAGCGGTCCGGACGAGACTCGAACTCGCGACCTCCTGCGTGACAGGCAGGCATTCTAACCAACTGAACTACCGGACCGACTTCTCAATCACGAACAAGTCCGTTTTTGAGGGAGGCAAAAGTAAAACTTAAATGAAACGAAGCAAGCGAATCGAATAGGGAATTAAAAAAGAATCATGATACTTTGTAACCGTGCAACATATTCAAGAATCATTGGCCTCCGATCCCATTCTTTTTGAAGTCATGTCGCGCATTCCATTGCGTCCCGCTCAGCCAAATCCTGACGTGTATTTCACATTGCTCAAATCGATTGTTGAACAGCAACTTAGCTTAAAGGCGGCAGACACCATTTGGAATCGATTCCTCGACAAGTTTGAGGACTATCCCCACCCACAAGATGTAGTTGAAATAGAGACGGAACTGATGCGAAGCTGTGGTCTTTCATTTCAAAAGGCTGGATACATGCAAAACATTGCGCGCTTTGCCATTGAAAATGATTTGAGCGACGCCTTCATTGCTTCGCTGGATGATGAGGCAGCAGAGAAACATCTATGTCAGATCAAAGGGGTAGGGAAGTGGACCGCCGAAATGATCCTGATGTTTTCTCTAGGGCGGGAAGACGTTTTTCCCGTTGGTGATCTCGCAGTCCGAGCTGCCATGATAAAACTGTACGATGTCAAAAGCGAGAAGAAGCAGCTGTTCGTTGATTTAGAATCGATTGCCGATCAATGGCGTCCGTACAGGAGCTATGGAACTAGACTCATGTGGGATTGGTATTTGAGTCGATAATAATCACTTCGTGTACACAACCTTTTGTAAATGCGTTGGGGAATGACAGCAAATTGTAATTTTATCCAAAACCTATCAAAATGCACCAATCTCTACGCAAGCTTTCATTGTTCTCAGCCGCATTTGCGCTGATGGCATTCGGTACTCTACAAGCCCAATTTAGCGGCATCTATGCTCCATCAAATTGGACCGTGACACAAGTGGCAGGCGGTAATGGATCTGTTAATTCCAACAGTGCACCTACGAGTATTGCTCTTACAGGTCCTGACAACGTTACTGCAAATGCCTATACGCGTTATGAGATTGACGTCATTGCTCCCGGAACGATAAGTTTTGATTGGAGTGTTAACCACAATGATCCGACCTACGATGGATTTGGGTATTGGCTCAATAACACATACACAGAATTAGCTAACACTACAACAAGTGGATCCTCGACCGTACCTGTTACAGCTGGCCAAACCTTTGCTTTCTATGGTCATACTTATGACGGATGTTGTGGGACTTTTACTTCAACGATCACAAATTTCTCTGGACCGTCTTTTTCAGCACCGAACGACGCTGGAATATCCTCTCTGAATACACCGGTTGAAGGTTTTTGTGCGGACACAATTCCGATTTCTGTCACGGTCAAGAACTACGGGTCAAATCAAATCTCGCCCGTGACCATTGAATGGACGCTGAATGGAACTGCTCAAACACCATTCACATATACCGGTACTCTTGATACTAATGGAGGTTCAGGGGCAGATTCGGCTATTCTGATCATTGACAACGTTTATTTAGAAGATTCCAATGACATAGTACTTTGGACAACAGATCCAAATAATGCAACAGACACGGTCAATCATAATGACTCTGCTTCGTTGTCATTCTACGCGGCACACCCTGAGATTGACCTTGGCGATACAAGCATGTGTGAAGGTCTAATCATGATTCTAAATGCTGGATCTGGTTGGGACGAATACCTATGGAGCGATAGTTCAGTGTTCCAGCAACTCCTTGTAACCTCTGGCGGTACTTTTTCAGTCACCGTCACAGACGAATATGGATGTGAAGCTTCCGATGAAGTTATTGTGACCGAAGTCCCGCTTCCTGTCGTTAGTTTGGGAGATTCGATTGAAGCCTGCGATATCTTGGTCTTAGACGCAGGGAACGCTGGTTCCACATTTAACTGGAATACATTCGAGAATACTCAGACAATTACGGTGACACAATCAGGAAACTATTCATGTTTGGTAATAAACACTGCAGGTTGCGTTGGTCAAGGTGAAGTAGAAGTTACAATTCATGAATCTCCTTCAATCAACTTGGGCAGCGACTTCGAGTTGTGCGTGGACTTGAACGAAACAGACACTCTGGGTGTTAGCGGCAGTTATGCAATGTATGCTTGGAGCAACGGCGACACCTCTAGTACTGTGCTTGTGGGCGGAACCGGAACTTCTACCGGAACCGTTGAGTATGTATTAACAGCGACTGATGCGAATGGCTGTAGCGACGAAGACACAATTGAGGTGAAGTTTAAAAATTGTATTCCACAAGGGTTAACCGAAGTTGAATTAGGCATACAAACCACCGTGTATCCAAACCCTACAACCGGCGTAACTCAAATAAAAATTGTTGGTAGCTCTCAATCTGAGCTGGGTATCTCACTTGTTGATTTAACCGGAAGAAGAGTTCAGAATGTATATCAAGGAGCAACCCCAGGAATACTTCAATTCGAAGTTGATTTCACGAGAATCACAAGTGGTATGTATTTTCTGCTTACGAATAATGGAGCCGCCGTTGAATCGATTCCCATCATCATCGAGTAGGGAGCATTCGTCAGTGTAAGAGTGGGTCACATATCCATTCCGTCTCCCATGCCTTCCCTGGAATGTGAACGCTGTTTCTTTTGATTTAACCTGTACGTAAAAGTGCCCAGGATCTGGCGAGATCGCCATTGGAAATCACTTTCAGAGTACAGGTATTCAGTATCAATAATGCTTCGCCATTTTTGATTATTTGTTAAATCGCTGACACTAGCAGTGAATGTTGCATTCCCTTTTAGGAAATCACGGCTCAGCGCAAGGTCGATGCTGTGCCTTGAAAGAGTGGTCCCTTGGGTGCTCGGACTTGGTGCTCGATACCTCATAGAAGCCTGAAGGCTAACCTTCTGCGGTAGCTTTATCATGTTACTAATTCGGAACTGTGCTGAAAAGCCGTCGCTGTTGTAGTCCTTTCCGCGGTACTGGCCTTCTACAATCTGTCTGAACAAATTCACACTACCGGTAAACCGCCACCATTTGGTGAGATCATAAGCGCCGTTGAGTTCCAATCCAATCGCGTTTTGCGTGCTCAGGTTGATCGGAAACCGTCTCAACAACCCTGAACTGTCGGTGATTGTGATTCGTTCTACAACGCCTTCTGTGTATCGGTAGTAAAGGCTTGCGAGGATATTGCCTTTTTCAAAATTGTGTAAGTAGCCCGTTTCGAAACTGTGTGTGAATTGAGGGTTTAGATCGGGGTTACCTGAATAGAAGTTCCTCGGGTCTGTGTAACCGAAAAATGGGATTAGGTTTCGAAAGTGCGGTCTTGAAATCCGACGACTGTAGTTGATCTGCCAATTATGATTCTCCTTTAGTTCGTAGCTAAGAAAGGCAGAAGGGAAGAGGTTTAAGTATTCTCGAGGATTGTAATCATTTGTTTTGATCAGTCGTGTTTCGATGTTCGTGTATTCCACACGCAAGCCAAATTGGTAGCTCAATTTTTTGAACTTGTTGCTGAACATGCCATATGCAGCGTAAATGTTTTCAAGGTATTCAAGCTGGTTCGTGAAGTCGTCCAAATTCTCCCATGAACCAACACTGTCTATGTCCACGCTGTAAAAATTCTCTATTTCTCTGATTGAACCTCGGACGCCTGTTTCGAATTTACCGTCTTTGCCAACAGGTTGGATGTAGTCAGATTTTGCAATGATATTTCGCTCATCCTCCGTATTGGATGAACGTTGCAACACCCCATCTTCACTAACTATCGAACTGAGCTGCTCTAGGTTCGCATTTTCTGTATCGTCACTAGAGCTTACTCGAACACTGGTGCTCCATTCATGACCCTTTTTCTTGAAAGTAATTTTGTGATTGACGTTGAGTTCAAAATCTTCGGACACCTCCGTTTCTTTTTCATCTCGCTCTGTCGTATTCAAAATTTCGTTGGAAGGATTTAAATCTTGATAAATGATGTTGCCTTTATTGTCATTGTTGCGCAATGATGCCACTCCTGCTAAGGTTAGTGTATTTCGCTCACCGAGATAAAAGTCTGCGCCAAATCGACCGGTATGTCCAAGTCCACCGCGAACATGCGTGCGCGTATTATCATAGTAGAACGTAGTGTCTGGGCCGTCAAAGTCGTTGTATGAATAGCCACCACCTGGATTCCTTCTAACGTTCACACCGTAACTCCCAAACAGATTGATCCACTTCTGACGATAGTTCAAATTGAACGAAGCACCATATGAAGTAGGGATTCCTGCCCTTACTTCAAAGGCACCATTTAATCCCTGCTTCTCTTGTTTTTTAAGTACAAGGTTGATGATGCCAACTTCTCCTTGAGCTTCATATCGAGAAGAAGGATTGGTAATAACTTCTACTTTCTCTATCAGATTGCCTTGCAGCATTCTCAGGGCTTCTGCGCTTCCGCCGCTCGTAAGCGTTGATGGTTTTCCGTCAATTAAAAGCCGAACATTTTCGCTTCCTCTGAGACTGACGTTGCCTTCGACATCAACTTCTACAGATGGAACATTGGTGAGGATGTCTGCGGCACTCCGGCCCGTATTCGCTAAATCCTTCCCCACATTGAAAACGCGTTTGTCGAGTTGCAGCTCCATGCTACTGCGCTCACCTTCGATCACCACTTGATCGAGGAGCTCCATGTTTTCTTTCAACTGAATGCCTCCGATTCGATGCGGCTTGTCCGCGGTTTTGGTGAATGTTGGAATGATCTGTTCTTTGTAGGAGAGAAAGGAAATGACCAAGTAATATTCACCTGGTTCAGCCTTGATTCTAAACATCCCCAACTCCGTACTACTTGTACCAGTGATGAGACTTGAATCGCTGTTATACAAAGCAACATTGGCATATGGAATGGCTTCATCAGCACTGGTCAAAACCTTTCCCATGACAAATTGAGATGGGTCGCCTCCGCCTTGTGGCCGTTGGGCAAACCCAATAGAACTGATTCCTAACAAAAGGAAGATTAGGCTGGTCCGAATCATCGTTCTGCGAAGGTCTGATTTAATCAGCCGTAAAAAAATCACGATGGGATTAAGAGGTTAAAAAGGTGTTAAGCTATGGATTACTTGCTGATCCGAAGGTGGCATAAATCAAGGATCAAAAGCAGAAGTTAGTCATGGTCAATTGATATATTGTGGAAGCCAAACTGATAAACTATGAAGTACACAGTATCAAATACGATCAACCGATCAATGGATCAGGTCATGGAAAAATACAAGGATCCAGAAGGTGTAAAGAATTGGATGGATGGATTGGAAAAGATTGAACGCCTTTCGGGTTCACATATGGAAGTAGGGGCGAAGAGTAATTTTCATTTTCTATACAAGGGCAAGCAGATGCAGATTGCCGAAGAAGTGTTGGAGGAAGATTTACCCAGGCAAATTAAGTACGGATTCACAAGTTCAATGGGATACAATACCGTCGAGATGATATTCGAGCCGATTGATGACAACTCTGTAAGGCAAACGAACAACAGCTATTTCGAAATGAGAGGCTTCATGAAGCTCATTGGCTTCGTCATGATCGGAATGTTTAAAAAGCAGTCGAAGACATACATTAATGCGTTTAAAAGTTGGGTGGAAGAATAAATAGGGCTGAAATCAAAAAAAGCACCGCCGAGGCAGTGCTTTTCGCTTAAGACTTTCAATTTTATTTATCCTGATGAACATCCATCTGCGGATATGGGAAGCTGATGCCCTTCGCGTCAAACGTTGACTTCACCTTTTCAATCATGTCGAAATGGACGTCCCAGTAGTCGGCTGAATTCACCCATAGCCGAACCGTAATATTTACAGAGCTATCGCCTAACTCACCGACACGGGCAAATGGTTCGGGATCCTTCAAAATTCTTGAATCGGCATTCACCAATTCCATAATCGCACTTTTAGCCTGCTCAAAATCGTCTCCGTAGTCAATGCCAAAGCTGAAGTCAACTCGACGCGTCTCCATGGTGCTAAAGTTGACCATGGACGAATTGGCTAGGTTTCCGTTCGGAATGATGATGACTTTGTTATCTGGAGTGCTCAAGATTGTATTGAAGATTTGAATCTCCTTAACACCGCCAACATAGCCAGCCGCTTCAATCACATCACCCACCTTGAAAGGTTTGAAAAGGAGGATCATTACACCCCCTGCGAAATTTTGAAGAGTTCCTTGCAATGCGAGGCCAACAGCCAAACCAGCGGCTCCCAATATTGCTACGAATGACGTCATCTCGATGCCTACCATTCCTGCAATACTGATAACCAGGGCGGCTTTCAATGAAATGTTTAATACGCTTTTTAGAAATGGAATCAGGCTAGGGTCAACTTCTCGTTTCACCATGACCTTGCCAACTTGTTTCACCAGCATGTTCACTACCCAAAGGCCTACAACGAGGGCTATTACCGCCTCAATCAGGTTTATACCATATTCGATAATCAAGCCTTTGGCCATCGTCATAATTGTTTCCAAATTCTCCATTTCTTACCGTTTAGTGAGGGCAAATAAATATAACGTTCAGCGATCTACTGCACAAAAGGATTGTGTTTTTTTTCGTGTCCTATTGAGGTTTCTGGCCCATGGCCACAATAAACCTCATAAGAGTCATCCAAATCAAAAAGCTTGACCCTGATTGATTCTAACAAGGTATCATGATCTCCGCCAGGTAGGTCGGTTCTTCCGATGCTTTCATAGAACAACACATCCCCTGCGATGATGTGCTTCTGTTGGTGATTTATAAAAACAACATGTCCAGGAGCGTGACCTGGGCAGAACCGAATTTCATATGCTTGGCTTCCGAGCGACAGATCATCTCCTTCTTCCAAGTTATTTTTGGCAATGGGTGAGTCTTCCACATTTGGGATTCCGTACATTTTGGCGGATATGGGTGCCATATCAAGGGTTACTTGGTCTAGTTGATGATACTCAGGGTTGAGGCCATACGTTTTACTCACAAATGCATTTCCAAACACGTGATCCAAATGGCAATGCGTGTTGAGTAAGCGCACTGGTTTTAGGTCATTGGTGTCAATGAAGTCCTTGAGTTCTTCTTTTTCTTCTGGAGAATAACAGCCGGGGTCAATGATCCAACACTCTTGTTCGTTGTTAAAGAGAACATATGTGTTTTCCTGAAATGGACTGAAGACAAATTTTTTAATTCTAACCATCGGACGAGTACTTAGTTACGTCAATTAATATGTGGTCTTTACCTTTAGAGCGATTGAACTCCTGAATGAGCGGCAAAAGTAGAATGATACGACTCTCTTCCTTTTTGTTTGTGTTATTGTTTAGCATGAACGCTGGCGCTCAATTCTATCATGGAATGCATCATCCATTTGGAAAGAATCGAGTACAGTACGAGGAGTTTGACTGGCAGAAGTATGAGTTCGATCACTACACTGTCTTTTTCTATGGAAACGGTAAGAACTTGGCGGTCTACACTGCGAAAAATGCCGAAGAAATGGTGGAGGAGGTTGAACAATTCTTCGACTATTCATTGAAACGCAATCGTATCCAGTTCGTTGTTTATCAGAAGATGGAACACTTCCGTCAAAGCAATGTCGGAATCCCAGAAACGGATGAATCGAACATCGGTGGTAGCACTCAAATTGCGGGATCGAAAATCTTTACTTATTACGATGGTGACTTGTCCACTTTTCGAACTCAGATCCGAAAAGGAGTCGCACAAGTGCTGGTGGGCCAAATGCTCTTCGGTGATAATTGGAGGGAGATGATCAAGAACAACACCTTGATGAACTTTCCTGAGTGGTTTACAAAAGGCTTGATCAACTATGCAGCTGAGCCTTGGAACGTGAATGCTGACGACCGACTTAAAGACCTGGTAGAGCGGGGTAAGTACAAGAAGTTCAATCGACTTCAAGGCTTTGAAAGTGAGATTGCTGGGCATTCACTCTGGTATTACATAGGCGAAACCTATGGAACCAACGTAATTCCGAATATCATGTACATGGCTCGGGTAACCCGAAACATTGAAAGTGGGTTTCTCTTTGTTCTTGGAATTTCATTGAACACCCTTTTAAATGATGCGAAAGAATACTTCGCTCATCGTTACGAGTTTGATACAGAAGGGTCACAAGAGTTTGTTCCCTTCATGGATATTAAAACCAAAAAGGCAAGGGATTATTCTGCCTTAAAGCAAAGTGACAATGGTCGCTTCGTGTCCTATGTGTCAAATGATCTCAGCAAGACCAAAGTTTTTGTCTATGATCAAGAAAAGGAGAGACGTAAAAAGTACATGCGTCATGGACATCGCTTAGAGAGGATGTATGATCTCAGTTACCCGATCATGGATTGGAATCCGGTGACTGGAGAGCTTTTCATTGTAAATGAACGGCGTGGGAAGATCTGGCTATACCGCTATGATGCAACCAAGAAGAAGCGAATCAGTAAAATCGAACTGCTGCGGTTGGAAAAGGTGCTGGACATGGAATTTTCTCCGGACGGCAAACAGATTGCTTTTTCGGCCATTAATAAAGCTCAGAGTGATATTTACTTGTATAGCATTGCGGCGAATAGCTCCTTGCAGTTGACAAATGATATCTACGATGATCGTGATCCTGCTTTTTGGACGAATGATGAGTTGTTATTCGTTTCGAATAGATCGATGGATTCTGTGGACATCGCCGATGATCACTTGGAGTTTGAGCCTAAACCGTTTACTGATTTGTACAGTCTTAATCTGGCTTCGCCGAAGGTGGTTTTTAACCTTTCGAATACGGAGTTCGCTAACGAAGCAAACCCAAGAAGGTTAAATAGGACTGAGTACGTGTTTTCGAGCGATCAAAGTGGGATTCGAAATAGATATAAAGGATTGAAGGACAGCTCGATTGTATCGATTGATACGGCGATTACATATCGTTACTACACGCGGAATGAGCCGATTTCTGGATATCCTAGAAACGTGATGGATTTCGACTATGTCACGAATTCCGACGAACCATCCTTGGTAGAAATGTTCTTCTATGACGGCAAGTATCGCTTCCAGAATATGAAGGGTGCTGACATCTTGCAACCACATTTTCCTGCGAACTCAAGTTATCGTCAAGGTGAAGCTCTTCAGATTAGAAATAGAAGGCTGGAAGAAACGCCCGAGGAAGAACCTGATTCAACCGCGGGTGGTCTCATCATCATCAAGAAGAAAGTATTTGAAGACTTGGAGAATGGATCCATTGCAGACGATGGAACCATCGACATCGACAATTATCAGTTCGACGCGGATGCTATTGCGGATGTAGAGAATGGTGAAACCTTCAGGGCAGAGGAAGTCGAAGAGGTCGATACGACTGCGGTGGAAGCTGAAGAGCCCTTCGTTTTACCTGAGCAACGGAATTACTATCTCGCCTTTGCTGCAACAGATCTCACAACACAATTCGACTTTGATTATGCCACTGAGCTCTATCAACCTTTCAATGGTGGACCATATGTAATGCCGGGAATGGGAACCTTCCTCAAGGTTGGAATGTTGGACGTCTTTGAAGACTACAAATTGGAAGGAGGCTTTCGGTATTCTTTCAATCAGAGCGGTACGGAATTTTTCATTTCGTTGGAAGACCGATCGAAGCGTTTGGATAAAAAGTACATCGTGCAAAGACAGTCGTTGCGAACAGGAGAAGGCCTAGATCAGTATAATAATCGCTTGTATCAGTTGCGGGCCATTCTCCGATACGCTCTTGATGAGGTGAACGCTCTTCAGATTACACCGACGGTTCGATATGATAGAAGAATTACACTGGGAAGTACTGAACAGCGAGTGGACGATCCAGACATTACAAACTATTGGGTTGGTCTAAAAGCGGAATACATATTTGACAATACGCTGAACCCTTCTCTCAATATTCTTAATGGAAGTAGATTGAAAATTTTCGGAGAGCATTATCGAGAAGTAATTGACCCCAATACGGACATTTCGATTGTAGGATTGGACGCTCGGAATTATATTAAAATCCACCGGGATTTGATTTGGGCAAACCGATTGGCAGCAAGTTCGAGTTTTGGTACTAGGAAGTTAGTCTACTACATGGGCAGTGTAGACAACTGGATTACGCTTTCCAATCGAGAGAAATTTGACCAAACCACTAACATTGCCAACGATCAAGGTTATCAGTTTCAAACGATTGCCACTAACATGCGAGGGTTCATTCAAAATGCTCGGAATGGAAACAATTTTGCCGTGGTCAATAGTGAGGTCCGTTGGCCAGTTGTTCGATACTTCACCAACAAGCCAATTAAAAGCAAATTCTTGAGTACGCTGCAGGTGATTGGATTCGGAGATGTAGGAACAGCTTGGAATAGGCCCGATCCATATTCGGATGAGAACACGTTTAATAAAATTGAAGCGGACAATGGTCCCAATAGTTCGATTAAGGTCATCTACAAGAATCAAAACGATCCCATCATTGGCGGTGTCGGATGGGGATTAAGGGCTAAAATATGGGGATACTTTATCCGTTATGACTATGCTTGGGGCATCGAAAACGGTGTATTTTTGGATCCGGTTTCATACCTCTCATTCGGACTCGATTTCTGATGTCAATCAACGAAATAATCATTCTCATAACCATTGGACTAGCGGCTGGCGCATTCAGCGGTATGTTTGGAATTGGTGGTGGATTAATCATGGTTCCTGCCATGGTGTTCTTTCTTGGACTAAGTCAACACACTGCCCAAGGAACAAGTCTTGGAGTGCTAGTCATTCCTGTAGCAGCCGTAGCGGCCTATAACTACCACAAAGAAGGACAGCTGGACTGGAAATTTGCGGCGATCATCGCACTGAGTTTTGTCATTGGCGGATACTTTGGATCAAAAATCTCCTTGGGGATCAGTGAGGTCATGCTCAAACGAGTTTTTGGAATACTCATGCTTGTCATGGCAATCAAACTTATCTTCTTTACTAAAGGTTCGCCGGCTTGATGAAACAACAGATTCAGGATATTGCTGAACGCATCTTTCCTAAGCTCGTTGAGATCCGACGGCATATTCATTCCAATCCAGAGCTTTCATTCAAGGAATATGAAACTTGCTCCTATGTTTTTGAGAAATTGGGTAAGATGGGACTCGAGCCTCAAAAGCTTTCAGACACCGGTGTAGTTTGTATGATTAAAGGGAGTGGAAGTAAAGTAATAGCGTTGCGTGCGGATATGGATGCACTTCCAATATTCGAAACCAATGATGTAGAATATAAATCGAAGAACGAAGGCGTCATGCATGCTTGCGGTCATGATGTGCATACCACTTCTCTCTTAGGGGCGGCGATGATTCTCAATGAGCTCAAAAGTGAACTCAAAGGATCTATCAAACTCATCTTTCAGCCGGGAGAAGAAAAACTACCTGGAGGCGCTTCCATCATGATAAAAGATGGTGTTCTTGAAAACCCAAAGCCAGAAGCCATCCTCGGACAACATGTTTACCCTGAATTAGAAGCGGGAAAAATCGGCCTAAAGTCAGGACAGTACATGGCTTCCGCTGATGAAGTCTATTTGACAATTAAAGGAAGAGGAGGCCACGCTGCATTACCTCACAGAAACATTGATCCGATAGTCATCGCATCTCACGTCATTCTCGGCCTACAACAAGTGGTGAGTCGACGAGCCAAACCGGATACTCCAACCGTTTTGTCATTTGGCAAGATCGAAGGAAAAGGAGCGACTAACATCATCCCTGACGAAGTTAAGATTGAAGGGACGTTTAGAACTTTCGACGAAGGATGGAGAAAGGAAGCGCACACGCTCATTGAAGAAATGGCACGATCCATTGCTGAAAGCATGGGAGCCACATGTGATGCGGAAGTGAGAAGAGGATACCCATTCGTGAACAATGATGAAGCTTTGACTTACGATGTACGGTCGAATGCGATTGAATTCCTTGGTGCCGAAAATGTGGTTGATCTAGAATTGAGAATGACCGGTGAAGACTTTAGTTTCTACTCTCAAGAAATGCCCGGATGTTTCTATCGATTGGGAACTGGAAATGAGGCGAGAGGAATTAAAAGTCCGGTGCACACATCTACGTTTGATGTGGATGAAGAAAGCTTGAAAATTGGAGCTAGCTTGATGGCGTGGCTTACCATAAAAGAATTGGAGAAATGAGAATGCTGTTGTTTGCTGTTGTTGCTACTTTTTTCGTGACGTCATGTACGGATCCAAATCAAGAAAAAATTGATGCTTTGAAGGCGGAGGCCATCGCAGTGCATGATGAAGTGATGCCCCGTATGGGAGCGATTGCAGATTTGCGGTCTACGCTCAAAAAGCAATGGAAAGATGTGAGTGCGGATACATCCAGCACTGGAGATACCATTGCACAGTTTATTGCCGGCCGCATCAGCATGTTAGATAGTGCGGATGAAGCCATGATGAGTTGGATGGCGGACTATGATCCTACGTATGAAAACGAACATCAAAGTGACTCTGCAGTGATTTACTACAGTGGACAAGGCGAAGAGATCAAAGAGGTGAAGTTGTTAATGGAGAAAGCGATTGAAGATGCAGAAGAATTGGCTGATTATTTTAAGTAGCATACTCTTTCTGTCCTGTACGGAGACAGAGAAACCAAAAGAACTTCCTTTCCTAGGCCCTTATAATTCTGGCGGCAAGATTCAAAACAGCGATTTCGATCAGGAAGCCGAGCTGGGTCAAATTCGAGCATTTGAATTTGTGGATCAAGACGGTAATGCGGTTAATCATTCTACGATCAATGGGAAGATCTATGTAACGGACTTTTTCTTTACGAGTTGTCCGACAATTTGCCCGAAGATGAAACAACAAATGCTTCGGATTTATGAAGAATTTGAAGCCGAAGAAGATCTCATCTTACTGTCACATAGCATTGATCCTAAACGGGATTCGGTGGGACGGCTAAAGACGTTTGCTGATAAACTTGGAATCACTTCTGATCGCTGGCACTTGGTTACAGGTGAAAAGGACAGCATTTACAGCATGGCAAAACACTATATGATCGCTGCCCAAAAGGATGATCTTGCCCTAGGTGGTTATGCCCATAGCGGACAGTTTTTGCTTATCGACAAGAAAAGACAAATAAGAGGGATTTACGATGGTACTGTTGCCGAGGACGTAGACATTCTGATGGAAGACATTCGCATCTTGTTGGGTAGTGAGGAAGAATAGCATCATAATCGGTTCATTCTTGCTCATCATGCTATCGTGTGATTACAGACCTCGGAATCAGGGAGCCGCTCTTTATCGTGAGCATTGTCAGAACTGTCATATGGAGAATGGGCAAGGCCTTGGAACGCTCATGCCGCCCGTCGCTGATTCAGACTATGTAATAGAAAACATTGATCTCCTTGCCTGCATCATCCGCTTTGGACAAGATGAGGTGGTTACTGTGAATGATCAGAAATACGAAGGAGTCATGCCAGGAAACAGGCAACTAAACGATGTGGAGATTAACAACCTTATTCACTTCTTGGTTGAGGTTCTCAACCACCAACAAAACACGTATACGATTTCTGATATCCGGAAGCAGCTCGAAAGCTGTGAAGACTAGGCTTCCTGCTCAACCTCGACAGGCCGAGTAAGAGGTTTTGTTTTTGCCGGTTGCGCGTCAGGTTCAATCTTTACAGGCTGAGACTTCAGCTTGATAATGTTGAAAGCACTCAACACCTTAATCGTAATATAGACGGGATCAATTTCGTGCCATTTTACACCAAAATTGGGGCGTCCACCGAACTTGTGATGATTGTTGTGATAACCTTCACCTAGCATGAAAATATCGACAGGTATGATGTTCTTGGAAGTGTCTCCAACCTTGAAATTAACATAGCCATACTTGTGTGCCATCCAATTGATGATGGCTCCGTGGAACGGGCCCATGATGAAATGAATAGGGAGCAGCAGGTACATCCACCAGAACTCGGCAAACTCAACATAGAACCATATGTAGAATAGACCCCAAAGAATTCTAATCGGCCAACTATCTGCAAACTTTTCAAAGGAGACCCATTCAGGTAAATCTTGCTTCCACTTGTCCTCAACTTCAACTCTGCCGTAGAAAATGTCTGAATACAGTTCTTTCGTTCTCCACATCATTTTGAAAGGGTTGCTGTCATATTTTGGAGAATGCGGATCCTTCTCAGTGTCAGCGTATGCGTGGTGATATCTATGGAGAATGGCATAAGCGTACGCGCTCACGTAACTTGACCCTTGGAACACCCAAGAAATGACCTGGAAGAACCGCTCCCAACCCTTGCTCATAGTGAACATTTGGTGAGCGGCATAACGGTGGTCAAAGAAAGTCTGTGTCCAAAGCGATAGGTACCAGTGCGCTACGAAAAAAATGAGAATCTCCATGAATTTGCTTCTAGTTTACTAAAAATGCCCTCTGAAAAGCGCCACAAAAATAATCAATAAAACTCGCTTTATGGCCTCCGGTCAAACCCAGATTAGTCTTTTAGCCGAACCTCGATTAAATCTCGATGAGTACAGAAAGGATATCAGGCTGATTTCTCCTTATTCAGACAACTAATGAGAAATTGGATCTCCTTTACCTTGTCCTCATTGTTCAGTTTCTTAAAGCTGTGTTCAAGGTTTTTAAGAACGCGTCGTAGGATAGACACATTGTGCGCTGGGCGAAAGTACTCGGGCTTTGTATCAAGCTTGAGTTGCTCCAGGAAGTGATCAATTTCCTTGTGGCTGAAAACAGTTCCCTTGCTGAAAGGATTGATGTAAAATAAAACGTCTGTTTTGTAGATGTCATTTGTCTTATACAGACTGAATCGATCGAGATAGCCAAGGATGAAATGTCTGGGCAGGTTAATTCCGTAAATCGGAAGATCAAGGTTTTGAGCAATGATGGAATAAATCAGGCTAAGGCTGAGTGGGTTCCCTTTTTTGGTCTCGAGCACAACGCTTAGAAACGAATTTGAGGGACTATGGTAGTTAGCAGTGTTACCGCTAAAACCATACAACTGAAACAGAATGTGATTAATCACCTTCACCTGTTCGAAAGCCGTCAAGTTAGAATTCAACTCAATCCAGATGTCTTGTTGAACTTGTTCTAATGTCTTGAGTACCTGCTCCTCATCAAAATCAGGATATTGATATCGATTGATGATCAATGCACCATCAAGGAGGTTGTTGGCACCTTCTTCGACCCATCGGGTTAGATTCCTTCCTAGAAGCTCAAACTGAATATCATGAATGAGTTGTTCGATCCTTTGTTGGAAGAGCATTCCAAATAAGTTTGACTCCCACGCTTCTTCCAAGTTTGGAATAACGTCCGCTCCATAAGTAAGAAGCTGAGTCTTTACAAGCGCATAGACACTCTCGTCAGGATCGTCGAGAAGTCCTATTAATGCTGATATATCCGTGCCTTCGTACAATGTGAGCCAAAATTACGGGGGTTCTCAGCCGGCAAGATTTGGGAAATCAGGAGCTATTAAACATGCTTTGTTAATAGCGAAAGGCCTGAAGTCAGCGAATGACGTAGGATTGCGGTAGAAAATTAAGCCTAAATTGAGTCTAGTACGTTGCTAACCAATTGACCCACAGCCCGCTGATAGTCTACTCCAAACTTCTGAGACTTCCTGTTCGCAATAACAACACATAGGCAAATACAGTTGTGACCTAGCGAACCTCCCAAAGCATAAAGGGCTGAGCTTTCCATTTCATAATTGAGAATATTGAGACCATTGATTTCGAATCGGTCCACTTCGTCGTTGAAGTTTGGATTCGCCAGTGGAATTCTCAGTTGTCTTCCCTGTGGACCAAAAAAACCATTTGCACATAATGTAATACCGCGCTTGCCGAGATGCTCGAGTTTCGATAAGAGTTCGCTGTTTGCCACAGCGACGTATGGTCTGTTTACAGGAACATCATTCTCCGTAAACCCTTCGTAGGCAATTCGGACGTGGCGTTCCTCATCACTTTCTTCTATATCGTAGAAATGACGCACACCGTCGAGTCCAATGCTGTACTCTGTAATTGCTGTGTCTCCAGAATCTATGCTGGCGTGAAGCCCACCGCAGGTTCCTATACGAATAAGGTTGAGTGACCGAAGATTTTCCTTGGGTTCTCTGGTGATCGGATCGAAATTGATGGCGGCATCCAATTCATTTACGACTATATCGATGTTGTCAGTTCCGATACCAGTAGACAGAGCTGTGATTCGCTTTCCTCTGAAAGTGCCTGTGTGTGTGGTGAATTCCCTGTTTGATATTTTAATGTCGATTGAGTCGAATAACGAGCTAATTGTATCAACGCGACTTGGATCACCAACTAGGATTACATTGTCCGCAATGTGCTCATCTTTTAAGCGTAAGTGATAAACACTTCCGTCAGAATGGAGGACCAATTCGCTTTCGGCTGGCATAGTGGGATAATTTTTACGCTTCCAAACCTATGACAAAATGATAGTTTTATGGCGGAATGAAAGGGAGGATTATCACCATCGGGGATGAGATACTAATTGGACAAGTCGTGGATACGAACTCAGCCTGGCTTGGTGCTGAGTTTAGTCAATTGGGTATTGACAATGCTGGCATATGGACAATCCGGGATACTCGAGCCGCCATTCATGAAGCACTGAATCAAGTTGAGTCCGATGTTGACCTCGTCGTAATGACTGGCGGGCTCGGACCCACGAAGGATGATCTTACCAAGAAAGCTCTAGCTGAATGGTTCGAAAGTGATTGGAAAACCGACGAAGGGGTTATGAATCGTGTAAAAGAGCATTTTGTCGAGCGCGGAGTTCCTGTTCCTGAAGCCAGTCTCGAACAGGCTCAAGTTCCATCAGTATGCACGGTTTTGGCAAACACACGGGGCTCAGCTCCGGGAATGTGGTTTGAAAAAAACGGGACCATCTTCATTTCAATGCCCGGTGTGCCATATGAGATGAAAGGCATATTCACGGATGTTGCGAAGTCCTTGATTCGAGATAGACTGAAAGATCAAAACATCGCTCATCGAACGATAATGACCCAAGGCGTGGGAGAGAGTACTCTCATGCAAATGCTCATCGAGTGGGAGCATGAAGTCGCTGAAGCTGGATTGAAATTGGCTTATCTGCCATCTGCTGGGTCAGTCAGACTTCGCGTTTCTGGGATGGAGAACGGAAATCAGGAGCTGCATTCTAAAATTTCCTCTATGGTCGATCGCGCTCTTCCAATTCTTGGAGACTTTGTATACGGATTCGACGAAGAACAATTGGAGCAGGTCATCGGACGGTTATTGAAAGAACAAGGATTGACGCTTTCGACGGCCGAAAGCTGTACGGGCGGATACATCAGTCACATGATTACTTCGATCAGTGGTAGCAGCGAGTATTTTAAAGGTTCGGTTACGGCATATGCTAATGAAACCAAGGTGAACATTCTTGGAGTCGATTCTTCTGCATTAGACGAACACGGAGCTGTTAGCAAGCAGGTAGCGATTCAAATGGCTGAAGGCGTTCGACAGGCGCTGAATACAGACTTCGCTGTTTCTACCACCGGAGTGGCAGGGCCGTCCGGAGGTAGCGCAGACAAGCCTGTTGGAACAGTGTGGATTGGAATTGCTGGATCCAATGGCTCTTATGCCCAAAAATTTAGGATGGGAAAGCTTCGAGAATCGAATATTAGAAAGTCTGCAATGCAGGCGCTTCAAATACTGCGGAAAGAAATAATAAGCACATCAAAATTATCCGCTCAGGATTCGCTTTATTTAAAATGAATGTGTCTATATTTGCGGCCGTTTTCGGAGAGTTAAAGAATTGGGTCATGAAAATTTGTGAGATTACAGGTAAAACAGCGATGGCAGGAAACAATGTTTCCCATTCCAAGCGCAAGACGAAGAGGAGATTTCATGTGAATCTTCAAACAAAGAAATTTTATGTTCCTGAAGAGGATCAGTGGGTAACCCTTAAAGTTAGTGCTGCTGGCATCAGAAACATCAATAAGAAAGGTATTTCAGCCTGTCTTAAAGAGGCAAAAGAAAAAGGATACCTCTCATAGTACAATATCTAGGATGAATGGAACCCGAGTCGATAGGCTCGGGTTTTTTTGTACCCAAAAGCCAAAGGCCAACTTGTGCGGCGTCAGTCTGAGGGCGACGATAGTCTTGTCTCGAAGACAAGCCGTTGGAGTCTTACAATCTTTCGCGGCGGTGCCTTTACCACAAGTGTTTGTTTACAATTCAGTTAGTTGTCAACCTTATTTCGAGGCCTATGTAATTGCTTTGTGGTATGAAGAAACTGCTCGTACTCAGTCTGCTGCTAAGCTCATCACTGATCACATTGTGTCAATCTCTGGGATCAACAATTGATGAATCACTATTCAAAGCAGAAAGGTTAGAGCAGCCAACAGTCCAGTTCAGTAAATCCTTCTTTGCCGAAAATCGAGATCGCCTACGTGATGCGATGCCCGACAGTTCAATGGTAGTGCTGTTTTCTGCGGCTCAAAAAACCAAGAGCAACGACATCGACTACCCTTTTCACCAAGATCCAAACTTCTATTACTTCACCGGAGTAAGGGAAGCAAATGCAATGATGCTTATCTTCAAAAATCCAATGCGCATCGATGAGAAGTGGTATCGCGAAATTCTTTTTGTCGAAGAGAAAGATGATAAAAAGGAACGGTGGACAGGTAAAATGCTTGGATTGGAAAAGGCACAAGAGCTGAGTGGTGCTGCATCGGTCATGAGTAATGTTGAGTGGAAGTCGCTTCCGATAAACTTTGAAAAAATTGAAAAGGTGTTTACCAACTCCTTCAATGACATCGAACGTGATGATAAGATGGATCCAGGCGACTTGAAAAGCTTGGTGACCCATACATTGTCTAAAGTGTCATTTGCAAAACAGTCCATTTCCACGAATGAAGGATTGGATCTCTTTGCATACCTGCGTCAAGCAAAAACAGACGACGAGGTCAAGATGATTCAACACGCTGCTGACATCACGTCGGAAGCGCAGAACCGCATCTATGAGAATGTGAAACCTGGGATGAAAGAATACGAGATTGAAGCACTCATCGAATACACTTTCCGATCCAATGGGGCAGAGGGTGAAGCATTCCCATCCATTGTTGCATCAGGTTCCAACGGCTCCATCATGCATTATACAGCAAACGATGCGACGCTCAAGGATGGCGAAATGATGATCGTTGACATCGGAGCACAGTACAAAGGCTACGCCGCGGACATCACACGAACAATACCGGTCTCTGGAACATTTACGGAAGAACAAAAGCAGGTATACCAGCTAGTTCTAGACGCGCAGACTGTTGGAATACGATATGCTACTCCAGGATATAAATTCTGGACGCCGCATGAGGAGGCGTATCGAACGGCAGGTAAAGGGTTGATTAAGCTCGGTATCATCCAGGAATGGAGCCAGATTGATCTCTATTATATCCATGGCACCTCGCACTACCTTGGATTAGACGTGCATGATCCGGGAGTGTATTCTTCCTTACAACCTGGTGAAGTCCTGACGGTCGAGCCGGGAATCTACATTCCAAGAGACTCTCCTTGCGACCCGAAGTGGTGGGACATTTACGTCAGAATTGAAGATGACATTATCATCACAAGAGGACCTGCCAGAATCTTGAGTGACAAAAGCCCACGGACCATCAAAGAGATTGAGGCGTTGATGGCAGGAGAAGAAGCTACTACCATAGAGTAGGGCAACTACCTTACCAATTACCAATTATCAGTAGTCGACTGCTAACCGTTGATTGGTAATTGTCATTGGTCAATGGGTCATTCCCGGATGCCTGCTTCAATGAGCGCCTGTGCCTTGGACTTGGAATTTGGAAAAAAGGAAACCAACCTTTCAATAACGGCTTCTACCACACTATCTGGACAAGAAGCACCACTTGTTACGACCACCGTAAACTGGTCTTTCTCCGGTAAATAACCCTTAGAGATTTGCTTTGATTTCGCATGGTAGTCGAAGTGTTCTATAGTCTCAGGGTCGATGAGCTCACCCGGGCCATTGATGAAGTACGAATCAAATTTTGAAGCACAGAGGTCAACAATATGACTTGTGTTGGAGCTGTTGTAGCCACCAACAATCACAGCCAGATCAGCATCATGCTCTAACAGCGCAAGGGTTGAAGTCTGATTGTCATTTGTCGCATAGCACAAGGTGTCTCTGGTGTCTGCGAAATGACTTTTAATATTCTCTTCTCCGTGCTTGTCGATCATAACCTCTTTGAAGTATTCCGCTATTTCATGCGTATCCGACGCAAGCATGGTTGTTTGATTGATCACCCCAACCTTCCCTAAGTCCTTGGATGGGTCAAACCCTTTGGAGTATCGACCTTCAAACAAATCATAGAAATCTTCGGTTGGACGGATTCCTTCAATAATCTCTCCAAGTTGTTTTGCTTCGTCGATGTTTTTAATGACCACGGATGGAGACTCATTTAGGCTGTGTGAGAAAGTTGCCTTGGTCTCTTCATGGTTAAACTTACCATGTATGATGATAGAGTAATCACCAGATCCAAGCTTTCCGGCCATTTTCCACACCTTTTCAACGAAAGGGCAAGTAGTGTTGTATTCCTTCGTTTCAATTCCTTTTGATTCAAGAAAAGACTCGGTTTCAAGTGTTGTTCCAAATGCAGGAATGATCACGATGTCCTCAGAACTCACTTCTTCCCATTCGGTAAGCTGATTTCCTTCCGTATCCAAGATAAATGACAAGCCGCGATCCTGTAAATCTCGATTCACAACGGGATTATGAATCATCTGGCTAAGCATGTAGATTTTTTTGTTGGGATTTTCTTCAATTGCACGATAGGCAATCTCTATGGCATTTTCTACGCCGTAGCAGAAACCAAAGTGACGTGCGAGTACAATCTTAACTGGCCCAAAATCAACGACAGTCGGAGTGAAGTCCTTCTTTCGAGGATCGCTTTGTTTTCTGAAATTCTTGATAGGCCCAATGAACTCGCTGCGATAAAATGTCGGGATTTCAAATTGTTTCATACTGTGTTTCTGATCCGGCTTCAAAGGAGCGGATTCTTATTCAATTCAACAATTCATCACTCGTGAAGTTTTGGAAAACTTGAATCGCATCGAAAATTTTAATTTCTTTGAGAAACTATAAACCCTGTTCTATGAGATTTCTTCACGGTAAGGTCAAAGCTAAAAAAGGTGATACAGTCAAGATAGGCGTGTCTCAGCCTACCCGAGTTCTGGTTATGACCAAGACTCAATACAAGCGGTATGCAAAACATCGAACCTTCACCTACTTTGGTGGCCAGAAGGATTCGACCTATGATTTTTCTGTTCCCAAGGACGGCGTGTGGCACATTATCGTGGAAAAAGGGTCATTCCGAAATCCGAAGAATATTGAGACAACAGTCATTAGAGAATTAGGGCAGTTGCCTGCTGCTTCGGATAAGAAGAAAAAGAAAAAGAAGAAAAAGAAAGAACTTGAAGCACCCGAAGTAACCGAGTCGATGGAGTCAAATGATGAAGCGTCAGCGGAAAACACGGACGAAACTCCAAGGGAGGAGTAGAATATTATTTCGCGTAAAGCAAATTGCATTTTGAGCCTGAAGAGAAATCTTCGGACTTTTTTGTAGTTATAAACAAAATCGAATCGGTTATTCCAATCTCGGGGATTCTGAATTTATTCTCTTAGCACCTCCAATAACTTTGCGGTCAGTTCTTTGGTCAGACGTTTGTTTCGTCTGGTAGCTTAATTAAACTGTTGTTGATGGGTTAGCATTATTGAATCTAAAACGGACCGGAATTCACTTTAGAAATCCAAATCATTACTTGGACAACGGATGTTTGAAATTAAGTATCACCCAAACCTTACTAAGGAGGTCACATCAGGCTAAACAGACATAAAAAAGCTCCTTCCCTTCGATCAATGGGGATGGAGCTTTTGTTTTATATGGGCTTATATTCGTCCAATGAAGTTCACGAAGGCCTTGATTCTTATCTCTTCAGTAGCAATGATTGCTATGAGCTGTTCGATTACAGAACCTATTGCCGCTACTTCCAATGAAATTGGATCAAAGGTTGGAATCTCGAGTGGCAAATGCTACTTCGGACTTTGTTTAGGGGTTGATGCATCTATCATCACAGCTGCTAAGAACGGCAACATTTCAAAAATTAGCACGGTAGACTATCGAAGGAAAAACATTCTAGGAATTATTCAAGTCCGAGAATGCATTGTGACAGGGGAGTGAGTATCAGTATTGCTCGTTGACTTCCTTAAGCGTTGGAAACTTGGTCGTAATATCACCAGCTTCTCGCACCCACTTTAAGTATTTTCCATTTCCACGGCAAGCATACGCGTGAAGGGTGTCGGTTTGATCCATGTCAAGTCTGTAGAAACATCTCCATCGATCATTATCTCGTTGGACACAAGCCATTAAATCGACAAGTTCGCCACAAGTGTTTTGAAGGTGCACTGTGTACTTCTTATCGCTGAATCCATAATTCAGACAGCGACCACTCCACTCACTACTTTGCTTAGCTACGCACGAATTCCAGTCCTTTTGATCTAGACTTTCATCTAAATATACATCGCTGGTTGCTTTTGCTACTTCTGGCTTAGGTGCCGAAGTGAATGAAAGCAGAAAGCCGGCAAGGCCAACAACACACAATCCAAGTATCAACTTTTTACTCATCTTCCTTTTAGATTAACACTGATTGTTTTTCAATATAATTTTCGCCTCTTCATTACCCATCTTCTTCGAAGTTTTCCAATCCTGACAAGCACCATCCTTGTCACCTAGTCCTTTTTTGGACCAGCCTCTATTGTTATAAGCTTCAGAGTTTTTCGGGTCAATTTCGATGGCCATGTTAAAGTCACCCATGGCGGTTTCAAATTTATTTAGCTTATTGAAAGCACTACCACGACTGATATAGGCTTGGACAAATTTGGGGTTTAACTCGATAACCTTGGTGTAATCACTAACAGCTTTTTCATAATCTTTCAACACAGAGAAGACAAATGCTCTTCGAACATAGCTATCCATGAATTCTGAATCAAGCGCTATCGCCTCATCGAATGCAGACAGAGCTGCTTCGTAATCACCTGATTGAGTTAGTTTAAAGCCTTTGTCTACCAATGACTTTGCGTCTTGACCAACGGCAATTGTACCGAAAGAGAAGAGAGCGAAAAATAGGATGGATGAAAGGCAGGTTTTCATCTCAGTTAAAATGGCTCAGTTCGTTCTAAGTGTTTATCTGTGAACAGCAATAATAAGTGCTTCACGGCATTTACCAAACTTTCGCAGTCTTCGCCGGAGCATCCAGTTGCTAGATTGGTTCGGTTGTAAAGTAGTTTGCTATCTCTCTTTACGACGTCTCTTTCGATGCATTTACCAGCCTTTTCATAGCAAGCAATCACCACAGCACCTTCACTTTCTGAATAAGAAATTTCTTCGATATTGATGCTTTCGGGAAATAAATAGTCAATTCTTACCACTTCGCCACCACCAGAATATTCAATTCGGACATTTTTCTTTTCAGCAAATAATTCACAAGAGCTTTCTAATTGGTCATTTATATACTTAACTGTATAGTCTTGATCGTAGGTTTGTGCGCTGGAAACTAGAGGACTAAATATTGCAAGGGTCAAGAAACTGGCGACAGCTACAAATTTTCCGCCTAGCCGTAATATCAGTGAGAAGTGATGAATTTTCGAATTATTCATTGGGTTTATTTTTAAGGTCGCTTCGAATTGCAATATTTGAACCAAAGTTATCATACTCTAGCCAATCATTAAACCTGCCGCAGAAATAGCATTCGGGATTCGTGTTTTTATCCGTAGCATGGTGATGATCGGGCTTGTATTGTTCGCTTTTGCCGCTTCGGCGCAAAATGGGCTCATCCTTGAAGGTAGATTCAAGGTTGACGGCGGATCGAACAATGGAGCCAAGATTGTCGTCGAGAAGAACGGTCAACGCCTACAAACCAAAGAAGGAACCTCTAGATTCGAGATCGAACTTGACTTTCAAGCGGTCTATCTGGTTTCGTTCGAAAAAGACGGCTTTGTTTCCAAAAAGCTCCGCTTCGACACGCATGTTCCAACAGATCGAATTGAGTACGGTTTCGAAATATTCGAATTTAAAGTGGAGATCTTTGAGCAATATGATGATGTGAACATGGTCATATTTAATCAACCAGTCGGTAAAATATCGTTTAGCGATCTGATCGATGAGTTTGATTATGACACAGATTACACGAAGTCCATCCAAGCTCAGATCGATGATACCATGGATGAGATTGAGGATAAGAAAGAAGAGATTGCCGATCAAGTCGCTGCCGAAGAAAAAGCTCAAGCTGATGTAGCAAAACAAACTCAGAACCTCACAACTGCAGCTCAGAAGCTGGAGGATCAAGGCAAGTTAGAGGAAGCGATCCAGAAGTTGAAAGAAGCAAATGACATAAAGGAGAACCCACAGACAGAGAAGAAAATTCAAGAACTAGAAAAGAAACAAGAACAGCAAGCCAAGCAACAAGAAAAGCAGGATGAGTTTAACAAGGTTCTTGCCGATGCCGAAGCCGCAATGGCTCAGGGAGACTTGGAAGGAGCGAAGAAGTTGTTTGAGCAGGCGAATGGAGTGATTGGAGGAGATTCAAAAGTTCAAGCTGGCCTTGCGAAGATTGAGAAGGGCATTGCTCAAGCAGCCAAGGAAAAGGAAGCTGCAGCAGCAGCTGCCGCGGCCGCAGAAGAAGCCGCAGCAAATGCAGCAGCTAAGACTGAGACCGAAGAAGCGGTTATTCCTGAAACTGGTACAGTCATATTGGGCGATGTTCGGGTTGGAGAAGAAGCGAGCCTAACGGCGCGCTTAAGTGAAGATGAGAAGTTTGACGGCATGATGCGTCGGGCTGAGATCCAGCAGGAAGAATTCTACGAAGAAGAAGAGCAGAAACAACTGCGAGATGATTACCCAAGAAGGAAGACGGTCGAAACCGAAGAAGCAGGGAACAGTGTTATCACTTGGGTGTATATCAACTACGGTGAGTTTGTGAAAACTTACAAAAGGGTTAAACACAACTGGGGTGGCGAATATTTCTTCATTGATGGTCAAGCTACAAACCGTCGTTATTGGGAACACGAGACTCAATAAAAAAAGCCCTCCATATTCTGAAGGGCTTCTTATATTCTTTAAGGCTTAATTTCTTCTAGCCGTTATCATCGTTATCAGATTCATCATCTCCATCCGAAACTTCTTTGACGAAAATATCCTGAGGCTCGTCATCAGTAAAATCAATTGGAGGATTCTCATCATTCGAATTCATCTCAGAGGTAGATGCTTCTGGAAGGGTGGAATGTGAATGAAGCACAGTTTCAGCACGCCATTTGAATATGTATATATGCCATCACCGTTAGTCGCTATTCAGTAGGTCGACCCATGATGTACGATGGCGTTCACACTTAGACTATCGTTGATCACTCGTACTTGATCTCCAGCATGAATTTCAAACAATCCTTTTTTTGTGCCAGCTAGGTACGACGCAGGAATCCCCTCGATGCATCGCACAAAATTTTGATCTACTCCTCCTAGGCTTAAGGTCGTCTCAGGTTCATTCTCCCTATGGTATAGAATGCCCTTTCCATTGGTAGCGAGAATGCTCATGGTTTCATCGCTTATGGCATCGAACACTAGAATTTCGTCATAAGGTTCAGGAAATCTATAGGTAGATGTGTTTCGTTGATCTATCGCCACCAAACCTCCTTGGCATGCGACATAGACTCGACCATCACTGCCTTCATATACTAAGTTCGCGAGGTTGTTAAGGAGCCCATTAGACTTATAGAATGTTTGAAAGGAGTTTCCATCAAACTTACTCACGCCACCTACTGTCGCTACCCAAAGGTGACCGTCGTTGGATTGGTAGATATCGCGCACTTGAGACTGGGCCAATCCTTCGTTTACAGAATAAGAAATGTAGTAGTGTCTTTGAGCTTGAATGCTAAAGGATGCAACCACAAAAGCAAGAAGAACGTATATGAAATGGATTAAAGACCTCACTGGACGTAAAATTACTTCAAATATTAGGTGTAGATTCTTCGATTGAGTAAATGGTTATTTTTGCGCAACCAATGCTGAAATCACGACTTTTAGGAATACTGATAAGCATAGCTTGCTTTGTAATTGCTCTTGACGCAGTTGCACAGCGAGGTGGAGATACATCATGGACCAAATACCGTCATGAAGCGGGAATCGGCTATGGAGTAAACACGCTGTTTTCTTCTCTAGGTGAAAAGGATCAGATAGGTTTTAATCCAGTGTTCCAGCGATCGACCTTCAATGGTTCTTACAGATATTTCATTCTGAAACGATTTTCTGCTCGTGCAAGTCTTACACACGCTTTTGCTCGTAAAAACGACAAGGACCTAAACCCAGAGACTAGACCGAGTATTAGATTAGATTACACAAGCACGGTCACCGAACTGGCGGCACTAGCCGCGTATCACATATTCGATGAAGCCGTAAAAGGCAAGAAAGGTAGAGTGAGAAGAGCGAGAGGCGGAACAACAAGAGGTGTCAATATGGGATGGAGTGTATATACTGGTGTTGCACTCGGTTACTTCAGACCGTTCGGAGAGTACTTCGGACAAGAAGTTGAGTTGAAGCCGCTTCCTGCTGACACATCTGCTCTAAGCAATGACAGCAAGTATCGAAGAATCAATTTTCACATTCCTGTAGGGAGTCAAATTCGATTCATTTTATCCGAAAACTGGCGGTTTGGGGCTGAATTTGGATATAGAATTGGAATCAAGGAATACATCAACAATACAAGTTGGGTCTATTATAGAGATCCAGAAGTCAAGCATCCTGGAACAAACGCTTCTGTAGATCAGTCGAAAGTTGGGCCGGTGACTTTTGAAAAGGAACTTCCTCCAATTGAAGAGCTTGGAAGTAAGACAGGCCGTAAGAACTACATGTTCGTGATGCTCACGCTGGCCTACCGGTTCAAGTCTTAAGAGACCGGCACCGTTTCATTCAACTCATCCGTTCTTATTACAATATCACCATCGTCATCGATGCTGAATATTCTCTTGAACTTTCGGCCTGAGAGCACTTCCTCCACCAAGTAACTATGTCTCAAGTGAACTTCTTGGGCGAACATCTCATCATAACCATGGATGTGAATGAGCAACTCACCATCGGATTTAAGAATTTGTTCTGTCGTTAATTGAGCTAGCGGGCTTTGATCGTCAATGTGATGGACAATTGTCCAATTCAACGGGAAAAATTCAATATGATCAATTTCGAGGTTTAGCTTGGTGTAGATCCTATTGACCCTTCTTTCAATGGTGGATTCCATGTTAAGAGTAACAGAGGCATGAAGATTCATCAATTGGCTTGGCCGTTCGTTGACTATCCTAAAAACCAAGCTTCGGACTCCATTCACATCATGAATTAGGGCATTCTCTGAAAACTTGATCTTAGCAGTTGGTTTGCTGAACCGGCCGAAGAGCAATCCTGTTGCAAGTGAAAATGACAGGAAACCAATTAGCGCTTCCAGCGAAGCGATAAAACTTGCTGCATTTGAGACTGGAGACAATGCACCATATCCGACAGTTGTAAACGTTTGGGTTGAGAAGAAAAAGCAGTGCATGTAATGGTTCCAGCCTTCTAATCCCACTGTATCACTAATAGCATCTTGTCCCAGAGAATAGTACAGAAAAGCAAAGAAGGCATTCGCAACAAGGTAGGTGAGTAAAAGGCTTCCGAGAAACTGAATCCAGCTCATTTTAATGAAGATGAGATATGCCTCGTTCATCTTAAACTTGGCACCTAGCTTCACCACATTGAAGGAACCATCCTTATTGATTATGCGTTTCGTTCTCCCTGAGAAGGAGGCGCCAGTTCCAGGATCGTATTTATTCGCACGTTTTGCCATTTAAATCAATGATTCAATTAGGTTTTGTTTAGCCTCCGTTAAGAGATTCAGACTTGAAATATAGGATGTAAGAACCGGAGGATGATGCTTCAATCGGCGGAGATTCAGTTCTAGTTCGCTTTGTCTTTCTCCCTTGAATGTAATTTCTGCCCTTTCAATATCACCACCTCGAGCAACAGATAGTGAAACATCCCAGCCATTCGATGACTTTTCGAATCGATACTTTGGACCGTAGCCATAATTCCAATCTGGATTAGCATATTTCTCAATGACTAGGCTTGAGAGTGTGAGCTTCTCCGCCTCAACGCTTTTAAATTGGTGGCCTTGTTTGATGAGTTCATTCTGAAGGTGGGTCATAAAGTCTTCTGCCTTACCAACATCTTTCACAGACCTTAGATTTTTGATTTTGCTGCGAACGGATTGCACGGCCTTACTTTCAAATGTTGCTTCAGGTTTGGCAATTGACTTTCTCAGTGTCACTTCGTCGGAATCGTACAAAATGGTTCCATGGTGCAGAGCCTTCCTTCTTTTTATATGCTGTGCATTTCCAGAGATTTTGAACTCTTCATAGTAAATGTCAAATCGCTCGTTAATTGTGATTTCGTAGCCCATGTGCCGAAGTGCGGATGCAATTATTTCTAGATTGGTTCCATAATCAATCTTGTGATCTTGGTCTAGTATCCGGAAGAAGCTAAAGTTGATGTTTCCGTGGTCGTGGTAAACTGTGCCGCCGCCGCTAATCCTTCTGAGAATTGGAATATGCTCTGCTTCGCAAAAGGGATAGTTGATTTCGGCCAATGCACATTGGTGCTTTCCAATAATGACCGAAGGTGGGTTGATCCACAACCTAAGTGTGTCTCGCTCGAAGCGATCGAAGTAGAATTCTTCGAAAGCCAAATTTTCAGCTGGACTTGGATATGAGTTGGCTATGAGATCCATCGATGAAATTCGAAATCAAAGACGAATGTGAATCTTTCAATCCAATTCTAACGAATAGCTTTGAGGCAAAATTCTGAACTTGGATTACAACATCGTCCGAAAGCTTTTCGAGTCACCGAAAAAAATTGTCATTACAGCGCATCGTTCACCAGATGCAGATGCCATCGGATCTAGTCTTTCATTGTCTCATGTCTTGACCAAAGTCGGGCATCATTGTGACGTTGTTATTCCAGATGCATTTCCCAGCTTTTTAGATTGGATGAGCGGTGCTTCGCAGATTATGGTGTTTGATTCTTCGGAACAAGAAGCAGCAGCGAAGATTAAGGAGGCAGACTTAATTTTTTGCTTGGACTACAATCGGCTTGATCGTATAGCTGCGGTAGGCGATCTTGTACGAAACGCGACGGCACCAAAAATTCTCATCGACCACCATATTGATCCAGCCACGTTTGATTACATGCTCAGTGATACGAATGCTTCATCAACTGCAGAATTGGTCTTCGATTTTGTATCCAATTTGGACTGGGTTGATCGGATTGATGCCGACGTTGCCGCCTGTATGTACGCCGGTATGATGACAGATACCGGGTCATTTAAATATCCCAGCACCACAGCCCATACCCATCGTGTGGCGGCTGAATTAATGGATCGAGGGTTAAAACCGACACATGTTCACCAAGAGATTTTTGACAATAATTCCTTTAGCCGACTCCAATTAATTGGATATGCTCTAACCAATAAACTTGAATTCAACGAGACAAATGGAGTCTCCATAATTTCTTTGAGCGTTGATGAAAAATCGCGCTTCAATTTTAAAAAGGGAGACACCGAAGGATTGGTGAACTATGGGCTTTCAATTGGAGGTGCTCGAATGGCTGTTTTTCTGAGCGAAGAACCAGCATACACCAAAATGTCCTTAAGGTCAAAAGGTGATCTTGATGTCAATGTGATCGCACGAGAACATTTTAATGGGGGAGGCCACAAGAACGCCGCGGGAGGAAAGCTAGATTTGGATATCTCAGCTGCTGTAAATAAGGTGAAAGATGTACTTGAATCGCTCGACAATTAATATGCAATCACTACTGGCGTTCATAGCCACAATTATTCTGATGCAAGCCTGCAATACTCAGGAGCAAGAGCAGACCCCAACAATTCCTGATCAGTTGGAGATCAATAAGGGAATGGAAGAGATCAATCGTCAATTCGTTATTGACGAGAATGCTCAAATCGACGGTTACATTGAACGGCATGGCTGGGAGATGACTAAGACTGGAACCGGCTTGAGGTACATGCTCATAGAAACTGGTGCTGGCCCAGTCGCTGTGGAAGGACAAATTATATCAGTAGCATTCATTGTATCTCTCTTGGATGGAGAAGAGCTTTATTCATCTGCAGATGGTCCAGCAAAGGACATTCTGATAGGCCAAGACAACGTAGAGTCCGGCTTGCATGAAGCCATGACCTATTTGCGCAAAGGAGACCGGGCGACGATCATTCTTCCGTCATACCTTGCTCATGGCCTCTCAGGAGATGGAAATAAAATCCCTCCTCGCTCAAGTGTTGTTTATGACATCCTTGTTGTTGATTTGAAATGAGAGCATTAGTTCTAATTCTCACTATACTTTTCTTCGTCGGGTGCGAATCAACAGATTACCCTGGTTACAAGAGGTTGGATGAATCACTTCACTACAAGCTCGCCGCTGTGGGAGATGAAAGTGTCCCAGTTTGTGAAAAGTGCTTTGTTACCTTGGAACTTCAAGTGTTCAATGCTACAGAGAAACCTGTAGCAATTAAGAGATTTGATCGCGTGGAGTTTGGAACACTTTCGCTTTCTGAACCCATTGTAAGTCAATTGCTTAAAGGCAGCGAAGGAGATAGCATACTATTCAAAGGAACGGTTGCGGATTTCAATACGAACGATTGGATGAGTCCAATATCCTTTGACTCTTCTTCTCAAGTACTACAAATTAACCTGAAGGTGGACGAAGTATTGACCGCGGAAGAGCTGGTTTCAAAGAGAGCTGACGAACGCATGATGAAAGATTTGGAAATGCAAGGAGCCCGCTGGATGAGCCTTGCGGTTGATAGTCTTAAATTCCTGGAGGAAGAAAGTCAAAACGGAATCTATTACAGAGAACTGGAGGCAGGAGATGGAGAATTCGCCAAGAGTGGTGAGTTTCTCACTGTTCATTATATCGCAAAGCTTCCAAATGGCGAACTTGTGGATAATACGTACATCGGGAATCCCTTGGAGTTTGAGGTTGGTCGGCCAGACCAGGTGCTGAAAGGCTTCGCGATAGGGATTTCGAAGATGAAAAAAGGGAGCAAATCCCTGATGTTAATTCCATCTAATCTAGCATTCGGAGAGAAAGGATCAACCGAAGGAATCGTTCCTCCATATGCGCCAATTATTTATGAAGTTGAATTGGTCGATGTAGGGGAGTAATTCTGCTATGTTTGCCAGCTTTAAGAAATGAACATGAAAAGACTATTTATTGGACTAGGGCTCGTAGCCCTCATCGCTTCAGGTTGTGATCAAGGTGGTTCTACGACAGAGGATGGCGCTTCAGGTGAAGTTGATCAAGTTGAAGAGATCGTACTGCCATCTGGATTGAAAATCGAGATAGCCCAAAAGGGAGATGGTATCCTTCCTCAAGTTGGTCAACGAGTATCGGTTCACTACCGTGGAACGCTTGAAGACGGAACTCCTTTCGACAATAGCTACGATCGAGGTCAGCCTTACACCTTTCCAATTGGGAAAAGGCAGGTTATTCAAGGTTGGGATGAAGGAATTGCTCAGCTATCAACCGGAGCCAAAGCGAAACTTACAGTTCCATCCGAGCTGGCATACGGTGAAGCAGGAAGACCAGGGATTCCACCAAACAGCACTCTAATTTTTGAAGTAGAACTCGTTGAGATTAAGCAAGCTCCAGTAGCAATAACTCACGAGCCTTGGCCTTTGGATGGGGTCGAACTTCAGCAGACCAATTCCGGATTAAAGTACTACATAGTTGAAGAAGGAACAGGGCCACAAGCTCAAGCTGGCAAAATTGTCAAAGTCCATTACTACGGTTACTTGAAAGCAAATGGAAACAAGTTCGATGGCTCATTCGAGCGCGGAGAACCGATAGAGTTTCCTCTTGGACAGGGAATGGTTATCCCAGGTTGGGAAGAAGGACTTGCTCTTCTCAAAGAAGGAACGAAGGCTGTGTTGGTCATTCCTTCATATCTCGCTTATGGAGATGAAGGCCGTCCTCCAGTCATTCCACCTCAGTCAGACTTAGTGTTTGACGTAGAGCTGGTTGGAGTCAATTAATTTGACGGGTATTTGATCGTTTTGAAACTTAGCAATCGATCAAAATCTCGCCCTAGTTGCCGGTGATATACTAAGATTGAGTACTCATTTTCAGTTTGAAAATGTGCCCCCTCAAATCGCATCAAATCAGGCTCGTATTCTCCATCATAGACAAAGGCGTAACAGTAATTGTAAAGCCCTTGTTTTAGATAAAGCGTGTTTTCATACTGAAGGCTTTTTTGATTGTAAGTCATCTTTGCGTGAGGGACGATTCGCCAATCAGTAAGTGCACCATAAATGTACACGTCGCCATCAGCAATTGCCTTGTCTTGCTTAAGGCTGAAATGAGTTGAAACGTAGTCTGCATCAACTGTTCCTTCGCCGCCGAACAGATCATTCTTCACAAAATACCAGCCGTTCATATCTTCTCTTTGAAGATAAACCTTGCTCAATCGACTCTTATCTTGCTCCAGATATGCGTGATTTTCACTTTGGTTGAATTTGACGGAGGCCACCCCATAACCAGTAAATCGAGGATTGCTGATATCAATGAGACGAAACTCATTCATTCCACTCATGGCATTTTGGCCCTCATAATCATAGTCAAGTCGATCTTCCTTGACAAATCTTGGCTCTAGGTCATCGATGCTCATTTCCCATGAGTGATTTTGGAGTACTACGACATGTAGATCGCGGTATGGATTTGTAATCATGTATTGATCTGGAATAATCGAGAAATCAATTTCTTGATGTGAGTACCTCTGTTTAACCATGGTTGCTTGCTTCACTTTGGCTTCCACTTTAATCAAATCTTCGGTGACACAAAAACGTCGTGTCAGAATCAGCTTTTCGCGATCATCGCTATCAAAGACCTTTAGCAGATAGTTTCCAGATTTGGTGATTCGAATATTGAAGTTGGGTATATCGAGATAATAGTGGGTGAACTTCTGAAATGTATTTCTAGAAAAATCGTAATCGGTCAAATAATCTTCTGGCGGGCCATCTAAATATTCCTGAACATCCAAGTCAGATTGAGTCCAATCGTGATCACAATGAATCACCGTGTACATATAATTGCCCATTGCCGAATCAAGCACGTCAAAATGCAGTTCTAATATGCTACCCTCTTCGTTCAATTCGATCACTGGAGGCCCTAGTTTCCAACCCTTGGGATGGAGGAGCACGGTCTTGACATTCTTTGCATAGGTGTAGTTATCGTAGCGCAAGTAGGTGGAGTCGTAGTACGAGACATCACCGTGGCTTCCGTCAATTTCCAATTGTGCCATTCCTAAGCTAGGCGCAAGGACAGTCACGCAGAGATAGATACCAATTCTCACAATGAAGTGGTTGATTATGTGCCGTTTATTGTGTTGGAATTCTGTGTTGAAGTCGTTCAAATCTCTTCTTAGCTTGGCCTGAAATTATCTGAATTATTTTAGCTGATAATTCAATGTTAGTAAAACGGCTTAATAACGAATGATTTTCACGATGAATTGTGGGGATATAAATAAAAATTGCTGTAAGTTTGCGGCCGTTTTCGAGGCGATTTTTGAACGAAACTAGATGGCTAACCAAGTTAAAATTCGCAGAGGGGCTGATATCAAACTTCAGGGGGAAGCAGAGAAAGTTAAAAGCGATGCACCACTCCCTAGCTCTTTTGCACTCAAACCAACCGATTTTCAAGGTCTAATTCCCAAAATGTGCGTAAAGCAGGGTGATACGGTGAAAGCCGGCGATCCGATTTTTTACGACAAGACCAATGAACACGTAAAGTTTACATCACCCGTCAGCGGAGAAGTCGCTGAGATTGTACGAGGTGAAAAAAGAAGAATTCTTGAAGTTCGGATCATACCCGATTCGACACAGGATTATGCCGCATTTGATGTGAGCAATCTCGATTCTGCTGAGGGCGTGAAGAAGATTCTGATGGCAAGCGGATATTGGGGCTTTTTGAGGCAACGACCGTACGACATCATTGCTGATCCCACTCAAACTCCAAAAGCAATTTTCATCTCTGCTTTTGACAGTGCGCCACTCGCTCCGGATTATGACTTCCTTCTACATGGTCAAAAGAATGCTTTTCAAGCTGGACTGGATGCAATTTCCAAATTGACGAAGGGTAAAGTGCATCTGACTACGCGAGGGAGATCCTCTGCCGATGAAGTATTCACGGAAGCGAGCGGAGTTGAGAAAAACACCATTACTGGGCCTCATCCTGCTGGAAATGTAGGAATTCAAATTCATCACATCGACCCGATCAATAAAGGAGACATTGTTTGGACCATCAATGCGCAAGCAGTTGCAATGATTGGTCGATTCATAAAAACAGGAAAGGTTGATTTTTCTAAGATTATTGCACTTGCAGGATCGGAAGTTGAAAAGCCGAGGTACTTGCATACTTGGGTTGGAGCTTCAATGAAATCCATCGTAGACGGTCAAGTAAATGAAGGAGATAACCGAGTTATATCTGGTAACGTACTTTCAGGTATTCAGGTAGAGGAGAACGGCTATCTCGGATTCCATGACGATTTGGTCACCGTGATTCCCGAAGGGCGCGACCCACAGTTTCTTGGCTGGATTGCACCAAATCTCCGCAAGCTTTCATTTTCGAGAGCTTACATGAGTTGGTTGATGCCAAGTAAGGAATTCCGCCTTAATACCAATATGAATGGGGAGGACAGAGCATTCGTAGTTACGGGCCAATACGAACGTGTATTCCCAATGGATATCTATCCGGTCTTTTTATTGAAAGCCATCATGACAAAAGATGTCGAAAAGATGGAAGTGCTTGGTATTTATGAAGTTGCCCCTGAAGACATGGCGCTCTGTGAATTTGGTTGTACAAGTAAAATGGAGGTTCAACGCATCCTGCGTGAAGGGCTTGACCTTGCAAGAGAAGAACTGGGATAATTAGAGTTTGATGAAGTTATTACAGAATTTATTTGACAGCGTTCGTCCGCACTTCGAGAAGGGCGGAAAACTCGAGAATTACTACCGAGTCCTAGAGGGGTTTGAAACACTCGTATTTGTTCCTGGGCATGTAACACACCGAGGAACACATATTAAAGATGCCATCGACCTGAAACGTACCATGTTTTTTGTGGTGATTGCGTTGGTTCCTTCTCTCTTGTTTGGAATGTGGAATACTGGACATCAGCATTTCCTTGCTACGGGCGAGTTTGGCGGTCTTGCAGAAGGTTTTATTGACAAGCTGTTATTCGGTGCCATGTTGGTTCTTCCACTAGTCATTGTGAGCTATACAGTAGGTCTAGCCATTGAATTCGCGATTGCTGCTAAAAACAATCACCCGGTTAACGAAGGTTTCCTCGTTTCAGGGATGTTGATTCCACTCGTTCTTCCAGCGGATGTACCGTTATGGATGGTGGCTGTTGCTACAGCGTTTGCAGTAATCATTGGAAAGGAAGTGTTTGGTGGAACTGGAATGAATATTCTGAATCCTGCTCTTACCGCTAGAGCATTTCTCTTCTTCGCTTATCCGACTAAGATGAGTGGGAATATCGTTTGGGTTCCTACAGGTGATAAAACTCCTGTAGATGGATTCACGGGTGAAACACTTTTATCTCAGGCTTACAACGCCCCTGATGGAAGTAATTTTGGTGAAGTGGCCTATGACATGGCTGGCTATCAATACGGAAGCATGGCTGACACGATGTGGGCATCATTCTGGGGCTGGGTTCCAGGTTCGATTGGTGAAACGAGCACATTTGCGATCTTGATAGGAGCGGTTTTGTTACTATGGACTGGAATCGCTAGCTGGAGAGTGATGCTGAGCTTCTTCGCAGGAGGACTCGGAATGTCTATCCTCTTTAACTTATGGGGTGCAAATCCATTTATGGATGTCTATCCTCTGCAACAACTTTTCATGGGTGGGTTCATGTTCGGTTTGGTCTTCATGGCCACTGATCCTGTTTCAGCCACTCAGACAACCACAGGTAAATGGATTTATGGATTCTTCGGCGGATTCTTGAGTATCATGATTCGGGTCTTTAATCCGGCATATCCAGAAGGGGTGATGGTGGCCATTCTATTCATGAATGTGATGGCACCGCTCATTGATCATTACGTGGTACAAGCCAATATCAACCGAAGACTTAAACGAGCTAAAGTCGCAACTGCTTAAATCTGATAGAAATGGCAATCGATAAAGAATCACAAGGTTTTACGTTTCTGTTCTCAATCATCATGGTGGTTGTTGTAGCGACAGTTTTGTCGCTGGCAGCCATGGGATTGAAAGGTCCTCAGGATGAGAACATGAAGCAAGAGAAGATGCAGAACATCCTTGGCTCTCTTCAGATTGAAGTGAGTAGAGAAGAGGCTCGGCTCACATTTGGTGACTTCGTTAAGAAAAGGCTAATCTTAAACTACAAAGGAGAAGTTACTTCAGAATCAGAAGGAGCAATTAAGAGTTTGGCGGCAGATGGCAAGGCCGCTTTTGAAGCAGATGCATTCAACTTAGACATTAAAAAGCAATTTCGAGACAAGTCAAAGCCTGATTCGGAAAGAAGATATCCGCTTTTCATTTGTGAGAAGGAAGGATCAAAGTACTATGTAATTCCACTCATTGGAACCGGACTTTGGGGCCCAATATGGGGATTCGTAGCCTTGGAAGGAGACATGAATACTGTCTTTGGTGCAACGTTCGATCACAAAACAGAAACCCCTGGTTTGGGAGCTGAGATCAATCAAGGCTGGTTTGAAAACCCATTCATTGGAGACAAGATCTTTGATGAATCAGGTGAATTCGTTTCCATCAAAGTCATCAAGGGTGGAACAACCCCAGATAATCTACACGGTGTTGATGCCATCACAGGAGGAACGATTACCTCAAATGGTGTGTCGTCCATGCTAGAAAACACGCTTAAGGTGTATGTGCCTTATTTCAAGAACAACTCTGATATCGCTTCAATCTAAGAACTATGAGTACTGAAGTTAAAGAAGTAGTAGAAGTAATAAAGGAACCGAGCGAGCCATTATTCTCGAAAAAGAATAGAACGCTTCTAACGGATCCGCTCGATGACTCTAATCCAATTACCGTACAGGTATTGGGTATTTGCTCAGCATTGGCCATCACCGTTCAAGTGAAGCAGGCGGTGGTTATGTCGATCTCCGTATTGGCAGTGATGATCGGTGGAAACCTCATCATTAGTTTATTGAGAAACACCATTCCGAGTAGAATTCGAATCATCGTCCAATTGGTCGTCGTTGCATCACTTGTAATATTGGTTGACCAAGTATTGAAGGCTTACGTTTATGATGTAAGTAAGGCTTTGTCCGTGTTCGTCGGTTTGATCATTACCAATTGCATCATCATGGGCCGATTAGAGGCATTTGCGCTCGCAAATAAGCCTTGGCCATCCATTCTGGATGCGATCGGAAATGCAGCGGGCTATGCATGGATTCTGATAGCAGTCGCGGTTGTTCGTGAGCTTTTAGGATCAGGAACATTAATGGGATTCACGATTATTCCATCCGCAGTTTTTGACTTTGGTTATATGAATAACAACCTGATGATTCTTCCGCCCATGGCACTGATTACGGTTGGAGTGATTATCTGGGTTCAGAGAAGTCGTAATACCAAACTATTTGAAGAACATTAAGCGATGCTAGAATTAGTCAACATATTCGTTAAGGGGATTTTCATTGAGAATATGATTTTCGCCTACTTCTTGGGGATGTGCTCTTATTTAGCGGTTTCCAAAACAGTCAAAACAGGATTCGGACTGGGTATGGCCGTGATTTTCGTATTGGGAATCACCGTTCCGGTAAATTACCTCATCGAAAACTATGTATTGAAGGAAGGAGCGCTTTCTTGGTTGAGTGAGGACTTCGCAGCCATAGATCTTAGCTTCTTAAGCTTTATCATGTTCATCGCCGTGATTGCCTCTATGGTACAGCTGGTTGAAATGATGGTAGAAAAATTTGCTCCAGCTCTATATGGTGCTCTCGGTATTTTTCTTCCGCTCATTGCGGTTAACTGTTCAATTTTAGGTGGAGCACTCTTCATGCAAGAGCGCCAGTATGCTTCCATCATTGAGGCTACATCGTTCGGACTTGGTTCTGGCGTAGGATGGCTACTCGCAATTGTGGCAATTGCAGCTATCAGAGAGAAAATTAGATACTCCAACGTTCCTGCTCCACTACGCGGACTGGGAATCACATTTATAATCACCGGACTTATGGGCGTTGCGTTTATGGCCTTTATGGGAATCGAATTATAGAATAGATATGGGAACTACGATCATATTAAGTATAGCAGTCTTTTTAGTTTTCATCTTGCTCTTGGTGTCTATCATCTTGTTTGCAAAAGCAAAGTTGAGCCCGAGCGGAAAAGTGAAAGTCACGCTAAACGGAGAAAAAACACTTGAAGTAGATGCTGGCGACACCGTTCTTTCAACTCTGAGCAACAACGGGGTCTTTTTACCATCTGCCTGTGGTGGTGGTGGTACATGCATTCAATGTACTTGTCAAGTCATTTCAGGTGGAGGA
The DNA here is from genome assembly GCA_018660685.1 of Flavobacteriales bacterium. Taxonomy (GTDB): domain Bacteria; phylum Bacteroidota; class Bacteroidia; order Flavobacteriales_G; family Salibacteraceae; genus SHAN690. Next base: position 93,581 of record JABJJW010000011.1, read on the forward strand.
TCCATTCTGCCAACAGAAGAACCGCATTTTTCACGCAAGGAAATTGCTGACAACTGGAGACTTGGATGCCAGGTTAAGATCAAGGAGGATATGGAAATCCAGATTCCAGAAGAAGTTTTTGGAGTAAAGAAGTGGGACGCTGTTGTTGTGAGAAATTACAACGTTGCATCTTTCATTAAGGAGTTTGTGGTAGAGATAGAGGAAGAGATGGGCTACAGAGCTGGTGGATACATTCAAATTCAGATTCCTCCATGTGAAATTAAGTTCAGCGACATGGATATCTCGGCTCACCCGAAAGAACACCCAGGCGAACCAGACAAGTTCAAGGTAGAATGGGATAAGTTCAACTTATGGCCAATGGTCATGAAGAATGATGAGCTTGTTGAGCGAGCGTATTCTATGGCTTCTTACCCTGCAGAAGGTCGCGAGATTATGTTGAATGTGCGTGTTGCGACTCCACCATGGGATCGCGCGAACAACAAATGGATGGATGTAAATCCGGGGATTGCATCTTCTTACATTTTTGGTCAAAAGCCCGGTGATAAAGTGTCAATTTCTGGCCCTTACGGTGAGTTCTTCATTAAGGATAATCAATCTGAGATGTTGTACATCGGAGGAGGCGCAGGAATGGCTCCAATGAGAAGTCATCTCTACGAATTGTTCCGTACTATCAAGACCGGAAGAAAGGTAACGTATTGGTACGGAGGAAGATCGAAGAGAGAGTTATTCTATGTGGATCACTTCAGAGCATTGGAGAAAGACTTTCCAAATTTCAAATTCTACTTGGTTCTATCTGAGCCGATGGAAGAGGATAATTGGGTCGAGAAGAAAAGCATGGATGATCCCGAAGGCGATGGATTCTTAGGATTCGTTCACCAAACTGTGATTGATCAATACTTGAATACCCACGATGCTCCTGAGGATATTGAGTTTTATTTCTGTGGTCCACCAATGATGAATCAGGCCGTGTTGAAGATGTGCGACGATTGGGGAGTTCCTCCTGAGAACGTTGCCTTCGACGATTTCGGAGGATAAAAATTTTGATCCTTCTGCTGAAGCAGGAGGATTTTTTTGCCCTAATCTTTGCAGAATCATTCAATGAATAACTGGAAGCGGTCTAAATTTGTCGTCACTTCGAGCCCGAAGGAGTCATGGCGAAATGACGATTGAGGAAGAGTCGAGAAGTAAGACTATCAACCGGATGAACCGAGCAACAATTATATTTCTGACTATCGCCTTATCAGCCTGCCACGCTGATCTTCAAAAGACCACATCAGAAGAGTTCCGTCAAGAGATTCACGGTGAAGCTCAAGGAACGACTTGGAGCATTGTTTACTACGATCTTCAAGAGCGTAATCTAAAACCAGCAGTAGACAGCTTGTTGGCAAGGTTGGATGAGTCTCTCTCCACTTATTTACCGGGCTCGATTATCGATGAATGGAATAAGTCTGATTCCGGCGCATACATCGATCAAGTGTTCCTCGAATTACTCTTGTTGAGTTATGATGCCTACCTCGTGTCAGAAGGTTCATTTGATCCGACCGTAAAACCATTGGTAAGTTACTGGGGCTTTGGTCCTGAACGCTTTCAACACCCAGAAATAGTGGATCAAAAGGCCATCGATTCAATGCTGACCCTCGTAAACTTCGACACATTGAAAATTCGACAGGATGATGGCTTGTATCAGTTGAGCGAACAAGATGAAATCAGGAGTCTAACGGGCGAAGTGTTTCTAGTGAAGTCCATTCCAGGAATGCAGCTAGATTTCAATGCTGTCGGTCAAGGTTGGAGTGTTGACCTCGTTGTTGAGCATCTAAGGTCACTTGATTTAAAAGTTCTGTTCGTTGAAATAGGAGGGGAGATTGTTGCAGGAGATCCTAAACCGAATGGCGATCTATGGAAATTTGGTATCGATAAGCCGGTTGACCTCAACACAGAGCGGGAAATTCAAGCTAAGATTAACCTAAGAAATAAGGGTCTTGCAACGAGCGGAAGCTATCGGAAATACTACGAAAAGGAAGGCATTCGTTATTCACATACGATAGACCCAACAACCGGATATCCTGTCACGCACAGTTTGTTAAGCGCGACGGTAATAGCCAATGACGCTGCGACCGCGGATGCAATGGCGACGGCTTTTCTTGTCATGGGAGCGGATTCTACCGTGAAATTTTTGAACGAACGGGACTACCTGAGCAATTACGTTTATCTCATTTCCAGTGAGGCAGATTCATATCAAACTTATACGAGTCATCAGATTGAATCCCTGATGGAGGAACGGGTCGAAAACTAGGAACTGAACTGGGATAGGATAAGCCTTTATGGCTTAGAAGAAGAGTGTTAATCCTTTTGGCATTGCTCTGTTGGCATAGCACCACAGACTGCACATGAGCCTCCATCAGTCTTGAGCATTGGGTTATTACCGGCACAAGTACCAGCAAATTCCCCATCTTTTTTTGCCCAAATTTTAATCGCAATACCAGCGAATGCAAGAGACAGAAGTCCGGCGGCAAGGAGGATTACTAACATGAAACAAAGGTAAGAATCCGACCCATTACAAAAGTGCTATGAGTCACTTTCGAGCACAAGAACAGACATTATTCAAAAATTAATTCGCCTGTGCCTATCTGCTCGAAGTTGACTTTCTCTGGATCTCCAAGAACGTAGATGTCAGCATTGGAGTGGATGGATGCGTTCAGTCTTCTGGTGGTATTGACATAAGCGTTGTTGGTGCTCCTTAAGGTCACCAAAGCTCCAACCGTTTCGAGGTCATAACAATCTGCGTATCCATAACTGGAGGCGTAGAGGAAGAGTTGTTTCGTTTTTCCAGCCGCAGTAATGTCTCCTGTGCCCGTGTGAAGTTTTATATCAACAGTATCAGCTTTTACAATCAAGTCATTGATTCCGCTGGCTGACCAATGCTCAAAGGTGAAGTAGTCGGCGTAGACCGTATCTGTGATCGACACATTGCCTGAGTTATAGCACAAAACGTGTTCGAGCGAGGGCCCCGTTATGTAAATGTTCCTATCTCTATCATAGCCTCTGACGAAATCACACTTGTTCTCATCTGTAATGGTGAGCACGCCATCCTCGATATCTGTGTAGATGAAGTCAACCAAGTTTTCAGGGCACTCGATGGTGGCCTTTCTATGGGGCCCAGGAGTGAAGATTAGATTTAGATTGTCATAAATCTCAATGGTGTGAAAATCAGTGAGAACACGTTCTTCTTTTACATCTTCTCCAAATCCTTTCCAGCATTTACTTTTCTTGCAGCCAGAAAAGAATGCCGTAATGATCAACGCTATGAAGAGCCCTTTTTTCATTTAAGTCGATATCCAAATCCCATTTCGAAATGATCGGCTCTAAACAGATGGGTTTTAAGCGTCCATCGTGCCACCCATTTATCATTCAATTTATACTGAACGCCTATTCTATGATAAAACAGTCCATCATCCTTGAACTTAGAGTTTAAATAGACACCATTGCCCACAACCACTGCAACACGATTAATGAGCACTTGATACGAAAGCATGAATCCCTGCTGCATCACTTCAAATTCATTTTTCACGCTCATTCCTTCTTCGATCATTCTGGGTTTGAGCGAAGTATTGTAGAAGAAGTCAAGAGTGCCAACCAACCGACTTCGATAGCCGAATCGTTTGTAGAAGTCCGCGCTGAGAGAGTAGGATCCATATTTTCTACTTCCAACCGGATAGTTTTCTTTGAGTCCCGCGAGGCCATAAACAATGATTCCGTACTTCTCAATAGGCGGATCGACAACGACCCGATCGTTTAATAGGTTTGTTTTGAAATTGTAGTTCAAACCGAGGCTGATAGCCGGAATGTTGAGCCCAAGATTCGGAATCGTAAATGCACCATTCGAATAGTGAGTTAGTCCAAATCCAAAAGAGGTTCGAAGCCTCTCGGTGACATCTATCTCTAATTCCCCGACCATGCTTGCCACCATATTCAGGTGGGAGCCTATCATGACATTTTTGTAGTTGGTCTCTTCGTCAAACACCTTAGAGATGTATCCAACTCCGGCGCCCAGGCGGTAATTAAGTCGGACGTTTTTACCCCCATTTACTTTGAAGCGTATGTATGGATAGAGAGCAGTGGACCAACCTAACTGTCTGGGGTTGCCAAGGTCCGCGACGAACAAGCCAAGACCAACTCGTGGCAGTAACCATGCTTTTTCCCAGTGCTTGCTGCCCGTAGTCTGTCGTTCTACCAATACCTCTCCTGCCTTCACGTGGCCTTGAATCAGGTTCTTCAGTCCATCGCGATGCGGAATGATAAAACCATACTGAGGTCTTAATTCAGCGCTCAGTCCATTTTGTTGTGAATGAGCAGTTGCTGTTAGCAACGTGAGAATAAGTATTGAAATGATTCTCATTTGAGCAGTCACAAAGTTGCGAATGATATCTTTCCTTTGAGCATACTTCAAAAGATCAAGCTAACAAACGAGCACGATGGAAAAGAGTCCGAGTATGCAAGCGAAATTGGAAGCCTTTGAGCGCCTTCTCAACATAATGGACGAATTGAGGGCTAAATGTCCATGGGATCAAAAGCAAACCATTGAATCCATTCGGTATTTGACCATCGAAGAGATGTATGAACTATCAGATGCAATCATCGACAATGATCTTGAAGAGGTGAAAAAGGAGTTGGGCGATTTAATGCTTCACCTAGTATTCTACTCCAAAATCGCATCGGAGACCGACGAGTTTGATATCGCTGACGTGCTTAATGAGCAGTGTGAGAAATTGATTCGACGTCACCCTCATATTTATGGGGATGTAAAGGTCGAGTCTGAAGAAGATGTGAAACGAAATTGGGAACAGATCAAATTGACGGAAGGGAAGAAATCTGTTTTAGAGGGAGTTCCTAAAAGCTTGCCGGCAATGGTCAAGGCCAATCGTATCCAAGAGAAGGCGAGAGGTATTGGATTTGATTGGGATAATCAGAAGCAGGTGTGGGAGAAAGTGAAGGAAGAGCTGGGTGAATTGCAAACGGAAGTGGAGAATAAAGCATCAAAACAGCGAATTGAAGACGAATTCGGCGATGTCTTATTCAGCATGATCAATTATTCCCGCTTCATCGACATCAATCCTGAGGATGCGCTAGAGCGGACTAACAAGAAGTTCATTCAACGTTTCCAATTCTTGGAAGCTAAGGCAACCAAGGCGGGAGTCAAGCTTGCTGATATGACGTTGGATGAAATGGAGGCGATTTGGCAAGAGGCGAAATCAGCCTAGAAGACCTAAAGCCACTCCAATAGCGATTGCCACCAATCGCGTAGGACTCAAGCGATGTTGGTCACTGCTTTCAAAAAGGATAGTTGTGGAAACATGAAGCAAAATTCCCACCGTTAGTCCGAGGGTGATGAACATCAATTTTCCCGAATCAAAACTGAGTTGAGAAGCGAGGAATTGTTGAAATGACGAACCGACCAGTGTACAAGCAATAAACCCAAGTAGCCAAATCAAAGCCTGATTCTTAGAAACATTTGACTTAATCAACACGCTGCTTAAGGCAACTGCCACCGGTATCTTATGCACCATGACGCCGATAATGAATTGGTTTTCTAGAGGAACTACGCTATTAAAGAGGGCAGGAGCAAGGGGCATTCCCTCAATCAGTGCATGAATGCATAAAGCGATGTAGGCTATAGTTAGTTTACCAGTGCTTTTAGACGGATGTGCGTGGCCGTGTTCGATTCCTCGTGAATAATTCTCGAGTAATATTTGGATTCCAAATCCAATGAGGAGTACAATTCCAGCTTGATACCCGAGCTCTTCGAAAAGTTCAGGTAGGATGTGAGTGAACAAAATTGTAATAAGAAAAGCTCCACCAGCACTCAATAAAAGGATGATGGAAGTTTTGTCTTTTGGTGGCTGGTAGATGAACCAGATTCCAGCTCCTAAAGAGAGTAATAAACCAATGATGTAGATATACATTATCGCCTTTGTGCTATGATTATGACCCTTGGACTATCAGTTGCGAATCTATTCAATTCATAGTCTCCGAAAGTGTCTTGAATGACGAATCCGCTTTCGATCATCATCTCACACAAGTTGTCATAAGTAAAGGCCATTACCTGCTCCTTAAACTCTCCAGAAAACTCAGCGTCCTGCACGTTGATGGTCTTCGTAATTCTGTTTCCATCCACAGCTTTGGAAATCGTGAATTTGACGCCATCAATGGTTTCCTCTGCCATTGGGCAGAAGTCTTGCATCACCCGACTCACGTTTAGATAGTCAAGTACAAAGGTGCCAGAGCTTTTGAGTGACCTGCGAATGTTCTTGAGCATTTTTACGTGTTCTTCAACCGAATCGAAGTATCCGAAACTTGTAAAGAGGTTCAGAGCGTAGTCACAATCTTGAATAGGAAAAGGGTTCCTGATATCGTGATGAAGGAAGTTCAAGGTTGTGGATTCCAGCTTCTTTGCCTTGGTAATGCTATTTAGCGATAGATCTAGGCCGCAAACCTCATAACCCCTTGAATTGAGGTAGATCGAATGCCTTCCTTTTCCGCATGCCACATCAATGAAGGAGGAGTTTGGTGGTGGTTTTAGCAAATGAAGAAGCGCATCGATAATTCGGTGCGCTTCGCCTTCGTTTCTATTTCGATAAAGTAAATGGTAGTACTTGGTGTCAAACCATGTCCTGAACCATTCTTTGTTTTTCATGCTATCCCTTGATCAGCTTCCCTTGTTGCGAAGCTTTCATATCTGGTGCCGGAGTGTCAACTTTTGGATTCGGTGGAGTTTTTACCACTTTCATTTCATCCACGAGGTGCTTCGCTCCTGCGTACTTGTCAATGATAAACAGAACATAGCGAATATCAACTGCGATCGTTCGCTGAAGTTTTGGTTCGAAGGCTATATCGCCACTCATGGCTTCCCAGTTTCCATCAAACGCACAACCAATTAACTGACCTTTCCCGTTAATTACAGGACTTCCAGAATTACCTCCTGTGATGTCCGTATTTGTGAGGAAACACACGCGAAGATTTCCGTCCTGACCGTACCTTCCGTAATCCTTCTTCTCGTATAATTCCTTCAGCTTAGCAGGAACGATGAACTCATCATTCGAAGGATCTTCTTTTTCCATGATGCCATCGATGGTGGTATAGAAGTTATAATAGATCGCATCTGCTGGGTAGTAGTCTAGAACATTGCCGTAAGTCACCCGCATCGTGGAGTTCGCATTTGGATAGTACGTTTTGTCCTTGTTCATTTCTCGAAGTCCATGAACATACAACCGATTGGAGTTGTTAATCTTCTCCCTAGTTGGTCCAACCAAAGGTGAAATGGATGCGCGGTAGTGATCTAGGTGAGCATTCATGTAGATGAACACCTTATCCTTAGACAATGTTTTTGCGCTTGGATTATCCAGAAATGCGTTGAATGCATCTTCAGATCGAAATACCGATTTAGCAAACATCTTTTCAACTAGGGCGTCAAAGTCACCTTTGAATTTTGAAACTTCTGATTTGAAAAATTCTGGCTGCATGTCTGATGGAATATCATCACTGAAGAACTTGAACATGGCTGCAGTCAGCTTTTTGTCCGTTGGCAGGTTGTAGTTTTTAAAATGCTTCGAGCCGCGTTCTCTGAGAGACGAAATTGCCTCCGCATTAGCCTCCGCATCTTGTTCTTCGGCACTTAACGCACGGTGAAGCTTAGAGCTACGCCATGCCATGAGAATCGCTTCGCTTCCGAAAATTGATTCGTTGAAATATGTTCGGTACAACGCCGTATTGTTTGAGGAGGAAAATCCTTCATCCCAATCTTTCAAAACGTTTCCGTAAATCTCTTTTCGCTTAGAATCGGACTCTACCCATTTTTGGAACTCCGCTTCCTCAGCCTCTTTTTGCTCTTTTACCTTGAGTCTCTTTAATCCTCGCTGCTGCCCGATGAAATATTTCCAATAGTTGCTCACTCGAGCATACTTGGAAGCATATTGAATTCGAATAGCATCACTCGATTTCATGTCCTCTTTCATAAGAGCGAGTTTAGTCTCTCTAATTTTTACTGTGTTTGGCTGGGTGATGGCTAGAGCTTGCCCAACACCATATGAACTAAGGTATCGATCCGTACTTCCTGGATAACCCATGATCATCGCGTAATCATCTTTTTCTACTCCATCCAAAGAAACTGGAAGGAAATGCTTCGGTTGATACGGAACATTGTCTTCCGAATATTCAGCAGGTTTTCCATCTGCTCCCATGTACACTCTCATAAGGGAGAAATCTCCAGTGTGACGTGGCCACATCCAATTGTCTGTGTCGCCTCCGTACTTACCTACAGATGATGGCGGTGCCCCAACCAATCGAACGTCTTTATAAGTCTCGTAGACAAAGGCATAATACTCATTACCCTCGAAGAAACTCTTGATTCTGATGTCATAGTGCTCCTCGACATCTTCCTTTATTTCCGCTTCGGCTTTCGTGATCGCTTCACGTACTGCCTTAGAACGCTCTTCTCCACTAAGGGTGATACTGACCTCTCCTAAAATAGCGTCTGTAACATCCCTCATTTCTATGAGGAATCCAGCTGTCATTCCTTCGGCATGCAACTCTTCTTTCATTGCCATTGCCCAGAAACCGTCAGTCAAATAATCGTGATCCACAGAGCTGTTGTCTTGGATAACACCAAAAGCGCAGTGGTGGTTCGTTAAGAACATCCCCTTTGAACTAATCATTTCGGCAGTACAAGACCCACCATTGAGGACAACAATTGCATCCTTCAAACTCGATTGATTAACGCTATAAATTTCCTCGGCACTCAGTTTTAATCCGTGTGCCTTCATATCCTCATAGTTCAGTCTCTGAACTAATAAGGGCAGCCACATCCCTTCGTCGGCCTTCATCGCATTTGGACTGATCAAAAGCAGTCCAAGCATTGCTATCACTATTCGGTTCATACTCATAATTTTCATAGAGGCGTCAAATGTAAGAAAGCAAAGCCCTGCTTGTTTTGACGATCTGCTTAACCGCTAGACATATGATAAACGGTTTGAATTTTGGGCTTTATTCTTCGAATCTTTTAACCTTATATTTGTCTTAGACCAATCGCCAACTTGAGCCAAACCCTAATAGATCAATTCAAAAATGAAATGACTCCCTCTGGAGTTATGATCGATTTCCACGGTGAGATCAATGAAGAAAAGCTTAGTTCTATTCTCAGCGATGCCGAAACGAAATTGGAGGAGAATGAAGAAAACTTCAAGAAGTCTCGCAAGGTTTACAACATCTTAGTTGAATCTCTTCAGAATTTATTTCATCATAGCGATGCGTTCGGAGATGCTGAATTAATGGACGGAATTAAAAAAAGAACGACTTCATTCATTCTTGCTAAGAAAGATGAAGAATACAATATATTAGCCGCGAACTTCATTGAGATGGCTAACATCAATCCTTTGAAGGGACGACTTGACAAAGTCAATGGTCTTGACAAGGAAGGATTGAGAAATTTGTACAAAGAAGTCCTCGATAATGGACAGTATAGTGTTCACGGAGGAGGCGGACTTGGAATGATCGACATTGCAAGAAAGTCAGGTAACAAACTAGATTATACATTTGCCGAAGTCAATGATGATTATGGCTTGTTTATTTTAAAAATCAAAGTCTAACCGAAACCCGTTTAAACTACTAGAAATGGACCCAATAAATATTGAAGGAACACCCAAAACTCCAACCGTGAATTTTTCATCAGATTCAGGTGTATTAGAGATCAAAGGAAGATCGATTCCTGAGAACGCAGTGGAGTTTTACAAGCCTCTCGTAGATTGGATAGGAAGCTATGGAGATTCAGCACAGTCAAATACTGAAGTGAATATCCAACTTGAATATTTCAACACGAGTTCTTCGAAGTGTATCCTTGATGTATTCAAGAAGCTTGAGTCTGTCAATGGAAAAACGAACATCACCATTAACTGGCACTACGAAGAGGATGATGAGGATATGTTAGAAGCCGGCGAGGATTACCAAGCTATCATCAACATCCCATTCAAGATGATTGAGATGGAGGAGATGTAATCTCAATCTGTCTAAAGATATTAATGCCTTTCTATGAAGCTTACTGGTTTCGAGAGAGGTATTTTTTATTTACCCCTTCCTTGCAGCACGATGAGCACAGTGTAGATTAGAATTTTCAAATCTACGAGCAGCGACATGTTTTCGATGTACAGGACGTCAAACTTCAATCTCTCGACCATCTGCTCTACGTTTTCTGCATAGCCATATTTGACTTGTCCCCAAGAGGTGATGCCCGGCCTCACACTTTGTAAGTGCTTATAGTGCGGTGCAACCTGCACAATTTTATCAATGAAGAATTGTCTCTCAGGTCTAGGGCCAACCATACTCATATCGGCTTTAAGCACATTGTAGAATTGAGGTAATTCATCCAATCTAGAGCGTCGTAGGAATTTTCCGAATGGAGTGATGCGTGGATCGTCCTTCTTACTAAGAGCAGGACCGTTGTTCTCTGCATTCTGATACATCGACCTGAACTTATAGATATTGAACGGTTTGCCATGTAATCCGATACGCTCGTGGGAATATAGAAACGGACCTTTTGATGTGAACTTTACAATGAGACCAATAATCAAATAGACAGGGCTGAGTAGGATGAGACAGAATATTGAAATGAAGACATCCATCATCCTTTTAAAACTTTGCTGCCAAGCAGGCATGATCTCATGACTGATATCAATCAACGGTGCGCCCATGATCGATGTCATTCTCACCTGCCCACTTAGAATGTCGTACATATTCGGAATGATCTTCACATTGACCGGTTGCCCTTCGAGCTTATTCAGAATCTGTCCTATTTTATCATGTTCACTGGTTTCCAACGCTATGATTGCGTCTTCGATGCCGTGTTCGCTGAGAATGCTGTTGATGTTTTCAAAATGGCCTAAGTGAGGCACATTCCCTTCCAGAGCATGGTTGTGACCTCCATTGATGTGGACAAATCCTTTAAAGAGAAACCCAGAACCTCGCCGTTGTGATTGCAGTTCTTCATGAAGTTTCAATGCATTTTCATTGCTCCCAATGAGGAGCGTGTTGAATCCAATGCTCCTGGAGTGAATTCTATGAGCAGTTCTACTCGAGAGAATCAGTCGCCCCAGAGCAGTGAAGACGAAATGCACTCCAAATAGAATAGCGAAGGACTGATAGTAGCTCGTGTATGAATCTATGTAGTCGTCAAGAATAATGGCAAAGAACAAGAAGACTGAACCTAGGAGACTCATTGAGAATGTCTGAACAAACTCTCTCAGGCGAGATCTGCGATATATATTCCTGTATACTCCGGTTATGGTGTGGATGGCAAGCCAAAACGCAACGATTGCAAGCAAACTCAAAACGAATTTATTGTCATAGAGTAGCAATACGTTATCCCCGAAAAGCTTTGGCTCGATGATGCTTTTTCGAAAAGTGAATACTGCCAGGTAGGCACACGAAGCTCCGATGGCGTCGCTAAGGATGTACTTCAGTATTTGCAGTGTCCGATTCAATTCTGGTATAGGAATTTCACATTGTCAATCAATACCACACCAGATGAAGGCGCTTCACTTGTGTTTAGTTGAGCGATGAAGTAAGGATACATGTCAATCGGGTTTGCAGCTCCGCTGATCACAGAAGTGAGGGCGATGTATGCCTTTTTCCATTTCAATTCCCCTGATTCTTCCCTGCGCAGTGTCAGATAGTCCACCGTTTCATCTTGATATCCATTATTGTGGATGACCAATCCTACTGTGAGATCATAGTCGGTATAGTAGTCCAATTCCATGAACACTGTTTTTCCTTTGGCTGGCAGGTTGTAGTTTTCAGCCGTTCTAAACGCGGCAGCGTCCATCGTGTCATTAATGACCATCACTCCAGAACCAGTTCCTTCGAACACAAGTGATTCATCAGAAGTTCGAACGAATTCTACGTCGCTCTGTTCATCTTTCGTGAAGGCTAAAAAGGAGCTTTCAAAATCATCCACAATTTCATAGGTATATGCCCCTTCATTGCGATATGATGTCGTGGCGAATACTTCTAAAGTTTCATCTTTCTGAAGGTTGATGACCTCTTCATGTCCCCTATAGAATAGGTAATTGTCTCTCAAGGTTGATACTGTGGACACCTTGATGCCAGGGCCAACCAATAAGCGGCGCTCTCCTTCCTCGAGAATTGGTATGGTGGCAGGAAGCTCATAGATTCCAATCATTTCTTCATCAATGAAGACCCAAGCATCAGTAATGTCGTGTGATAGCGAACCTTCTGACACTTCAGGATTGTCCACCACATCAAATGATTCGATGTGTATCCATGCTGGAACATGTTCTTCAGGTGTAAATAGGCTGCATGATGAAAGCACCATACCTAATAGTGTAACAATCCGATTCCCCACTATGCTTTTGATTGTTCCGATAAAACGCTCAATCCGAGTCCTTATTTCAGGCTAGCCTCGTTTAGACTGCGAAAATAGAATTCGTGTAGTTGAGTTGCTCAAGAATTTGATAAGCAACTTGAATTGCTTGATAACCATCATCAACTCCAACAATCGGTGTGGTATCATTGATGATTGCTTGTCCAAACGTTTCGAGTTCTTCTTTGAGCGCGTTGGTATCGTCGATATCGGGATTGTCGAATACCAGTTGCTTGGGCTCTTTGCCAGTTCCTGGATCGATGGTCAAGGCAAATGGATTGCTTGGATCAACTTCTTGGATTTTGACTACTTGGGACTTCTTTTCGAAAAAATCTACGGTGATGTAGGCATTCTTTTGAAAGAACCTCGACTTCCGCATATTTTTTAAAGAAATCCTGCTCGCCGTAATGTTGGCTACGCAACCGTTGTCAAATTCGAGCCGGGCATTACAAATGTCTGGAGTATCACTGATGACAGCGACGCCGCTTGCCATCACTTTTCTCAAATTCGCGTTCACCACACTCAAGACAATGTCGATGTCATGGATCATCAAATCAAGCACAACAGATACATCCGTCCCTCGTGGATTGAATTCAGCTAGGCGATGGGTCTCCACGAACATGACTTGATCAAACTTGTCTTCTACTGCTTTAAAAGCTGGATTGAACCTTTCAATGTGACCAACCTGAACCTTGACTTTCGCTTCATGGGCAACATCAACTAACTTTTTCGCTTCGTCCACCGTATTCGTAACCGGTTTTTCAATAAAAGTGTGTTTACCATTTCTCAGCGCGTAAATGGCGCAATCGAAATGAGAGAGTGTAGGAGTAACAATGGAGACCGCATCGCTGTGATCTACCAGCTCTTCCATGCTTTCGAAGGATCGAATCCCAAATTGCTCCAACGCTTCGCTAGCCTTCTGGTAATCAGGGTCGTAAAACCCAATTACATCATAGATATCCTCCAATTCCAACGCCAATTTGATATGGATCTTACCAAGGTGACCAGCACCTAATATTCCGAGTTTAATTTTTTCCTTTCCCATTTGTCTGCCGCAAAGTTCACGGGTTCTGAACCATTGTCGATAAACAATCACACATTCGTTTAACATGTCATTGTCGAAATGGATAATTTCGGCTTCGATGGAGGACAATTTTAAGCACCGTGGTTTAAGAAAGCAGTTGGTCGAATTGCTCAAACAGAAAGGGATTGAGGATGAGGGAGTTTTAGCTGCGATTGACAACGTACCACGTCATTTATTCTTCTTCGATACGGCCTTCCTGCAGCACGCATATGAGGATAAGGCGTTCCCAATTGGCAATGGACAAACCATTTCCCAGCCATATACTGTGGCTTTTCAAACAGAACTTCTGAATCTCAAGCCTAGAATGAAGGTTCTCGAAATTGGAACAGGTTCTGGCTATCAGTCAGCAGTGTTGGCGCAAATGGGTGTGAAGATTTTTACGATCGAGCGTCAACATCAATTGTATATGAAAGCTGAGGCGCTTCTTGATGAACTAAAAATAAAAGCACGTTGCTTTTATGGTGATGGGTATGAAGGACGACCTTCTTATGCGCCTTTCGATCGCATATTGGTGACTTGTGGAGCGCCTGAAATTCCTGAAGGGCTGAAGGGACAACTCAAAGTAGGGGGGCGAATGGTCATTCCAGTAGGTGGAGTAAACCAGGTTCAAAAAATGATGACACTTGATAAAATCAGCGAATCAGAGTACAAGATCACGGAACATGGAGACTTTCAATTCGTGCCCATGCTTGAAAACACAAATAATGCTCGATAAAATAATCACAGGAAGCCTTCGTTTTGAAAGCTCCAAAGCACACTACATGAAGATCCGAACCATTCTAACTTCCGTTGCATTCACGTTTCTAGCAATGACTATTCATCTAGGCGCTCAAGCCCAGGATACGCTTCAGGCTACCAAACCTGACATTGGAGTGACTGCAAACGTCACCGGATTGATTCAGAATATTTCCTTTCAGAACAGAGCAGACCTCACGGGGTCACCGCTACTATACTTGAGATTTGTGCAATCGGATAGAATAACTTGGAGGATTGGGATCAGTCCAAACGTTTCAAGTATAAGCACACTCACTACCGATAGTGTCGGAAAAGATTTGGTTGAGTTCGATAGCACATTTAAGCAGTCCGCAGTTGGATTCCGACCTGGTGTGGAATTTCATTTTGAGGGCACAAGACGACTTGATCCGTACATCGGAGTAGAAGCAGAATTAGGTATTGTTGGAAAACAAAGTATTGGCAGCGTGACGAATACTACAGATACAACTGGAACGTCTCGATTGATTCGTACCATAACAGAAGATGGTGGATATACCCTGGGTGCTAGATTGAGCCTAGGTGCGAACTACTTTGTGGCTAAGAAGCTTTTAATAGGCTTGGAGTACGGAATGGGAATGAGCAGCATAGTTACGGGAGGTGATCGTCAAGAGGTGATCCAAATCGAGCCAGTTTCAGGGAGCAATGTGACCATTAGTAATCCCAGCTCCACTCGATCCACCGCAACTTACTTTCGGGTAGATCCAATGGTTCAATTTACAATCGGATACTTCTTCTCTCTGTGAAAAAACTAATCGGAATATCGCTTGTAGTGGTTTTAATGCTTCCTGGTTGCAAGAAAGGCGAGGAAGACCCATTCTTCAGTTTTAGTTCTCGAAAAGGAAGACTCGCTGGTGAATGGGTTGTGTCATCCTACAACTGGTCCAGAAACTTTGGTGATACGACTTCCATCATCTTAAGCACTGATTCGATGCTCACTTATTCGTATGGTGACAGCCTCGAATCCCAGACCAGACTGAGATGGCTATGGAGCTTTGACAAAAAAGGAAATTATGAATCGGGTAAAGAAGAGTTCTTCGGACCGAAGGCTTTTGTCAATGAGCCGGACTCACAAGTTCCATACAGTGAAACCACCATTAATCGTGGTACTTGGGAGTTCACTGGAGGAAACGGCGAACCAGCAAAATCTCAATTGGCCCTTCTGCTGAAGGAGGTCGAGTATTCGAGAAGCGATCAAGGTGCCAATATCATTCTATACACAATTAGTGCTCCCAGAGAAGCGGCTGTTTACAGCTTGGTTAAGCTCACTAAAGATGAACTGAAACTGAGTTACAACGTGACGCGGTCATATTCATTCTATGACGAAGAAGAACAGCTGGACATCATTTTAGTCCCTCGGAATTAAAAGGACTTTTTCAGTCGATCAAGGTCGCGCTGTGTATCTCTATCCTTTATAGAGTCACGTTTATCATGGATTTTCTTACCCTGAGCCAAAGCAATGTCAAGCTTTGCCAATCCCTTATCGTTAATGTAAAATGCTGTTGGGATGATAGTTAATCCTTTGGTGCTCACCTTTTTTTTCCAGCGTGCGAGTTCAGTTTTGTTCAAAAGCAGTTTTCTCTGTCTTTTAGGTTCATGATTGGCATGTGATCCAAACTTGTATTCTTCAATGTGCATGTTGATCACAAACATCTCCTCGCCTTTAAACTCACAGAAAGCTTCATTGATCGAAGCTTGGCCCGATCGAAGGCTCTTAATCTCAGTGCCTTGTAATTGAATGCCAGCAGTTAGCTTGTCGGTGAGTTCGTAGTCGAACTTAGCCCGGCGATTCTTTATGTAGATATCTGCGCTCACGGCGCAAATGTGAGAATTAATAGGGTAGGAGACCCAACCATAGGCTGTCCTCAAACGTTATATAGGTGGTTATTTACCTTAGGGTAAGGTTTAGTTAATTGAATGGCCCCGCTGATTCCAATTCAGTGGGGTTTTTCTTTTTTAAGGTTTCCGTTTGATTCGCCAAAGCTTTTCAATCTCAGTTTACTCTCACTTCACGCCAACTAAAAAGCCTCCGCTTTTGCGAAGGCTTCGTTTCCTTGTCCGCCATTAGCGGTGCATCGCTTCTTCCAGGTTATATGAGGAGGTCAAACCAGAGAACCCTTGCTGCTGGCGGATACTTGCCTAATCAGTCCTATTCGGCTGAAGGAACTTCTCTTTCAGAGCTCGCAACTGAGCTTAAAGGTTTACGTGAGGACTTCCGAAACAGTCCGGTGAAACAAACGATGGTATCAATAGATCGTATCGATTCAGCCTACTCAGAAAGAAATAGAGCCGATCGTTTAAGCAGGTAGGAATCTATATTGGGAGGAACTGCCCCTCATGTTTATGGAACCTCATAAGTCATGCTCACGCCGTTCATGATATAAAACGCGCACTTGTCTCCATTGGAGTCGGTATCCTCAGCATAATCGCCTCTTACTATCGTCATTGTGCAGAACTCCGCGTCAGATGGCATATCAGTTAAATCAGAGGAAGAGAGAGTATAGGATCCATCATCATCCTCAATGTGAATGTAGAAATCATCGTCCGCAACTCCGAATTGATCCGTTTTTGGAGCGATGACCACGAGCAGCCCATAGTCATTGTCTGTATCTTGGTTCCATGTGATGACATTATTCGCTTTTACATCGCTGTAGTTATATGTCACCTCAAGCTCATCTGGGAAATACATTTCGACGCTGAACTCAACTTTGGTATTAGCGGCGTTTTTAATCTCAACTGTCTTTGTGTTCCCATATAGGCTCGTTGAGCTTATCTGCTCATACCATTGATTATCCGCGTCCTGTTGAAGGGTGTTTCCATTAATCTTCAAATCACCGTACGATTGCCTAATGGCGTTGTTTGTGTCCGATATATTACCAATAACGTCGTACTCAGTATTCACCTCGCTTCCCGGCCGATTATTGATGTCTTTTATAAAGATCATTCCCTGGCGAAGCTCATCAACGAAGTCAGTGAAATCAGAGTACTGCCAAGTAGTCCGTGAATCATCATCTTGGTCGTTCGGTCCGTTGTTAATTTGTTCTTGGATGCTAGGATCATCAGATTGAAGAACTCCAGGATTATCCGAACAAGAACTGGTGAAAATTGTTGTCAGTAAAGGCACTAACCAGAGAACAGACATTGTGTTTTTGATATTAAATTGCGGAACAAGCATAAGAATAACTGTATATATAAGGTGAAGGTAATGTGTAGGAGGCCGAATTTCCTGGTACGATATCTGTCTGCATCCAAGCAATGCGATCATATTGATATTGCATTCCGCTGCATTCATGGCATTTTCCAGCGATCAGCAAAAAAACGTTAGTTGCGTAAAAATCATAGGCTGTGACCTCAATTGCGCAACCAGCACTTACGGTAGAAACTAATGAGTGCATCCATAGTTTATAATTAATTGACTGACATTGGGAGGCATAGGTCTGAAACTCGCCGTAATGTTCATTGTCATCGGCTTCTTGGTAAACCTCAGACCATTGGATGCCTTGAGGAAAGCACCACCAGAGCTCCGTGCATGACGCGCCTTCTGGATGATTGTTTGGCTGCTCTGGCTCGAGAACAACAAGTTCCATTAGATGAGCATCGAAGCATTTGTTTCCGCATGCCCCACCAAGATTTATTCCTCCAATTAATATAACGAGTAGGTGGTAGATGACTTTTTTTAAGTGAGGTTGAGATATTTTCATAGAATTCTTGGACCCTAATGTTGATAATCCAAAACTGATGCATCTTCCATCAAATAGCACTGGCGGTTTTCAGCTATTCTTTCTTGAACGGATAATCAAATGGCGGAAATGCCATTATCCTAGTCCGGCAGGCAAGCTGGTGCTGACCTTGTTAGGCTGGGCTTCAACTTGCATGACCTTTCGTAAGGCGGGTCGCCCAGCATTTTTATGCGCACAAGGCACAAAAAAAGCCGCTTGCTTCGCAAACGGCTTGTGTCACTGTGACCCGGCTGGGGCTCGAACCCAGGACCCATACATTAAAAGTGTATTGCTCTACCAGCTGAGCTACCGAGTCTCTCATTTTTTGAGGGGTGCAAATATATGCTCACAGATTTTTATTTCAAATGGTTTTGAAATTAAAATTTGGAAGGATGTTTTATCGAGGATTGTTCCAGAAGTCGAGGGCTCTACTTCCCACTTGTCCTACGTCAAAAGAATTCAGGTTGTTGATGTCCATCACCTCCTGACTTGTCTGAGGGTCATCAGTAACCAGTGGATTAGCGCTTCTTGTGCTCAACTGCAGATACCACGCGGCGTCAAATGGCTCACCAGGCACATTGGAATGGATCAATACGTAATCATTCGTCACGATCGTCTTGTCCACAAAGGCAAATTTGGCGTTGGCTCTTTTGGGAAGCTTGTAATACTGCCAGATTTCATACGGATAAGTGTTGGGTTCGCTCCTTTGCATTACCCTGGTTTCGGGTTTTCCATAGGTCAGAAATGTCTTTCCACGATCTGTGGCACATGCGTGCCGCCTTTGGATGTCGAACGTCCTTTCCACGAAACGAATTTTCTTGTAATACATTTTCCAAGATATCTCAGGATCCAATGGGTTTCTCTTCTGCCAGAATTCGTAAATAAACCTCTTTAACTCCGTGGTGTCTGCCTTGTTCCAGTTTGCTTCGAGGTACTGTCGCTCGACGGCCGTTCCTTGATAAATATGGCAGTAGCTCATGTTTCGAATCGAGTCTTCACCGGTTATTTTATGGACGAAGGTTTTTCCTAAATCCTCATCGCTCAAGGAGTCAGATTCAGTCGGGTGACTGTGCCTTTGCATGGCAATTGCCTTTGTGGCAATAACATTGTTCGTTCGATCGCGCGCCTCCGCTTTGACAATATAGTGTCCCGTTGGTAGATTTTCAATTTGCCATTGATGATACACAGGGAGAACATGCGCAGTCGTCATTCTCTTCATGGTGTGATACTGATCAATAGGTGTATTTGTTCGCAGGTCGATGATATCGAGATTCAATAAAAACGGTTGATTCTCGCCGAGCTTACTATCCACATTGTAGAGTTCGAGATAGAATTGAGCGTCCAAATTATCTGGGGATTGGTACGAGCTTATTCTAGGAATCATATCGACATTTCCCCGAGTGAAGATGTTTGGCTTCGTCGTTTTAACTACTTCCTCAATGAAAATGAAGTCGCTGAAAAAAGGTTGATCGTCATTCTCATCAATACTGACTGGTTGGGAGAACTCAATCGAGTCATTTCTATTATTTGCATCAATCAGCTTGATGTTTAAATTGTATTCTCCTGGAATGAGATAGAATCGCTGGAGGTCGATGAAGTCACGAATGTTGTTGAGAGAGTCGGTGAATGGACTCCGGATCATGTTCTTCGAAAACTGGATGATGCTTTCTCCCTGTTTTATCACATAGGTAAGCTCAATCGAAGCTTGCCATCCAGATGCACCTTGAATGTACTCAATGGATGACGCGTTGAACTTCATGTGAGCTTCAACGTAAGTTCCTTCTTCCGGAGAATTTAGGATGTAGTGATTGAAGTATGCATCGATACTCCATCCGAAAAATGGAGTCAAACTAAAAAGAAGAACTACTAGTCTTTTCATCTACATCAAATCTACTTCCAATCTACCAGCCCACAATCAAGATTGAGTGAGTTGCAATTCGAGCTAAGGGAAGTTAACAATTGTTGATAACCATATTTGAAAACATGTGAGTTTCTTCTACCCCAATTGTTCATTATAATAGAAATGGATATCCTATTATTGACTTGTCAACATGGGATAAAGATCCCAACTCACCTTAGGGTGATAGGCTGACAGGACCAACGTTCTTTGAAGTGTTACCGAAGGGGTTTTAACCTAGAATCTGAAACGCAAGTTTCTAATTCAACATGGCTAAAATCTGAAAGTCTGTCTCTCAATTATCTTTTCGGAGTTAAATGGGGCCAAAGGCAGAACAGAAGGTCATTACAAAGTAGGCCGCTTGATGAAAAGAGGGCGGAGGATGGCGAAAGTCCTAATTCAATTCAGTTTCGGCTGTATTGTTAGATTGCCTGGGACACCGTCCTAGGCAAGTGGCTATCGCACCACGCTGAGCGTGGAGCTTTCGAGTTTCTTTCGGGAAACAAAGGCAAGAGTTACCCCCGGGTTCCTTTTGTGAGTCATCTAGCTGAAGTGTGTAGTTAATTCTACGCCAGTTGAATTTTTGGAAAATGTTGTATGGTCGTTCCTTTACCGGATTGCGATCAGAGAACCGGAAAGCGATTTCGAAAGAAGTCGCTTTCTTTCTTTTATACCCGTTGCTAACTGGAGTGATCTACTTAGCCGCAATACAGCTAATCTCCACATTCACACTTTTAGGAAGCGTTTTTACCGCAACTGTCTCGCGCGCAGGAGGATTCTCAATGAAATAGCGTCCATAAACCTCGTTGACCTCTCCGAACAAGGACATGTCACTCAAGAAAATCGAACATTTCAAGACGTTAGAATAATCAAGCTCGGCTGCCTTAAGAACGGCCCCGATGTTTTTCATAACCAATTCAGTTTCGATTTGAATAGAACTAGTGTCGAGCTCACCTATTGATGGGTCGATGGCGATTTGGCCACTGACAAAGAGCATGTCTCCGAATTGAATAGCTTGAGAATACGGTCCAATTGGTGCCGGGGCGTTGTCGCTCTTGATTACTTTTTTCATGTGTTTCGGAATGGTATGATCCGGATGATGTTGAATTGTACAGCCAAGTAACGATGTTACCATCATTCCGAATATTATTGACCTCATTGCGCTCAAATATAGATTTTTGACCATCTCGACTTTCTAATGAAGATTTACATCATTGATAACTACGACTCTTTTACCTACAACTTGGTTCATCTGATCGAGGACATTGGGGTTGATTACATTTTAAGTAGAAATGATGATATCGACTTTGATGAACTTCGAAAAGCGAGTCATCTTCTCATTGGGCCAGGACCAGGGCTACCAGAAGATTCAGGTGATCTCTTGAAGGCAATTGAGATAAGTAACACTCACAACATCTCCGTTCTAGGAGTGTGTCTAGGCATGCAGGCCTTGCTGATTTCCTCGGGTTGTGAAATGACAAACCTCCACAACGTCCAACACGGAGCGGAGGAGGAGATTGAAGTGAAAAACATAGGAATCCTATATGAAGGCCTGCCTCAAAGCATTAAGGTCGGGAGATATCATAGCTGGGGATTTGATGCGAAGTCGATTGGCGCTGATTGGACCATAACCTCATTGGCCAAAGATGGATTTGTAATGTCTATTGAAAACCAAGACTGGCGCCACTTCGGAGTGCAGTTTCATCCTGAAAGCATCATGACGACTGGTGGCAAGAGGATTATGGAAAATTGGCTCCGCGCTGAATAATTGAAAGTTTTGCCACGCTTGATCGTCATACGTGTAAAGACTCAATTATGGAACACGAGAAAAGACACTATGCCGTTGTTGATCCATTTCAACGAAAACTGACCATACAAAAAGACGGGCAAGTGATCGCGCAATCTGAAAATGCTTTGATTCTTAAAGAAGTCGGCAGATCTGTATATGATCCAGTACTATATGTGCCAAAGGCAGATGTGGTAGTGGATCTTGTATCAGAAGCTAAACGTCAGAGTCATTGTCCAATTAAAGGGGACGCGACTTACTGGAATCTTGGAGAAAAGACGTCCAACTATTTTGCTTGGAGCTATGAAAATCCTCATCCGAAATCGGGTAAAATTGGCGGCTACGTAGCGATTAACCCGCAGTACGTCTCATTTTTATCCGAGCCGCTCAATTTGAATTGAGACTCCAATCATATTCGCGAAAGACGATGGTGAATCCAGCCGGGATGCTGTCGGTTCTGAATCGATTGATGAAGCGAACGACACCACCATCTTGAACAAAATCCTCTTTGTACCAGTCAAAAATGGGAGAGAGCCTTACGATTCTTTCCTCGTTTATGATCATTACATGAGTCGTGTCGTTTAACGCTTCACGAGTCAGATCATCAAGCTGTTCTTCGAGATCAGCCCCATTCAGGATTTCTTTACTGAGCGGCGGACAGCTTGTAGCTCCACAGTTCAATGCGAAATGAATCCGCGGATCGTTGTATTGCGCCCTGAGTTCTAGGTGTTCAAGCTCGTCCAAACTCGCTGAATCGCCATTCATTGAAATTCGGTTTTGTTTGAAGAAGGCTGTATTCTCTTTTACTGTCTTCTCGATACCGCCCTGGACAATCCCGTGGATTACAAGGAAGTTGTAAGAATTGATGATGAAGGCCTTGCGATCGTTTTCTTCCATTGATTCAGGATCAATGCTTTGGATGATGGCGATGATTTCCTCAACGTCAGACGGGTTCTGTTTCAGGCTTTCATAGTCGACCATGCCGTCTTCTGATCGATACTGGTCGAGGAGTGTATTCATCCTTTTTTCGAGTGTTGGTTCTTGACAGGAGGATGCAATGGCTACCAACGCTATGAAAAGGAAAATTCTGATCACCGTTCAAAAGTACCATTGATCAAGCTCATCATACATAACCTTTGATATGTTCGCGTATTGATGAACATGGATGTGATCATACCTGCTCTAAACGAAGAAGCTTCGATTTCGAAAGTGATTCATGACGTTCCGGGAAATCTAGTTAGAAACATAGTTGTCGTCGATAATGGATCCTCTGACAATACCTCGGCAAATGCAGAGGCAGCCGGAGCAATTGTATTGCGTGAAGACCAAAAAGGTTACGGCGCAGCATGCCTCAAAGGGCTCACCCATCTTGATGCGTTAGAAAATCCACCAGATCGCGTTGCGTTTATCGATGGAGATTATTCAGATTACCCAGGAGATCTGATTGAACTTTCGCAGTTAATGGATTCCAAAAACCTCGATTTGGTACTCGGAGAGCGTCGAACACTTTCAGATAGAGGAGCACTCACACCTCAACAGAAAGTTGGGAATTTTATCGCAACCCAAGCGCTCTGGCTAATCTATGGATATAGGTTTCGCGATCTCGGACCAATGCGGATCATTACGTTTGACGCGTTGCAGCGCATGAAGATGACCGATACAAATTACGGATGGACCGTTGAAATGCAAATCAAGGCGGCGAAGCACAAAATGGCTGTTGCCGAAATTCCAGTGCGTTACCGAGAGCGAATTGGCGTATCTAAGGTGTCAGGTACGATAAAGGGTTCATTTTTAGCGGGCTACAAAATTCTATTCACATTTTTCAAATACAGCAAGTGACCCTGATTGAATACATAGTCATTGCATTCTACTTCGGAGCTATTGCTTTCATTTTTAGCTATTCGCTCATTCAGCTGGACCTTTTGAGATTATACAAAACCCACTCTAGATCAAAACCAGATCCGTTGTTCTCAAAGGAGAAACCTCTGGTGTGCATTCAGCTGCCCATTTATAATGAGCGCTACGTCGTTGAACGGTTGATTGATTCTTGCTTGAAGTTTAACTATCCACATGACAGACTTGAAATTCAAATTCTTGATGATAGCACGGACGATACGACCAAAATCATTGAGGAGAAGCTATCTGCGATCCAATCGGAGATTTCTCTGGTTCATGTGAGGAGACCGGATCGAACAGGTTACAAGGCCGGTGCCCTTGCCTACGGGATGGAACGAACCAAAGCAGATTACATCGCCATTTTCGACGCCGACTTTATCCCGGACCCAGAGTTTTTGAATCGTACGATGTGTCAGTTTGTAGATAAGCGGGTAGGAGTTGTTCAAACTCGGTGGACACATTTAAATGAAGATGCCGACTGGATGACACGGATTCAGGCATTTGGACTCAATGCTCATTTTACTGTGGAGCAAATGGGCAGAGCGGAGGGTAATCACTTTCTCAATTTTAACGGAACAGCAGGCATTTGGAGGAAAGAATGCATTGCACAAGCGGGGGGTTGGCAGCACGACACGTTGACCGAGGATTTAGACTTGAGTTATCGGGCTCAATTCAAAGGATGGAGAATAGCGTACGATGAAGATATTGAGTCACCTGCAGAACTTCCAATCACAATGGGCGCACTCAAATCGCAGCAATTTAGATGGACAAAGGGCGCGGCTCAGTGTTCAGTCAAGCATCTGCCGAATTTGATTCGTTCGAAAAACATTTCATTGAAATCCAGAATTCATGCGATTTTCCATTTGATGAATTCATTTGTTTTTATTGCCATTCTCATGGTCTCTGCACTCAGTATTCCAATCATGCACATTCGCTCCAAGTATGATAACCCGATTTTGGTAGACCTTTTAGGAACCGTTTTCCTGTCGAGTTTGATGATTCTTGGGGTGTACTATCATACGGCTTACATAAAAGCGAATCCCAAAGGTGGGTT
This sequence comes from Flavobacteriales bacterium, assembly GCA_018660685.1. Taxonomy (GTDB): domain Bacteria; phylum Bacteroidota; class Bacteroidia; order Flavobacteriales_G; family Salibacteraceae; genus SHAN690. The sequence goes on from JABJJW010000011.1 coordinate 118,212, forward strand.
GCCAACGTTTCTGGGGACTTACCTTCTGTTTCTATCAGCATCAATGGGGATGAGCTTCCACAACAGCAGAGCCGTGTTTGAAGCATATGCCGGAATTGACTCAGCATTTGTTCGGACGCCTAAATTCAACGTTCAGCGAACAAAACAATGGATTTCAAACGAGTACATATCTCAAATCGCGATGTCAGAAGTGTTGGTAGAGATCTGTTTGTCCCTTTTGTTTACCGCTGCATTGATTTATGGAGTTTTCACCGCTGAATACGCATTTGTATTCTTTCACTCCTTACTGGCCGTAGGTTTCGGGGTGTTGGCGTTTACGGCTGTTGCGCAGAACAAAGCACTGACATCACATCATTCTACGATGAAAGCTTCCGCTTTGTGAATGCCCGCTTCCTCGTAGTGAAGAAAATATTGGCCACGACTAAAACTTGAGACGTCCAGCTCTACTGCGCCATTGATTGTACCAATCACTTGAATCACATTACCTTTTTGATCAAAAACCTGAGCACGCTGAATGCTTGTTGGGGAATTGATGTGTAGAACAGATCTCACGGGATTTGGGAAAATCTGGAGGTCGCTTGAATTCAGGTTTTCCAATCCAACGAATAGAATATCAACCAAAATCGTGTCGAAAGCGATACACCCATTATCATCGGTCTCCTTGATGATTATTTCACCTTGGGGGCCTGCATTCCACAGGATTGTTGCTGCGTTACTCGTACTGCTCGTCACAGAACCGCCTACTGCCCACCACTGAAAGACCGAGCCTCCGGTTGCCGGGACGAAGTAGTTGTATGAAACCCAAGATTGAACTGAAATCGGTCCGACGAGGTTGCCAATAATTGGAGGTGGGAATAGTGGATTCGAATGAACTGTGTCCCCAAGAATGAGCGTTTGTGCTTCATTGTCCGTGATCGTTACACTATAATATCCTGGACTAAGTGCATTCAAATCTTCTGTGGTTGCACCATTGCTCCAAGCGAATGAATATGGTTGTACACCGCTCGTTATCGTCAGATCAATAGAGCCATCTCCGGCGCCAATGCAGTTAATACTTGAGACAGTGAGATATCCGAGAAGCGGAGTGCTGCTTGTATCAATCGGGACAGAAACTAAACTATCGAGTGGATAAGTCATAAGCGAACGACCAAAGGTTCCAGCAATCAAACGATTGTTGACTGTGTCCAGTTCTACATCGAATGTGGCTACAATAGGCATGTTTGTGCCAACCCGCTCCCAGTCTAAACCTCCGTTTATTGTGCCATAAACTCCACCATCGGTTCCAACGAAGATGACTGAGTCTTCGTGACCCGGATAAATAAGGATGTCGTTTATAGCAGCCGTTGGAAGATCACTTGAGATGTCTAACCACGTATCGCCATTATTCACTGATTTGTGAAGATGGGGGATGTAGTCATTGTACTTGTATCCTGAATGAGAAACATAGACAACAGAATCCCAAGTCGGAGAAGCTTTTACATCGGTTACGTACCTGTTGGGTAGCGTGGCATGCAAGGAATCCCAGTTAGTTCCACCATCTTCGGTTCTCCACACGTTTCCATCTGATGTTCCAACATAGAGATGATCCTCGTTGACTGGACTTTCGTCCAATGCTGAAATGGTGTGATGTGAGTCTCCAAATATGTTTCCATCGGTCAAGTCTCCAGAAATAGCTGACCAAGCGCCAAAAGGCGAAGAAGCATCCTTGTAGACACGATAACTACCGCCATACATTGTTCCTGGATCATGATGACTGAGCATGTACGGTGTATCCCAATTTCTCCGTTCAGATGACCACGGTACGTTTACACCATTGAAGGAAAGACCACCGTTGGAGGTGTGCACGATATTACCATTCTGAGTTTCAGCAAAAAATGAATTCGAATCAGTAGGGTGGAAGCGCATTTGAAATCCATCACCGCCATAAATTCTTGGCCATTCGGACATCAGATGATTGCCGCCGGTCGAGCCATTGTCTTGGAGGCCGCCGTAATATCGGTTTGGTCTCAAGGGTGAATGAGCAACTCTATAGAATTCGTTCGTTGGGTTATTCTCGATTTTTGACCAGTTTGCTGTGTTGTCTTCGGTTCGATAGAGTCCTCCGTCGGTGCCCAACAGAAATTTATTCTGACCTAAAAAGGCCATACAATGCTTGTCGGCATGTACGTCATACAGCCACCAACTGGGATCTGCGGTTGCCCAAGAGGAACCACCATCCGTTGTTCGCCATAGTTGAATCCCTTCTACAAAGACGTCCTCGTAATCATAGGGATTCACATATATTCCACTGAAGTACCAACCAAAACCTCCGAGGGCGTTGCTCATAGAAAAGGTATTCGTTGCAGTCCAATTTGCTCCACCATCAAAGCTGCGATAAACGCCTTCCAATTGAGAGTTGGAGCCAACATAGAGTGCATACAATGTGTCGGGGTCGGGTGCATACATGGCAATTCCAGTTCTTCCTGATCCGGCTCCTGGTAATCCATTAGTAAGTTCAGTCCACGAACTACCGCCATCAATGCTTTTCCAGATCGTAGAACCTGAGCCCGAAACGATGGAAGCTTGATTCGTTCTAATCCGCGTCCAACCTGAGGCGTAAAGGATGTTTGGGTTATTCGGATTCACAACCAAGTTGTTCACACCGCTGCTGTCATTAATATGAAGAATGTGGGTCCAAGTCGTACCGCCGTCGATGCTCTTGTAAACACCTCTGTTGGTGTCTGGAACACTTGGCAGACCCATGGCAGAAACGTATATGATATTAGTGTCTGTCGGGTCAATATCGATGTCCGAAATGATACGAGTGTCGCCTAGGCCAATGTTTGTCCATGTGTCACCACCGTCATTGCTCTTATAGACTCCGTCACCGATTCTATAAAGACTGACGAGATTTCGATCACCGGTTCCAGCATAAATGTTTTGATCATTTTCAGGGTTAATGGCGATCGCTCCGATGGACAATCGTTCTTCATTTTCAAAGATGTCTTCCCAAGTTGATCCACCGTCATATGTTCTGAAGATTCCTCCCAAGGCATATCCGATGTATATCGTGTCTTCTTTTCCGGCGGGCACTGCCATTGCGTTGATCCGAGCTCCAATGTTCTTAGGTCCTTCAACCCTCCATTCAAGATCGAATCCATCGCTACGAGATGCGCTCATCTTATCGGCTTTCACCTCCAGCATTGCTTGTTCATAGCCTCTGATATCCATGACCTCATCAGGATAAGACCGGATCAATTCAAAGTGATCGTTGGGTGCGTGAAAATCTTGCAGTTTAGAGGAGCGGGTCACCTCCATGATAGTACTGTCGCCAATCAGAATGATCAATAAGATGGAACAATAGAAGAGATGGGATTTGAATAGGTTCATATGCTTAGTTAGGCTAGCTATAAGACGTAAAACTAGAAAAGGGGATTGGATCGACTGAGAATATTTTGACCCGTTATAAAAAGAAAAAGCCCGTTCCGTAGAAACGGAACAGGCTCTTTCAACCCTATAAACCTAGCTTTTCTGGCTGATCACTGATCTGCCTAATTCTATTAGCTGTTGCGCTGGGTGATAACCAACAGCCTTTTTAATCATATTTCCTTCTCCGTCGATGAAGAGAAGCGTGGGATACACTGTCACTCTATATCTCGATGATAATTTCCGACCAATTCCTTTTTCCATATCAACCTTTACGTTGATGAAATTCTTGTTGTAAAATTTCCCAACCCTTTCATTTGGGAAGACATTTCTCTTAAGTAGCTTACATGGTCCGCACCAAGTAGTATAGGCATCGAGAAAAATCATCTTGTTTCCCTTCTCGGCTGTCTGAAGCGCTTCTTCCCAGGTTCCTTGGAAGAATTCAATACCAACGGATTCTTCCTCTGCAAGCGGTATGGCTTGAATGAAGAATAAGCTAACTAGCCCAAGCAATATGCCTTTTGAAATGTTCATGATTTTCAAATCGAGTTGTAGGTCGAATCATTTTTTGATTCCTTACAATCAAGGACGTCGAAAATGAAAAAAGGCACCCTAGGATGCCTTTTTTTAACTTCTATTTAGAAAAGAACTAGTTCTTAAAGAATGGTTGTGTCACTGATTCTTGACCATTGTCCAATCGAATGGTGTACATGCCCATCGTTAGGTTTTCGACAGAAAGGTCCTGCTTTATTCCAGTCAATTTCCCTGTTAGAACTTGACGACCTGTAACATCAAACACGGTAAAGTTTGCATTTGCAAAACCTTCCATAACCTCCACAGTTAAATTCTGTTCGCTTGGGTTTGGATAAATCTTGAGCGCATTGTTCGTTATCGAACTAACTCCAGTCAACCAAGGATCTGGCGGTTGCACGATCAAAAGTGTTTCTGTTTCAACGATGATAATCCCAGATCGAGATGTGTCGGCCGAATTTTCAATGACAGTAATGTCAATCGTTCCGCTGCCGTTCCCATCAGAATTACAAACGATCCAATTTCCGCCTTGAGTTACTTCCGCGTCCCATACGCAGCCATCAGAAACATTCACAATTGCAATGTTGTTGTGAGTTCCCGCTAGGTAATCAGGACAATTGTATATCGCTGGATTGATTTCATAATCACAAGAAACCTTGGGATCATCGATCACCTAGAATCTACTTTTTATCCTTCAACTTTTCCTGCATGGCAAACATTTCATCGCGCAATAGAGCTGCGAGTTGGAAGTCGAGCTCTTTTGAAGCCTTTTCCATCTTGGAACGTGTCTGACGTATGGCCTTTTCTAATTGCTCTGCACTCATGTACTCAACAATTGGGTCGGCGGCAAGCCCCATTGTCATCTCTAGTTCTTCTGACCTCTTGTATTCTCTTCCCCTCACGGAGGATTCAGAGTGAATCAATGCATCAAAGCTTTTCTTGATGGCTTTAGGAGTTATTCCATGCTCGACGTTATAGGCTAATTGCTTTTCACGTCGTCTATTCGTTTCCTCAATCGTCCGACTCATGCTGTCTGTGACTTTGTCGGCATAGAGTATTGCCTTACCATTAATGTGGCGAGCTGCTCGCCCTATGGTCTGGGTAAGTGATCGATTGCTGCGTAGAAACCCTTCCTTGTCGGCGTCAATAATGGCGACCAACGAAACTTCTGGAAGATCCAGTCCTTCTCGAAGAAGGTTGATGCCAACAAGAACGTCAACCTTTCCCATTCTCAAGTCCCTCAAAATCTCGACCCTCTCCAACGTATCTACATCTGAATGAATGTAGTGGGTTTTAATGTCCAAGTCCCGTAGGTACTTCGCCATTTCTTCCGCCATTCTCTTCGTTAACGTGGTGACCAAGACTCTTTCTTTAGCCTCAATTCGAGTTCTTATTTCCTCGAGAAGGTCATCTATTTGATTAGCCGAAGGACGAATTTCAATGATGGGGTCTAACAGACCTGTTGGTCTTATCAGTTGTTCTGCAATTACACCTTCGCTAAGTCTTAGCTCATAATCTGCTGGGGTAGCGCTGACATAAATCACTTGATTCTGTAGCGTCTCAAATTCCTCGAATTTCAATGGCCGGTTGTCGAGTGCGGAAGGCAGTCGGAATCCATATTCAACCAAGTTTTCTTTTCTCGAGCGATCGCCACCATACATCGCACTGACTTGAGATACTGATACATGGCTCTCATCTATAAACATGAGATAGTTATCTGGAAAGTAATCCAAAAGACAGAATGGTCTATCGCCTGCATGTCTCCCATCGAAATAACGAGAGTAGTTCTCTATTCCAGAGCAGTAGCCTAATTCACGCATCATCTCAAGATCGTAGTTCACTCGGTCTTCCAATCTCTTTGATTCAATAGGTTGTCCACCTTTGACGAATTGATCCATCCGTTCTACCAAATCATCTTGGATTTGAACCATCGAACTGCGCATCCGCTCTTTCGTAGTCACAAAGATGTTCGCTGGGAAAATTCTAATTTCTTCTAATTCTTCAATGACCTTATGGTTAAATGGGTCAATGGATTCAATCAGTTCGATTTCTTCACCAAAAAAGTGGAAGCGGAATGCGTGATCAGCATAAGCAAGAAACACATCTACCGTGTCACCTTTTACCCTAAAGTTCCCGCGCTTAAAATCTCCTGTTGTTCTTGAGTATAGGGATTCGACAAGCCTGTGAAGGAATTTATTTCGTCCGAACATTTCACCTCTCTTGGCTTGAATTATGTTTTCATGGAAGTCACTTGGATTTCCCATACCATAAATGCAAGAGACAGAACTCACTACAATTACATCTTTTCGACCGCTCAACAGGGCAGAGGTGGTGCTGAGTCGGAGTTTTTCAATTTCAGCGTTGATGCTAAGATCTTTCTCTATGTAGAGATCTGAAGTCGGTACATATGCCTCTGGCTGATAGTAGTCATAGTAACTCACGAAATACTCTACACGATTCTCTGGAAAGAACTGCTTGAATTCTCCATAGAGTTGCGCTGCCAGTGTTTTGTTATGGCTTAGTATGAGTGTCGGTCTTTGGGTCTCATTAATGATGTTGGCCATGGTAAAAGTCTTACCAGAGCCAGTAACCCCCAAGAGCGTTTGGTGCTGTATGCCATCATTAATTCCCGAGACGAGTTGTGCAATTGCACCCGGTTGATCTCCTGTTGGCGAGAAATCTGAGTTAAGTTTAAATTCCAATTAGTCCGTGGCGTTCGTGAGCGGCAAACATACGTGTGAGGTTATTCCTTCGCAACCACAATAGAGAAAAGACCATTTTTGTACTATGTTTTTGAAGAGACTTTTAACCTACTTAAATCCACTGACCATATTTCGCAAGAGTGATCACGATTTTAGTTTGAAGGCAATGCACAGTGTGAATCGCATTTCTATCTTTTTATTTCTCTTTTGCCTTATCGTTATGCTAATCCGCTGGCTAGAGCGATAATCTGCTTCAAGCGCTTCCAATATCTTCGTGGAGGCATGAGAATTCTCAGACTCATTGGTTTGCTTCTTTTGATTTTGACTGGATGGCAGTTGAAAGCACAAGACTTCTCCCTTCCCAAAGGTGAAGGACAACCTGCAAGCCCTGAAATTCACGACTTCGGATTTTTTGGTGCAGGAGCTGGGATTGCTTTTCCGCTGGGGTCATTTGGCTCCAAGGATTACTTGAACAATGGCGCAGGTTATGCAGATGAAGGCTACTTCATCAACTTCATCAATTTTCATCATCGCCTTTCGAAACACTATGGCATCGGAGTAAACTGGACACGCTCCGCCTTTAACCTCGATGAAGATCAATACATATCGCCTTACGATGACTTTTACCAAGAATTGACCTTTTTAGGAATCAATGATGATCCATGGGTCTTGCACAGCGTAATGGTCAATGGTGTCGTTACGATTCCTCATTCATTTTTGGACCTAGATGTGAGGATTGCACTAGGGCTTGGTCATGCGGTTCGTCCAAAGCTTACGATCACCGCCTTTGAAACAAGTACTGGGTATTTAGCCATTGATTGGGTTCAGGAACAAAGTGTGATGAACGACTTTGCCTGGGGATTTGGAACTGACGCACGTTTTCATGTTCTGAAGGATTTGGATTTCTTCATCACCCTGGATTATCTGCGGTTCCACACTACGTTCAACGTGCAAAATGTTTACAATTTCAGCTCGATTGAGCAAGAGAAGATGAAGCAGACAATAGAGATGATCCAGCTCGGAGTTGGCTTTGGTTACCGCCTTAACTAGATGGTGTATGGGCGATTGTCCATTCCAGTTCTTTCTTCAAGAATTGACCGGTATGGCTTTCTTTCACTTTAGCGACTTGTTCTGGAGTTCCTGTTGCGATGACCTGCCCGCCATTTTTCCCGCCTTCAGGACCAATATCGATGACATGATCAGCGACTTTAATGATGTCCATGTTGTGTTCAATGATCAGCACCGTGTTTCCTTGGTCTACCAATCTGTTTAGGACATCGAGAAGAAGCCTAATATCCTCGAAGTGTAGCCCCGTCGTTGGCTCATCCAAAATGTAGAAGGTTTGTCCGGTACTCTTTCTAGCAAGCTCAGACGCGAGCTTAACGCGCTGGGCTTCTCCTCCGGAGAGGGTAGTGGAGCTTTGTCCTAGTCGGACGTATCCAAGTCCAACTTCCTGAAGCGTTTTGATGCGTTTGAATATGTGTGGAATATGTTCAAAGAATTCAACCGCCTGATTAACCGTCATGTCCAGGACATCACTGATGGACTTAGCCTTATATCGAATATCTAAGGTTTCTCGGTTGTATCGTCTTCCACCACAGGTTTCACATTCCACGTAAACATCCGGGAGGAAGTTCATTTCAATGGTTTTCACACCTGCTCCTTGGCAAGTCTCGCACCGTCCGCCTTTCACGTTGAACGAAAACCTTCCTGGCTTGTAGCCTCGAATTTTTGCTTCTGGAATCTCGGTAAAGAGTTGACGGATGTCGGTAAAAATATTGGTGTATGTCGCGGGGTTGGACCTAGGTGTTCTACCAATTGGGGACTGGTCAATTTCGATGACCTTATCGACATGTTTCAGTCCTTTGACCGCTTCATACGGAAGCGGACGTTTTGCAGAACCATTGAAGTGCTGAGTTAGGATCGGGTATATCGTTCCATTGATTAGGCTTGATTTTCCACTACCCGATACGCCTGTGACGCAAATGAATTTTCCGAGTGGGAATTTAACCTGAACTTCTTTGAGATTATGACCGCTTGCGCCAATTAGCTCGATGTGTTTTCCTGTGCTCTTACGTCGCTTCGAAGGAAGAGTAATTTCCTTGTCGCCAATCAAATAGTCAGAAGTCAAGGAGTGAGCTTCCATGAATGCCTTTGGAGATCCTTGGGCCACGATTTCACCGCCATGGATTCCTGCGCCCGGCCCGATGTCAATGATGTGGTCTGCTTCGAGCATCATGTCCTTATCATGCTCTACTACAATCACACTATTTCCAATGTCTCTCAGGTCCTTGAGAGCAGTAATTAGCCTGTGGTTGTCGCGCTGATGAAGTCCAATACTTGGTTCGTCGAGAATGTAAAGAACACCAACCAGTTGAGACCCTATTTGCGTCGCCAACCTGATTCGCTGTGCTTCACCGCCGCTCAGCGTTTTAGCCGATCTGTTTAAGGTCAAATACTCGATTCCGACGTCAAGCAGAAACTGAATTCGGCTTCTTATTTCCTTCAACACGTCTTCGGCAATTCGATTCTGCTTTTCGTTCAAGCGAGATTCAAGATTCTCAAACCAAGAACCCAATGCGTTGATCTCCATTTCTGCCAATTCAGAAATGTTCTTCTTGTCAATTTTAAAGTAGAGCGACTCCTTCTTTAATCTAGTTCCGAGGCAAGTTGAACACTCAACCTTATTCATGAAGGCTGAGGCCCATCGCTGATAATTAGTCGAACCGCTGTCCTCAAACTGTTCCATTAAAATATTCGCAACGCCATCAAACTTGATGTTGTACGATTTGGTGAGACCTAAGCTTTCACTCTTGACTTCTAAATGCTCATTCGTCCCGTAGAGAATAACATCGATGACATCGTCTGAAATTTCGGAGAGGGGAGAAGTAAGCTTGAAATTGTATTTCTCTCCAAGTAATTCTATCTGCTGGAATATCCAGTTACGCTTGTAATCTCCTAGCGGAGCGAGCCCACCGCGTTTGATCGACTTCGATGGATCTGGGATGATTTTCTTAACATCAATTTCACGCACTTCGCCCAGACCATTGCACTTCGGGCATGCACCATAAGGGGAGTTGAAAGAAAACAAATTTGGAGCTGGCTCGTCGTAAGAGATACCGCTCGTAGGACACATCAATGACCGACTGTAGTAGCGGACTTTATCGTCCTCGTCGAGAAGCATCAACTGGCCTTTTCCTTCTTTCAGTGCAGTGAGAACCGATTGTTTTAATCTCTTTAGTTTGGTATTGTCGGCGGTCAAGCGATCCACAACCAGTTCAATGTCGTGAACCTTGTAACGATCCACCTGCATGCGGTGCTTAATTTTCTCAAGTGAACCGTCAACACGAACTCGTAGAAAGCCTTTTCTGGCTACTTGTTCAAACAACTCGCGATAGTGACCTTTCCTTCCTTTTACCAATGGAGATAGAAGCGTAAGCTCTTTTCCAAGGTACTCTTCATGGATCAAGTCAACAATCTGCTGATCAGTATACCTGACCATCTTTTCATCGGTGACGTAGCTGAATGCCTCGGAACCTCTAGCAAAAAGGAGTCTGAGGAAGTCGTAAATCTCCGTGATAGTGCCGACTGTACTTCGTGGATTTTTATTGACAGTTTTTTGTTCGATTGAGATTACCGGGCTAAGACCATTGATCTTGTCCACATCTGGCCGTTCTAAGCCACCAATGAATTGACGTGCATAAGAATTGAATGTTTCGATGTAACGACGTTGTCCTTCGGAATAAATGGTATCAAATGCCAAGGATGATTTTCCAGAACCACTGAGGCCTGTAATCACAACAAGTTCATTACGAGGAATCTCAACATCAATGTTCTTGAGATTGTGCTCGCGAGCTCCGAGAATTTCAATTATTTCTTGGTTAATTACCGCTATTGACCTCTTGTTCTTCGTCACCCTCTGTTTTCTGGCGTGCAAAGCTAGCAACTTGCTCCTTGTCATGGACCAATTGTAACGAAAGAGGTTTATTAGGAATCTTGATGATGTATGTCTTTCCAGTTGGGTTGGAAAGACGGTTGTCGCGCAGCCAAGGATTCAGGTATTTAAGAGCCTTATAATTCACTCCATTTTCAAAGGCAAAAGCAGCAATATCATCAATGGATGATGTGATCTTTAATTCGTCAAAATAGAGTGGGTGATACAAATCTTGTTCACGAAAGTTGAACCCAAATTCCTGCGGGGAGCTCAATATTGTTTTTGCGGCAAGAATTCTGAAGATGTACCTCGAAGTTTCTTCGTTGAGGACCAAGTCGTAATAGTTCGTAGCTTTCTGACGTTTGAGCTGCTTCGAAAATCCAGCCATTCCCATGTTATAAGAGGCTGCTGCCATGGTCCATGTACCGAACCTTTCTTTCGCCTCACGCAGGTAGGCACAAGCCACTTTTGTCGATTTCTCGATGTGATATCGTTCGTCAACCTGACCACCAACTTCCATCCCACGCTCTCTAGCAGCATCCTTCATCAATTGCCAAAAACCCGTAGCGCCAGCTGGCGACACAATGTTTGTGAGCCCGCTCTCCATGAGGGCGAGGTACTTAAAGTCTTGCGGCACCCCTTCTTCAGCTAGAATCTTCTCAATGGTCGGAAACCATCGATTGCTCCGCTTGATAAGCAGCAATGTTTGAGACTGCCAATATGTATTGACCAGCAATTCGCGATCAAATTTTTCCTGGACGTCTATCAATGAAAGCGGAACATCTTCTCCTGCAAAATCCATCTCAGTTGGTGTGCTCAGCGCGAATATCTTGTAGTAGTCCTGAAACCGCTCTTGCAATTGGGCTTCTTCCTTAGTTTCTTCCGTTGAACCGGTGAATAGGTTCAACATCAACGCCGCGGTCAGAACAGTAGCAGAGAATAAGGCGAGGGGTTTCCAGTATTTTGTCATGTAGTTGGTGTGCTTTTTAAGTGGAAAACTGATTTCGCCTTTGGCCAGACAGTCGTCCCGTATAATAGAACGAGAATTAGGAACGAATAGATGCCTAAAAAGATGAAATAGGATGAGCGTTGTTCGGGCTGTAAAAGTGAAATGAACACAATAAACGCGGAGGATATAGCGGAAATTAGGGCAATTACAATCGCGACCTTTGAATCACTGAGACCGGCGTAGGACAGGTGGTGTGTCGTGTGATCTTTACCACCTACAAAAGGACTTTGTCCTCGTTTGATTCGATTGATAGTGACAGTCATAGAATCAGCTATCGGAACGATGAAGGCTGTTGCAACGATGACCATTTTAGACCACCAAGTATGTTCAATGATGATGTTCTCATTGTTCCAGAAAAACAAGACACCGATGGAGGCCAATAGAGCTCCGAGCATTTGACTACCTGTATCACCCATGAATATTCTCGATGGATGCCAATTGAAAATCAAGAATCCTACAAGTGCAGCTACCGTCCCCCCGCAGATGCAGGTATAAAAAAGGTTCTCAGGAGCGAGAGGTGCAGTACACGCAGCGGTCAGGATGAATACCGAAACAGTGGCCGTAATTCCATCCATATTGTCCAACATGTTGATGCTATTCATGACGGCCACAGTCCAAAAGACGGTGAGTAACGCGTCCGCCCAAACGAGTTCGAAAAACTCTATTTGAATTCCGAAAAAGAGCAAGACCATTCCACACATGATTTGTGCGCCTAATTTGAGCCATGGAATCGTATTAAATGCGTCGTCCGCTAGTCCGGCAAAGAAGCCTAGTGTCACGACAATAAGCACGCCTTGATGTACAGATTCGTCAATGGAAGACAACTCGGGGTTATTGTAAAACAAGCAGACTAGGTAGGAGACCAGAAAGATGATGTAAAATGATATTCCACCAATGGCTGGCTTGTAAGAATGACTCCACCTTTCAGACTCTGTAGGAGTCAAATTTTTCATTCCTAGGGTGCGAGTCCAGATTAAGAACAAATAATTTGACAGAGCGCTGACAACGGTCAAGATCAGAAAGAGGATGACGAGATTTTGGAGTGTCATGAATGCCAAAATTAGGGAAGGCTAAAAGGGATTGAATCCTTCCCAGAAGGATTTGTGAACAATCGAGGCTAAAAAGGAGACACAAACTCAGCGAGCGGCGGATGGGTCTGATCTTTGTCCGAGACAATAGGGTTGTCGATTGGCCAATTAATTTGAAGTTCAGGATCGTTCCAAGAAACACCCATTTCTGAATCTCGGTTGTAATAGTTAGAGCATTTGTACTGAACGATGGTTTCATCTTCAAGACAGCAAAAACCATGAGCGAATCCTTGAGGTATAAAGAACAAGAGGTTGTTTGATCCGCTTAACTCAATTCCATATGAGTGGCCAAAGGTGTTCGAGTCTTTTCTAACATCGACAACGACGTCATAAATTGAACCTCTTACCACCCTGAGTAGCTTGTCTTGACCAAATGGCGGTGCTTGGAGATGCAAGCCTCGAACAGTGCCCTTGTTGCTCAGGGACTCGTTATCCTGGACAAATTCCAAGTCAAAGCCTCTATCTGTGAGAATTGATTTTCGAAAGCTCTCGAAAAAGTAACCGCGATCGTCTTTGATGACCTTCGGCTCGATGATTACTAATCCCTTAAGCGGAGTCTCCTTTATCGTCATTTGCTGATTTAGTTGTCAGCTTACGAAGAAAACCTTTTTTGTCTGGTTCATCGCTTTCCTCATAGTAACCGCCTGATGAGGTATAGCCATATCCATAGCCGTATCCATACCCATACCCATACCCATACCCATATCCATACCGATACCCATAGCTGCGGCCGTAGTTTCCATATTTAGCTCGTTCCAGATTCACACTGTTCAAGACAACCGAAAGATTTTTAATCTTATTCTCTTCGTAAAGACGGTTCACGTTGAAGGCAAAGTTCTTCTTTGAGTAGTCACTTCTGAAAATGTAGATTGGATAATCTGCCATTTTTAAACTTGTAACACCATCTGTTACGAGACCAACTGGTGGGTTGTCAATGATCACAATGTCATAAGTCTCCTTCAACTTTGTAAGCCCTTTTGATAGCCTTCCGTTGATAATGAGTTCACTTGGATTGGGTGGTACAGGTCCAGCTGTAATAAAATGAAGGTCCTTTAGTTCACTCTTTCTAACGAGGCTAGTCAAATCATCTTTTCCGCTGAGGTATGTACTCATCCCAAATTCATTGGTCGAGTTGAACCCTTTATGGATTCTTGGTTTTCTCATGTCAAGGTCAAGGATGATGACTTTCTTGCCCGAGAACGCTAGGATACCACCAAGGTTGATGGCCACCAAGGTTTTCCCTTCACCACTAACCGTTGAAGTCACAGCAATGACTTTGGTTTCATCTGTGCTCTCGAAGAATTCCAGATTCGTCCTTAAGCTTCTGAACGACTCAGCCATGATAGACTTAGGTCGTTTGTCTACAATAAGCTGCGACATTGGAATGTTTTTGTTGTACTTCGGGACGACTCCGAGAATGCTAATTTTTGGATTGATTAATCGAGACAAATCATGCATACCGGAGATATTGTTGTTCATGAAATAACGAATCAACAAAAGGGCGATTGTAAAAGTCAGGGCAATGGACATCGCTGAAGCATAGATGATCGTTTTCCGTGGACTTACTGGAGTCGTTGACTTAGATGCACGTTGCAATATGTTGTTATCTGAGATGTAACCTGCCTCAGAAATGGAGTATTCAGTTTTCTTCTCGAGCAAGAGCGTGTAGTACTTCTCATTGGAATTATACACCCGTTGAAGGCGCGCATACTCGATCTCCTTTGAAGGGAGGTCCATGAAGTTTTGATCGATCTCTCTAATCTTCCCTTTTGTTGCATCTATGGCGCTCAAAAGCTTCTCCTGTAGTGCAATCAAACTTTTCAGAATCAGCGTTTTCTGAGATTCAATCTGTTGATCATAGATGAGAATATTCGGATTCTCTCTTGTATCTGTGGATAGTTTATTATTTCGTCTCACCACTAGGCGCTGAAGGTCCAGGATTTGTGACTCAACCTTTCGTTCGAAATCTGAACCTGCTAATACTGGAAGTAGATTATTGATGTCGACTCCAGTGTTTTCGTCGTCAATTGTCTTCTTTAGTCGCTTAAGAAGCTCGGCTTGAACCTCAAGCTTGGAAAGAGAAGTTTCATGCTCTTCTAATCTCTTAATATAGGATTCGGCAAAGTCCGATTCGGACATACGATTCTCCTTTTTGAAGTCCTTGATCAGCGTTTCACTATCCTTTAGCCGATTGTATACATCCGCGAGTTGTTCGTTGATGAACTTCAGCACGAGCTTGGCACTTCCATTTTTATGCTCTTTGTCAAACTCCAAATACTCGAATGCGATTTGATTGCAGATGTTTGCGGCTTTGGCTGGATTATGATCGCTTACAGAAATGAGAATCGTTTTGGCTGACGCACTGAGAAGTTGGACAACATAGCTTGGGTATAATGTCTTCAAGTTCTGCATAGGAGAGTTAAGAACGAAGTACATATCCGTTTCTCCAAACCCAGCACTATTGATTATTGTTTCCATGAAAGCATCCTGAATAACAAGCTCAGCATGCTCTGTGATCAGCGTGTCTCCAATCGTAAACGCATAAGAAAAAGCCTGTCCACCCACTTCATAGTTCAGACTTCCTTTCTCCCTGGCCTCGAAAACAACGTAAATAGCCTTGTCATAAAGAGTGGGCTCTTTTACACTAAACTCTACACTATATGGATTGTTTTTAAAGCGTTCGTTTCTAAGCACTTCCCCTTCAAAGTAGTAGCTTATATCTAGGGGTAAAGTGTCTAGAACCCTCTTGAAAAATTCTTGAGATCGAAGCACCTCAATATCTTTAGAAATCTCCTCTGACTCATAGATATTCTCAACCTCAAGAAGCTGATTCGCTCTGTTCTCACTACTTATCTGTAGGATGGTCTTAGACTCGTAAACTGGTTGAGAGTAATGTATGACGGTGTATGCAGAACCGGCCGCCAAACCTAGTACAAGAAGAATCCAAATCAGCGATTTTCGAATAATGAAAACCATTAACCCGAGATCGAAATCAAACCCTTTCGGATTCTCGACCGCTCTGAATTCGTCTTTTTCTTCCTGTTCCATTAAGGAGTCGCGCTGTTCTGAAGTTGAAGAATCAAGAAATAGGTGAGAATACTACTCGAAACCAAACTCAAGACCTGAGAGGTCGTCTGAAGAATCTGTCTTCCAGCGAAATAGCTTGGTTCAACGTAGATAATGTCATTCGCCTTCACGTAATACATATTGGCTTCAGCAAGACCTTGGGTTGTCGATAGATCAAGTTTGTAGATGGTCGGATTGTCAAGGCTTCCTCGCAGAACCTTGATTCTATGGGCTTTTCCTCCTTCAGAAAGTCCGCCCGCCATGGCAAGCGCTTCAATAATGGTCACATACTCATTTGTGATGTCAATTACCCGGGCGTCACCTCCTTGACCCGGAAATACCACGATACGTCGATTTCGAACCTCGAGCACCACGAAGGGATCATTATAGTAGTTACTGTATTTCTCCTCAAGAAATTCTTCTGCTACAACCAAGTTCATACCCGCGATCTTCACCCGACCTATAATCGGCAGGTTCACTGAGCTATCAGGTTCAACCAAGTATGTAAAAGTGTTTCTGGCGTTCTGATTCGCTTGAATCCTGTTGGCCTCTCCAATAGAAGTGAGGTCAATTATCTTAAATCCTTGGTTAGAATACAGCCTAAAGGCAAGAATGTCTCCTGGCTGGATGGTGTGATCCTCGGGCACGGTGTCTGCGCCCATGGTGTATGGGAAGTTTTTCTTCGCCCGCAACATAACGCTCGGGTTGAATATTCTACAGCTTGACGCTAGAATGCCAATCAATATGATGGCGCTTAGAAGTGTTGAAAGTTTTCTCATCTTTTTTGAAAGTACTTTGAAATGCAAAGTAAAGGGTTTTCTTTATATGACTACTCCATTTTCTCGCAATAAAGTGGAGTAGAGGTTTTCCATGTCAGAGACCAGACGGACGTAAGAGTATTTGTCAATTACATGCCTTTTTCCAACTTCACCCATCTCTTGACGCTTTGCATCATTGAGTATAAGGGTCTCTAGGTGAGCATCAAATGTGCCTTGATCCTCAACGGAACAGAGTAAAGCGCTTTGATTTTCAATGACGATGTCTTCTATTCCTCCCACTGTAGTGCTGACCACTGGTTTCGTGGCGCTCTGTGCTTCTATGAGACTCACTGGAGTGCCTTCATTTAAGGAGCATAAGCTAACAATATCCAATCCCGCCATTACCACATCGATTTCTCTGATCCAGGAAGTGAAGCACAGTGGTGATTCTTGACTAGGGGGCGCTTGTTCCGTATATCCAATTCCTAAAGATTTTGCCACTCCCAATAAATGCTGTTTGCTTTCTCCATCACCGGTGATGAAAAAGCGAGCCTTCGGGTTTGCGATTGAAATATTGGCTACGGCCTTCAAAAACATTTCGTGATTTTTAATAGGAACTAGCCTCCCGATGATACCAACAGCGACGTCGTTCTCATTGAGATTATAGGTGGCTCGGAATTGAGCTCGTTTCTGGCTTTGATCTTCTTGGAATCGACTGAGGTCAAAGCCTAACGGTACAACTTCAATACGATCCGGAGAAGCTATGCGATGCAATTCACCCAATTCCTTTTTCTGGATGTTGCTAATGGCAATGATGCGGGTCGAGTGTTTCGCTAGATATCTTTCAATGACCTTGAAGATGGTGGTCTTGATACGATTGAAATAGGAGTGAAACACATGGCCATGGAATGTGTGCAGAATCACTGGGACATCATTCTTTATTGCGGCAAGCCGACCGAGGGTTCCAGACTTCGCCGCATGCGTATGGACGATGTGTGGTTTAAAGTCTTTGATGATTTGATTTATTTCCTTGTAAGACCTCCAATCGGCTGAAAGGGAAATTGAGCGCTTCATTTCCGATATGGTCTTAGGCTTTAATCCCAGTGAATCGGTGATGAATTCAGACGAAGCTTCGGACTCATCTTTGATTCCGCCGACCAGCAAAGTTTCAAACCTATCATCAAGATATTTACTCAGGTAAGCCACATTAAAAGTGGGGCCACCAAGGTTGAATCGGTTGATGATTCTGAGGACTCGAATTTTTTCTTTTGTCGAGCTCAATTCATGTATCGTTTATACCAGGTTTGAAACATCATAAACGCCCAAGCAGTTGCGGGTTTATCTCCTGGGTTATTTGAATAAATTGAATTCTTTAAATCGTTTATAGCCAGATGATTAAATAATCCTTGATCAATAATAAATTCAGATTCGTCGCAAAGACTTAAAAAGGTGCTTTTTAAGGGGCCTTGCAGCCATTCAAGAAGCGGTACCTCAAATCCTTTTTTCGGGCGATTCAGGATGGCTGGAGTGAGCATTTCTTCGAAGGCTTCCTTCAAAACTTTCTTCCCTTGGAAATGATTTATTTTAAACATTTCTGGATATCGAAAAGCTTGTTTGACGACATGTTGATCTAGCAATGGTGTCCTCACTTCAAGTCCATGTGCCATCGACATAGAATCTACTTTGTACAGCATGTCATTTGGGAGCACCAATAGTGAATCTGACAATAACACATGATTAAAGGATCCTTCCTTGTTGAGGGGTTTCAACATTGACTCTTTTCGTTTCTTGTACTTGAATCCATCATCGCTGAGGCGTTGGTCTCTTTCAAGCATTTCTTCTTTGAGTAGATAGTTCGCTTGTTCTTCATTGAGGATGCCAGCCCATCGCCAATAGCGATCTCGTGCATTCATGTGATATCCTTCTGACAATTTCTGCAATTGGCGTATTCTATTGCCAATCATTCCGCTTCTGGAAGCTGGAAGTCTAGACCATAGCCATTTCAAATTTCCGATCGCATGCTCTCGATACTTGGGGTTTCTGAGCAAGTATTCAGCGCGATGTTTGTTGTATCCGCCAAATAGCTCATCTCCACCATCTCCGCTCAAGCCGACTTTCACATGTTTCCGGGTGTATTCTGAGAGTAAGTACAAATTGATGGCAGAAGAATCTGCGAATGGTTCATCCGCATGAGTCAACACCTTTTCTACTTGCCCGACCAGCTCGTCTCTGCCAACCTCGAAACGGTGATGTTTGATTTTGAGATGTTTTGCGAAGTCAGCCGCTTGTCCCGACTCATCATAATATGGGTAGTCGGGAAACCCAACACTAAAACTTTCTATATCATCCTTCTCTTGTGAGGCTAAGGCCGTGATGATGCTGGAATCCACACCGCCGCTGAGAAAGGTGCCGACTGGGACATCCGCCACGAGCCTGCGCCTGACTGAATCGCGTAAAAAACGTTTTAGAACCTTTTTCGATTCCTTGTAGTCGTGCGCTGTAAGCTGCTTAACGTCTTCCTCGTCGTGAGGAATCTCATACCACATTTCCTTTTGAAATTCGATAGTGCCTGACTTCCAACTGAGCTGAATGTAATGTCCAGGCTCGAGTTTTGAATAGCCTTCAAGAATAGTATCCGGTGCTGGGATGTAGTTCAGTTTGAAGTATGTGAACAAGCTGACTTTGTCAATCTTCTTCTCAAAACCAAGGGCGATGAGCGACCTCAATTCAGATGCGAAAGAGAAGGAAGTTGGAGTCGAGCGAAAAAGAAGGGGTTTGATACCCATTCTGTCTCGAGCAAGAAATATGCTTTTATCCGATCGGTCCATGATCGCGAATGCGAAACACCCATTCAACTTATTCAGGCATTTGACCCCAAAATGAATGAATGCAACCAAAAGAACTTCGGTGTCACTCTCCGTGTGAAAATTGAAACCAGCTAATTTGAGCTCTTGCTTGAGCTCTCGATAGTTATAAATCTCCCCGTTAAAGATGATGGTATACCGACCACTCATGTCGGTCATCGGTTGATTTGAACGGGCGTCGAGATCGATGATGCTTAATCTGCTGTGTCCGAGTGCAACCGGTTCTTCTATTGTTTTAGCAAGATGGTCGGGTCCTCGATGCTCTAAAGCATTAAGCGCCTTTTCAAACGATTTAAAGGGTGACTCATCATCGTCCAGTTGAACTAACCCTACAATACCACACATAAGCCTAATTTAAAACCAATCCTCAGGCTTTTGCTCTGAGCGTCGACCTATACTGTCTAGGTCTTCTACGGTATCTATGTCATTAAGGGTTTTAAGAAGATAGTATTTAGCACTCATTTTTTTCAAGTCAAGAAGCGTATCCATTAATAGGTTATCTCCGCTCCATTCTTTGTTTTCAAAAAGGGTAGGGAGGAATTTTCTCATTCCTAACAGGTAGTATCCACCATCACTTGCAGGACCGATGACCACGTCGTTGTTCTCGAGAACAGCGAATGCCTCTTTTATCATATAGGTTTCTAATTCAATGCAATCACTACCAATGATCACAACTCTCTGTTTGCCAAGCGCAAATTGATCAGCGAGGGCACTTTGCATTCTCTCGCCCAAACTCTGGCCTTGCTGGAGGTGCTTCTCATATTTCATATTATCCCAGAGGTCGTTGTGGTCAATTCGATCTGAGTAATAAACGAACTTGTCGCAATTGAGCTGTTTTGTGACACTACGCGTGTACTGGAGAAGTTTGTGGTAGATTATTAAAGCTTGATCATCCCCAACAGATTCTGCTAGCCTAGTTTTCACTTTGCCTTTGTCGAGATTTCTTACGAAAATGATGAGGCTATCGTTGGCGGTCACAGCAGCAAATTTAATCTTAAGGACGAAGCTGTGAGCTTGAAAGTCAGGGCATTTCCAAGATATTGTTCACAATTAATGCTCGACTAAATGATGCTCCCTTGACACGAACTGCCAGTTCCCGCCGTGCAACCATAACAATGTTGAGACAAACGAATAGTGCGAAATTGCCATTGATTCAGGTCGAAGTTTGCGATGTGGGCGCTTTCCATTCCATTGATCGGCATAACTAACATTTGGTTAAAATCACAATCGTATAATCGACCATCCCAATCCACGCTCAGCGTGTTTCGGCACATGAGCCCATCAATCGTTGAAGAGTTAAATGAATTGACAAGCAATTCCATGTAGCGTTCGTATTTCTTTTCACGGATGAGGGTATCAAGAAACCTTGAGATTGGAAGATTGTTCAGGGACAACAATTCATGAAAATCAATTCCAAAATCAGTTTTCAAACGAGACTTATAATCAGACTCAAGTTTCTCTTGAGCAGGAGGGAGGAAGGCTCCTCCAGGATTGTAGACTAAATCTAATCGTAATTCTGGATCGACCCCATAGCCAATCTTGTTCAACCGTTTCAAAGCGGATATCGAAGCTTGAAATACTCCATCACCCCGTTGTGCGTCGGTGTTCGATTCAGTGTAACATGGCAGCGAGCAAATCACTCGAACGCCGTACTTTTTAAAAAGATCTGGGAGATCGTTGAATCGAGTATGGCTCTCAATGATGGTTAAATTGGAGCGGATTATGATTTCTTCAACGTACGGGCGGGCATGCTCAACCAGCCACTTAAAATTTGGATTCAATTCGGGCGCGCCTCCTGTGATGTCTAATGTTCTAAACTGATTTGTTTTGAGAACCTGCAAACATGCATCCATCGTTTCTCTTGACATGACCTCCGTCCGATCCGGTCCTGCATCTACATGGCAATGAGTGCAACTCTGATTGCAGGTGTAACCAACATTCAATTGGAGTGTATCCAGCGTTTTGGGGGTTACATCAAGTTGATGATCGAGAATAGTTTGAGCAAACTTGGGCAGTCGATCATTGCCGAAGATGCCATTTTCAAGAAAATCCCTCTGGTTTTTGGCCTTTGAGAATTTGCTGTTCAGTGAAATGAGTGTCTTCGATGCTTGCTTCATACCGAGTGTGGGCACAAGCTTACAAATATTTAGCAGCTCGAGGATGTCGCGTGATATATTCGCACATGCGCATTATTCTCCTGCTGATTTTTGCAGTCTCAATTCAACTTACTCAAGCTCAGACTTGTAACTGTGATTCTGTGTTCACCTTCATTTATGCGCAGTGGGATGAGGTCGAGAACATGAGCTACCACAGTCACAAAATTGAACGCCAGATGGATGAAACAACGGAGGGTGAGTTTGATTTTATAGTTCAGAGGAAACCATATAAAGTGGCAGGAGTCATGACTGGCAAGGGTCATCGATTGCTGTATGATCCTACTCAGAGGAAAGATGAGGCGCTATACATTTCGAAAGGTTTTCCCTACACTAACATGTGGCTTGATATCCATGGTAAGATCTTTAGAGGGATGAACCATTATACCATTAGTAATGCCGGCTGTGAGTTCATTTTTGGAATCATTCGAAACGAATACCACCGGATGCCTGATAGGTTCACATGTACCAAGAAGCAAAAGGGCGCTGAGGAAGTGATCGAAATCTATGCTGAAACTGAAAAGTTTGAATTCAAGAATTACCACGCCGAAAAAGGGGAGAACCTTCTGAGTATTGGAGAGAAATTTGGCGTGATGTCCTATATCATTCTTGAAAATAATCCATCAGTAGACAACTACACCGATGACTGTGGAGGTATGAATTTGAAGATTCCATCGCAATACGGTCACAAAGTTAAATTGACAGTAGATGCAAAACATGGAATGCCGGTAGGTATCGAGGTGCATGATTTAAAAGGAATGGTAGAGGTGTACAGGTACACGAACTATGAATTTGACAAGCAATTGCCGGATAATTATTTCACGGAGGACTATCTTGACTCCTTAGATTGATCTTTGTTTGGAGATTGGAGTAGTAGAGCTCTCAAAAATTTAACCTCATCTTCTAATTTTTCAACCCTTATCCGAAGTAAGTCTTCTTTCTCGCTTCGGAGCTTGAGGATGTATTCGTTTGTGAGATTTAAAACACTCTCCTCAAGAACTGTCTTGCGAGGGTTGAGCACAGTATCCAGTGGAATCTCCAGGATGTTCAAAATTTCTTCCAATCTAGACATGTCCAGCTTCACTTTTCCCGATTCGAGACGTGCATAGTTGGCTTGACTCATGCCTAGTCGATCGGCCATGAATTGCTGCGACCAATCCTTTGAGATGCGCAACATGCGGATGTTCCTTGAAAAATCATTCATTTTACAAACTTAATGCATAATAGGTATATATTATACATTTAAGTTGTATTTCATACATGCGCACTCACCATATTTGTCTTTATAAATGTGGCTAGGAAACCAAACCGGATGTACTAGTCACATGGTTAGAATCCCCAAAAGCAGCTTCTTTTTCGGCAGGGTCAGAGATTAAACAAAAAGAAGCTGCTTTTTTTATGCCCATTTTTCCAGAAAATCAGATGGATTGTGAATAACTTGTTAGAATATAACATTCCATCGTTGAGAAGTCTTTTCAAAGAGCTTTCGTAGTTTAAAAGAAGTTTTTACGTTCGAGTCTTGAAAGAACGACCATGAATCTAGTTAAGAAACGACAGGATCTTATTGACAACATTGAGACAATTGAGGGCTATCTTACAGGTAAAAGTAAGAAGGACAAAGACTGGACGTTGGATAGGATTGTGAATGCTGAAAAGCTTGTGATATATAAGGTGAACGGCAATAACCATTTCGCTCCATACGACTTTTTGGCGTTGAAGAGCAACAGTATAGCCGAACACGATGAAGGGATTGCGGAATTTGAACCGAAGAAGGTTCGCGGTATTGTAACCTCCATTGTAGGAAACTCTTTCATCAATGAAACGACGGAAGATAGGTATACTGAGTACCTAAAAAGATTGAGTAAAAAACCGCCTAAAATCGCTCGAGTGTTTTGGAGGATCAAAGATGAACGCGGTAAAAATTACAACCTGAAGAGGGAGTAGCTATTTTAAAAACGACATAGTGAGCCCTGGTTCCGATTGCTATCAGAACTGGGCTTTTTTTATGGCTTTCTCGCACATTCTTTATTGAACAGATAAACCGAGGTAGCGACTTTTCGTCGACCGGTGGAGATGGTAGGAATACTCAAGCCCATTAGCACCAGGCCTCCGCCAGGAGTCGGGTAGCTAATTTCTTCCTTTCCATTGAGCAAATAATTGCCCGCGCCGACGATGGTGAAAACAGCGCCGATTGCCAGCATGGTAGTTCCGAGCTTCTCATAATTTCTGCCGCTATCATAGTGCCCCAATGATCGAGGACAATCTTTCATTAATATTCGAATTCTCGTCGGCCCAATCCGCATTGGTCCTTGGTAAACTTCGTAAGTGTACTTATCAGATTTAAGCGACAAGGAATCGGGAATGATTTGGGCCATAGAAGCATCAACTGCACACATCGTCAGGACCAGGATGATCATCCATTTCATAGAGGAAAGATACTTACTGTTTGATAAATCAATGATGGTTTCGTAGACCATAAATATTTCGTCAACAACATCTATAAAATCAATTTATTGCCTGTACTTTTGCAGTCAGAAAAACAGGCTTTTAAAACTGAATGTAAATGTTTGATTTTAAAGAAATTAGCACAGCCACGATGGTCCTCTTTGCGGTCATTGATATCATAGGTTCAATTCCTATAATTATTCAGCTCCGTCAAAAGGCTGGACACATCCAATCTGAGAAGGCAAGTTTTGTCTCTTTGATCATTCTGATTCTCTTTCTATTTCTGGGTGAAGAAATTTTAGCCTTGATTGGAATCGATATTAATTCATTCGCAATTGCGGGTTCTTTTGTACTGTTCTTTCTGTCTCTCGAGTTAATTCTTGGAATCAAGCTATATAAGGACGACATGCCAACAAGCACTTCCGTGGTGCCCTTGGCATTTCCATTGATAGCTGGGGCAGGAACCATGACTTCTCTAATTTCATTGAGAGCAGAATATGAAGTACAGAACATTGTGGTTGCAGTGTTCATCAACGTTCTCCTTGTGTACCTAGTTCTTAAAACTACAGCGAAGATTGAGAAGTTTCTTGGTGCAACAGGGATTGCTATTATTCGGAAAGTCTTTGGAATAATTCTGCTAGCCATAGCAGTGAAGCTGTTTAGAACCAACATTGGAGTTCTTTAAGGAATACAAAGGAGGTATTGACGTTGTAGAGCGTCATTAAATACACTAGGGCGTAGAACCATATCTTCGCAATCTCAAATTTAGAACATGTCAAAAAGCACATTTGCAGTCATAGGATTCGGGCACATTGGTAAGAAGCACGCCATTATGGTTAGTGGAAATGATGATAGCGATCTGGTCGCAATTATTGACACTGATGAGGCAAAGCAGAAGAAAGCTCGCGATACCTACTCAGGTGTTCAGGTTTTTGGTTCACTCGAAGATTTTCTCACCTCTGACGTTGAAGCAGATGTGGTGAATATCTGCACACCAAATGGCTATCACGCTTCCCAAGCGATAAAGGCCTTGGATAATCGCTCCCATGTTGTGCTAGAGAAGCCAATGGGCTTGACTCGACAAGAATGTGAAGAGGTGATCTTTAAGTCGCTACAAGTTTCAAAGCACGTATTCTGCGTGAAGCAAAACAGATATAGTCCATCTTCTAAGTGGATGAAGTCACTGATGGAAGAAAATAAACTTGGACGAATCAATATGGTTCAGCTCAGTTGCTACTGGAACCGGGATAGTCGATACTATAAGGCTGGTGGGTGGAAAGGAACTAGAAACCTTGATGGAGGAATTCTCTTCACACAGTTCAGTCACTTCATCGACATCATGTATTGGTTGTTTGGAGACATTCAGAACATCGTAGCGATGAGTACCAACTTCAATCACAAGGGCTCTACAGAGTTCGATGATTCAGGACTCGTTCAGTTTGAATTTGTCAACGGAGGGTTTGGCTCTGTCAATTACAGCACAGCTATCTATGGCCAAAACTTTGAAAGCAGCATTGTCGTTGTTGGAGAGAAGGGGACACTTAAGGTCAGTGGTCAATACATGGACAAGGTTGAGTACTGTCACATTGAAGACTACGAAATGCCTCAACTACCTCCTCCAAACCCGCCAAATGACTATGGCGATTACAAAGGAAGCGCTGCGAATCATCATTACGTCATTCAGAACGTAATAGATGTTCTTACGGGAAAATCTCAGATTTCAACGAATGCCTTGGAAGGAATGAAGGTTGTTGAAATGATCGAGCGGATCCACAATAAGCAACGTCAGATGCTTCATTGACGCTTTTGGTAAAGGGCGAACACGCCATTGTCGAATATTAGGCCGTAAGGTCCATTTGGATCATCTAGTAAAGAAGTGTAAAAAGCCAAGTAATCCTTATCCGCCGGCGGTGTTACCTCTGTTGTTTGTGGCCAGTTCGCGTCTCTGACATTTACCTTAGAAGAGAGTATCAATTCAGGAGCTTCGTCACTCTTTAAAAACACTTCTTTTTCATTCTCACTCTTTTTGGTCATCCGCCAATAGATCTTAACTCCTGGGCTTAATCCAAGAGTATAGTGGAACATCGGGATAGTGTTAAGGCATAGAAGAGTTCCTTTTAGATCTTCCTTTTTCGCAAACCCGGCTAGCTCGTCTGTGGTCTTTACACGCGAGGCAGTACTGTGAATTCCCAACAAAGCAGATGAGCTAAATGTTGATGTCAATTCTGATCTCATGCCGTCACGGTAAATCGTGTGGTTCTTGTAGTTGAATGCTAAAATGAATAATGCAAGGGCGATTATTGTGCTGGTTGCTCTTCCAATAGTTGGTATCCTTTCGGAAGTGAACATTGAGCATAAGCCAAAAGCCAGTGGTAACACAATGGCGCCTGAAGTAACCATGTTTCGGATTCCGGTATTGGAACCGACAAAAGAGACCAAGCATAATATCACGGCTGAGATTAGAAGTGGTATTTCTTCCTTCTTCCTAGAACTCGCGAATGCAATGATTGCGACAGTAAGAGTTATGCCGATGTAGAAATAGTAGTAATAGTCATTGCTCATCCATCGATGCCAAATCACCAGGGTTATCAAAAATGAGAGACCCCAAAGCCAGTAATTTCTACCAACCGTAGTCAATCCAATGAGAAGGATGCTAATGGCTATTGGCCAAGTTCTATCTAGAAGATAGCCAAGGTTCTTGCTGTATAACCTAGAAAGAGTATCAGGGTCATGTTTATGTACTTCGAGATTGTTGGATAGTACTTCTCCTTGGATATATGGTTCCACCACAAAATCAGTGATTTGATCAGTATAATGTGCAAAGTTTCCAGAAGCGGCCAAGTACACCATAAAGCCTGATAGAATCATCACCAATCCAGCGACAAAAAACATCCCTCCTCGAATCGATTTCTTATAAAGAATGTATCCAAGGCCCACAGGAACCAAGATGATAAGGGTCAATTTGCTGATCGCAGCGAACCCAATCAGAACTCCCGAAATGAACCAATGCTTTTTAGTGGCGCTATCTTTTAGCAAGAAGAATATTGTGGCCAAGATCAAAAGCACTGAAAAGTTGTTGTAATTGATTGTCTGAACAACATAAACAAGTGCAATCCCAGATGCGGCCACACTCATGAGGAAGCTAATTCTATTCGGAAAATAAATTTTAAGCAGTTTAAACGAGACAGCTCCGACTCCAGCTTGTACCAATGCGAAACCGAGCCTTGACCATAAAATGTTAGGCGTTGGGAAGA
Source organism: Flavobacteriales bacterium (assembly GCA_018660685.1). GTDB lineage: Bacteria > Bacteroidota > Bacteroidia > Flavobacteriales_G > Salibacteraceae > SHAN690. The sequence goes on from JABJJW010000011.1 coordinate 145,421, forward strand.
GGTGAAGCCAGAGATAATTTATAAGCGATGAACCGAACTTAAAATTGACCAACGAGGAATTTGTAGGACCAAATAAGTAGTAGGAGACACTCAACCTCCTTCCTTCATCTGTTACGTCAAAACCGAGAGGTATCCAAAACAGACAGAGGAGTATCACGCACGCAAAAACCAATTTCCAGTCGGGTTGAGAGCTCGGATTGAGGATGATTGTACTAATTGTTCCAATGAACATTCCTGCTACAACAGATTGAAACCCGAACAGCCCAAATAGGATTTCATTACTGGAGAAACTCAACCAGATGAATGTTAGAACACCACTGACTAAACCAAACAATAGATGAAGAGGTGCTTTAGATTTAAGAATGCGCTCCACGACCCATTCAATTGGCCTGTTCATTTGAGAATTGATCTGATTCCAGTTTGTCATTCGGAGTTCTTCAAATGTAAGTTGAGGATAACATACATCATGGCTCGGAATTTAAAGCCGAGCATAGTGGTATTTTTGCCGCTAAATCACCGAGTTTTTGAAGATTAAGATGTTCGTCTTCAATAACTGCGCGAATGATGCGCGGGTACTGAAGGAAGCCAAAACACTTACTGAAGCGGGCCACATTGTTGAAATTGTAGCCTTGTTGGACAAGAAAACTGTCCCTGACGAAGAAAAGGAAGGGTTCAGTATTCATCGTCTTGCGCTAAACCCTGTCCATCTCCAATTGATCAGATTCTTTGGAAACCCTCTCAAATTCGCATTGGCCTATTTGAAAGGCTCTAATAGTGAGACTGAGATCACCGCTCCCAAGAAGAGAGGAAGAGGATTATTTGGTTCTGTGGTTATGCGAATGCGAATTTGGAATAGAAAGTTGCGGAAGAAAATTATAGCGAATCGACAGGCGCAATTTGAACATCCATCGCTTATGCATGCGGATAATCGAAAGCTGGTGCTTTCTGCGGTATTCAGTTCACCAGCCATCCTTTCTCAAGTATTATTTTTCGCTGTAGCCTATCTCGTGTTTAGATCCTATCGACTTGGTAGGTGGGTCGTCATCAAATCGTACCGATATATCAAAATTGGAATTCAGCGTTCTGCCAAGTTCTTGATTCAGAAACCATTGAAATGGCTTCTTCTTCCCTGGCACAAATACTTCACCTATCATGACTTCTACCGAAAAGCAATGTCGTGGTCTACGCTTCATCCTGCGGATGTCTATCACTGCCATGACTTGAATACTTTGAAAATTGGGATTGAGTTGAAACGAAGGCAAAAGGCCTTACTGGTCTATGATTCTCACGAATTGTACCTGCATAAAAACAGAATTTTTAAGCCAGGTAGAATTAAGCAGATGATTCTGGAAAGAATTGAACGTAAAGGGATGAATTTGGCTGATACAGTCATCACCGTTGGTGCTTGCATAGCTGAATGGATGGCAGAAAAATACAAAGTGACCACACCAACTGTCATCCTAAATGCTCCGAAATTCAAAGAGGCAAATGAAGGTGTGAAAGATGGTGTCTCATTGAGATCAGCACTCAATATTCCTCAAGAGAAATTTCTACTAATTTATTCTGGTGGAATAACCTTTAATCGTGGGTTAGAGAATGTGATAAAAGCAGTGAGCCAGATCGATGACATATTCTTTGTAATGCTTGGATATGGCAACGATGACTACTTGGCTTCGCTTCGAAAACTGATCATAGACGAGGAAGCTCAGGACAAGATTTCCTTTTATGGCCCAGTGCCCCATGCGGAAGTAGCGAGTTATCTGGCGTCCGCTGACTGCGGAATAGCACCAATCATGAATATATGCTTGAGCTACTATTTCTGCGCTCCAAACAAACTCTTTGAATTCGTTCAAGCTAGGCTTCCAGTTCTGGCAAGCAATTTCCCGGAAATGCAGAAAGTGATTGATGACAACGATATTGGATTGACTTTTGACCCTGCGAATGTGCAGAGCATCATTGATTCGATCATGTCCATGAAGACGAATGACGAGAAACGAGAATACTATCGGGGTAATACACATTCAGCAGCAATGAACTATAATTGGCGCGTCGAAGAAGAAAAGTTGAAGGCGATTTACAATCGATTGATCGAAGCCGCATGAGTTTCTTAACCAGTTCATATAAAGCGATCCTCAAGTATCTGGTCTGGGGTGAAGTAAAGATTAAGTACAAGAATCGGGTGCTTGGAGCAGCCTGGGCTGTGCTGGACCCATTGATGTTGATGCTCATTTACCTCGTTCTTATCAAATTCATATTCCAAAGAGGTGGACCCAATTATGCCGTTGAGCTATTGACCGGATTGATTACCTATCGCTGGTTCTCGACATCTGTCGTCACTGCATCACGGTCATTGCTCTCCAATGGGAAGCTGCTCCAGACGGTCAAATTCCCATATTCTGTGCTCCCGTTGTCGAGAGTAATAATTAATGGAGTCGACTTCCTTATAGGCTTGGTCATTCTCTTTGTGTTTATTACGTTTTATCAGGTGTCGCCTACACTTCAATGGGCGTGGCTACCAGTCTTGATTCTGATTGAATTCCAGTTCATCCTCGCTTGTGCACTTATTGTTTCCATTGTTGGGATTTACTTTCGAGATTTATTGAACATTCTGACTTTCGGCGTCCGAATATTACTCTACTTAAGCCCGATTCTATATGGACTTGATCAGCTACCTGAGCGATTCCATACGGCCTACATGGCATTGAGCCCGTTATCTGGATTAATCATCTCGTTTAAAAATGTGCTTATCCACGGAACTTGGCCTAGCGAATATCTGTTCGTCTTTATAGCCTTGAGTTTGGTGCTTTGGTCGATCGCTATTTACCTGTATAAAACCAGAAAAAACATTTCCAAAGACTTATAGGATGACAGCAATTGAAGCCATAGATCTTGGGATACAGTTCAAACTCAGTCGTTTTAAAAACACGAGAGTAAAAGAGGTGTTGAGTAAAGTGATTACGCCGCAAAAAGTGGTGTCACAAAAGCAACACTTCTGGGCTCTTCGAAATCTTAATTTCAAGGTAGAGCAAGGTGAAGTACTTGGTGTGATTGGCTCGAATGGCTCTGGTAAATCTACCTTGTTGCGAGCGATAGGAGGGATTTACGAACCTGATGAAGGAAGTATAAACGTAAATGGATCAGCCTCGGCGCTTCTTTCGCTTGGTACTGGATTTAAAGATGAGTTGAGTGGTTGGGAAAATATCTTTCTCAATGCCACTATACTGGGGTTCACCCAAGATGAGATCAATGGGAACGTCCAGGATATTGTGGAATTCACAGAATTGGGGAGATTCATCAATGAGCCGGTTAAAACCTATAGTTCTGGAATGAAGGCTCGGCTCGGCTTTGGAATTGCTGTTCATCTCCGACGCGAAATAATGCTCGTTGATGAAATTCTTGGAGTAGGCGACTTTAAATTTAGAAGAAAGAGTAAGGAGAAGATTCAGGATCTTATCAACGATGACCGCACAGTAGTATTGGTCAGCCACAGCATGGAGTCTATTGAAAACTACACAACCAAATGTCTTTGGATAAACAAAGGCCAGCAGATGAAATTTGGAGAGACTAAAGAGGTAATTGAAGCCTATCTCAAATCGTGAAACCTCGCATTTGCCATATCAGCACGGCACACAGTCCTGATGACATCCGAATATTTAAAAAAGAGTGTAATTCTCTTGCTGAAGCGGGATATGATGTACATCTCATCGCACCTCCAAAAACAGAAGTAAAGTCTGAACATATTTCGGTTCATTATCTCTCTAAAGATCGGCTGAGATTCAATCGAATGTGGTCGGGGGTTAATGAAGTGGTTCAGTTAGTTGATACGATAAAACCATCCGTGGTTCACTTGCATGACCCAGAGTTGCTCCGCATCGTATCTAAGTTTAAATCTCGAGGCATTAAGGTCGTCTATGATGCTCATGAAGATCTTCCTCAGCAAGTGTCGACTAAGTCTTACATACCCCGTTTTTTGCGTCCTGTGGTCGGTGTTTCTGTCAATTCCTATATGAAAAGGCAGCTTAAGAAATGCTCGGCAATCGTGGCGGCTACACCACATATTGCAAGTCAGCTCAGTGGCATTGGACCGATCGTACACACAGTTTGTAATTATCCAATCATTAACCAAACACCTGATGTAAATCGACCTTGGAATAGAACCGTATGCTACATCGGAAGTATTACAGAGTCTCGCGGGATCATTCAAATGCTCGATTCAATATCATACATGGATGATGTAGAATTTGATTTGGTAGGGCCATTCGGAAGTAATTCGCTTGAAGAACGATGCAGGCAACATCCGAATTGGGAAAAAGTGAGATTTCATGGTCCGTTATACGGTACAGAAGCTTCGAACATTATGAAGGGCGCTTCAATTGGCCTGGTGCTGTTACAACCCTTTCCTAGCTACGAGAAAGCACTTCCAGTTAAGATGTTTGAATATATGAATCATTCATTGCCTGTGCTAGCAAGTGATTTCGATCTGTGGAGCTCCATTTTGAAGAATGCAAATGCCGGTGTTTGTGTTGACTCCTCAAGTCCAGTAGAGATCGGAAGATTTGTCAATCGTTTGCTTTCGGATCAGGAAGAATTAGAGCGAATGGGGATGGCGGGAAGTGCAGCGGTGATGGAGACCTACAACTGGAAGAGCGAAGTCAATGCGTTGCTTAAGCTCTATCAAGATTTGAACTTAGCTCGCTGATTTCGCCACAATCAAAAGCCTGATCTTTATAACAAATAACACAGGCGCAATTTTGGCTGACTATGAGAGTTACTATTGTCCTTACCATCACCCTGCATGAGCTTGTTTGATCAGCATAGAATCTTCCTTTACCAAAACTATCTGCTCTACGCAATTGCCTTCTTGCTTCCGGTTACGCCCAAAATCGTTCCTCTTCTCATTGTAGTTTTTGGGCTCTTGTCTTTCTACGCAATCTTTAAAAAGTACAGCCGTGCACACCTAAGCGAAGTTTCAATTTTATTGGCTCTGCTGTTTCTATTGCATGTGGTCGGCATGTTCTACACCTCGAATACGAATAGGGGCTTGTTTGACCTCGAGGTCAAATTGAGTTTGATTGTCTTTCCGCTGGTTTTTATAGGCTTCAAGTTTGTGAATACGACCAATTTCAAAACTACGCTGCGGATGTTTCTTTTTGGGTCGGTAGCGGCCGCGGTGATTTGCTTAGGTCAAAGCAGTTATGAGTACTTCATCAATGACATGCCGTATTACTACTTTCTGACGTCAAGATTTTCAGTCATTATTCATCAGAGCTACTTTGCGATGTACCTAATTTTCTCCATGCTGATTTTGGCTTATTTGGCTTGGGATCAATTAAAAGAAAATGGATGGAAGAATAGAATATTGAATCTCTTGTTGATGCTCTTTCTGTCCTTATGCGTCATACTTACGGGCTCCAAAACGGGCTTCATTATCTGGGTCATTGTTGTATTTGGAATGGTCGCATTTCTTGTAAAGGAAATGACACATAAGTGGATTCCAATTCTTGGGCTTATGGTTCTAACCAGCCTCGTAGGAGTAATTTTTAGGGAAGCTCCATTGCTCCAATCAAGGATTGTAAATGTTCTTCAAATTACCCAGAATGAAGAGGTGAATCCATTAGCCACTGAAAGTACAGAAGTGAGATATCTAGTTTATTCGAGTGCTTGGGATATTATCAATTCTCAGCCATGGTATGGTATGGGAACTGGAGATTTTCAAGATGAGCTTGATAAGATCTATGAAGAGAGAGGCTACAAGTTTGCGCATGCACGACATCTAAACACACATAATCAGTTTCTACAATCTTGGATTGCCCTAGGGATTCCTGGTATTACACTCATCCTTGGAATTTTTATTGTGATGTTTCAGCAAGCGCTCAAAAACAGAGATTGGTTGTATGTGGGCTTCACAACTATTTTCCTCGTAATTAGCCTGACTGAGAGTAGCCTGTACATGCAGGCAGGAGTAGTCTATTTTAGCTTTTTCGCCGTGCTCTTTGCGCGAAAATCTCAGTCCAATCCAGAGCCCGAAGCGTGATGGAGAACGAAGGTGCAGTCTCGGTGGTGATTCCTTGTTTTAATGAAGAAGCTTATATAGGGCCTTGTGTAGAGTCTGTGATAGTTTCTGGACGAAAGAGTAACAAGAAGTTCAAAGTTATCGTTGTCGATGGCCAAAGTGATGACAGGACGCCTCAGTTGCTCGAACAACTTCAGGTAAATTATACAGAGCTAATCGTGTTGGAAAACCCTGATCGGGTAACGCCAATTTCCTTGAACATTGGAATTAAGTATGCTAACTCGGGCGTCGTAATAATTCTCGGAGCTCACTCAAAAGTGAACGAGAATTTCATTTCGATGAATCTGGAAGTATTGAATGAAAACCCAACAGCCGATTGCGTGGGCGGTGTGATTAAGAACACTTTCGATGGTAAATCAGGTGAGCTGTTTGAAAAAGCATTGACCTCAAGTTTTGGGGTGGGGAATGCTCGATTTAGAACTGGTGGGGAAGCTGGATTTGTAGATACTGTGGCCTTTGGTGCTTACCGAAAAAGAGTCTTCGAGTCGATTGGTTATTTTGATGAAAGATTGGCAAGAAATCAGGATGATGAATTTAATTTCCGCTTGTTGAAAGCAGGGATGAAAATCTTTTTTGATCCAAGAATACAATCGAACTATTTCATCAGAACAGAGTTAAAAAAACTAGGCCGCCAGTACCATCAGTACGGCTATTGGAAAGTTTATGTGAATGTTCTGCATCGGCAGGTTACCACTTGGAGACAACTTGCTCCGGTGTTGTTGGTGACTTCAATTCTAGCCTATCCTGTATTGGTTAGTCTGGCAATTATTTATGATTCTACATGGTTTTCGTGGCCATCTGTGGTAATAGCCGTGGAAATGACCTTGTATTTCCTCCTGCTACTCATAGTTTCAGGGAGGCACGCAAACTCTCTTTGGAAGACGAATAAGATGATGCAAATCTTTTGGGCACTCCATTGGAACTATGGTTTGGGATATCTGTATGGCCTAGTTGACTTCTTAATCTTGAGGAAAAAACCCAGTTCTGCCAATGCGCACAACACACGATGAGCGATGCTTTGGGAAGATACGCTGCATTAGATAGATACACGCTGGGTGTGGTAGAAGAGCGCGAGCAATACTACACGCGATTACTGGCGAAAAGTGCCCTAAGCATGGGTGATTGTCGTTTTTTGGAAATTGGGGCGGGCCATGGTTTCAACGTTCACTACTTCTTAGAAAAAGGAGTAAAGGAGGAGAATTGCACACTTATTGAGCCTGATTCTGACCGTTTTGAATCTTTAAAAAAGACTTTCCCTAAGGCGGTTATTGAAGAAGCACGGTTTGGTGATTCTCGGGTCGAAGGCGGTTTCGATGTGATCTTAATCTCCTTAGTGCTATCCAGTATCCTCGATCACGAAATTCAGGAGCAAGTCCTATCTCGGGCACTAACAATGCTAGAACCGCAAGGACACCTCATCATCTACGAATTCAGATATGACAATCCGAAAAACAAGAATGTTAAAGGAGTTTCACCCAATTTAATCAAGCGGGTGCTCAAAGGGGGGCATAAGTTTCAACAATGGAGTGTAAGCTTGGCTCCGCCAATAGGAAGGAGGGTCGGGAAGGCTTACAAACCGATCAATTATTTGTTTCCATTCTTAAGAACTCATTTCATCATGGATGTTTCAAATGATAATTCCTGAACTTTACAGCCTACTATGATTCCATTTTCCCCTCCACGTATAGATCAAGCAAGTATTGATGCGGTATCTGAAGTCCTTCGGTCAGGTTGGATTACAACTGGTCCAAAAACTAAGGAGTTTGAACGACAGCTAGCAGCTTACACGGGGGCGGGTAGAGTATTCTGTTGCAACTCCAACACAAATGGAATGGAGCTTTTCTTAAGATGGCTTGGCATCGGTCCAGGAGATGAAGTCATTGTTCCAGCCTATACGTATTGCGCGACGGCCAACGTCGTTATGCATTTGGGAGCTACTCCTGTCATGGTGGACGTTTTGGATGATTTTACAATCGACCCTCAGGGAGTAGCTGCAGCCGTTACAGGGCAAACGAAAGCAATAATCCCCGTTGATTTGGCCGGGCTTCCAGTCCATTACGATCAACTCTGGGAAATTATCCAGGACAAGAAATCACTGTACAGTCCAAATTCAGAATCTCAAAATCAATTTGGTAGAATAGCTCTGGTCTCGGATTCTGCTCACTCGATTGGTGCTAGATACAAAGACGAAATCTTGGGGTCCCAAGCGGACGCGATGGTGTTCAGTTTCCATGCAGTAAAGAACCTTACGACCGCTGAAGGCGGAGGTATATGCTTCAACCTAGGTGATGAGTTTAATTTGGAAGAAGTTTATACATGGCTCAATACCCGAAGTCTGCACGGACAGAGCAAGGATGCCCTTGCTAAAACAGCGGCCGGAAATTGGGAATATGATGTCGTTGAAGCAGGGTGGAAGTGCAACATGACAGACTTGCAAGCGGCACTGGGTTTGGTTGAGTTGCATCGGTACCATGATGAAACGTTACCTAAGAGAAAGGCAATAGCTCTTGCTTATCAAGACGCTTTTTCTGTCAACCCTCACGTTAGAGAACCATTGTTGGCCGATTCTGAACGAGAATCGAGTTATCATATATATCCAATAAGAATAGCGTGTGAGGACAGGGCCAAACGAGATGAGGTCATTAAAAGGATAATGGCTCGAGACGTGTCCGTAAACGTGCATTATAAACCCTTGCCTCTTTTGAGTGCCTATTCAAGTTCATACTCGATTGAAGATTATCCGAAAACGAAATTGATTTGGCAACAAGAAATTTCCCTACCGATCTATTATGATCTAAGCGATTCTGACCTCGAAAGAGTGATAGAAGCGGTAGAGCTTTCAGTTGACGAAGTGCTGACATGATACGAGCTTTCGACTTCTTCATTTCCGTCTTATTGTTGGTGATATTCTCTCCAGTTTTACTCCTTTTATCACTCTGGATTATGCTGGATTCCAAGGGAGGAATCCTCTTTAAACAAGATAGAATTGGTGCGAATTCAAGTAAGTTTAAAATATTGAAATTCAGAACAATGAGACTTAATTCTGAAAGTAAAGGATTACTTACGGTTGGAAGTGATGAGCGAATCACAGATGCAGGTAAATTCCTTCGAAAATATAAGCTCGATGAGCTTCCTCAATTATACAATGTATTGGTCGGTGAAATGAGCATGGTTGGGCCTCGACCTGAAGTAGAAAAATACGTTGACCTATACTCTGACGATCAACGCAAAATTCTCATGGTGAAACCTGGAATTACAGATCGGGCCTCACTCGAATATTTTGAAGAATCTGACATTTTAGGGAAAAGTGCGGATCCGGAAAGTACTTACATCCAAGAAATCATGCCAAGGAAGATTGTTTTGAATATGCCATACGTGTTGAGTCCAACGATCGGAAGTTATTTTAAAACCTTGGGTCAAACAATGATTAAGATCCTTTCGAGATAAACCGCCAAGGCAGAAGGGAGTCACTTCCCGCATATTCAATGCCCACTCTTTTTGTGACTTCAATATTTGGCGTAATGCCGTAATCTTCAACCCAAATTGTTGCTCCACAAAGATCTTCTCCATAGTGAGATCGATCAATCCCCATCGCTGTGGATAGTGTTCCAGGTCCGCTGCTCAGTCTCTTGTGATTATTTTGGAATCCCCGTCGGCCCATCATAAACTCGATCCCTTCATGAGGCTTTAGTCCTCTAATAAGGACAGCATCGGCTAGTCCTTCCTCATTTGTGACAACGTTAAACATATTGTGAATCCCGTAACACAAGTACACATATGAAATTCCAGGTGGTCCATACATCACTTCGGTTCGTTTTGAGCGAAGTCCACCAAACGAATGACTGGCCTTGTCAATTCGGCCGTTATAAGCTTCAGTCTCGACGATGACTCCCTTACATAATTGACCCGATATGTAAGTACAAAGGGTCTTCCCAATGAGATCCCGTGCGATGGCTACAACATCATCATGTTGATAGTAATCGCGGTTGAGTTTCATTATTCTTCGAAATAGATAGCGAAGGCGTGCAGTTGTTTGTGCATTGTTTCAAGTGCTGCTGTTCGCATTTCTGGCTGGCCAGATTCAATGTGCATGACCATTTCATCAATTTTTAATAAAAATTCCTGTAAGTGCACATCGGCTGGCGGTTCAACCGTAGATACATCAAACACCCGATGCTGCCTCTCACGAACCCCCAATGCAAATTCCATGAATTGTTGTTCGGTCGGACTTTCATCTAGTATGAAAATATCCACGTATTTGTCAATCTCATCAACAGCTTCAATTACTTCCACATTTACTTTCCATTTCTTGCCGTCTTCTTTGACGATTTTGGCCATTTCCAGTACAGGTTTTGGCTCGTCAGCAGGGTTAGGGTATCCCGGAGGAGGAGGAGGAAGTTCCTCTCTTTGTTCAGGTGGCGCCTGAAATTCAGGTTTGGGCTCTTGATGAGGTTGGGCGTGTGGATCATTTTGTTCCGCAACTCCTGAAGTCTGAGGTACGTTAATTTTGTTTGAGTCGTGCTGACTGCTGCAGGCTTGAATCCAGAGCCCGAAAACGACTGTAAAAGCTATTATATAATTCTTCATGTTCACTAATCAAATGCGAAACTAATGCTCAGAAATTAGACCTCGGTGAAGAACTTGATCGGTCTTGAATCATTCAATTTTCTTATTTCGCAACATGCTCAAAGGAATCCCACTTCATTGGAAAGTCATTATCGGAATTATTCTAGGTGCTGTTTATGCTTGGATGAGCATTCTGTTTGATTGGAACGAATTCACCATTTTCTACATCAAGCCTCTTGGGGATATCTTCATTAACATCCTGAAACTCATCGCGGTACCGATGGTTTTATTCTCCATAATTCTCGGAGTGACCTCATTAAAAGATGTCAATAAGCTGGGCAAGATGGGATTGAAAACCCTACTTCTTTACGTGGCAACAACGATGATTGCGGTGACTATTGGGTTGACCTTGGTAAATATTATTGAGCCAGGAGTTTCGCAAGATGACTCTATTCGAGTTAGAAATAGGATAGGTTATGAACTATGGCGCGACGCCAATGATGTGGTCAAGCTAGATGAAAACTGCTATGGATGCGATCCTGAAAATGCTCAGTACGTCTCTGACCTTCAATCCAAAGAGGAAAAACCGAACGATTGGGTCCAAGATAAAATGGCTAAAGCAGAACAAGAAAAGCGGAATCAGCGCGAGTTTGGTCCACTAAAACCTCTAGTTGACATTGTGCCAACCAACATCTTTCGAGCCCTTTCTGATATGTCGATGCTCCAGATAATATTCTTCGCAATATTCTTCGGCGTGGTACTGCTTTTAATTGATCCCGAAAAAGCCAAGCCTGTGATTAGCTTGGTCGATGGTCTAAACGAAGTGTTTGTACGGATGATTTGGGTGGTGATGAAGGCGATGCCATTTTTTGTGTTTGCTCTGATGGCCGGGCAAATCGTGAAGGCAGCGGGATCCGATCCAGACCGGTTTTTTGAACTACTCGATTTTTTACTGCGATATTCAATTGTAGTGGTGATAGGCTTACTTTTTATGATGTTTATATTCTATCCGACCGTTGTTCGGCTCTTTGTCAAACAACTGACTTTTCGCAAGTTTTTAGGAGGGATTCGGGATGCACAAATCACCGCCTTCTCAACGAGTTCTTCTGTTGCCACCTTACCTGTAACGATGGACTGCGTTCATAATAATTTGGGCGTAAGTGAACGAACTTCGAGCTTCGTTCTCCCGATAGGAGCGACCGTGAACATGGATGGCACGAGCTTGTATCAAGCGGTTGCGGTTGTTGCGTTGGCACAATTCCACATGGTCGACTTGAGTCTTGCACAACAGCTTACCATCATTGTGACGGCCACTTTAGCGTCCATTGGGGCAGCGGCAGTTCCAAGCGCTGGCCTTGTACTCATGATCATTGTGTTGGAGTCTGTTGGATTAAATCCCGCTTGGATTGCTTTGATCTTTCCTGTTGATCGAATTCTTGACATGTGTCGTACCGCTGTAAACGTTACAGGGGATGCGACTGTGTCCAGCATAGTAGCGAATTCCGAAGGCGAAATGTCTACTTCGACCCCTTGATGTTTATAGCATGAAGAAGGTATTAGCTTCTTATTGGTTCCCTTCATTACTCGGTGTTTTACCAACAGTGTTTTGGGCTCCGAGTGAATTAAGCTTTATGCTAATCTTTTGCTTTAGCCCTTTGCTCATATGGCTTTATAGAAAGGAAAAACTGCGCGAGATATTCATTGGAACCTATTTGTTTTTCCTGGTGTTTGATCTGATCAGTTTACGATGGCTTTGGCAGGTTGAGTTTTCAGTGAAAGGGTGGGTTATAGCCATCATCGCGCTAATACTATTACCGGCGTTGCAATCAATTCCAATCTTCCTCGGGATGGCTCTCTCGAAACGCCTTAACCTCATCTATGTTCTTGGATCCATTCCAGTGATCGCCGTTATGTTTGACTTTATAAATGCAGGAGTTTTTCTTGGATTTCCTTGGTTGAACCCTGTGCTCGCTTTGGGTTCATCACTTCTAAAACCCATGGGGGCGCAGTACGTCGGAATATTGGGATTGACATTCTTCCTTTACTTATCCAATGTTGGGGCGGCCCTCATTTACATCCAAGCTAACAACCTTCAGAGAGGAGCAGGAATAGCTTTGATTGTAATCAGTATTCTCGTCACGTACTACCCAGTGATGACGAACGCCGAGGACGGTGAACGGGTAAAGGTTATGGCGGCCTTCCCTGAGTTCAATCCATACAATTGGTCGGAGACAGAGCTGTATGAACACAGCCGACATGTGCTTGAGGCAATAGAGATGGCAAAAAAGAATGATGTTCAGCTTGTGATTTTTCCAGAAGGATATCTGAGAGATTTTGGAAGCCGTTCTCTGTATGCCAATGTTTCCATTTGGTTGTTGGTAAAAGGATTGTTGACAGAGATAACGGATCATCAAACGTCAGCGTTACCATTCCTTGGAACGCGAGTAGTTTAGTTACCGCTCTTGCAAGTTTGAGATTGGCAAGATGGGACGGCGCTCAATGGTCCGATGAAGGAAACGGCGGCACAACAGGAAATACAACAGCTGGAACACTCACTTCGAATGGAACCGTAACTTCATTTAGTCCCTTTACTCTTGGTGCTCTTGGTGGTGGAAACCCACTTCCAGTTACGTGGTTAAAGTTCGATGCTAAATTGGAAGGAGAAGAAACTAATCTTGAATGGGCAACCGGTTCTGAAATTAATTGCGAAGGGTTTTACGTAGAACGCGCGTCGTTCACGGGAGAGTACGAGGAGATCGGTTACGTCAATTCTGATGCTATTGGTGGGTATTCTAACGCCAATCTATTTTACAGCTTCGTGGATCGACATCCTGCCCAAGGGAACAACTATTACCGAATAAAACAAGTAGACTTCAATGGAGACTAAGACTACAGCGAAATTCAAGTTCTTAGTTTCAATAAAAACACACGTCTAGGCTGGTATATTAATTTAACGCTCAATCATCAGAGTAACGAGTTCACAATTGGAACTCAAGACCTGTCTGGTCAGCTGGATGTTTCAATCTTCAATGTGTCAGGGCAAATGCTGTATCACGGAGAAACGGTTATCTCAGGTGGCTATGGTCAATTCTACTTTTCCAAGCCAGCATCCGGGATTTATTTGATCAACATCGTTGATATAAATAATCCAACCAACAAATACGTGAAGCGCGTGTATTTAAGCACGCATTAATTTCATCTTTACATCTTATTCAATTTCTCCAAGCGAACGCTTGAATGTGATGCATGAAGTCTGAACGAACGATTTTATATCTCTTCGCGGCTACTCAGTTTACCCATGTAATGGACTTCATGATCATAATGCCTTTGGGCGAAATGCTGATGAAAGAACTGTCTATCGGTTCGGAGAAATTCGCCCTTCTGGTAGCATCATACACCCTTACAGCCGGGTTTTCAGGGTTAATCAGTGCGTTCTTCATAGATAATTTTGATCGGAAGAAATACTTCCAATTCGCATATCTAGGATTCGCGATAGGGACATTGATGTGCGGACTCGCATATGATTACAACACGCTGATCGCAGCACGAATTCTGACTGGAGTTTTCGGCGGAGTCTTGAGCAGTACCGTACTTACCATCGTAAGTGATGTAATCTCGCCCCAAAAGAGGGCATGGGGGATTGGAATCGTCATGACGGCATTCTCTTTGGCTTCGGCGATCGGATTACCGATTGGTTTAACCGCTGCGTTTACTTTCGGCTGGCAATGGCCTTTTAAAGTACTTGCTATTATTAGCTTCCTACTGCTTATTGCTGTTCAATTTGTACTGCCACCTGTGCGAGAGCATTTAGAAAAAGGGGTGAACAACAGCAAAAAGACCTTAGAGTTCATTAAGAACATTCCAAATAATCAGAATCAGTGGCAAGCACTCACATTTACGATGCTTCTCATTTTTGGCCAGTTTACGGTCATTCCATTCATCACTCCATACCTGGTGGAGAACGTCGGATTTGAACGACAGGAGATCACATTAGTATACTTAGTTGGGGGCCTCGTTACCATCTTCAGCAATCCTAGAATAGGAAAGTGGGCAGATAGATCAGATCGATATCGAGTCTTTACGATCATGGCATTCTTTTCAATCATTCCATTGGTCGTACTTACAAACCTACCACCGGTGCCCGTTTGGGCAGCCTTGATCGTAAGTGGGGCTTTATTCTTTGGAATAGGAGGTAGGATGGTTCCTTCGACCACAATTGTAACTACTGTAATCCGGCCTGAAAATCGAGGGTCGTTTATGAGCTTGAATACGTCGGTTCAAAACTTAACGGCAGGCGTCTCAAGTTTAATCGCGGGTTATCTTGTCACCATTCCTGAAGGAACCCATCACGTTGAGGGTTTCTGGAGAGTGGGAGCGCTAGCTGCGGTATTTACGTTGATTGCTATCTGGATGATGAAGAGCGTTAAAAAACATACGATTGTAATGCAAGATTCCATTGTAATTAATGATGAACCTGATGGGAAATCCACTGTGGAAAAAGCTTGATATCAAAGAAGGTTATCGCTGAATGTTTATTAATGCGCCTAGAGACTTCTTTCTACTAATCGCCGATTTGATCATAGCATTCACAAATTACCACCAAGAATTTAAAGAGATGGTGCGGGAGGTGAAGGACCAAATCCATCCTATATCTTCCATTTGGTTCTGTTGGTTTAAGAAGGCACCAGGGATATCCTCCCAACTCAGCGATGGGATAATTCGGTCCGAAGTCCTCAAAACCCAGCTGTTCGATACCAATGTCTGTTCAATTGATGATCGTTGGTCTGGACTGAAGTTTATGAGACGAAAAGAGCTCCGATAGCTGTGTCAATGCATATCTTCCGATCATGATTGCGTCTGAAGTTCTTCTCATTCGACCACAAAGGTTTTATAGCAATCCTCAAACGCAATCCTCAAACTCATTTCAGCAGACAGGTAATGAGGAGTTGTCAATTCGTGCAAAACATGAGTTTGAAGGTGTTCTACAAAAGTTGAGCGGAGAAGGAATCAATCATGTTGTCTTTGATGCCAATAACCCCGATACCCCAGATGCGTGCTTCCCAAATAATTGGTTAGTTACCTTACCTGACAAGCGCATTCTGAGCTTCTCTATGCTTGCTGAGAGCAGACGGGCGGAGAGGAATGAATCCATCATTGACTCCCTCATGAAGATGAGAAATTATGAGGAGCACATTCCTCTAACCTCAGGAGAGCAAAGGAATCCGCTGGAGATTCTCGAAGGAACCGGCAGTTTGATCTTGGATCACAAGATGAAGACTGGATATGCTGCGCTGAGTCCAAGAACGCACCCAAATGCGATTAAGGAATTTGAAGAATTTACAGGGTATTCCATCCATGTATTCCGATCATCCGGTCCAGCAGGAGAATTGATATATCACACGAATGTTATGATGGCTCTAGGAGAAAGGTTTGTGGCCATTGGGTTGGATACAGTTGACAGTCAGGATCAATTTAAACTAAGAGAGAAACTGGAGAGTGAAGGTCATGATATAATTGATCTCACTCTTGATCAAGTCTACTCGAATTTCGCTGGAAATATGCTACAACTTAGAGATCAGCGAGATCGACCTGTCATGTTATTGTCCTCAAAAGCAGAGCATTCATTATCAAATAGTCAGCGGCACCAACTACTCAGATACAACGACCGATTGATTTCATTTGACATAGATGCGATTGAAACAATGGGAGGGGGCAGTATTCGATGCATGCTGGCAGAGCTGTTTTAGACTTTAACTAATTTCCATTTGCCTCTCTTAAATAGAACCATGGCTATAACAGCGTAAATCGAATGACAGACTGCAATCGAAATGAAGACGCCATCGCTTTCTAATCCGAGTGACATGGCAAGCCACCAAGCCAGCGGAATTTGAATGATCCAGAATACAACCAAGCTGATCCACATAGGTGTTCGCGTATCACCGGCTCCATTAAACGCCTGACCTACGACCATGCCATATGAAAAGAAAACGTATCCAAAGCATATGATTTGAAGCGCGGACTTTCCAATTTCTTGAACGGCCGCAACGTCAGTAAATATCGACAAGATCGGCTCAGCGAAAACGAAGAAGACTATTGATACAACCAGGAGAAAACCTCCATTATACATGGCGGTTCTCCAAACAGATGTTTCCGCTCGATCAGGCTGTTTAGCCCCAAGATTCTGCCCCACAAGTGTGGCTGCTGCATTAGCCATACCCCAACTTGGAAGCAACGTGAAGACAATTATTCGAAAAGCAATTGTATACCCAGCTAATGCATCAGCGCCAAATTCAGAAACAACCCGAACTAAGAATATCCAGCTGGCGGATTCAATTAGGAATTGTGCAATTCCTCCCGAAGAAACCTTGATCAACTCCTTCATTGTCTTCCATCTCAGTACGATGTTGTGCCAGGCAATGTGAATAATCGATTTACCATTGAATAAGTGATAGAGTTGATAGATCACGCCAATTGAACAACCAGTCGTAGTAGCAATTGCGGCGCCAGCCACGCCGAATTCTGGGATTGAGCCTAATCCAAAAATCAAGATTGGATCGAGAATGATGTTTATGCCGTTGGCCAGCCAAAGAGAGCGCATTGCAATTGCAGCATTTCCAGCTCCTCGGAAGATGCCATTGATGAGGAATAAGAGCAAAATACTGAGGTTCCCTCCATACATGATTTGGGTGTACCCAATTCCTTCCTCAATCAATTCAGGTTCACCGCCCATAAGCTTGAGAATATCGCCGGCAAAGATTAGCCCGACGGTTCCAAGGACAATGCCAATCGTAACGCTAAGAATTAGGGCCTGAAATGCCGCGCTTGAAGCGCGTTTTGGGTCCTTTTCACCAATCCGTCGCGCAACAATTGCTGTTGCTGCCATGCTTAGGCCAACAGCGATGGAATAGATGATCATGAGCACAGATTCAGTAAGTCCTACCGTGGCCACTGCATTCACGCTCACCTTCGACACGAAGTAAACATCCACGACTGCAAAAAGTGACTCCATGAGCATTTCGGCGATCATGGGAACAGAGAGTAGGAATATTGCTCTGTTTATGCTACCAGTTGTGAATTCTGATTAGCCACCCTTTAGGGCAACGATAGTCATCTTGAAGAGCTTTTTAATTCGGCTTGACAGGCTCATTGTAGGTTGTGAAAAAAAAGATGGGCGAAACTACGATAAGACTAATGGATCATTCCCTCATTTAGGAGCTTTTCGAAGAATGGACGAATTCGCTCTTTTACGGCTGGAATATCGGTGAGGTTGAATTGAGATTCCATAACTGGAACGAGGTCGCGTAACTTGCTCGGCTCTAATCTCATTGATTCGATGAGCCAAGCAAAGAAGGGACTCACATTCATAAACTTGACCTTGAATGTGCCGGGCTGCCTGAATATGATGCAGAAATAAGAGCCAACATCGGTTCTTGAAATAAAACGAGCATTCTTCATATGGAGCGGGTAGGAGAGAGCCATGATCTCCATCTCAGGATTGAGACGCCAAGGATCTTCCCAAAAGTCACCGGATCGCTCAATGGGAAATGTCAGATCAGCCATCATGTAGTATTCAACCTCTTTCCACTCAAAAATCATCAATTCGAGAAGCCATGGATACTTCTCGCATAACGAAGAATGTGTTGACTCGGTAAAATCGATGAGTTCAAATGGCATTCGCCATACCTGAGGGTTTTGGCATCGATGATCTCGAAAGAAGTTGAAGCAGAGCTCATCCCATTCTTTTGTGGAGAGCAAATTTTTAGAAAGAGGATATGAACTGCCCAGGGCGTCTTGCACAACACTGAAGACAAGTCTTCTATAATTTTTTAACCTACCATCTGTAGTTCCAATAAGCTCTGGTTCAACATTGGAGCGGCAGAAATCAGCTAGCTTCTGTTGCTGTGATAATGTTTCAGGCTTCAGCATGGTGCTCATGTTTCCAGGCTCTTTTGCTGATTGATTTTAGTCTTTCAAGTTCGGTTTGGAGCTCTCCCATTTCTGGTATGTTGAAATCTCTTTCTAAGAGAATTGGAACTTGATGGTCGAGTTTGCCGATGGCAAACTCAAAAAGATCGTAAACCGGATCTATAATTGGTTGACCATGTGTGTCTATGATCAAATCATCGCTGATTTTTTCATGACCGGCCATATGAATGTACCGCACTCGAGAAAGATCGAGTTGTTCTATGAATTCTTTGGGGTTGTATCCATGGTTGAATCCATTCACATAAATATTATTAATGTCAAAAAGAAGTTCACAATCGCTTTCACTTTGGATCGCATTGATGAATTGAACCTCTGTCATTTCTGCAGCGACCGGCGTGTAGTAGGAGACAATTTCAATCACAAGCTTATGTCCTAGAAAATCTTGCACCTCCTTGATCCTCTGGCTAATATGCTTAACTGCGTCCTCTCTAAATGGAATTGGAAGTAAGTCATAGAGATGGGCATTGTCGCATTTGCTGTAGCTCAAATGTTCAGAATAGATTGGAACATTCCATTCTTCAATGAATGATTTGATTTTTCCTAAAAACTTCCAGTCAATTGGATCTGGACTTCCGATGGACAATGACAGACCATGTAGAAGAATCGGATATTGTTCAGCAACCTTGTCCAGTTGCTTCTTCCAATAACCGCCCACATCAATCCAATTCTCTGGCGCTAATTCCACAAAATCTGGCTTGATGACGGACTGGTCAAAAAAGGCAGAACCGAAGTCCTTGCGAAACCCTATGCCTACACCATCATTCATAACTGGAAATAAAAAGCCCGAAGTTCTGCTTCGGGCTTCAATTATTTGATCATTTACTCAGTGCCACCGCACTTTCCTTCGCCGCACTTGTGCTCAGTGGACTTGGATTCATCTTTCGTTTCTTCAGAGGCTTTAGCATCTGTAGAAGTCTGAGCTTCTTCCTTATGCTCTCCGCACTTTCCTTCGCCGCATTTGTGCTCTGCGGATTTAGAGTCAACCGCAGCATCTGTTGATGTTGATGACTCCGCTTTCTTTTCCTCGCCGCACTTTCCTTCGCCACACTTGGCTTCGCCAATCTTAAATCCAGTATTTGATGCATCAAGAAGGTCGCTTCGCAATTCAGCGCCGGAACCTAAATCGTCAAAATCAAACATTGTGTTGGCATTTACTGCTCCAACGCTAAGAATTGACCCTGAGATCAATGTACCTGTGATTACGGCGCCCAAGGCGCTCTTCTTCTTACTTTCCATAGTTGTTATTTAAGGATGATTTGAGTTTATTATTATCCCATCTCTGGGTTTACTTTTTCTTTTAGATCACCTTTTTCTTCTTGGGTGAACTTTTCGTCGAGATCTATTTGCTTGAGAGTTCTATTGATCCAATCAATTTGCTTCTTAAATCTCCGGCAGTTTTTGCACCAGACCATATGATACATGAGCTTGAAAGTCTCCATTGTGGAGAGCTTTTTTTCGCCCATTTTCTCACCTAATATTCCAGCTTCTTTGCAACAAATCATGTCATCCAATTCTTTTCAAGACATTCTCTCAATTTGAGTTTTGCTCTGTGAACTAAAACCCAGTAGTTGGAAGAGGATATATTAAGTTCCTTACATATCATCTCAGAATCCTCACCATCAATGTACTTCATTGTAAACACGGCATTCTGCACCTCATTGAGTCTATTTTTACACTCATTGAGTACATGCATAAATTCGGCACTTCTCACCATTTTGTCTGTCGTCCACTCGTTCGGAGCGCCATTTTTTGACCAGTGACCAGTAGAATTAAAGAAGTCATCGCTGTCCTCGTCATCGTCTGCTTCTTTGAGTTGAGACTCAAGTACTTCTTTCTTCTTTTTGTAATGGTCGAGTATGCGGCTTTTCAATATTAGAAACAGCCAATTCATTTCCGAAATTTCTCCTCGGTATTGTTCTTTAGTTCTGATGGCGGTTAGAAATGTTTCTTGAACTAAATCCTTCGCTATTTCTCGCTCTTTTATCCTGATCAGCGCATAGTTCAGCAATAGGTCACTGAATACGTCTATCCACTGTTCGGGATGAAGCTGATGTTTGGCCATGCATTCAAAAGAATGAAAAAAGGCGGAAGAAACTCCCGCCTTTTGCCATATATCTAGAATTATTTCGATTCTTTTTTTCTTGCCATCATCATTTTGTCGGACTTACTCCTTGGTTTCATGCCAGGATTATAACCAGTGTGTTCGCGATCGCGCGAATTGACCTTTTCATGAGTCGAGCCTTTTTCGCCTTCGGGGATCTTTGTGGGTTTCGCATTAGAAGAAGATGGATCGACTTTAGCGTTGGCCTTCTTATCCTCACTTGAGCCCGGTGCTTTCTTGCTTACCAATGGGATGTCCTTTTTGTTACCTTCTTGACTCTGGGCCAATGCAACCGATCCGCTGATCAGAAGTATGGCTAATGCTGAAACTATTCTCTTTTTCATGGTTGTCGTTTTGAGCAGATAATGCAGGGATACTGCCACAAATAAGTGTGTTAACAGAATTTTTGATTCCTAGAGCTTCAGGTAAAATGGTTTTAAGAGTTCTGTGGAACGCCCTGAATAGACAGACGGTGAAGAGTACAATACCAATTCTTCGAAATGAAGCCTGGCTTTTCTGCGTGAAAACACCACCAATACCCGATTAGCCTTCTTATTCAATGAAGGCCGAATTGAGAGCTGTTTGATTGACCCAAAACCCAGCTCATCGGCTAGTCCCTCAACTTCTCCTAGTCGTTCGTGTGGGAGTACTAAGCTAAGCGAACCGTTCAATGAAAGAAGCTCTGAACTTCTTTTTAAAAGATTGGACAGGCTTAATTTAATTTCATGACGCGCTTGATTCAGTCTCTCTTCTTGGTTTTGAGTTGAGCCTGCAAAAAATGGAGGATTACAAACGATATGATCAAACCTTGTATTGAACGGATATAAATTGAAATCGCCATGCAGTGCATTCAGCTGGGAACTCCACTTGGAGGCTTCGAAATTTTCAGCGCACTGTTCATAGCTCTCATAATCCAGCTCTATTCCTGTTATACTAGCTGAAGGATTTCGTTGGGCACACATCAAGGAGATGACACCTGTTCCTGCGCCGACCTCAAGAATCGATTGATCCTCAAGGATTGGACACCATGCTCCAAGCAGTGCCGCGTCGGTTCCAAATTTGAATGCGACCCGATTTTGATTGATCTTGAATTCTTTAAATTGAAACCAAGTGTTCGACATCAGCTAGCGGCTATCAAGTGAGTGATTATTTCTGCGAGTTTGGAATCTGCTTTGGTTGCGGTTGAGATGATGTCAGGAATGTTGATTGGCTTGAGGTCTGAAGGGTCACACACATCTGTTAAGACAACAAGGCCTGTACAGGTCATCCCAACATGTTTAGCCGCTATAACCTCTGGAATGATACTCATTCCGACGGCATCTGCTCCGATCGTTCGAAGAAAACGATACTCTGCCGGCGACTCAAGCATTGGCCCAGTTACGGCGGCGTAAACTCCCTCTCTGACTATGAACCCAAGCTGAGCCGATAACCGTCGACACATTGCATTTGTACTTCGGCTATAAGCCTCACTCATATCAGGAAAGCGAGTGCCAATGCGCTCATCGTTGGGTCCAATAAGAGGGTTCGTCGGTAACAGGTTAATGTGATCGCTCAAAAGCATAATATCACCTTTCATCCAGTCCAAATTCATGCAACCTGCTGCTCCACTTGTTATCAACTGCTTCGCTCCTAAAGAGTGCAAAACGCGAATTGGAAAAGCTATATCTCCCATTGAATGGCCTTCATAGAAGTGAGACCTTCCTTGGAGAACTGCGCAGCGCTTTCCAGCAATCTGCGCGAGAATTAAATTTCCAGCGTGAAACGAGACCGTGCTATGAGGAAAACCTGCGATTTGGTCATAGGGAAGTTGATGAAGGATGTCTACTTGTTCAATTGTCCTACCGAGCCCACTTCCTAGAATGATGATGATGTCGATTTTTCCAAATCCTTTCTCACCAAGGAGATCAGCTGTGTGTCGAATATCATCCCAAGATTTCATCTAGCAAACTTACCTGATCATGTTCTACTGGTTATCATTGTTAGGTGAAGCGCATTCACTTGATATCAGGACCCAGAAACATCAGCACTGCGATGATGTATGCGTTTGCTCAAAGGCAGAGCTGCACTGTAGTAGATGAACCTTTTTACGCCCATTACCTGAAACGAACTGGGGTCGATCACCCAGGCCGAGAAAAGACAATTGCATCCATGTCTACCGATCCAAATTTGGTGATCAAGAATGTGATTTTAGGAGACTATCTAACTGAAGAGGTCTATATTAAAAATATGGGGCATCACCTTCTTGATGTGGACTTCGATTTTCTATCAGGGTTGACCAACATGTTTCTTGTTCGAGATCCTAAAAGAATAATCGCCTCTTTTACCAAAGTGATTCCAGATATCACCATCATGGATATTGGGTTGAAACATCAATTTGAAGTCTGGAAGTATTTGGTTGAAGAGTTAGGGCAGAATCCTGTGGTTGTGGATACAGGAAATGTGCTTAAGAACCCTCAGTCGATGATTCAAAAGCTGTGCATTGCGCTCACCATTCCGTTTGAGCAATCCATGCTGACTTGGGAACCGGGCCCGAGGAATGAGGATGGCGTTTGGGCTGAATACTGGTACGGAAGCCTTCATGAAAGTGATGGATTAAAACAAAAGACCGAAGAAGAGGTGGAACTCGATTCGCGGTACGATGGTTTGTTGGAAGAAGCCCAGTACTATTATGATCATTTAAAGAAATTTGAAATCATTTGATATGTTACAACATTACAATCCCAAGAATGCGGATCTACAGGTTTATGTGAAAGACCGGCTCATCCATCGAGATGAGGGCGGGGTTTCTGTGTTCGATTCGGTTGTTCAAGGTGGCGATGCTGTTTGGGAAGGGTTGAGACTATACAAAGAAGGAATTCTGCACCTCTCCTCTCATCTACAACGGATGCGAGAATCTGCAAAGGCATTGTCCTTTGAGAACGTTCCGTCCGACAATGATGTCAAAGCAGCCATAAAAATGACTTTGGAGGCAAATGGAATGAAAGACGAAACTCATTTGAGGTTGACGCTGACAAGGGGAGAGAAGGTTACCAGCGGAATGGATCCAAGACTAAATCAAAACGGTTGTACACTGATTGTCCTCGCTGAATGGAAGGCGCTCGTGTATGACAACGACACTGGAATCAAGGTGATTACATCAACTCAGCGCCGCAACGGACCGCAATTCCTAGATTCCAAAATCCATCATAATAATTTACTGAACAACATCATAGCGAAGATTCAAGCCAATCAAGCCAATGCGAATGCTGCCATCATGCTCGATGATCATGGTTTTATTTCGGAATTAAATGACACCAATGTCTTCATGCTGAAAGACGGGGATCTTGTTACTCCTCATGCCGATGCGTGCTTGCCTGGAATTTCAAGAGAAATGGTAATGAAGGAGGCCGAAGGGAGAGGTATCAAAGTGGCTGAAAAGAATATTTCACTTTCGGAGTTTTACAATGCTGACTTCGCGTTCGGCACGGGCACCATGGGACAGCTGACTCCAATTTTAGAGGCAGATGGAAGAACTATTGGCAATGCGGAAGGACGCCTGTTGTTTGACAAAATCAATGACTCCTTTGTTCAAGCCATTCCTCAGAATTGCGAACTACTTTAAGTTCTCTTTACGTAATAGCTGTTCGCCTGAGCTAGGCTTGTGACCACCATGTCATTAATGCAAAGGTTTGGTGGAAGATTGGCAGCATAGTAAGTGAGTTCGGCGATATCCTCAGCACTCATCGGCTCGAATCCATTGTACACCGACTTAGCACGCTCTTTGTCGCCATGAAATCGAACTTCGCTAAACTCAGTATCAGCCGCGCCAGGTGATATTTGAGTCACTTTTACTCCGGTTCCTAAAAGATCGATTCTCATCGATTTGGAAATGGCGTCTACCGCGTGTTTGGATGCACAATACACGTTACCGTTTTCGTAGACTTCCTTTCCTGCTGTGGAACCAATGTTGATGACATGGCCACTGCCTTGGCTAATCATGGTTGGAAGGACCGCCCTTGATACATACAACAACCCCTTAACGTTTGTATCGATCATTTTATCCCAATCCTCTAAGTCTCCATTTTGAATGTGAGATAATCCAGAAGCGAGCCCTGCATTATTGACTAAAATGTTAGGAGATTTGTCGGGCGGAATAGAGTTAATCGCTGCTGTAACCTGTTCTTTCTCTCGCACATCAAAGGGCAGAACATGGACATCGACACCATGATCAGATTCCAATTTACGTTTCAGGACCTCGAGCCGCTCGATACGCCTTCCGGTAATGATTAAATCGTGCTGATTGGCGGCAAATTTTTCAGCAATAGCTTTTCCAAAACCAGCCGTAGCGCCTGTGATCAGAATTCTCTTCTTCATCCTCCAAATCTAAGGAGCAGAAGAGAGAATGTTAGGAATTTAGTTCGAGGAGTCGTCTCATGTTCCGATGAAACGCATTGATGAGTCTGTTATGGAAGAACGGATAGATTACCCGGTCTCTAAAAGGAGACTCACTGTGAACGATGGACATATGGGTAAGCACAGTTTGTCCGTTGCTATTCTCTATTAATTTAATGACTTGTTTGCCATCGTTGATTCCACCGCGCACATAATTGAATTCAATGGTTTTTTCATCTTCATCCAACCGAGTAATTTCTAATGAAGTGACCAGGTTATACATCCCTTGCAGCATCCGGAGGTTGAGATAGATAACTTGTCCAAGACGAGCAGAACCAGCGCTATCGGAAGGATAGACCAGTCGATCCTCATTTCGCAAATACATCAGTCCAATCTTGCTCTTCTTGGTATTCCAAGTTGAAGTTGGGTCAGAATCCTTGTACATGCTCCAAACCACAGAGAGCGGTTGCTCAATTGTATATGACCTAGAATAGACTTGGTAAGTCCCAAAATCCTCAACATTCTTACAGCTTGGTTCAAGCTCGTTGAAATGTTCAATGGTCTGAGCAATAGCCTGACGCTCGATATAAGGTTTTACTTTCTTGAAAGGAATTTGGTGGTAGTCTACATCATTGAAAGCCAACTGCGCTAAACTCAGTGAAGGCAGGGTCAATAAAAGAAATATGAATATGCTTCGATTCAAGAGCCCACAAAGAAAACTTAAATATGAACGCGTGATTTTCGAAAATCTCCCCTGTCGATTCGATAGCAAAAGGCGTCCTCCAAATCAGACTTGACTTCCTTCCAAAACACCATTCCTATCTTTTCCAGAACCCTGATGGAGGCGATGTTATCCTTCATGGCTCTGCCAATGAGATAGTCGACTTTGAAGTTGTCGAATCCGTATTCGACCGAAGCTTGTGCCGCTTCAGTGGCGAAACCCTCGTTCCAAAACGATTGCTTTATCCTGAACCCAAGATCAATTTCACCATTCGCATGCAGCTTCAAACCGCACCACCCAATGAACTCATATGAACTAGAGAGCTTTAATCCCCATCGTCCCATTTGGGTCTTTTCATAAGCGTCGTAGTTGGCTAAAAAGTCTCGTGCGTCATCAAAAGAATTGAAAGCAGGTTCCCCTGTATATTTCATGACTTCCGGATCATTATTCAATTCATAAACCCCCTGAGTATCCTTGGTAGTGAGCTCAAATGCATACAATCTGGCCGTTCGGAAGATTATTTTATTGGATTTTGAAGAAGATGATTCCATGCCTCGCTACATTTAACGGATTCAAATAAACGCAAGAAATGAACATCGGAATAATTGGCTCTGGAGAAGTAGGGCAGACTTTAGCAAAGGGTTTTTTGAAGTATGGATATCCGGTGATGATTGGATCAAGATCGCCTTCCAAACTTGAAGATTGGTCAAAGAGGAAAGGAATGGGTGCGGCTATCGGGACTTTTGATCAGGCGAGTGAATTTGGAGAACTATTGGTTCTAGCTGTCAAAGGGCAAGTTGCCAAAGAAGTTCTAGAAGAGCTTAAATCAGAACGAATTCAAGATAAAATTGTCATTGACGTTACCAATCCAATTGACGAAACGAAGACGCCAGATAATGGTGTGCTTCATTTTACCACTTCGCTCGAATCTTCTTTTATGGAAGAAGTTCAAAACGGCTTTCCTAGCGTCCGATTTGTAAAAGCATTTAACAGCGTTAGTTCTGCGTACATGGTCGACCCACCTTTTGAGTCAAAGCCAACTATGTTCATATGTGGGAATGATAACACAGCAAAGGAAGTGGTCGTTGGTATTCTTGAGAAATTTGGGTGGGAAGCTGAAGATATGGGCGGTGTGGAATCGGCTCGGGCCATTGAGCCGTTGAGTATGCTTCTCTGCATACCAGGAATCTTGCGCAATGACTGGAGTCATGCATATAAGCTACTTAGACCTTCTTCAAAGCCTTGACGGCTTTTAGACCTTCTGCAATATGCTTATTCGGTTGCAATTGATTTGCAAAATGATGGGTGAGCGTTCCACGAGAGTCAAAAATGAATGTTTCCCTCGATGGTACTATTCCGAACAACGAGGACTTGACGCTGAATAATTCTTTAATTTCTCCTTTGTCATATATGAGAGTGTACGGCAATAGATAGCGTTCGGCAAATTGCTTGTGAGTTTCGGGATTGTCAGCACTAATGCCAATGACACGTGCCCCCATAGAAGTGAATTCTTCGATGTTATCACGAAACGAACATGCTTCCCTTACGCAACCAGGAGTATTGTCTTTTGGATAAAAGAAGATCACGCTCGGTGAATCGAGCAATTCATTGGAATGGAATTCATTCCAATCTTGGTCGTAAGCTTTAAAATCGGGTAATTGGTCGCCTGGATTCATGACAACCTGATTCTTTTAGTTGGTGGAGAACTAACGTTTAAAACCCATCAGCATGACTGCACAGCCACTGGCTCCGGCGATTGGGTCAAGCTCTGCTTCAATAATCACATCCAAAGTGGACTTTACCATGAAGTCCCAGTATGGAGCATTCTTGAATTCAGAATTTCGGAAAATCAAGTTTCGCTCTTTGTCAAAAACACGGAAAACTAAATTCCCATCTTGGGTTCCTGTGCAAGCAGCAAGTCTGTATAGACTCCCACCATACAAAGTGGCGTTGAATTCAGCAACCTGATCAGTTAGAAGGAGAGCTCTATAATGTTGGCCGTCAGAGAGAAAGTCATCCGTAATGTGACTCTGGCATACATCAGCCGTAATATCACATTGGGCTGAAGCTCCAACGAAGGAAAGCAATGCGAAAGTTATGATGAGTAGCTGTTTCATGATTCTGATGATCCGATTATAGAATTCCTGATATCGTCAATTTTCGCTGTGATCTCAGCGAGAACTTCTGGACTTACCTCTACTGAACTTTGACTCTTGATAACAGTCATGTGTTCTTCTGGGTTTGTTTGTGGTTCAACCCATGTATAGCTATCACCAACGTTTTCAAAAATGACTTCTAACTCTTTCAATTGCGTTACAATATTATCGAGTGCGCCATCGACATTCTGTTGTTCAATCAGCCCAACCATATTGCCAAGAGTGTTCTTTTGTTCTCCTACACGATTACGTAGTTTCTCATCGTCGAGCTCTTGTGTTAAGACAGTAGAGAAGTATAATGACTCAACCCAGCCTCCATAAAGAATGAGCGCACTAATGTCTTCACTTTCGTTTTCCTTTAAGTATTCATCACTCATGCGATTCAATTCTGAAACGAAAATGAGCAGGGAGTCTCGATTTTGTAGGTTGCCCTCGAATCGGCCCATCAAACCCGTATAAACGGCTGGGGATATTCCTAAATCAGTTCCTAGACGCTTACATGTGGCGAGTAATGTGAAGGTACTTTGGCTATGTCCATAGATTAGGCTATAACCTAGATCTGCACCATAAATTCCCAGATTCATAGCCTGAGATTGTTTCGTGCTGTAACCGGAGGCGTCTGTATTCCGGTTTAGAATTGCCTCGTTAAAGTGACCACCAACCTCTTCAATCAAAAACGCGGTTTCTAATGGAGATGGAAGGTTGAACAGTTTATCACCAACCTTTAATATAGAGGCGTTCGGTGCGTTTCCAGCTTTTGGTTTGCTCGCTGACGAGTGATCTGTGTCCGATGATGTGGTTTGTTCGCCACCACAAGAACTGAGACACAGGGCAGCTCCAATGCTAAGTGTGAGAACTAGTAACTGAGTAGGTTTCATGCAGATTCAGAATTACCTTCGAATATATTGGTTTTTTTGAGAAAGAATCGAAGTCCAAAAGTTGATAAAATGGACAAGACAAAATATACCAGTGCATCTTCATATTTTGCCAGTATCAGACTACCAATCAAGAAGAGGAAGGAGATGATGAAGACCACCATTGAGAGCCAATTGAAAGCTAGCCATTTAAGCTGTTTATTCCGTTCTTTTACTTGGGTAAAATGTGAGGGCCAAACACCCATTGGTTGCACACGCTCCTCGAACAACCGCAGTTTTTCTTCATCGGTGGGAGATGTGATGTAGGTGACTAGGATCCAGCAAATTGTGGTGAATCCTACTGTAACATAAAAGGAACCATAGTTGTCCACAAAATGAGGTCCGAGGGTGTCATTTAAATAGAAATAGCAAAATGAGTAAGCAATGAGAGGCGCTATGGTAGCCGTGATTTCACTCCATGCGTTGATTCTCCACCAATACCATCTCAAAATGAGAACAAGACCAAGTCCCGCTCCACACTGCATGACAAATGCCCAAACTCCCGAGATACTTGTGACCAGTGGAGTTACCATCCCCCCAAGTATCATGATGCCAACGGAGGCCAATCGACTTATCAAGACCAAGTTTTTTTGAGAGTTGACTTTGGAAAGCGGCATGATTAGATCGTTCACCACGTAGCTCGCGCCCCAATTCACCTGGGTAGAAATTGTACTTAAGTAAGCAGCAATAAATGCCACCAATAAGAGTCCAACGAGGCCTTTTGGTAGAAAGTCTTTCATAGCAAACACAAAGCCGAGTCTGGGCTCAAAATGATAACGGACCTGTTTTTCTGCTTCTGTATCCCGGTACTGTGGGTAGTGAGCGATGAATTCTTCTGCTGAAGAAACAGTAATCTGTTCTTCAGTCATCGATTCAGTCGTCAGTAAAGTTTTTAACTCATCTGTTGGTGTGTATAGGGCTATAGCACAAAGGCCAACGACAATCCATGGCCAAGGTCGTATGCAGTAATGACCGATTTGAAAGAGCAATGTAGCCCAGACAGAGTCTTTTTCGCTTCGGGTGCTCATCATTCGTTGAGCGACATAGCCACCGCCGCCTGGCTCCGATCCAGGATACCAACTCGACCACCATTGAATGGCAACGAATGCGAAAAAGGCTCCGAGCGTTAATCCGAACCCTTGGAGGTAGTCGGTGACATTTGAAGAATCTCCTCCGATCCTTGGTACAAAATCAAAAGCCCTCTGAGGCAAGCGTTCTTGCAATCCTGCGACACCACCAATCTTATCGTCGTTTACTACCAATATTGCTAGGATGATGCAGCCGGTCATTGCCAGAATAAACTGGACCGTATCCGTCACTGCAACTCCTTTCAGACCAGAAAGAGCCGCATAGACAACCGCTAGGACCATTAGTCCCATAGTTATCCAAAATGCAATGTTTTTATCAACGTCAAAGAACACTTCAATCAAAGACATCATCGCAAGGTTTACCCAGGCAATGATGACAGCGTTAATGAAAAGACCGAGATATGTAGCCTTGAATAATCTTAAGAATTTGGCCGGGTTTCCATGGTAGCGCAGTTCAATGAACTCGAGCTCGGTCAATATGTTCGCTCTGCGCCAGAGCATAGCAAAGAAGAATGTGGTGAGAGCTCCTCCGAATATAAAGGACCACCAGAGCCAATTTTTTGCAATGCCACCTTGAGAGACAAGCTCAGAAACAGCCAATGGAGTGTCTGCGGCGAATGTGGTCGCCACCATGGATATTCCAGCAATGTACCATGGCAAATTTCTGCCCCCCAAGAAGAAATCACTCAGGCTTTTACCAGCATCTTTTCGATAATACAAGCCAATGGCAAGCGAGAGGATGAGGAATGAAATGATAATAATCCAGTCTACGAGGGCAAGCATAGAATACAAGATTAGTATATGGATCAGGCCTGTTAGCAGGAAAGTTAGGTGAGTTTTCCACAGCACGGTGCCCGAAGATGAAGGCGACTTACATTCGCAATTGTGAGGGATGCAGAGTATATAGAGGTGATTTTACCCTTGGCCTTAAAAGGACCATTTACATATCGAGTTCCCATCGAAATGAGAGACGAGGTGGTGGCCGGAAAGCGAGTCGTTGTTCCATTTGGTAAGAAACGACATTACGCCGGAATTATCCTTGGTCTTGTGAATGAGCTTAGGCTTGGGGCAAAGGTTAAAGACATTCTATATGTTCTTGATGATGAAACAGTCTTAACAGAATCTCAACTACGACTTTGGTCATGGATGGCAGACTATTACATGAGTGGTTTGGGCCCAGTAATGAACTTTTCACTTCCAGGAGCACTCAAATTAAGTTCGCATACCATTGTGAGGTTGAATCCTGCTTTTGAAACCTATGAAGAGTTTAGTTCTGAAGAGCAAATGATAATTGCTCAGCTCAATTCAAACGAAAAATTAGATGTTCATAGATTAGAAAGCCTCGATGCGAAAGCCAAGATTCATCGCGCAATAAACTCCTTGCTGAAAAAGGGTGTCGTGTTGGTCTCTGAAGAAATGAAGGGCGCTGCAAAGCCAAAAAAAACAGCGTATCTAAGATTGACCGGATCATATCATTCTGACTCGTCCATTTCCGAAATGTTGGAAAAGCTCCAGCGAGCACCAAAGCAATTCGAACTGATGATGCGTTTTTTCGAAAACGCCGATGCCGAAGATGCTGCTGCTATGGTGGTGAGCAAGAAGCAATTTTTGGAACGCTCAGGATTAACCACATCAATTTTAAATAGCCTGATCCAAAAAGGAGTTCTTGAAGAGTTTGAAGAGCTGGATCAATTTGACCCGTCGGTGGATCGATTGACTACAGAACTCAATTCTGAGCAGGTTAGGGCAATTCAAGAGATTGAAAGCGCCTGGATTGAAAAAGACACGGTCCTTCTACATGGTGTAACCGGCTCTGGAAAAACCCATGTTTATACTGCGATTGCGAATAGAATATTGGATCGAGGAGAACAAGTACTGTATCTCGTTCCAGAAATCGCGCTTACCACACAACTGGTCAGACGCATTGAAAAACTTCTTGGCCACGAAGTGCTGATTTACCATTCAAGACAGACAGATCGAGAACGATTGACCATTTGGATGAGGCTTCTTAAAAGTACAGAGCCATGCATTGTTATCGGGGCACGTTCATCCGTTTTTCTTCCATTTAATCATCTCGGATTAATCATCGTTGATGAAGAGCATGATGGCTCATACAAGCAACATGAAGGGAGTCCAAATTACAACGCGCGGGACATGGCTATATGGTTGGCCAACGACTTAAACTCTAAAGTGATTCTCGGATCAGCTACGCCTTCGCTAGAGAGTTTTTATAATACCAAAAAAGGAAAGTTTGCCTTAGTGCAACTGATGAATCGGTACCTCGATACAGAATTACCGAAGATTGAGTTGATTGACATGACAAAGAGCAAAAGGACGGAAGAGTCTTTGGACTATAGTCAGCAATTGATCGCTGAAATAAAGATGGCTTTATCACTTCGAAAACAAATTATTCTTTTCAAGAACCGTCGAGGTTATGCTCCTTTTCAGCTCTGTGAAAGTTGTGGATGGACAGCTGATTGTATCAATTGTGATGTGAACTTGACCTATCATAAGCATTTCTCTAAATTGCTCTGTCATTACTGTGGTTACAGCATTCCACAACCACCCGCGTGTCCTAACTGTGCCTCTTCAAAATTGAGTATTAGAGGATTAGGGACTGAAAAAATTGAAGATGACCTCGAGGTGTTCTTCCCAGATGCGCGAATTGCCAGAATGGATCTCGACACCACAAGAAAGAAGCATTCGTTTGACAGCCTAATAACAAGTTTCGAAAGCGGATCCATCGACATTCTCGTCGGAACTCAGATGGTTACAAAAGGCCTCGACTTTGAAAATGTGTCCCTTGTGGGAGTTATGAATGCCGATGCTCTTTGGAATAGACCCGACTTTAGGGCATTCGAGAGGGCGTTTCAGTTACTAACCCAGGTGTCGGGCAGAGCTGGGCGAAAAAGCAGTAGAGGTAAAGTGCTTATTCAGACTTACAACCCGGATCATCCAGTGCTGGAGCGTGTTGTTAATCACGATTATCGTGGGATGTATGAGCATCAGGTTTCTGAAAGACAAATGTTTGACTATCCGCCATTTTCGCGCATCGTGAAGCTCACGCTCATGCACAATGATGCGCGATTCAATCGCGCGGGAGCAGAGCATCTCAAAAACCTACTCAAAGCTGGATTAGGAAAACGAGTGTTGGGGCCAGAAGAACCTCCCATTGCGCGAATTCGCGGGAAGTACATCAGACAAATTTTCATCAAGCTGGAAAGTTCTATATCACTCTCGAAGTCGAAGAAATTTATTCAATCATGTCTGGATAAAATGGACGGGCACGAGGAGTATCGAAAGATTCGCATTCAATTGGATGTAGATCCAAATTGACCTTTGAGCTGGTATCTCCGAACAATCTCGTTCCACCATAAGTCAGATTAAGGAAAATTGTTCAAGCCGAAGAAGTAGGGTAATGGCCGAGGAGGCTATGAATTCTCCGAACCTTCAAAAAATGCCCAAAGTTTATCGTCAGGGCATGGAGCGGTAAGGTCGAGAGGCGTCTGTTTTACAGGATGCTCAAATTTCAATCTCCTAGCATGGAGTGAAATGCTACCATCTGGATTACTTCTAGCCGCTCCATATTTAAGATCTCCTTTAATGATGCATCCCATATTAGCCAATTGAGCCCTGATTTGATGATGCCGCCCAGTGTGGAGATCTATCTCAAGAAGGTGATAGCGGTCTGAGCCTTTCAAGTAGGTGTAACTCAAGCGCGCCTCTTTATGGCCTCCTTTCTCAACGTCAGAAACGAAAGATTTGTTCTTACTCTCATTTTTGATCAAGTAACCGACTAACTCAGCTTGAGACGCAGCTGGTTTGTTTTCCGTGATTGCCCAATACGTCTTATCAATCGTCTTTCGCCTGAACATATCGCTTAGTCGACTCAACGCTTTACTTGTCTTCGCGAAAATGATGGCACCTCCAACAGGGCGGTCGAGTCTGTGTGGGACACCTAGGAATACATTTCCAGGTTTATTATTTCGTTTTTTGATAAACGTTTTGAGAGACTCCGAGAGTGGAACATCTCCAGTCTTGTCTCCTTGAACGAGTTCGCCCGGGAGCTTGTTGACAATTATAAGATGGTTATCCTCGAAGAGAATACGATCGGCTAGTGGAATGGTTTTCAATTAGTACTGTTCCTTTTCGTTTGGGAAGTCGCCAGTTTTTACGTCTTCAATGTAATTGCCGATAGCACCAGTTACTACTTCATGTAAATCTGCATATCGTCTCAGGAATCGAGGTGAAAACTCCTTGTTAATCCCAAGCATGTCATGAAGAACGAGAACCTGACCATCGACACCACCACCAGCTCCAATTCCGATGACGGGAATTGAAACGGCTTTCGCCACTTCCTCAGCAAGAACTGCAGGAATTTTTTCGAGGACCAAGGCAAACACACCCGTTTCT
The DNA here is from genome assembly GCA_018660685.1 of Flavobacteriales bacterium. Classification (GTDB taxonomy): domain Bacteria; phylum Bacteroidota; class Bacteroidia; order Flavobacteriales_G; family Salibacteraceae; genus SHAN690. The sequence goes on from JABJJW010000011.1 coordinate 179,810, forward strand.
TCTAAAATCTTGGCGTCCTCAATTAATCTAGCCGATTCTTCTTCCTCGCGGGCTCTGACAGCGTAGGTTCCGAACTTGTAGATGCTCTGAGGGGTGAGTCCAAGATGACCCATGACCGGTATGCCTGCCATGAGTATGCGATCAACGGAATCTTTGACCTCTCTGCCGCCTTCAAGTTTAACAGCATGGGCTCCGGCTTCTTTCATTATTCGAATGGAAGATGATAGTGCTTTTTTTGAATTTCCTTGGTAGCTTCCGAACGGAAGATCCACCACCACGAGGGCTCGGTCGATTGCGCGAATGACCGATGCAGCGTGATATATCATCTGGTCGAGGGTGATGGGTAAAGTAGTTTCATGACCAGCCATGACGTTCGAGGCGGAATCACCAACTAGAATCACGTCAACTCCGGCGAAATCAACAAGCTGTGCAAGGCTGAAATCATATGCCGTAAGCATGCTTATTTTTTCGCCATTTTGCTTCATCTGAAGCAAGACGTTTGTGGTGACCTTTTTAGCTGTTGAACCGATTGGAGAGAGCTTTTGCGTTACTGTACTCATATTATATAACCGTTAGTGGATTAAAACCGACCGAATGTCAATTCTTGTCTTATCGCGTCTTAATGGAGTGTACTTTTGAGCGCTTCAACACAAACGTACATGAATTTTATGTCTCGCGTATCTTCGATTTTGTTGTTATTTCTGGGAGCTGTCACCATGTTTAGCGGTTGTGAAACTGACATTGACATTATAGCACCTAAGAGGGATATGACGATAATTTATGGATTGTTGGAGGCCAACAAGGATCGTCAGTTTATTAGAATCAACAAGGCGTTCGTTGGAGAGGAGTCTGCGACAGTATTAGCAGGTATTTCTGGCGTGAATGAATACACTGAAAATGAGCTTAGCGCTCGTATTGTGGAAATCAACCCAAGTGGCGCAGAGACTGGTAAAGTCTGGCAATTGAAATCCATGTATCTTGATACGAAGGATACAGGGATTTTTGCGAGTGATAGCAACAAAGTCTACTACTTTGATACCCCATTAGAAGGATCTGGTGTTAATCCGCTAAACCCTGAGAAGTATTACCAACTCATCTGTGTTGTGGATATCGACGGTGAGGATGTGAAAACTGTGACGGCTACTACAGCCGTTCTTGGAAACACCGCATCAAGTGGAGGTTTGGCAGCAATCACTTTGTTGAAGCCAAATCTCGTTGGAGCAAGTTCAGATCCAACACAGGCAGATAGAGCGGAAGTCGACTTCCTTGGTGCTGGAGACTATAGAACATCTCAAGAAGTCACATGGAGCAAAGCCAAAGGCGGCGTTGCGTACAACTCTTATTATCGTTTCTATTACAAAGACGTGGATACAATTTCTGGAGCGGTGCGAAAAGACAGCATGATTTTCACCGTTGGTTCTCGACGAGTGGATAATCCCGATAATCCAGGTTCTGTATCATTCGTCATGAGCCCAAAAGAATTTTTTATTGCTATCGACAGAGATGTTCCGGACTATGATTTCGGCAATGAGTCATTCAAAAGAATTGCGAGTGATACACTCCAATATTTTCTGGAGGTGGCTGACAACAATCTAGCAACGTATATGGAGGTGAATCAGCCTAAGACGGAAATCATCCAAGAGCAGCCAGAATATACCAATGTTGAAAATGGCATAGGGCTTTTTGCAAGCCGATACATCACTTCGACCCGTACTTCTAAGCAAGATGCATTCAAAAGCGGTAGAGTCTTTAAAGGTCAAACTTTAGAAGAACTACTCTATTCGAATCAAGTTGTTTCAAGTGGCGATGATGATGAGAAGTATTACACTGTGAACAAAGGATTCACTCGTCCAGGACGGTGCAACGACGCACTTCAGACATGTAAGTAATGTCATGTTGTCACTTTCGGTGACAGCCTATCCCTTCTAGTTTTTATGAAATTCTGACAAAGCTGCATTCATTGCTAGCTGGATTTCCCATGGCATATGGTTTGACTAAAGAGAGCCAAATGAAAATTAGAACACATGGGTAAGATCATAGGTATCGACTTGGGAACCACGAACAGCTGTGTTGCCGTAATGGAAGGTAGCGAACCAGTGGTAATCCCGAATAGTGAAGGCAAAAGAACCACGCCTTCAGTAGTAGGATTTACAGAAGGAGGGGAAAGAAAGGTTGGAGATCCTGCAAAGCGACAATCGATCACCAACCCTACTAAAACAGTATATAGTATTAAGCGTTTCATGGGCCACAGCTTTAAAGAGGTGAGCACAGAGGTAAAGCGTGTTCCTTATGAAGTAGTAAAAGGAGAAAACGACACACCAAGAGTAAAAATTGACGATCGTCTGTATTCTCCACAAGAGATTTCAGCAATGGTTCTTCAAAAAATGAAGAAGACTGCAGAAGACTATCTCGGATCTGAGGTGTCAGAAGCTGTAATTACAGTTCCTGCTTACTTCAATGACTCACAGAGACAAGCTACGAAGGAGGCTGGAGAGGTTGCAGGGTTAAAGGTTAGAAGAATCATTAACGAACCTACAGCTGCAGCATTAGCATACGGTCTTGACAAGAAAGGACAAGACATGAAGATTGTGGTCTTTGACTGCGGAGGAGGAACACACGATGTTTCTATCTTGGAATTGGGCGAAGGTGTTTTCGAAGTGAAGGCTACAGATGGAGACACTCACCTTGGAGGTGATGATTTCGACCAAGTAATCATTGATTGGTTGGTTGCAGAATTCAAAAGTGACGAAGGCGCTGATTTGAGCAAAGATCCAATGGCTCTTCAACGATTGAAGGAAGGAGCAGAAAAAGCAAAAATTGAATTATCAAGTTCTACGTCTACAGAAATCAACTTGCCATACATTATGCCAGTTGATGGAGTGCCGAAGCACCTTGTTAGAACACTTTCGCGTGCGAAATTCGAACAGCTTTCAGATTCATTGATTCAAAGAACGATTGAGCCTTGCAAGACTGCGTTGAAAAACTCAGGTCTTTCTCATGGAGAAATTGACGAAGTAATACTCGTTGGAGGATCTACTAGAATTCCTGCGATTCAGGATGCCGTGAAGAAATTCTTCGGTAAAGAACCTAGCAAGGGAGTTAATCCTGACGAGGTAGTGGCTATTGGAGCTGCGATCCAGGGTGGAGTTTTGAGTGGTGACGTGAAAGACGTTCTACTTCTTGATGTGACTCCACTTTCTTTAGGAATTGAGACCATGGGTGGTGTGTTTACTAGACTCATTGAATCAAATACCACCATACCAACGAAGAAGTCAGAGACATTCTCGACGGCAGCTGATAATCAACCGACGGTTGAGATTCACGTGTTGCAAGGAGAACGCCCAATGGCGAAAGACAACCGAACAATTGGTCGATTCCACCTTGATGGTATTCCACCATCACCTCGAGGAGTTCCACAAATTGAAGTGACGTTTGACATTGATGCGAACGGTATTCTGAATGTTGGAGCTAAGGATAAAGCTACCGGTAAGGAGCAAACTATTCGAATTGAAGCGTCCTCAGGACTGAGTGATGAGGAAATCGAAAAAATGAAGAAAGAAGCGGAAGCGAATGCTGAAGCGGATAAGAATGCGAAGGAAACAGTTGATAAGTTGAATGCAGCTGACAACATGATTTTCCAAACTGAAAAGCAACTAACTGAATTTGGGGACAAGCTTCCTGAAGACAAGAAGAAGCCTATCGATGAGGCATTGGTAGAATTAAGGGCGGCTCACGAGAGTAAAGAGCTCGAAGCCATCGACGCAGCAATGGAGAAACTGAATACAGTTTTCCAAGCGGCTTCACAGGAAATGTACCAAGCATCTGAAGAGGCTGGTGCAAATGGCCAGGAGGCACCGACTGAAGGAGGTAATGAAGAGGTCACCGACGTCGATTTCGAAGAAGTTGAAGAAGAGGAGAAGTAGTGATTCTTAAAAATTGATTGGAAAGGGGCTGATTTATCGGCCCCTTTTTTTGTTTCATACAGTCAGTTGAAAGGAATGCACGTTTATTTGCATTCGCAATGAATACGCGCGTCGCACGCATCGGTCTTTTAATCATTGGTCTAATCACAATTGGAGCGGCGCTGAGCCTACTAAATCTTCGATTTGATTATGAGTTTGAGAACTTCTTTCCAAGTGAAGATCAGTCGCTGGATTTCTACTACGAGTACAAAGACAAGTTCTCGACTGACGTCGATTTCGTTCTCGTAGCACTCAAAAACGACAAAGGCGTTTTCGAGGAGGATTTCCTTCAGTCAGCTCATGCCATGCGAGATGAGTTGATCACCGTAAAAAAGGTGGAGCGAATTATCTCGCCATTTGATGCTCAAGATTTTGTTCTAGGGCCATTTGGGCCTATTGCCATCCCTCTTCTTCACCCAAATGAATCTGAACGCTACAGGCAAGACAGCATCCGGATATATTCAAATCAAAAGCACGTTGGAAGCCTCTTTTCCAACGACGCAAAAAGCATTTCTATCCTCATAGAAATTGAGCCGAACTTATCGAAGATTCAAACTGACACAATCTACAATGATTTGAAAGTGATTTTCGACCGGTATCAATTTGACGAGATGCACTTGGCTGGAAAAGTGATAGGGCAGGCTTATTACATAGATCAGATTAAATCTGAGTTTTCCTTCTTTTTCCTTCTTGGTGTCTTGCTCATCGTCAGTGTTTTAGCATTAGTTTATCGTTCTGTTTGGGGGGTTGTCGTCCCGTTACTAATTGTCTTATTGGCTGTTGTTTGGCTTTTAGGGTTTATGGGGTTGGCTGGGAAGCCGATTGATATCATGACAACGCTTTTACCTCTGGTGATTTTCGTTGTTGGAATAAGCGATGTCATTCATGTATTGAGCCGCTACTTCGAGGAGATTCGGAACGGTCACCCAAAGATGAAGGCGATTAAAATTGCTTATCGGCAGGTGGGTATTGCCACCTTTCTCACTTCAGTTACAACAGCTATTGGTTTTCTCACATTGGTTACCTCCAATATAGATCCAGTAAAAGAGCTAGGTCTCTATGCAGCATCCGGAGTTTTTATGGCGTTCATTCTAGCGTTTAGCCTTCTTCCAGCGATATTGGTGCTGAGGCCGGTTCCACGATTGGCCTTTCGTGAGCTTTCATCCCTGTTTTGGAACAAGCTCGTTCAAAGATTATTTCTTGTGTCTATGCGTAATAGACGTGCAGTCATTTTCACATCTGTTTTGGTCGCTGTTGGTTCTATCTATGGAATTTCTCAGGTCTCCATTGATAATTATCTAATGGAAGACATGGGAAAGGACGATCCTCATCGTCACAGTTTCGAATATTTTGAAAACAATTTTGCCGGTGTCCGCCCTTTTGAAATGATGATTGAAGCTGTCGATTCAAGCGCCACGATCTTTTCATGGGAGTCCGTACAAGAGATGCTTCGAATGGAGTCATACCTCAAAAAGGAATACGAAGTCGGGTTTTTACTTTCGCCACTTACAATTCTTAGAACTACGAATCAGGCATTGAACGGAGGAGTGGATCAAGCATACAAAGTGCCTGAGAGCCCGGATGAGCTAGAAAGGACAATGAACATCGTCAGACGCTTTGAGAAGAGACCTGAGTTCGCTGTGCTTGTTGCAGAAAAGGGGAGACAAGGGCGATTCAGTGGTAAGCTGGTTGATGTTGGAGGTCAACGAATTGCCGAAAAGAACCTCGAACTTGATAATTACTTCAATGAGATGCCACTCAATGATATTCGCTACCAGCAAACTGGAATGGCTCTTCTCATTGATTCCAACAACAAAACCTTGAGTCTGAATATGATGAGTGGGTTGATCATTGCCATTCTTGTGGTCGCGGTTATTGTTCTAATCATGTTCAGGTCTTGGCGCATAGCGCTGATATCATTGGTTCCGAACATACTTCCGCTAATGGTAATTGGTGGCGTAATGGGACTCACTGGGATTGATCTCAAAGTCTCTACTTCCATCATTTTTGGAATAGCGTTTGGAATTTCTGTTGATGATTCAATTCATTACCTGAGTAAATACCGAATGGAATTGAAGAAAGGCCGAAAGCCTCTCTGGGCTCTTCGCAGAACCAGCCTGTCCACTGGCAAGGCAATTATCCTAACTAGTCTGATTCTGTGCTCTGGATTTTTAGCCTTGGCAACTTCTGATTTTACGAGTACATTCTACGTTGGGGTTTTGATCAGCGTGACTCTTTTGGTGGCAGTGCTTACCGACCTTCTCTTACTGCCTATATTGCTGTTGAAAAAGCCTTAGAATGTGTGGTTAGGTAGTTATTAACACGGAACCCTGATAAAATGAATTGGAAATAAATTCGAAGACTTATTACATTGCACTCGGAAACACTTTCTAAAACCATGAACATGAAAAAAACAATTCTACTATCGCTAGCGTTTGGAGCACTGCTTGTCAGTAGCTGTACTTCAGTTAATCGATCCATGCGTGAGCCAATGACAACTGTTAGACTTGAGAGAGCCGATTTTGATCTTTCTTCACAGGTAACTGCTTCTGCACAAGCTACTTACATTTTCGGGCTGGACTTTTCAAGACTTTTCAAAAAAGAATCTGGAGGAGTTGACAAGGATGAGATTAGCATGTCAATCGATTATGGATCTAGCTTTAGTATCCCAGTTATCGGAAACTTTGTTGTTGATCCAACTGCTAGCTATGCGCTTTTTAACTTAATGAGTGAGAACGAAGGTTACGATGTTGTCTTTTACCCTCAGTACAATACAAGAACAGTAATGCCAATTGGTATCCCAATTTTCAAAACGACCACTGTAGAAGTAACTGCTCGCCTTGGTAAGTTCAAGTAATTACGACTTACAATATTGATATTCAATCCCTTCCGCTGTTCGGAGGGGATTTTTTTTGCAAATGATCGTAAATTGTTGGGGGAGCACCTTGTAAAATCAGGTCTAAGCATTAAATTGCGGACACATAATTAAATTTAATTACAACTATGAAAAGACTATTCCTATCGTGCCTTTTGGCATTGGGTGTTCTCGGAGGATTCGCTAACAGCTATAAGCTGGACGAAGCGGCTATCGAGAATGCGTTCGCTGCATCTGAGGATATTACTTGGACTGCTCAAGACCTAAACATCAATTCAAGCGCTGCAAGCTTTGCTGATCAATCTACGGGAGGATTTCTTTTGAGATCATTTTTCTGCGGATTCATTGCATTGCACAGAAGTTATATGGGAACTGGCGGTAAGACTCTATGGTATTACTACCTATGTATCCCTGTGCTTGGCGGAGTCGCCAACTTAGTTGACTTCTGCGGTGTTCTTTTCAAAGGAGATGAATTCATGGCGAAGTATAAGGACAATCCTAAATTCTTGGTTTGGACTGACTAAATAGGTCACACCGAATATTGAATGCTCCGCATTCCGATAGCCATCGGAAGTGGGGCATTTTTTTTATCATAATGCCAAGATGAATTCCTCGAGCTGCTGATTGTATCGATTTTGAGTCCGATAATTCTTTCTCTCAGCAAGAAACTTAGCACGCTTTTGGCCTGCTATATAAAACCTCTGAAACACGCTGTACCCCAAGGCAATACCCGTTACGTAGTATTTCGCAATGGCAATGCCGTACACTGCAATTCCAACTCCACTTAACACCAAAATCGCACTCAATGCCGCATCGAAAATGTGCCCAGAGTAAAGTTGACCTGATCCAGGGATGATGCTCGAAAAGATAAATGCGCGTTGTGGCTTTTTAAGTTTTGGATGATTGTCAGCGTGGTACTCTAATCCGTTGGCATCTTGAAGACTATCCTTGTTCGCTTCAATTGCATGTTCAATGTACAAAGCGACCTTTTGTTCTGCCTCGCTCCATTTTCTCATTTCATTCAATGTCAAGGCATGGAGTAGCGAAGCTTTGACTTGGTACTCTAGAGGTAAAAATTGATCAACTTGAAATAGATGAGTTTGAGCTTGCTCAAAGTTCTCATTGATAAAAGAGTTCAGAGCTGCATGATAACGAGCCTCATATTGAAGAGAATCGCTGAGGCCAAAGAACTGGATACGCTGTGTCGTTAACATGGCCTTCTCTTTTGAACCCAATTGAATGTAACAATCCGATTTTCGGAGAAATGCCGCAGTCCGCGTGCTATTGTCTACCCCGTTAAAAACGACACGCTCGTACTCAATGGCTGCCCATTCGTATTGCTCGGCAGTCCAAAGACTATCCGCCAACTGGAAGTGTTCATTTTGATTACTACAGTATCCGACGGAGCGGAACATGCATATCAAAACGAATATTGTGATCGAATTGCGCATAGATTTCTTGTTCGAGAGCATTTACACTTAACACTGAACCCCATATTGCTCCAATATAGAAGACACTAAACACGGCTCCAAATGCTAGAAAAGGAGGGGAGAGGAGACCACCAATAATCAATCCTTCAACAGCCATTGCTGCGAGAGGAATGGTCATAAACATGGTGCCAAATGGCAAACCTCGATATCCAGCATAGAACTTCCCTAGTCCGGGAATGATCGCCGAAATCAGGCCAGCTAGAAAGGGTGACTTACGCTTGTACTTGCTCATTTCATCGTAGTAAGCTTCAAAGTTGGCGTGTTCCGAACGATACATGTAATTTGTATATACGCTCGCGTTTCGCAATGAATCGAATCCCGCATAATCTCTTCGGAGCAGTGCGACACCTTCGAGCATGAAGGCTTTGAATTCTTTCAGATTGGAATTTGATTCCAGGTTCAATGATTCAAGTGTGTGCTTTGCCGAATCGAGTTGGTTCATTTCAATTTCACACATGGCTCGCATAAAGTCGCCTTTCAGTTGAAGGATACCGGCATGATTGACTGCCTTAAAATGAGTGACAGCTTCTATGAATTCTTGTCTGTAGTAATGCAATGAGCCAAGTAGGAAATTTATGCTGTCTCGCTCTATATCACTGAGGTCTTCGCTCTGTTCTAGTTTTAAAAGAACAAGTTCAGCTTCATCATATAAATCATTCGATACTAAATAAGAACTGAAAGCTAGCTCTTCTGAAAGCCCTTTGTTTTCAACTTCGGTAGCTACTGGGATACTATCGATTCCAGCAGAATCCACCTCTAGCTCTTGACCCATTAATTCCGGTAGGGAACTAAGCACTACCGCTATGATAAAAAGAGCGATTCTCACCGTTCTATCAGTGATTGTGGTGAAGTTTGTACTTGTGCAAAGGGTCCTTGATGAACCCTGTTTCGGGGTCTATCTGGCTAGGGAGTATGTCAATCAAGGTAAACTGTGTACACCTGGTTAATCTATCTGCCGTCAGAGGAATGCCTTTTATAATCCCGAATTCTTGAATGGCAACCTTGCTGAAGGCTGAGCAACTCACTTCATATGGACACTTTGATTGGAGCTGAGGAGAAATTGCCTTTTGATAAACCCAAAGCAATCCCCCAAATGTTAGCGTGATTGGGTTATAGTTTATGACAGGATTGTTCCCAAATCGCAAGAAGGAGGGTTTGCGAGGATCGAACCGAACTTCATGAACTTCAACTTCGCGAATCATGTCTTTATCCTCCGCCGTCATCTGAGCTCTCGAAGACATCGCCCACCCTATGAGAATGGCTACTAAAACAAGGTTCCAGATCCTCATTTGGATATTTGATTGAGGTTTTGAGGGGTGAGAATGGTGGCGTTCTCAGGAATGCTGAAATCCAACCATTCGTTGTTCACTTTTGAATTAAGTAACAAATTCGAATATGTCCTCCTAGTAATGGAAGAGTCTTGATCGGTTATAAAGTCAATTTCTGTGATGGTAAATGGCATTTTCACGAAGGACACATTTTGGTAATTCGTGTAATATGTCTTTTGAATTGGCTTCCCTTCGGCGTCAAAGAACCCCAGAAAAATAGGGAGATAGTTCTCGTAAGCCACTTCAACCTTTTCGGCGAGTACCTGTCTGTTCTTTGGAGGAGAGAATGTATTCACCACGATTCCTTCTTCAATTTTCGTGTCCGTGATTCGATATCCGAGTCCAGATAACCCCATGTCATTGGTTTGACCACTGAGAAAACTATAAATGAAGCTATTTTTTGAACTGAAGTCAATTCCTTGCATCAAAGTGACACTATTGGTTTTGACATCAAAACTGCGATACTCACCTGTGGCATTGGCAATATTTACCTGATCGATAGGGGTGTGCATTTTGGTAACCATTAAGCCGCCATTTATCTTGTAATAAACAGTGCCAGTCGCACTCACAGATTTACCCTGAAAAAGCGTTCTAACGCTTAGATCCAAACTAAGTTTCTCGATTCTTTCAGAGGGCACAAACCCAAAAATCATAAGGGATAGCGTGAACAGAAGAAATTTGTAGCCTCTATTTTTCACTAGTTTCGTTGACTTCACCAAGGCTTCGAATTTACAAGTAATTTGAACAGTCATTCTGCCCCTAAAATCATTGAACTCGGCCGGTTAATTGCGCTCATTGTGCTGCTGGTTGCGATATATGGCTCTCGCTCTGTAATCGCCCAGTCGAGCAGCTCCAATCAGAAGGTGATAAACGAGGTCCTCGCTCACATTTACGATTATGAATTCAGCAGTGCGACTCAAATGTTGGATTCGCTTCAAGGTGAGCAGCCATCTGCCACTGAATGGCATCTTCTTCGAGCCAATGTGGCTTGGTGGCAAATTCTCGCTGGGAAGGTTGATGATGCTGAATTGGTCAAAGTTTTTGAAGCGAATTTGGATGCCGTAACCCAGCAACTAGACAAGAAAGATTTATCTCTCGAAGAAACTTACCAAGTAATTTTAGTGAGAGCGTTTGAAGCAAGGTTCGCGCTCCTTGATGAGAACTATATATCAGGCATAAGACAGTTGAACGCGTGCATTGATCAGATTTCTGAAACATTCGGAAGCGAGGGTCAGTTCGAACCTTTATATCTCACTTCTGGTCTCTACTATTATTTTATGCATCATGCTCATGATGATTACTTGTTTCTCCGACCATACTTAATGTTTTTTCCTGATGGTGATAAACCGACTGGTCTGAATTATTTGGAAAGAATGTCCAAGGCCAAGGATGTATTCTTAAGAAACGAAGGGCACTACTTTTTACTTCGCATCTACTATGATCTGGAGAAGGACTACGTGAAATCTCGAAGTCACGTGAATGCACTCTTGGATCGGCATCCTGATAATCTCATCTATCGTTTATTCAGTTACAAGATTGAAGTAGCTCTCGGAGATGAAGTTCAGACCGAACAAGAACGACAGCTTTACCTGGGATCCATAAGCAGGAATTCAGAGCTTGATTCAGATGAAAAAGAGTTCTATCAAGGACTCCTTGACGAAGACTAGTCGAGTACTACGATGGCCTCATCAAAAATGTGGATGTTGATTTTCCCAGAATAAATTACTTAATCCGAGCTCAAAATTTTTGCTTTCTCTGCTGCGTATTCCTCTTCAGTTAAAATACCTTCATCAAGAAGTTCCTTCAATTCTCTCAGTTTATCAGCCTTCGATTTTGGTTCACGTACCGATTGTTTGTTTGGGGTATTCGATACACCAGATTCTGATAGGTTAGTAGGCGTGCTCGTCACAGATCCGGCTGAGGGTATTTCAAGTTCGTATTCATGAACTGGTTTATACTTCATGGCCCAAAGCCAAATAGGCATGATAAAAAAACCACCTACAATCGCACCAACATCCGGCTCCTCATCTCGACAAAATGAGGTGTTCAATTCGTCATAACCGTCTTGTGTCAATTTTAAATAAGTACAGCTTCCAATAATCTTCGAATCGCTATATCTATAAGGGGTTTTTCCTACTGATTGACCATCAACATACACCTTGGCCCCACTGGGTTTTGATTGAATCATTGTGCTGCTGGAACAAGCTTGGAACAAGAGACCTAAGCTTAAACACACTGCTACAATCTTTGGTATTTTAAAAGGCTCATTCATTTTACTCGAATTAGGGATAACAAGATATATAGCTTATGGAGATAATTTGATATTATTTGAAATGAAAAATGACAAGCCGAGAACTTGTCTAACCCTGAGGATCATTATCACTATATTGCTAATTACATGAATCGTTTTGTCATAAACACCATCATTGTTGCAGTGGCCGTAGGCTTGCTGAGTTACCTGCTTCCAGGTGTTGAAGTGAATCATATGTTTGACGCCCTTCTTGTGGCTGTTGTACTGGCTATCTTGAACAATATCGTCAAACCACTTTTGATCATATTGACAATTCCGGCAACGATTTTAACCCTAGGCTTGTTCCTATTTGTGATTAATGCGTTGATCATTCAAATGGCCGCTTGGGTCATTGATGGCTTTCATGTACAAAGCTTTTGGTGGGCGCTTCTATTTAGTTTACTCCTTTCTCTCCTGAAATCCCTCATGGGATATGGTGAAAAGGATAAGAAAGAAAAGCGCTAGCCGATCGTGCCACGAAGGTTTGCTAAGCCCTGGTAGAGAACGTTTCGAAGCTCAAGACCCTGATCATTCCTAACCTCCAAGGAAAACCCAAAATAATTTTCTGGAAAGCATCGCCGTAGGTACTGCATGAAGTCATTTTGTTCACCTCTGTACGGATAGTTATGTCGAATGCTTAAGCTTTGATCGACGTCATAAAATGACTGTTTAATTAATTGGGCAAGCTCAAGGCTGCCTTTCGACTCCCGGTCAAACCCAATACCGACGGATGATTCGCGGACCTGATTCCCTAAAGTAGGAGTGAAGGTGTGAATGGACACATGAAAGACTTGCTGATCAATATATTCTCCGATGAAAGATTCCACACGCTTGCGATATGGGTGGTAGTACTTATTAATCAACTCAGTGCGCTCTTCAATCGGAAGTGTCGCTGTGAAAGGCGAGAATAGAAATTTATCTCCAATGGATCGGTTTGGCTCAATCAGTAATCTAGAATAACGGAAGTACATCCCTTCATCGAAAAGCGGTTCCAAACGAATGAAGACAGGCGCGGCTTTGATGTCATAACCTCGATGGCTTTCAAGAACATCTACTGCTTGGATAAATTTGGGCGCAAACTTCAGTGGTATTCCATTCGAATAGTGCTCGCATGTAAGCAACCAGATCATTAGCTCCCAGATTGAAGTTGCTTAATAAGGTTGATTGCTCTTTCGTGATTTGGGTCTACATCCAGACACTTGTTAAGCACTTCATAGGCCTCCTCTAATCTCCCAGTATTGATGTACACCAAACCTAGGTTGAAATATGCCTCGGCGTTTCTTGGCGCTATCTCCGTTGTCTTGAGAAAGTATGTGGCGGCGGTAGCCTCTTGACCCTGGAGAGCGTAGGCCATGCCCAGTTTCATATAACCTCGACCTTTATTTGGCTCGCGAGATACGAGTTCATTCAAATGCTCAATGGCTTCTTCAAACTTCCCCTGCTGTCCTTCTAGTTCAATGATGACAAAGAGTACGTTGTTATCAGGGACAATTGATTCGTATTGCTCATAATACAGCTCCGCCTCGGCTAATCTGCCTAATTTTTCGAGGGCGAAAGCCAGATTGAAAATTCCCTTTGAGTATTCGGGGTACTTGCTGTGCAATTCAGAATATACCTGATAAGCTTCTTCGAACTTTGAATCTGCAATAAACGACACGCCGAGATTGTTGTATGCGTCCTGATACTCAGGCCAGATTTCAATCGCCCGTTTCAAGTGTTTCTGAGATCTATTTAAGTAGTCAGATTTCTGTGATGGATTGACCTTTGCCGCTTCACTAAGGGCTGTTCCATAGTTGTAGTGGGCTCTTGCGCTGTTATCTACCTTTTCTACGTCAGCTTTGAACAGAGTGAAGTTGCTTTCCCAGTCGGGAATTCTTTGATAAGACAAAACGAAAAAACCAGCAACGATGATCAAGAACGCCAGTGGTTTTTGATTTGGCTTCAGAAGCTTTAGATCATGTATGAGTGGAACGATTGCTATTGCCCAACCTAAGCTTGGGGCGAAGACGAACCGTTCCGCAGCCATGGCGCCAATTAGAATCAAAACGTTCGAGACCGCAGAAATGGTGACGAAGTAGAACAGAATCCCAAAACCCCAGGTTTTATTTTGAAGCAAACCGTAGATCCCAAGGACAATGAATGAAAGAATGCCCAACAGCCAAATCCATCCTCCAATGTCCGACATGGTTGAAACCTCAATCGCATTGTAAGAATAGTCGTGTGAGAGCCCAATAGGTAGGAACAATTTGGTAATGTATAAGGCCTGAATATTGGCGCCGGTGAGTAATCGCTCAAACAGACCATCTGAATATATAAGAGGGTTCTGAAGCAAGCTTTTTACTCCAGAGTCCACATCACCCATTCCAGAGAGAACCCAGGATCGAGTTCCTAAAAAGAACAAGGCTGGTATAGACATAACACCAATTGTGGAACCAATTCCTTTCAGCGATTTTCCTCCATTAAGAATCATGAGCAAAGGAAAGAGGGCCAAAAAAGTGATCGCACTCTCTTTGCTGAACAACGCACAGAGAAAAAGCAAAACGCTATAGACGAGCTTTCGGTTTTCTTTCGAGATCAACCATCGTTGAAAATGCCAAAGAGAAAAGAGTAAAAATAGAAGTGCAAATAGCTCATCTCGACTTTTCAAATTGGCGACGACTTCTGTATGAATTGGATGCACAGCAAAGATCAACGCAATCCAAAACCAAACGAGGTTCTTGGTATCGAAAAGGCTTCGCATCCAAAGTGCTAATGCAAGCAAGAGTATTGCATACAGCAAAGCTTGAATGAAATGAGAGGCCTGAGGATTCAGATTGAAAAGGCTCTTCTCTACTGCAAAGCTGATGAGAGAAATGGGCCGGTACAACCCGTCGTTAAATCCCTGATGACCATTGGCGTAATTAGTCGTAAGAATTTCGTCAATGCCGCCAAAACCCTCTTGCACATGAACATTTTGGGTTAAGACGAGGTTGTCATCTAAAACAAAACCATGGTTAATGGTAAACAAGTACAGGGCAAAACCGATGAGTGCTGGAACCCAAAGCAACAGTTTCATTTTTCCCTGATCAGTGCTATCAGCCATTCGCCAAACTTACTATATCAAAATAGTGTTAAGCATCCATTTTTCCGTTGTACAGAGGATGGAACTTCAAGACGGTATCATGCAAGAATTTTCGATCTAGGTGTGTGTAAATTTCTGTTGTTGTAATGGATGCGTGACCGAGCATCTCTTGAATCGCCCTTAAGTCCGCCCCGTTTTCAATCAGTTCCGTAGCAAACGAATGACGCAGCGTATGAGGACTAATTTTCTTTCTGATTCCCGCTCGCTCAGCTAGATCTCGAATGATATAAAAAATCATAACCCTGCTCAGTTTGTTGCCTCGAGCACTAAGAAATACCACATCTTCTTGACCCGGCTTGATATCTATGTGCACTCTGACCTCTTCGATATAAAGTTGAATGCTCTGAGCTGCTTGCTCGTGGATAGGCACCAATCTTTCTTTATCTCCTTTTCCGATTACACGTATGAATGCCTCATCCAGATATAGGTTGCTTATTGAAAGGTTTACGAGTTCTGACACGCGGAGACCACACGCATACAATGTTTCAATGATGGCGCGATTCCTTTCTCCTTCTGGCTTGCTCCGATCAATCGCAGCCAACATGAGTTCAATTTCGCTGTTGTTAAGAGTGTCCGGCAGTTTTCTTCCCAGCTTCGGAGCTTCCAGCAGAGAAGATGGATCATCCTTGATTACATCGTCTAGCTCTAAATACCTGAAGAAGGCCTTGATCCCGCTAATTATTCGGGCCTGAGAGTATGGGGCAAGCCCGAGTTCTACGATCCACTTTACAAATTGTTCAAGGTCCTTCAATGAGATTGATTCAGGACTTTTCTTTGTGAGTTGATCTTCACTAAATCTAGCCAGTTTATCGACGTCATCTAAGTACGCGACAACGCTATTCTCAGAAAGCGACCTCTCTAGCCTGAGATAAGCCTTGAACCCCTTTTTATAACTCTCCCACACCTTGCTAATTTCATGATTATTCTGCTTGCGACGTCCGAGATATTCTAAAAGTTACTGAGTAGCTTCGTGTTATGAAAATCGCCATCGTCAATGGTCCTAACCTAAACCTCACAGGCAGCCGAGAAAAGGATGTTTACGGTGAGAGGACCTTTGAACAATTGATTACGGAGCTAAACCACTCATTTCCAAAAGTGGAAATCGTTTACCTACAATCAAATGTGGAGGGTGAACTGATTAACTTTCTTCATGAATTGGATGAACAGAAGGATGTTCTGGGTGTCTTATTGAATGGGGGAGGTTACACCCATACGTCGGTCGCTCTTGGCGATGCTGTAGCCGCCATCTCTAAACCTGTCATTGAAATTCACATGAGCAATGTATTTGCACGGGAAGACTTCAGACATGTGAGCTACATTGGTGGATCGGCTCGAGGAACGATCGCAGGATTTGGGATGGAGAGTTATATACTCGGTGTGATCAAGATGCTCAACGAACAAGCTTAGCGCATTCGCATTCGCTTGGCGATGAAACGGTCTAGCACTTTCGAGACTCCTTCAGCCGTGTCCGTTTCGTTCCAATCAATCCTGTACTGACGACATCTTAACTTCACCTCTTTGATCTTACGATCACGCTGTTCTGTATAGTAGCCCCTTATTTCGTTTGGCATGAGCTTGATCTTGTCTCCTGACTCGAGGTCAATGAGTTCGTAAGGACGATTTTCAAGATCAAAATCCACTTCGGTTTTCTTGTCGAACAGATGAAACAGAATCACCTCGTGTTTGTTATATCGAAGATGTTGTAAGGCTTGAAACAAGGGAGCTTGCTCAGCTTCACCTTTCAAAACGGAATCCATGAAATCGCTGAATATTATGACAAGAGAACGCTTGTGCACCTGTTCCGCAAGAAGATGAATGGAATCCGAAATATTAGATTGGTCTGATCCTTCTTCCTGATCGTAGAGACCTTCCAACTGGTTGAATAGGTGATTATAATGAACAGATGAACTCTTCGCAGGTGTTCTTGCCTCAATTCCCTCACCGAAAAGGGTTAGTCCAACAGCATCTCTTTGGTTACGTAGAAGGTAGGTTAACGCCGCTGCCGACTCGCAAGCGAATTGAACCTTTGATTTTGAACCGTCCTTTGGATAGAACATCGATCCGGACCGATCAATTACTATTTGACAACGTAGATTGGTTTCCTCTTCGAATCGCTTAACGAACATTTTGTCGGTTCGGCCATAAAGCTTCCAATCAATGTGACGTGTACTCTCACCACTGTTGTAGGCGCGATGTTCAGCAAATTCAACCGAAAACCCGTGATACGGACTTTTGTGCAGCCCGGTAATGAATCCCTCGACTGCCTGTTTTGCGAGAAGCTCTAGTCTCCCAAATCGCTGTAATTGCTGATGATCTATCGGCATTATGCGAGTATACGAAGAATGAGAATTGAGGGATTGTTAATTGATCTTTCACCCATCATTCGGTGCCGCCTTAGATTCTCGATCTACAACCACTTTGAGATAAAGTGTGATCACCGCAGCGATCACCAAAAGTCCAGCTGCAACATACCAAGTGAACTCGTACCCAAAATTAGCAATAGACTGCAATCCAGCATTATGGCCTATGATATGGGCAATGCTAAAAGCTATGGTGTACAGCGCCATATAGGAACCAGCTTTACCAGTGTCTGATCGATCCATGGCAAATCGATTTGCAAAAGGAAAGTTGATCATCTCTCCCACAGTCATCAATACCATTCCCACAAGGAGAATGCCAGCCCAAGGAACAAGGTTGTAGACCAAAAAGCTGATTGCTAAAAGAACGATGCTGATGAACAATGTCTTATATACTGACCATCCGAAGTCTTCGATGCTTTTAACCAATGGCATTTCAACCAGGAATATGATCACACCATTCAATGCTAGCAAAAGCCCAATCGACTGTTCACTCAAATTGTGTACATCTCGGTAGTACAGTGGAACGGTACTGAAATACTGCAAAAAAGTAATTCCCACGAGCAACACTGTTACAAGAAATAGCAAGTAGGCCTTGTCCTTGTAAGGCGAGCGCAATTCGCTGTCAGCATGTTTAGTTTCTTGAACTTGCTCTTCGCTTTCTTTCTTATCGAGAAGAAGCAGTATTAAAATGCCTGCGACAATGCAAGTGAGTCCATCCACCCAGAACAATCCATTGTATCCAATTGTGGCAATTATGAGCCCACCGATTGCTGGTCCAGCACTGAATCCTAGATTGATAGCTAATCGGATAAGAGTTACTGATCGAGTTCGATTTTCTGGTTTGCTGTAACTGCGCAGGGAAACGAAAAGAGCCGGGCGAAAGGTGTCAAGAATGATCATCAAGACAAGAATGGCGAGACAGAACATCTCAAACGTTTGGACATACTGAAGAGCGATGAAAGCAACTCCTGATAACATGAGGCTCCAAAGCATAGTGGGGTAGAAGCCAATGGAGTCGCTAAGTTTTCCTCCGAGCCAAGAACCAATGAGCGACCCAACGCCGAATGCTGTCATAACCCAACCCACTTGGGCCATACTCATGCCGACATCGCTTGTGAGGTAGAGCGAAAGGAATGGAATAACCATGGTTCCTGCCCGGTTGATCAGGCTGACCAAGGATAGAATCCAGATCTCCTTTCGAAACCCTTTGAATGAATCTGTATAATATGTTAGTGCTTTACGAAACATTAGTCCAAAAAAAAGCCCCGAACTAGTCGGGGCTCCTTCAACCGTTTAGTTAGGTTGTCGGACTCATAAATGAGCTTCCAGCTTCTTTACCAATGCTGCTTTAGGAACCGCGCCGACTTGTCTGTCGACTACTTCTCCATTTTTAATGAAGAGGATCGTAGGAATACTACGAACACCATACTTCATTGCTACATTGGGATTGTGATCTACGTTTAGCTTTCCGACTATCGCTTTATCGCCGTACTCACCTGCTACTTCTTCGACAATTGGGCCGACCATGCGACAAGGTCCGCACCATTCCGCCCAAAAATCGACCATAACTGGTTTGTCAGATGCTAAAGCCTCTGCGTCAAAATTGCTATCTGTGAATTCGAATGCCATGTTATTATTTATTGAATTTTAGTTGTGCCTTCGTAGCACAAACGTACTAAAACAAACTATTTACCATTACGACGATTAAGGACAAAGTGTCATACTTTTTGTACGCTCCAAGATATTCCTTCCATGGAATCCAACACCTCGGATGTAGACCTCGATAGATTAACACGTATAGACCTGCTGGGCATTTCAAGCCGAGTTGTTCCATCAAGAACATTGATTTGGATTGGAATGCTACCCTTGTTTTTATTGCAGGTTTCAAGAAGAGTTTCTACCAATTCGTCTGTAAGTTTCTCAATCTTGATATCTAGGTTGACCTTTTTGATCTGCTTTTCTCTGAGGTCACTCAGTAACTCCATTTTCACAATTTTGAGCCTGCGTACCTGCTGTTGATTCTTCTTATTGAGCCAACTATCAACTTTTGCGGTGACAAGCACGAACCAATCTTGGGTAAAGAAGTTCTTCCATCGTACGTAGTCATCCTTGAATGCTACAAACTCGAATGTTCCGCTGTAATCTTCCAGCATAAATCGCCCGTAAGGTGAGCCTTTTCGTGAGGTGAGATGGGTTGCATCGGTTATAATTCCCGCAACCTTAATTTCCCTTCCCTCGATTTTTTCAAGATTCTCTAGCTCGATCACATGAGTATTGCTGAATTGGTCAATCTCAAATTTGAAATCATCCAGCGGATGCCCACTTATATAGACACCAACCACATCCTTTTCACGATTGAGCTGGTCAAGTGTGCGCCATTCTGGAGCAGGAGGGATGACAGGTTCTGGAATTTCCGCATCCGCCGATTCTCCAAACAATGAAGCTTGAGATGAGTTAGCCGCATCTTGAATGGCATTGCCGTATCGAATGGATTTCTCAATGAAGCTTTGGCCTTTGTCATCTTCAGTGAAGTACTGAGCACGATGCACCCCAGTGAAAGAGTCAAATGCCCCCGCCACCGCGAGGGCTTCTAAATTTTTCTTGTTTACAGTTCTGAGATCTAAGCGTGATGTGAAATTGAAAATGCTGTGGTAAGTGCTTTCTTCATTTCTTTCTTTAATGATGGCTTCAACCGCACCTTCACCAACGCCTTTGATTGCTCCCATGCCAAATCGAATTTGACCTTTGTCATTGACCTTAAACTTGTAATTACTCTCATTGACATCTGGTCCAAGAACCGCAAGTCCCATTCGACGACACTCTTCCATGAAGAAGGTCACTTTCTTAATGTCATTCATGTTGTTGGTGAGAACAGAAGCCAAGAATTCAGCCGGATAATTGGCCTTGATGTATGCCGTTTGAAATGCAACCATGGAATATGCGGCGGAGTGAGATCGGTTAAATCCATATTCTGCGAAGCGCATCATAATGTCGAAGATCTCGTTCGCCTTCTCCTCAGGAATATCGTTGTGTTTTAGACAGCCATCCTTGAAGATTTCGCGCTGCTGTTTCATCACGTCCATCTTCTTCTTACCCATGGCGCGTCGGAGTATATCCGCTGCTCCGAGTGAGTAACCTGCAAGGATTTGAGCGGCCTGCATAATCTGCTCCTGATATACCATGATTCCGTAGGTATCTTTCAGAATGGGCTCAAGTTTCTCATGAGGATATACAACTTCCTCACGCCCTTGCTTTCGACTGATGAATAGATCAATAAACTGGAGTGGACCCGGTCGGTAAAGAGCGTTCATTGCAATTAGATCCTCAATGTTATTTGGTTTGAGGTTCTTTAAATGCTTTTGCATGCCTACAGACTCGAACTGGAATGTCCCGTTCGTCTCGCCTTTCTGGTAAAGCTCAAAGGTCTTCTGATCATCCAGCGGAATGTTATCGAGATCGATTTCAACGCCATGTCTGTCTTTCACGATGGTGACAGCATCCTTGAGTATTGTCAGCGTTTTAAGACCAAGAAAGTCCATCTTGAGTAGACCAGCGCTCTCCACAACACTGTTATCGAATTGGGTGACCAACAGCTCAGAGTCCTTTGCTGTAGCGACAGGAATATACTCACGGATGTCATCAGGAGTAATGATGACGCCACAAGCGTGGATTCCTGTATTTCGTACAGATCCTTCCAGCTTTCGAGCTTGGTTTAGGATTTTTCCTTCTTCGTCAGCTTTTTCACTGATTTCACGGAGTTTGATAACGTTGGTCAAATCGTCTCCATTGAATTCTTTCTTGAGTTCATCGGCACTCGGTCCAAAAATGTGCTTGAACTTCTTTAGATCTGGAACCAACTTGGATATTCGATCAGCATCTTGAAGTGGTAAGTCCATGACACGAGAAACATCCCGTATACTCGACTTAGCAGCCATAGTGCCATATGTAATGATCTGAGCCACTTGACCTTGACCATACTTATTTACTACATAGTCGATAATTTTATCGCGACCTTCATCATCAAAGTCGATGTCAATATCAGGCATGGATACCCGCTCAGGATTTAAGAAACGCTCAAAGAGGAGTTTGTATTTGATTGGATCAATGTTGGTGATTCCAATTGCATATGCAACTGCAGAACCAGCAGCAGAACCACGTCCAGGGCCTACCCAGACACCTCGTTTTCTAGCCTCTGTTGTGAAATCCTGAACGATGAGGAAGTAGCCTGGAAATCCCATGTCGGCCACGACCTTCAACTCGAAATTGAGCCGGTCCTCGATTTCTTGGGTGATTTCGCCATATTTTTTCTTGGCGCCTTCAAATGCCAAGTGTTTCAGATAGGCATTCTCATCTGCGAACTCCTCAGGAATCTCAAACTTGGGCAGCAGAATGTCACGACCGAGACTGTATTCTTCAATCTTATCGACCACTTCTTTGATGGTGGTGATGGCCTCCGGTAGATCAACGAAGAGCTTCTTCATTTCCACCTGTGACTTAAAGTAGAATTCGTGATTGGCCATCCCAAACCTAAATCCACGACCTCTGCCAATCGGTGTATCCTGAAGTTCATTCTCCTTGACGCATAGAAGAAGATCGTGCGCTTGAGCATCATCTTCAGAGGGGTAGAAGACGTTGTTTGCTGCGAAATATTTCACATCATATTTCTCACAGAATCGAAGCAGCACCGCGTTGACGCGTTTTTCTTCTTCGAGGCCATGGCGCATTAACTGAGCATAGAAGTCGTTACCAAATTCTTCGTGCCAGTACTTGAATGCCTCTTCGGCTTGTTTCTCACCGACATTCAGAATCAAATGAGCTACCTCGCCTTCCAATCCGCCTGTGGTAGCAATTAAGTTTTCCTTGTACTCTTCAAGAATGGGCTTGTCAACTCTCGGTAATCCAAAGTAAAACCCTTCGGTGTATCCAATCGAGCTCAGCTTACTGAGGTTGTGATAGCCGGCCTCATTTTTGGCGATCAATACTTGCCTGAATCGCCGGTCTGGTGCATCCTTGGTGAACTGGTGCTTGAGCCGATCTTCAGCAACGTAGAATTCGCATCCAACGATTGCCTTTATGCCGTTGTTTTCGCACTCACGTACGAATTGAAACGCCCCCATCATGTTTCCAAAGTCGGTGATGGCCAACGCTGGCATCTCATCTTCAACCGCCTTTCTTACAATGGTCTTGACGTCAGAAGTGGACTGAAGTATGCTGAATTGCGTGTGATTGTGCAAGTGCACAAATGGATAGTCTTTGAGCAAGGCCTCATTTGCAGCGACGTCATGATCCAGCGAGTCATCAACTTCCGATCTGGAGCCTTCATCCAAATCTTCGGGCGTGTACGGCTGGATGTTGAGTCCAATGAGTTCGAATGGCTTGGAGTTCGTTTCCCTGAAAAGTTTGATGTACTCATCATTCGATTCAAGATCCTTGACGGTGATGACTCCAATTCGAATGAGTTCGAGGAAGCAGCGCGCCGTTGCCTCAACATCCGCAGAGGCGTTATGGGCATTCTCAACCTTTTCTTGAAAGAGCTTGTCACTTAGCTCGCTGAGTGTTGGATACTTGAATCCTTTGCCGCGACCTCCTGGTAGTTGGCAGAAGTCCGTACTGGACTGCATTGTATCAAGCGACTTCTTCTTTAAAAATCCGTCATCGCGGCCATATCGGTGGTACTCGGCACCAAGAACTTTTTGATCAAACTCAACATTGTGACCAACAACAAAGTCGGTGTCTTCTAATGCTTTCTGGAATTCGTCAAACACTTCTGCGATTGGGACGCCCATCCGTTCCGCTCGTTCGGTGCTAATTCCGTGAATCTTCTCAGCGTTGAAAGGAATTGTGTAACCATCGGGTTTGATGATGTAGTTCTTCGTTTCAATGAGCTTGCCCTTGTAGTCATAGAGCTGCCAAGCCAATTGAACAACACGTGGAAAGGATTCGAAGTCAGAAACTTCGGCTTTCCAGTTTTCAATTCTTCCAGTGGTCTCGGTGTCGAATATTAAATACATGGGCGGATAGGCAATCGATAAGTAACCAGTTGTGTGTTACAAGCTATAAAATTAGAAGTGCAATCCGGGTTAGAAAGAGTTGTTGAAATATAGGGTCGTTTTGTGAAGAACTATGTGGGATTTTAGAGAAATTTCCTTGATTCAGAAGTCAATCAACTATTCAGAGGTTCAGGAGATTGGCAATATACTTAGCTGTACTTTTGCGGCTTTTTTTGAGCGCCAAACATGAAGAAGTACATCAATCTCTTTGATTTCAACCAGAAGGTTGACTACAAAATCGAAATCCTCTCAGGTCTGACCGTTGCTCTCGCACTTGTGCCAGAGGCAATTGCATTTGCACTCATTGCTGGATTGTCTCCACTTACAGGGTTGTATGCTGCCTTTTCCATGGGTCTGATTACCTCAATCTTTGGTGGGCGCCCAGGTATGATATCAGGTGCTACAGGCGCTGTAGCTGTTGTGATTGTAAGTCTGGTAGTGAGCCATGGGGTGGAATATGTATTCGCAACATTAGTGTTGGCTGGAATTATGCAAATGTCCGCCGGCTTGCTCAAACTAGGAAAGTTCATTCGGCTTGTCCCACAATCCGTCATGCTGGGATTTGTCAATGGCCTTGCCATTGTCATCTTCCTTGCCCAACTCGATCAGTTCAAAACCCCAAGTTCAGCAGGACTTATGGAGTGGATGACGGGTTCTGATCTCGGAATTATGGTTGCACTTGTGGGTTTAACCATGCTCATCATTTGGGGTTTACCTAAACTCACCAAAAAGCTGCCAGCATCTCTGGTTTCCATCTTGGTCGTCATCGGATTAGTTCTAGCCTTTGGAATCGATACCAAGACAGTTGGCGACATTGCAAGTATTGATGGCGGATTTCCACCATTTCATATTCCCGATCTTCCATTTAATTGGGAAACCCTCGTTGTAATATTCCCATATGCGCTTATCGTTGCTGGCGTTGGATTGATTGAAAGCTTATTGACTCTGAACCTTGTGGATGAGATTACTGAAACGCGCGGCTGGGGAAACAAAGAAGCAGTGGCTCAAGGAATGGCGAATACTGTTACTGGCTTTTTCTCTGGAATGGGTGGATGTGCCATGATTGGTCAAAGTCTTATCAATATTTCCTCCGGAGCGAGAGCGAGACTATCTGGTATCGTGGCTTCTGTGACGCTGCTCATATTCATCGTGTGGGGAGCTGATTTCATTGAGCAAGTTCCCATGGCCGCGCTCACCGGACTGATGATCATGGTCAGTATCGGAACATTCGAGTGGGCCAGTTTGAAAGCGTTTGGAAAGATGCCCAAGACGGATGTCATTGTCATGGTCCTTGTGGCTTTAATCACAGTTGTCCTGCATAACCTCGCCTTGGCAGTTCTAGTCGGTGTAATCATAGCAGCGCTCGCGTTTGCTTGGGAAAGTGCTACGAGAATTCGAGCCCGAAAATACCTAGACGATAGCGGCGTAAAACACTACGAGATCTATGGTCCGCTCTTCTTTGGAAGTGTGACAACCTTTCAGGAGAAGTTTGATATCAAGGATGATCCCAAGGAAGTGATCATTGACTTTGAGGAGAGTAAGGTGGCCGACATGTCAGGGATTGAAGCCCTGAATAAACTTACCGAGCGATACCTCAATGCAGGAAAGGTTGTTCACCTAAAGCACTTGAGTGAAGATTGTCGTCGGCTTCTTTCAAATGCCGACAAGCTCATTGATGTGAATATATTGGAAGATCCTAGCTACAAGGTGCTTTCAGATGCATAGACTTTAGCGAAGCAGGATTTTCTTAGTCCAAACAGGTTCCTCAGCTGCCTTTACTTCAATAAGGTAAATTCCTAGTTCAATTCCAGCTGTGTTTATTTCAAGCATGGATCTACTGCCAGCCAACGATTTGTTCAACATCAATTTCCCTTCTAGGCTGTAAATCGAAAACTGAATCGCTGAATCAGACAGATCCAAGTTTGTAATGAGGATTCGCCCTTCTTGGCTTGAAATGGAGAACCTCTCTTCCAAACTGACACTAGGAATCGCTGTGGTATTTGTATCAGTTGTGTCCTGAGGCGCTGTGCAATTCACAGAGTCAATCCAGAAAAAGGCGTCTGCCAATATTTGATTGCGATTCGGGAAGTCAATGGTGTGTCCAATCCCCGGTAGCAAGGTGTCGTTGGTAACCGCGCCTTTCCCATTTAGTGCATTCAGAGCAGGTGTAAACCGAACCGGAGCCGCGTCATTTCCACCGTGGATCAGATACCAGGGTGTGCCCGTCGCGTTTGAAATGAAGTTAATGAAGTCCGCAGTACCGTTTATTGCAGCTCCTATAGGCATGAACCCTGAGAAGACGCTGGTTCTTCTCATTCCATATGTATACGTAGTTTTTCCTCCCCATGAAAAGCCCATGACGTATTGCTTGGCTGTATCGACGCTGTACCAATTCCGAACAGAGTCAAGAAGGGCCGTGGTAAACGCCGTGTCAATTGGATCATCAATCTGTCCATCTGCTCCTCCGTCCGGAGAAACCAAGATCAGTTGAGTCATTTCTGCAAAAGTGATGAGTGTGTCACGCCACGATTCGGAATCCCAGCGAGCCGTGTTCCAAGGATGCAAGGCCAACATTAATCTGTGGTCAGTTCCTTCAACATAGGTTGATGGAATGTACAACGAGTATTTCTTCGCTGAATCAGACTGGAAGGCAAAGTCTCCATCGATGCTCAGTTGAGCATTCATTGAGAAGGCTGCGATGCAACAAAGTAAGCTGGTAAGGATTGGTCTCATAGGTTCTTAATTGTATAGTAATGAAGACCGAAACCCGAGCGGCTTACAATCTCCTAGTAATTAGAAAGAAACTCGGTCACTTGTTCTTTCACGTGATCAAGCATTGGTCGTGTCAGACCATGATGGCATGCTAACAACATTCCTCCTCTCATCACCTTATCGGCTTCCGCGTAACCCGATCCTGATTCCTTTCTTTCAATGTTTTTGAATCCAGGTTGTCTCAGAATGTTCCCAGTAAAGACTGTTCGTGTCTGAATGTTTCTCTTTTCTAGGAAGATTTGCATTTCTGGACGTTTGAAGGGCGCATCATCTCTAATAGTCAACGCTACTGCTAGCCAACCGGTTCGGCTGTTAGGAAGCTGCTTCGGAAGAACAAACCACTCTTCGTACTGTCTGAAGAAGTCGACCATCTCTCCAAAATTCCGCTCCCGCTCGCTGATGTTGTGATCGAGTTTGTCAAGTTGAACCAATCCAAATGCTGCGCCCATTTCAGAAGGTTCAAGATTGTATCCCGGTTCGTCGAAGATGAATTTGGAATCGTACGGAATTCCGTCTACCTCAACATTGAAACGATTCTCTATGGCTTCTGATTCTAGGAATAAAGAAGAGGAGCGACCCCAAGAGCGGAGTAATTTCCCTCTTTCAAAATGCTCTGATTCTCTTACGCAAAGCATTCCTCCATTTCCAGCGCAGTTGATCACATGTGATCCGTAGAAACTCGTAATGCTCATGTCTGTGTAAGCGCCTGAACTTTTATCGCCAATAGTACCACCAAGGGTGTCAGCAGAGTCTTCAAATAGAATGAGGTTGTGTTTGTCGGCTATCTCTCTGAGTGTTGCCCAATCCGGCATGTTTCCGATCAAGTTGGGGATCATCATCGCCCTTGTCTTTTCGGTAATCATTTCCTCAACTTTCGAAGCGTCGAGGTTGTAAGTTCCTTCTTCAACATCCACAAAAGAGGGGACGAGCCCATTTTTGATTTGAGGAGCCACAGTAGTGCTGAAGGTGAGGGCAGGAGTGATGACTTCGCTTCCCTTAGGAAGGTCTAATAATTCAACACCGAGATAATTAGCAGACGAACCGCTATTGAGCATGATGCCGTGTGGTTTGTCATAGAGCTCAGCAACTCGACGTTCCATCTCTCGGACATGATAGCCCATTTGGGTAGATGTCCGTAGGACTTTTACTACTGCCTCAATCTCTTCTTCACCATGAACAGTCATACCGTAAGGCACTCTGATCATTTCTTTTGTCTCACTCATATCGCTTCTTCAGTTTCTTTAAATAGTCATCGACATTCGACCAGCGAAAGTCGGGAAATTCTGCATTGAATTTTGATGCGTTCATGCCGCCTAAAAGCGGACGTGGAGCAAGCTGATTCAGTTGCTCAGTGGTAACAGGAATTAACGATACTTGTTCATGGCCGAAGTAGCCAATTACCTGTTCTGCAAGTTCAATTCTATTCAGGTAATCTGTTGCAGCAAAATGGTAGATGCCGGATTTATTGGCAGCCACCAATTTTAGAATGGCGCGTGCAACATCCCAAGCGTTGACTGGAGTTGCATATTGATCAGAAGGAAGTTTTAGCTCCATTGCCTCACCTTTTCGCATGTTCTCGCTGAGTCTTGATACGAAGTTCTTCCCACGAATCTCATCTCCATAAACGTTGGTGATGCGACAGATGAGGTGTTCAACACCTGATGCCTGAATTGCTTGCTCTGATGCAAGTTTGTGTTTGGCGTAAACCCCCAAGGGATTGACGTCATCTACTTCTGCATACAAGCCTTTCTTGCCGTCGAAAACATAGTCTGTACTTAAATAAACCAGCTTCGCGTTATGCTTTTTCGATATTTCAATCGCGTTTAATGTAGATTGAACGGTCTTCTGATAGCTTTCTTCCTCGTTTTCTTCGCAGTAGTCTACCCAAGTAAGCGCGCCACAGTGGACGATAATATCCGGTGCAAATCCATCCACATCAGCATTGTTCTCGTCATCAAGATCAAGCGTATTGAAGAATTGGGTATGCTCCGTTTCAAAGCTGAAGTGAGTCCCAAGTACATCGTGTCCTTGTTCAGTGAAGTATTTGAGGCAGTTTCCGCCTACTAACCCTGATGCTCCAAGTATGAGGAATTTCATTGGGTGCAATATTACTTTAAGCCCTAGAAATTGGAGTCAAGAGATATTAGGTCAAAACAAGAGTACGAGAACCCCTAGAAAAAGAATGCCTAAAAATGGTATAAGCCACAGAATGAAGCCGACCTTACCTTTTTTACTGTGCTTCATGGAGAACCATATTGCTGTGATTGTTGGCCATGTGATGAGGGCAAAGAAGGAAACGAATATCCCAAACAAATACAGGCCTAAGAAAATAGAAACCAAACCGCCTAATGAACCTGCCGCAGAAATACCGGCCAAAAGAATTAAAAACAAGCCAAGACCTGCAAGAACTGCGAGTGAAAGGCTTGTAATTCCAAGAATGAGGGCGGCATCACCCATTGCCTTGTAAAATCGCTCCGTGAATATTGTTTTGTCTTGCCGTGATTTATAGTGGTCGATTAAATAAATGACCCCAATCGTCAGTGCAATCAAGCCAATCCCTAAGGCCACAGGTCCCAAAATGTAGAAGAACGGATTGATGAAGAGGATGAACCCGGAAGAATATATATAACTGAATGCGCTGAGAGCTAATGCTATTGCGGCAGTGATGAGTGATATTTTAGCTCTTTTTCCTGAATCTGCTGATTGCTTAGGCTCTGGTTCCTCTTCTTCAGAATCTTCTTCATTAATCGCCCTGCTTCCACCATCATTAAATACATGCAGCGACGGCCTTTTTAGCGCGGTAACTTTTGATTCAACTTTTCGAGTTTGACTCTTAATTTGAATACTTCGAGCCACTGAATTCCTGTTTTGTCCTACCACATTATTCAAGGATGCAGGACTGATATGAGATTTCTGTGAGAAAGCATTGTTTTCGTTTTGCTTTTGTTTCCCGAGATCTATGTGGAACCCACTTCTGTACTTTCTTTTCTGAATCCATCCGTTTGAAACCACATCAGAAGACTGTTTGCATCCACTCAGTACAATGAGGGCAGACATGAAAAAGAATAGAATCCGGATGTGTCGGGAAATCACGCCCCCAATTTATAGTTTATCCCAGCACGAACAATCATGATGCACATCAATGGAATGGTTGCAACATGGAGCATTTGCGGAAGAAATGGGAATGCTATCAAAGTCAATATTAATAGCGAACCATACACCGTCCAATACATCTTCTTAAATCTTGGATTGAACAAGAAGGGAATAGCAATCAAGTGAATTGGCCAAGCCCAAAGAATGTTTAAGTTCTCAGCAGTTGCACTGTGATCTGTGATGAACCAGAGAAATGCAATTAAAGCCCCAACCGCCCCATAGATAATGAAAAGGCCGATGTCCAGTCCAATGAATAACTTCTGTTTCCGATAGCCAATGGCGGATAAAATTGCAACGAGGCCAAATAGAATCCAAAACAAGGGTATTGGGTTTGTCAGCGAGTTTGACATTGTCAATCCTTGGGTTTCGAGTAAGCTTCGATTCTCTTTGACCAACGGCTTATTTTCAAGTGTTGCATTCTCGAAGGCCGCAGAGAGTTCGTTGGGCAAAAACATGTACTCAATGTACCTGGGTTTCACATCGCACGGCAGGCCTAGACCAAGATCAATTCCAAAGTCTCCCCATTGATGATAGACTAAATATTCGTCAATCATGTTTCTGAAGCTTGGGTCGCCTTTCTTCGTCAGGTCCTTGTATAGCACTTGTCCATCCAGAGCGGTTTCCAGAACATCTCTTAGAATCGAGGAGCAATTGTCATAGAAGAAATCATACAAGTAGTACCGGTTTTCGGGCTGGTAGTTCCAGTGGAGATATTCCATGACTCGCTGTTTCTGAATGGAATCCAAATCCAAAACCTGCTCAATCACACCTCGTCCTTCATATTCATACGACCACAGAAAGTTCTCCATGCTGGAAACTGCAAGTCGATAATTCAAGCGCCCCATCGTGAAGTTGAAATAGAAATCTTCATCAAATGAAAAGGTGCCATAATTGAAGACAAGGTCAATGTCTTGAGATGGATCCTGAACCCGCATTGCGCTGTGTCCAAAAAGGGAATACAGCTCTGCGCCGGGGCTACATGTTAGGAGAGATATTTCAGCAGAGTTGCTGAGAATTGGCGCGCTTTGAGAAATGGAATTGACTGAATATAAAAGGCTTAATATCAGTATGTAAATGATCTTCACGTGCTTAATAAGTGAAGGGTGAATCGAAATCTGACAGATCTTGAAATTCTTGGTCTCGATTCGACATTGTTGGATTGTCGATAGGCCAATCAAAGTCGATCGATTTAGCGTGAATTCCGTCGTCGTGTGTCGGGGCGTGCATTGTTGAAGTGAGATAGATCATGCAAGTATGATCTTCTAGAACCGCAAACCCATGCGCAACACCGCTTGGTAAGTAGATCGCTTTATAGTTATCACCGCTTAATTCAACTTGAGCACAACTGCCGTATGTTGGAGAACCCTTTCTGATGTCGAGTATGACGTCTACAAGCCTTCCGTTAGTGCAGTAAATAATTTTAGCGTGATCATGAGGTGGATGCTGAAAGTGCATCCCTCTTACCACCCCTTTGTTGTTCGTCGAATAAAAGCTTTCTTGAAATTCACTGACTAAGCCTTGGCTGATCAGTGTTTGCTTATGATAAGGCTTAACGAACATTCCTCGATCGTCTCCTGCATGAAATAGGTCTATTTCAAAGACACCGGGGATATCTAGCTCGTTAAATGCTTTCATGAGAGGCTAAAAAATTCTCGAATTTGAGACTTCGTAAATTCATTGGCAGAGTTTCGCCCATCGCGATACCAGTTGATTGTCCACTCTACGGCTTTAGACGAATCAAAAGCGGGATTCCATCCCAATTCGTTCTTGGCCTTGTCGATGGCGAGCTTGAGTAGTCCTGCCTCGTGTAGCTGAGGAGCCTTATCTGGGGATTCATATGAGCCTGAGCCCCATGATTCGATGGCTAGCTCACACATGTCCAAGACATTGCGTTCATCATCTGATTCCGGTCCGAAATTAAATCCAGCGGAGAATTTTACAGGATCCTTCTCCAGAGCGGCGGCCAACATTAAATATCCATTGAGTGGATCAAGTACGTGCTGCCACGGACGAATTGAGTTCGGATTCCGAATGACTACAGGTTCATTTGCAATTAGCGCTCTAGCTATATCTGGAACGAGTCGATTGGCACTCCAATCTCCTCCGCCAATTACATTACCGCTTCGAGCGGAGGAAATTCCCTGTAGATGCTCATTGAATTTCTGCGAATTGAAAAAGGAGTTACGGTAAGAAGAGATGGCAAGCTCAGCACATGCTTTTGAATTGGAGTAGGGGTCATAGCCACCCAACCTAGCATCTTCAGGATATGGATCTGTAGTTTCAAAATTCTCGTAAACCTTGTCTGTTGTTATTAAAACCGTTGTACATTTTTTCTCAAGTGAGCGGAGAGCATCCATGACATGGATAGTACCCATCACATTCGTGTCAAAGGTCTCAACAGGATATTCGTAGGAATCAATAACCAGTGCTTGCGCAGCGAGATGGAATACGAAGTCTGGATCAAATTCTAATAATTCCTTTTTGACTCGTTCTTTGTCTCTAATATCCGCGATTACGGAGTCACACATTGAGCCTCCATCAATCTGATAATACAAGTCAGCGCTTGATTTTGGGGCTAAAGAGTAGCCTTTAACCTCTGCACCAAGTTCCTTGAGAATAAGAAGTAACCAGGAACCTTTAAAGCCAGTATGACCAGTTAGAAAAACCTTCTTTCCTGAAAATGCAGCTTTGAGATCCATTTACCAGTTTTTCCATTTTGGTTTATCGTCCCACATGTCATTGAGGTCGACATTGTCTCTCAGCGTGTCCATGCACTTCCAAAAACCGTGATGACGATATGCAGCCAACTCTCCATCAGCTGTGAGCTTCTCCAGAGGACTTCGTTCCCACATTACGTCATCCGCCTGATCTGGTAAATACTCAAAGGCCTTGGGTTCACAAATGAAGAATCCACCGTTTATCCACGCGCCGTCTTCCTGAGGCTTTTCCGTGAACTCTGAAACGCGATTATTTTCGTCAAGCTCTATCATGCCAAACCTGCTCCCTGGCTGTACGATGCTCATAGTAACGGCTGCTCCGTTTGATTCATGGAACTTCAACTGAGCTTCCATGTCAATATCACAGACACCATCGCCATAAGTGAGCATGAAGCGTTCATTTCCAACGTATTCTTGAACGCGCT
Organism: Flavobacteriales bacterium; assembly: GCA_018660685.1. GTDB lineage: Bacteria > Bacteroidota > Bacteroidia > Flavobacteriales_G > Salibacteraceae > SHAN690. Next base: position 212,353 of record JABJJW010000011.1, read on the forward strand.
TCAGCCGACCTGCAGTCATTGTTTCAAGGCCAGTGTCGACGAGCGTGACCTTAATGTTCTCGGCGTTTGTGGTATGTACAGTCATCTCATTGTTACTGAGATCAAATGTCATGTCTGAGTTGTGGAGGAAGTAATGATAGAAGTACTCTTTGATCATGTATCCCTTGTAACCGCAACAAATAATAAATTCTGTGTGGCCATAAGCCGCATAGATCTTCATGATGTGCCAGAGAATTGGTTTCCCCCCGACCTCAATCATCGGCTTCGGTTTGAGATGCGATTCTTCGCTGATTCGGGTTCCTTTACCTCCCGCGAAAATGACGACTTTCATTAGATAGGATTTGGATTTCGGCAAATATACGCGGCACTAATGCAGACCCGTTTTAAGATTGTGAAATGTTAAGAACAAGTCCTGTTGATCACCAATGATTACCAGTCTAGATCACTGAACTTTTTCTTGTTCTTAAAGAAGTAGTCAAAGACGATGGATCGAGGATACATGCCTGATTTGGAGTAACCTACCACCCAGTCCTTCAATTCCTTTCTTTTCTTTCTCCACTTACCAAGGTGGAATAAAAAGCTCCAATGCGCAGATATTATTGAAAAGGAAGCATTGAATTGACCTCTCATAATCATGTTGGCAAAAGCCAATTGATCCAAGATTAATCGGGTAAGGATTTTTGGAAACACTTCCTTTTTTGGAAGGTTTTTCATCATCATGATAAGATTATTTCGATGATTTCGGAATGTCTTTTCTGGACTTCCGTATGCGATCACTTGACCACCCATGTGATAAACTTCTGATTGTGGGCAGACCATGATTTTGAACCCTCGATTCTTCAAACGCCAGCAGAGGTCGATTTCTTCCATGTGTGCGTAGAAATCATTGTCCAAGCCACCACTTTCCTCATAAATTTTGGCTCGAATGAAAAAGCATGCCCCAGACGCCCAGAAAATTTCCATTGGCTCATCGTACTGGCCGGTGTCTTTTTCGTTGTCGTAGAACATCCTACCTCGGCAAAAAGGGTAGCCGAGTTTATCAATGAACCCTCCACAGGCACCGGCATATTCAAATTCATCTCGATGATAAAACGAACGAATCTTTGGTTGGATAACGGCAATTTTAGGATCAGCATCAAACATGGCTGTCACTGGCTCCAACCATCCTTTGGAGATCTGTACATCTGAACTAAGAAGGCAGAATATGTCAGCATCAATTTGCGCTAACCCTTCTTTGTATCCATTGGTGAACCCTCGGTTGATTTTAATGGAGATGACGTTGATTCGATCGCCAAATTGAGCGAGGTATTCCTGAGTAGCGTCGGTACTTGCGTTGTCGATCACATAGAGGCCATAATCCTTTGTGTCCGGTAGTGAAGCGATTACTTCTGGTAGAAAATCTTGGAGCAAGTCCAAGTTGTTGTACGTGAGAAGCGCAACAGCAATTTTAATGTTGGGAAATGTACTTTGTTTCAACGGCTTGATTTCGGCTGCAATGTTAATAATTAGGAAGCTCTAGCCCCGATCAAAGGTGAACGTTCAAATGCTTTGTTCGGGTCAAAGAGATATCGATAGGTCGTCATTTCTCGGATGACGCGAGCTCCATTGTTTTCTACAACCCGTATCATTTTCGGATTAAAGTCACCAATCCATGTAATGATCACACCATCGTGGCCATCTCGTCTCTTTGTTCCTTCACTTAGTTTTTTAAAGATCAAAGCCTCGATGCCTTTAGCCTGATGCTCTGGGGATACTCCAAAGACGACGCCAAAAGAGTACTTCGTTTTGTGAGTGGATTTATGGTAGAGGAATTTAGCTTTTCCCCACCAATTCAAGTTGTCACCGACTTTGCTAAGCCATTCATTGATCTCAGGTAAAGCGATGTAAAATGCAACGGGTTCGCCATTGTAGTACACAAACCAACTCAATCGCTCGTCTATAATCGGTTTGATCGTTTTGGCGAACGCTTTCAATTGCACGGATTTTAATTCGTGACGACCGTCATGACCTACCCAGGCTTGATTGTACACCGTTCGAAAATCTTCTAGATAGTTCATTAGCTTGGCTTTCGACCAATTTTGGATCGAATAATTGCCGTCTTGTTCTAAAGCGGTCGCTCTATTCAATGACTTTTCTCCCAGGGGATCATGAGCATTTCGAAAGTAGATATACATCCCATAGTACTTCTTGAAACCATAGTTTTCAAAGAAGTCAACGTAGTAAGGGGGATTGTAGTTTTGACCATAGTATGGAGCAAGATCAAAGTTCTTGGTAATCAACCCCCAGAAACGCTCTTTTTCGCCAAAATTGATTGGACCATCCATTGCCTCCATTCCTTCACTTTTCAGCCAATTTACCGCATGATCGAACAGCTTGAATGCTGCTTGTTCATTTTGAACACACTCAAAGAACCCGACACCCCCGGTGGGCTGATCAAAAGTGTTAAAGGTCCTAGGGTTTATGAAAGCTGCAATTCTCCCAACGACCGTCTGGTCCTTGTAGAGAATCCATCTTTTGGCTCTTCCTTTTTTAAGCAAAGAATTTTGCTTCGCATCAAATACTGCTTCCACGTCTTGTCTCAGATGTGGGATCCAATTCGAGTCATTAGCGTAGATTGAAAAAGGAAGCTGACGAAATGCTTCTATGCTCTTATTGTCTTTAACTTCGACAATCCTCATCAAGGCAAATTAAATCATTTGGATTTCCATCTTAATATTTCACAACCTGTTCGATTGATTTTTATCTGGGGATTGATGGGTGCTGGTAAAAGCACCACCGGAAAAAAGCTCGCTATTAAACTAGGGTGGCAATTTGTCGATTCAGACCAAGCAATCGAGGAAGATCAAGGGAGAACTGTCGCCCAAATTTTCAAAGACGACGGAGAAGAGGAATTCCGAAACCTGGAAAAAGACTGGATTGAGAAGCTAAATCTTGAAAATACCATAGTGGCGGTGGGGGGCGGAACTCCTTGTTTCAATGATCTCAACCGACGTATGCTGGAACAAGGTTTATGCCTCTGGTTCGATGCTCCAATAGGTATGTTAGTCAGTCGAATTATGAGTTCTAAAGCTCAACGACCATTGATAGCAGGATTAAGTGAAAATCAGTTGAGAGACAAACTGGCGCATTTAATGAATGAAAGACAAGAAGACTATCAAAAAGCGCACTTAATTTTTCAAATGAATAGACTGTCTATAGATGATTTAGCCACGTATGTGAAATTGGCTATTGAAGGTAAATAGTCGGCTTTGGCTTGATTTCTAAGCGCAAATGCTCTTGCATTGTCGTGGCAAGACTGAGCCCTGTAAAATCACTTTTGATTGGAAACTTTCGATGCTTCCTATCCACGAGGCTGACTGTAATCAAACAACGAGGTTCGAATTGCATGATTGCTCCCGCTACCCTCATCATACTGACGCCAGAATTGATAATGTCATCCACCAACACAACTTCTTTGTCCTTCACGGCAGAAGATTCCGCCGACAGGGTTTCAACGTCGTCAGCATCAACGTCGAGCCTCTTTACACGAACCTTCGATATTTCAGACAAATGGCTGACCAATTGATCAGCAACCCACGCGCCACGGGGCATCATTCCAATTAATGTGATTTCCAGGTCACCTTCGGTAGATTCTACAATTTGATAAGAGATTCTACGAAGAATTCGCTCAATATTCGCTGGGTTTAGAACAACAGTCTTCATTCTTGGGCTCAAATGTAGAAATCGACAAAGACAAACTTGACAGCTTCGTCTTTTATTACTTTTAGGCCGAATCAATGCCACGGATGTCACGCTTCCTCATTACGCTGATTATATCGCTTACCTCATCACTTGTATTTGGACAGGTGAAATTGAGTGGTACGGTGGAGCATGCTGGATCGGGACTCGATAACGTAACCGTTCAGATCATTGAGAACGACGCTATCCTACGAACGATTGCTGTTAGTAAAAGAGGTAGGTATGAGATGGAACTTCCAATTGGCCACGCTTATCTACTCGTATTTCGTCGCCCTTACATGTTTCCGGTTCGAATAGCGGTAAACACGAATTTGGACTCAGAAGCGATCAGTGATTCTTATGATGTGCCACTTGACATGACAATGTTCTATCGGTTTGAGGGAATGAGGGAATCCCTGGTCGCTGAGAACATCGGCATCATCAAACAGACTGGAACCGGTGAGACCACCTTCTCCTTTATTCCTAACAAGAGTGCAATTGAAAAATTGAAGCTACTCAAAGAGGAATCTCTTAAACGAGAGGAGAATCGTGAAGGGGCTATAGAGGCTCCAGTTGAAAAGATTGAGACCAACGTGGCCTTAAAATCTGAAGAGGGAAGTGAGGCTTCCGCTGTGGCTAAAACAGAAGGAGATAGACTCTTGAATACGATCGATATTGATGATGCGCCGACCAAACTGAGTAGGCAAGAAGAGCGCTATGAAACAATCGAAATAGCTAAGAATGCAGAATTGGCTGAGGAAAGAGAAAAACTGGAAGTAGAGATAGGCTCGGCCACCTCCAAAACTGAGATTGAGAACTTGTATATCCGCGAATCCAAGCGGCGCAGAGCAAATCTGATAGTAGAGGACCAAGAAAGACAAGCTTCGTTGGTTGATGCTTCTGTGAGGCAGCAAGAAGCTCAAGTAGATGGATTAATAAGCAGTGGGTTTAACCGCAAATCAGCAGCTGCTAAAGAGAGGTTTGAAATCATCAAATTCGCCTTTGATGAGGGTTGGTTGACCAGTCAAGAGACAATTTTAGTCAAGAATCGAGATCAGATTGACACGTACAAAAAAGTGCTTTATGACTGGCTCGTTCTCGATTGGGCCTATTATTATTTAAACGAGGTTGAGATCTCAGAGAGAGAGTATGAGAAGATTAAGTCGCTGGTTGAAATGTAACCTGCTCTTCGTGGTTTTATGGTTTTGTGCTTCTTCCAATGTTTTTGGACAAGTCTATAGCTTTAAGCACTTTGGGTTGGATCAAAGTATTTTCCCCAGTCGGATAGAATGCCTCGCACAGGCTAATACGGGAGAATTGCTCGTTGGTACATTGGCTGGGCTTGTGGTTTATGACGGCTTTGAGTTTTCGACGCTTACTTCAATAGACGGTCTGGCTGAAAATTCAATATCTGCGCTTATGGTTCGTGATGAGCAGGTCTGGATTGGTCATTGGGCCGGAAGCATCACTATCTATAATCTGACGACAGAGGAGAAGGAAATACTGGATCTTCAAGAAGATTTCAATTTTAATTCGATTCGACGATTACTGCCCTTGAGCAATGGCAGAGTTTTATGTGTGACCAAAGATGGAAGATTGTATGCCATCCAAAATGGCACAGCAGAAAGGGTGTTGCTGCCATTGGTAAATAAGGATGAAAAGGTAGTTGACGTCCTGATCGATCGTGGTGAGTTGTTCATGCTTACCGATTCTAGGATTCTAAAGTCATCGGATGAGAACGAAACAAGCGGTTGGCAAGAAATTTTCGAATCAGATGTAGACCTCATTTCAGCACACCGCATAGGAGGATCCGAATGGTTATTGGGAACAGAAACTGGAATTATACCCATTAACATTGAGTTTGATGAACGTTTTGCACAAGAATTGGCTAATCTGTCCTCTGGATCTCACATTTTAGATTTTTGTGAGGATCGAGATGAAAACATTTGGATTTCAACGAAGGAGGATGGCATAATCGCCTATCATCCGCTATCTAATGAATCAAAAAGAATCCAGCGCATCAATGGCCTGAGCTATAACCAAACACGCGACACGTATATGGACCGCGAAGGAGTTATTTGGGTGGCGACATCTGCTGGTTTAGATCAGTATTTGGGAGAAGCATTTACGCTCTATGACAAACGATCTGGTTTGGCTGACAATCTAATTTGGGATATGCTTCCAATAGATGATCAGTTGCTGATTGCGACGCAATCTGGTTTAATGATTTCGAAATTCGACAAGACCTCATCATCGTTTGAGACCATCAGGACGTTCACTCCTAAAGATATAGAGCCTCTACAAGTTATTAGAGGAGGTCCTGGAAATCACTTGTGGGTGGTTGACGCGACAGGAGGGATCTGGAAAGGTGACCCCACCGGAAATGAGCTGCTCCCACTCAATTCGAGCTTGCCAATTATTAATTGTGTTGAAGAAGTGAATGGAGTGATTTGGTTAGGAACAAATGATGGTGTGATTGTTCTTAATGATGATCAGCCTGTTGAACAGTATACAACTGAGACTGGCCTTGGTGGTGATCGAGTCAATGGAATTTACTACTCAAAAATCAAAAACGAAACATGGATTAGCACGTTGGGTGGTCAGCTTACGCTATTTAGAGAAGGACGGTTTCGACAGTTTGACGAAGAAGACGGTCTGACTTCAACGTTAATTCAGGACATGGCTTTCGATGCCGAAGGAAAAGCTTGGCTGGCATCATATGACAGGGCTGTCTACGTGTTAGAAAATGATTCATTTAGGCAATTAGAGAGTACAGTTGAGTTGAGGTCTGCGACCACATTTGCCATTGAGATTGATGGAAGTGGGAAAATTTGGATTGGACACAATTGGGGACTGGACGTTTACGACCCCGCATACGAGGAAATAAAGCACTTCGGTATTGATGAGGGGTTTATGGGAGTTGAGGTAAACCCAAGAGCGCTTTTTGCCTCCAGCGATGGCGTGCTTTGGATGGGCACGTTGACTGGGTTGGAGAGATTCAATCCGCTTGCCATGAGGTCCAACATCATAGAACCACTTACAACCATTAAAAGAGCCTCACTTGGTACGATTGACCTATTGGGTAAGGAAGAGGTTGAAGCTGACAATGAACAACGGGATCTGAGCATCGATTTCAAAGGGCTTTCCCTCGTGAATCCAATGCGTAACAAGTTTATTTACCGTTTACGGGGAGTTCATGAAAACTGGAAAGAGATGAACAAGCCCGAGCCTATTGAGTACCTCTCTTTACCTACAGGAACTTATCACTTCGAGCTCAAGAGTTGTAATGACAATGGTCTTTGCAATAGTAAGGTGAGTTCTATATCGTTCACCATCAATCCGCCATTCTACAATACCTGGTGGTTTTACACTTTCATCTTTTTTGTTGTGATTTCCTTGATTTTCATACTAGACAGATATAGGGCGGTTAGTTTGCTTGACGAGAAAAACTCAGTTCTCGAAAAGCTCATGCAGAAAGAGGAAGAATTAATGGATGCTCAACAGACCAACGATGAGCTACAGTCATTCATTAACTCTGAGGAGCACCTTTTTAAATCCTTGGAGAAAAAGGAACGGAAATTTATTGCTCGGGCAGAAGAAGTATTCGGAGGGCTGGGAATAAGAAAGTTATCCAAGGAAGAATTTAGCTCTGACGGAGTTTCATTGTTCGAGACAAAGGAGTATCAAATCCTCGCCATGGTTGATACCGGTGTTTCTGGATTTATTTCTGTGGCGTTACGCGAGATTGTTCAGACACAGTTTGAAAATAATCTGCCTAAATCATACGTGTCAGCTGACATCATCAATGCTTGGAAAAAAGTAATCGAGGGAGTTGAAAGTCGGTTTACAAAGTTCAAGGGTATCAGTTGGTTCATGCTCATTAAAGCAGGAGGGAAGTACTATTACTATGCAGAAGGAACAAGTGCGATCATTTATGATGGAAAAACAGCAATTGAAGTCGCTAACATAGATTCGACGAGGGCTCAGGGTGGCTTCCCACGTCTCCCAGACCTTGAGCGTCTCATTGTTGTGTCAGATGGTTTGTTTGTTCAAATGGGTGAAGGTGGAGTGAAGAATTACCCCAATTCAAGACTTGTAGAGCTGATCACAAACTCAAGTGATTTGGATATTGAAGATGTGCTCGACCTTTTTGAAACTGACATTACCTCCTGGAGAGGTGGAATGGACCTCGTTGACGACATTAGTTACCTAGTAATGAATAATGAAAAAGCTTAGTATTGTTTGGATTGGTTTGCTCCTCATTGGTTGTGGTTCACCGGATCAAGGCCAAGTGAATTCTGATGAAGTGCATCGGCAAACTGATTGGAGGTGCAGCGTTTTAGGAATTCTTCAGCTTGATACGCTGGCCGATGAGTGGAATCAGGCTACATTCATTGAAGTGTCTTCATCAACTCCACTTCAGCAACTAAGTGATCGATTATTTGAGGTTGCATTTACCGGAGATTCGAAAGTCTTTGCTTCTGACATTTTTGGAGTGGTTGATATCGAATCAGCGTTGACTCCTGAAGGATTATTAGAAGAATTGAAAGTCATCGACACAACGAGCATAGAAGACTTGCAAACTGGAAAACTTCGCGACACCGTAATTGACTTGAGTTTTACCCAAGATGAGGTAAGCGCGCTTCGCATATTTTGCTCGATCGACGGTGAAACCTCACAGTTAAATCCAAGATATGCAGGTATTGGCTCTCAGGTCTTCGACCATGAATCGGGTCGTTTAAGAGGACTAAGCTTCAAATTTTATGTTCAAGTAGGGGAAGGGATGAGTCTAGGTTCATCTTCCGAGAGTTTGGTCATGCAAACGGACAGCATGGGTCTATTCCGACCGATGGCATTCTTGATGCATAACGAAGATTCGGATCGCGGTATATCAGATATTGCTAGGGAGAAGTTTGGATCAGAAACAAATCAAGTACAATGCTCATTTGATCTTCATTATGATAATAGCAACGGTAGATTCTATCTTCAAGAATTGAAGCTCTCACTAGTCGAGCAGCCGCTATAGTTTCTTGAGAATGATGAACAACTCGGACCCTTTTCGAGGCTCAATGCTGTTGTTTGAGGAACTCATGACCTGAACTTCAAAATGTTCGCTGAATAGTTCGAGGTAATCTTCCTGCGTTCCTCCGAAAGGCGGATGATCATGTCCAAAATCGGTCTCAAATAATAACCCGATCAATTTGCCTCCAGGATTGAGGAGTTTTGAAGCCTTTTCGATATACTCCATACGAAAAGAAGGATCGAGGGCGCAGAAAAATGTTTGTTCGATGATAAGGTCGAAAGTCTGTTCAATTTTGAAGAAATCATCCACGAGCAAATTGCTAACTGGAAATGTCGGAACTCGTTCATGGAAGACCTTGAGCGCTGTGGGTGCAATGTCGAGCAAATAAACATTCGGGAATTCTTCTCGGTGAAGATATTCGCCTTCCCAAGCCTGTCCGCATCCGGGAATCAGAATGTCAATGGTTTTATCCTCTAGTTGGTCAATGTACTCTTTGATCGGAGTAGATACATGGCCAATATCCCATCCTGTCTGGTTTTTTGCCCACCTGGACTCCCAGTAGTTTGCATCGAACCTCAACTAGTCTTCAGTTTCTTTGTCTAGTTTCAAGACGTGTCCCATCTTATCCTTCTTGGTCTTTAAATAGTGATGATTGTGAGGATTGGTTGGGGCTTCCAATGAAACAACGTCAGTAATCTCCAATCCATACCCAATCAATCCAGTTCGCTTCTTAGGATTGTTACTCATCAACTTCATTTTGCGAACTCCGAGATCATTGAGAATTTGAGCACCAACACCATAGTCACGCTCATCCATTTTGAATCCTAACTGTAGATTGGCTTCTACTGTGTCTAAACCTTCTTCTTGAAGTTTGTAAGCCTTGAGTTTGTTCAAAAGGCCAATTCCTCGTCCTTCCTGTTGCATGTACACAACGACGCCTTTCCCTGCTTCATCAATTTTCTGCATGGCTTCGTGGAGTTGGGTTCCGCAATCGCATCGATTTGAACCAAATATGTCTCCTGTTACACATGATGAATGAACCCGAACTAAAATCGATTCGTCAACATCCCATTCACCTTTAGTTAAGGCGATATGTTCTTCGCCTGTAGTCGTTTGGGTGTAGGCATGGAGTTTGAAATCGCCCCATTGGGTAGGCATGTCTACAGTCACATTCTTCTCAATAATTCGCTCCTTTAACATTCGGTAGCCGACCAGGTCTTCAATAGAAATAATCTTCAGGTCGAATCTTTCTGCAATTTCTTTTAGCTGCGGGAGCCGAGCCATTGTCCCATCTTCGTTCATTATCTCCACTAAAACTCCTGCCGGCTTCAGACCAGCGAGACGCGCAAGGTCAATTGTGGCTTCTGTGTGTCCGGTTCGCCTTAGCACACCTCCTTGTTTTGCCTTCAGTGGGAAAATATGACCTGGTCTCCCGAGGTCTTCAGCCTTCGTATTCGGATCTATTAGCGCTTTCACGGTCTTAGCTCTGTCACTCGCGCTGATCCCCGTTGTGACTCCTTGTCCATTGAGGTCCACAGAAACGGTAAATGGAGTTTCATGGAGTGCGGTGTTTTTTGGAACCATTAGTTCAAGGCCCAGCTCTTCACATCGGCTCTCAACTAAAGCAGTACAAATTAATCCTCGTCCATGCGTAGCCATGAAGTTGATAATTTCAGGGGTAATGAAGTCTGCTGCAGCGATAAAATCACCTTCATTCTCACGATCCTCATCATCCACGACGATAATGACTTTTCCATTCTTGATGTCTTCGAGTGCTTCTTCGACTGTGTTAAGCATGAGTCAATTTTTTGCAAAGCTACCAAAGCTCTCAGCTATAACATCCATTACTTAAATTGTTCAGTACTATTGACTCAATGAAGTGGTCTGATTCGCTCTACACATACTTCGAAAGCCTTGAAGTGCCCAATGTGCCTTCTCAGTATGATGTCATGAACCCATACCAACAGGTGGAAACCATGCAAGTGGTCAAGTCATTTCTCACGAAGTATTACGACGATGAAAAAGAGCGAACATTGCTTTTTGGGATCAATCCAGGTCGATTTGGATCAGGAGTAACAGGGATTTCATTTACGGACCCAGTGAGGTTGAAATCGGTTCTCAACATTGAGCACGATTTTGACATGCGCGCAGAGCTGAGCAGTCAGTTCATTTTTGAAGTGATTGAGGCTTATGGCGCGAACCCTTTCTTTCAAAATTTCTTCATCAGCGCAGTCTACCCATTAGGTTTCTTGTATCGTGGGAAGAATATCAATTACTATGAACTCGAAGGTTGGAAGGACTACATGATTCCGCTGATTGAAAAGGAGATTGAGCAACACTTAAAATGGCCGGTGAATCGGACCGCATGTGTATGCATTGGGAAAGGAGCCAATTGGAAGTTTCTTAAGGCGTTGAATGATAAAAATGGGTGGTTCGATGAGGTGAAAGTTCTACCTCACCCTCGTTGGATATTGCAGTATCGCAGGCGCTTTAAAGATCAATATCTCGATGAATATTTGCAGGTTCTGCACGAGCATCGGAATTCATAATCGCTTGTTTACTACATTAGCCGGAGAACTACTAACAGCATGGGAAGTTTCGATGTAGAAAAGATCAGTGACCCGCTTGCCCGGCGCGCCTTTACCCGACATTTATTGAATGATATTAAAGCACTTGAACTCATGCTCAAGAAGGGCATGTTCGAGTCTGGAATTGATAGGATTGGTGCGGAGCAAGAACTAGCGATTGTCAACAAGGAATGGCGTCCAGCGCTGAACAACCTTGAAATTATCGATGCTTTCAAGGATGATCATCTAACAACGGAGATAGCCAAGTTTAACCTTGAGATAAACCTTGATCCTTTCGAGTATACTGGAGATTCTCTCAAAAAAATGCACGATCAGCTCGAGGAGCTTTTAGCCACCGTCCGTGAAAAAGCTGAATCCCTTGGGTCTAGGGTGATTCTAACAGGAATTTCACCCTTTGCTAATTTGATTTTTACTGTATTATCAGTAAGCGTTTTTACAGTTTATCTCCCGAAGGTTAGTCTTTAAACCTCCAGTGTAATCTCATCTCAAACCCATCTGTAATCAATGTGATCGGATTCTCTTTATAAGTTTCAAAATTGAAAGATTGAGAACCGAGAAAAGACTGACTGCCGTTGCTTCTTACTCCTGTCAGCTCCACTTTTGATATTTCCGGAAGAATTCTGACTTCATTTTGAGGATAGACCTGAAAGATATAAGGAGTCGAATTGCTAAAGCTTCCTTCAGCTTGTGTCGCATTAAAACTGGAGAAGCATTTGACGATGAACTTGGAATATGGTGAATCACCCACAATTTCTACGTAATCGACGTATCGGTAAGATGACTTGAAATCTACTGTGATTTCATCTGATCTGTAACCATTCTTGGCGTATGCCGTGAGAGTTACACTGTGATTGTCTTCGGTTACAAACGTTCGTTGAACCTCATCACCTACTTGGGCACTGAGATCGTCATCAAATCTCCAAGTCAGAAATTCGTAATCCTCGCTACAAGAAGTGATTTTAATGAAGGATCCTGCTTCTACGGCATCTTCAATGTTCACACAAGCCGTCGGCTGCTTTTGGCAAGAGCTGAATGCGATTAAGACTATAGAAATAGATGCTAGTCTCAGAAGTTCCATGACATTCCGACTTGTGGGACGACGGCTCCCTGGTTCATGCTAAGTTCAAAATAGTCAAGTGTAAAAGGGTTTTGTTGACGATACTTGGGTTTCTCCATGTTCCTGGTTTTCTTCCTCAACAACAGGTGAATTGCGGTTCCTCCTATTGCGAGAGCCACTCCAGTGAAAAACACGGTATTGACAGTGCTATATTGATTTAAAGCATTCGTATAAGTCTCCTTGGTAACTGCACCATTGTCATATAAAAATTTGTTTTTGACAAATTCTTCGTGCCTAGGACCTCGTTCAAAACACATGATGGGCGCAATGATCAAACCAATTCCTGCCAATGAAAGAGGAGCAGTTCGGTTCCAGAATACGGCCCGTTTATACGTCTCTTTGGCTGAGAGGTAAGCCGTGAATTCATGATCCAACTTCAACTTTCTCACGTAGGCCATCGAATCCGGTTTCTCAATAACTAAATCATCGGAGAATGGCTGATACTTGGGTGAATATATTTCAATCTTGTTGTTACCGACAGGAAGACTCAGCGTGTTCTGGTTCATGATAATGCGATCATTTATCCTGAGAAATATCTCTTCGCTGCCTTTAATATAGAAGCGAACTTTTGCCGAGTCTTGGGCTTTTGTTCCGAGAGCAATGAGAAGCAAGAATGCTGTAAGTTTCCACATCAGTGGGTAAAGCTATATGAATATGGGTATTCATACTGGGAAAAATTAGAGAATGGCGTTATTAGATGACAATGGATTTCTTTAATTTGACGTTACATCCTATCGCATTGAAAATTCTATACATAGAAGATGACGACATCAATCTAATGGTGATTGAGAAAATGCTCAAGCAGCATGAAGTCGAAACTTGTAAAACTGCCTCAGATGGGAAGGTCATGATCCAGTCTCATCAATTTGACATTATTCTATTGGACATGATCTTGGCACCTCCAAAAATGAAGGAGCTGAATTGCTCATTGAGTTAAGAGCCTTGGGATTCACGAATCCCATCGTAGCCATTACAGGTTATGCTTCAAAAGATGAAGTTTCGTTGTACATGGAAAAGGGATTTGATGCCTATTTCACGAAGCCAATTGATAAAGCCAAACTGGTTGACTACCTCGATTCCCTGATTTAAATTGGAATCAGCCGCTTAGGATTGATTAATTCAGTAATCTCAGGTGGGCCGTTGAAATGCTTCGATTTAAAATCGTCGAGCTCATCCAATGTCTCTGCTGAAAGCATTTCACTAATCTCATCCATAGCATCATCGCTGATCATATATGGAAAGGCCGAATAAAGCATCTTATCTCCTCGACAATGCGCATTCATGACATACTCGCTGCATTCATCTTTCGCCTTTTTAGTCAGGATGCAATTATCCAGACTTAGACTGAGGTTGTTTTCATCGATCATCTGAACATAGCCACTCGACTTTTCCACGAAGTAGGCCTCAATTTTCTCAATGGAGCTCTTACTCATTCGCTCTCTAAAATCTTCTGCACAGCTCATGCACATAGCATATTCGAATATTACCTCTTCAACTCCAAGGTTAGGAACTCGTCGCATCGCTTTTTCAATCATGTACTCCTGGTTATCAGTCAGTAACACATTACAAGTCATGCAGTTAGTGAATGGAGTATCCGTGTCGGAGTTGTAGAATCGAGGATTTATTTCGGATTCAAAATTTTCCACATTCAAGTATAACCATATATCCCATTTCGAGGCGCTCCTCCTATGAGGCATATAGATGTGACAACCCATGTTTTACATTCGCGACAAATCTTGAGAAATGAAGAAATCGTTGATCATATTATCTGCAGTCCTTATTGGGTGCGCAGGACAACAAGAAACTACAGAGCAAGTGATGAAATTAACTTATCCTGAAACGACAAAGGGAGACGTGGTAGATGAGTATTTCGGAACCCAAGTTGCGGATCCATACCGATGGTTAGAAGATGATATGTCGGACGAGACTGCCGCGTGGGTGAAGGGCCAGAATGCGGTCACATTTGATTACTTATCTCAAATTCCATTCAGGGAAGCAATCAAAGAAAGGTTGACTCAGTTGTGGGATTATGAAAAGTTTAGCGCCCCATACAAGAAAGGGAGCCACACTTACTTCTACAAGAATGATGGATTGCAAAACCAATACGTTATGTACAGGGACACCGATGGAGGTGAAGAAGTATTTCTTGATCCAAATCAATTCTCAAAAGATGGAACTACAAGTTTATCCGGAGTGAGCTTCACAAAGGATGGAACACTAGTGGCTTATCAAATTTCTGAAGGCGGATCTGATTGGCGGAAGGTCATTGTGATGAACGCAGAAACTAGGGAGATCATTGAAGACACGTTGGTAGATGTGAAGTTCAGCGGGTTATCATGGATAGGAAATGAAGGCTTTTACTACAGCAGCTATGAAAAACCAGAAGAAGGTTCCGATTTGAGCGGAATCACCGATCAGCATAAGTTGTACTTCCATAAATTAGGTGATGATCAAGCAAATGATCAATTGATCTTTGGCGGAACTCAAACACCGCGACGCTATATCGGTGGACACGTCACTGAAGACGGGAACTTCCTTGTGATCTCTGCGGCAGTTTCAACATCAGGAAACGAGCTTTACATTCAAGATTTGAGATCTGATGGATCCTCGATCGTACAAATGGTCGATCATTTTGAAAATAATAATCATGTTATTCATTCGGTAGGGGATCAGCTCTACATTAAAACAGATCTAGATGCTCCAAATGGTCGTGTGGTTCAATGCAACTTGTCAACGCCATCACCAGATAGTTGGACAGACTTCATCGCAGAAACAGAGAATGTTCTGCGCATAGGAACAGCGGGAGGTAAATTCTTTGGTAACTATTTAAAGGATGCAACATCGATGATCGTTCAGTTCGATGCAAACGGCGAGAAGGAACGTGAAATTGAGCTTCCAGGCGTTGGGTCGGCAGGCGGGTTTGGCGGTAGAATGGAAGATGAGGACTTGTACTATACATTCACATCATACATCTATCCACCAACAATCTTTAAGTACACCATTGCCGATGGAGCTTCCGAGGTTTATAAGCAAAGTGGAGTAGACTTCGATCCAACTCAGTTTGAATCAAAGCAGGTCTTTTATAAGTCAAAGGATGGAACTAAAGTTCCAATGATCATTACATACAAGAAAGGCATGGAGCTAAACGGTTCAAATCCAACGTTGTTATACGGATACGGAGGGTTTAACATCAGTCTTTCACCTTCTTTCAGTACCTCCAATATTGTCCTCATGGAGAATGGTGGAATTTTCGCTGTTGCAAACCTTCGAGGCGGAGGAGAATATGGAGAGAAATGGCACGTAGCTGGAACGAAATTGAACAAGCAAAATGTATTTGATGATTTCATCGCCGCTGCGGAGTACTTAATCTCAAATAAGTACACAAACTCCGAAAAGTTGGGTATTCGCGGTGGCTCAAATGGTGGTCTTCTCGTTGGCGCAACGATGTGTCAGCGACCAGATCTCATGAAGGTTGCACTTCCAGCGGTAGGCGTTATGGATATGCTTCGATATCACAAATTCACAGCAGGGGCAGGATGGGCATATGATTATGGAACTTCTGAAGATTCTCAAGAGATGTTTGAATATCTAAGAAACTATTCACCAGTACATGCGCTAAAAGAAGGAGTCAGTTATCCAGCGACAATGGTGACGACGGCTGATCACGATGATAGAGTTGTGCCTGCACATTCATTCAAGTTTGCGGCACAACTTCAAGTTTCTCATGCTGGAAACACTCCAGTGCTGATTAGAATCGACGAGAAAGCTGGACATGGAGCGGGCAAGCCCACTTCCAAGATAATAGAAGAACAAGCGGACATTTGGTCATTCTTTTTCTTCAATACTAACTCCGATGTGAACTACGGAGACGAATCAGAATCTTGATTTGATGGACATAATTAAAGAGAGGGAGGCCAGATGGCCTCCCTTTTTTGTTTTGAGAAACTCTAGATTGCAAGTATCATTGCTTGCGTGAAGACCCGTTTCTTATCATATTTCAATCAACCTTATCCGTTTAACTCCGAACCAAAAAAGTATCTGAAAGTCGTAGTGATTTTCGGCGTGTTCGTAGCGGGTTTTTTGTACACCTTCAAACCATTCGGCATATCCAGCGCCCAAGGAAATCATGATCTATGGATATCCTTAAGCTTTGGTGCCGTTACTTTCTTATCCCTCCTGATACTCCTGGTCCTATTTCAATCCTTTCCTAAGGTTTTCAATGATGATAAATGGACCTTAGGAAAAGAGCTCTTCTTCAGCGCTTTGAATTTCTTCTTTGTTGGCAATGCCAACTTCTTGTTCATGAAATACGGTTGTTATCGAGTGGATGGATACATCGATTACGGAGGTATGATGTTTGCCACTTTCGCGGTTGGATTCTTTCCATACACATTCTTGCTGTTGATCAGTCATCTGAGGAACCTGAAATTGAATATGTCGCGGGCCGAAGGATTGACCTCGGAATTGCGACATGCAGAACGGTCTGAAGCCATACCTCAAGAGTTGAAGGTCATTTTGGAAGGGCAGAACGACAAAGAGGAAGTCAAAATCAACCCTAAAGACATTATTCTGATTAGTTCTTCGGGAAATTATATCGAAGTGTACTTCATAAAAAACTTGGCGCTAGAGCGGAAGGTACTCCGTGGTTCGCTCTCCAAAATCGAAGAATCATTGTTAGAATTTGACTTTTTCTTTAGATGTCACCGTACTCACCTCGTCAACCTCGAAAGGGTAGAAGAGGTGAAAGGCAACTCTCAAGGCTATCGTTTGGCATTTGGTCAAGACATCCATGATATTCCGGTAGCTAGAACTAAGAATCATGAGTTCAGAGAACTGATTTCATCCCTCGCTAGCTAAGCATTTGATACCTCAACTAATTCAATTGATCACATTGGTAGTCAGTTGGTACCAGAGCTAGGCAAGTGACCACATTCAGCATAGGTGAAACCTTGTATCAATCTAGGTTTGTTTCAAAATTCAAACGATGGAATGGATAGAAACCGTAAGCAGAGTAGCCCATATTCTCGCCGGCGCAATAGCACTTGTATCTGGATTACTTGCTCTGGGCTTTTTCAAAGTCATTAAAACTCACTGCATGTTTGGGAAGATTTTCTTCTATGCCATGACCATGGTCTTCATAACGGCGATTCATTTATCGACGGTGCATGGAATTGACTTCTTGTTTTGCATTGCAGTCCTGTCATATTTCTCAACTTATCACGGCGTCAGATCGCTCCTATTTTGGAAAGGAACAAAATCAAATTATAGGGACTGGACGGCAGCACTCTTAACGGTGGGTGCAGGATTGTACTTAATCGCTAAAGCCGCATTTAGCTTCAACGGAAACATCAGAGCAGAGCACATTGTTTATCTGGCTTTTGGGACATTGACTTCCTTTCTTGCTATTCAGTCAATACGAAGCATTAAAACAATAGAAACCGGCAACATCAAATGGTTTGAGTCCCATCGAGGAAATATGGGTGGAGCTTTAATCGCTACTATCACCGCGTTCTCGGTAACCGCAATAGATTTTCTGCCCGATCTCGTCGCGTGGTTAGGACCTACCATCATTCTAACCCCGCTTTTGACATTGCTCATTCGGAAGACAAATAAGATTTATGGCATCGCGAACCAGGCCTAGCCAGATTAATTGACAAAAAAAAGCCCCGACGGTTGGTCGAGGCTTCTTGGTATATCGTTGAATCGCTTAGGACTTCTTTGAATATCTTTCTTTGATACGCGCTGCCTTTCCTTTTCGATCTCTCAAGTAGAAGATTTTTGAACGACGAACTTTTCCTCGTTTCATCACTTCAAGTTTGTCAATAGACGGGCTGCTCAATGGGAAAATTCGTTCCACTCCAACACCATTTGACATTTTGCGAACAGTAAATGTGACGGTAGAACCAGTCCCTTTTTTCTGAATCACTACTCCTTGGAAAACCTGAACACGTTCCTTGCTTCCTTCCTTAATCTTATAATGAACTGCGACTGTATCACCAGAACCGAATTCCGGTAAATCAGCCTTAGGGCCAACTTCTTTGATGATATCTTGCATTACTACTGTTGCCATTTCCACAAAAATTTGGGCTGCAAAGATAGCCTTAATCTTTATTTATCAATTGGAATTACGATTTTTATTCCAGAGATCTGGCCGCCTTTTTTTCGTCCGCTCTTCGCTTTGTTCTTGACGCCAATCGTCAATGGCTTTGAAGTCACCGCTTGTCAATACCTCTGGGACTTTCCAACCTTTATAATCTGATGGTCTTGTGTATACGGGCGGAGACAATAGATCATCCTGAAAAGAGTCAGACAAGGCTGAAGTTTCGTCGTTCAGCACACCCGGCAATAACCGGATGATGGCGTCACTAACCACAGCCGCGGCGAGCTCTCCACCACTCAGTACATAGTCGCCAATTGTGATTTCTTTCGTGATGAACTCATCTCTGACTCGTTCGTCCACACCTTTGTAGTGCCCACACAGAATGATTAAGTTTTCTTTGAGTGAAAGCTGATTCGCCATTGGTTGATCAAAGGGTTCACCATCCGGGGTCATAAAAATGACCTCATCGTAGCTCCGCTCACCTTTCAATTGATTGATCAATGTTTCGATTGGTTCAATCATCATGACCATTCCAGCACCTCCGCCAAATTGATAATCGTCCACTTGTCGGTGCTTCCCGAGTCCGTAGTTCCGTAAATCATGAATATGAACCTCTACAAGACCCTTGTCAATAGCGCGTTTCAAAATGGAGTCAGAGAATGGGCTCTCCAACAAGGATGGAAGTACGGTAATAATGTCGATCCGCATCAGTCCTATTCATCTGGCGCTTTGGCGTAAAGCTTTTTGTACTGGAGCTTCAAGGATGGGTCGTCTGGAATCAGCTTTCTGCTAAGAGCAATCAACTCTAGCGCTCGATCAAGTTGATCATAAGCATTTAAGTATGACGTATAGCCGACAAAAGCTTTGATCAGAACTTCGTGAGTAACCTTATCCTTTTCGAAACGCTGCTCAGCATCAAAGACAGTAAGGCTATCTATAGCTTGGTTAATGAGTCGCTCACCTTGGGTTATATTTCTGGAAAGAGAATAGGAAACACCTGTGATGAACATGACGTTGACGTCATCTGGAATGACTTTTAAGATTCGCGCGAATTCTGAGGATGACTTTCGGTAATCGCCGTCGTTGTAATAAAACAGGGCTCGGTCGAGTGCTTCTTCTCTGATTTTATTGAGCTGTGGGCGATTCGCTTCGTAGAGCTCACCAACTTTATCCTTCTTTCGGAACTTATACGCATACTTCAATGCGTCTTTGATTGGGTCCTTAAATTCTTCATCAAAAGCGTCAGGATTCACATGCGCTTGATACATACACAAGGCCATGTATAGGTATGGCTCAGGCGCTCTTCTGTACTTATCTTTCTGTGTATATGACTCAGCTTTATACGCGCACTTTGAATAGTTCTCCATCGCGTACCAATCGAAGAGCTTTTGAAATTCTCCGCCTTTCACCTGCGCATTAATTGAGCCTGCCAACATCGTCAGAGCGATGAGTAACCAAAACGTTCTTTGCATTTCCTAGTTTCTTGTTTGAATCCTGTCGTCTTTCAATCTTGATTCAGACATTTGACGACAAACTGAGCAGCATGATCAAATCAGGAGCCAAAGTTAATGTTCAAGAAACGGAACAGGGGCTAATTATTTCAATTTCTCCTGAGCTTAAGCCTTGGCAAGGAATCGCTTTAGGAGGTTGGCTGCTCGTCTGGGTGTTTTGTGGAGTATTTACGCTTTTGGGCGCACTTAAAGGAATGACGGAAGATCAATCAATCTTCTACTTGGTTTTTGCCGCCTTCTGGATCTATTTTTTCTTCTACGCTACCCGATCACTTTTGTGGAGCAACTTTGGAGTTGAATACATCGAGTTAAATGACGAAGCGCTAAACTATAAACGAAGCTGGAATAGCATCGGAAGAGTTAGAAACTACCAGCTTGAGAACATTAAAAATCTTGGACTTGTCAACTATGGGGACAATAAGTTTGCACGATCCTACAGCGATGCGTTCTGGACCATTGGTGGGGAGAGCGTGGGCTTTGATTATTTCGGGGGAAAGGTTGTGTTTGCTTTGAAGGTTGACGAGCGGGGTTCAATAGAAATTGTCCGGAAAATTGAAAAAGCGATTCGTCAATCCAAGAAATAGTCAGGATTCAAAACGCGCTAAGAAGGTGAGAAGAGCGTTACATTTGATAAAAGCACTCTACCCAATGAGAACCTTAGTCATTCTTGCAACTTTTATATTGCTATTTTCTAGCATAGGCGCTCAGACTAGTTACAAGCCTTCGGCCGATATCGATGAGCTCTTCGAACAGTCCGTTGATGTGACTAACTTTCCAGAAGACGACTGTGAACGAAGCTATATGATGGGGATGCAGGACGCTAAGGATTTTTTCCCTCAAGGATTGTGGAGTTTGGTCGGAGCGGGCAGTTGCATGCTCTCTGTCTGTGGGCCAGCTTGGGCAGGTTATCTAGGAGTTCGATCTGAACTTCCTACACCAATTGTACCTGAAGGAATGAATGAAGCTTGCTATTTACACGGATTTGATATGTCCATTGTGGAAATGCGCACGAAGAATATTGCGATTGGAACAACCGTCGGATTGGTCACTTCCATTGCCGTTATTGTGGCAATCGAAGTTATGATTAACAACTGCGGGATTTAGCGGTTTTCTGCTATTGAGTTTTTTTGTGGCTTTTCAGATGTTTGGATCATCATTGGATCAAAACATTGGAAGAGAACATTTTAAATACCATACAAGTCGATACGATTCTTACCTCGCTTGACCCACCGACGATCGAAATCTTTGCTTATGGTCTCACTCGAACCTCTGGCTGGACTAATGGAAAGCTCATCCCACATATTTACCTCATGCCTCCAGAAGATGGCATCTACTCATTTGATTTCGTTGCGAATATTCCAGAATTAGAGCTTAAGGCAGATTCTCGTGTCAAAGGATTGTCTGAAGAATTTGTGCGAGGCGTTACAGCCATTTTTACCTGGGAGCATTTCCCATCAGAGTTAACGGGAATCCGTGTCTACGCACAAAGAAATTCGTTGAAAAGCTACTACACAGAATCCACCCATAGGATTACTGCCTAATCGTAGATTGACGTTTCCCTTACCATGCTACGCAAGCCCCGTCCTTCGATAAGCGCAGATTGATACGGGGCTTTTTTATAGAGGAAGTGGCAATATTAATTCAAGAAGCCGTTTCTGAATACGCTGGATTTTGCATGTTGGAATGTTTATCGACAAAGTCGTTCGTCGATAATCAGACCTTCATTCCAATCATACAAACATCATCGACTTGTTCAAAGTCGCCCATCCATTCTTCAAATTGATTGTTGAAGAGTTCTTTTTGTTCGTCCATCGACTTGTCTTGAGATGAAAGAATCAGTTCTTTATATGGCTTGTACTTGAGTTTTTTCCCCTTAGGTCCGCCGAATTGATCGGCATATCCATCGCTAAAAATATAAATCGAATCACCTTCTTGCAGTTGGAGAGAATGATTCGAATAGGGCTTAGGATCATGGTATTTTCCAATCGGCTGTTTATCTGCCTTGATCTCATAAAGGTTCCAGCCATCAGCAGCAAGCTTCCGGTTTTCGGCTTCCTCACCCAATTCGGCCATTGAGCGTTGAGTTACAATCCAAAGAGCATTGTTTGCCCCGGCATACTGTAGTTCTTTGGTTTTTGAATTGTATGAGCAAAGGGCGATGTCCATTCCATCCTTCACTTCTTCTTCGGATTTTTCAAACCGTTCAATAACGAGCTCTAAGGTTTTATCAAGGATTTTGGCCGGTTCGCTCAATTCAAATTCACGGACGGCTCGGTTTAGTGCATTGCTACATACCACACTAACCATGGCTCCAGGAACCCCGTGCCCAGTGCAGTCAGCTGCAGCGAAAATGGTCCAGTCATCTGCTGGCTCCATCCAGTAGAAGTCTCCAGCAACAATGTCTTTTGGTTTGTAAAGGATGAAACTGTTTTCAATTCGTTCTTTCACCAATCGAAGAGGAGGGAGGATGGCTTCTTGTATACGCTTAGCGTAGGTGATGGAATCGGTTATCTCTCGGTTCTTTTCTTCGATCAATGCCTTTTGCTCCTGAATCTTTCGATTCTTCAGTTTGTAAATGTTTTGAAGCTTAACAGAGTTGATTTCGGTCTGTAGCTGGTCATAGGATTTGAATGACGTGGATGCTTTCTTCCAATTTTCGGCTTGATCATGTGCCTTCCACCGATTAGAAATAGGCTTAATAGAGAAAGAAGTAATGATTTCATGGATATGTGTTTGTAGGTAGTATCCATTCTAAAGCATGAGGTTCAATTAAAGATGAAATATTTTCATCCAATCCTTTTCAACGCCAACAGAAATTTAATTTGAATCAAGAAATAAGGACGAATCATAGGCGGTTCGAAATCAGCATCAGCCGTGCTAATATCGTTATATATGTGAAAGAGGCCGCCAAACTTGCTGTAGGGCCCGCATGGTTCTGGTCAATGAAGATATGAGCATCCCTGAATGGAACACATAATCATATTCGTAATGAAGGACTCGAAACCTATTCCGACGCCTTGGTCGCCTTTTCTAGTTGTTTCTCCAATCCTTTTACGATTTTCTCTTGCTCCTTGATTCCCGCTTTAGCTTCTTTTAAGTCGTCTGCGCCTTTAGTAACTTTCTCTTCGAGTTTGGAGACGTTGGTCTCAAGCGATTTAATTGCCGCCTTCTGTTCCTTCACCTCAGCCTGCAGCGTCTTTTTGTCTTCGGTCAAAGACAAGACCGACGCTTTTTCAGAATCAAGCTGTTTGCTTAGAGTTTGATTGCGCGTTTCCAAATCTGAAATCGATCGATCTCGTTCTTGAATGGTGTTCTTCAGATTAATAATCTGAGTCAACGATGACTTCACCGAAGTGGTGAGCGTGACAATTGGATCTTCAGTTTCTGCCATGATTCAATGTTTAATGATGATTGAGTCTCCGACTTTAATGTGATGAATGTCATCGATTTCATTGTGTCCAGCTATTTCAGCATGCTCAAAGCCGTGGCCATGATACATTTCGGAAATGCTCCAGAGCGATTCACCTTCTTCCACGACATGAATCGTTTGGTCAGGCTTTTCTACATCTTCATGGGAGCTTTGCATCGTGGCAATGAGTTCTTCGACTTCACTTTCAAGGAGAGCAATTTTATCGTCCTTTTCTTTGAGAACTTGCTGAAGGTCACCGCTCTGTTCCATGTCTTGAGAGTCAGCGCTATCCGATTCCATAGGAACTTCACCATCAACAGTGCCATTCGAAGCCATCATCGTTGATCCGGCTAAAAATATGATGAGAAGAAGAGATAGAGCAGCTAGAGCAATGCTCGCTGTCTTGAATGTTCCGCGTTGCTTTTGCACACGCTGGATGTCTTGAAATGCCCGGAGGTCTGAGCCACAGCTTTCGCAGCTCTCCGCCCCTTCCGGGATATTAGGATCGTCGCATACTGGACAGTTCATAGTTAGGTGTTATTGGTGCCCTTCAAAATTAGGTCAAAAAATATTGATAACCAAGGGTTTACGATTTAATCATTGCGCTCAAGTGAGGCGGCATCGATAAATCACCTATTCCAATTACCAACTTGAATCAATGTCCAGTCGTGAGCGGAAGCTTCATTAACCTCTAAACTTGCAGCTGCTTATTGCAACCCAATCATGTCAAAGTATAACAACCTCATTAAGGGAGAAAAACCTACGCTCATTGACTTCTATGCAGACTGGTGTGCGCCGTGCAAGACCATGTCGCCGATTCTTTCGAAGGTAAAATCGAAGATGGGAAATCGTGCTACGATTATTAAGATCAATGTGGATAAGAACAAGGCGATTTCCAATAAGCACAATATCAGGAGTATTCCAACTTTAATTCTCTTCAAGAATGGGCGTCAAGTTTGGCGTAAGAGTGGAGTTGTTCAAGCCAAGGAGATTGTTGCTGCCCTTGAGCGTAGTATGTAGCGCTTTGATTGGGGCTTAGTACACCTCGTTAATTACCAATCAATAAATTAAGAAACCCTACTTTGGACTTTGTTGATTTGGACCATAATAATATCAATTGGTGCGGCATACATTATTGCCAATGTTGTAGTCTTCTTCATGCAAGAGAGGTTTCTCTTTAAACCAGAAAAACTTCCTGAGGACTTCAAGTACGAATACAACAACCAAAGCTTCAAGGAGTACCACTTAGAGCTTGAGGATGGAGTGAGTATCAATGGACTTCATTTTCAAGTTGAAAATCCGAAAGGCATCATTCTTTATCTAAAAGGAAATTCAAGATCCATAAAAGGGTGGGGGAAGTTCGCTGTGGACTTTGGTCGGCTCGGCTATGATGTGATCATGGTTGACTATCGAGGATTTGGTAAAAGCACCGGAAAACGCTCTGAGAAAGGAATTAAAAGCGATCTTCAATTGGTCTATGATATGATCAAAGCGCAGATTCCTGAGAAGTACATCATCCTATACGGGCGTTCGATGGGCTCGGGCTTTGCAGCCAAACTAGCATCGAACAATAATCCAAGAATGCTCGTTTTGGAGTCGCCATATTACAGCCTAAAAAAAACCGCAAAACGTTACGTCCCATTTTTGCCCTTAGCGTTGATCATGAAGTTCCCAATCAAGACGCACGTGTGGATGAAGTATGTAGACTGTCCAATTCGCATCATTCATGGCACAAATGACAAATTGATTCCGTTGAAAACCGCAGTAAAACTGAGTAACATTAAACCAGATCAAACCAGGCTGTACACCGTTATCGGAGCAGGACACAACAACCTCTACACTTACGAAGAGTACCATCGTTATCTGGAGGAAATACTCGATTCTCGTTCAGCAAAACCTTTTAATGAAGCAGAAACCAGCCTCAGCTTTGGCAAGAAGTGGAAGGAAAAGTTGGGCAAAAAGAAGGTAGCTAGCTGAGAGTACGGCTCTCGACCCAATTGATTTCGATATTCGATTGAGCGTACATTCGCATTGTGCTCAGCCTGCTTCTCTACTACCTGGTAATCCTACCTCTTTCTTATTTGCCTTTTTGGTTTCTCTATCGCATATCCGATTTTCTGTACTTGATAATCTATGATGTGGCTAAGTACCGCCGAAGTGTCGTGTCTAAAAACTTGGCTAATTCGTTCCCTGCGAAAACGGATTCTGAGCTAAGCAGTATAGAGCGCCTGTACTACCGTCATATGTGTGACTTAATTGTAGAAAGTCTGAAGGGGTTTAACATCGCCTACCACAGAGTCGAGAAGCGAATGAAGATTATGAACCCTGAGGTTATGGATCAATTCGTTGAGCAAGGCAAGAGTCTATTTTTGGTTGGGGGGCATTATGGCAATTGGGAAATGTTCGCGCTTGCCATCGACCGAAAAATTCAACATAAGGCGGTCGCGCTATACACTCCACTCAGTGATGAATTTATGGATTCCAAGATTCGGGAGAGCCGATCGAAGTACGGTTTGCGAATGCTCTCCATTCGTGAAATCCGAGAGAATTTAAAGTCCACAAAAGAAGAGCTAACACTTACCATTTTTGGCTCTGATCAATCGCCAGGCAAGTCGCAACAGGCGTATTGGATGACCTTTTTAAACCAAGAGACTGCGGTGCAATTTGGAACGGAGAAGTTCGCTGTAGAATATGATATGGCCGTGGTCTACGGCATCATTCAAAAGAGGAGTAGAGGGCATTACGAGGTTGAGTTCAAATTAATCACGGATGATCCCGGATCCAAACCACTGGGTTGGATCACGCAAAAGCACACCAAGATGCTTGAAGACGCCATCGAAGCCCAGCCTGAATACTGGTTGTGGAGTCATAAGCGGTGGAAACGTGAGCGACCAGAGGGTGAGAAGATGGCTGTAAACCTGCTGTGAGCCTCTTTTTATTGGCCATTCATCCGTCTAATAACTTAAAACAAGCTGAAACTTCAAATACCTAACCGCTCCCAACTCTCATCGGTATACATTCCAACGAATTCCACTGAATCATTGTGAAAGCGCATCATGGCGAAATCAAAGGTCTGGTCTAAGTCACAGCCATCGGTCACGAAAAGGACCTTGAAGTAGCCGTTGATGAAGCTCTGGAAATCGTATTCATAGTGGGCTCCATTGCAGTCGTATCCGTTCTCATATTGGGTTGATGAGAGAAAGTCGCTATCCTTCAAACGATTTATCGCCGATTCTTGCTTAAGTCCGGTGATGACCTTTTGTTGTGGGTCATACTCATAAAACTTAAGGCGTTGAGTGGCAAATCCGTTACTCATGCTAAACAAATTTTTAGCAACAACGAAATTTGGTTTTGTATGCCACACTTTAATCTCGTGAAGTGTAGGGGTCATCTCTGGATGATCGGGCAAGACTGTATATTGAATGTATTGAGCCCTCGTGTTAATGGAGTCGATAATTATCCGACTGCTATAATCGAATGTATTGCACAGATCAGTGTTTTTAGAAACTTCTGTTTTTGAGCTGTTGATGAGAGACAACATCCGTTCCATTGGGGAAAAGCCTTGGCGCGGCAGAGAAAGAAAGATTTGTTCTGGATAGCTGAGCCAATGCGGCTGGATACACATCCAGTAAAAAGGGTCGGGCATCATGTCAAGCCTACCATTCTCATCAGCCACCCAACTTTCATATACTTCAGGAATGTAGCGTTCAGGTTCGCCTTCTAAAGCTTGATTGATACACCCATGCTTTCGCACTTCCACAAAATATGTCCCATCCAATTCCTTGAACCAAACGAAAGGCTCCCCACATATTGAAGCATCGTAGCTAAGAATGTGTCTCGTGTCCACATGTTCTCCGTCCATGAATGAGCTTAGCCAGAATGCTCTCTGATTGGTATGTTCAACGTCCATGTTGTGATAATCGCCAAACAAGAACAGCGCGAGACCTTCGTACGGGTTCTCACCAAAATGATAATCTTCTACATGCGCCAGCCGGTCGATTCGTAGGTGTTCTTGTAAATCGAAAGGCACAAAGTCAATAACCCGATTTCTAGTTTCCCTTCTTATGCAATTGATGGCAGCGAACTCTATTAATCCTTTCAATGAGAGTTTATACTTTCTTGCATTCGAATCCTCCGTTGCTTCTTCTACAACGCTAATTGTGTCAGCTTCAAGCGAGTATTCAGAATTGCTAGAACCACCACAAGAACTCAGCAAGACAGCGGTGATGGCGACGACGGCTAAATAGGGTTTCACTTTCGAAAAGTATAGAATCATATCGATACACAAAATGTGATCTTCGCACCGCATGAATTACTTGTCCATTGATCGACTCAGTAAAGGATTCGGAGAGAGGACGCTCTTTGAAAACGTAAGCTTTGGTTTGGCCCAAGGGGATAAGGTCGCCTTCGTTGCCAACAATGGGACTGGGAAAAGCACCTTGTTGAAAATCCTTGCAGGAAAGGATATTCCAGATAGCGGCGAATTCAATTTTCGTGATGGAATCAGAGTTGCTTACCTCGAACAAGAACCCGTACTCGCCGGCAGTGAAGATCAGACTCTGGAGGCGTTTGTCAAGCAAGCCAGTGCTGACATTCTCGAAGTTATTCGGCAGTATGAAGAGGCTCTTGATATGAGTAGTAATGGTTCAGAAGAGTCATTAAAAGCATTAGAAAGAACTTCCGCCGCCATGGATTCGAGGGAAGCATGGGATTTTGATCGTCGTCTTGAAACGATGCTCGGACGTTTTGGAATACACGATCTCACTCAACGGGTGGATACATTAAGCGGTGGTCAGCGCAAGCGATTAGCGATTGCCCTAACAGTATTGGATACGCCAGACTTGCTAATCTTAGATGAGCCCACTAACCATCTGGATATCGACATGATTGAGTGGTTAGAACAGTTCTTGATGCAAGCAAACATCACCTTGCTTATGGTGACCCACGACCGCTACTTCCTCGACCGTGTGTGCAATCAAATCCTGGAAATGCATAATGGTAAGATGTATCGCCACAATGGGAACTATGCCTATTTCCTAGAAAAACGGTCGCAGCGTGAGGATGCTTTACAAATTGAAATTGACAAGGCCGGAAAGCTCATGAAAAAGGAGCTCGAATGGATGAGACGTCAACCGAAGGCTCGTACCACAAAGAGCAAAGCGCGAATCGATGCTTTTGATGAGATTAAGACAAAGGCTAACAGTGGTAAGAAGCAAGGTGAACTCAAACTGGATGTGAAGATGTCCCGCATTGGAGGGAAAGTATTGGAGCTTAAGAAGGTCTACAAGAGCTATGATGATCTCGAGATATTGAAAGGATTCGACTACACCTTCAAGAAAGGAGAGCGAATTGGTGTTCTGGGGAAGAATGGAGTAGGGAAGAGCACCTTCCTCAACATCATCACCGGTAAGGAAAAAGCGGATTCTGGAAAAGTCAATCTCGGTGATACGATTGTCTATGGATATTATACTCAGACAGGGCTGAAGTTGAAAGAGGATAAGCGGGTGATCGATGTGCTGAAGGATGTCGCGGAAGTAATTCAGCTTGCTGATGGTTCCAAACTAACCGCAAGCCAGTTTTTGCAATTTTTCCTATTTCCACCGGACATGCAATACAACTTCGTGTCGCAGTTGAGCGGAGGAGAGCGCCGGAGACTTCACCTTTTGACGGTATTGATCAAGAATCCGAACTTCTTGGTGCTGGATGAGCCGACAAATGATCTTGACTTGCTCACGCTGAATAAACTCGAAGAGTTCCTTGACAATTTCTCGGGTTGTTTGATCATTGTTTCTCACGACCGCTATTTCATGGATAAGCTGGTCGATCATCTGTTCGTGTTTGAGGGAGAAGGAAAAGTGAGAGACTTCTGGGGGCCGTATTCCGAATGGAAGGCCCAAAAAGAGGAAGATGAAGCTGCTGAGAAGAAGAATAAAGTTGCCAAAGTGGAAAAGAAACGCGTAGAACAAAAAGTCCAATCGTCTTCATCCGATAAAGCCAAACTTGGGTTTAAGGAGAAGTATGAATTAGAGCAATTAGACAAAGAAGTTCCACTTCTTGAAGAGCAAGTCGCATCCCTGCAAGCCAAGCTTGGCGAATCTTCATTGCCTTATGAGGAAATCCAAGATGCCAGCGAGAAGCTCGGCTTACTGACAGGTGAACTGGAGGAAAAGATGTATCGCTGGATGGTGCTGGACGAAAGGCGATGATCAGTCTGGTATTAATTGACTTTCAAAAACGAATATTTTTACATTTGCCGCCCCAAGCCCAGGTGGTGAAATTGGTAGACACGCACGCTTGAGGGGCGTGTGTCGCAAGACATGCTGGTTCGAGTCCAGTCCTGGGCAC
>JABJJW010000025.1 GCA_018660685.1 Flavobacteriales bacterium
ATACAACGAAATGTCAGAGTCTTCCTTTACAGTAAAAAGCAGGTTGTGGATGGTCAGTCAAAAGGGGCCATACCTCGGAGAAGGTCGTGTTCAGTTGCTGTCGGCAATAGACGAACTAGGATCTATCTCGAAGGCAGCTCGCTCAATGAATATGTCATACTTAAAGGCATGGAAGCTCATTCACTCAATGAATGACGTTGCCAATGATCCGCTGGTATTGTGCTCATCTGGCGGCAAAGGAGGAGGAGGAGCGAATCTGACCATGGCTGGTAAAAGGGCCATTGTACTGTATCAGAAACTAAGCACCCGATGTCAGGAATTTCTTGACACAGAGCTTGAAGAATTAAACCGTGGGTTCAACGACGAGGTAGACCAAGTCGCTCAACAAAACCAATTCAATGAAGATTAAACTCACATATTATGGAGTGGTTTCTGAAATCATAGGAGCCGAAGAAGAATGGATGGAGGTTGAATCTAATCTTGCTGTCGACTCGCTTTGTGATATGCTGGAGAAGAGATGGTCTAAATTGGAATCTGTGCAATATAAGGTTGCGATAAACCACTCTGTTTCAAATATGGCTTCTGTGTTAGAGGAAAATGATGATGTCACAATCCTTCCACCTTTTTCTGGCGGTTGAACGAAATTCACAAGATGAGCAAAGCACAATTCACAGAACGAGAACTAACCAGATACAGCCGGAATATCCTACTTAAAGAAGTAGGTGAACAAGGGCAGCATAAGTTGAAAGACGCAAAAGTCTTGGTTATTGGCGCTGGTGGCTTGGGATGTCCTGTGCTTCAATATCTCACAGCCGCGGGGATTGGGACGATAGGAATCGTCGATTTCGATATTGTGGATGAGAGCAACCTCCAACGCCAAGTGCTTTTCGACACAGCTCATATCGGAATGAATAAAGCACGAGCCGCTAAGGATCGCCTGACGCGCATGAATCCACTTATCAAGGTTGTGGTCTATACAGAGAAACTCGATCAGCAGAATGCACTTGAACTTTTTAGACATTACGACATCGTTGTAGATGGAACCGACAACCTTGCTTCACGATATCTGATTAACGACGCGTCCATACTCACTGGTAAACCCGTAGTCTACGGTGCAATCCATCGTTTTGAAGGTCAAGTTTCCGTATTCAATTACCAAAACGGACCGAGTTACCGATGCCTTTTCCCTGAAAATCAGGAAGGTAGCACTATGCTAAATTGCTCTGAATTGGGAGTTATTGGTGTGCTTCCAGGAATGATTGGCACATACCAAGCCAATGAGGTTATGAAAATTATCCTCGGGACTGGAGAAATTCTTTCTGGTAAGTTGATGCTTGTCGATTCAAGATCTAACAAATCTTCGATCATTCATATAGCGAGATCGAATGAGGTTGACAAAGTATTGGCGAGTAGAGAATCGTTTGGTTCCAATGGATATGCGTTATACTGTGACCAAGACGAAAAGGAGAACCTAATAGAGGAGATTACTGCAGAAGAGCTGAACATACTCATTTCCAAAGGGGAGACAATTCAGTTCGTGGATGTGCGGGGAGATTCTGAACCACCAAGTCCTAAGGAGTTGACAGGGTTGCGAATTCCGGTTAAAGATGTTCTTCAATCCTTGGACTTAATCGACCAGAGGAATACAGTTGTAGTTTACTGCCATTCTGGTGTTCGTAGCCTAAAAGCGATAAGTAAAATCCAAGCAACATCTCCTCATGCTAACTTAATGAGTCTTCAAGGTGGAGTAAAGGCATGGATGAAGTTCACCAAGGAAACAGAGAAAAATAAGATAGAATTAGAGCTTTCATGAGAGGTGAAACACAGACAGTAAAGAAGAAGAAGGTATTTCTAGAAGGAGCCATTGATCCTGGATTTATTGGAGAATCAATTGCCAAGCATCAGAGTAGAACAGACATTGGTGCACACGATATTTTTCTAGGACAAGTAAGAATGGATCCTATCGGAGAACAAAAAGTTATTGCCATTGAGTACACTGCTTATGAGGA
>JABJJW010000012.1 GCA_018660685.1 Flavobacteriales bacterium
CCACTCAATCTATCCAACCAAGAAATAGAGGACTTAGAATCATTCCTAAGATCCTTGACGGACAAAAAATTTACAAACAACCCACTTTTCTATGAAAACGATAACCAAACGGATTAGAACCATCGTTACAATCCTCTTGATTGGTCTCGTCGCTGCTATGTGCACCGAAACAATCATACCCACGGAATCTAACGAAGAAATAAACTACGACGATACACCGTACGATCTTAGCATAGGCTACTTCAGTGAGCCGGATTTTGGAGATAATGCTTTAACCGTCGAGGGAGTGAAACTAGGTAGGATGCTGTTTTATGATAATGTGCTCAGTGGTGACAATACGATGAACTGTGCTTCGTGTCACTTGCAAGACAACGCTTTTTCAGATCCAGAGCAGTTCAGTATTGGAATCGAAGGATTACCTGGAGGGCGACAAGCCATGGCAATATTTAATACTGCTTGGCACACGAATGAATTCTTTTGGGACGGTAGAGCACACCTCTTGAGAGATCAGTCACTTAAACCAATAGAAGATGCATTGGAATTGAATACTACACTTGAACTTGTTGTGGCCAAGCTGGAAACTGGAAATGTGTATAGGGATCAGTTCAAGCGTGCATTTGGAACAGAAGATGTGACTGAGGAGCGCATTTCTTTGGCTCTTGAGCAATTCATGAATACTATCGTCTCTAATCAGAGCAAGTACGACAAATGGGGTTCAGGAGAGGCACAATTCACGGATAGCGAAGAGAGGGGTCGAATGCTCTACTTTACAGAGTACGATCAATTCTTCCCACAGTTCTCTGGAGCGGATTGTCAACATTGCCATGGAGGAAACAACTTTGCTGACAATGACTATATGAACAATGGTTTAGATGCAGAGGCGAATATTGAAGATATAGGAAGAATGGAGGTGACCGGAGAAGCCATGGACAAAGGGAAATTCAAAATTCCATCTCTTAGAAATATTGAACTAACAGCCCCATATATGCATGATGGTCGATTTGAAACTTTGGAAGAGGTGGTGGATCACTATGATCATGGGATCGCTGAATCTCCATCTTTAGATCCCGCACTCAGAAACACAACCTCTACAGGACTGAGGCTTACAGCTCAAGACAAAGCAGACCTCATCGCCTTTCTTAAAACCTTGACAGATGAAACGATCGCCACGGATGAGCGTTTCTCTAGTCCTTTTGATAATTAACGATATGAGCAGAATTCGAATTTCATCTTTCATTTTAGCAGCCACTCTTAGCATTGCAAGTTTCACGTCCTGCAATGGCGGTGATAGACATGAGCATTCAGATACAGAAGTTGCAGGCGCATATTCCTGTCCAATGGATTGTGAGGATGGAAAGACATACTCAGAGGCAGATACCTGCCCAGTGTGTGGGATGGACCTTACAGTTGTAGAATAGCATCGATCCGAAAACTATATTCGCCGGGTGAGTGACTTTTCCACCCCTCGTCTATTCCAAAACGCTCACGTGAGCACGATCTTTCCAAATCTATTCAGGAGAGTTCGTGGAGTTGAATATGATCGTCAAACTGTCGAAACTCCTGATGGTGATTTCTACGACATTGACATCGCTGGAATCAAGAGCAAGAAGGCGCTCATTCTTGTGCATGGATTGGAGGGCAGCTCCTCATCAACTTACATGCTCGGCATGTCCAAACTTGCCAATTCCATTGGCTATGATGCGGTTGCTCTCAATCATCGGGGATGCAGCGGAACTCCCAATAGAAAGTTCACCAGCTATCACAGCGGTTTTACGAAGGATGTCGCACACCTCATTGATCAACTCCAGCAGTATGATGAAATCATCATCGTTGGATTCAGTCTCGGCGGCAATGTCGCATTGAAATATGCAGGCACACATGCCGCTGAACTCGATCCTCGAATCAAAGCAGTCGTAGCCGTCTCTGTTACGCTGGATTTGGCGGGCTCGGCTGATGAGCTTGGGAAGCTTCACAACAGCCTCTATTTGATGCGGTTTCTGCGCCAATTGAAAAGCAAAGCGTTAGAAAAAGGGAGACTTTTCCCGGAAGAAAATCTAGATTCAAAAATCATTCGGGCGGCTCGAGATTTTCGCGAATTTGACGACGCCTATACCGCTCCTTACAATGGTTACGGAACAGCTGAAAATTATTATCGACAAGCTTCCGCCTTGAATGAATTGGATCAGATTCGCATTGCAACCCTCATCATTAACGCCAAGAACGATAGCTTCCTCACTCCTGGAAGTTTCCCTCAAATGATTCATGACATCCCCAATATGCACCTTCTTACACCTGAGCTAGGTGGCCATGTTGGTTTTGTTCTAGACAATCGACTAAGAGGAGTCTTTTGGCATGAACAAAAAGTTGCCAAATTCGTTGCTTCATTATAATCCCCACCTTTAGACCGTGAATTTTAACGAGCTAGGATTGAACGACTCGATTATTGAGTCCATCAGTTACATGGGGTTTAACAAGGCTACCCCAATTCAAGAACAAGCCATTCCTTCGATTCTTAATGGAGAAGATTTAATCGGCTGTGCTCAAACGGGCACCGGTAAAACAGCAGCCTTTGTTCTTCCGATACTACATCAGCTACTGGAGCGTGGCCATAAGGATCATATCAGTACCGTGGTGATTTGCCCGACGCGAGAACTCGCGATTCAAATTGATCAGCAGATTCAAGGATTTACCTATTTCTCATCGATCGAGTCGATTGCTATTTACGGCGGTGGCGACGGTGATGATTGGAGCGAACAGAAGAAGGCCATTCTAAAAGGAGTGGACATCATCGTAGCCACTCCAGGAAAATTTATTTCTCACTTGAACATGGGTTACATGGACTTGGACAAAGTCGAACATGTCATTCTTGATGAGGCAGATCGAATGCTCGACATTGGATTTCATGAGGACATCATGAAGATTGTTGGGCACATGCCGAAGAAAAGACAGACCCTGATGTTTAGCGCCACCATGCCACCTAAGATTAGAGATCTTTCTAATTCGATTCTAACCAACCCAAAAGAAATAAGCATAGCCATTTCCAAGCCAGCAGAAGGAGTTCTTCAAGCGGCATACATGTGCTACGATCCAATGAAGGCTGATTTTGTCAAGAAGCTCATCGATGACAAGCCTTCATGTAAAAGCATTATCATTTTCTCTTCTACCAAAAAACAGGTAGGCGACATCGTTCGTACACTTCGAAACAAAGAATATGTGGTAGAAGGAATATCGTCAGATTTCGATCAATCACAGAGAGAAGATGTGCTGAATCGTTTTAGGGCTAGAAACATTCGCGTCATCGTTGCCACTGATGTTTTAAGTCGAGGAATTGACATCAAAGACATCAACCTGGTCATCAACTACAATGTTCCAAACGATGCAGAAGACTACGTTCACCGAATTGGTAGAACCGCACGTGCGGACACCACAGGAATTGCGATCACACTGATCAACAATGAGGAGCAATACAAGTTTTTGCGAATCGAACGCCTGATCGAGAAAGAGGTGATGAAGCTTCCAATTCCAGCAGAGATCGGCGAAAGCCCAGAATGGAACCCTACCGCTCAGCAAGGCAGAGGTAGAGGCAACTTCCGAGGTGGTGGCAACCGAGGAGGAAAGAAACCATTCAGGAAAAAAAGGCATTAAAAAATCCCGCTCAAAATTCATCGAGCAGGATTCAGGTAGGTTTAGTTTAGCCTTTAGAACAGACCGCTGATATTTCCATCAGCATCTATATCAATATTTTCAGAAGCCGGTGTTGCTGGCAAGCCAGGCATTCTCATCATCGTACCAGTTATTGGAACCAAAAATCCAGCTCCCGCTGCGATTTCAATTTCACGCACGGTCAAAGTGAATCCAGTTGGACGCCCAATGAGCTTGTCATTATCAGAAAGTGATTTCTGCGTTTTTGCCATGCAGATCGGCAGTCCTTCCAATCCAAGATCTGCAATGCGCTTCAGATCGCGGTTTGACTTCCCTATGAATTCAACATTTGCTGCACCATACACTTTGGTGGCGAGCTTCTCAACCTTCGTCTTGATGTCATCTTCCAAGTCATACATCGGGGTGAACTTTCCTTCAAAAGCGTCTACTCTTTCTACAACGGCATGCGCTAATTCTTCAGCTCCTTCCCCTCCTTGTCCCCAAACATTCGAGACAACTGCTTTGGCTCCGAGCTTCTCACAAGAGTCCATAACCACTTGTACTTCTTCGTCGGTATCAAGCGTGAACTTGTTGATGGCAACAACGGCTGGTATACCGAATTGATTCACGTTTTCGAGGTGCTTCTCAAGATTGACGATTCCTTTCTGAACAGCTTCCGCATCAGGCTCGTTCAATTCTTTAAGC
Source organism: Flavobacteriales bacterium (assembly GCA_018660685.1). Lineage (GTDB taxonomy): Bacteria > Bacteroidota > Bacteroidia > Flavobacteriales_G > Salibacteraceae > SHAN690. Next base: position 4,348 of record JABJJW010000012.1, read on the forward strand.
GGTTTACCACCGTGGTACTTCAGTGCACGGATTGTAGCAACGATAACCACCGTTCGTGGGCTCAGTCCAGCAGCACGACATTTGATGTCTAAGAACTTCTCCGCTCCGAGATCTGCTCCAAATCCCGCCTCAGTGACTACGTAGTCGCTGAGTGACATTCCCATTTTGGTGGCGATAACCGAATTCGTTCCTTGAGCAATGTTCGCGAATGGACCACCGTGAATAATCGCGGGGTTCCCTTCTAAAGTCTGCACCAAGTTTGGCTTGATGGCATCCTTCATCAATGCTGCCATCGCTCCTTGAGCATTGAGATCCTTCGCATAAACCGGCTTCTTATCGAAGGTGTATCCGATAAAGATGTTGCCCATGCGTGTCTTCAAATCTTCCAAGTCTTTAGAAAGGCAAAGAATTGCCATGATCTCCGAAGCGGCTGTAATATCAAACCCTGTCTCTCTCGGAATGCCCATTGTCGGACCGCCCAAACCAACATTAATCTTACGAAGAGCGCGGTCATTCATGTCCATCACTCTCTTCCAGCCAACAGTTCTAGCGTCGATTCCTAAATTACGTGTCTTGCTTTGAAGGTTGTTGTCGATCAGCGCAGATAATAGATTGTGCGCTTTTTCAATCGCAGCGAAATCTCCTGTAAAGTGAAGGTTAATGTCTTCCATGGGAAGCACCTGACTGTATCCGCCGCCGGTAGCTCCGCCTTTAATTCCAAAGACTGGTCCAAGCGATGGCTCACGAAGAACAACTGTTGTTTGTTTTCCAATGCGGTTCAAGCCTTCGGCCAGTCCGATGGAGGTTGTCGTCTTCCCCTCTCCAGCAGGAGTTGGAGAAATGGCAGTCACCAGTATCATTTTGGACTGAGCGACCTTATCATGGTTTATATGATGTAACGGAATTTTGGCCTTGTTGTGACCATATGGTTCGAGTTCGTCAACTGGGAGATTTAACTTCTCTGCAATCTCTCCAATCGGTTTCGTAGTGTACTGTCTGGCTATCTCTAAATCGGTCATGCTTGTATTTTGAGGACGCCTAATATAATAATCCACCCATTAGACCGGAGATTCGGTGTGTATTTAGCTTTCGCTCAAGACAATTCCAACTGGACAATGATCGCTTCCTTCGACATCATTTAAGATGAATGAATCAAAGATTCGATCCTTCAATGAGTCGCTTGCGAAAAAGTAATCCAGCCTCCATCCCACGTTATTCGCACGGGCATTTGCACGAAAACTCCACCAGCTATATTTCACTTCCTCTGGGTAATGCATGCGAAACGTGTCGAGAAACCCAGCTTCGACTAAATTGTCCAGCCCATCGATTTCCTTTTGCGTATATCCGGGAGTCTTGTTGTAGTTTGACTTATCATTCTTGAGGTCAATCGCCTTATGAGCAACATTCAAATCACCGCAAACCACAACGGGCTTCGATTCTTCCAATTTCTTGAGATGCGTGAGAAATGCCTTATCCCATTCGACACGATAATCCAACCGCAACAATTCACTCTTTGAATTTGGCGTGTAGACCGTCACCAACCAAATCTCTTCAAACTCCGCTGATAAAACCCGCCCTTCTTGATCATGCTCTTCAATTCCCATGTCTGAAATGACCTGGATCGGTTCTTTTTTGGAGAGAATCGCTGTTCCTGAATATCCCTTTTTAACCGCGCTGTTTGTGTAGAGATGGTAGTCGATTCCAAAGAGCACTTCCTTGACCTGATCGTCTTGAGCCTTGGTCTCCTGAAGACAGAGAACATCCGGATCGAGCTCTGTGAGTTTATCGATGAATCCTTTGGTTATCGAAGCGCGAATGCCGTTGACATTCCAGGAAATGAGTTTCATATAAACAAGGTTTTATTGAAGAGTTCAAAAATAACCGTGCAAATGAATCAACTTAAAGAAAGACTTTTGCGTCTATGTTTTTTCAAACGAACCGAGTACAAACAACATCGTGTTTTCCAACGGAATTGATTGCATAGACCATGAAGCAATCACAGAAGAATGCAAATTGGTTGGATCTGAGGAAGTGGCCGTAGACATCATTTCAATCTACCCGAATCCAACTCAAGGAAATGTGACGCTTGCAGGAGTCCACGGGATTGTAGACTTGCGAATTCACAATTCGCTCGGTCAACTAGTCTTCAAGCAAATTGGAATCAATAAACAGATTGATATTCAGCTTCCACAGGCATCTGGAATCTACAGCCTCACCGCCAAAGGAGATGGAATTCATGAAGTCCAACGAATCATCAAGCATTAAATTCGCTTCTCGCTTCTCGCAACTCGTAGCTCGTAGCTTACAGCTCTCGACTCGTTCATGAACTCAAAACGGGGTTTCGTGAACTCGGCCTTTTACGGCTGTGCACCAAATAATATTTTTGCCGCATCATTTAAGAACCCTTTCGAATATCAGCCTCGACATTGTCGGGGCTTTTTTAGTCTCGAGATTCGAGTCTCTAGCTACGAGAAACAAGCAACCTCATCCTCGCGACTCATGACATTCTCGCAGCTCGCAACTCACAGCTCATAGCTTTCTTGACATTTTGGCCCCTCCCACCATCAATTCAAGCTTTGGAACGATTTTCCATCATACCTTTCCCGAATCAATACTTACAATTAATGAAAGCATTACGTGTTCCTTTTTACCTATCTATTTTAACCCTACTCCTATCATCTTGTGGCTACAACAACATGGTCGACAAGGATGAAACCATCAGCCAGAAGTGGGCCGACGTCGAAACTCAGTACCAAAGAAGAGGGGATCTCATCCCTAACCTCGTCAATACCGTGAAAGGTTATGCCGACTTTGAACAAGAAACACTTACCCAAGTAATTGAAGCTCGTTCCAAAGCGACAAGCATCAACATCTCTGCTGGAGATCTTACTCCTGAGAACATCGCCAAATTTCAAGCGGCGCAATCCCAACTTTCTGGTGCACTTTCTCGACTTTTAGTGACTGTGGAACGCTACCCCGATCTGAAGGCAAATCAGAATTTTTTAGAACTGCAATCTCAGCTCGAAGGAACGGAGAATCGCATCTCGGTTTCACGGAAGAATTTCAACGAATCGGTACAGGATTACAACAAGTATATCCGACAGTTTCCACGCGTCATTTATGCCGGTTGGTTTGGCTTTGAAACGAAGGGATATTTCGAAGCAGATGCTGGTACAGAAAACGCTCCAACGGTCCAGTTCTAATGTTTGAAAAACCACCATTTTCAAAAAGCGAAGAATCGCAAATCGTCGAGGCCGTTAAACAAGCAGAATTGAATACATCAGGCGAGATTAGAATACATGTTGAAAAACATTGTAAACCAGACCCTTATAGTCGTTCAGTTCAAGTTTTTGAAAAACTAAAACTAACCAACACCAAATTGCGAAATGGCGTGTTGGTTTATGTAGCCTTGGACGATCACAAATTCGCCATCATTGGCGATGAAGGAATCAACGAAAAAGTGCCTGAAAACTTCTGGGAACAAACCAAAGATTTAATGACAGCACACTTCAAAGAAGGACGTGTTGTGGATGGGATAATCGAGGGCGTTTCTGACGCAGGTGAACAACTTAAAAAGTACTTCCCCTATGCTGCAGATGATGTGAATGAATTGAGTGATGACATAAGCTATGGGAAGGATGAAGAATAGCCTATTAATCACGCTTGGAATCGTTCTGATGTCGTTCGGTTCCATCGCCAAAGAAATTCCAGAGAAAGCAAACCGTTTGGTGAGCGATTACGGAGAGGTCCTCAGCAGTTCAGAAGAACAAAAGCTTGAGTCCAAACTGCGATCGTACAACGACACAACAGGAACTCAAATAGCCATCGTTACCATCACAAGTTTAAAAGGCGACGACCTATTTGACTTCAGCCAGCGACTGGCTGACTCTTGGGGAATTGGTGGAAGCGAGAACAACAACGGCATTCTCCTGCTCATTTCGGTACAAGACCGAAAGATTCGTATTCATACTGGATACGGCACTGAAGGCGCCATTACCGACGCTATATCGAAACGCATTATTGAGAATGAAATCAAGCCCGCCTTCCGGGCAAACGATTACTACGGGGGATTTGACAACGCTACATCGGCGATGATCTCTGCATTGGCTGGTGAGTATACCGCAACTCCTAAGAAGAAATCGAAAGGAGTTCCGTTCTATCCAATCATTGTAATTCTGATCGGCATCTTCTGGATTTTCGGTGGACGACGGCGATATACCGGTTACGGTCATTCCGGACGACGCTACTACGGCACTCCATGGATTGGTGGTGGTTTTGGTGGCGGAAGCTCCGGAGGATTCGGTGGCGGCGGCGGCGGCTTCGGAGGATTTGGCGGCGGAAGTTTCGGCGGTGGTGGTGCCAGCGGTGGCTGGTAAATCACATCACCATTTTTCTTAATATGACGAGCTTTCCGGTGATGATTAGGAAGTAGACTTCATATAGAAGTCGAGCTTAGACAGCTTCCAAAGGTCAAACCACGTGAGATAGGGAGCCGTACTGCGGAGGTTTTTGAATATGCGGTGCTCGTACTTAGCGACAAGAGTATTAACTAACGATATCAAGCCAAAGGATTCTAAGCGTTGATAGTAGCGCACAAGCTTAATGCTGCTATCCACCTTCTTAGATTGAATCAAAAGAGCCAGATTTCGAATCCCATTCTCTGACTTTCTGAGAAACTCATCAAATGTTTCTAGGCCAATGTGCTCTAGAGGATTGTCGATGTGCTTGACCTTGAATCCCGCCTTTTTCAATTCAATCGCGAACAAGGTGTCTTCGTGACCGTACCCAACAACTGACTCGTCCATCTTCACAGCATCATACACCTCTTTTCTGATGAGAAAGTTGTTCGTCATAAAGGATTTATACGGGTCTTGGGCACGCCGTTCCACCATGACGGCTTCTCTGACCTTTCCACAGAACCAATGAAACATCAATTCTCTATCTGGAGGTGAGTCTGCCTGATACTCTCGGCCTCCGTAGATCACGTCATAATCATCCATTGCTCGCGAATACCGTTGCAAGTAATCATCACTCAGCACCTTGCCATCACAATCAAGAATCAAAAGGTTTTCAAATTCAGCCTTCTCCACCAGCGCATTCCGAACAGCACTTCGGCCAAGATTCGTGTCGCTTCTTTCATACTGAACGTGAGGCAACATGGACACTTCCTTGTTTAGAATGTGAACGGCTTGATCGCTTGCATCATCCAAGCAAATGATCTCACAGCGTTCAGACATCTTCGAACAGAGGTCGCTAAGATCTCTTACGAAGGGTCGAACATCAAAATTGTAAATGGGAATGAGGATGCTTAGCATGCTCAATGGCCGTTTTCACCAGGAGGCTCGATTGGAGTCGCAAAAGCCGAGTTTTTCGAGTCTATAACCTTTCCACCTTCACACTTAATGGTGCGATTTCCATACTTACTCATCAACTGATAATCATGTGTCGCCATGAGCACAGAACGACCGCTCTCACTGATATCGTATAGCAAGCGTAAAATATTGTCTGATGTCTCTGGGTCCAAATTTCCAGTTGGTTCATCAGCAAGAATGAGTACGGGATCGTTGATCAAAGCTCTTGCAATGGCAACGCGTTGTTGTTCTCCACCGCTAAGTTCATGCGGCATTTTAAATCCTTTGGTCTCTAATCCAACTTTGGACAACACCTCTTCGATGCGTTCCTTCATCTTCACCTTATCCTTCCAACCTGTTGCCTTCATGACGAAGATGAGATTCTCGGCAACCGTTCTATCCGAAAGCAATTGAAAGTCCTGAAAAACGACACCGAGCTTGCGTCTCAAGTATGGGACTTGCTTGCGTTTGAGCTTCTTTAAATTAAACTCATCAACCGAACCCTCCCCTTCTTTGAGCGGAAACTCACCATACAAAGTTTTGAGCAAGCTGCTCTTTCCTGTTCCAGTTTTCCCGATGAGGTAAATGAATTCTCCTTTGTTGATCTCAAAATCTACATCCGAAAGAATCAAATGCTTGTCGATGTAGATGTTTGTGTTGCGGATGCTTACGATTGGCTCCATAGTCAGTAAACAAATGTAAGATTGCACCTTCTCAACTGAATGAACTCATTCAAGAGTTGTGGACAACCCAAGTGTGGAAAACCAACCTATAAAAATTGGCCTCATTAGCGATACGCATGGCTACATGGACGATCGCATCATTCATCACCTAAAAGGTTGTGACGAAGTCTGGCATTTAGGGGATGTTGGGCAAGCCTCATGCTTAGAGCCGCTGACCGAACATTACAAGGTTCGAGGTGTTTATGGCAACATCGATGGAACAGAGGTTAGATCTCAACTGAGAGAATTTGGGATTATTAAAATTCAAGGCATTACGTTCTTGTTGATTCATATCGCCAATGCGATCTCCAGGTATAATCCGAAAGTCAGGGAACTCATTCAAAAGCACAATCCCAATATTCTGGTTTGCGGCCACTCACACATCCTGAAAGTGAAGCACGATACTCGATTCAACCTATTGTATATTAATCCAGGAGCCGCAGGAAATGTGGGATTTCAGAAGGTTCGAACCCTCATTACCTTCGAAATCGCAGAAGGTGAAATGAAGAATTTAAAGGTGGTGGAGCTGGGTCAGCGATCAACGAAGTCTGTCCACTGAACGTATTAGATCGTCGTCCTTTTTGATTCCCTTTATCGCCAACCAAATCAGGATGGCAGACACCAGTGGAAGAACAGTCGTTAACTGATAGGTCATCATCAGCTCTCCCATTTCATCGAGGGCTTGAATATTCATGTAGTGAATGAAAGCGAAGGCCAAAAACCCAAGCAATGTCGAAATCAAGGCCATTCGAGCAGTTTTCATCTGTTTAGCTCTGTTCTTAAACCCAAAAATGGATCCGAGGACCAATCCCAAAGACAATGAGAGAACAAAGGTGAGAGGCATTACTGTAAAATGACTTCCATCAAGCTCAAGCGCTGAAACACCAGTCTCAGTGCCGTTTACGTAGTATTCAACCCATGGCAGAAAGAACTGAGCGAGCTGTGAAAGCAACGCGAGTGCTAAGTAAATCGTCTGTATTCTTTGAAGCATCGAACGTGATTTGGGTGCAAAAATTGAAAATCAAACGAGTCCTAAATCAAAAAGTGTTATTAATATTGCACTTCGAAGGTCACCCGATCTTCAGTTCCCATCTTCTTACTTAGGTATTCATTCCATAAACAGATCGGAATTCGAATACGACTAGAACAGTCAAGAACACAACTCAAAATTTATATGTACGACATTATTGAACTAAATGAAAAGCTGGTTTCAGACTTGAAGGAAATAGCCAAAGAGCTAGAAATTTCCAAATACGACAAGCTGAAAAAGCAAGACCTGATCTATCAGATCCTCGATGCTCAGGCGCTGCAACCAACACGCTCCGCAGCAAAGCCAGCTTCAGATGCCTCTTCCAATGGAGATAGCAATTCTGAAAAACCAAAACGAACCCGGCCGGAACGCTCTGACCGCCCTAAAAAGGACGAAAGATCCTCCGATAAAGCTTCGAGCGACTCTCGGAAGGCAACTGAATCAAAAGACGACGCCAAAAAAGATGACTCTAAAAAGGAAGAATCCGATAAGGATGCTCCAAGTACCTCCGCTAAAGCTACAGGCGACACGCGGAAAGAGGAATCGAAAGAAGGACGCAAAGACAATGAAAGAGACGATCGCAGAAAAGATGACCGTCGGAAAGATGACCGTCGTGAGCGAGGAGATCGAAACGACCGCGGAGATCGAAATGATCGCGGAGATCGAAAGTCTAACAGAGACGGCGACAAAGGTGACAGAGATGATCGACGAGATCGTCAGCCTCGGAAAGAGCGTGTAGAATACACTTACAACTTCGATGAGATCGTTAGCGCTGAAGGATGTCTGGAAATCATGAAAGAAGGATATGGATTCCTTCGATCAGCAGATTACAGCTACTTGAGCTCTCCTGATGATGTTTATGTTTCTCAAAGCCAGATTAAGCTTTTTGGACTTAGAACTGGAGACACGATTAAAGGAACAATTCGTCCACCGAAAGAAGGTGAGAAGTATTACCCACTTATTCGCATCGAAAAGATCAATGGATTTGATCCAGCGCAAGTAAGAGATCGAGTTCCTTTTGATTACTTGAAGCCTTTGTTCCCAGAGCAGAAGTTCAATTTGGTTGGACATAAGAAGTCAACGATGTCATCAAGAATCATTGACCTCTTCACTCCTATTGGAAAAGGACAGCGTGGATTGATCGTTGCACAACCTAAGACGGGTAAGACAGAGATTCTAAAAGAAGTTGCAAATGCGATTGCCGACAACCATCCAGAAGCTTATTTGATGGTATTGCTCATTGATGAGCGTCCAGAAGAAGTAACGGACATGGAACGAAGTGTGAATGCTGAGGTTGTTGCCTCAACGTTTGACGAACCAGCTGATCGCCATGTGAAGGTCTCAAACATCGTATTGGAAAAAGCCAAGCGAATGGTTGAATGTGGACACGACGTTGTTATTCTACTTGACTCGATCACGAGACTGGCTAGAGCATACAACACGGTATCTCCTGCTTCTGGTAAAGTGTTGACGGGTGGTGTTGATGCTAATGCATTGCACAAGCCTAAGCGATTCTTCGGAGCTGCACGTAACATTGAAAACGGAGGTTCATTAACCATCATCGCAACTGCTCTTACGGAGACTGGTTCTAAGATGGACGAGGTGATCTTTGAAGAATTCAAGGGAACTGGTAACATGGAACTTCAACTTGATCGTAAGCTCAGTAACCGAAGAGTATTCCCAGCCATTGATTTGGTTGCATCGAGTACACGACGTGATGACTTACTTATCGAGAAAGATGTACTTCAACGTCTATGGGTGCTTCGTAAGCACTTGACAGATATGAATACTGTTGAAGCAATGGAATTCTTAAAACAACAAATGGCCAATACGAAGTCGAATGAGGAATTCCTCATTTCGATGAATGGTTAAAACAAACACAATGGCTTGCCACGCTATCTTAATAATTTAGCGGGCAAGCCATTTTTGTATTCGGATGAAGAACCCCGTCGTTAATACTGCTATCATCGCTGCCTTGGTTTCCATCATAGGCAAGATGATCTACCACATCTTCTTGCAAGAAGTGGAAGACATGGACATGTATACTCGGTTCTTCTACCTTCTTTGCTTTTTAATGGCCCTGCTATTTGGATTACGAAATTGGAAGAGTCAAAAAGGAGTCACGAAGTTGACCGACGACGTCAAAGCGGGGATGCAGGTAACGGGAATTTTTTCGGTCATTATAGCCGCGTTTACGTACGTCTACTATCAATTTATCAATCCAGCATACTTCGCTGAGAGAATCGCGGAACGTGTCGAACATGCTTCACAAAACGTTGAAGCTGTAGACGTTGAACAAGTCAGAAACACAGCAGAGTTTGTATTCAGCAGCTTCATCCACTCGACCATTACCTTATTTGGGTTTATGATCATTGGATTCTTCTACACCTTGGTGCTGGTGCTCATTATGCGGGCCAAGCCTGAGTTGTTTCGAGGGTAATTTTTCTAGGGTGACACCTTAAGATACACACCCCGTCTCATGCCTTCGGCATGATCCAGCCCTCTCAAGAGGGGAAAGCGCGGGAGCCTCTAAGAAGGGCAGTTGGCTTTTAGCTCTTGGCCATTAGCAGAAATCCTTAGAATTTTAGCTAAGAGCGAGCATAATGATCTTTCCCCTCTTCCACTTTGTCTTGACACTAAGTGGAGTAAAAGTCAAGAAGCTTCCCTGAGGCATTTTCTCACTTCGTGAGAACCGCTGTCATCCTTCTTTAATCCATATATGCTTTGCTAGTAGTGGAAGACTATTGACGCACCGTTTATTCGAAGCTATTGGCTCCGTTTGCGCCGAAGAATGCAGCCTAATGCTTGGAAAGCTTCACTCTATACTTCATGATCCTGCTCCACCTGTTGCAAGAGTGACTGCCGACAGACCAAGCAAGTAAGGCGTGATGATCGGCCTAGCCGCGTGACCCGTAGAATTGTGGACTAAGCGAACGTCATCGAACCCATGTCTGAGCTCAGTCGCCCGAGCGAAGCGAGGCTAGTGACGTTTGCGAGTTTGGGTGAGATAGTGAGCGTGTCCTTACAATTCAAGGAAACAAGGTCAGCCTTGACTTTTTCTTTGCTTCTTTCTTTTGGGTCAAGCCAAAAGGAAAGAAGGTTGAAAGCCTTCAAAAGAATGAACAACACAAAAGAAAAAAGAGGATGATTAAATCAAAGAAGGCCCAAAATCATCAACATCAATCCCACCAAAATTCCCCGAACTCATAAAGAGCAAATTCTTCCCGTTCCATTCGATGGATTGAAGATGGTCTTGAAGTTCTTGTGAATTGGTGAAGACCATTAGATCATCGCGCTGAAAAGCAGCCTTGACTTCTTGTTCTGATATCGGCTCAAGCCGCTTCTGTTCGATCGTTTCCTTCTTGTAGAAGACAATGGCCGTATCCGCATCGTCCATAGCACCATTATATTCCACTAAAAACTCTTTGGTTAAACTACTGAAGGTGTGTAACTCCATACAAGCCACCAAATGTCGGTCTGGCCATTGCGCCTTAACAGCCTTGGTTGTTGCCATGAGCTTCGAGGGAGAATGCGCAAAATCCTTGTAGACAACAGAAGAATCATTCCTAGAAAGCTCCTCAAGTCTGCGAGCCGCGCCTTTGAAGTCGGCAATGGCATTAAAAAACTTCTCTTCCGAAATTCCGAGATGTTCGCACACCAGCTTGGCTCCAATGAGGTTTTGCAGGTTGTGTTCACCAAACACACCAACCTCGATCTTGTCCAAGTTCATGAGAATCTTGGTTTGCCCCTGCTCTACTTCGTATTCTGGGGTATTGTATGGAATCAACTCCAAATGCTGTCCAAAATCCTGGACGCAAGCGTCGAGCGTCTCATCTGCTTGACAGAATATCAGCGCACCATCAGCCATCATCTCATCCACAAATATTTCAAACTGCTTCAGGTAATTGTCAAACGTCGGAAAGACATTGACGTGATCCCAGGCAATTCCTGAGATGAGCGCGATGTGCGGGTCGTAGAGATGGAATTTCGGTCGTCGATCGATGGGTGAACTCAAATACTCATCCCCTTCTAGAATGATAACCGGCGCATCGGAAAGCCGAACCATGGTGTCAAAACCTTCAATCTGTGCACCGACCAAATAGTCAAAGTCTTCTCCTAAAGTCTTGAGTACGTGAAGAATCATTGAAGTAATGGTGGTTTTACCATGACTTCCTCCAATGACGACCCGAGTCTTCTTCATGCTCTGTTCGTAGATGAAAGCCGGATAGGAATAAACCAGCAAGTCTAAGTCTTGTGCTCGCTTCAATTCTGGATTGTCCTCGCGTGCGTGCATTCCAAGTATTACGGCATCAATGTCTTCAGAGAGCTTTTCGGGATACCACCCAAACTCGTTTGGGAGTATACCGTGTGACTCAAGTCGGGATTTCGATGGTTCGAAGATCTGATCGTCAGAACCGGTCACTTCATGTCCGTTCTGTTTGAGAGCGATGGCCAAGTTGTGCATGGCTGCACCACCGATGGCGATGAAGTGGATTTTCATTGAGCTGGTTTTCACAAATCTATTTCAGAATGAGCCATAGATTGATGATCCATCCAACCAGCTTTGAACATGATAATGTAGGAAAGGTAATCTCCTTCTGATGCCAATGGAGAAGGGCCAGAATTCTACATTTGCGCACCGATTAAGCTAGACCATGGGAAAAGTCCTGAATGCGCAAGAAGCGCTTGATTTATTTGAAATTGCCAAGAAGAACAAATGGGCAATGCCGGCAGTGAATGTCGTGAGCACCCAGAGTGTCAATGCTGTGTTAGAAGCAGCCAAAAAAGCAAACTCGCCAGTCATTGTTCAATTCAGCAATGGTGGCGCCACCTATTACGCAGGAAAAGCGATCGGTAATGAGAGTGAAATAGCTGGAATTGCTGGCGCTGTATCAGGCGCAAAGCATGTTCATATGATGGCCGAGCTCTATGACGTGGATGTAATTCTGCACACCGATCATGCGGCTCGAAAGCTCCTTCCATGGATAGATGGCTTGCTCAATGCAGGAGAAAAGCATTTCGCTGAAACGGGGCGACCGCTTTATACAAGTCACATGATTGATTTGAGCGAAGAGCCAATCAAAGACAATTTGGATACCTGCGTCGAGTACCACAAGCGCATGAGTGCCATCGACATGATTCTTGAAATCGAGTTGGGTGTTACGGGTGGCGAAGAAGATGGTGTGGACAATACTGGAATTGACAGCTCGAAGCTTTATACGCAGCCAGACGAAGTAGCTTATGCCTACGAACTGTTGAATGCCATAAGTCCAAACTTCACGATTGCCGCGGCATTCGGAAACGTACATGGTGTTTACAAGCCTGGAAACGTACAGTTGACTCCTGTTATTCTCAAGAACAGTCAGGACTTCATCAAAGAGAAATTCGGCATCGACCGAGAAAACCCAGTCAACTTCGTGTTCCACGGTGGTTCAGGATCCACGCGAGCAGAAATCCGCGAAGGAATTGACTATGGCGTGATTAAGATGAACATCGACACCGATACGCAATGGGCGTTTTGGGACGGCGTAAGGGAATTCGAAGCAAAGAATCACGACTACTTGCAAGGTCAGCTAGGGAATCCCGATGGTAATGACAAGCCAAACAAGAAGTACTACGATCCGCGCAAATGGCTTCGCTCAGGCGAACTAGCCATGGTTGACAGACTATATGCCGCTCATGAGGATTTGAACTCAGTTGGTGCTAACGAAACACGATAAGAACCAACGCTGTTAGCTTTTAACTCTTGGCTATTAGCCGGATTTCTTAGAGCCTAACTAAAAGCCAATTGCGAACAGCAAAAAGCGAGCTTAAGGATCTTTCCTCTCTTGGGAGGGGTGCCTGCAAGGCGGGGTGTGTTCGTGAGGTTAGCACAACACCTGTTTGAATGAAGTTAAGTTCAAATTTGCACCTTAGCCCCATGAATCTTCACTCCGTAAATACAGGCTACTTCAAGCTCGACGGTGGCGCCATGTTTGGCGTCGTTCCAAAATCATTGTGGTCCAGAACGAACGCTCCTGACGTCAACAACATGTGTACCTGGGCAATGCGTTCGCTTCTCATTGAAGACGGCGATAAGTTGATGCTCATCGACACGGGAATTGGCAATAAGCAGAGTGAGAAATTCTTCAAGCACTATTTTCTTCATGGTGAAGACAGCCTCGATCGGTCACTCAATAACTTAGGTTTTCAACGAGATGACATCACGGACGTCTTCCTCACTCACTTGCATTTTGATCATTGTGGCGGCTCCATCGAATACAATGACTCGAAACAAGGTTTCAGACCTGCGTTTAAGAATGCCACGTTCTGGAGCAACGAAGAACATTGGAAGTGGGCAACAGAACCAAATCCACGCGAAAAGGCTTCATTTCTCAAGGAAAACATCATTCCCATTGAAGAAAGCGGTCAATTGAAATGGGTGGAGGTGCAAGGCAATCGCACGAAAGATGCTTTTCCAAACATGGACATCTTCTTTGCTGATGGACACACAGACAAGCAAATGATTCCAATGATCAACTACAAAGGGAAGACACTGGTATTCATGGCAGATTTGCTTCCGAGTGCTGGTCACATTCCACTTCCATACGTGATGGGCTATGACACGCGGCCATTGCTCACTATGGCAGAAAAGAAGTCATTCTTGGATGAGGCCGCACACAATGACTACGTGCTTTTCTTAGAACACGACGCGGTCAACGAATGCTGCACGGTTCAGAATACAGAAAAAGGAGTAAGGTTAAAAGAGACTCTAAGCTTAGCCGATCTCTAGATTTCAGTAAGCACACAATTGATGTCCACGATGTTGGAGCTTACTCCACTTGGAATCAATACCGATGCGCCTTCTTCGTAAGCATCACATTCAGTTGTAGCTATTTCTTCAGCCTTATCCTCAAAGGTGAAAGTGGTATCGTAATCCAGTGAAATCCCAGCCGTATCAGGGAAATCAACAGAGCAATTACAGGTGTAGTCTTTCTTGGTGCAGGCCGCAGCAGAGATTGCAATAACCGCGATAATGAGAAGTACTGTCTTGTACATAGTTCAGCTTTGTGAGGCAAATATCGCAGCTTCAAACCATTGGCTCCAATTATATTTGAATTATGACCTGCGAACACTGCTGTGGAGCCGACAAGCTGTTTGATCTCAAAACAGCGAAAAAGGAATTGAAAAGCTTCCGAAAAAAGGGCGCGTCTAAAGTCACCAAACGCTTGATTGAAGCTGTAGCGGATGATGTTGAAGGCAAATCTCTGCTGGACATTGGAGGTGGAATCGGGGCCATTCAATGGCACTTCCATTCAAAGGGTGCTTCAAAAACCCGAGATGTAGATGCATCGAGCGGTTATCTCAAAATTGCCAAAGAATACGCTACTGAAAAAGGCTGGGAGGAACAGTCAGAGTTTGTTCAGGCAGACTTCAATGATGTTTCAGAGCCCAGTGATACATTTGACTTCGTCACCCTAGACAAGGTCATTTGTTGCTATCCTGATTTTGCCAAGCTTTTAGGAAATGCAACTCAAAGCTCAAACCATCGCATCGGTCTAAGCTTTCCCATGTCAGGTAGAATCGCGCAGCTTGTTTCGAAACTAGGAAGTATCTACATGTACTTAAAGAAGAATCCATTCCGTTCATACGCCCATGACGAAGAGGACGTTCATGCCTTCATTCTCGATCAGGGGTTTCAGCGGGTCTCAAGTTCCATGTCCTTCCCATGGCGGGTTTGGGTTTACGAGCGCGTTGAAAGCGTTTAGCGACTCACGTCTCCCTCACATAGGCACCATCGTTCTTCAAGTCATGGCATACGTAGCCAAGCTTATTGCACTTGGACTTCCAATAAGAACGAACCTTCCACTCCAAGTTCGGCGATAACACAACGACTTCGGGTTCTGTCAGCGCAAGAATTTGATCTACCCTCTGAATCGTTCTCGCTTGGATGTGTAGAATATCCACGGCCTTCATTTCAGATAGGATCTCCAATGAGTCTTTCAGGTTCAACACAAAAAGGCCATTCTGGATACAGACGGTTTGGAGAGAAGAAGAATCGTTAACCACTGTCGCATTCAGTGCAGATCTAAATGGTGAAATGTGATATTGAATTTGCTTCTCTGAGGTTGACTCACTCTCCATGTAAGACACAATCGATCTTCCGCGAACGAAGTCCATAACGTCTAATCCCGGAGCGGAATACATGGTCATGAGGTTTTGATTCGTATTACGCACTGATTCTGACAATCGGCTGGTCTGCAAAATGCACCCAAGGCCGAGAGCTATCAAGACCATTTTGAATCGACGCGTGAAGAAGAATGCGACCAAAGAGCTAATTATTGCATAGATCACAAGCAACTCAATCATGCTGATTTCCAACTGACTCACAGTGCTCATCGGGAGCTCGCTTATCCATGATATCAGTTTACCCAGCCATCGAATGCAGGTATAGACTATGAGTTCGATGAACACATATACTTCTGGAAGCCAAGCAAATGAGATCATCAGCATGCCCATTGGCAGGATGACGCTGACTGCCGGAATAACAATCCAATTGCTAAGGAGAAAGTAGTTCGGAAACTGATGGAAGTAATAGATCCCAAGTGGAAAGGTGGCGACTTGTGCGGCTATTGAAACAGCAGTCAGAGACCATAGTTTATCGAGAACAAACCATTTTGGCTTCCAAAGACCATACACTTGAGGATGAATAAGAATAATTCCAGCGACGGCTACATATGAGAGTTGAAATCCGACATCGAGCATGAAGCGTGGATTCAATACCAACATGAGAATGGCACTGGCAATGAGCGAATTCTATCCCGACGACCTCCGATCCAGCAATCCAGCAACGGCCATGAAGCTAAACATGGTCGACGAACGGACCACTGACGGTGAAAACCCAGTAATTCCGGCGAAGGCCCAAAGTGATAGTAAGATGAGAAAGGTTTTTAGAATTCGAAAGGCCCTTCTCCTACTGAGAGGCTTGGTCAACCAAAGCAAGACTAGGTAAATGATACCAACATGGAGACCGCTCACAGCCAGGACATGCATGGCACCAGCCTTTGCAAACGATGTCTTTTGATCCTTGTCGAGGAAGGTTTTATTCCCCAATAAGAGCGCACTGAGGATGGCACTTTCCTTTTCCCAATCTTGATTTTCGTTCAGTTGTTCGACAGCCGCAAAATGGACCTGGTTCAACTGCTTCTTGAACCCAGAACTCTTCCTGAGAATTCGCCACTCGTCGACATCTGCATATCCTTGGTACTCGATTCCTTTTGATGCCATGTACTTCTTGAAATCGAACATTCCTGGATTTTTCGGAGATCGAATGGAACTTAAACGCGAATTGACAAGCACCATGTCCCCAAATCCCGGACGACTAAAGTTGGAATCTACTTTCAAGTAGAACAGCACCTTTTCCTCCATCAAATCATCCGTTCCATTTTGAATGATTCCCATCATCCTCAACCGATCATTCTTGAACTCCACTCTACCCTTAGATTTCACAATCCAAATTCGTTGCGTGATATCGGTTTCCCTCTCGAGGCCGCTTGGAGTATTGATGGCAGCAACGCTCACACAATAACCAATCAAGGCAAATGTCAGAAGGACTCCTAGCGATTTTCTGTAAAGCTTATAAAGAAGAAAACCAAGAAGAGCGGTGATAACGGTGCTCAGCAGAACGAAACCTAAAAAAAGGGACTCACCATGATATATCCCCAAGCCAATTCCGAGTAGAAATGGCCAGAGAAATCTAAACAGTGGAACCTGTCGCCAAACATATTTCTTCGCTTTCTCCAACGATACTCATGTTTGATGCCAGGAACATCGGTGGAAATGTAAAACAGGTTTGGAAGAAAACCGCTGTTAATTGCAGTTAACGTCAGCCGGGTCGATTGTTGGCCATCCTTCAGGCGGATCCACAACGATATCTCGGGCGAGTAACTTGGCGGTTGGATAATTCTGTTGGATGTCGGCATAGGTGGTAACGCGCCACTTGCTTTGATTGAATGTTTCGAGCTGCACTTCATCCATTGTCCCTGAGACCGACTTCTCGGCCAGAGGAAACCACAGGCTTTCTGTCTCTCGATCCCACATCACAAAAGCCTCTGTATCCCAGTGATAGCGTTTGTCATGATAAGTATATCCGGACAGAGCAAATGTGTGCGTGTTGCCACAGTAGTTCCTTGAGTAGACAATTGGCAAGTCAGCCAGGACACAATACGCCACCAAAATCGGGTGTCCATTAGTGGTGTCGTTGACCGCCTCATGCTTTACCAGCAATTCGATTGAATATGCTTTCACATCCCCATCCTCGACAAGGATGAATCGGTCGTCAGCGTCGTACGCAAAATCTCCTCCCTCTCTTGTCTCGTATGTCGGATCATACACAGTGGGAAAATGCTCTCGGCAAAAACCGAATCTCAAATTGCAGGGGTTCAAATCCCAATTTGATATATCAAAATGTTGGCTATCCGCAGGACCACCAGTCAGGAATGCTTCTCCTTGATTGTAAAATATGAAGTTGTCGTCCAGATGCGCAGTATCACAGCCCAAGTCTTCGGTCGACTCATCATCCGTAACCGTGGCATCGACTGAATTGAGGTGACCGTCAAGAATGATCGGTTCCGATTTCTCGCATGACGCTGCGAGAAAAACCACGATCAACGCAATCAGGGATGAGTTAAAGCCCAATGACATACTGCAAGGTCGAACAATCAACACAATCCTTACAGCTCTTGATTCTTAGACGGTTGGATTCCTTTGGTCGAGGATTGGAACCAAATGAGAATCGCCGTGAGCTGTACCAGTGGAAGCAGGCGACATTGTAAGCGCTCATAAACATTCGCCAAGACGCCTGTGATGGCAGCATTGAAGAAATAAGCGGAGAGGAAAAGAATCAACAATAATCCTAGTTCTGGACTCAACGATCTTGTCACCACTGCTCGTCCGATAATAAGAATGGCTAAGAACAAAGTGATGTAGTTGACATACTTGAAAAATGAGATGGGCAATAGATCACCCTTATTCTGTACGCTGATTAAGTATTCGTTCAACTCTTGTTTGAAGTGATCTCTCATCGGCCAGAAGGGTGGTGTTCCTTCGCCGTAGGCGTATTGAATACCACTGCCAATTTCGATTTGAAACAATTGTTTCATCGTAGCCTTGACCGAACTAAACAGAAACCATTTGGAATAACGAACGTTGAAAAAGAAGTCTCTCACGATTGGCTTAAACTCCTCATTCGCGCCTGCCCAACCATCCGGATGTTGTTGGACGGGTCCTTCTGGATCCCATAGATAGCCATAGGTTTCTTTTGGTAAGTCGTCTTTGATATCACAGAGTGACATGGGTTGAGAGTCACAATTTTCGTCCAAGTACATTTTCAGTATACCCATCTCGCCCAAATTCGCGGTGATGAAAGCGTTGGAAGCAAGACTCAAACGGAAACCCATTCCGTGATACGCATTGAACGAGCATGTAAAGAGAATGGCCAGTATTAGAGGTGCGCTCAGTGTTACGAGTTTCTTTCTTCCATCGAGAACAACAGGGCTTTTCCAAAGAAGAAAGCCCATCCCAATCAATATGAGCAGTAACAAAGGAATGTGACTCAAATGTGTCAAGAGACCAAAGAATATGATTGTGGCGTAAATGGAAAGCCAGCGAACCGATATGTGCTTTTCCAGCACAACTGCGGCACAGGCGAGTGTTATGATAAGTGTAAAAATATCTGGCATCAGCTGCGCTGCATACCAGGACATCGCTGATCCAAAACTTAGGAGACATACTGTCGTGAAATGGCGTAGGTACGAGCGTTCCGCTCCCAAAACAGAAAGAATAATCCTGTACAAAAGCACCGAGAGCAAAAGCCCTTGAACGATGATGATTGGCCAATTGCTCACGAGCAATCCGCTCATTTTCATCAGTAGCGGATAGCCCATCGCGCGATGGAAAGACGGCTCAAGAATATTGGCCATTTCCATGTAAGCGCCGCTATCAAAGTACATCAGCGGATAGCGATTGTAAAGCGCTGGAGCGATGATGATCAAGGATGTGATCAGAAAATAAAAGCCTTGAGCCAGGACGCTGCTGAGGTTTCTCATAGGTTAAGCTAAGATAAGCCTACTTCAAATAGCGCTCACGTATGACGTTCAGGTGGTGTAGGGTATGTCCAGCCTGGATGAGGAAGAGTGCTTTTACTTGAACGTAATGTCCACTAGCGATTCCCGACTTATCCAATTGAGTTGCGCTAAATGTGGAGACCAAATGTTTCGTTGACATTCTAACTGCGGTGAAAAATTCAGCCAAGTCGGCATTGGTCATATCAGCAGTTTGCGCATTGGCAGCAAAATGATTCTCCTCGAATCCATCGAGATTTTGAGTAACGTCTTCCCTGCCAATTCGAATTGCTCGATAATTGAAGATCATCTCCGTTTCAATAACGTGCTGGATGACTTGCTTCACCGTCCACTTCCCTGGAGCATATGAATAGTCCAATTGATCATCTGGAATTGTCTCTAAAAGATCTCTCAACTCCTTGCTTGAATGATTGAGTCCTTCTTCGATAGAAGCCGAATCAAGCAATTTTAAATAGGTGTCAAAATATGGGGCCCGGATGAGTTCGTTTACTTCTGGATGCATGAAACGAAATTCCATAAAAAAAGGTGGCCGAAGCCACCTAATCCCTTAAACCATCAAACAAAAGGTTCCACGTTTTTCGACTAAAGGTTGATTTTCTTATCCGAAGGGTACTTTACACTATACTTAAAGACTAATTCTTCGGTTGAGTTGGAGAGAATATTCTTGCTCCATCTCAGTGTTCCTGTCAAAGGATCAAGTTTGGCGGTTTTAGCCTCATCAAGTGTAATCTCAATATCCTTATTTCCCGAAATAGGAATCTGGTCTTCAATGATCAGTTTGATCTTGGTTGACTTGGTGTTCCTCACACTGACCTTAAGTCCCAAGCTTTCCTTTGTACTGCTTCCGATTTTTTTCGATGCGGTGAACTCCTTTATCTTTTCCCTCTTGACGATTATGCTCTGATCTCGACCTAATGATAGATCAAGTGTGTCAGTTACTACAGCCGGATTGATGTAAGTCTGCCCTACGTATGTGTTTCCAAGAAAGAGGTTCGCACTTCCGGGAAGAAGATCGTACTGCTCAAACTTCGCAACTCTAGCGATCAAATATGCGGCAGGCGTAACCTTAGGGGCCGTATAATACTGATACTTAGCTGGAATTTCGAGTTCGTCGATATTGATGACTCGAGGTTTTCCATTGGACGGAATTCGCTGCTTGGTTTTTATCTTGAACTGCTTCGAAGCTTCATTGACAGGATATTCAACGGAAGCAGATTTTCTCTCTTCTATATCATCAACTCGAACGTCCAGAGATTGAACAGCTCCAGCCGATTCATATAACTTATTTGAGTATGGGTTGAAAGCGGGTTGTACCTGAATAAAATCCAGTCTCCAAGGGTGTACAACTGGCTTGTCTCCTTGTAAATTCGGATTCGCATTTGTGAGGAGTAGATTTACATCATTCCAATCCACTCCAGTATTCTGATACACCTTTGCGTTGTAAGTAACCGTCAGTGGTAGATCTACTTCCTTGACATTTACATTGTATGCCGGAGTCCAGCCAGCGTTGCTGACCATGTAACTGAGTTTGAAATCAACGTTGGAATTTGATTTTACATCCAGCTCAACAAGGATTTCGCCTGTGCTCATGTTCAATCTAGTATTGTGCTCTTGCAGCTGCTTTCTAATCCGCGTGATTTGCTTGTTCAATCGTTTCTGTTTTGCATCCAACTCCATCGTTTTTAGCATAATGTCTGCCAGTCGGTCCCTATAAAAATCACTCAAGTCCTCCAAATCTTCAATGACGAACTCTGATTGATCCCCACCAACTCTTTGATTGGCCAAGACCATGGTCCTTTCCTCTTGGTAGACTCCGAGCATGTTCGCATTAAAGGCGTGGTCGAATTCATACGTCTTTAAGCTATCCTGCAACGACTTTACCACTTTTGGTTTTTCTCCCGGCTTCAAATAATTGTTTTGAGTTGTCACACTAAGGACATTCACCGACTCGCCTGCACTAACACTTATGCTGCTTGGCACTAGCTGTGAGCTCAAGTTCGTAAAGCTCACCTGTTGTGAGCCTACCGAAAGAAATTTAGAAGCTAGTCGTTCGACCTGGGCACCGCGAGGGAATACTGCCACGCGGTTGACGCTTGACGTCACCTCAAGCACATCCTGAGATACCGCTGTCAGCGTTATTAGACTGCTTAGAAGTACTGTATAAAATTTCATGAAATTCCTTTAATCTCGGCCTCCAAAAGCCGTTATAAAATAAAGCAATTGAGCGATAGCGGCCAATGTTGCAACTACGTAAGTGCTGGCTGCCCATTGGAGTGCGTTCTTCGCTTTTTCGTGTTCTTCTACAACAGTAATACGACTCATATTCAGCCACTGAAGTGCTCGTGCAGATGCATCAAACTCTACGGGAAGGGTTATGACACTAAATAGCGTGATGACAGCCTGAGCTATGATGACGAGGAAGAACAACTGAGGTGCCATTCCAAAGACAGCTCCACCGAGAATAGCCATGATGAAGATTGCATACATCAGCTTGCTGCTTATGTTAACTGCTGGCACCATTGCGGATCTAAAACTGAGCATGGCATATGATGTGGCGTGTTGCACTGCATGACCTGTTTCGTGAGCAGCTACTGCTGCGGCGGCCACATTCCTTCCTTCATATACATCTTGACTCAGGTTAATGGTCTTGTTCTTTGGGTTGTAGTGATCGGTCAACTGCCCTTGGACAGCCGTGATTTTCACATCGTGAATATTATTGTCTCGTAGCATTTGAGCTGCGATTTCTGCTCCGGATAATCCGCTGGATGTTGGAATTTGAGAATACTCTTTGAATCTTTTCTTGAGTCTGCTGCTAACAAACCAGCTAAGAATTCCGAAACCGATTAAAAGTGCGATGTACATGTCTTCTATTTTCTTGAGTTAATTCAATTACTGTGCCTTCGCAAAATTGAAGTAAGAATGTCAGGAAATAAAAAAACCCTCCTACCAAAAATGCAGAAGGGCTTAATAATCTATTGATGCTAACCCCTATTTAATGACAACTCGATCGAAGTAAGACTGGTTTTCAGTCTTTACCTGAATCATGTAAACACCTTCAGGCATGTCAAGTACGTTAATCGTATTTCTGTTGGTTGAAGTGAACGACTCAGTATAAACTTGCTTACCTAGGAGGTCAGTCATGCTCACTGTGTAGTCTGTTACTTCACTAAACTTAATACTTACAAAGTCCTTTGCTGGATTTGGGAATATCTCGATATTAATATCGTTTACTTCCTCTAGACCAACTGGCCAATCTCCTGGATCACCAGATGGAACTTCACCACCTCCTTCACCATTGCAAAAACCATCCGTGATCTCTCCAGCCTGTGGCTCGAAAGTTCCATTGATGTAGAGAAGGTCAGAAGGATTAACTTCATTCTCAACCCAAAGCGTAGTCGCGATCTCTACGTGATCTAAATCCCATGAAGATGATCTTGCGATAACCATTGTCTTTTCATATTCCGAGCCTGCCTCTGCACCATCTGTTGATACATAAACATCGTCCGCTGTAAAAGCACCCTGGTGAACATGATGATGCTCAACATCACCTGTCTGTCCCGCCTGGGCGTAAATCGGTCCATCTTCAATCACAAATGCATTCACAAGAATTGCACCTGGAACTGTTTCGAAGAACTTAGCTTTTACTAGGATTTCAATACTGTCGTCTGTAATACAAATCACTTCGTATGCTGCGTTTGCAATTACGGGAGCGTCTGTTTTGAAAGTATCTACAATCGGATTTACTGATGCTGCAGCAGTTCCAACGTCTACACCGTTACCAGCGAAGTTTGGATAACCACCAAAACCAATTTCATCGGCCATTGCTTGGCATCCTTCGTTATAGAATCCGCTTGAGCTCGAAGCATACAACGCCACTAGAATGTGATCGCCGTGATATTCGTTGCTTAGTTCGCCAAAGGCATCCCAGCCCCAACCTCCACATGGTCCGCACCATGTCGCTGTGACTTTAGTTATGAGGCCTACATTGTCTTCAGGCACACTCCAAGATTGAGCGATGGCGCCAACAGTGACAAGGGAAATGAATAAAAGAGCGTAGATTTTTTTCATCTAATAGAGTTTTATTATAAAAAGAGGTTGTTTCAAAGATAACCAAAAGACGGTTTCAATTCAAGATGGAAGCCCGTCACTCACCAACATGTATTATAATGGATTATTTATTATTGAATTCCTAGTTCGTCGAACTCATAAAATCACGATTCTATGTGATGCCTTGACATTCTCACCATCTACGTTCAGAAGATATATTCCTGCTGGTAGATCACCTTTAAGAATAGCAGCCTTTTGAAGCCCTGCAGCCAATTGTTGACGATAAACTGATCGCACTTTAACTCCATCAATACTGTACAAAGAAACTTCTACAGTTTGTTTTGATGGCAACTCAAAGGATACGATTCCTAAGTCAGAAATTGGCATTGGAGAAACAGTAATTTCAAACGGATCATTTCTAATCTCTTGAATCGCCGTTGGCCAATTAGCAGGATTCATAATACTATTCGGGTTATCAGGGTTATTCGGATGATTAGGATCGGTTTCATCTCCGGAATCATACTCTGTAAAATCATTACTGCCGATGGCATTAATCACGACGTTGCTGGTGATATCACTGGTATTGAAATCCGCCACGAATGCCACCACTCTAAGGTCATCAATGTTCACCCCACTTGGAATACTCATTGTATACGCCGTCGTGTAATAATCGCCTTCATGGACCTCATTTGGAATAATATTATCAGTTCCCTCATAGGTTGATGGATTTCGCTTCACAACATCATTATGAGCGAAGGCGAATGCTGTATCCAACGTGTCATTGAAAAGTGAACATCCTGTGAGGAGGTTTGTATCGACCAGCTGGATTTCTACTTTTCCATCCTCCACCAAATAGCAGAAAATTCGAAAATCCTTTAGCTCAATCACATCCTTGGTGAAGTTCATATGAACTCGAGCGTAGATCTCGTCAGTATTAGGATCAACTAGCAATTCAGGCAGCGTCACCTCTCCTACCGCAGGTCGATTTATTCTCGCGGCGATGGTATCGCTCCAATTCGAAATTCCCAAAGCCGTTATGCTGGTCCCGTTATATGACACACGGTCAATGGAAGCTCTTCCAAATTGATTCACTCCAAAAATATCGGCCCACTGAGATGAAATGGTGTTGTACATCGGGTCTCCTCCATTTTGAATATTGTCAGGATGATATCCGATGATGGCGATATCATTTCCATAAGTCGATCTAAGATCTTCCTTGGCACAAATGGCTTCAACACTGGCTGGCGTCCAAACCGACTCACTCATTTCAAAAAGCACAGTTCGTGGTGACTGAGCAAATAGTGTTACTGAAAATAGAAGGATAGAAAATGTAAAAAGCTGTTTCATGGGATCATTTTAAGGAATGTGAAATTAATATTTTTTCATGTGTCCTTCGTCCATCCATCATGCGTTGCTTTCTTCGTAGCGGCATAGCCATCACAAATTGATTCAATGAACGACAAACCTTTAATCCTCATCACCAACGATGATGGTTTTCATGCACCGGGTATCAACGCTTTAACCGAAGTTGCTTTGGAGTTTGGAGACATTCTCAAAATTGCGCCGGATAAACCACAAAGTGGGATGGGACATGCCATCACGATCAATTCTACATTGCGTTTAGAGAAAATGCCGAATGACGGATCGTATGAGGCATATCAATGCACGGGCACTCCTGTTGATTGCGTGAAAATTGCGCTGGACGTCATCCTCGATCGAAAACCCGATCTGATTGTTTCCGGAGTAAACCACGGCTCGAACGCCAGCATCAATGTCATCTATTCTGGAACAATGAGCGCCGCCATGGAAGGGTATATAGAAGGAATCCCATCAATTGGTTTCTCTCTTCTGGATCACGGTGTTGAGGCTGATTTTACAGCCGCTAAACATTTCGCCCGAGAATTGATCAAAACAGGACTTGAGCATAAGGATCAAAACTTCTGTTTGAATGTGAACATTCCAAAACTTGGAGTTGACTTGATTAAAGGAGTCAAGTATTGCACGCAGGCTCATGCAAAGTGGCAGGAAGAATTTGATCGCCGTCAAGATCCATCAGGAAAAGACTACTTCTGGCTCACTGGCTATTTCCTTCCATTCGATGACCATTCAGAAGACACAGACCTTTGGGCTTTGCAAAATGGATATGTTTCGGTGGTTCCGATAACATATGATCTCACAAACCACGTTGACTTGAAAGAGATGCGCACATGGACGAATTAAAAATGAAATTCAACAGGCTATGGGCCGGAATAGTTCTCGGCTTGATCGGGCCCTGGTTTGGATTCGGCATCTTCTATTTAATCGTGTACAATCACCGACCATTCGAATCATTTGTCCGAATGATATTAAACAATAGTGGAACGTACAGCAGCGTGATATCTGTTTCGATTCTTTTCAATCTAATCTTCTTTTACCTCGCGCTCAGGCTCGAATGGTATTATATGGTCCGCGGGATTATCATGGCGACATTAATCTATGCCCCAATTATTGTCTATTTCAGATATGTCGCCTAGGATATTCATCATTACGGGGGAACCGAGCGGTGATTTGCACGGATCGAACTTGGTTAAGGCTATCAAAGCCTTGAACCCTGATGCTGAAATTGCGTGTTGGGGTGGAGATAAAATGGCCAGTGCCGGCGCCCGTGTTGTCAAACACATTGATGATCTGGCATTTATGGGATTCGTTGAAGTGGCAGCGAATCTTCGTACAATCCTCAAGAATTTCAAACTGTGCAAACAACACATTGAAGAATTCAAGCCCGACCTCGTCGTGCATATTGACTATCCCGGATTCAACTTACGGATTGCAAAAACTATGACTGAACTTGGAATTGAGAACGTCTATTATATCTCACCGCAGATTTGGGCATGGAAGGAATCGAGAGTCAAAAAGGTAAAGAAGTGGCTGAAGCACGTATTTGTAATTCTACCTTTTGAAAAACAATTCTACGAGAAACATGGCGTAGAAGCTGAGTTTGTGGGTCACCCACTTCTGGACGAAGTTGAAGCGATTCAGGTGGATCAACATGAATTTCGATTAAAGCATGGCCTAGATTCTTCTAAGGCAATCGTTGCTTTACTCCCAGGCAGTCGAACCCAAGAAATCAACTTACTGCTTCCTGAATTTAGAGCAGTCGTAAAAGCCTTTCCTGAGTACCAGTTCGTGGTTTCAAAAGTACCTTGGCAAAGTAGAGATCTTTATGACCGTCTTTCCGAAAACGCAGCGGTTCTAGAAGGGAATACCTATGACCTTATTGCACATGCAGAAGCGGCTATTGTTACTTCTGGAACCGCTACCCTTGAAACGGCACTCATCGGTACGCCTCAAGTAGTAGTCTATAAA
Organism: Flavobacteriales bacterium; assembly: GCA_018660685.1. Taxonomy (GTDB): domain Bacteria; phylum Bacteroidota; class Bacteroidia; order Flavobacteriales_G; family Salibacteraceae; genus SHAN690. The sequence continues at coordinate 30,965 of JABJJW010000012.1, forward strand.
GCAAATCCTATCAGCGTGATGATCGCGAGATTCTTGGTTCGAGTGAAATACATATCACTCGTCAACCTCGTTATGGACAGAGAGGTCGTTACAGAACTCATCCAGAAAGATGTGAATGCTAAAAGTTTAGTGAATGAACTCTCCAAGATATTGGAAGGTGGATCGAGTCGTGCTGACGTTCTGAAGGAATATTTGGACCTGAAGCATCGACTAGGTGATAAAGGAGCATCCGACCTTGTTGCAAATCGATTGTTGAAAATCATCGCGAACACCAACACGTCAACAGAGTAGCCTAGGATAAATTTGCTACCCATGCGCGGAATCGCCGTATTCATTCTTTCTATCCTTTCATTCAGCGTTTTTGCTTCCAATAAAATTCTCGATGTAGGATTGTATTGGGGGGAAGAGCCTTCAGAAATTACCGTTCAGGCAGCCCAAGGATCATTCAAGGTTTATGGGAATGGGAAGGACCTCATCGAACTCAAAAAGAATACAGTCCTCCGTATTAAAAGCGAGGGCGGCCTACTACATGTTCGGACTTTGAGTGAAGATCTCGGAACATACTATAAGGTTGAATTAAACAGAAATAGTTGGGGAAACACCTTGAAGATTCAACGAGCAGGTAGAACAGCAGTTCATGAGTACCACGATGATTTCGAAATGAAGCCATTAAGGGGAAAGATTCGCATTATCAACCACGTCTATATTGAACACTACGTTGCTGGAGTCGTAGAGTCCGAAGCAGGGAGCAAAGAACCAAAAGAGTACTATAAGGTACAGGCGGTGATCTGCAGAACCTATGCGCTGAATAATCGTCGAAAGCACGAAGCAGAAGGATTTCAATTGTGTGATAAAGTCCACTGTCAAGTTTATCATCAGAAGAGTAAGTCAAACCCGGATATTATAAAGGGCACCCAAGAAACCATTGGCATTGTCATTGTTGACAGCGACATCAACCTCGTTACAGCCGCATTCTCTTCAAACTGCGGTGGATATACATGTAATAGCGAAGATGTTTGGAGCGGTTCACTCAACTATTTGCGGGAGCGGATCGACGAAAATTGTTTGGAAGAAAACCACAGCTATTGGCGCTACACAACTACCAGAGACAAGTGGCTCAATTACCTGAGTACAAATCATGGTTATCCGGTTTACGAACCTGCTGCTAAAGATCGAGCTCTCCACTATTGTCCAGACCGGAGGCAGCATAAGCTTGGCTCGCCTAGAGATGGAATCAAGTTTACCCAAATCAGACGGGATCTTAAACTTCAGTCTGCTTACTTCTCCATTGAAACCATCCAAGACTCGGTCATACTAGAAGGTCATGGATATGGTCATGGCGTTGGTTTGTGTCAAGAAGGAGCCATGAACATGGCGCGGCGAGGTTACCCCTACGACGAAATCCTTCATTACTACTATAAGAGCATCCATCTGGTAAACTTGTCGGTAATCGACTTCTTCAGAGCTAACTAGTTGTGCTTGACATTTCGGGTGGCAGCTTTGTCCCAGGAAGCTGCTGCTAAATGCTCCAGATTATGGTATGGCTGAACAAAGAAAGCCCCTTTCTCTCCTTTGAAGGTAAATGGAGCTCTGTGAAAACCACCATCACGACTTTTTAGTTTTAGAATGACTTCAGTATCTCCTTGACTTAATGCAATTCGGGCATAGTGAATGCTGTGCGGCAGCGTTTGCCAGTTTCTAGTATCCGCCTTTTCTGTAACCGCATTGGTCACTGTAGCCAGTGCTCCAAGTACTTCGTGCTGCTCTTCCAACTGGATTTCAGTTAGCTTCTTCAACACCAACCTGGATAGGGCAACACCAATCTCTCTCAAAAACCGATCTTCTAATGTTTTAAAGGCAATGGCATTGACATCCTCAATAAGTTCGAGTTGAAACTTAGCACCATCTAACTCAATCCAAGACTCATTAAAATAAATTGGCCGCTCCAAATATTTCGGGAATGCCACACGGATGAACTGAAGGGCAAGTAAACGATCCCGCTTGGAATCATCATCGTAGTGATAAGGAATACTCAGATCCAGCTCTTCATTTCGGAAACTAACCACTCCATTCCCTTGATCGAAGGCAATAAAATCGATGCTGAATTCATCTTTGACTGGCCCCATACCATTCTGCCAGAGAATGATTGCTTCCCCGAACTCATTGTTGCTCGGCGAACTCTTCATTCCAAATTCCTTCTCATAGTATGCGACTTCCGAACCTAATCCAACGTGAGCGGCAGTACGAAGTATGTCTTTCTTGAGTTGAAGAGGCACCTCAATTCCGAAATAACCATGCTCGCCATTGAATACATTATAAGCGTTTCTATAGGCAATGAAAGCGTCGTTGATCATCCCTGATGCTTCATACGATATTCCCATGATTAAATGGGCGAATGCATCAGCTTGGTATCGGTTCTTATGATCCTTGTACTTGTCATTCATGCGATCTAAAAGCAGATTCATGCGTCGAGCCTCCACCAGGGAAGATTCAAACTGTCTCAGACTCAAATAATTGATCGCCTTGTAATAATGAATCATCACATTTTCGAAATCCTCCACGCGATATGGTTTGACCTCAGGATTAGTAATGAGCGCAAGTGCTTCACGGGCGTAGTTCTTTTGAAAATCTTCTATGGCCAAGTCAGCCTCATTGAAGTAACGATTGCTTTCTTCAAAATCCTGTTGCATATGGTTTATGAATCCCATGTTGAGAAGAAACAATACTCGATTCTTCTCCTTCTTCATTTTTTTATCTCCTTCCAGATAGGATTCAGCCTTATCCAAACTTCCTTGATTCACTAAAGATTGGAAATGAACGTTGCGCTGATAATAGGTCGCGCAGCCGGTGAGGAAAACCCCAACTAATATGTAGGTCAGAGACTTCATAAAGAAAATGCCCCGAACTGGCGGGGCATATTCCTTTGATTGATGGTTAGTCTTTGATGAACTTCTTGATCTTCTTGTCACCAATCCAAACGATTTCATTCGTTTCCATATTGGTAAGTTCTAGATCAATTTGGTATTCAACCACTTTATCCTTTTTGTACTGGTCGATGGTTGAATTCAACGTTCCTTGAAGCATGTAGTCAGCTCCCATTTCGAGTCCCCACTTCTTCATGGTGGATTTACTTGAGTAGTTCTGCTGATCACTTCGCTCTTGTCGAACTTCCTCTCGCTTCTCTCCACTTTGTACAAGTCTCACACGTTGTGAAGTAATAAAGGAACGCTCAAGATCCTTGCAAAAGGTTTCAGGATTAATGTGCTCGTGCGAATTATTTTTAATGAGTCCGACGATGACGACTGGTTTCTCATTGTTATTGGCCTCAAAATGGTTGATTAACCACGGTCCACTCAGCACCTGTTCAATCATGGCGCTCGACGTCATTTTGGAATCGGTATCGTTCCAGCGACCGCTAAGGTCAATTGTTTCATTGGGGTCAACGCGCTGTACTCTTCGGTTCTGACAACTAAGGACAAGGATTGCCATCATTCCGAAGGCAAGTAGGTTTATTCTATTTAGGATCATTTCGGTGCTTGTTTATGTTTCAACTGTAAAACAATCTGCGTGCCAAAAGTATTTTTTATGCCTTGGAAATTATGGCTTCTACTAGGCACTTCTTTTCAACAAATTCACATATTCTATGATTTAGTAACCTCTCTTCACTCAAGGCTTTCCCTTAGAGTCATAAATTCGCGCCTTTCACAATTACAATCGAGAACTGAACAATGAACTTTCAAAAGTGGAATAACATCCTGGGCTGGTCAGTCTTTGCAATGGCTGCACTGACCTACATCAGCACAATCGAACCAACCGCAAGCTTTTGGGATTGTGGTGAATACATCGCTACTTCCTTCAGATTAGAAGTGGGTCACCCGCCGGGAGCACCAACGTTCTTATTAGTCGGTCGACTGTTCTCCATGTTCGTTTCTCCTGAAAATGTGGCCTATTCCATCAACCTGTTGAGTGGACTTTGCAGCGCATTTACCATCCTATTCTTGTTTTGGACCATCACAGCTCTAGCCAAGAAAGTCATGGCTTACACGCAGAAGACTGATGAGCGTTCTGTGGGTGATAATATTGCCATTCTCGGCGCTGCCGTTGTCGGTAGTCTTGCCTACACTTGGTCGGACACATTCTGGTTCTCTGCGACGGAAGGCGAGGTTTATGCCATGTCCTCGATGATGACCGCAATCACATTCTGGGCGATTCTCAAATGGGAAAGCATTGCTGACGAACACAAGGCTGACCGCTGGATCATTCTCATCGCCTATTTGGTTGGTTTATCAATTGGTATTCACCTTTTGAACCTACTTGCTATTCCTGCTGTCGCATACGTCATTTACTTTAAGAAGTATCGTCAACCGAACTTAAAAGGAATGATCGCTGCTGGTGCGTTGGGGGTAATTACTCTTGGTGGAATACAGAGCTTTATCATCCCAGGAATCGTAGGCTGGGCTGCCAGTTTCGAGCGAATCATGGTTAACTCGCTGGGAGCACCATTCCACCTCGGATCGATCATCTTCATCATCCTACTACTAGGAGCCGTCGTTTATGGAATTTTTTACACCATAAAAAAGGATCAGCCAATCTGGAACACAGCATTATTATCATTACTCGTTCTGATGATTGGGTATTCTTCCTTCGTATTAATCATGATTCGATCGAATGCGAATACTCCGATTGATGAGAACAACCCTGAAAACTTGGTGAACCTTCTCTCCTACCTTAATCGGGAGCAGTACGGAGATTTCCCATTGTTATACGGACAGTATTTTAACTCGCCTCTGGATAGAGAAACTCCCTATGCTGATGGAGATGCGGTCTACTATCCAGATGACAGAACAGGCAAATACGAATTGGCCGACGATCGGAAGAACTCAGTGCCAAACTATGCGGATGAATTCAAGGGTTTTTTCCCAAGAATGTGGAGTCCTAAAAAGAACCACGTAAAGGCCTATAAAGAGTGGAGTGATTTCGAAGGAAAACCAGTTAAATACAGGGACAATCGCGGTCAAATGACAACGATTAGGAAACCGACTTTCTCTGAAAACATTACCTATTTCGTTCAGTACCAAATTGGTTGGATGTACTTCCGATACTTCATGTGGAATTTTTCTGGGAGGCAGAACGACACCCAAGGCCACGGTAATTTCCTAGATGGAAATTGGATGACCGGAATCGGCTTCATCGACGAAGCCCATGTTGGTAATCAAAAGGAACTACCGACCTACATGGAAGATCAAAAAGCCAGGAATTTCTTCTTGGCCATTCCGTTGATTCTGGGACTGCTGGGACTACTGTTCCATTTTAAAGTAGATCCTAAAAATGCCTGGGTGGTCACGCTGCTTTTCTTCTTTACAGGACTGGCAATTGTGCTCTATTTGAACCAGTATCCATTCCAGCCTAGAGAACGAGATTATGCCTATACGGGATCGTTCTACGCATTTGCAATTTGGATAGGGTTTGGCGTGCTGGCATTATATGATGCGGCTAGAAACCTGACTCAAAAAGATCTAGGTCAAAACGTTGGAATATTACTCGGTGGTGCCTTGGGAATTACCGTGATCGGAAGCTTATTCGGTGGCGGTGGTTCATTTGGATATTTGATGGTTTACATGGCCGTTGTTGCTTCAGTCTTAATTGCTGTTATGTACGGCATAGGCCAAGCGGTGAAAGATCAGAAATTACAAGCGGCATTGAGTATTGCACTCTGTATGAGTGCTCCAGTGCTAATGGCCAAAGATGGATGGGATGATCATGATCGATCGGACAGATATACGGCACGAGACATCGCCAAAGACTACTTAGACTCTTGTGAACCGGACGCCATTCTTTTCACAAATGGAGACAACGACACCTTCCCTCTTTGGTACCTCCAAGAAGTTGAAGGTTATCGAACTGACGTTAGAATCGTGAACTTGACGCTCGGTAGTACCGATTGGTTTATTGACATGATTAAGCGAGATGCCTATGATGGAAAGTCTGTGAAACTGAGCATGGTTAAAGATGACTACCGACAGGGGACTCGAGATTACCTGCCAATCGTAGAGCGCAAGAAGTCAGACAAGTACATCAATATTGATCAATTGATCGAGTTTGTCTTGGATGAAAAGCGACAGCAAGTCTTTGGGAACGGTCAAAAGATGAACTTCTTCCCCACTCGTAAATTCAGACTTCCAGTTGATTCAGCCAAAGTGGTTTCAAACGGAACCATTCCAACTGGATATGAAAGCCGGATTGTCAATGCAATTCAGTGGGATGTTAAGGGTCAGTTTATATTGAAGAGTGAACTACTCATGCTCGACATTCTAGCGAACAACAACTGGGATCGCCCAATCTACTTTGCGAATACGATGCCTAAGAGCAGTTACTTTGGATTGGAGAAATACATGCAGCACGAAGGTTTTGCATACAGATTGGTCCCTTACGTAACCAAGAGTGATCGAAACCAATTCGGTTACTTCGGTGAGGTTGAGCCAAACATTATGTACCAAAACATGATGGAGGAGTTCGCATTCGGAAACATGAATGATCCGGACATTTTCTTGGATGAAAACAACCTGAGATTTGTAACAAATCTCCGATTGAATTTCTCTCGATTAGCGGATGTACTCATCAAGACAGGAGACGATGAACGAGCCCGAGCGGTCCTAGACAAGTGTGTAGAAATGACTGTAAATGTCAATACACCGAAAGACGTGACGCTGATTCAGATATGTGAATCCTACTTCGCAATTGGAGACATGGACAAGGGTATGGATATGACTAGGCAATTGGCTACCAATTACTTAGAGCATTTGCAGTACTACGCTTCACTTGATAAAACATATGCTTCCACCGTTAACCGAGAAGTGAATCAAGGATTTGCTGTCATTCAGCAATTGAAGAGACTCGGGAAACAATACACGGTTGAAGAAATGGCCGACTACATCGACCCAGTATTCACGGAGGCCGAGGCGTATTACCAGCAAGTGGTTGGATCAAACCCAAACCAAGGTCAGCAGCAGCAAAACAGACCTCAAGGTCAACCGCAGTCTCAGCCTAAAGCACAAGGACAGCCGCAATAGGTTTCTAAGGACTATAAACATATGAGTTCAATCAATGGAAACTGAGCGACCAAGGAAACAAGGAAGCTTATCAACTTTTGAAAACGCTGGTATCGATGTCTCCAAATGTGAAGATCAAGCTGGACGGATTCACCGACACCTATGGCACAAGAGCAGTTAACGACCGCATTTCATACCTGCGGGCTTATAACTTACACAACCTTCTAGTCTCCAAAGGGGTTAGAATGGAGAACATCACCATGGTTGCCCATGGAGAGTCAAAGCCCATCGGACGGTGCGCATATGAGTATCCATGCCCTATAGAAGATAGACAAAAGAACAGAAGGGTTGAAGTGCGACTGACTCCGCGGTATATGGAAGGGAAGTAATTCTCTGTCTATCTCATCTCAAGACATTTTATTCATAAATTGGCTTCACTTGGCACGCGTTGTGCATGAGGGCTAATCCCGTATTTTTGCACGGAACTTTGCAGTGAAGAAGCTACTTCTCATTATATCGCTCATTTGCGGATTGACGGTTATCTCGCTGGGTCAGACTATGAACAAGCTGAACACCCGGGCGAAGATGAAATCGATGTATATATCGAATTTCGCCAAGTACACCGAATGGCCAGCCGAGTATAAGCAGGGAGAATTTGTGGTCGGCGTCGTCAATGATGACGCACTTGCCACCATGATGGAAACCATGGCTAAGACTAAGACCATCAATGGTCAGAAGATGGTCATTAAGCGATTCAGCAGTCCTTCAGAAATTACTAAATGTCACCTCATTTACGTTGCCGGAAAAGCTTCCGGTGAGGTGCAACCGTATGTTTCAAAAGTTTCCAAATTCAGCTGTCTCATTGTGACAGAAGGAGCTGGTCTAATCGATAATCTTTCAGCAATTAACTTCTTGACCATAGCTGGTCCATTGAAGTTTGAGATGAATAAGAAAACATTTAATAATCAGGAATTAATAGTAAGTACACTCTTGGAAAATTTAGCAACTAAAGTCATTAAGTAGAACAAATGAAAAGGCACCTATTAACCATAGTAGTCTTATTCATGATGATACCGGTCGGGTTAAGGGCTCAGCTCGATCCAGTGTCGTTGGCGCTCCGTGCCTATCAGAATAAGGATTTACCTAAAGCACGTGAGCTCATTGAAATCGCCACCGGCGACGACAATTACAATAATCAGGCGAAGACTTGGTATTTCAGAGGATATATCTATAAGGATATCTACTCTGCAAATAAGCAAACCAAGGATGGACGTGAGAGTAGACAACAGGCCATTGAGTCCTTTTTTAAGGCCGTTGAATATGACACGAAGGAAGAGTTTAAAGCAGACTGCTATAAAGCGCTGAACTTCCTTGCCGCTACACTGTACAACGAAGCCGCGAGAGCCCTCGATTCGGCAAACTTCGATGTGGCAGTGGATTACTTTGAACAGCACAAGGAGATACAATGCATTGTGACTCCAGGAATTGATTGGACCGAACGTACAATCGACTTCAAACTATACATGGCATCCAAGTATTCACACTTGTTTGACAACCCTCGTCCAGGAGACGATCCGGATGAATTAGGCCAAGGAATCATTAGAATATATAATGAAGTCCTCGACCTCGATTCAGACAATGTTCAGGCAAATTATAACCTCGCAATACACTACTACAACCAGGGTGTAAGCATTATTGAGAACATGGACTATGAGCTCGATTTTGAGGAATTATTTGCTATTCAAGCCACGGTCATGGAACTGTTCGGCTCTGCTCTCCCCAACATGCTTAAGGCATACAAGCTCAATCCGTATAGGAAAGAGACCTTGGTCGGGCTTTCAGGTATTTACTTCGGCCTCAATGATATTGAGTCCTCGGAGCACTACCAGGAAGAGTTGAAGAAGTTAGAGGAAAAGGAACAGAATTAAACCGTAGACTATGTTTTCACAATTCAGCATTGGAAGGAAGATTAGCCTAGGCTTCGGAGTAGTCATCGTATCGATGATTGTTGCTTTCTTCATCACGAACAAAACGTTCGACAGTAGCCAGAAAATCAACGAAGAGATTACGACCAATCACAACCCGTCAATTGGAAAATTGGAGGAATTGAAATTGATGATCGTTCGCTCTAAGATGCTTATTAACAACTGGGTTTATCAGCCCAGCGCGCAAGAAAACGAGGACAAAGTTGCACTCAACAAGCTCACGGTTTCGGAATATCCTAAGCTCAAATTAGAAATTGAGACTTTAGCCAAGAATTGGACAGATACTGCCAATACCCAAGTCGAAATCCTTTTCGGAAATATTGAAACCCTCTGGTCAAGCCATGAAGATATCAAGCAAACCTTGAGCGGCTTAGAGAGTTACAACGACCCCATGAATCGATTTACTGCCAACATCACAGTCGAGCAGGGAGGTGAAATCGATTTTCAAACAGACTTCGTCACGGAAGGCCTCAATGTTCTCATCGCTGAGAAGAAGGAAGAGATGGAATCCATTACTGGTGAAATGAATGATTCATTTGACTTGGTACGAACTATGATTTGGACCTTGGGTATTTCATTGACTCTTGCAGGTATCCTCATTGCATTCCTAACGACCCGAACAATCGTGTCACCTGTGAGAAAACTCAGGTTGATTCTTTTGGATCTTTCGAAAGGAATTTTTCCTAAGTCCTGGATTAATACAAGAGGAGATGAAATTGGTGAAATGGCCAATGCACTCGAAACGGTTGTTGCCGGTATTGGACGTGCAAAGGACTTTGCCATCGCCGTTGGTTCTGGTGAATATGTTTCGGAGTACACACCACTTAGTGAACAAGATGAACTTGGACAGTCACTCCTTGTCATGCGCACAAACTTGAAAGAGTATGCCGAGGACATGGAACAGAAGGTCAAGGAGCGTACGGCGGAAGTAGTTCGTCAGAAAGAAGAAATCGAGAAGCAGAGTGAGCAGATTGCTGAACTCTATGAGCAGGTGAAAGACAGCATTCTATATGCGAAGAGAATTCAAGAGGCCATCCTTCCATCGAAGGCTGAAATTGACATGTCTATTAAGCACAATATGGTTTTGTTCCGTCCTAAAGACATTGTAAGTGGCGACTTTTATTGGTTCTCTGAAAAGGATGACAAAGCAATCATAGCAGCCGCTGACTGTACAGGACACGGAGTTCCAGGTGCACTCATGAGCATGATTGGCTCATCTCTTCTAAACGAGATTGTCAATGAGAAAGGCATCACACAACCAAATGAGATTCTCTATGCTCTTAAGCACGGAGTAATCAACGCTCTTAACAAGCATCCATCTGCTGGTCAAACAAAGGATGGTATGGACATCGCAATTTTGGTTATTCCTAAAGAAGGAAACAAGGTTGAGTACTCTGGTGCTAATAATCCACTCTGGCAGATTAGAAATGGAGAGATCCTTGAAACGCGCGCTGATCGTCAGCCAGTCGGATTCTTTGGCGACAACCTTAAAACGCCATATACAAATCATGAGATAGAAGTTCATCAGGGTGATGCACTTTACCTCTTCTCAGATGGATACGCCGATCAGTTCGGTGGACCAAATGGAAAGAAGTTCAAGTATTCTCAATTCAAAAGCCTTCTCCTCGGCGTTCAAGAAGAGACCATGGATTCTCAGAAGGACATCCTAAACACCCGCATCGAAGAATGGATGGGTGATGAAGAAGAGCAGATCGATGACATCCTTATCGTTGGTATCCGCTTCTAATCTGGATGACCATTAACAGGATTCATTGAGGTTCATAAAACTGCTTATGGCTTTTCCGCTTGTGCGGATTAGACTAAATTTGCACCCGCGAAATTGATGTTATGGCGCAAGTAGAAGTTATCCTTCCAAAAATGGGTGAAAGTGTTGCAGAAGCAACAATTACAACTTGGTTGAAGAAGGAAGGAGATCGGGTTGAGGCGGAGGAAGCTATTGTTGAAATTGCTACTGATAAGGTAGACAGCGAGGTGCCCTCCCCTGTTGAAGGAACAATCTTAAAGTTACTGGTTGAAGAAGGTGAAGTCGCCCAAGTTGGGCAAGCCATCGCCCTCATTGGCGGAGAAGGCGATGCTCCACAGGCTTTACCTGTAGCTGCTGCTACTAAAGTGTCCGAACCTGTCGCCGAAAGCGTAGCTGTTGCCGAACAAGCGATTCAAGAAGCCGTCGCTACAGTTGCCGCTCCGACAACCAAAGAATTTTCGAATTCAGACAAGTTCTATTCTCCGCTTGTGAAGAGCATAGCGAAGACAGAAGGAATTAGTGTTGCAGAACTAGATGCACTAACTGGATCAGGTAAAAGTGGACGAGTAACCAAGAAGGATATTTTAGCTTACCTGCAAAACCGTACGAATGGTGGAGCCGCACCCGCGCTCACTCCGGTGAAAGCACCATCTCAAAGCACTACTCAACCGCAGACCGCGTCACCAGCGCCTGCTGCCTCCGTTTCTGGAAACGTTGAAATAATTGAGATGGATCGGATGAGGAAACTCATTGCGAATCACATGGTCATGTCAAAACAGACATCTCCACACGTCACTAGCTTTGTTGAAGCCGATGTAACCAATCTGGTTAATTGGCGAAATAGAATGAAGAAAGTCTTCTTGGACAGGGAAGGCGAGAAACTCACCTTCACGCCGATCTTTATAGAAGCAATTGTTAAGGCGATTAAAGATTTCCCGATGATTAATATATCTGTTGACGGGGATCGAATCATTAGAAAGAAGGATATCAATGTTGGGATGGCTGCTGCTCTCCCAAGTGGTAACCTCATCGTCCCTGTGATTAAGAATGCGGACCGATTAAACCTTCTCGGTATTACGAAGTCTGTGAACGATCTTGCCAATCGGGCTCGAAATAACCAGCTTAAACCAGACGAGATTTCTGGTGGCACTTACACGCTTACGAATGTTGGCTCCTTCGGGAATGTCATGGGAACGCCCATAATCAACCAACCTGAAGTGGCTATTATGGCTGTTGGAGCCATTCAGAAAAAACCAGCGGTCATCGAGACTGATGCTGGTGACACCATTGGTATTCGTCACTTCATATTTCTCTCACACTCCTATGACCATCGAGTAGTGGACGGAGCGTTGGGTGGAATGTTTGTTCGCAGAGTTGCCGACTATCTTGAACAGTGGGATTCGGAGCGCGAGATATAAGCGATCCATTGTTAATCCTTTCCTAATACATCAGTTAAGCACGATTCTTCTCACGGTATTTTAGCCTAAATACCTGAAAAATGCGTCGTCTATTTATTCTTGCCTTGTTTGTCCTCACGGGACTTACATCCTATGAGCAAGGATTCAGAGATAAGTTTTCTGAAGCCAATATCCTGTATGAAGATGGATTCTACTCCTTGTCGATCCGTCTGTACATGCAATTACTCAAAGACCACCCTGACAACGCCAACCTTCACTATAAAGTCGGAAGAGCGTATTTAGACATGGGTGTATCTAAAAACAGTGCACTCCCCCATCTTCAAAAGGCTGCGAAAAAGATTAAAAAGACATACGACCCCTATGCATCAAGCATGAAATCAGCGCCGGTTGAGGCATAATTACTTAGCACACGCTTTTCACCTGGACGAAAAATTGGATAGCGCAGACTTCTACTTTGACAAGTTTCTAAGCGACGCTAGCAAAAGGCATTATTTAAAGCCCGAAGCCGACCATCAGAAAGTAATGGTTGCAGTCGCTAGAGAATTGATTGCCAATCCTGTTCGAGTTCGAATATCAAACATTGGCAAACCAATTAATTCCGAATACGCCGAATACTCACCCATAATCGCCTTCGATGAAAATTCGATGTTCTTCACCTCACGAAGACGAAGAAAGGATGAATCAAACATGGCCGATATTGACATTACCACAGGACTTCATTTCGAAGACATTTATGTCAGCAACCGTAGCGTCAGAGGTGAATGGCTCGAGCCAGAGCTCATCAATATAAATGTGGCAGACCAACATAGTTCTGTGGTGAGCATGAGTACCGATGGCATGACATTGTACATCTACAAGACCTACAGCGTAGACGGAAATATTTACGTCTCTGATTTGGATATTGGCCAAGGATGGACAACTCCTTTTCTGGTCGGTTCTAATGTAAACAAGGACTACAATGAATTTTACGCCAATCTCAGCTATGACCGCCGTGTGTTATACTTCGTTTCAGATCGCGAAGGAGGTGAAGGAGGAAAGGACATATACTACGTCAAACGTCTTCCAGATGGAACATGGGGTGAAGCGACAAATGCCGGACCGGAGATCAACACAGAATTCGACGAAGACGTTCCGTTTTTTCATCCTGACGATCGCACCATGTATTTTGCCTCTAACGGACATAAAAGCATGGGTGGATTTGATATCTTCTACGCTCAGTTAGGTGATGATAGTATTTGGTCAGAACCAGTGAACATGGGCTATCCACTCAATTCAACAGACGACGATCACAGCTATATTGCCACACCTGATGGTCGACGTGGTTATTATGCTTCTAAGGGGAAAACTTCACTTGGAATGACGGATATATTCATGGTTGAATACCTGGAAGACGCCGAACTGATGCCAGAATTGGACCTCACAGCATTCGCCGTTTTAAAAGGGTGGGTAATCGCACCATCAGGTAGCATCCCAGACAGTTTTCGAATCGCAATTACAGACAGCGCGTCTGGACAACCCGTGGGAGAGGCGAAACCCGTCGCAAGAAACGGATCCTTTGTTTTCATTATTCCTTCCGACGCTTCATACCAGGTTGACTACTTACTCGGGAATGAAAGTTTGTACGATGAAAAACTGCGAATTCCAGCTGGCGTTACCTATCAAGAACTCACCAGGGAGATCTTCTTGTATCCAAAAGGCAACAGCATTGCGGCCATTGCTATCAAGGATGAGGTATTGGGCGATGTAGTTAGATGGAAACTCAGCATGGACGATCCAAAAAAGCTTATTCCGCTTGGGTCGAAAGTCATGTATCTCGATGAAAATGGAAACGTGATCGATTCAGCTCAAGTCAGCATTGATGGATACTTCGAATACAAGAAACTGGTGAATGGTGGGAATTTCATCTTGAAGCCAATCGTGCTTGGAACTGATAATAGTGCCCTTCAAATTACCCTTATTGATGAGGAGGATAAAATTGAAAAGATCGAAATGGTCAACCAGAACGAACTCTTTTTCGAATCATCTATGGTTGAGCTCGCTTCTACTGATCGAGAATTGCCTGAAGAATCCACCTTACCCGAAGAGACACAGACCGTGAGTCAAGAAATCGGACCGGAAGAAGAAGAAGTTATCGAACCAGTTGTAACATCGACTAGAGAGGAGGAAGAAGTGGCCTCCTTCCCAGAAAAGAAAATTCCAACACCGAAATACGCGGCGGAAGATGCCTTTACTTTCAGCTTCGACTACAACCAAACATCTTCAGAATCATTTGAGTCAATACTCGAAAAATTGGTCAAGAGAATCGAGGACGAAATCGATGAAAATGGATCAGTATCAATTGACTTGGAATCTTCGGCATCAACGGCCCCAACCTCGCTCGCCGGAGGGAATTTTGAGCTAAGTAAAATTCGCCTGCAATCCGGGAAGTTAGCACTGTTCGAAGCGCTGGAATCTGCTCAAATAGATATGAACAAGATTTCGACAAAATCAGAAAATGCACTGATTTCTGGGCCTGACTATTTCACTGATCCTTCCACCACAAAAAGCATATTCGCTGATTATCAATACTTTAGGGTGGTTATCAATTAACAGAATCCTGTTAGTAACAACGAATTCGGTAAATCTTGTCCGCATATTAAAGGGGGAACTTTGTCTGAAAGCTATCAAAACCCACGATTTATGCGGTATTCAGAAAGAATTACTCACTCAGCCAACCAGGGTAAGTACTTTGTTATCTTCATTTTTCTGACGATGTTATTCGCCCTATCGGCGGTCGGACAGACGAATGACAAGAAGCTTCGTGCAAAGGCCGTGAAGGCACTTCAATCTGGTAAGTACGATGTTGCTCAAGAATTGTACGGGGAGCTTTTAAAGTTAGACCCGCTGAATGCTGACTATAACTACGAGATGGGGTTGGCCATCTACGACGAAGGAATTCACCGTGGGAAAGCGGCAGCATATTTCGAAAAGGCCATCGTCAACACAAAAACTGATACGCTTGCAGATATGTTTCTGTTCGCAGGGAAGGCACATCAATTTGGTGGAGACTATCTCAATGCAATAGAAAATTTCAACATCTATCTAGGTCTGATGAAGGAGGAAGGTTTTGAAGCTGAAGACTTGGAAGAAGATGTCAATCGATACCTCGAAATGTGCGAGAACGGAAAGGTCCAATTTGAAAACAACAAGGACTTTGTTCGGATAGAGAATATGGGAGCATCAATCAACAGTGAGTACGCAGATTATTCTCCTGTAGTAACTGATGACGAATCTGTCCTTCTGTTTACCTCACGACGAGAGAATACAACTGGTGGTGAAGAAGATGAGATTGATGGTAAATTCATGGAAGACATCTACTACTCTGTGAATGTAAATGGCGAATGGAGCCCGGCTAGCAACTCGGATCGTTCAAATAGATTTATGAATGCTGAAGTAAATACCGATGGCCATGATGCCACGATAGTTTATGCTGCAAATGAGACTGAATTCTTTCTCTACAGAGAACAGGATGTATGGGTGAGTAAACTAGCAAATGGTGTTTGGGGACGACCGTCCCGTATTGGAGGAAGAATCAACTCTGAAAAAGGATTTGAACCGTCAGTTTTTATAACTGGTGATGAGCAAACAATGTTTGTCGTAAGCGACATCAGCGCAGGTTATGGAGGCAGGGATATCTACGTGACCACGAGAGACGAAAACAACATTTGGAAAAAACTGGAGAATCTCGGAAAAGGAATTAACACCAAGTTTGACGAGGATGCTCCTTATTTAACGCCAGATGGTAACACATTATATTTCGCTTCTACAGGGCACAACTCTATTGGTGACTACGATATTTTCAAATCAGTTCTAGATGAGAAAGGTGAATGGGGATTGCCCGAAAATTTAGGCCCGCCTATCAACACACCTGGCCACGACAGGTACTTCGTCACTACCGATGACGATGCAGTTGGCTACTATTCTTCCGACAGAGATGGTGGTTATGGGGAAACGGATATCTATAGAATCATCCTTGATTGTAAAGCGGTATCGGCGACTATAATTCGCGGTGTCGTGTTTAGTGAGGATCAGCAAAAACCGACGGGTGCAACCATATCGATCTATTATGCTGAAAACGGTGAGCTGATTAACGACTTCGTCGCTAACTCTGTAGATGGCAAGTATGAAATGCGACTTAAGACTGAAACTGCTTATCGTTTTAGAATTGATGCAGAAGGATACCTACCTCACTCCGGAGACTTTACGGTTCCGAAGCAGTGTGACTACTATTCGCTCTTTCAAGAGATCAAGATTGACAACTTAGAGGACAGTAATGGACGTGTGTATGCTCAACGAGCATACATCAACAATGCCTTCTTCAACGTGGACCAAAAGATTGAAGAAGACTTTGGTCAGGGAACGTTGGCAAAAACCGAAGAGGTCAAACATGATTCACTCCGGGGAGTAATAGCGGCAGCGTACAACCCAATTGAAC
This sequence comes from Flavobacteriales bacterium, assembly GCA_018660685.1. Classification (GTDB taxonomy): domain Bacteria; phylum Bacteroidota; class Bacteroidia; order Flavobacteriales_G; family Salibacteraceae; genus SHAN690. The sequence goes on from JABJJW010000012.1 coordinate 47,656, forward strand.
TTACCAACTACGTACAGATGATCGACATCATTGATGCGAACGGAGTTCGACTTGGAACAGAATCTCTGGGAGAAAAGGACGTTGCTGAAATCCAAACACGGGATGAAAGTTCTATGGTATTTCCTCCTAAACTCCCTCCAGCGAAACCTGAAGTCGCTGCCGTAGAGGAGAAGCCCGAAGTAGTCGAGGTTAAGGAAGAGCCCGTGGCTGAAGTCGCAGCTATAGAAGAAGTGCCAGAGCCTGAACCAGTGGTGGTTAAAGAAGCAGCCCCTGTAATTGAGGAGCCTGTGGAAGAAGAAAAAATTGTATTCAGAAACATCCTCTTTGATTTTGATAAGTCCTTCCTCAGAAACGAGAGCAAGCTCGAGCTGAACAAGATCTATTCATACCTAAATACAAAACAAGATGTCGAGCTTCAAATTGATGGGCATGCAGATTGGATGGGAACAGATGAGTACAACATGGCTCTTTCAGAACGTCGGGCAAAATCAGCGTTGAGTTTTCTAGTCGATAAGGGGTTGGGAGACGAAAGATTATCCTACCAATTCCATGGTGAGAAGATGCCGATTGCACCGAACGCAAATGATGACGGTACTGATAACCCTGATGGTCGTCAGCTGAATAGAAGGTGTGAATTTAAGATCGACAAACTCGGTACAGCAGATAATATTACTTTAAGGTTCTAAGTTGAAATAGCGAGGCTATATTTGGCCGCATGACGCGGCTCACCCTAGAAAAACCCTTGGCATTTATCGATCTCGAAACAACAGGTATCTCTGTTGGAAGCGATCGCATTGTCGAAATCGCCATCCTCAAAATAAATCCTGATGGGAGCAAGACGAGTCGAGTCCATCGAGTCAATCCCGAAATGCCTATCAGCGAAGAATCAATTGGCATTCATGGTATCTCCAATGAAGACGTAGCCACCGAGCCTACATTTACGGACCTCGCTCCTTCCCTATTTAAGTTTCTCTTCGATTGTGATTTGGCTGGATACAACAGCAACAAGTTTGACATTCCGATGCTTGTTGAAGAATTCTACCGCGCAGGAATCGAATTTGATTTCGCCGATCGGAAGAAGGTAGATGTTCAAAATATCTTTCATCGAATGGAGCAGCGAACCCTCGTCGCCGCTTATCGATTCTATTGTAATAAGGAAATTGAGAACGCTCATAGCGCGCTGGATGATATCACTGCGACGTATGAGGTGCTGGAAGCCCAGCTGGAAAAATATAGTGAGTTAAAAACCGATGTTGATTTTTTAGAGGAGTTCTCTCGCTACCATCACACGGCTGATTTGATGGGTAGAATCATTTACGATGAAGAAGGGGTTGAACTAATCAACTTCGGGAAATTCAAGGGTGTTTCCGTTGAAGAAGTCTTCGAAAAGGAACCTGGATATTTTGGTTGGCTGATGAATGGGGATTTCCCAATGTCAACGAAAAAGGTATTCAAGGAAATAATGGAGAGAATGCGTCGAAATCGAAAAGCAACCAAGGAAGAATGAAGATCATCTGCATTGGTAGAAACTATGCCGATCATGCTAAAGAGCTGAAGAATGAAGTTCCTACCGAACCAGTCTTCTTTCTCAAACCGGATACTTCCCTCCTTCCTAAGCGAAATCCATTCTTTATTCCAGAATTCAGCAACGACGTTCACCATGAACTAGAGCTCGTTGTTAGAATCAATAAACTAGGAAAGAACATTGAGGAACGCTTCGCTCATCGATATTACAATGAAATCACTGTTGGCTTAGATTTCACGGCGAGGGATTTACAGGCCGAATGCAAGGCGAAAGGTCTTCCATGGGAAAAGGCTAAAGCTTTTGATGGCTCGGCGCCATTAGGGGCGTTTATTAAGCTTAAAAAGGATGATGACATCCAGGCCATGGACATTGAATTATTGAAGAATGGAGAAACCGTTCAAAAAGGCTCTACTTCTGACATGATATTCTCGGTAGACTCTCTCGTGAGCTACGTTTCGAAATTTGTCACACTCAAAATTGGCGACCTGCTGTTCACGGGAACACCGGCTGGAGTTGGTCGTGTTGTGATAAATGACCGCCTTGAGGCCAAACTTCAAGGCGAGACGCTTCTCAAATTAAATGTGAAGTAAGTTTAGAACTTGAAGATGATGTCGGCAGTACCGTCCTTCTTCAGTTCAAATTCGCAACGTCGATTAAGCTGACGTCCGCGCTCATTGTCTGAACCATCTGGATTCGAATTCGGAGCGACTGGCAGGCTTTCTCCGAAGAAGAAGTACTCCATTCTATCCTTGCTCAAGCCTTGGGCAATTAAGTAGTCAAAGGCTTGCTTAGCTCGTTTTTCAGAGAGAGAGCAAGATTGTACTGATCACTACCGATCCAGTCCGCATGTCCATCCAGCTAGCACCCACATTTCCAGTATATCCTTCAATATAAAATCGATGCAAGCCTTCGGGTGCGATAACCATAACACCCTCGTTGAGAAGTGGTTCAAACTTTTTAATAAAGCTCTCTGCGAGCTGCCTGTAGCCGTGGACGACAAGAAGTACTGACTTAATTTTTTCAGGCTCTAGAAGGTAGTACCGAGCAGTCTTGGAAACGGAAATCTTGTACTCAATAGGCTTACTCACTTGAGCGAAGTAAGTTGGTTTTTAACCTCATCTGAAATAGGAACTGGGCCGCCTTGTTCATCAATTCTCACGAAGGTGATATTGGTCGAACATACAACCAGCTCTTCGCCTGAATAAACATTGTATTTCCGAGCTTCAACACTGAGAGTAATGGAAGTATTACCGACCCCAACAACCTCTCCATAAATCTTGAGATGAAACCCAATCTTCACCGGCCTTTTGAAAAGGACCTCCTCAATTTTCAGAGTTACCATATTGGGAGAATGACAAATTTCATAGGCCATTGTAGCTGCCGCTTCATCCAACCACGAAAGCATAATTCCTCCGAATAGGTTACCGTGGATCCCAAGATCCTTTTCCATACATAGCCGTTGGGATATCAATCTCATATTAATACGTTTTGGTCATCGAATTTGGAATCAACAGGATGTAGTCCCCTTGGTCCGAATATTCTTCTTTAAACTCGAGTTCGTCTACGGTTAAAGAGGTAATCACAGATACTTCCAATCTCTTCTTAGCCGCCCTCAAATAGCCGACAATACCTCCATCTAACTTAGAATGGTAAGCACCATTAAAGTGAAGAAAAAGCTCGCCTTTGTCATGATTTTCGAGGATGAAGTGAGCCATAGTATAATCTTTTGAAGCCTGTGCTTCAATGAGTTTGTCAATATCCATTGCTCCACCGTGCCCATGCCCTCCCATCATCTTTTTCATTTCAGCATAACCTTTGTCATTTGCAGTTACCTCAAAGGGCATTTTTGGGAAAAATTTCTTCGCTTCCTTGTCCAAATTGGTCAGCGCTCCTTGGCCTCTTGTTGAAACCATCGACGCATATCTCTTGGGAATATTGGTTGCTATGAACTTGATTTGATTGTCTCTCGCATAATCGACCAGAGGTGCATAGTCAGTCTTATAGTTACTCCAAAGCTTGGCTTCTTCTTTTAGTCGATCATAGCTAATATCGCCACCCAAATACTCGTTCAAAACGAGTTGATCATCGGACTCAAACATTTCTGCTCCAAACACCAAACCTCGCTTCTCGTTCAACTCTTTGGAAAGCTCCAGTTGAAGCCAATGACATATTGGATTGTTGTGCTGTTCACCGAACAAGACCACATCGGACGATTGTAATTCTTCGCTTAATCGTGCAAATGTGATTTCCTCGCCTTGCTGATTGAACAGTCTATAGGCTTCAAGCGATTGAGAATAACCGTGGTGAAATTGGACAACAAGCCCCAAGATTAATATAGCGATGCGCATCTCGAATAATTAAGTGCACAAAGGTTGATCAAGAAATTCGAACGCGCAATCGAATTAGAAATTATCCCCATCCATGAGGCCGCCTATTCCACCCAAAATGCTCCCCTCTCCTTTTCTTTTTCCTCCCATTTTTGGAGCCGAACTGATGATCCTATCAGCCAACCTAGAAAAAGGAAGAGACTGGATCCAAACGGTTCCTGGCCCGCGTAATGCACCAAAGAAAAGGCCCTCGCCGCCAAATATGGTATTCCGGATGCCCCCTACGAATTGAATATCGTAGTCAATGTCTTTAGTAAAAGCCACAATGCAGCCAGTATCTACTTTTAAGAGCTCACCTGCTTCAAGTTTGCGTTCCAATATAGTACCTCCTGCATGCACAAATGCCATTCCGTCTCCTTCCAGCTTTTGCATGATAAAGCCCTCTCCACCGAATAAGCCAGCTCCAATTCGTTTTTGAAATTCGATGCCAATTGATGTTCCTTGTGCAGCGCATAGGAACGCGTCTTTTTGGCAAATGACACGTTCACCCAACTCGCTTAAATCCATAGCGAGGACCTTACCAGGATAAGGAGAAGCAAAGGTCACCTGATGCTTTCGCGATCCATGGTTGGTGTAGGCTGTCATAAAAAGGCTTTCACCTGTCAACACCCTCTTTCCAGCAGAGAAAATCTTGCCCATAAAGCTTTGAGTAGCCTCGGATCCATCACCTAAAACAGTCTGCATTTGAATTTCATCACTCATCATCATCAGACTGCCCGCCTCAGCAATGACAGTTTCTCGTGGGTCAAGTTCGATTTCAACGCACTGCATCTCTTCCCCAATTATTTTGAAATCAATTTCGTGTGTATTCATTTGAAATGTCTTTGCTCAAAAGAAGTAAAAGAACCAGTGTCTATCCTCAAAGTGTTAGGAAGCAACCAAAAATATTCGTGAGTGGTAAAATTTCATGATCATCAGTCAGACCCTAAGCTATGAGTCCGATAATTCTGTAATCTTGCCGCAAGGGTTGAGCATTGACCATGTCTAAATACTCTCATATTTCCTGGCTGCAGAAAAAGACTCAAATACACCAACGTTTATTGGTGTGTCTCGTACTTCTGTGCTCATCAATGTTTGGTTTTAGTCAAACAAAAATTGATAGTATCCAAGAACAACTTTCGCAATTCTCGTCACCGGATTCAAATCGAATTCTACTCTTAATTGAACTAGCCGAATGGTATGAGGATGAAGAGGTTTTGGACGAAAGCATGAAGACCTTCCAGCTTGCCATTAACGAGGCAAAAGGCCTGAGAAGTCCACGTTTTCTAGCGCGCACTTATTATGAACTAGGCCATTATTGGAGACACCGGGACAATTTAGAAGAAGGATTAAAGGCCTATGTTATTGCTGCTGAGTTTTATGAAGCTAGTGAGCAAAATGCTAAGCTCGCAAAATGCTATTACCGCATTGCACGGCTCTACGACAAACACTTCATGACCGCTGAAGCCTTAGAGTATTTTATAAAAGAAAAGAACTAAACAGTCAATTGGGACTTGAAAAGAACTTGGCTTCAACCTTTAACAGCATGGCGATAATCTATAAGGAGCACGCCAACTTCAAATTGGCTTTAGAATATTACCATAATTCGCTGCGCATTAATCGGAAATTAGGTCTTGATAAAAGCACAGCACGAAATCTCAACAACATTGGAAATCTATTTCGAGCTCAAAAGTTTTACGAAAAAGCCATCAGCTATTATCGCGAAGCTCTATTCATCAATACCAAACAAGGTTATGTCTCCGGTGTGTCTTTGAATCACCTCAATATTGGACGTTCAGCATTCGAAATGGGAGCTCTTGAACTTGCACAAGAACAGTTAATTAAAGGGTTAAGTGCAGCACGTAGTTCCAAAAGTGAAGAAAGGATTCCCTACGCGCAGAGATTGCTGGCCCAAGTCCACATATCACTCGGAAATCTTGATATGGCAATGCACTATATCGAGCAAGCTCTCCGCAACTCGAACAAGTCTAAAAACGCTAGTCAAATTGCAAAGAATCAAGTAATTCGTGGTGAAATTTTGTTTCTACAAGGCAATGTAACTGAGGCGAAACTCATGGCGGAAGAAGCCTTTGAGTTTTATGATTCCAAAGATGATCTAGAAGGGAAACTTCTCAATGTTTCCCTTTTGCTAAAGACAACAGATCAAGCTGAGAACGCAGCACAGGCTTTGAAATATGCCTTGCTCAAAAACAAGTTACACGACTCGATTTATAGCGTTCAGAATGCGCAAATTCTAAGTCAGTTAAGCGCTGAACAAGAATTTATGGAGACAAAAATAGGCCTCGAAAAACGAGCCTCTGAAGAAAGCATGGAAGCCGAAAGACAGAAACAAAATAGCATGATGCTCATGATCGGCTTAGTGTTCCTGGACATTTTCTCTGTCATTATCGTCCAACTATTTAGAAAAACAAGTGCAAACAATGATAACCTCGCAAAATTAAACAAGCAGATCGAATCGCATCAAGCAGCGCTTCAGGCTCGAAATGAGCAATTGATGAGGGTAAACGATGATAAAAATGACTTGGTGAGTATTGTCGCACACGATCTGAGGGCTCCACTGGGCAACATACAAGGATTGGTGAAACACATGCAAAAGGACAAGGCGCATTCAAAAGATCAAGTTCAATATCTTGAGATGATTGACAGATCATGTTCCCGCCTCATTGAAATGACAAATGCCGTTTTGGATATGGAGGCAATCGAAGCCGAACATTTGAACGTGACATTACAAAAATTAGATGTTGTCCGGTTGGTAAAGAACTTGGTTTCAGAAGCGAAGAATACAGCTTCTGAAAAGCAGATAACGCTCAAATCCAACCTTCCTGATAAAGACATGAACATTATAGCGGATCAAAACTTCTTGCAGCCCGTAATTCAAAATCTGGTTACCAATGCTATTAACTACTCACCGACACACACTTCCATAAATCTAAACGTAGCTTCCAATGGATTCAAGACTATTATTGAGGTAAGTGACAAGGGGCCAGGAATCTCTGCTTCCGATCAAAAAAGACTCTTCAGCCCATTTCAAACCTTGAGTAATAAGCCGACTCAAAACGAAAACTCAACTGGCCTCGGTCTGTATATTACCAAACGATATGTAGAAGCAATGAACGGACTAATTCGTTGCAACAGCAAGGTGGGAGAAGGAACCACCTTTGAAGTGGAGTTTGAGTCTGCCTAATAATTCTCACCTCTCTATCCCAATCTCAACTAGTGATTTCTGTCTTTCAAAAGACTATGAATCCGCCTTCTATATTTGCCAACCTTAACCACCACCTCATGAAAAATGCAATTCTGCTCCTCACCGTTTTCGCGACCGTGCTCTGCACGGCTAATGCTCAAAAGAGCAAGACAGGAGAAGATAAAAAACCCGTTTCTCTTTCAGGCTTATCCTTTCGAGCATTGGGCCCGGCCTTGGTTTCAGGTCGAATTATTGATCTCGCAGTCAACCCGACAAACCACGATGAATTTTTTGTAGCGGCAGCTTCTGGGGGTGTATGGAAAACAACGAATCATGGAACCACTTTTTCACCTGTCTTTGATGCTCAGGGTTCTTACTCGATAGGTTGTGTGTCTTACGATCCTTCCAATCCGCACACAGTTTGGGTTGGAACCGGCGAAAACAACAATCAGCGAAGTGTAGCTTATGGCGATGGTGTTTATCGGTCTCTGGATGACGGAAAGTCTTGGAAGAATATGGGGCTGAAAAGCTCAGAACATATTGCTAAAATCATTGTTCATCCAGAGCATTCCGAGATCGTGTATGTAGCAGCCTACGGTCCACTCTGGTCAGCTGGTGGTGATCGCGGAATCTACAAGACTGTAGATGGTGGCGAGAATTGGGAACGAATCCATTTCGTTAGCGAGCACACTGGGTTTTCTGATTTGTGGATGGACCCTCGAGACCCCATGACGATGTACGCGGCCGCTCATCAGAGGCGAAGACATGTATACACCTACCTCAGCGGTGGTCCCGAATCTACTGTATACAAAACCACTGACGGAGGTGAAACGTGGAGAAAAATTGCCAAGGGATTTCCAAAGTCGGATCTCGGAAGAATCGCACTCGCCATTTCGCCGGTGAACCCAGATGTCGTTTACGCCATGGTTGAAGGTTATGATAAAGAACACGGTGGATTCTATAAGTCGGAGAACCGAGGAGAAAGCTGGAATAAACAAAGTGACTACTACACCAGTGGCAATTACTACGTAGAGTTGATCCCCGACCCTAAAGACGTTGACAAGGTCTATTCAATGGATACTTGGCTTCATCATACTGTAGATGGTGGAAAGACATTCAAGAAGACAGGCGAAAAAAGTAAGCACGTTGATAACCACGCTATGTGGGTCAACCCAGCCAATACTGATCATTGGTTAGTGGGTTGTGACGGTGGACTCTACGAGACATTTGATGGAGCTGCCAACTGGAAGTTTTTCCAAAATTTGAACCTCACGCAATTCTATCGAGTCGCTGTTGATTATGACGAACCTTTCTACAACGTTTATGGTGGAACTCAGGATAACAACACGATTGGAGGACCTTCCAGGACTACCAACGCCCACGGGATAAGCAATTTTGACTGGTACGTTACTCGAGGTGGAGATGGTTTCGAACCCGCGGTTGACCCCACGGATCCAAATATCGTGTACAGCCAAGCGCAGTATGGCTGGCTGGCTCGATTCAATAAAGAAACGGGAGAACGAGTCAACATCAAGCCTGTTGAGCGAAAAGGAGAAGACGCGTATCGATGGAACTGGGATGCACCTCTCTTGATCAGTCATCATGATAACAAGAGGTTGTATTTCTCAGCAAACAAGGTTTTCAAAAGTGACTCCCGCGGTGATGCATGGGATGTTGTATCCGAAGATTTGACACAGCAAATCGACCGGAACAAACTTGAAATCATGGGAACGACATGGGGTCCAGATGCGGTTGCATTGCATAAAAGCACCTCTATCTATGGCAATCTAGTTGCCATGGATGAATCTCCGGTTCAAAAGGAACTTCTCTATGTAGGAACGGATGATGGAATCATTCAGCGAACTGAAGACTTGAATGCATGGACCAAGCTAACAAGCTTTCCTGGTGTTCCGAGTGGAACATATGTGAACGATGTTAAGGGAGATCGGTTTGACGCTAATACGGTTTATGCTGCTTTCAATAATCACAAGCGAGGTGATTTTAAACCCTATATCCTCAAGAGTATTGACAAAGGAAATTCCTGGGTCTCTATAACTGGCGATCTTCCGGAAAGAGGATCGGTTTACAGTATCGCTCAAGATCACGTTGACAAAAACCTTCTGTTCGCCGGAACAGAATTCGGTTTTTATTTCTCAGCAAATGCCGGCAAGAATTGGGTCAAAATTGGCGGTGGTCTCCCAACAATTGGCGTGCGTGACATCGATATTCAACGCCGAGAAAACGACATCGTACTTGCCTCGTTTGGACGTGGCTTTTACGTGCTAGATGATTACTCCCCGCTCAGAACCTTAGGTGATTCGAGCAATGTAGCTGCGCACATTTATCCCATCAAAGATGCGTTGACATACAACATCACCAATCCGTTGGGAACAAAGGGAAAAGCTTCTCAAGGTGAATCTTTCTTTACCACTCCTAATCCACCGATAGGAGCCACGTTCACTTACTTCTTAAAGGAGAAGCCAAAGACAAACGCCGATTCGCGTAGAGCAGGAGAAAAGAAGATTCGAAAGGATGGTGGCAAGATCAGTTATCCCTCACTGGACGCACTCAAATTAGAAGACGTAGAAGCAAAGCCATACCTCATTTTTGAAATCACGAATGAAAAAGGAGAAGTAGTCCGCCGATTCAAAGAGTCAAAAGCTGCGAAAGGAATAAATCGGACCACATGGGATTTTAGACTTGAGTCGAGCAGTCCTATCAGCTTAAAACAAGATGATGGCGGTCGCTATGGATCACCTGACCATGGAATGCTTGCGTTGCCTGGTAAATATTCGGTAAGCATCTATCAGTTCCAAGATGGAAAATTGTCGAAGATAGCGGGGCCTACATCATTCAACATCAAGAGGCTTCACGACGGCCAAATTTCAAAAGCGGATCGGGAAGCATTGGTTGCATTTGTCGATGACATCAACGTTGCTCGAAATGAAATGCGTGGTGCGTCAGAAGAGTTGAACCATTTGAAAAAACAAATTGAGTTCATGTCGGTCGCTGTCCTCAAAACTCCTTCATCCGAAGTATCATGGTTGGAAGAATTGGATCAAGCAAGAAAGACTTTGGTGGATCTCGAGTATTCAATGTGGGGTGACCGAACTCGTGGTAAAAGAGAAATGGAATCATACCCAGGGATAGCTGGACGAATCGAATTGGTAGTTTACAATGTGAAAAGCCACACCGAAGCACCTACAGAAGGTGAAAAATCGAGCCTAAAAGCAGCCACCGATGAATTCGCAATTCTTAAACCGCAAGTGGCGAGTCTCCAAAAAAGCGTCAATGAATTGAGTACAAAGCTGAAAGCTGCAGGATCATCTTACTATAGAGAATAAAAAAGCGGCCAATGCCGAGAGCATTGACCGCTTAGCCTAACTAAACAGTGGGTTAATTAATTTCTACACCTCCTTGGCTTACTTTGATGATGACCTTTCGATCTCCAGATATTCTTAAGGCCGTGTTGTACATGGCCTTCTAATAGAGAGAATAGATCTGCATTTGAGCATTCTCATCCCCTTCGGTACAACGCCGCAATATCATTTCGTGCAAGGCTATTACCTCATGTTTTTTAGTTTCTGATGGATCCCTTTCCATTGAAACCAAGATACTATTCGATTGTCTTAAAGCGTGCATCAACAGTATAAAGACACCACGTTCCTCAAAATGCTGCATCTACTCTGATATTCTTATGTAACGATTGTTGATAACCCTTGTTAGAAAACAAGAAGCTCCGCTCCTATAGATCCCGTGTATTTTAATAATTTGCATATTTGAAATGGGTTTGCTTCTGGACCCTGAATAAAGAGATGCCAACGCTTGTAATTAGTACAGCGTATTAACAGCTATTAAATTCTGCCAATAATGAACTTTAGATTAGCTTCCTACTTCTACTCCATTTCTCTATTCCTGTCTAGCCTAACGCTTGACGCTCAAGTGGCTGAACAATGCCGTTTTGATCAGTTGCATAAGAAGAGAATGACCGAAGATCCTGGGTTTAGTGATGGTGTCAAAGCTGCTCGCAAACAGATAGATAAAATCCTATTCGAGCAGCAACAGCAGCTTATTCAGCCAACTTCTGGGGCTCAGTATCAAATCATCGATGATGTTCTTCAGATACCCGTTGTTGTACACGTTGTCCACACTGGAACAGCAGTAGGTGTCGGTGCAAATATTGCTCAGAGCCAAATTGATAGCGCGATAATTGCCCTAAACGATCGATTCAGAAAAACACCAGGCACACACGGTGATGCCTCTGGCGTCGACACCAAAATACAGTTCGTATTAGCAAGTCGAGATCCAGATTGTAATTCATCGACAGGAGTTGTTAGAGTTAACGGTTCATCCGTAACCAACTACGCCTCTCAAGGTATTTCAGCAGGAGTAACGAGCGGCGCCGATGAAGTTGATGTAAAGAACTTGAGTCGATGGCCGAATTCAGATTATATGAATATTTGGGTCGTCAGCGAAATTGAAAACAACAATGCGGGTTTTGGAATTCAGGGATACGCTTATTTCCCCGGTGCTTCAGCCGTCGTTGACGGGTTGGTAGTCCAGCACTCTTCATTTGGAATTTCAGGTACTGTCAATTCTTGGAACAATTTGAACCGAACCGTGACACATGAAGTTGGTCACTACTTGGGTCTTTATCACACATTTGAAGGCGATAGTAGTGGGGTTTCTTGTCCTCCGGTTACCAATGGATGTGGAACTGGTTTAGGGGACTGTGTGACAGACACCGAACCCCACATTCGATCATCCTCAAACTGTCCAACAGGTTCAACAAACACCTGTACCGGGGGCACAGTTGGTTTGGTAATTAGAAACTACATGGACTATTCAAGTCAGACTTGTGCGGATATGTATACAACCGGACAGAAGTCCGTAATGCGATCGGCTCTTTTCGGACCCCGAAGAAGTCTCTTGTCATCCCAATCTTACCTAGCACCTGATACCTTAACGCTGGCAAATGCCTCTTGCACACCTCAAACTACGAACTTGAGCAACCTTTTTGCCATAGGAGTTACGAATGTCACACTCGATAGTCTGAATGTAACTTCTCCAGGTTCAGTCAGCGACAGTGGGTATGTTGATCGCACATGTAGTCAAGTTGAATACCTGGAAGCCTCAACCACGTATAATCTAAGCATCACAACCGGTCCATCAAACGACGAGGACGTCAGAGTATATATTGACTACAATGGTGACGGTGACTTTCTTGACACGCTGGAATTGGTATACACCAACGATTCGGACACTCATCACACAGGGACTATAACCACTCCAAGCAATGTGGTTTTCAATGAAAAACTTCGAATGCGTGTGCTCTCAGAATGGCACGGATTAACGGCAAATCTCAACATTGGAGGATCTTGCTATAATCCAACTTATGGGCAAGCTGAAGACTTTGCAATCGTATTTGAGGACACAACAACGACTCCATCCGCCGGTTGCGCGAGCACAACCAATGGCACGTGGAATGTGAGCGCTTCTACACTTTGGAGTTGTGGCGTCATTCCTGACAGCACTGTTGACGTGGTCATAAGTAGTGGAGATAGCGTGGCCATAACCTCGAATGCGACCGTAAATAAGCTCCGAATTGAGAACAACGGCATCCTTTTCCTTGCAGCAGGAGTCGAATTGGTGATTAAGGGAGACTCGCTCCAACTCGAAGGTGGATCCCAAGGTGGTAAACTGAATTGCTCTTCAGGTTCTTTCATCACAATGCGTGGTCAAGCGGGAAACACACAGTACATCGTGAATGAAGCCAATGATCCGCTGCGTTTTGCCAATCTCATTCTCAATAATGCGGATGATGTAGAATTGGCTTCAGGAGGTGATTTTGAACTTACCGAAGGATTGTTCTTTAAAAATGATCCATTGGTAAACAATGCCGATGAATTCACTTTCATTTCGGATTCAGTCAGCACAGGACATATTGCGGAGTTTGTGAGCACCGCAGGAATCAGCGGAAACGATGTAACTATTCAACGATATGTTTCGAGCCGATTGGCAGAATGGAATTCTGTAGGTGTATCTGGCGTGGTCACTGATCTCGAAGATCTCGACGGTGAAATAGCTACTAGCGGTTTTACTGGAACTGACACACCGAGCGGTTCGGCTTCAATTCAGTACTGGGATAATTCTTCTAATCAATATGTAACTCCTACAAACACTTCTGACAGTTTTCTAATTGGACGGGGTTACCAAGTCTGGCTTGACAATTCTAGTGGTCAATGGACCGGAGCAAATTGGGATGTCTCAGGAGAAGTCAATACGGACGAAACAAATCTTGATGTAAACTCAGGAGGTGCAGGTTGGAATTTTCTCGCTAATCCATTCCCGGCATTTCTCGACTTTCAAACAATCAATGATGATTATTCTGAAATCGTGGGAGATGAATTTTGGTATTACGATGCCGATTCGGTCACCTTCAATGCTCGTGGCCCAAACACGTTTATACCTCCAGGTCAAGGATTCTGGATAAAATGGTCTTCTGGGTCAGGAACGATGGATTTGGATTTAACGAATCACATTAGATCAGACTTAGGCACAAGCGAACTATTTAAGAGAGAGATAAAGGAACAGCTCAAGCTGATCATGATGAATGAGAGTCGAAGCGCAGCTGACGCCATTTATATAAGAAAGCAAGTGTCGACCACTGCACAAATGGACGATGAAGACATCCCAATCATTCAACTACCCACAACAAAGGCTGTGAGTCTGTCAATGAACACATCTGGATATGACTTGATGGTGAATCACGTAGACCCTCTAAAAAGTCATGAAATCATACTTCAGGCCTCGGTAACACAACCCGGTAAGTATCACCTAAAGCTTCGTGGGACAAGGCATTTCACAAGGAATTATTGTTTGAGTTTGATTGTTGACGGACAAACAATCGATCTCGTGAAGAATTCCGCAACTTCAGTCCATTTTGAAGATGACAAGCTTTCCAAGAATATGATCCTGAGGCTTGATCGAAAAGAGCAGTGCGAAAAATCAGACGAAATGATGGAGTTCGCCAGCGTCTATTCAGATTCTAAAACAATTATCATCAAGCCGAATAACCCTGAGGCCCTAATAAATGAAATTGAAGTCTTCAATTCAATTGGCGCGAAGGTCTTTGGAATGACAGGGGTCAGGGGATTAGGGAACTACAGATTGAATCTTAATGATGCGCCATCCGGCATCTATCTGGTTAGAATTGCTGGTTTAGAATCTGAATACGTCGAGAAGGTCGTATTACACTAAATCACTTCCGTTTCGGTCTGTGTACAGTAAAGACACGGCTGACGTTGAACCCAAAATGAATATCTCCCGCATCCCACTTCCCATCGGTTTCGGTTAGGAATACGCTTTCGGCCATTCCTCTTGAATTGGTGAAATGGAGTTGGAAGACATGGCCGCCAGTTTCAATGTCAAATCCGACGGACAACGAATTGGAATACTTTGGATCGAGCTGATCCGGCAAGACATAGTGATACTCCATATTGATTGCAACCCTCCTTGTCAGCTTTACGCGACCGCCAACACCTAGCACGATGACGTCATTACTTTCAGCTTTTGTCCTCACAAAATTTCTGTGTACCAATGAAGGCATAAACTGAAGTGAGATAGCATCATTGAACTTTCGACCGACGATGATTTGGTTGGTGTAATACATCCTATTTGTAAAAGGATACGGCAGCAAGGATGTGTCGATCACCTGATTGGCGTCGATATTTAAGTCCGTAACCCATAAAAGAGAAACAGGAACATTCTTCATCCCGGTCTGCTGTCTCAGAATTCGCGCTTTCACAAAGCTGTCGTAGTACTTAATCGCACCACCACTTCTTCCTATTCCAACATTAAGCCATTCAGTTACCCCATAGTCTAGGCCAATTCGCATAAACGCATTGTCCAAGCCAAAGAGGTTATACGCTCCTGTATTCAGCCTCCCGAAACGGTGAGAAATTTTGAAATCCAGAACACCATGAGAATTCAATTCAAATGAATGACCGTTGATTATTCGTGTAGTCTTAAAACCTGCGGTCGCAAAATCCTGGGTTGGTTCATCTTCGCCCAATAGATCCAAGAGGTCATCTTGACCAGTTGATGAGAGGGCAAAAGCAAGAAAAGCAAAAACTAAAATCAGGCGCATGCTTATCGATTGAAGGCTTTCAACTGAGCTTCAACGGTTACATCAACCACTTTCGCAATATTGTCTCGAACCGTATTCGGAATTTCTATGTTATAGTCCTCAGGTACAATTTTGAATGTAGAATGGATCGCATAGCCACCATCACGACTCTCAATGGTTGCAGCCAATTCAAGTTCTTTGACTACTCCATGAATTTCCAGTTTTCCTGCAGCTACCACGTTTGTCCCTGAAGGAATATTAGCCATATCAATGCCGTCCAATCCTTGAACGCTGCCCTTAAAAGTCCCCTTGGGATACTTGTTTGATTCAACGAAGTTTTCGTTAAAGTGCTCTTCCATCAAAGGTTTTTTGAATTCAAACGACTTCATCAGTGCTGCGAACTCAAACTGTCCTGAAGCAGCATCTAACACGCATGTTAGCTTGTGGTTACGTGCTTCAATATCCTCAACGGACGTCGCTGAAAAGAACTTGACATGTCCATCCCGCGTGAAGTATTTACCCTGAGCACTCACCACAGATGAGCAGAGTATTAATGCTGATACTAATAGTAATTTCATATTTATTCTACTTAATAATGCTTCCTCTTTTTAGTTCAACAACTCCGCCGGGCAGCATAGATTCTGCATCACCCAAAAATCCAGAGCAAACTCCTTTAACGACAATCTCTGAACTCTCCTCCAATTCTCCCTCAAAAGGGTTTTGAAGGGTGGCATTCACAACATATAACTCATCCATCGAAATCTTCATTGATGTAATTTGTTGATCCGTTCTCTCTATTGCCAATATCGGGCCATTGATCTCCAAGATTTGATCCACGTACTTTGCGGTGGCGGCAGTTTCATCATCCAGAAATTCTTGAACTACTTCTTCGCAGTTTAGCTTATGTGCAGCTTCTATATCAGCTGTGTCATCGTGATCTTTGAAGCTTACTTGATAAGCAACGAGAACGCCAATAATAATGGCTGTTAGCGCTCCAAAAGTGAGGGTACGTTTCATAGTTTAATTGTCTTTATATCCATTATCCATCCAATCCAGAATGGTATTGAGTTCATCTTGTTCCAATTCTCCAAAGGGTGGCATATCTCCCGATTCAATTTTACCGCGCAAGTTATGTTGCTCGATTCCTTCAACCATCTCCGTGTGAGAAGATAAAGGTATTCTATCGTTAGAATTGCCCGATGAATGACAAGCACTGTTTGCGCAGCTACCCACAATAATTGGTTTCACATCAACCGACCATTGATTGACCGTATTGGTGTCTTCAAACACAATTGTATCGTGCACAATAATCGTATCGAATGGATACAAATCTTCTGCATTATCATAGTAACAACCATTGAACATGGCAGATATCAACCCGATGAGCAGGACGGATATAGCAGCGCGTGTCAGCTTAGTTATCCTCTGCTCCACCATCAATCCAAGCTTTTATTTGTAAAATATGATCTAAATCCATTTTGTCTGTATCCTGGGGCATTTGTGGGAAACCTTGAAGGTGTGCTATCACCCCGTATAGTGTGTCGTTGTCGGCTTGCGCCTTCACCCCTTGATAATTTGATAAGTCCGCAATCCCAGAGCCACTTTTGTGGCAATCGAGGCACTTATAAAACTCCAACAATGGCCTAACGGTTGAGGCATAGGAGACATTGGTCGAATCGCAATCGACTGCGCCGTCTTGAATCCACAGAAAGATTTTTTGCATGTCCTTGGCGTCCAGCTGATCCGCTCCTGGAGGAGGCATCCTTTTGGAGGTGTCGGGCGCGGTTATTCTCTGATAGAGTAGGCTATTTGAAGGATCAAATGGAATCACAACACCTGAATTCAAAGTTGTATCAAATGTGCTCAGAACAAGGTTGCCTTGCGCTGAATCAACAGAATGACAACCTCCAGTTGACCCGCACTTGGCAATAAATAGTGGCTGAATATCTCGTTGAAAAAATATACTATCCTCATCGCACCCGGTTATAACTGGTTGAGTTGGTGGCGTATTATCTGAGTTCGTATCCACCGGTTGGTCTGGTGGTGGAATATGAACAGTTACCGTTTTTGGCTCGAATGGTTCATGAGTACATGACCCTTGAACTATGACAAGCAAAGCGATAACGAGAACAACAATCGATAGTCTCCGAGAAGAGACAGAAAATGTGAATTGCATTGACGCAAAAATATGCGCTCTTAGCTTTCATTATAACCGAATTTCTAAAACTCCCAGAAGGCTAGCTTCTAGAGACAGCCATCTCCTACAATCTGCGTTTATAGTTGTAACTTTAAGCCCTTGTTTTAACCATGAAGAGCACTCTGCGAATCCTACTTGTTGTATTTGGTCTCTTTTGGACTCTTTCGTTCAATGCGCAAAACCTTGTTACCAACGGGAGTTTTGAAAATTATTGGCAATGTCCGAATGGTCTAAGCAACATCACAAAATGCTGGTGGCGTCAACCAATTAGTCACATAGGTTCTGCAGATTATTTTCATGCATGTGCAACATCTACAGCGAACGACGTCCCAAACAACATTTTCGGTAGCTCATTAGCAGCCCAAGGTGACGCCTATGTTGGTGGATATTGTATGCTTGGATACACTGGTTCCTACGCGGCATACCGAGAATATGTGATGGACACGCTCACCCAGCCATTAGTTGCAGGGCAGCAATACATCGTTTCATTTCAATATAGATTGGGAGACAATGCGCGCTACGCGACCGATGATCTTGGATTTTGGTTGAGTTCGGCTCACCCCACAATGACCGGGACACCAAATTACGGTGCGCTAGGAGTGACACCAACCTCGCACAATGCGAGTGGTAACTATCTAACTAATAACAATGCTTGGGCGACTTATGCCGACACTATTACCGCGTCGGGAGGTGAAACTTATATCACAATTGGGTCTTTCAATGCTTTACCCGCCGGCATTTTGTACAATACCAGCGCGTCAATTAGCGGTGCATATATGTACTATGACGACGTTTGGGTTGAAGAGTATATGGGAATCGGCGGTGACTCAAATATTTGCGAGGGTGATTCTGCGATAATTTACGCTTACCTCGAAGAGAGCTTTTTTTGGGTTGAAAGCAGCCAACCAAATAATGTAATCTCGACATTGGATACGATAGTTGTCTGGCCAACAGTTAACTCTACTTATTACTGCATTGGCGATTCTACAGGAGATACCTTCTCATGGGATGTGAACATCGTCACTTTTCCATCAAATTTCGTTGGAGACGACACAACTGTATGTGATGGTGACACCGTGATCCGGGTAATTAATCTACCCCAGTATACTTTCGCGTGGTCGGATGGCAGTACTGATTCTGCTTTGATTACGGCAGACTCAGGTTACCACCATTTGACAATCGAACAATATGGCTGTGAAGCAGTTGATACCTTTCTCGTGGAATTCTATCCATTCCCATCTCTTTCTCTCGGAAACGACACGTCAATTTGCTCTTATGATAGCATTACGGTGACTACGGGCCTCGGGGGAACTGTGTCATATTTATGGAGTACCGGAAGCATTCAACCGACGATCAGTGTTTCAGATTCCGCCGTGGTTTGGGTGGCAGTGACAAATCAATTTTGTACGCGCGCAGACACAATGCAAGTGAGCGTTTTTCCAGAAGTTACAATCGATCTTGGTCTTGATGAAGATGTATGTTACGATCCCGACTCGAGTATTACTCCGGTCGCGTCCTTCACGCAAAACGCTAGTTCATATTCTTGGTCAACTGGACAATCAACTCCTACCATTTCGGTGACGCTGTCAGGAACCTATACAGTCACAGCATCTGGAAACGGATGCGTTGCTGAAGATTCTGTGGAAATCACATTCCACACTGATCCAGATTTTAATCTCGGCGTGGACACGAGTTACTGTGAAGGAGACACGGTAGCTTTAACTATCAATCTTGATCCAGCAACACATACTTTCTTCTGGAATAATGGATCAATCAAACAAACCCAGATGGTTCATAGCGGCAGCCAGGGCGGTTATTGGGCACAGGCTTCCAACGGGATATGTGCAATGAGAGATACGATCTATGTTGACCAGTTCGTTCCAATGAATCTTGATTTACCGGAATTCTACATGGCTTGTGAAGGAGACATCATCAGCATTATCCCAAATACGAACGTCAACCTCTCCTACAACTGGAATACTGGATCCACATCAAAAATTTTACAAGTTGGTTCCAATGGAACATATTTTCTTACTGTTACGGACGGATTCTGTTTTGAGAGTGACCAAACATCTGCACTCTTCTTCGACTATCCAGAAATCAGTATTGGAAATGACACAATCACCTGCGGTCCTTCTGAGTTGACTTTCGAGGCAATATCCAATATTTCAAGCGTCAACTTCAAGTGGTATAATGGTTCCATTTCAGCGAAACACACCACTTATATTGATCGTGATCAGACTATCTGGGCTAAAGCGGTTAATGAGGTATGCAGCACGACTGATAGTATTTACATAACGCTCGAAGAACCGCCAACGGTTCAGGTAATTGATGACACTCTCCTTTGCGAAGGAAAAACCGCCAAGGTTACCGCAAAAGGCAGCGATGAGTACTCATACAAATGGTCTAATGGAATAGAAGGAAAGCGATTCGAAACGACAGAACCAGGGACATATGTATTGCTTGTGAATGATAGTGTTTGTACATCGGAATACGATGTTCTCGTGACTGATTTCGTGGTGCCAACATTCGAAATTACTGGTCCGGAGTACATCTGTCTCGGTGAGCAGATTGAACTCGATGCATCCACACCTGGCATAATGCATTACCGATGGTTTGATGGCAACATTGGACCAACACATCAAGTGACAGATTTTGGATACTACAGTGTTGAAGGATGGCACGCATGCGGAATTGTCAACGACACAATCTTCATCGAGGACTGTGAATGCTTCATTCATTTTCCAACAGCTTTCCGTCCTACACCAGAAGGAGTAAACAAGACTTTTGGGCCGAAAGTCGATTGTGAATTCGAGGATTTTAAATTCACCATTTATAATCGATGGGGCGAGATCATTTACAAAAGTGAAGTCTCAAACGAATCTTGGGATGGCACTTACCTCAACGAAGCTGTACCAGCTGGTGCATATGGCTGGATGGTCGAGTACAAAGCGATCAAAAAAGGACAAGAATTCCAGAATGTCAAGCATGGAACTGTCATCGTTCTCCGATAGTCCATAGCTTTACTTCATGAAGATTTATCATAACCCTCGCTGCCGCAAAAGCAGGGAAACCCTCACTCTAATTTTGGACAATGGCAAAGCTCCCGAAATCGTCGAGTACTTAAAATCGCCGCCTTCGGCTGACGAATTGAGAGCCATCATCGATCTCTTAGGTATTTCTGCTCAAGATCTCATTAGAAAGGGGGAAGATATTTTCAAAACTGAATACAAAGGAAAAGAGCTCTCAGACGCCGAGTGGATTGATGCGATGATCCAGAATCCTAAACTAATCCAGCGTCCAATTGTGGTAGAAAATGGGAAAGCAGTTCTTGGAAGACCTCCCGAGAATGTGTTAGACCTACTTTAAGTCCCTGAGCCAATTTACGACGAGAGCTAATGCTGGATCTTCTTTCAGAATTCTGCGATGCCCCATATTGGGTAGTAGCAAAGTGTCCATGTCCGGCCGAATTTGTTTGAGCACATCCAAGCCATGAGGTGGTGCATCCACATCCAATTTACCATGAATGCCTAAAACTGGACATGTAACCTTCGAAAAGGTTTTCTCCATAACTACCTCGTCGAACATAATACCAAACTCCTCTCTCGAGCGGGCTCTAATCGCATCTTTGATCTTCGGAGACCCGTTTAGTCGATTACAAAATTCATTCAAAATATCTTCTCCAACCACCGGAGCACCCATCGCAATAAATGCGGGAACATGAGCCCCCTCTGAAATGGCATAGGAAACGCTCGCTGCTCCCAAAGAATGGCCGATGACTGCACGCACATCATTATGTGCTGACAGCAGGTGCTTTATAGCTTGAGCAAAATCGAAAAGTGTGGCCTTCTTGCCTTCTGTCCTTCCATGAGCGAGCGCGTCAAATGTCACAAAGGTGTATCCTGCCTCAATCAGCTTCGGGGCCATAAATCTGAATTGTGTTGATCTCCCACTCCATCCATGAACACAAAGTACTGCTGGCCCAGAACCTTTTTTAAACCCGTGATGTTCTACTCCGCCAATCGTGAACTTAAATCGCTCACAAGTCTCCATGAATTGCTCTTCTTCGGGTTTATAGGGAAATCGAAAAGGCCTGATAAAAAGGGTAACTGCGAAATTCCTAGCAACGGATGGCATGATCTTCTCCATGATAGGAAACACTGCTTGAATTAGATTTTCAAGGCTGGAAGTTGGTCTTACAATCGCTTTTTGAGGGTCATCCATACGTGAACACAAGTATCGACAATTGCATCTGATAATCCCTAGCTTTGATCCTTGCAGTTCAGGGGCATAACCTTCATTCTATTATCATCGCTCGCGTATGCTGTAGTCAACTTTTGTGTGAAGTATCTGATTGATATCCCAACTCACGAAATCGTTTTCTTTAGATCTGTAATCTCCTTAACCATTTGCACAATTTGGATACGCCGCCTCGGCATCCCATTTCTTGGACACAATCATAAATGGCTTTTAATCAGAGGAGTTGCAGGAATGACGGCCCTTTTCTTATTCTTTGTCACCATTAAAGAGATGCCGTTGGCAAGTGCGACGACCATCCAATACATCTCCCCCATTTTCACTGTCTTGTTAGCCACTCAACTTCATAGAGAGAAGGTGAAGCCAATACAATGGGCATTATTCGGGGTGGCCTTTTTGGGCGTACTTTTTATCAAGGGTTTTGACGAAAGGGTATCGATGCTTTATTTAGGAATTGGCATTATTTCAGCGCTTATTTCAGGAATCGCCTACAATGCCATTATGAAATGTCGGACTACAGATCATCCGATCACCGTGGTTCTTTACTTCCCGTTGATTGCGACCCCCGTAATGGGCATTGCATGTCTAACGGCTGGTTGGGTCACGCCGACTGGCATTGAATGGTTCTTGCTCCTAGCACTGGGTATATTCACGCAGATCGCACAGGTGTACATGACCAAAGCGCTCCATGCTGATCATAGTTCTCGAATCATGCCGTTTAAGTACACGGGTGTGCTCTACGCACTGGGAATTGGTTTTTTGTTCTTCGGTGAACTTCTACCGTGGTTCAGCTTAGTCGGTATTGGACTCGTAATCGTTGGAGTGGTAGCCAATGCTTTGGTGAAAAATCCAAATGAGAAGCTTCCGGGTACATCTGGTGTGGTCTAATTAACGAAGAGGAGTCTTATTGCCGCTTTGTGTAATGATGACATCACCACGGATGGTTCGAACTTCGCCAATATGATCCATGTATCTCAGAACAAATGGGTACGATCCTAGCGTAGCCCAAGTCCCATCAACTGACCTCCCATCCCAGCCCCGTTGTCTTCTAACGGTTCTGAATACTTGTTGGCCCCATCTATTGAAAATGGTGAGATCAAAGTTTTCGTCTGATATGGCCTCCCCTATTATTCTAAATTCATCGTTGATCCCATCCTGGTCTGGTGAGAAAGCTGAAGGGTAGTAGATTAGCGTCTCATTTTGCCAAACCAAGGTCCGTGTTATGCTATCCACACATCCTTCTGGGGATACTACAACGAGTTTGACATCTTCGGATCCAGGATATTCATTGAATTCTCGGCTGAATAACTCAACGTCGATAATCGTATCCTCTTCAATGTACCAGGTCAGAGTTTCTGCACCAATTGATTCATCGCGAATCAAGAGGATGCTGTTTACGTTAGATGGATTTGTAGGATCGGTGCCAAAATCAGCGGTTGGTTGATCTAGGATTTGAATTGCACACTTATTTTTCCGTTGCCCTAAACACCCAAAATCTGTGATCGTTGCCAACGTCACGTCATAACAACCACTTGTGCTATATCGATGTATCACAGAATCAATTTCATAACCCATTAAAGTATTCCCATCACCAAGGTCCCAGTTGTAGACATGGCCAGTTTTTAAAGGTGGAATTGAAATCGTGACATCAGTTTCCGCACAGGCCACACTTGGTTCAAAAAGCATCTCTGGCACTTCTGGTTTGCCCACGTAAACTGTTATCCTAGCGGTACCAGGTTCAGAAAGGCATAAATCACTGATCGTAACAACATATTCCGTTGTCTTATTCGGGGACACAAACTGGATAGGGTTCTTGTCCGAAACATGAGCCCAATTGAACACATATTCTTCAGGTCCGTGATATCCACCCCTTCCAGAAGCAATGATGTGGGTTCGATCTCCTGCGCACAGTGTATCGTCTTCAACTCTAATTTGGGTTGCAATCGGACTATAGCCGCCTACCTGAACGTAAACGCTATCCAAATGAGTAGGTGTTCCACATGCATCGCTGACCGTAACCACAAACCATGATGGTTCGTCTGGTCCAACATTAATTGCTGAACCAAATTCTCCCGAACTCCACGTATACGTGTAGATACTATCTCCTCCGGTTCCCTCAACCAAAATGTCTATGCTATCATAGGGACAAATCGTATCCAATTCTGGTAGCGTGACCCCTAAAGGAGGCCTAACCTTCACAACAACTTTAGAGGTATCACCCGCACAACCATTCGAGTCAGTTGATGACACATAGTAGGTGGTTGTCAAGTCTGGATAAACAGTAACCGCAGAAGTTGAAGCTACGGTAGGACCATTCAATGCGTTCTTTCTCCAGACATAGTAAAAAGGCGGTGTTCCGCCTTGAGATCCAGCTATAATGACAGCTGGGTTTGTAATGCAAATCAACGTGTCTCCAAATCCGGTGGTCCGAATTGAATCAGGGACATCAATAAAAACAAACGACTCGGATGTGCATCCGTTCGCATCTGTGATGGTCACCCAGTTAGTATCTGCGCACAAATTGCTTGCTGGATTCCCGGTTTCCCCACTTGTCCACAAGTAGGAATATGAAACAGTTCCTCCGTTCGCGACGGCCGTGGCATTCGCATCACAAGTCAATCCGTCTGGACAAGATGTCTTGCTTGGGTTAACCACAGTGGATGTAAGAATGCTTGGTTCTCCGACCGTGAATTGTTCAATAACGCGACATAGGTAATACGCTGATCCAGTATCAACGTCCTGAACCGTCACCGTATAGTTTCCAACACACAATCCAGTAATATCAGGAATGGTATCACCATTGCTCCATTCGAACAAGAACTGCCCACTGCCTAACTGAACGGTCAAATCTATCTCCCCATTGCAATCTCCATTACAAAGGGCATCGGAGACCGCTCCGGACACGGTGAAGTCAGGATTTAATACAGTAATCAGGGCTGAGTCGGTGAGCGTATCGCATTGATAGGTTTGTTCTACATAGTACATCGTACTGGTAACCGGCGAAGCCCAAGGATTCGGAATTCCGTTCGTGCTCAAGGATCCCGTCGGTGTCCAGTTGTATGAAACCGCACTGTCCCCTGCTTGAAGTTGGATAGAATCTCCTGCACAGATGGTTCCTCCGATCAAGGAAGTCACAAAGCTGTCAATCGGAACTGTAAAGCAAAATTGCTGCAGGTTATTTGCGCCTCCAGTGGTTCCAAGAAATCCCCAGTGAACGATGGTATCTCCATTAAAGACACTATCAATCAAATCTCCAGCGTATTGCAATCTGTAATCACAGTCGAGATAAACATCGAGTTCTTTTTGAATCGGGTCCCAACGAATATTCAGAGTATGCCAATTGCCATCTTCCACATTAGCACTACTCGTTGAAGCTTGAATGGGCCCAGCTAAGTTGTGATTGGGAGTGGCCGTCTCGATTCCGATGTGATCCGCTGCGATATCCCCGTAATTTCCATTGTACCAAGTGTCAACTTCCACACCAAGGGCGTTGGTACTAAAACCTGTTCCGTTAAATCCAAGACCGCCACCGCCAGTACCAATGTATGGAGTGCCTAAAGCGCCTCTAAGAACAAACATGATTCCATCCGCTCCGGCGTTGCTGGTTCCTAGATATACCGAAAACCGGTAGTCGAAAGCTTCATTGAGATTGAGTCCTGCCGTTTTATAGACATAACCCGCCTGACTGTTCACGGCCGATGTGAGTCGGAAACAGCCTCCGCCCAGATTTGAAGCGCTGCCACCTATCGTAAATTGGGCAACGCCCAACTGTACAGTCAAACAACTAATTAGTGTGAGGAATATAGAACTGAGTCGACTCATTTATCAGACGGCGAATTTACCACAAATCCGCGCTGGTAATAGGGCGCAGATGAAATGGGAGGTTGTTTGATTATTATGAAAGGAACTTAACTTTGAACCATGCGCGTTGACAAGTACCTGTGGTGTGTTCGGTTATTCAAATCAAGGTCCCTTTCCAGTACAGAAGTGGAAGGAGGAAAGGTGCGCGTGTCTGATGAGGAAGTTAAATCAAGCAAACATCTAAAGGTTGGTGATGAGTTCTCTGTCAAGAACACTCCCGTTTGGAGATCATACAAGGTCAAAGGTTTTCCAAAGAACAGAGTTGGGGCGAAGCTTGTCCCAGACTACTTAGTCGAAACAACGAGTGATGAAGATCTATCGATGATCGAAGAAGTTCAACGTTTCAATTCTCAAAATAGGCTTGCTGGGATTATAGGACGCCCTACAAAGAAGGACCGGCGGGACTTAGACAAGTTCAGAGACTAATCTGCCCAATGATCCCCTATTTTTGCGCCAAATGTTCCTGGTAAACAATATCAGTACTCCGAGATGGATGATCTTTTTGATCGATGTCGCCTTCTCTATAATTAGCGTCTACATCGCATTTAACCTTCGATTTAACTTTGATATTCCAGAAACGGAAATCGAATATCTCTGGTGGCGAGTGGCATTGATTGGTAGCGTTCGAGCCCTGACATTTATAGTACTCCGTTCGGCCAGCGGATACGTACGCTATACCAGTTCTCAAGACGTACAGAGAATACTTCGAATTGTTCTCGTTGGTTCGCTCATCTATCCATTCGCTAACCTGGTTTGGCGTGAATACACAGACAACCCGTTCTTGTTGCCTATTTCGGTCATTATGATCGATTTTTTCATTCTGTCGTTCCTCATGATTGGTTATAGACTTCTGGTGAAAGTGATCTACTTTGAATACAAGAGTTCTGATTCAATCAAGGAGACCGTGGTGATCTTCGGAGCTGGAGAAGCAGGTATTATTACGAAACGCACATTTGATCGAGAAAGTGAACGCAAGTATCGCATTGCGGCATTTATTGATGAGAACCCGAAAAAGATTCGGAGAAAAATTGAAGGTATTGCCATTGTTTCTCTTGAGAAGCTGGGCTCACTTCTAGAAAAGAAACAAGTGGACCGGGTGATTATCTCTGTACTCAACCTCGATCCTAAAAAGAAAGCGGAAATCATCAAAATCTGCCTTCCCCACAATGTGACAGTCTCAACAGTTCCACCAGTACAACGCTGGATTAACGGGGAACTTAGTGCAAATCAGATTCGGAATGTGAACATTGAAGATTTGCTCGGACGCGCTAGTATCAAGCTCAATGAAAAGGCAATTATCAAAGAATTAAAAACGAGCAACATCCTAATCACTGGAGCTGCTGGATCAATCGGCGCAGGATTGGTATTTCAAATTGCACGGTTTGCAAAAGGCAAGCTCATTTTACTTGATCAGGCTGAAAGTGGATTGTACGAACTCGAAACTGAACTGAAGAATCGTTTTGCCAACATCGACTATGAGATAGTCATTGGGAGTATTCGGAATAAAGAGCGTCTAGCCAAAACGTTTGAAGCTTTTAAACCTCAAATGGTCTTTCACGCAGCGGCATATAAACACGTCCCCTTGATGGAAGAGAATCCAACAGAAGCCATTCGGACCAATGTGATGGGGACTAAAAACCTGGTGGACGTTTCAATCGAATACGAGGTTGAGAAATTTGTTTTGATTTCAACAGACAAAGCGGTGAATCCTACCAACGTAATGGGCGCCAGCAAACGGATTGCTGAGATCTATGCACAAACTGCGAATGGAAACGGAAAAACAAGATTCGTCACTACCCGATTTGGGAATGTTCTAGGAAGTAACGGTAGCGTCATCCCTCTATTTAAGAAACAGATCGACGAAGGTGGTCCAATCACGGTCACTGATCCTGAAGTAACTCGCTTTTTTATGACAATTCCTGAAGCTTGTCAGCTGGTGCTTGAAGCAGCCGCAATGGGCGAAGGCGGTGAGATCTTCATATTTGACATGGGTGAATCAGTCAAAATCGCTGACCTCGCCAAACAGATGGTCAAATTATCAGGCCTCGAGCTCGGAAAGGATATGCAAATAATCTTCACGGGATTGAGACCTGGCGAAAAACTGTACGAAGAACTTCTAGCCAACAAGGAGAATTCTGTGCCCACGCATCACCCGAGAATTATGGTGGCCTCCGTGAGAGAATATGAGTGGGTAGAAATTCAGGGGCAAGTTGACACACTGATTGAGCTTTATGACTTCCAGGATAACGAGAAAACGGTTCGGCTAATGAAACAACTCATTCCCGAGTACGTTTCAATGAATTCACCTTTCGAGAAGATCGACATTGAACTCGGAAGAATTCCGGAATAATTGAAGAAGAAAATAATCTTCACTGTAACCAATGATCTCTCATTTGATCAACGAATGGAGAGAATTTGCATCGCGCTTAACGATGCCGGATATGAGTGTGTTTTGGTTGGACGACTTCGTTCATCATCCAAAGAACTAAATCAAAAATCCTACGAGCAGATTAGGATTCCGTGCCTCTTTGATCGCGGCAAATTGTTCTATATCGAGTACAACTTTAAACTCTTTTGGTCCTTGCTTTTCAGGAAGAGTGACGCTCTCTGCGCAATCGATTTAGACACCCTTCTTCCTGCCTATATTGTAAGCAAACTATCATCTAAAGTTATCATTTATGATTCGCATGAATATTTCACTGAATTAGAGGAAGTTATAACAAGGCCTTTTGTGCACAAAATATGGTCAATCATAGAACGAGCCATCGTCCCTAAACTAAAACATTGCTACACGATCAGCTCAGGATATGCTGGTCTTTTTAAAACCGCTTACGATGGCAATTTCGAGGTAATTCGAAACGTTCCGTTGAAACGAGAAATTCAGTATTCGAAACCACCGAGTCCATTCATCATTTATCAGGGAGCGCTGAATATTGGTCGTGGATTAGAAGAATCAATTTTAGCGATGAGAGAAATTGATTCTATCCAATTAAGAATCTATGGAGACGGACCAATAAGGGAGAAGCTTGAAGGCATAATTGATTCTAATAATCTTTCAGATAAAGTGAAGCTTCATGGAAGTATCTCACCGGAACAATTGAGACTAATTACACCCCAAGCTCGATTCGGATTAACCCTCTTTTCCAAAACAGGAATGCATCACTTGCACTCTATGGCGAACAGATTCTTCGACTACTTTCATGCTGATATTCCTCAAATCGCGATGGGTTTTCCAGAATACGAATCCTTCAATCGGGAACATGAAGTTGCACATCTCGTTGACGACCTCACGGCTGATACAATCAGCGAGGCAATAAAACACCTTCTCCAAAACGAAGGTGAATTGACGAGACTCAAGAATAATTGCTCTTCTGCCAGAGATGCCTGTAACTGGCAAGAGGAATCGCTAAAGCTGGTTAAATTTTACAATGAAGCACTGAAATGAGACTATTTCTCTCCATAATCACCCTCGTCTGGTCTTTGCAAGCAACTGCAACCCAACCGCCACATCCATTTTTTGTTTCAATTACCGAGTTGACGATTGAAGACGACACGCTCCAAATCAGCATTCGCGTATTTAGTGATGATGTAGAAACAGCTCTAAACGATTTCCATGGGGACCAAGTTTTCTTGAATGTTGATCAGGCGTCATTCGATGACTTCAAACGCATTAGCGCCTATCTACAATCAACCTTTCGAATTTCGCATGCCGCCAAGGACTTGAAGGTTGACTGGCTTGGTCATGAATTTGAAGATGACGTCTGTTGGATTTATGGTGACGTTCCACTCAACGACGATCCATCGATCCTCTTCATAATGAATCGCATGCTCATGAATGTGTTTGATTCTCAACAGAACCTGATCCACTACAATAGTGAGGATGGCACCCGGACTGAAATTGCCACCAAGTCTAGAAAAGAAGTAAGATTTACGCTTGATTGAGGTTTTAGCCTCCTCGTTGTGATCCTCCTGACTTACGGCTAGCGCCTTTAGCACTTGAAGCAGAACCTTTCGCGCTTTTGTTTGCAGTCATTTTAGGAACCTTCGGAGCTGTGCTCTTGGCAACCTTGGAATCTGAAGATTTTCCTTCATCGGATGAATCAGAATCTTCCGCCTTTTCCTTTAGATCTTCAGGATCGAACGAATCATTGGTCATTAAGCTGTTAAACCACTTGACCACCTTGATCATATCGCTCACATAAACTCTGTCGGGATCATAGTCTGGAAGTACCTGACTAAAAAACTCCTTTACCTTATCCTTGTCTTCTTTGTGACTAAGAGCTTCTTTCCCGTTTGTAATACCATGCATCTTGAGAAATACTTCTCTTAAAGGAACTTCTTCGTCCTCCGTGTAAATGCTGATCTCTTCTAAAGCACTAACCTTAGCTGAACCATAAACGGGAAATCTCTTTCCATCATCAAGGGATTCTACGATGATCCCATTCTTCATCTGCCCTACCAACTTATACAAGCCGGGCTTACCTGAAACTGAAAGTATGTTTTCGAATGCCATATTTAATTACGAAGTGCCAAAAATAGCTGAATTCTGATACGAAGATCAGCGGATGATTTCAAGTGGAATTGTTCTGTAGAAATCATCCGATTCAATTCTTACAAAGTAGAGCCCGCTTGAAACTGGCGGTAAATCAATGGTGATTTCATTGAAGCCAGGAAACAGTGTGGTCTCTTCTAAAAAGCTCACAGGGGCGCCACTAATGTCGATTAAATAGAAATCCATCGCCGATTTCTCTTTGAGATCAAACTCCAATGTCAAATAATCGATCGCAGGATTTGGTCTAACCGATCGAAGTTGAAATGGTGCGAAAATGTTTTCTCCGGGAAGGAAAGAATAGAATTGTTGATATGCAGAGTCAGCACTTGCTAAGACGTCTTCAATATTCGTCGCTGCATGGTAAGCGAAAGCGACATTGACGCTATCGCCATTTGGAATGTCCATTGGACCCACCGAAATAACCTGACATACGTCGTTGCCCAATCCATTCTCTCCAGCCTTTCTCCTCTCTGATGTCAGGCTAAGGTATTTATCCGCTGTACTGTACCGATCGGTATCATAAAGCACAATACCACCCGCGCCGTCGGAGGTATTGTCAATCATATAGCTGTAGAATGGAATATCAGAGAGTGCTTGTACCGCACCAGTCAATTCCTCGTTTCCTGTGTGATAGACATAGCCCAGACGCTTTCCATACGCAGTGCCGGCTCTATTTTCATCATAGTTCTTAATGTCCCAATCTGCGAATACCCCAGCATAAACATCATTCAGATCATCTCCAGAAACATTATGGATTGTATAGTCCACGATGACATAGTTTCGATGTCCTTCCTTCTGATAAGCCACGACCTTTTGTCGAATTTCAAGACCTATTTCATCGGTAATTGCTGAAGTATCAGAAAACCTTCCTACCGCACGATAAGCTTCTTCTCCTTGAGGAACGGTTCGATGAATGACCTCCATAGGCCAAAAATCCCGATCGAACAACTCATCAGAACGAACTCGATCCGCAACTCGCTTTTGTTCAAAGTTTTCGTGGCCAATCATCAATCCGGCTTCATAAAGCAAATTCCCGTGTGTGTCAAGTTGAAAACCCAAACCGTAGGTATGGAACAAATCTGTGAAGCCAACTAATCCGTGCTTCGTTACGGAGGTCTTGACGCTGTTCACTGCCACATTCACATAATCAGGATTGATCACAAATTGCTTGTAAATACTTGTTGAATAGGTGCCATCTGAAATATCAAATCGGACCGTTGCATCTTGATTGTACTTCTTAAGGCTGTCAACATAAACCTTGAACGGAGAACTGATGTTGTTTATTCGACCCAAGGTTGCAATACTCCCAGCATTCCACTCCCCTTCGATCACCGTTACATTCTCCACGAGTGAAACGAGTTTCACTGTAACATTCCCAGTAGGATTAAGGTAATTGACCAGTTCGATTCCCACATCGACCAATTCACCTGGATTAAAAATATCATCATCGTGATCCGTGACCTGGATAAACTCAATCGCAACTGATGGAGTTGAAATTGTATCGAGAGCACGTTCCATGTCCAGAAGCCCTGCTCCCATTTTTCCAACGAATTCAAGATTCGAATCATTCTGATAAATGGATTTATCCGCTGTCTCTTTCAATTGGGCAATTACCTGTGCTGGTGTCAGACTAGGATACTTGTGCATCACTAATGCAGCCGCTCCGGCTACAATAGGCGCTGACATAGACGTTCCATTGTCAAAACCATAAACATCCGCTGTCGAATTCTTTAGACTGAGAATTGCCGTTCCGGGAGCCATGAGGTCAATGAGGTATCCATAGTTCGAAAAGTCCGATTTCCCACCCCCAATTTCAGTTGACCCGACACTGATCACTTCTGGAAATGAGGCCGGATAGAATGCATTCTGACGATTGTCATTGCCTGCTCCTCCTGTCATGACAGCCCCTTTGTTGTAGGCATAGCGAACAACTTCATGCCCATACTCTGTATATGCATTGCTTCCCCATGACAAGTTGATCACATTAGCCCCCATATCAGCGGCATAAATAATTCCCTCGTAACCATAGGGCAGTTCGAGCTTATCACCTGACTTAATGCACATTATTTTGCAGTTGTAACCCGTCCCTATAACTCCGATCATGTTAGGCACTGCACCTGCACTGCCAGCCACATGAGTCCCATGGCTGAAGCCAGTCTCCATTGGATCACTGTTATTGTTGTAGAAATTCCAGCCTACAAAGTCATCCGTGAAATCATTTGAATCATTGTCTTCACCATCTCCTCCTACTTCGTGAATATTATACCAAATATTCTCTCCTAAATCAGGGTGTGCATAGTCAACCCCGGTATCTACAATGGCAATCGTGATGTTCGATCCGCCAGTATCAATATCCCAAGCGTCAAAGGCTTTAATGACTGGAAGGTGCCACATGCTATCGGCAAATTCATCCGAAGGAAATAATGAGACTTCCGGAATGATCCAAGGCTCGACGTATTCGAATACTTCAAATGACTTCAACCTGGAAATGACCTTGGCGATTTCTACTTCTTCATCATAGTGAAGGTTGTAGATTAAGGATAAGTCGACCTTTTTGTCTTTTTCAGGCGATCGAGTATTGACCGGCTGAGCGTTGTGATTTGGGAATTTCCTACTTAACTCATCTGTCTGAATCTTTTCTAGATAAAGTTTGAGTTCAGGGCGCGAAGATGCTTCAAGAGATACTTGTCCTCTAAACTCTGGCTTAACTTTCAGAATGACAGAGTTCGGCATGTATTTCACGCCTTGAGAAAAGGATAGATTACAAATCAACCCCATCACCACTAATGTAATTGCCCTTCTTACCATTTAATCAACTTCTCCCTAGCTATCTGTCCTTCAACCTTCATTTCCATCGTATACACTCCTGCAACCAATGATTCAACGTTGATCTTAACTTGTCTAGTCAAGACATCATCTGAGACCAATAGTTGGCCGAGACTATTTGTAAGACGCCAAGAGTGTATATCTCGTTCAGCCACTAAATGTAATTCATCAGAAAATGGATTCGGCCAGATATTAAAATCAGCATTTTCAGTGTATTGAACTCCCAAGGCGTAAACCAGCAATTCGTTTGATTTTATCACGCATTCATTTGAATCAGCATATTCAACTTGGTAGATTCCAGTTTCAACCGCATCCCAGTGGGGCTCTACAGTTTCACCATTCTCCTGGTCATCTTTGAACCAATAAAATGTAGAAGCTAACCCTGAGTCCAGTTGAGCAAAGAGCATCCCATCCTCTTGCAATTGAAGCACAGGTTCTGGAGATGCAGCATGAAAGTCGATCATCAAAGTATCCGAGACATTGCTGCATCCGAATGCGTTTTTAACCACGCAGAAGTAGTAGCCCGCTTGGTTCACTAGAATCACGTTTGTGAATTCACCGCTTGACCATTCATAGGCTCCAAACTCTTTATCAAGGCTTAACTCCGCGGTCTCACCAGAACATACTGGACTCTCTAAAGTGGAGGAAATCACGGGTTTATCTGGGATGGGCCGCTCGAATACCGACATTGTATCTGAGAAGCCTTCACAACCTCGTTCATCGGTTACTGATGCGGAATACAATCCAGACATGTTAATCTGAAGATTCGCGGCCGTATCTCCAGTGTTCCAAAGAACGTATGGATATGAATTATCCAAGGCAATTGCCAATGTATCCCCAGCGCAGAAATCACTCGACGGAGCTTCGACGTTTGGACGAGGGGTTGTGAACTTCATCAAGTTCAGTGCATCTACTTTTCCCATTCCCCATTGATGGTTTGGCAACACACCTGTGAACTGATCTGCATAACTCGTCTCCTGAATTGCTTCTTTAAAATCATCCCAATTTCCTTGAGGACATTTTTCAAGAAAGAGGGCTCCTATTCCTGCGACTACGGGAGAGGCACTCGAAGTTCCACCAGAGCGATTGTGCAATCCTCCGAATGCTACACGATGCCGGGTAGATGGATTCGCAAGCAGCGCATTCAACTGAAAATATGCCCCAGCGGTCAACGTATTATCTCCTGGTGCAACGGTTTCTGGTTTGGTCAATCCATTTCTAGATGGGCATCTGCTGCTTGTCAACGAAATAGCACCTTGTACTTGTCCACTAAGAATGACTGTTTCTTGATCCACGTCTGTGTACTGGTTTCTATTTATTGCATTGCCGACTGTAATGACCTTGTCTGAGCAAGCCCATGCGCTGACAATACTTTGGTTCAAATCCGGAAGCTTGTAATCCTCAATCGCTTGGTACTCTGTGGTCGAAGGCAGTCCCTGACTAACCATATCTCCATATCCTAACCACTGGGCTGCCCAAGTATCAAATCCTCCAAATCCAGCAATTGTCAAACGATAGTTGAATTCAGTTGAGTCAATGTTATCCAAGAGAATTTGGAGTCGATATACGTCATTCACGATGTAAGCATATGTTTTGACCTCACATAAAAAGTTACCCGATGGACTGATTAATGAATCGGTATAGACGAAATTCATTCGATTCAAAACAGAGTCAAACATTGTTTCTCCTCTGAAACTATAGAACGGGCTTACTCGATCGGCGCCAATCGAGAATTGAACTCTCTCAAACTCGTTGCTGTCGCCAAACAATTCGAATCCGAAGCTGTATCCAGGGTTCGCATTTTGCGGAAGCTCTAACCAAGTAAAGTGAGTATCACCCTGTGCTTCGTATCCGAGGTGGAATGGATCCTCAGAACCAGCATTCCCTGCTGCACAAACCATTAATCTTCCAGAAACCGCGTCAATTTTTGATTCAATAAACTGTGTTGGAACATCCGTCGCATCATGTGTTCCAATATAAGTTCCTAATGATGCATTTATCACGCAAGGTTTTCCCAACTCTTCCGCTTTCTCGAATATGTAGTCTACCGCATCAGCAATGGTGCTTGTCCAGCCGATTGCAGCAAAATCAGAAGACACGATGATCAGTTCAGACTCAGGAGCCACACCCGTGAAATCCTCAACGCTTGCTCCATTTCCAGCAGCGATGCCTGCAGTGTTGGTTCCATGGCCATAGAATATCCCTTGGTCCTCGTGAGGGCATTGTCCACTATTGATGTCAGCGCTATCCCAAAGCTGACCATATCCATACGACGGTGTTCGGTTGCTGTCGTACGCCATTGTTTGATCCCAGATTTCAATTATTCTCGTGTTTCCATCTTCTCGTTTAAAGTCAGGATGTTGTAATTCAATACCGGCATCAATTACTCCCACAATCACTCCGCTGCCAGTATACGAATCAGGTAACCCACCGAGGCCATCATGAACACTATTGACTTGAGTCGTACTTAGGGATGTATTGAGAAGAGGTTGACCCTCACCTAACTCAAAATGGACCGCAGTAATGAACTCTGCACTCTCGATCATTGAAAACACCGAGACCGGCATCGCTACGGCACAATATTGCTTGTAGTCGTATTTATAAACGCCTCCATTGCTCTGTACAAATCGAGCAATCTCATCGGTATTTCCTTTGAGAAAAGCATGGACAAGCTCCGTCGAATCTGCTTTACTCAGTTCCAAGGCGTGCAACAACGGAATCTTGCTTTCCTGTGCGGTTACCCGCATGGCTAAGCCAAACATGATTAACATGAAGTAGTTCCTTAGTGCCATTCGTTGTATTGAGGAAACGTGTCTAGAAAGACAAAGTTCTTCTTTTCAGGACGATACTCAGCGGCTAGATGTTGGATACCATTCGTTACAACTATAAAACGGGGGTTTTGAATCGTTGCATAAGTGGCAATTTGGTGAATGGTTTCTCCACTCAGTTCAACATCTGGCTTTTTACACTCAACTATCATGTCCACACTTCCACCAGGGTTGATAATACCAATATCTGGACGCTTTATTCTTCGTTGATATTCAATGGTGTATTCCAATTGGATCAGGCTGGGAGGAACGTGAAGGTGATTCGTCAAGAATTGAACAAAATGTTGTCGCACCCACTCCTCAGGAGTCAGAATCAAATATTTCTTCCGAATTGAATCAAAGATTTCAATCTGCTCATCATTGCTTCTAACTTTGACCTCAAATTGAGGTAGATTCAACGGAGGGTATTTTCTTTGATCTATCCTTAATGCTCCCACGGAATGGCGAATGTAAAGCAGTATAACCAGATCATGAACCAAATGAGAGACGGCGAGTTCTCATCGGTCTATCTGCTCTATGGGGAGGAACCATACTACATCGACAAGATCAGCAAGTTCATTGAGACTCATGCAATAGAAGAGCACGAGCGCGACTTCAACCTCAATATATTCTACGGTCGAGATTTGAATAAGGATAATCTTCTTGAAACTCTACGCCGTTTCCCGATGATGGCTCAACGGCAAGTTGTGATCATTCGGGAAGCTCAAGACTATTCTGGCAAGTGGTCAGATCTGGAAACCTATTTTCAAAATCCGGTTGCATCTACCCTATTCGTTGTCGATTTTAAATACAAAAAAGTGGATGCTCGCCTGAAATGGGTGAAAGCAGTCCAGAAAAATGGCATCGCCTTTGAATCAAGTAAGCACTACGACAGCGACTTGCCTGATGTCATTACCCAGTTCGCCAGGATCATCAAATACCGCATCAACCCGGCGGCTTCATTTTTAATGGCGGAGTATTTAGGAAATGACCTAGAGAAGATAGAGATGGAGCTTGAGAAACTAACCATTTCTGTTCCTCTATCTAAAGAAATAACTCAGGATGATGTTCGACAGCACATTGGGATGAGCAGGGAGTTTAGCGCCTTTGACTATGTAGATGCATTGGCAGACAAAGACAGCTTCAGAAGCTTTCAAATTGCCTATTTTCTCGGGAAAAACGAGAAGAACAATCCAATGGTTCTTGTACTATCAGCGGTTTTCAATCACTTCAGTCGGTTGATGATGTACCATGGATTGAAGCAAAAGGACATGAGTTCAGTTCAATCTCTTCCCGGAGTTCGAAGTCCTTTTGTGGCACGAAAGGTTATGAGGCATGGCCAAAACTTTACGCCACTAAAAACGGCTCAAATAATACGATCACTGAGAGAATTTGATGCGCGTGCCAAGGGAGTTGAATCTGCTACCGCTAGACCTCTTGATCTTTTGAAGGAGTTGACTTATACAATCCTCAACTAAGTCTGACCCACACGACTTTCTTGGTTTCAAAAAACTCTTCTTGGAACCAGTCTGAGATTTGCCAGGTTTTAAATTTGAGGCCAAGGCTCATTATTTCATTCTCAAACTCGCCTCCTTTGATGTAGTATAATCCGCCAGACTCAGGACGTTCATCCGTAATTAATGGGTCTGCATGAAACCAAGATGTGAATTTTGGGAATGCCGCAACTGCCCTGCTAACTACAAACTGAAAGCGGTGTGGAATTTCTTCGGCCCGAGCGTGCTCACACTTTACATTCTTTAATCCAAGAGATTCTACAATATGACGCACCGCCTTTATTTTCTTCCCGACAGAATCAACCAACAGAAATTGAGTGTCTGGAAATATTATCGCAAGTGGAATTCCGGGTAAGCCTCCGCCCGTACCTACGTCAAGGACACGGTCGCCCTTTCTGAAGCTCACAACTTTCGCAATGCTGAGCGAATGCAAAATATGATTCACCCATATTTCGTCCTCAGACTTTCTAGAAATGAGGTTGAGGGACGCATTGGTCTCCGTCAGTAATTCAGCAAACTGGTTTAGGAGTTTTAACTGCTCAACACGTAGTTCAGGAAAATATTCTTGAATTAAAGAGGAACTCATCCGGTTCAGATTCGCTTAATCGAGTGCTTCAAAATCTCATGCATCAATTCGCGAGCTCGGAATAGTTGCGCTTTTACGGTTCCAAGAGGAATTTGCATCTCTTCGGCTATTTCATCATAACTCAGCTCCTTGGGGTATCGAAGCTCCACCAACAGCTTGTACTTCGGCTTGAGCTGATCGATGATCTTTCGCATTTCTTCTATACGTTGATCTTTTACGAGTTTTTGTTCTGGGTTTAAGGCAGTGGACTTAATCTCAATGACTGAATCTTCGCCATCGTCATTATTGAATCCTTCGTCCAAAGAAATCATTTTGGCGTTTCTTTTACGCCGCATGAAGTCGATACAGTTGTTGGAAGCAATCTTAAACAACCAAGTACTGAAGGCGTAATCAGGCTTGTATTGTGCTAGTCGTTTAAAGGCCTTTCCAAAGGCTTCGATCGTCAAGTCCTCAGCATCATCTTTACTGCTCACCATCTTAAGCATCATGAAGTAAATGCTATCGCGATATGCAGCCATGAGTTCAGTGTATGCGCGTTGATCACCTTCCAGTGCTCGCGCCACAAGCTCATGATCCCTCTTTGTCCGTTCGCTTACTTTTCTCTGATCCATTCAGTAGGTTTGGTCAGAAGACCAATGCCCGAAAATAAGCTATTCAAAATTGCACCGGGATATTCCAAAAGCATTAATTGCACTGTTGGTTGCGGATGATCAAACAACTTCTTGCCTAGGTAAATTCCAACCCCAGACAGAAGCAGTCTAAACAGAAATAGCGAGATCAGAAGCAACCCTATCAAATCTTTGAAAATTATTGCATAAAGGATTGACATCAAGGCGATGACATTGGACAGCTCATATATCGCCAGCAAAATTTTATGTGACCATTTATATCTGATCGAAGCTTTTACATGACGAGAGCGCTGTCTTATCCAAGCTGAAATCGAACGGGGTGATTGCGATTCAGTGACCGCACGAGGCACATTCACGATCATCCCTTTTCCTATGATACTTTGAAGGAGCAAATCGTCAGACCCACTTGGTATTGACATATGATCCTTAAATCCTTGAACTTGAAAAAACACCTCTCGATCAATGCCCATTGACCTGCCTACCGCACCAAAAGGCAAGGCAAATTCGTTTGCCACCAAGTACTGTTGGGAAAAACGAAAATTCACAGCTGAGTGCAATGCTCCGATCATCCCACTTGACTTATAATTCCCCGTCCCAATCAGCACGCTTCCCTTTGCAGCAAAGGCATACCCCATCTCGTCCAACCAATCCTCTTTCACCACACAATCAGCATCCGTCAGAACAATGAAGTCATTCTTTGCCGCTTTAATTCCTAAGGTCAAGGCGAATTTCTTACCGCTCGCCATGTCCTGATTGTAGCGATCGCTTGAAATATCCACCATTCTGACTCGAGGATCCTGCTCTTCAAAAGCTTTCATTACCTGAACCGTATTGTCAGTAGACAAATCGTTGACCAGAATCAATTCAAAATCTGGGTACTCCGATCGAAGTATTGACGGCACACACTGGAGAAGGTTCTCCGACTCGTTCTTCGCTGTTACCATTATTGAAAGAGGCGGTAACTCGGTTTCTTCTGGAATCGAACGTGCTGTTGCGCCCCGTCTCATCCCAACAACGATGAAGAATTGAAAAACAATCTGGGTCAAGAGGGCTGAAATGAGAATCAGCTCAACAATCGACATCGGCATTACATGTAGAGTAAAAAGTATGCTAACAAGAACAGGAACCCGGCGATGATGATAACCATCTTGTTGGACTTTAATCGCGACTTCCGGAAAGACTGATCGTTCCAAGATCTCGTAATCCTTGACCTAAAGACTTCGCCTCCAGCCTCAGTCGAAGATGCATTCATTTCCCATTCAATTGCTTCGGACCTTGCTTGAATGTACTCTTTCCGCTCGTTATAGAAACGAGGTTTCAAGTCAAACTGACGTGGTTTCGGTTGCTTAAAAAGGAACTTAATCATGCTGCAAAAATATGAATGAATTTGGCAGTGCTTTTGTAACAACCCAGTGAGGATAAGTAGCAAGGTTTGGAGATGCTCATGCGTCTTTATAGAATACATTCACGTATAATATGACAAGAAGGTTTTATCGTAATTCACTCACACTCGTCGGGAGCCTGCTTGCCATTGTTTTCATTTCTGGAAACCCGGTAACTGACGCCTTTGATCGAGAGCATCCGTTCTCACCAATTAGTGTTGACGCTGCGGATAGTCTCCTAGCCATTCTTTCGCTCGATGAAAAGATTGCTCAAACTTTTGTTCTGAGCAAAAATGAATCGAGTCGCTTGACGCCTTCAGGTTTTATTTTGGGACTAGATGAAATCATTCAACCAGGAGTAAACAAGTTCCCCGTTCCTCTTTTCATTGGAATGGATATGATGAATGATAAGGAAAGCAGAGTAAGACTTCAGATTCCGAATCAAATTGCCCTTTCCTCGACTGGTGATCCGCGATTAATTCACGACTATGCGAAGGAACTTGGGATGCAATTGCAAAATGGTGGTTACAATTTCGTGCTGGGCCCCGCACTCGATGTGGAGGTGAACGAAAACGACAATTCAATTCTTGATCAATCATTTGGTGAGGACAGAGATGTGGTAACGGAGTCAGCTCTGACTTACGTCAAAGGCATGCGTTCTTCTGGCGTGATTTGCGTGGCCGGTAGCTTTCCGGGAATTGGGATGGCACAACAATTAGTGCGAAATTCAAATCCAACGCTGTATTCAAGCCCTCCTGAATTAATTCATCGAGATCTCGTTCCGTTCAAGGCTTTGGTAAACAGTGGTGCTCAATCGATTCTCTTGGCCAATGTTCACGCTCCAGCAATCGACGCCCAGCAAGAAAGGCTTGTATCAAATTCGGGAAAAGCACATGAATTACTTGAAGACAAACTTGGTTATCATGGCTTAAAATGGGTTGATCTCCGAAATCCACAAGGTGATCAAGCCTATAAAAAAATGCTCGAAGCCTCACTCATTGCTGGAAATGATGTCATTGTCGTAAATGAAGATTTGGAGAAGCACGTCAAAATTGTAAAATCCCTAATCAAAAAAGGAAAGCTGAGCGAAGAGAAGATTAATCAGCGATGTAAGCGAATTCTCCAATCAAAACTTTGGTTGAAACGGAATGAACCAGAAATGATATCTGTAGCTGAAAAAGCAGATTCTAACCTGCTGCTATTAAAATCACGACAGGTGATCGAGAAGTCATTTGCCCTAGCGAGAAACCGAAATAACACACTACCTCTGATGAGGCTGGACACAAGCAGAATCGCAGTCATTAAGGTAGGTGAAGAGGACAACACTGATCTTGAGTATTTGGTTCAGAGATATGCCCCGGCGGAGGTGTTCAATTTGGAGTTTGCATCTCTAGAGGATGATTTTACAGAATTTGAAAGACGAAGCAACGAATTCAATTTGGTGCTCCTCATGATTGACGAGACACAGGAAAAGCTCGCCAGGAAACAATTTGGAATGACAGAACACGCGCAATCTGTGATTGAACGCGTTGCGAATACTGTCAATACTGTCTTGATTTGGAACGGCAATGAGAAAGCCCTGAGAAACCTAGGAGAGATTAAAAAGCTTCATACCATTATTGTGGGCCATCAACCACTTAAGTGGACAGACGACTTAGCCATTCAAGCCTTTTTTGGAGGTCGGGAGATCAATGGTCGGTTGCGAAGAAATGTCAACGAAGAAATCAATAAGGACCTTGCTCTTTCTTCACCAAAAACACGGTT
This sequence comes from Flavobacteriales bacterium, assembly GCA_018660685.1. Classification (GTDB taxonomy): domain Bacteria; phylum Bacteroidota; class Bacteroidia; order Flavobacteriales_G; family Salibacteraceae; genus SHAN690. The sequence continues at coordinate 89,255 of JABJJW010000012.1, forward strand.
GGGATATGGACTTCCTGAGGAAGTCGGCATCTCATCCGAAGATCTCAAAGTCATTAACCAAATCGCCCAGAAAGGAATTGAAGCCAAGGCCTATCCAGGCGCCCAAGTTTGGTTTGCGAAAGATGGCATCGTCGTTATTAACGGAGCGTTCGGCCATCATACTTATCAAGAAGAACGAGCAGTTTCAATCAGTGACATCTACGACATTGCGTCGATTACGAAAATCAGCAGCAGCGTTGCCGCCTTGATGAAGCTGACCGATGTTGGGAGCTTCAAACTCGATGACAACTTGTGCGACTACATCGGTGACATGGTTGATACGACGGCATACATGAATATGAACCTTCGTGAGATGCTGGCACATCAAGGAGGACTCACCCCATTCATTCCTTTCTATGCCAATACCTTAACCAAGGGTGTACCGCGATATGACGTCTACAGTCTTGCTCAATCCGACCTTTATCCTACCCGAGTAGCTCGAGAGATTTACATCAAGAAAGACTACCGAAAGGAGATTTACCAGCAAATTCTCAATCACAAGGTTTCGAGTAAGAAGAAGTATAGATATAGTGATGTGGGCTACTATTTCACCCAAGAGATCATCGAAAGGCTGTCTAAGACCACCCTTGACAATTTTGTAGATAGCACCTACTATCGACCGCTAGGACTGACAACCATGGGGTATCATCCACTGAACAGATTTCCGAAAGAACGAATCACCCCAACGGAATTTGATCGATCATTCCGTCACCAGTTGGTCCACGGCGATGTCCATGATCCTGGCGCAGCAATGATGGGAGGTGTTGCTGGACATGCAGGTATTTTCTCGAACGCCAATGATCTTGGCATTCTTATGCAGATGTACATGAACGAAGGTGAGTATGGTTACGAGCATTATCTCAATCCTGAAACACTGAAAGACTTCATTAAATGCCAATTCTGTGATAACGATAACCGTCGAGGTGCAGGATTTGATAAACCGCTACGAGATGGCGGGAATGGTCCATCTTGTGGATGTACTCATGTAGAGGCCTTCGGTCATCAAGGATTCACTGGAGCGGTGACTTGGGCTGATCCTCAGGAACATGTTGTGTACGTATTCCTTTCGAACAGAATATATCCCACTGCCAACAACAAGAAGTTGCTCGAATTGAACATCCGCACGGATATTCAAGAGGCGTTTTACAAAGCAATCTCAAAGAGTTCACCTTTGGCCAATGAGCGAACAGAACAATCCACCCAGAATTAATGTTTCAACCTAAAGCCCAATCTATCTAAGATGAAAATCGGAATAGTTTGTTATCCAACTTACGGTGGATCAGGAGTTGTCGCAACGGAACTTGGCATAGAAATGGCGGCCGACGGACACGAGGTTCATTTCATCTCCTACTCCAAACCAGTGAGATTGAATGACGGAACGGCGAATGTGTTTTACCACGAAGTCATTGTGACGGTCTACCCTCTTTTTGATTATTCGCCCTATGAGCTCGTTCTGACCTCAACCTTAGTGAGGGTCGCGAAAGAAGTTGGATTGGATCTACTGCATGTGCACTACGCGATTCCGCATGCATCCGCGGCGTACATGGCAAAATCCATTTTAGCATCCGAAGGAATAACACTCCCGATCGTCTGTACACTTCATGGGACAGATATCACATTGGTAGGAAAGGACGCGTCCTTTGAACCAGTGATTTCATTTGCAATCAATAACAGTGACGCTGTGACCGCTGTATCCGCAAGCTTAAAATCAGATACGCTACAGTTCTTTCGGGTAAACACTGAAATTGAAGTGATTCCAAACTTCATTAATTTGGAGCGCTACGAGAATCCTAAATCAACTGGCTTAAGGAAGTCGATAGCCCCGAACGGAGAACATGTAATTGTTCATGTGTCCAACTTTAGAAAGGTCAAAAGAGTTCAGGATGTACTGTCAATTTTTGATGGAATCAGAAAAGAAAAAGAAGCCAAGTTGGTCTTGGTTGGCGATGGCCCAGAACTATATGGCATCGAACAATCTTGTAAGGAGATGGGTCTGATCGAGGACGTACACTTTCTTGGCAGACAGAAAGAGGTAGAACCACTTTTAATGGAAGGTGATCTCTTCATTCTTCCTTCTACGACGGAGAGTTTTGGACTTGCCGCACTAGAAGCTATGGCAGCAGGAATGCCCGTTATATCAACAAATGGAGGAGGATTTCCCGAAGTAAATGAACATGGTTTTTCCGGTTTTCTGTCCGATGTTGGCGATGTGGAAGAGATGAGTTCAAATGCATTGGTCATTCTCAACGATCTCGAAACTTATAGGGCCAATGCCAAAATACAGGCCGCAAAGTTTGATATTCAAGTCATTCTTCCGAGGTATACTGACCTCTACGATTCTCTGCTAACTTTAGTATGAATCTTGGCCTTAGGGAAATAAAACGACCATGAAACGATTAGCTTTTTTTACTGCGACTATAGTTGCACTTGGATTCGGCTCTTGCTCTACTTGTTACGAGTGTGATACCGATGCCATACTAACAGATGGAAACAACAATCCCATTGACACAACCACTAATACAGAGGAATTTTGTACTGCAGATTCTGAGGTGGTAACTGCGAAAGAAGAAGATGGTGCAGATTGCAGAGTTCAGTAGTTAGAATAAACTCCAAACCTCGTTCTGATTCAAATATCCACCTCGCGTAGCATTGGTTAGGACGATTACGACTTTGTCTTCTTCTTTACTCATCCAGAAGTAGGATCTAAATCCTCGCCACCAGCCATTATGAAAGATGATGGTATCCTGTTCCATAGGGCGAAGACGCCAGCCCAACCCATAGAAGTTTCCTGATTTCGTTCTCGAATGCGGTTGAAATGCTTCATCTAAGTATTCGCTACCGATCACGGTTGGTGATTTCATTTCGAGGTAGAATCGATATAGGTCAAATACCGAACTAACCAATCCTTTGTCGCCAACAATTCCATCTAAGTAGAAGGCCAGTTTTTCCTTGCCATTTGGATAGTGACCAATAACGTCGTACTCCTCAGAATTCTGGGTGAAAGGGTTCATAAAATGCGTTGAAAGCATGCCCAATGGTTCAAACAAATTAGCGTATGCATATTCTTCAAAAGGCAGCCCGCTCAACGCCTCTACCATGATAGGAATCATTGCAAAGTTGGTGTTACAATAGTCAAATGTTCTATCGGGAGAAAAGTAAAGCGGAACTTGTTCGCACCGCAGGAATTCGTAAAAATCCCTGTTCAACATGAACGAATCTGGATTGTTCCACAAGCTGTCCGTCAAATACATATAGTTTCCTAAACCACTCCGATGAGCGAGCAATTGACGCGTGGTAATTTCGGGGTATGGAAAGTCAGGGATGATGTTTTGAACTGCTGTGTCCAAAGAAATATTGTTCTCCTCCAGACACATGAGAAGGATGACTGCTGAGATCGACTTCGTGAGGGAGGCGAGTTGAAATACATCCTGAAGATTCAGGCTATCCTCTTTTTTGCGCAACCGTTTCAATCCAATTGATCGAGTGTGAATGCTATCATTCCGAGCGAATAGATAAACTCCGTTGAACTTCCCGTGCTGTGCTAAAGAATCGAAATATGCATCAATAGATCCTGATTCTTCGAAGGCCAAATCAGGGATTGGTTCTGATGTCGGTTTAGGTTCCGCATTGGCTTTCTTCTCCTCATCACATGAAGACACCAACGAAATAAGAATTACACAAACGAGAAAGAGTCGGCGCATTTTAGTTTTCAGAGCAGGTACAAGTGAAGTCAAACATGCCATACTCGGTAGCGCATTGTTCGGCATATGCTTCCAGCGCTTTTTTCGAACCACATTCTTCTGGATAGGTGTACGCTTCTACCCCATCTTCATCTGATGCCACACATGTTTGGCATTTGTCGCAAGAGCTCAAGGTGAAAAGCAGTGCACCGACGAATGTATATGTGATTATCCTCCTTAGCATGTTAGTCCTCTTGGCAAGTACATTCATATTCTGCGTCCGAAATGTCTTCAAATTCCACCTTGCATAAATCAGCGTATGCTTTAAGGTCGCTATTCGTCCCACACACTTCTGGGTATTGGTAATAATCGCTTGACTCTCTTACCTCAACCCCATCTTCGTTGACCTCAGTGGTGATTAGATCTACGGAACATACTTCACACCTCTTGCATGACGAAGCGGTCCCTATCAGGAAGATTGTAGCGAGTGTTGAAAGCAGTAATCTCATAATAACTTAAAAGACGAAAATGATGAGCACGAAGATAAAATCTAAAGGTCGAGAAGATCACTTAGAAGCACGATGTTTATTTCTTTACCCGTCCACTTGCTCACGACTTCTTCATTCTCAACCAAAGCGAGTGCTGGGAAAGTTCCATTGATGGCAGCCACTAAAGCTCGTTCGCCTGAGCGGGCAAAAGGAAAGGCTTGAATTCCTGTTTTCTCAACGAAGGCTTCCACCTTATCCTCTCCGCCTAGAATGACAAGTCGAAGTCTATCATTGACTTCCGAAGGATCCATTTTAGAGATTAGGGAGGCAAGCTTTTCACAATGATGACATTTCGCATACATGATGACATATATCTGCTGATTAGATTCCTTGGAATTCTCGAGGAAGTATGGACTCAGGAGTTCATAATCCAATTGGAAATCTTCATCTGGTTCAATGGTCGGAATCGGTAGTGCAATTAAAAGGGCTGGAATCGCCAGGATGAATAGAATAGGACTGACTATTCCTACGGACCACTTTTTTAGTTCTTCCAATTTCCAGAGCAGGTACAAGCCAAAGACAAACATGACTCCATTCTTTGCCAAGCTTGTTGGTCCATCCATCGGAATCAATTCACCAAAACAGCCACAATCTTCTTCGCCATTTCCGAGGAGTACTTGAGTGATAATGTACGTGGAGAAGAAAACGAGCATTGCTAGGCTCGCTTGCAAATTCAACTTGGTCTTGAATCCAAAAACGATGGAGGTTCCAATGAAGAACTCAAACAAGATGATCGCTCTAGCCAACCAAGGCACCATTGACCATCCAATTCCTACTTGTTGAACAAGGATTAATTCAAAGTAATCAAGTGGAAACAGCTTAAGGACAGCCGAAGTAATGAAGAGCAGTCCAAAAAGGATGCGGAGAATTGGGTGAAGCATAGTGCAAAAAAAAGTCCCGAAATATCGGGACTTAATATTCTAAAGTTCTCTAGAACTTACTCAAGAGCGCAATCCCAAGAAATTGTTCCAATCGTGTACTCATAACCGTTACAAACAGCTTCTGCGTCAGACTTAGTTGACTTAGGGATAGTGTAAGTCAAAGACCCACTACCATCAGACCAAGCACAGCTACACGTGTAATCTTTCTTACAAGATGAGAACGAAAGAGCGAAAGCTCCTACTGCAAGTCCTAATATTACTTTTTTCATTTTAATAAGGTTTTGGTTAGCATTCAGACAAATGTAACGAAGATTGGAATAATCCAAAAAAATAGTTTGATCTTCGAATTAGCAAGAGTTAGAGCAACATAATGGATTCAAATGGCCAAGCTTTCAAATAAGGGTATAGACTACGATATCAAGGTTTTATTGGCCTGGGGTGAGAGTATTTCTGGAAACCAAAAGATAACAGGCTGGTTAACCAAAAATGGATATCCAGAACTAGGGTTATTCTTTTACGCCCTACGAAATGAGCCAAGGAGTCGTGAGTGGTTGATGGAAAATGGGCATCCCCATCTCCTGGCATTAATCAATGGTATTGAGGGTAATGAAGAAGCGAGAAGTTGGTTAGAGAAACACGGCTATGATCTGCTCCACACCATGGCTCTCTCTGGTGATGGAGAGAATGAAGCTCATGAAAAATTGCTAAAAGCTGATCTAAAGGTGTTTGCTATGCTGGCAAAAAAAATGGAAGCGATTAAGGACGGTATTGATTTAAACAAGGCCGACTTCCATAGATTTTATTCTTCCTAGGACGGTGGCGCCTCAACCGCACAATTGGATTTGAACTCTCCTTTGAAAATTTGACCATCTGGATATTTGATGCGCCCTTTTCCATCCATCTTGCCGTTTTTAAAATCTCCTTTGTACATCTGACCATCAGGCCACTTCATCTGCCCTTTCCCATTGGGTTGATCGTCCTTCCACCTTCCTTCATACTCTCGGCCTGAAACCCACTTCATATAACCCTTTCCGTGCCGAAGTCCGTGGTGCCATTTCCCTTCGTAAAAACTGCTATCTGACCAAATCATGGTGCCGCTCCCTCCCATCTCGCCGCCGTAAATGTCTCCGAAATATTTTGATCCATTCTGCCAATAGACTGTATGGAAGCCATCATAAAGGTCACGCATGTCCTCAGCGTTCACCTCTTGTGCAGTAATAATTGAATTGACTGCAAAGATTACAAGGATGAGTACTATGTGTTTTTTCATTAACGCTTAACCTGTTTTATTTCTCCAGCGCCCGTTATGGACTCGGAAACCTCAGGGCTGCCAATATAGTTCACTTCACCGGCACCTGTGATACTTACGTCAAGACTCTTTTCAACTCTCACATCAACCTCGCCTGCTCCAGTTACACTTACTTCTGCTTCTTCCGTATCAAGATCAAATGCCTCGACATCTACCGCACCGGATACATCAATTTCTTCGATATAGTCCGTTTCAATTTCAAGTCGCAGTTCATCGGCATCAAAGTATTTGTCTCTTGATCCGATGTGCAATTCTCCGTGATCCACCTTGATCTCAATATGATCGTGGATGTTCTCATTTGTAACGACGGTAATACCTGGGTTGTTACTACCGCTAGTCAGCACGACTTCATATACACCACCGATTTGAATTTCTGTAAACTCTGGAAGATCATGGCGTTGTTCGGTGACATCTCCTTCGCCCTTGATCCTTGTTCCGCAAGAGATAATTATCAATGCGCTTATGGCAAGTAGAAATAGTGTGGTAAGTTTCATGATTTGTGGATTTAAGCCAAAATCGTAAAATGTGAGACATTTGAAGCCTACCGCTCATCAAAAACTATTGAAATGAAACTTCTTTTACTCAGCAATTCTTCGCTCCCCGGACAAGCCTACTTCGAGTGGCCAAAGGAAATTGTATCAAATTTCCTTTCTGGAATCAGCAAGGCTGCTTTCGTGCCCTATGCCGCAGTTTCCTTTTCATACGATGAGTATGAAGCAGCTGTTCAGAAACCATTTTCAGCCATGGGAATCGACATAAGATCTGTTCATCATGCAGATAATCCAGCAGAAGAGATCGCCAATGCCGAATGCATTTTAGTTGGTGGGGGCAATACATTTCATCTCGTCTCCAAACTCTATGAATTAAATCTAATCGAAGCGATACGGTCAAGAACAAATGAAGGCATCCCATATGTAGGCTGGAGTGCAGGCTCCAATGTTTGCTGCCCAACATTGTTCACTACCAATGATATGCCCATTGTACAACCTCCTTCATTCCAAACGTTAGACTTGATTGATTGGCAGATAAACCCTCATTACACAGAGAAGACAATCGACGGCCATGGTGGCGAAAGCAGATTGGATCGACTGAAAGAGTACATCGCGATTAATGATACACCTGTTCTCTGCCTACCTGAAGGGTGCGCTCTTAAGGTTGATGAGCAGGGAAAAGAATTGATTTCTCCGGAACCTGTCAAGCTCCTGAAGTCTGGTGGTGAAATAGAGATGATTGCTCCAGGGAGGATCTGATACAAAACAAAGCCGTTGGCTTTTGGCTTTTCGCCATTGGCTGATCAGGAGTCCGGCTAAGAGCTAATGGCTAATGGCTGAATCTTACTTCTTTGACTTAAGCTTTTCCGACTTAGTCTTGTCGATCTCGTCCTGCTCTGGTGCGTTGTGATAAGGCGCTTCCTCGCCTTGATCTTTTGCTTCTCCAGGGTCCATCTTAGGCTCTAATGCTTTGGATGGCGCCGCATCATCAGAATCCACGGCTGGAGCTTCTGCATAAACCTCTATCGGTGTTTCATCAATTGCTGGTTCAGTCTCAGTCGGCTGACTGCAGCCAATTAAGAAGACAAGAATCAGACTACTGTACAACCAACTTTTCATTGCTTTCAATTTCTCCATTTTTCAAAATGCGGACAAAGTATGTTCCAGGTGAAAGAGCCAGTTTATTAAAACTGAATCGATGAACTCCTGGTCTCATCACATCATCATACATCAACTTGATCAGTCTTCCATTCATGTCGACGACATCAATAAATATGTCAGCTAATTCTGGAACGTCAATATCAAAATGTACTAACTCGAATGTTCTAGCCGGATTTGGATAAATCTTAGCAGCTGTTGTCCTTGGCACATCTTCAACGCCAATTGGGATGTAGAATTCAATTTCAATGTAGTTCTCCTTGATCATTGTATCTGGGCCATAGGTATTCGACGCAATCAACGTTACATCAAATATTCCTGTGTCAGTATATGAAACCATCGGGTGTTGATCAGATGAAGTCGATGGTGTACCTCCGGGGAACGTCCAGTCCCAACTCGTTGGATTATTAATCGAGCTATCAGAGAAGGTCACATCCAATAGATTCTGGCCCCACACCGTATCGGCTTCAAAGTCAGCTTCAGGTCGCAGCGCAGGCTCATAGGTTCCGGTTACTTCCGAAACCCATGTATTCCACACACTAGAACTGGATCCAAAACATCCGCTCATCCACACCGTCGGATCAGTTTCATTATGACGTCGTTGCATATCAGAATAATCTCCCCATCGCTCTGTTCCAGAAGCCCACGAATAATGCACGTAGCTGTTTCCTCCTTTCACGAGCGTACTATTCGACCAGTCCATTTCATTGTCGCAATTCACTACCCTAATTTCAGGATATATTGAACTCCCTGATCGGAGGAAGCCAATCATGACGGATCGATCCCATTCTTGAATGCCATAAGAAGAGATTGAAGGAAAGGTGTAATCATAGCCAGACAGTCCGAAGGTCTCTGTCTGGACGTTCATAGGATTGTTAACCGGAATTCTGTAGTAAATTATACCCGCGTATCCACTGTTATTGAAATCTGCATGATGAACGGCATGTACATAACCGTCGAGGTAAAATGCATGCTGCATTCTGCAGTCATTCGTATTTAATAGACTGCTTGTTCCACTTTGATAAGCGTCAGCTGCAACCGAGTAGACTGGAACCAAGGGCTGAGATGCCAACTCGAGTTCAGGATCTCCACCAAGGCTGTCTGTAACCTCGTAAAAGTTCAATCGATTGTTTCCGCCAGAACGAGAACAAACCATGTAAATTCCGGGTCCATAATCGCCGCCTTGTCCATAGCTAGCCGGAACTAGTGAGAACGAGCCAATAAAACCTCCGGGAATATTTGAATAGAGCTCATAATCAGACGCAAAGCCACCATAACAAGCCTCCTTGTCAATTTGATAGACAATCGCCTGATTGAATCCTCCAGAGCTATAGAATAAATTACCTGTAATGAACAAGTCCTTATCGCTGATACCAATTTGAGGGTAATCAAACCAACTTCCATCGTTTAATGCATTGCCGCTAAACTCATAGACATTCCAGTCATCGAGTGGGTCATTTGAAGTAGAAAAGCATACTAATATCTTGGATGAAGTGTAATTACTACCATGAAGAATGACCAAGATGAAACGATCAGCAACTGGGTCATAAATAACTCTTGGATCAAAAATGCCGCTGTAAAGGTTCAGGTTTGGTGCGATGTCATCAAACCAATCCTCATGCGTCTCATCGTTCAAAATCACGCTTCCGTTCTGATTATAGAACTCTAGCGTGTTGTTATCTGAACTTATGATCTTCCCACCATTGCTAATCGCCATACAGTTATCTGGAGGAGTCGATGACACCACACTGTTTCCTAAGAAGTTTGTACCCAGTGATGGATCAGCTGCCCGAGAAGCACCGATGTCATTTCCAATATTCTTTTCGAAAGAAGCCTTGACCGATTGCTTTTCCTTCTTGATCAGATCGATTTCATCAGGAGAACCGTGATCATACGAAGCCAATTTTGTCATAGACTTCATCCACTTGGTCTTGCCTACATGCTCTGATGGCTTAATAACGCCGACCAATTCGCTCTGTTGAACTCCAGCTTTGTCCGCAACCCCTAAAGGTTCAGAGATTGTCTCTGGTTTTGTGAATTGTGAAAAGGCAAGTTGAAGGGAAAAAACCGCAATAGCGGAGAGTATGATTCGTTTCATAATGAACGTTCTGTCTAGTCAGGTTCGACGTTTCCATGCAAATATGCTTCATTTGCAGACCATCAAATAATCATTGGACGAAGATGCTTAGGAACTTATCGAAATTATTGACGCTCTGTGCTTTATCACTCGTAACCAGCCTTTCCATGGCGAAGGAAGGAATGTGGGTGCCAAGTACCATTCAGAAACTCGTCGCTGACGATATGACGGCGATGGGAATGAAGATCTCTCCCGAGGAATTATACGCTGTAAACAAATCAAGCATCAAGGATGCCATCGTTCACTTTGGTGGAGGATGTACATCGGTATTGGTGAGTGATGGAGGCCTCCTTTTGACCAATCATCACTGTGGATATAGCCGCATCCAAGCTCACAGTTCGCTGGATCACAACTATTTGGAAGATGGTTTTTGGGCCATGTCAAAAGAAGAAGAATTGAGTAATCCAAATCTAACAGCAACCATCATTCAAGAAATGGTTGATGTAACAGATAAAGTGCTCGAAGGTCTAGACGAGAATGCTTCTCAATCTGCCAGAAGCGAACACATCAAAGCGAAGATTGAAGAATTGGTAAAAGAGGTCACAGCAGACAGTCTTTTGAACGCCTACGTAAGAGCATTCTATTATGGAAATCAATACTTACTCTTCAAAACCAAAGTTTACAAAGACGTCCGACTCGTAGGGGCACCACCATCGTCCATCGGAAAGTATGGATATGACACAGACAACTGGGTTTGGCCACGACACACCGGCGATTTTTCGGTCTTCCGAGTCTACGCCAATAAAGACAACGATCCGGCTGCTTATAACACGGAGAACGTTCCTTACAAGCCTGACCACTTTCTACCTGTGAATGTTTCAGGAGTGGAGAAGGATGATTTTACCTTGGTTTATGGATTCCCAGGGAGAACCGAGAACTACATCGCGAGCACTTCCGTTGAGCAAGTGCTCGATGTTTTGAACCCATTGCGATATGAAATGAGATCAGCTTCCTTAGACATTATCGATGCTGCGATGCGAAAAGATCCACTCACTAAGATTCAGTACTCAGCCAAGCAGAGTAGAATATCGAATGCTCACAAAAAGTGGATCGGGCAGACTAAAGGACTTAAGCGACATAAGGCAATTGCTAAGAAAGATTCATTAGAAAGCCTTTTCAAAAAGCGCATGACGGCCAATCCAGAGTGGTCCAAAAAATACGATGGCGTCTTAGAAGCCATGGCTGAAATAGACGGCAACATCACCCCGTTAAACATTGGAAGAAATTACTTCATCGAGTTCTTTTACATGGGACCTGAAATCCTACGTTTCATCGGCAATTTCAAGGAACTTGTTGTGATGAGTAAGGATGAATCAGTTAGCGACGAAGCGATTCGAGATTGGATCACAGAACGCAAACAGAAGCTCGGGTTCTATAAGAATTACAACGCGGATATCGATCGCGACATCATGATTGCCCAACTTCCAATGGCACGACAAGCGATTAAAAAGCATTTGAGCGTTGACATAGCTCCACTCATGGAAGGAGATGTAGCCGAATATGTTTCTAGAGCATACGGTGAATCTGTTTTCACAAACAAGGAGCGCATGATGGAGTTTTTAGAAAACTACAATCGAAAGCGGTACAAGAAGATCGGTAAGGATAAGCTTTGGCAGCTCTCAGTTGCTATGGAAGGCATGTACTTCAGCCGTGTAAAAGAACCTATCACGGTTATGCGCTCCCAGAACGACAGCCTGATGCGAATTTGGATGGAAGCTCAAATGGAAGTTTTACCGGAACGCGTGTACTCACCGGACGCGAATGGAACGCTGAGAATCACCTTCGGAAAGGTTGAGGGTTATGTACCATTCGACGGGGCGGAGTATGACTACTACACGACGCTTGAAGGAGTAATCGAAAAAGAAGACCCCACAAATCCTGAATTCAATCTTCCATCAAAACTGAAAGAATTGTATGCGGACAAAGACTATGGTCAATACGCTGATGAGGATGGGAAAATTCGAGTTTGTTTCGTTGCTAGCAATCACACTTCTGGAGGAAACAGTGGTAGTCCCGTTCTGGATGGAAACGGTCATTTAATCGGACTCAACTTCGACCGAACTTGGGAAAGCACGATGAGTGATATCATGTTCAATCCTACCATCTGCAGAAACATCACCGTTGATATTCGCTACGTGTTGTTCATCATGGATAAGTATGCCGGAGCCAAGCACTTGGTGGATGAAATGAAGTTGGTAAAGAAGATTGAAGAAGCGGCTCCCGTCGAAGCAACATCACCTGAAGAGGGATAACTCTTATACTGTCAGTTCCCCGCCTGCACGTTGGCGCTGAAGTTTCAATGCAGGAGTCCGCGGGCAGGGAGCCGAGCCTGTCATCCTGAGGAGGAGTGAAACGACGTCTCGAAGGAAAGGGCGAGGGAAAGTCGAGAACGACAGCCACTACTACCCAAAGAAGATATAAGCAATCACAATCGCGGCAACAATTCCGCACAGATCAGCCAGCAATCCTGCTTGGAGCGCGTAACGCGTCTTTCTAATCGACACTGATCCAAAATAAACGGCCAGCGTGTAAAACGTCGTTTCTGTTGATCCTTGGAAAACGGATGCCATTCTACCCACAAAGGAATCTGCTCCATGGGTGTTCATTGCTTCAACCATCATTCCTCTGGCGCCACTACCACTGAGTGGTTTCATAAGCGCCGTCGGCAAGGCATCAACGAATCGTGTGTCTTCCAGAAAGAGTCCGAAGAACCCAGCTATCAAATCTTCAAGAACGTCCATTGCTCCACTGGCTCTAAAAACACCAATGGCCACAAGAATAGCGACGAGGTATGGGATGATCTTGATGGACACGTTGAACCCGTCTTTTGCACCTTCAATGAATGTGTCATACACATTGACCTTCTTCCTCAGGGCCATAAGTAAGAAGGCAGTGATGATTGTCAGAATTATTCCATTTCCTGCTGCGCTTGAGATAGTGCCAACGGATTCGGAATCCATGTTTGAGAACACGACCAGAACGCTTGCAATGACCGCCGTGATGCCACCAAGCCAAGCAAGAATCACTGGTTGTAGCAAGTTGATTCTTTGTCTAATGGCCACGGTAATCAATCCACCTAATGAAGCGAAGTATGTCGCAATGAGGATAGGAAGAAAAATGTCTGCTGGATTTGCGGCTCCTTGAGCCGCTCTGATAGCCATGACACTAACAGGTATGACGGTTAATCCAGATGTATTCAGGACAATGAACATGATCATGGCATTGCTGGCTACTTCTTTGTCTTCGTTGACGGTTTGAAGTTCCTGCATGGCTTTCAATCCGAGCGGTGTGGCAGCATTGTCCAGTCCGAGCATGTTGGCCGAAAAATTCATCATCATGGCTCCAATAGCTGGATGATTCTTCGGCAGCTCTGGAAACAGTTTGGTGAAAAATGGAGAGACGATTCGAGTGAGGTAATTGACTGCGCCACCCTCCTCTCCTACCTTCATGATACCTTGCCAAAGGGTGATGACGCCAATCAGGTAGATTGAAATGTCGACGCTGACCTTGGCCATATCAAACGTGCTCTGGACCATGTCGCCGAACACCGCCGTATCTCCAAGTATGAATCGAGCAACCGCAACTACGAATGCAATCAGGAAAAATCCTACCCAGATGTAGTTTAAGGCCATGGATCAAAAATGGAGGAAGATTGGCGTGATTTGAGAATGACGAGTCGAATTCTATGAACAACGGAACATGAAAAGCCTATCGAATCTCCACCTCGGTAATAAAGTCGACCCCAATAAACTCATTTACGTTGTCCTTGATACCGCTTTTCTGAAAATGGAGTTCGTGGCGCATGGCAGCAGAGCCGACTTTGATGTAAAGCACCTTGCCTCTGATTTTCACTTGGTCTGTCCGAGAAGCAATCACTGGGCCGACGATCTTCTCCCAATTATTGATGATCTCTTGTTCGTTGAGGCCACTACGCAGCTTATAGACATTGAGCAAGCGATCAATTACTTCGCCTAAAGTTTCCTGATTTGCTTTGCGCTTCTTCACTGACCAAACTCTTTAATCGTCCCCTGTTCCACTTGAAACTTCTTGATCGGGATATCCTCATCCTTAAAGAGGTCAGGAACACGGTGCAGGTTGGCATCGGTGATGAAAATTTGACCAAAGTGGTCTTCACTCACCAATTTCATCAATGCAGCCACGCGTTGGTCATCTAGCTTGTCAAAAATGTCATCAAGAAGCAAAATAGGCTTCCGTTGTTTAAGCGCTTTCAAGTGATCAAACTGTGCTAGTCGAAGCGCAATGACGAGGCTTTTCTTTTGTCCTTGACTCCCAAACTTCTTCATTGGATAACTGCCAATTTTGAAACTCAGGTCGTCTTTGTGCGTGCCCTTCGTGGTGTACTGCGCACGATAATCGTTGTCACGACACTCTCGTAGCCAATCTATCAATGGCTTTTCATTCAAATGGGAGTCGTAGTCGATCGAAACTTCTTCTGCCCCATCTGAAATCATTTTGTAGAAATTGGAGAAAATCGGCAAGTACTCTTTCAGGAAGGCAACACGTTCTTCATGGATTTTTGTTCCGAGGTCATGAAGCTGTTCGTCAAATACCTCGAGACTCGTATCATCAAACTTTCGCTCGATCCATTGGTACTTCAACATGGCATTGCGCTGCGCTAACACTCGATTGTACTGCACCAATTTATCCAAGTACGGTCGGTTGTATTGGGAAATGATGCCGTCCATGAACTTCCGACGGACATCACTACCCTCTCTTATTAATTGCGAATCAGATGGTGCAATCATGACCAGGGGAACCGTTCCAATATGATCAGCCAATCGATCGTATTCTTTCTGGTCTTTGCTGAACTTCTTCTTCTCCCCTTTTTTAAGTCCACAAAAAACGCGGCTCGTATCTCCGTCAAAATCAAACTTCCCGTCCACTACAAAAAAGCCTTCGTCGTGGCGTATATTTTGAGAGTCGATCGGATTGAAAAAGCTTTTGCAAAAGGCGAGATAGTAAATGGCGTCAAGTACAGTGGTTTTACCAGCTCCGTTGTTTCCTAAAAAGCAGTTCACCTTCTCAGCGAGGGTGATTTCTGCTTCAGAAATGTTCTTGAAATTAACGACGGAAAGATGGGCTAAATGCATTGGCACCAAAGTTAGAATTTGGACCGAGGAAGCGCGCTAAGAATTGTGGCATTTTCGGAGGATTGCTATTACGTAATTTGGCAGCACAAATTCATGACCATGAGAACAAGTCTAACTGTGCTGCTGTGCTTGATACTATGTCTCGAGCTCATCGCTCAATCAGGTGTCATTACCATTGACGAAGACTATTCAGACTGGGACAGCAACTACACAACGTTCACTGATGGAGTCGATGTGTCAGGAGGACTCGATCTTTTAGAAGTGCAAGTAACGAACGATGAGGACTACCTATTCATCAAGTTGACCGCAGATTCTGATTTTGACCTGACTGATGATTTGGTGGACCACGAACTTTGGATGATCATCGACGCGGATAACGATCCATCAACCGGATATTTCGAACAAGACGGTTATGGCTCGGAGCTTTCCTTGAATTTCCTTGATCACTCCGCCTGGTTTAATGTTCCGAGCACGAGCGTTCAGGTAAGTTATGGAGACATTGGATTTGTTTCAGCACCAACGGTAACGTCGAACACCTTCGAAATTGCAATTCCTCGAGCGATAAAACCAAATGGAGTTCACAGTCTTTTTTCGAGTGATACCATTCGAATTCTATTTGATGATCGGATAAATGACGATCAAATGCCGGATGACGGTGAAGTATTCCAATATGTGTTTGATGATTCTCCAACCGATTCTCTGGTTCCGCTAAATCTGGCCAAACTTGATTCTAGCGATGTTCGAGTCACTACTTACAATTTACATTTGAACAGTGGTTGGCAGGGAGCAAGTAATTTGCTCAATGTGCAGACTGTTATCCAAGCCTTGGATGCTGATGTTTACGCCTTCCAAGAGTCATCGGGCAGCTCCGCAGCGCTCGTTAAAAACTTCATGAATTTATGGATACCACTATCAACTTCGAATGGATGGTATGCAAAGAAGCAGGGCGATTTGATTACATGCTCCAGATGGCCATTTCTTGAGCAATGGGGTTTGACAAGGAACCTTGCAACATTGATTGACCTTCCGAGCAGTTACCCTCACGACGCCATAGTTTTCAATGCACACTTGTCCTGTTGTGCCAACGATGATGGCCGTCAAGAGCAGGTGGACGAATTGGTTGAGTTCCTACTAGATATTACTTCCCAGAGTGGCATCGACACCATTCCTGATTCAACTGGAATAATCATAACAGGCGACATGAACTTTGTTGGCTATGCACAACAAATTACCACCATGTTGACAGGTGATATCCAAAACACTTCAACCTACGGATCGGGTGGCCCCTTGGATTGGGATAGCACGGCGCTTTCCGACGCCGTTCCGCTGCACGCAGATCAACGTATGTCGCATACATGGCGAGATCGGGATGGTGACGGATATCCTCCAGGTCGCCTAGACTTTCAAGTCTTTTCAGACGCCGTTTTGAATCTTGAACAAGGATTCGTGCTCGACACTGAAGCAATGTCTCCATCAAGGCTTAATGAGTACGACCTGGATGAACTTGACACGTACTGGGCCTCTGATCATCTTCCAGTCACAGTCGATTATTCATTCATTCCCGTCGTCGGAACAACGATAACTCAGAATGATGTTCCCGCTCCACACATTTATCCGAATCCAAGTTCGAATTCAGTTCGTTTCATGTCCAGCGAAATGGTGACCTCGGCCTTAGCGATGGATCTCTTTGGAAATTTAGTCCGTGTTCTGGCTGTCAAAGAAAATGTCATTCAACTTGACAATCTAGCCGCTGGAATATACCTCTTGGACGTGACTGCTGGGAGCCACCGCTTTTTTGAAAAGGTGATAGTAATCCGGTGACCCTGTTCGATTTAGAACACTAGCCCTCTTGAGTTTTTCGGATTGATCACGACTCAAATCATCCTTAAAATCTATAAGCTCTAACTGTTCTAAAAAAAATATATTTGCAGCCTCATTTTTATAGGTCTATGTCTAAGAAGGAAGAAGAAGTAATTGTTGACGTTGAGGCGGTTTACACGAAGAGTGAGCAGTGGATCGTAGAGAATCAAAAGAGTCTCAGCATCATTTTTGGAGCTATTGTATTGTTGCTCCTGTCTTATTTTGCCTATAAGAACTTCATCCTGCAGCCGCAGGAGGTAGAAGCTCAAGAGCAAATGTGGCAAGCTCAGCGGTCATTTGATAATGACAGCTTGGAATTAGCCTTAAATGGCAGTGATGTTGCCTACGGCTTTTTAGACATCATTGACAATTACGGCATTACAGAATCATCAAACCTTGCGACTTATTATGCTGGTGTTTCTTACCTCCGATTGGGTGATTATGAAACAGCTATCAATTACCTAGAAGACTACGACTGTGTAGATGTATTGGTATGTGCCATTGCCTTGGGTGCTACTGGAGATGCCTACATGGAGCTTGGACAAGCTGACAGAGCTATTGACTACTATGAAAGCGCAGCAGATCATTCTGCAAACGACTTTACGGCACCAATCTATCTGATGAAGGCAGCTCGAGCTTATGAAGAATTGGGAGATTACTCTGAAGCACTGGTACACTACAATCGCATCAAGATGGATCACTCCAGCAGCAACGAAGGTGCATTCGTCGATAAGTACATTGCCCGAGCTGAAGGCCAAATGGGCAAGTAATGGCTACCGCCAATCTTTCGTATTACGAATCTCTTCCTAAAATAAATCCCGACTGGACGATCGCCATCGTGCAATCGAAGTGGAATTCTGAAATCACAGATGGGTTGTACAGCGGAGCACATGATCTTTTGCTAAAAGCGGGAGTGCAAGACTCCAATATCAAAACATTAAAAGTGCCCGGTAGCTATGAGCTTCCGCTTGGAGCACAATGGGCAATCGAAAAACACGAATTAGATGCTGTGATCTGTGTTGGTTCTGTTATCCGAGGAGAAACAGCCCATTTTGACTACGTCTGCCAAGCAGTGTCTCAAGGAGTAAAAGACGTTAGCTTGGAATACAATTTGCCCGTAATTTTTGGTGTTCTCACTGACGACAACATCGAACAGTCCAGAGCGCGAAGTGGTGGCGAACACGGTAACAAGGGAACAGAAGCAGCATTAACGGCTTTGGAGATGTTAGCCTTGAGAGATTCGCTGTAGCGGCTTGGTCTGATTCGAAGTCCGAATGAGTTAACTTGTTACTCCCTAGTTGCATCTACTGATGAGAATCATAACATCCATTATCTGCATTCTGGCTTTGTCAATATTCGGCTCCTGCAAGAAATGCTACGAATGCAGACACTACTCCGATTTTAATGATGATCCAAATACATCATGGGACGTTGGATTAACTACTGAAGAAAGCGTCGAAGTCTGTGGATCAAAAAGGGAAATTGAGAAATACGAGGCTGAACACAATTCGGACGAGACTTCCGTTACCTGTACACAATGGTGATCGACTAGTTACTCAGGATCGACTGAATATCCGGTCGGAAGTACTGATCGCTCTTCATCACCTTTCCATCTTCTCGATAAATAGGTTCTCCATCCTTGTCGAGCTTGCTCATGTTGCTACGCTGGATTTCTTGAAAGACCTCCGCCATCTTGTCCTGAAGGCCATGACTTAAAATGGTTCCGCATAGAATGTAGAGCATGTCGCCCAATGCATCGGCAATTTCGACCAGGTCACCATTTTGCGCTGCTTCGAGGTATTCATCATTTTCTTCACGCATCAATTTGTGACGAAGAAGCACCATTTTGTACTCTATATCCGCCCGTGGTGTTGACTCGTTTTGAATGCGAAATGCTTCATGAAATTCTCTAACACAATCGATTACCTCGGCCAGCGTCATTTTGGTTGTTAATTCGGTCTCCATCACTTTCTTAAAAAGGTCTAATTATTCAAGACATTAAAATTATCTAAACCCTTGATTTTACAGGTATTCAGAGCGAATTAATTCTTAACATTTTTTGGGAGCACAGCCATTTTCAACCCCTCTGATTATTAGGATTTTCGCGCAGAGCGTAGAAGTACGGAATGTTGAAAAGTTATTGCAATGGAAACAGCTACTGATATAAGAGCACTGAACGAGAAGATCGAAAAGGAAAGTGCATTCATTGAATTGATAAATCGCGAGATGGATAAAGCCATCATCGGCCAACGGTACATGTTGGATCGAATGTTGATCGCGTTGTTGTCGAATGGACACATCCTCTTGGAAGGTGTTCCTGGACTAGCAAAAACACTGGCCATTAAGTCTCTCGCATCGACAGTGGAGGCGAATTTTAGTCGAATCCAGTTTACACCGGACCTTCTACCAGCTGACCTAGTGGGGACGCAGATATATCAAGTAAAGAAGGATGCCTTTACCGTTAGGAAGGGACCAATCTTTGCCAACTTCGTTCTCGCAGATGAGATCAACCGAGCCCCGGCTAAAGTTCAGAGTGCACTGCTCGAAGGCATGCAAGAAAAACAAGTCACGATTGGCGATGAGACGTTCCCTCTCCCGAATCCATTCTTGGTTCTGGCTACACAAAACCCAGTAGAACAGGAAGGAACGTATCCGCTTCCCGAAGCTCAGGTTGACCGTTTCATGCTCAAAGTAGTCCTTGACTACCCGAAGAAGGAAGAGGAGAAACTAATCATCCGACAAAACATTGCTGTTGAAACTCCACCAACGCCTCAAATCGTTCTGAAACCTGATGACATCCTGAAAGCGCGCAACACAGTCCGGGAGGTTTACATGGACGAGAAGATCGAACAGTACATCATTGACATTGTCTTCGCCACCAGGAATCCGGAAGAATATGGAATGCCCCAGTTCAAGGAATTGATTTCGTTCGGTGGATCACCAAGAGCGAGTATCAACCTAGCACTTGCCTCTAAAGCGTATGCTTTCATCAAGCGACGTGGATATGTGATTCCAGAGGATGTTCGAGCAATTTGCATAGACGTGCTTCGCCATCGAATTGGACTTACTTACGAAGCAGAAGCGGAGAACATCACCACGGAAAACATCATCGACGAACTTCTCAACCGAGTTGAGGTGCCTTAGGGTTAGGTACTGAAAAGTCACATCCCAATTAATGGAAACATCGGAACTCTTAAAGAAAGTCCGGAAAATTGAGCTCAAGACGCGAGGCTTGAGTAATCAGATTTTCAGCGGCGAGTATCACTCAGCCTTCAAGGGTCGTGGTATGGCTTTCAGCGAGGTTCGTGAATACATTCCTGGTGACCCGATTAGGAGCATCGACTGGAACGTCACCGCACGATTCAATCATCCTTACGTTAAGGTTTTTGAGGAAGAACGAGAGTTGACCCTCATGCTCATGATTGACCTGAGTGGATCCGAGAATTTTGGAACTAAGTCATTACTCAAGCGAGAGATGATTACTGAAGTAGCTGCTGTTCTTGCGTTTTCCGCTGTTCAGAATAACGATAAGATCGGCGTCCTCCTGTTCACTGATAAAATCGAAAAATTCATTCCACCAAAAAAAGGGAAGTCCCACATTCTCAGAATCATTCGAGAGTTGATTGATTTCAAACCGGAAGGAACCGGAACCGATATTGATCTTGCCCTTGGCTTCTTTAGCAATGTGACTAAGAAGAGAAGCATTGCTTTTCTTATTTCGGATATGATGGCTCCCGATTTCGAGAAACCATTAAGGATTGCTTCAAAGAAGCATGACTTGGTAGCCTTGGTCACCAAAGACATTGCTGAATACGAACTACCTGATTTAGGACTGGTTCCACTATCAGATCCAGAAACAGGAAGCAGACAATGGGTTGATACATCCGACGCAAAAGTTCGAAAGCAGTATGCATCAAACAACCGAGCTCGCGTTGCCAAGACACACGATCTCTTTCGCAAGACAGGCGTTGACTACGCAGAGTTATACACGAACCAATCGTACGTAAAACCATTAATGCAACTCTTTAAAAAGCGCGAAGCAAGAAGGTGAGAAGACTGCTTGTCATAGTATGCTTTTTACCCATTTCCATTTGGGCACAAAATCAGTCTGTTACCGCTGTACTGGACCAAGATCAAATTCTGATCGGTGAGCAGGTGTCACTCACGATAACCGTTAAAACTCACGCTGCAGATACGGTTGAATGGACAATGCTTGAAGACACGTTACGTGCGGAAATCGAAATTGTAAGTCAAGGGAAAATTGATACTGCATTTACTGGGGCTGACTTGAGTCAAAAAGCACTGACTCAATCGTTGACCATCACGTCCTTCGACTCTGGATACTTCGTCATCCGACCGATAGAAGTGAATGTCAACGGGAACACGATTGAATCCAACCCGCTTCTCCTATCGGTTCAGACCTACGAAATTGACACTGCCAAAGGCATTGCGGACATCAAACCAATCGCGGAGTCTCCTTTTCCTTGGAAGGAATGGTTTGGGGAGAACTGGCAATGGTTTGCGGGAGGCGTGCTCTTTTTAGCAATCCTCACTTGGCTAATGCTCTATTTGTCCAAAGAAAAACCTCAGTTGGTTCCAAGACGAATCGAACCAACTATCCCGGCACATGAACATGCTAACCAGCGACTGGTTGAGCTTCATTCGGCAGAACTCTGGCAAAAAGGGGAAATCAAGAAATACTATTCCGAGCTGACCGATATACTTCGTGAATACGTGGAATTGCAGTTCCACATTCCAGCATTAGAACAAACCTCCGATGAGATTATTCAAAGCATGAGGCGGTATCCAGACTTCAGTGCTGAACAAATCGATCAATTGAAAAGACTGCTCTTTTTAGCTGACCTCGTCAAATTCGCAAAGGAAAACCCCGTAGGACCAGAGAATGAAACACACTTCACTTCTGTAGAGTCATTTGTGGTCGAAACCACTCCGATTGTTGAACCCGATAAAGAAGAGGATTCAAATGGCTGATTGGGAATTTGCCAATATCGAATTCTTGTGGGCGCTGATAATCCTTCCATTGATCCTGGTCTGGTACTGGTTTGTTCGAAACGATCGTCAACCGACCATGTCTTTTTCGGCCAGTTCAGATTTAAGGGCGACGGGTCTAAAATCCTATTTGGTTCATCTACCCATCATTCTGAGAGTTCTGGCTCTAGCGGGAATCATTGTTGCCTTGGCGAGACCGCAGTCAAGTACTAATTGGCAGGATGTCAAAACAGAAGGCATTGACATTGTGATGGCCATCGACATAAGCAGCAGTATGCTGGCACAAGACTTTGAGCCCAACCGATTAGAAGCGGCTAAGGAAGTAGCTGTTGAATTCATCAAGAATCGTCCGACCGACAGAATTGGGTTGGTCGTGTACAGTGGCGAAAGCTTTACTCAATGTCCATTGACCACAGATCATGAAAAATTGATCAATCTGTTTCAGGATATCAAGAACGGAATGATCGTGGATGGAACTGCCATTGGAATGGGCTTGGCAAATGCCGTCAATCGATTGAAAGAATCGGATGCGAAGAGCAAAGTGGTCATCCTACTTACAGACGGAGAGAATACGGCTGGCTCCATTCCTCCTATAACAGCGGCAGAAATCGCAGCCACATTTGGAGTAAAGGTTTATACCATTGGTGTTGGTACCAAAGGAATGGCGCCGATGCCAGTTCCGGACATGTTTGGACGAATTCGCTACCAACGAATGGAGGTCAACATTGATGAGGAGTCGCTGGAGCAAATTGCGGACATCACTAACGGATCCTATTTTAGAGCAACCGACAATCAGTCTTTACAAGAAATTTATGATGAGATTGATGTGATGGAAAAGACCATCATTGAAGAGACTCAATTTGAAAAGAAGTACGAAGAGTTTTTGCCAATAAGCCTTATCGCACTCGGGCTCTCAATATTAGAGTATGTGCTGCGCCGTTTTTATCTAAGAAGTGTAATCGCCGATGTTTAGGTTCGAGAATCCATACCTGCTTTATGCGCTCGCATTGATCCCGTTGATGTGGCTGATTCACATATTGGTAAGAAGATCAAATGCTCGCAAACTTGGCCGTATCATCGACAGTCGATTGATCGCGCACTTGGTTCCAACTTTTTCGAAGAACAAGTCATCCATAAAACTAACCATCTACAGCCTAGCCCTCATTTCACTGATCATTGGTCTAGCCAATCCACAATTCGGATCTCGCGTTGAAGAAGTCAAGCGAAAAGGCGTCGACATCATGATAGCATTGGACATTTCCAATAGCATGCAGGCCGAGGATCTTTATCCAAATCGCATTGAGCGCGCAAAAAGAAGTATCCAAGAGCTGTTTACCTATCTCAAGTCTGATCGAATTGGAATTGTGGTCTTTGCCGGTGAAGCTTTTGTTCAACTACCTATCACCACAGACTATTCCGCCGGAAAACTCTTCCTCAACAGCATTAATTCCAAGCTAATCACCTCACAAGGAACTGACATTGGAAACGCCTTGGAGCTGTGTATGAGCTCATTTGACTTCGATTCTCCAACATCGAAAACGATCATCATCATCTCTGATGGTGAAAACCATGAAGAGGAAGCTCAAGAAGCTGTTGAAAAGGCTGCATCATTGGACGTGGTGGTTCACACCATCGGAATGGGTTCAGTAGATGGAGCTCCGATTCCAGTCTATCAAAATGGGAATCGAGTCGGCTTCAGAAAAAACAAGGAAGGCAATACGGTCGTAACGAAGTTGGACGAGAACATGCTTCAGACTCTAGCCAATTCTACGGAAGGACTCTTCGTTCGAGCATCAAATTCAGAGAGTGGCATGAGCTACGTGTTCGATGAAGTCGAACGAATGGAGAAGACGGAGATTGATTCCAAGATATACACTGACTTTGAAGACCGGTTCCAATACTTCTTGATTCCGGCGTTAATTCTTCTAGTAATCGAGTTAATAATTCCAAACACCAAATCAAGGTGGTGGGAAAAACTATTTGCTTCGTAGGGTAGATTGGGAATGGTGCGTTTAGTATACATATTGACATTTATGGCGAGCCTCAGCCAAATTGCCTTTTCTCAAGGTCAATTGGAGTTGTATAGAGGAAATCAGGCCTTCACTGATGGTGAATTGGATGAAGCCAAGAGCCATTACGAAAAATCACTCAGTCAAAACCCTGGATCGTTTGAAGGAACGTACAACTTGGGAAGTTCGAATTACAGGAACGAATCATTCGAAGACGCCATTTCGCAATATCAGGAAGCAGCAAGTCAGACCGAAGACGATGGCCTCCGAGCCAAAGCGCTTCACAACCTCGGCAATGCATATCTCCAAGGTCAAAAATTGGACGAAAGCATCAAAGCATACAAACAAGCCCTGAGACTGAATCCATCGGATAACGAAACGAGGTACAATCTTGCGTATGCGTTAAAACTGAAAAAAGAGCAAGAGCAGCAGGAACAGGATCAGGATCAAGATCAGGAGAAAGAAGATCAACAAGATCAGCAGGACAAAGAAGATCAGGAAAAGCAAGAAGAACAGCAGGAGAAGGAAGACGAAAAAAAGGAAGAGCAAGAGCAGAACAAGGATGGAGAAGGCGAAGAGAATGAAGGTGAAAAGGAAGAACAAGAACAAAAGGGTGAACCTAAACCATTAGAGCTCACGCCACGAGAAGCGGAACAGATGCTGGATGCTGCGCGAAATGAAGATCAGAAGATTCAGATGAAGCTCAAGAAACAGCAAAAGGCTAAAAACAAGAACATCGACAAGGACTGGTGAAAAGGCTTTACGTCATATGTTTTCTCCTTGCACCACTCTTTTTGGTGGCACAGAATTTCTCTGCTCAATTGAGCAGCGGTACAGTCAAGTCTGGCGAACGATTCAAACTCAGCTATAGCATTGATGCAGAAGGAACCAACTTCAGACCACCGGATTTAAGTGCATTCACGCTTCTCTCAGGTCCCAATCGATCCTCGAACATGCAGTGGGTTAACGGAGAATACTCCAGTAGCTTGACCTACACCTACATACTCGTCGCTCAAAACACGGGGAAATTTGAAATAGGACCTGGCGTCATTGAAGTGGGTAAAAAAGAGGTCCGGTCCAATACGCTGTCGGTTAAGGTCATAAAGGGTTCCAGAGCCAAGGCACAGAACAAGTCCAAACCGGCGCAGAACAAAGGGCATCAGCACCAGACCAGCGCTGGTAATGATGATGTGAACTCGAGTTTGTTCATGAAACTATTCGTTGATAAAAAGCAAGCCTTCGTTGGTGAGCAAATCATCGCTACGTATGTCATTTACATGAATACGACCATCGTAAACTATGCTCATAACCGGCCTGTATTCAACGGTTTCTATGCTCAGGATGTAGAACTCGATCCTTCCGCAAGTCTCCGTCAAGAAACAATCAATGGAAAACCTTATACCGTCGCTACGATGAAAAAGGTTGTATTGACTCCTCAAAAATCAGGAAAGCTTGAACTACCCTCATTGGAAATGGAACTTGTTGTTCGCGTTGAGGACAGGCGAAGAGGGCGTTCCGTTTTTGATCAGTTTTTTGGATCGTACCACAATGAGAAGCTCGAAATAAAAAGCAATCCTGAGACTATTGAAATTCTCGCTCTTCCGCTGGCTAATCAACCTGCAGATTTTGGTGGCGCGGTAGGTCAGTTTGATATGAGCGTCGACCTTGATAGGGAGAAAATTGGAGTGAACGAAGCCGTTAATCTCACAATGAAAATTACCGGCAAAGGAAATTTGGAGTTAATCACCGATCCTGAGGTGATGTTTCCAAGCGATTTTGAGTCGTACGACCCCAAGACAAAGCAAAATATTTCGGTAACAGGAGCTGGAACGACTGGTTCAAAAACATTTGAATACGTCGTCATTCCTCGATACTCCGGCGAGTTTGAACTGAAGCCAATTACAATGAGCTTCTTCGACCCTCAAAAGAAGAGCTACGAAAGAATATCTACTGGCCCGATTAAGCTTCAAGTGATTCGGGCTGATGGCACAGATGATGACAATGCGGTCGCCTATGTAGCGCCAAAGAAAGAAGATGTTCAGGTGATCGGACAAGACATTCGATTCATCAAAACTGACGCTCCGTCTCTAAAAAGAGCGGAAGAGAAATTCTTTAAATCACCTCTCTTCTACGGGCTCACTACCTTACCATTCGCTGGAGCTGGACTCGCAATTTTTCTCATTGGTTTTATCCGCACAAAGAATGCTGATCAACAAGGGGTTAAGAAACGTCGTGCAAGCAGTCTTGCCAAAACTCACCTGGCGAAGGCAAAGAAATTGATGGCTGGTGAAGAGGCCACATTTTATGACGAAATATCGCAGGCGCTCTTTGGTTACTTAAGTGACAAGTTCAGCATTCCTGCTTCAGAATTAAGTCGAGAAACCATCGAAGATCGACTTCGATCCCACAATGTGCCAGAAGAACTTCAGACCGAACTGAGAAAGGCACTTGACGAGTGTGAAATGGTCCGCTTTGCTCCTGGCGTGGTTCGAGGAATGCAAGAAATGCTCGATACCAGTATGAACCTGATTGAATCAATGGAAGATGCGGTTTAGTTTGGCAATCATATTGCTTTTGGTTAGTTCAGTTGTAATCAGTTCTGAACAAACCACTCATTACACCGGCCTGTATGAATCTGCCAATGACGCTTATAAAGCGGGAGAATTTGACTCCGCTAAGGCGCTTTACACCGATATATTTCAAAATGAGATGGTTGCCCCCGAGCTGTTCTTCAATCTTGGTAATACGCACTACCGAGAAGGGAACTATCCAGCGGCGATTCTCTTTTACGAACGTGCATTGCGACTTGACCCGGGTGACGACGACATTCAATACAATTTAAAAATCGCGCAGCAGTTTGTTACCGACAAGATCGAACCAATTCAGCCATTCTTCGTTTCGAAGTGGTGGGTCGGCGCTGCAAAATTGATGAGTCCTAATCAATGGTCTTGGATATTTCTCCTTTTGCTCGTCTTCGCGTGCTCGTTATTTACGCTCTACTTTATTGCTTCGAATCGATCCATCCGTCAGATGGGATTCCTAGGTGGACTGATTACCATTATTTTCTCGGTCGTCCTGTATTCATTGGCCAGCACATCAAATCAAGAACAAACCAAAGGCGAGGCAATTGTCTTTGCATCAAGTGCAAACGTGAAGAGTGCCCCAGGGTTAAATTCCGCTGATCAATTCGTCATCCATGCGGGTTTGAAAGTAAAAGTGGTGGATGAAGATGGAGATTGGTCGAGGATTGAACTTTATGATGGAAATTCAGGTTGGATTTATACTCAGTCGATTGAGAAGATTTGATCGTCGAAAACAGGGCGATGGAAAGCTTGATTCCATTCTAGAAAGCCTTCTAAACCTTATATTCGCGTGAATCGTTCATTGCGATATTAAAAGTGAGTCTATGATTTTGGATACGATAGATTTTGAGGTGGTTCAGCGGGAAACATCCAAGCTTCCAGAAATTGATTTTGATAACATTCCGTTCGGAAAGGTCTTTGCTGACCACATGTTATGTGCTACATATGAAAATGGTAAGTGGGGTAATACTCAAATACTTCCTTTTGGTGACATTCAGATGTCTCCAGCAACCTCAATGATTCATTACGGTCAGTCAATTTTTGAAGGGCTGAAAGCATTCAGAACTGAAGACGGTCAGATTGCTGTTTTCAGACCAGAAGAAAATTGGAAGAGAATGAACAAATCGGCAAAGCGACTTTGCATGCCGGGTGTTCCTAAAGAAATTTTCATTGAAGGAATGAAAAGGCTGATTGACCTCGATCGCGGTTGGGTTCCAACCAAGGAAGAGAGCTCCTTATACATTCGACCTTTCCTTTTCGCTACCGACGCAATGCTCGGCGTGAAGCCTTCTCAGTCGTATATGTTTATGATCATCCTCGCCCCTGTTGGTCCATATTACAGCAAGCCTTTGCATTTGAAAATTGAAACAAAGTACACACGCGCAGCGATGGGCGGTGTTGGTGCCGTTAAGGCCGCTGGAAATTATGCCAGTGCACTGTATCCAGCTCAGTTAGCCGCTGAAGAAGGAATTGATCAACTCATCTGGACGGATGGAAAAGAACACAAGTATCTGGAAGAAGCAGGAACCATGAACATGATGGTTGTAATCAACAAGACTTTGATTACACCGCCGCTTACCTCCACCATCCTTCCTGGAATCACAAGAGCAAGCTTTTTAGAGTTAGCGCGGGAGGAAGGTTATAACGTAGAGGAACGACCTATCACTGTTGATGAAGTTATTGGTGCTTGCAAAAATGGCTCACTTGAAGAACTCTTTGGTGTGGGAACGGCCGCAACAATTGCTCAGGTTGACAAACTAACGCATGAAGACCAGACGTTCCAACTTCCCCAGATTTCGTCTCGCGAAATTTCGAATACGATTGGAACCAAATTGGTGAACATCAAGCAAGGTCGTGTGGAAGACCCACGACAATGGAACACTCACATTTAAGCTGAGAGCCGGATACTTCGATTGTAGGTGTTGGAGCTATCAACTAGCACCTTATGGAGTTTACGTAACACCTTGATTTCCATAATGTCATTCAAACGATCTCGAATTAATTCGAGTCCCATGTTTCGAACATCGACACGTAGAATTGTTGCCTCATCATTCTTTGCCCCATCAATACTGATGTGCTTATTTGCTGACGCTGGATTCTCCTTGACGCCATCAATGATGAATTCAATTCCGTCTCGATCAAGGATGGTGAATCCGCATTCTACCAAAATATCGAGGAGGCTAGTGAACGCTAGGGAGCGTTGACTCTGTTTAATAGGGTATTTCCTGATTCCGTTGCAAAGAGCGTGAAAAATTCAACACGCAGATTAATAAGAAGGTTTATTATTTGAATATTGCGTGTTCAATTCTCCAGCGTTTAGTTGAAGCTTCATTACACCACATACGGTAAAGGCGAACCTTTGGTTCTGATCCATGGTGCTTTTGTGAATTCGCAAATCTGGAAACACCAAATTGAGCCGCTTTCAAATAGGTTTCGAGTAATCACTATTGATCTACGCGGTCACGGCTTGTCTGATCCTTCACCGCTTAATGAGTATTCGGTACAAATTTTTGCAGACGACATCATGCGATTATTGGATGATATGGGCATAGACCGTTGTGTCTTTGGCGGATTGTCTCTCGGAGCCATGATCGTACAGCATATCGCTTCTAAAGTGCCTGAAAGAGTCAAAGGATTGGTTCTTGTTGGAGCACCAGCAAGCATGAGGTTGACCGCGCTTGAAAAGACAATTACGACCATCATCTTTCCGAAACGTTTGGCGCTGTGGCTTTTCGGACAGCTGACAACACCTCAATTTATGAAGCTTTCGTTCTTTCTCACATGGTTTATGAGAGGAAGCAAATGGCTGGGCGGAGACGAGACTCGACAGGTAATCCGCGATTCAATTAGCATCATTGAACGAAGTGAGATTAAGAAAATCTACGCTGCTGTACACACGTTCAGAAAACAGAACCTTTCAAAGGGTGTCTACCCTGTTCTACTGCTGAACGGACAGTATGACTCACCAGTGCTGCATTACCATGCTCGATACATTGCAAAAGGCATTGGCGAACGCGGATCATTCAAAATGATTCCAAAGGCGGGTCATGCGTGCAATTTTGATAGCCCAATCGTCTTCAATGCCTATGTATCCCAGTGGATGGATGAGGATGTTGGAAACACGGTTAAAATGGAAGTCTTGCCACCGAATAAGCTGCATCGGGCAAGCTGATCAAACTTTCAACCCGACTACGCACACATCATCGATTTGTTCATGGTTCCCTTTCCATGATTCGAATTCTCGATCGAGCAATTCTTTTTGGTCAACAATTGGCTGCGCTGCAAGTTCAATAAGAGTCTGTTTGAATTTCACTGACTTGTATTTCTTCCCTTTTTCGCCGCCGAACTGATCGGGATATCCATCGGAGAAAATGTAGAGCGTATCACCGCTTTGAAGCTCAAATGTATGAGTCGCATAGGGCTGTGGGTTGTCGTATTTACCAATTGGCTGTTTGTCAGCCTTGGTCTCAATCAATTCCCCATTTCTGACGATCCATAATGGATTATGTGCTCCCGCGTATTGGAGCGTTTTTCCTTTCAGTGAGCAAAGTGCGATGTCCATTCCATCTTGGACATTCTCATCCGACTTCTCAAACTCCTTTACAACAAGTTCGCGAGTCTTATCAAGAATTTTTCCTGGCTCCACAATGTTCATCTCACGGAGAGACCTGTTTAATCCACTCACACACACAACTGAGACCATTGCTCCAGGAACACCATGACCTGTACAATCAGCTGCCGCAAAGAATACCGTTCCGTTCTTTTCTTCCAGCCAATAGAAATCTCCGGCCACAATGTCTTTTGGCTTATAAAGAACAAATGAACCGGGAAGGTGCTTTTTCACCATAGCATCTGGCGGAAGCACCGCTGCTTGGATGCGCTTGGCGTAATGAATGGAGTCGGTAATTTCTTTGTGTGCTTCTTCAACCTCTGCCTTTTGGGCAAGGATGATGGCGTTGTCCTTTTTCTTGTTTTGAAAAGACCGAAAACCGACTCCGCCCAAAACCAGCAACAAGCCAATTCCGCCATGGAGACCGTATTGTTTGTTTCTTTCTGCATTAAGATTTGCTTGGTAGGTGAGTTGTTGAATTTCTTGCTCCTTAGCAAACTCAAGACTGTCAGCCAATGCTCGTTTTTCAAAGTCGAATTCCAGATCTTTTTTCACTGTCTCTTCTGCAATGCCACTCTTCCGCAAGCTGTCCACCATATTTAGATAAATATCCTGGGCAGCAAGAGCCTCCTTATACTTTCCAAGTTCTCGATAACTGGTCGCTAATATTTTTGCATTGTCTCGAATTTGATATGTAATCCCCGCCTCTTGAGCCATTCTCAACGCGTCTTCCGATATTTTCACGGCCTTCTCGTGATTTCCGCGCTGTTGGTAGTGGTTGGCTATATCATACATGATGGCAGGTTTGTCTCCTATCGCCTCAACCTCGGTGAGTGTCTCCAATGTCTTGCGATAAAATTCTTGGGCCAATTCATGGTCGCCACGCGCTGAGTGAACATTTCCAATATTTCCTAAAATCAATGCGATGTGGCTTTTGGAATCAATCTTTTCAGCTTGTTGCAATCCTTTATTCAGATAGTCCAAAGCCCTAAAATATTCCCCTTGAAGAGTCAGTATGTATCCAATATTGCTCATTAGGCCAACGACACCTCTCACATCTCCGGCGATTGTACCAGCTTCAATTCCTACCTCGATAGATTTTACTGCGTTAGGATAATCATTGATCATGTAATAGATTCCAGCGATACCGCCTGCAATCCATAGGACGTTTTTGTGATCATCTGCTTTCTGGGCCATCAGCAGAACTTCCTCTAATGACTTTTTGGCCCTTGCTACTTGACCCAATTGTGCTAATGCAAGAGCATAGTTCGTCCGAGCTGTGATAAGATACTTGGAGCTGGAGACTTCCTCAAATAATCGAATTGCCCTAGGGTAGTATTCAAGGGCATCTTGAACCTTGCCTTGATTCCTAACCGCATTTCCTTGCAGATTCAGCGCAATGCCCATGTAGTATTTGTCCTCCAATTTGTTGGCAATATGAAAGAGCTTATCAGCGTAAATAAAAGTCGAATCAGGAAGATCTGACATATAATGGGCTCCAAGCCTATGCAACGATTTAAGAAGTACCGAATCACTCGAGTTCGGATCGTTGATTGAATGTCTCAGTGAATCAACATTGGTCTGAGAAACAGCGGAATAAGTACAGAAAAGGAGGCAAGAAAGAACTAACGTTCTTAGTATGTGGGTAGTTAGGTTGGTTCGGTTTAGGCCCAACAATATAGAAAGCACGCACCAAACAACGCTTCTTGACTACCGAAAAAGATTGTATTTGATGATGCACCATATGGCGCGAACCCCATCCTTCCAATTAATTTTCTTGCCCTCTTCAAAGGTTCGCCCGTAGTATGAGATTCCTACTTCATAGAAGCGAATTCCTTTTATCCGAGCCAACTTTGCCGTCATTTCAGGTTCGATACCAAAACGGTTTTCCTGAAGCGTAAACTCCTCGAGCAAGGATCGTCTGAACATCTTGTAACATGTCTCCATATCTGTCAAGTTCAGATCCGTAAACATGTTAGAAAGAAAGGTCAAGAATTTGTTTCCGATGCTGTGCCAGAAGAATAGAATGCGGTGTGGATTTCCACCTTGGAATCGACTCCCATAAACCACATCCGCCACTCCTTTTAAAATTGGCGCAAGAAGCAAGTTGTACTCTTCAGGATCGTATTCCAAATCGGCATCTTGAATAACGATGTATTCGCCAACTGCTAGTTCGAATCCCTTTCTGATCGCCGCGCCTTTTCCACAGTTTTTAGGCTGCCTGAAATATCGCATGTCGTGCTCGCTGTGCGAAGCAATGAATGCCTCAACCGCCTCTTGAGAATTATCTGTGGAAGCGTCATCCACAATGACAATTTCCTTTTGAGTGTCACCTAGAAGCTGAACTTCAATGACTTTATCAAGAATGTGATGGACTGTTGGTCCTTCATTGTAAACTGGTATGACAACTGATAATTTCAAGAGCGCACGAATATAATGTTGTTCTCAGCGTTACAGTAACTGACTTGTACCTTCGCATCGATGAGATCACTCCTCACAGCACTTTCCTTAATCATGCTTTCTGGGCTTCTTGAATCTTGCCAGAAGTGTTACACCTGCAGTGTCCAGACGGATTTTGGTCAAGTAGATCGGGAAGTTTGTGGTCGAAATCGTGACATTAAAAATTTGATCACTCATCTAGAAACAGATAGCGTCGGATACGGACCTTGGATCTGCGAATAATTATCCTTCGGTAGATTCCTCATCTGACACAACTTCTTCCTCAGGTTCTTGAGCAGCAGCTTCAGCCTTTCGGATATCCTTGATCAATAAGTCGATTTGCTTCTTGCGATCCTTGAGCGCTTGAACTTCCCCTTCAGACTTGGCAATCTTATCAAGCAGGTCTTTTTTCAATGGATTGGTATCATCCGAGAACTTGAAGAATGCGAGTTTGTCTTCCAACTGTAAGGAAGAGATATTGGCACCTTTTATTTTCTGAATAATATCTGCACGTTCATGCATAAGAGTCCGCTCAGCATCAGATTGATTCGCAATTGAATCGAGCTTGTTATCAAACTTCTTTTTGGCCGCTTCTGCCAAGCTAATTCCAAGCTTCTTATACGCTTGATTAATTAACCCGTCCAACGCCTTTTCCAACTTGTCGTGGAATTTACGATTGACGTCGCCAACGCTATTCCATTGTTGTTGCCATGAGTCAATCACCTTCTCTCCTTCTTTTTCGATTCCCTTATCGAGCTGAGCCTTGAAGCCCATGACCAATTCTTCTTTCTTCTGAAGGTTTTGCTTGTGTTCTTTTTCTTCGGCCTTGTAAGATTCCTTTCTACGATTAAAGAATTGGTCGCAGAATTTCCGAAACTCCTTGAACATCTTGTACTCTTCTTGAGGCAACAATGTCCCGCTCTGCTTCCACTCTCGTTGCAAACCTTTCAGTTGGTTGGCGATCTCGCCCATGTTCTCACCGCCATGAATCTCCTTGGCACGATCGATGAGCTTTTGTTTGACTTTCCTGACGTCGTCGAAAGCAGAATTGCTCTTTTTCAGAAACTCACCCCTGCGCTCGAAATAGACATCGCAAGCCTTTCTGAACTCTGCCCATATTTTATCATTCTTACCGCGGCCTGCAAACCCAAGATGCTTCCACTCCTTTTGAGTATCGATAACGTCCTTGGTCAGCTTTTGAACTTGCTTCACCTCTTCCAATTCAGTCCCGGCAATTTCTTCCAAACGCGTCACCAATTCTTTCTTCTTGGTGTAATTCTCAACATGCTCTGATTTAATTGTCTTTCTGTGCTCGCGGATTCGATCAAAGACTTTTCCAACTGATTCCTTGAACTCATCGCGAATCTTATCCCACTCTTCTTTAAACGTTGGACCAATTTCGTCCCATTCATCCAAGTACTTATGAACTAGAAAATCCACTTGATTAATCGAGCTTTCATTCTCCAAAAGCTTGATTTCGACAATGACACTCTTCTTCAGCTCGAGGTTCTTTTTCAGATCGTTGATCTGAAGTTCCTGGTAAATGTGAATGTTGTAATAGAACTGTTCGATCAATCTGCTATACTCAGCTTGAATCTCTCTTCTTTCATCTTTGCCCACAGTACCCAGCTCATTCCACTTCTGCTTTATAGCATTGAAGCGTTGATATGCTTTGGCAATATTCTCCTCGTCTTTTATCAGAACATCCAACTCTTTCAAAAGAGCCTTCTTCTCAGACAGGGAATTCGATTGAGCTTCTTTAAAACTCTTCTCAGCCTCCTTTCGCTTTTCGTGATATAGCTTGACCAGCTCATCAAAGCGTTGATCATGTTCATCTGGAGCGTAAGTGATTTCACTTTCTTCTCCTTCTTCAGCTTGCGCTTTTGCTTGTGCTTCTTTGGAAGCATTTCGCAATGCATTGAATTTCTCCATCAAGTCATTGTACTTCGTGCGATCAGCAGCGAAGTTTTCCTGATTGACCCAATTTTGAAATTCGATGACGATTTCTTCTTTAGACATCGTTAGTGGGTATTGTCTTTCAAAAATAGTTGATGCAATCGAAAACGCTTAGGATTATCGACGTACTCGGCTGAGTACATTTGCCCGCTTATGCTCTTTGTCCCGATTAACAGCATTGATTTATCACAAGACGACTCTCAATGGAAGAAGGTCTTTGATAAAACATGGCCAGCTTATAAAGCTTGGTTTATGAAGGAAGGATTGAAGGCTAGACCTGGCTACTTAACCTCTGTTCGCGCCTTCGAACAGCACTTCCCTGAACTCCTTCCAATTTTTCAACATTTGAGCAAAATGGTCAGCGCCGGCGACGTGGCATCTCGTTTTCTAACCATGTATTCCCCTCCACCCTACATGAGTGGCTGCAGTCAAATTGCATGGACGAGAGATATTCCGATGCTCATCAGAAACTATGATTACAGCCCGAAGTATTTTGAAGGATTGGTGATGAAAACCAAGTGGAACAAGGAAATTATTGGAATGAGCGACTGCATGTGGGGTCTTCTTGACGGAGTCAATGAGGATGGGCTGTGCGCGTCTCTCACATTTGGTGGGAGAAGAATTACAGGGGATGGATTTGGGATCCCTATAGTTCTCAGGTATTGCCTAGAAACATGCTCCACAACGGCCGAAGCCATTGAGACCATGCTGAAGATTCCAGTGCATATGGCCTATAACATCACGCTACTGGATGCAGATTTGAACTTCGCCACCATTTATTTTGCTCCAGGTCAGAAAACTCAAGTAACGGCGAGTGCTGTTGGCACGAATCATCAAGAAGAAGTGACATGGCCAGACTATGCCGTGATGACACAGACAGTAGAGCGCCGAACTATTCTTGAGCACTGCCTTGTCGATCCGTATGAGACTAACGAGTCACTTCTGCATCGGTTTCTTCAACCGCCATTATTCAATACGTCCTATGAAAAGTCGTTCGGCACGCTTTACTCAGCTGCCTACAATCCGATTGAAAAATCGGTTAACTATTTCTGGAGAGGAAAGTCGATTAAACAGTCACTAGATAATTTTGTTCCTGGCAAACAAAAAGTGACGTTGCAAGCATCGGCTCATCGGTTAATGACGATTTAGGAGAGCTTCTCGCCACTCGCTCCTAGCCATCCCGTGGATATACTCCTTCTTCCACTTTGTCTTCCTGCCCGTCCGGGCTCCTGCGCTGAAGCTTCAGCGCCAGCCTGCAGGCCGGGACTTCTCTCCTCCTGTTCTTTTCCTTGATGAAAAGAACCAAAAATCACGGCTGCGAATGAGAGTGCTATTTCGCTAACAACCCGCATCCACTATCGCAACCAAGCCGTTCGCATGATTCTCTTCACCCCTCTTTACATTCGCTGATGCTCACTTCCGGGTTGCGCCGTCTGGCCACCTCTGCTTGTTGCTCAATAACACATTCACATTCAAGGCCGATCCTTTTTAGAAAGTGAAGCTTTCCAGCATTATCCTGAATCTACAGTGATTGCCTTGAGATTATGCCGGAAAGAAGTGAAATTTGGCCTTGGGGCGCGAAGGTGTTCTGGACGAAGTACAGCCTTAGCGAAAGTGGGAAGCTCTATTGCAGATCACCCAGCTGAGGTTAGGATGTACAAGAGACAGGTTGCCTTTGCGGACCACAGCCTTGACCTTTTCTTTGCTTCTTTCTTTTGTGTCAAGACAAAAGGAAAGAAGATTGAAAAAGGCTCATAGAAGTCAATAGACATCAAGAGGCAATGGTCGTTCTCGTCCTTCGCAGGGCTCAGGACTCAGGCTCGAAATGACAACTTTATGAGGTCATTGCCAGCGGCTTACCCATGGATTTGCTCCTTCTTTCCGTACTTGGCGATGACGATGGCTTCATACTCAAGGAAATCTTCCCAAATGGCATCCACATCACAGACTTCAGCGCCGTATTGACGTGCAAACTTAAAGAACATGGTATAGTGCATGGCTTCGCTCTTCATTAATTCAGCATAGAAATCAGCCAGTTCTGGATCAGATATATTCTCTGACAATACTCTAAACCGCTCGCAGCTTCTTGCCTCAATCATCGCCGCGGTCAGAAGGTTATTAATCAAGTGTCGTCTTCTATTGGATCCTTGCGAAAAGAACTTTCGCAAATCTTTGACATATGGATCCTTTCGCTCTCGTCCTAACTTCAACCCTCGCTTAACAATATGCTCATGAACTCTTTTGAAATGATCCATCTCTTCGATGGCTAATTCAGCCATGGCCGTCGTCAATTCGTCCAACTCTGGATGAGAAATGATGAAGGAGATGGCAGCACTGGCTGCCTTTTGTTCACAATAGGCGTGGTCCGTCAGAATCTCGTCAATGTTCTTTTCCGCAATATTTACCCACCTCGGATCGGTTGGAAGTTTAAGTCGAAGCATAATTCTAATTGTTAGACAAAAGTAATGGCGGGCGTCATTGCGCGTTTTATGGTATCAGATATTTGCACCTGAATGTTTGGAAGAATTTGGATAATGATATTGAGCACCTTGCTGGTTGCTTCCTGTGGAAACGATGGGTGTCAGCGGCTTGAAGGTCCAAGAGAATCGGTTATTCGCTACCTCGACCCTATTCATTCCATCAACCTTGTTACTCCGGTCAACACCTCTGTGGAGGTCGACTCAAGCCTAGAACAATCAAAAATTGAAGTTCGAGCCCAAGCCGAAGTTCATCCTAGCTTGAACACGCGGGTTAAGAACAGGCAAGTGAATATCTTCCTCGAAGGATGTTTCAAAGATCAGTCTGAAATCTTCATCGATGCCAAAGTACAGGCCCTCGAAAGCATCAGACTGCAGTCAGCCGGCGACATTATCTCGACTAAGAGAATTGAGCAAGACTCCATTAGCATATACAATTCAGGGTTAGGCGATATTGATTTGGTATTGAATAGTCAAAGAGTGGAAAGCTTCATTTTGGCATCTGGAGACATCATCTTATCTGGCGACAGCGAACATCTCGTGGTCCGCACTGAAGGATCAGGCGAACTGAGCGCATTTAATCTTTATGCAGATTCCGTCGTCATCAACAACATTGGAGGCTCTGTCATTCAAGTCTTCGCGGCTAAATATCTAGAGGTGAACTTTTTTGAAGAAACGACTATTGAATACAGAGGACACCCAACAATCAAAATTTTAGGAGAGGGCAACCTCGTGGACGCAAATTTTTAGTCAATTGTTAGATTTGAAGCCAGAACTATGGAACGACTACTTCTTTCACTATTAATGATCACTCTCTCCTCCGGCCTCTTTGCACAGCATTTTGCCGAATGAGATGAATGGTGCGAAAAAACAGATCTTACACACGTCAGTTACAAAGTAGAAGAGATCGTCGTGAGAGGATTTGATGGCGTAAACACGCCTCCGCGTCTCGATCAAAAGGAACGACAGTTGTTTTATTCCTATGGCATTACCGCTTACTGGTGGTATTATGACCAGTTAGAATTTTTTCATCTACTCTATCTCGAAGCAGTGCATCGCGATTCGACTGGTGCGGAGATTAAGCGATTTCCAATGAATGGGCATTTTTCTGAAGAATTCAAGCATTACTTTAAGTCAGAAATACCCGCAGAAAGAAAGAAGAACATATTTTTCGAGCGTATTTATTTGAAGGATACCGATGAAAACTATTTACGACTTGAAAAACCACAGACTTTTTGCCCGCACTGTTCTTGGGAAGAAGAGGAATCTGAGGAATAGAACTCTAGCTTCCGCACTTGCACTTCTTTTCAGCTTCGGAGCTTTTGCACAGCAAGAACTCACGCTGGAAGATGCAATTCTCAAACGATTTTCTGAGCTCGGACCTGAGCGACTCAGCGGGCTGTTGTGGATTCCTGACAGCGAACAATACTGTTACATTAAGGAGGACGTCCTCGAAATTTACGAAGCCGGAGAAGCGGCTGCTTCGTCGACCATCTCGTATTCAGACATCAATAATGAAAGTGAAGGAATTGTCAATTTAGAGTCCTTTCCGCGAATTCAATGGCTCAGCAATTCCACTTTTGCCTTTAACGACCAACAAAAGAGATACGCCTACAATACAACATCGAAAGCCGTCAATCTCCTCTTCACCTATCCAAACGAGAGTGATCACCTTAAACTCAACGATCAAAACACGCAGTGTGCCTACATCAAGGATGATGATCTATACATCCTTGACAACAACGGCGTTGAGAAGCAGGTGACAACAGACGGAGGAGATGGAATCGTGTACGGTCAAGCCGTTCACCGCAACGAGTTTGGAATTTCTGGTGGAATGTTCTGGTCGAGCGACGGCCAAAAGTTGGCATTTTACAGAATGGATGAATCAATGGTCGAAGAGTATCCGCTCGTCGATGTGACATCCATGCCCGCCTCAACGAACTTCATTAAATATCCAATGGCCGGAAGGACCAGTCATCAAGTCAGTATTGGAGTTTTTGATCCAGCAAAGGGAGAAGTTTTCTACCTCAAAACTGGAGAACCGTTCGAGCAGTACCTCTGTTCTGTGACGTGGAATCCAAGTAATTCTGAGATTTATGTTGCCCACCTGAATCGGGATCAAAACCATATGGAACTCAAGAGCTATTCGTCTAAAAGTGGTGACCTGCTAAAAACGCTATTTGAAGAGAAGGACGAGAAGTATGTGGAACCAGAAAACAATCCCACATTTTTACCCTGGGATGACTCAAAGTTTCTTTGGTTCAGTGAGCGGGATGGATTCAATCACCTGTACCTCTACTCTACTGATGGAACCATGATGAGGCAGATTACATATGGACTGTGGGAAGTTCTCAGCTTAGAAGGATTTGACTCGGAAAGAAAGAACTTGCTACTGAAAGGTACTGGTGAAGTGGTCGAAGACGGCCCAAAAAGAGATGACTCCAGAAATGGAACACAGACTTATGTGTACACCCTAAACATTGAGTCAGGTGTCAAAGTCATCGTTGATGATCGGATTGGAACGCATTCGTGCCGAGTCAGTTCGAACGGAAGGTTGCTGGTTGATTGGTTCACTAATCTCGAAACACCACTCGAATACACCCTCTTTGATGCACAAGGCGAACAGATATCGACGCTTTTGTCCTCGGCGGATCCGCTGGCTGACCATAAAATCGGATCGACTGAATTAGGCGAAATTGTGGGTCCGGATGGATCTTCTCTGTACACGAGAATTATCAAACCTTCCGGCTTCGAGTCCGGGTTAAAGTATCCTGTATTGATTTATCTCTACGGCGGGCCGCACGCTCAGTTGGTAACGAACAGATACTTAGCCGGCGCACCTCTTTGGATGCATTGGTTTGCGGAGCAAGGCTACATTATTGCAACGGTTGACAATAGAGGTTCTGCGCATCGAGGACTCGAATTTGAACAAGCGACATTCAGAACACTTGGTGAAGCAGAGATGGAAGACCAAAAGCTCTTCGTGGACTATTTAAAAACATTGGACTATGTAGATGAAGAGCGTTTAGCGATTCACGGTTGGAGTTATGGTGGTTTTATGACAACCAACATGCTCATGACATTCCCAGGGACATTCAAAGCTGGTGTGGCTGGTGGCCCTGTAATTGACTGGAAGTACTATGAAGTCATGTATACAGAACGATATATGGACACACCTGAGACAAACCCTGAGGGATATAGCAAAACCAGCCTTCTCAATAAAGCGCAGAACTTAAAGGATGACCTCCTAATAATACATGGAACTGCTGACCCAGTCGTTGTTTGGCAACACAGCCAGAAATTTCTAAAAAAATGCATTGATCAAGGAATTCAACTCGACTACTTCGTTTATCCGGAGCATCCGCACAATGTGAGAGGAAAGGACAGGATTCACTTGATTCAAAAAATCTTCAACTACGTTGACGCCCGAATCGGAGACGATTAAATTGCAAATTCCTCGTCGAACGTTTTAGCTAAGAGATCGACCGCTGCGGCCTTCTCTTCCAAACTCAAATTCTTGGGCGGGCCTTGAGGTGTGTTGTTAGCATCAACGACATATATTTTCAAGTCATCACAGTCACGCAAAACATCCAACTCTCCATAGTCAAGCCCGATCGATTTACAAAAATTCAATATCGACACTTGCTCCTCCTTACTTAGATGATCGTCTACTGTCACTACTAATTCAGACCGATCCGGAACATTCTTAAACCTTTCGAAGTTGTTTCTGTAATTGAGATAAACGTGAGGAATCTTCTGATTAATTATCACCACCCGAATATCCATGACTTCGGTCTGACTAACGGAACTGTCTATGAACTTCTGATAGATAAAACCTTCTTCTGGATCTATGGGACATTCAATGTTCTGACCATCGTGTAATGCATTGATATTACTCTTTCTGACTGCCGTTCCTTGGAAGGTTATTGGGTCAATTCGTGTGGAATAGCCAAATACCTTTAGCATGTGCTCATCAACGAAGTCCTTGGCAATGTTCAAGCTATTCAAGTTGATAACCGATTTATCTAGCTCTCGGAGTGGTTTATCTTCTTCCCTTATCGTACCGTACTCCCAAAACATGGCTAGGTCAAACTGACGCGATGGTTTGTTTGTGATCTGCCATCCAAGAGTTTTGGCAATTCGTGCAATGGTTGATCCTCGGCTTGGAAAATGAGGAAAACAGAGAATAGTCTTAGAAGAGCTTGATAGGATTGTCGACCTCAGAATTCCACCGAACGCAACTAGGTCCTTGAACATCATTTCTGGCCAAGGCATTCCCTTTCGATATCTATTGAATACTCCCCGCTGATATGTTTTGAGGAAGTACACTAATTCAGATAATCCTGGAGCTTGTGCACAATTCTTGATTCGGACCAATCCATTCCACCGATGTGTTTCAGGACGACTTGACCTTCCTCATTCAAGATAAACGTGGCAGGAATGGCTTGATGTCTTAACTCCTCTGGTATAGGCGTCATCAGCCTCCAAAAAGGAAGGGCATGATCTGTCTTCTCAACGTACTTGGCAAAAGACTCTTGATCCTCCAAGTTGACGAAAATGAAGGATGAGTTCGGAAACTTCGCCTTCAGTTTTTCCATAGCCTCGAATTCTGCGAGACAAGGCACGCACCAACTTGCCCAAAAATTTACAAATAAGGTCTTTCCCTGAAAGTCAGATAGTTGCGTGGATTCTCCCTCCGCATTCTCAAATTCGATTGAATACTTATAGACAGATTGAGTAGGTTCTGAAAGTCCTTTAAAGTCGGCAGGAGCTTCCAATCTCATCTTGGTTAGCTGAACGTTGATCCACTTCGGAACATCGGTAAAATAGATGATGGCGAGTATCCCAAAGAAAACTCCATTCTTAACCCATTGCTTTTTCCATATTTCCTTCACCCTCATATGCTCTCCTTTCAAAGCGCAAATTTATTGGTTCTTCATCCTCAGGATTCGGAAGGCCATCAACTTATCGGTTCCAAGAGGTATGAATTTCATGATAGGATTTGTAATTTCGGGACAAACTGACCTAACTATGAACCGATTACTACTTCTTTTCATTGCTACTCTAGTCTCCACATACTCATTCTCTCAAACGGTAATTTTTGAGGACGACTTTGAAAGTGGAACATCCCAATGGTCACTTACGGGCCAGTGGGGAACAACAACATCACAAGCCTTCAGTGGTTCCAATTCACTCACGGACAGCCCAAGTGGTGATTATCTCAATAATCAAACGACCTATGCTACCATGGTTGACTCAGTGAATTTAAGTACAGCTCTTGACGCAGATGTCCATATGAGAATCAAGTTTGACATTGAGAACGGCTTTGATTATTGCTACATGGAATTCAGCACCAATGGAGGAAGTTCATGGACAACAGCATACACTTTCAACGGAGAAAATCAACTTACCAATTGGCTTAGCTTCACTCAAAACATCGGCGGATTCTGCGGGAATAGCAACGTGAAGATGAGATTTAGGTTCTACACTGATGCTGGCTATCAAGCCGATGGTATTTATATAGACAGTCTGAGAATCGTAAGTGATACGGTTGACAATGCACCACCGCTGATCATTCATGATCCAGATCCACACTATGAGGGACAGATTGATACCAATTTCCGAACGGTTCTAATTCAGGATATATCAGGAGTAGCTTCTGCCACTTTGTATTATGAAGTTGATGGTAATTCTGCATTAACGCTAAGTCCCTACTATCAATCCAACGACACTTTTCTTTTTGCCTTTCCTGCATTAGACCCAGGAGCGTGGGTTGAATATTGGGTTATTGCGACAGATTCGTCGCCCCAAAACAATTCGGCTACATCCGATACATACTCCTACATAGCGGGTAATTATATCAAACACGACAACGGGGTCGTCAACTTCATAACAAGCTTCTCATCTACCGGCTTCTACACTGGAGTGGCTAATCGCATAACGTTGTCCGGGATGGCGACGCTAACAACAGCGTTGATCAGAAATTACACGGATATTAATAACCCCAACGATAGCATAGAGGTCCATATTTGGGATGACAACAATGGTAATCCTGGTTCTGATTTGATTGATCCAATAATGGTGTTTCCGGAACCTACGTTACTCACTCCCCAGGCTATGACAAGAATTGATCTGCGCCCATATGAGGATGATCTTGATAGCCTCACAGGTAATATATTTATTGGTTTTGAAGTGCCGTCAGGAACAACTTGGATTACACAAACTACTGGATCAAATGGTCGAGGAAGGAATTACAATGGATCAGCATGGTCTGCGGCAACCTACACCTATCACTTCCGCGCCATTACGGGTGAATCTGAAACTTCACCAAATGCATTCTTTGTATATGACAGCTCCGCTGATCCTGAGGTGACTTTCACCGATTCATCGGCAAACAACCCTAGCGCTTGGAGTTGGGATTTTGGTGATGGAAACTCAGATACTGTTCAGCATCCAACTCATCAATATTCGAACCCAGGTATTTACAACGTATGCTTGACGGCGACCAACTTTGTTGGAAGCGCAAACTATTGCGAATATGTTACGATTAGCAATGCTGCTCCAATTGCCGCTTTCACGGCGAACACTAGTGGAGATCCAGTAGTCGAATTCACCGACTATTCAATTTACAACCCAACTGATTGGGTATGGCAATTTGGAGATGGTGGAACTGACACCGCTCAGAACCCAACATACACATACGCCGA
This sequence comes from Flavobacteriales bacterium, assembly GCA_018660685.1. GTDB lineage: Bacteria > Bacteroidota > Bacteroidia > Flavobacteriales_G > Salibacteraceae > SHAN690. The sequence goes on from JABJJW010000012.1 coordinate 133,259, forward strand.
TTCAGGGACGTATAACGTATGTCTCATTGCGAGCAACAGTTATGGGTCAGATACGGCATGCCAAGAGATCACCCTGTTCAACTATCTACCAATACCATTGTATTTGTGGGATGCTCCTTTTGACAACAACAAGGTCTACTTCGAGAACTTAACAGCGGACGGTTTTCCTCTTCCTACCGAATACAAGTGGGATTTCGATATGAACGGCGACACATCCGATGTATTTGAGCCAAATTATCAATACCCAGAGACAGGAGGCACATTCAATGTCTGTTTAACCGCCAAAAACTCAATTGGGACCTCAACACCTTATTGCCAAGATGTTGATCTGGATGACCTGACCATCGGCGTTAGTGAGATAGATTTTAACGGCATCAAACTCATTCCAAATCCTGCATCTGACTTCGTAGAAATTCAGATAGATGCTTCGATATGGAACGATCAGCTCAACCTGAGAATTCTGAGGATCGATGGCTCACTAGTCGGTATTCAGTCAGTTGCTTCGGCTAGCGGCTGGCAACTTAATGTTCAGGGAATGGAATCTGGAGTCTATATTCTGGAGATTTCCGATGAAAAGGAATCCATGGCTCGACTTCCTCTCGTAATCAAATAAAACATCAATTAAAGCCCCGGGACCCAAACATTTCGGGGCTTTTTACGTCTTATCAAAAAGGACGGAGATCATTTGAACACTACGTATTGAGCAAACATCGCCATTGCATTGTACTTGGTCGAATAAGTGCTATCGGTACCGTATAAACCACATAGATTTGACGTTGTACAATAGCTAAGGATGAGCGCATACAGACAAATCGGAATCAGAGAAAAGGCTCTAGCCATAAATCTTGACCCAAGAATTTACGGCTCATTCGCCGAAATTGGGGCTGGCCAAGAAGTCTCCGCAAACTTTTTCGCGGCTGGAGGAGCATCGGGTACGATTGCATTGACCACCTCAGCTTACGACATGAAGATCTCCGATTCTATTTACGGAGCTTCAAAGAAATACGTCGCAGAACCTAGGTTGATGACCATGATCGATCGGGAGTACACCAACCTGAGCGAAAAACTCAATCACAGGAAGAAGGAATCCCTGTTTTTTTCCTTTGCCAATACGGTAGAGGTTCTCAACTATTACAAAACCAATCGCGGTCACGGATGGCTCGGGCTTCGATTTCAATTGTCTCCAGACACACCACCTAATACCGCAATCATTCACGTAGTTCTCCACGATAATGATGGTTTGATGCAACAAAAAGCTCTTGGGCGAGTCGGTGTCAACTTGCTTTACGGAGTATATCACTACAATCAAGATCCAGAACTGCTAATCAATAGCCTTCTTGATGGACTAGGACACGGTCGAATCGAAATCGACATGATGCGCTTGACCGGACCGGACTTTCAGCACATCGACAACCGACTAATGTCTCTTTTATTGGTTAAGAATGGACTGACTGATGCCGCCTTATTCGGCCCTGACGGAGATGTACTTCAAGCATCACAAGCACTTTACAAAAAGAACATTTTAGTCCTAAGAGGACGCTTCAGACCATTGACCCACGTAAATCTTGACATGCTCAAGATGGGACTGAAGGAGTTTAGAAAGGAAGAAGACATCGATGTCGATCGAATTCAAATTCTGTTCGAACTGACACTCAAAGATTTGAGTGCCGATGGCAAGATCGATGAGAAAGACTTCTTAGACCGGGTTGATATTATTTCAAGTCTGGGCTACACCGTTCTAATTTCCAACTATCAAAAATATTACACTCTTGTCTCCTATTTGAGCGATTCAGTTCGCAATCGAAAGGTGGGTGTCATTCTTGGCGTTGACAATCTGAAGCAGATTTTTGAAAACAAGTACTACGACACGCTCAAAGGACAGCTTTTAGAAGCATACGGCAGGTTGTTTGGAAGAAACGTCAAGGTCTATGTTTATCCAGCGCTTGGCGAGGAAGAAGGTGCAATGAGAACTCTAGACAACATCGAGTTGGAAAGTGATGACCTCTACCACCTCATCAATTACTTGAAGCAAGTTGAGAAAATTGAAGACATTCAGTGCTCCAATCGAGACATCCTTCACATATTCTCAGATCAAGTTGTCCAAATGATTAAGGACAACGATGAAGGTTGGGAATTCATGGTGCCAAGCATCGTGGCAAAGCGAATCAAGGAGAACCAACTATTTGGATGTAAACCAGAGTTGGTGGAGAATATTTAATTTCTCCGCAAAATTCCACTTGAAAATTTCCCAACTCTTTCTTGAGTCTCACGACTTAGAAGCCCTTTTTGAATTCTATGCTGGCACATTGGGCATGCCCGCAGCGCTGCATGATGACCAGCTTTTAATTCGCACGGCAGAGACACAATTACATTTCAAGAAGAGCGACGAAAAGCGACTCTATCACTTCGCTTTTAATATTCCTTTAAACAAGATTGATTCTTGCCACCGCTGGCTAAAAGAACGAGCGTCCATCTTGCCGTTTGAAGGAGAAGAAATCATTCATCATGTCAACTGGAATTCGAAGGCTATCTATGCTTTTGATTCGAGTCAAAACATCATTGAGTTCATCGCTCGCCCTTCTTCCATGGAAGTTGATGGAGAGGATTTTGATCCGACCGAAGACGTCCTCAATGTGAGCGAGATTGGAATGGTGGTGAATTCAATTCCAGAAGTCCGTGAATTGGTGAAGAAAGCAGGTATCGAACGGTTTTCGGAAGCAGACGAATATTTCTCAGCATTTGGATCTGAGGAAGGTCTTTTCATCGCCATGGATCGTCAAAAAGACTTTTGGCTTCCTACAGACATCAAACCCGAAGCCTTTCCATTCGAAGCCATCATTGAGAATGACAAGAATCAGTACCGCGCGTCCTTTGATTCATCGTTAACTTTGAAAGGACTATGAAATCTCTTACCTGCCTTCTCATAGGATTCTTCTTCATGCTCTCGTCCTTGTCTGCTCAAGAAGCATCCATTGGTCAATTTGGCGATTGGTTAACTGGGAGCTATTCAAAAGAAGAACCTGCTGAATCTGGAGATGACTTCGTCGATGAACGGGTCGAAATTATACGGATTTGGACCCACGATGATGACATCTGGCTTTACTACGAGCGCTTCCCAACCAAAGACAAAAAGAACCCATCGTCGCAAGAAATATGGAGATTGGATCAAGATGGAAAGAATAAATTCTCGATTGTACGTTCTGATTTCCCAGATAGAGACCACTTCGTTGGTGCTTACAAAAAGACGTCAGAGTTCGAGCTATTGGATCGCAAAGAAATCCGAAGAAGAAAAGGATGTGAGTTGAGGATGATTTTTGCTGAAGACAAATTCATGGGCAACAATCATGAACCCTGTGATCCAATTGCAAAAGATGCGGCGATTGAAACGTTTGAAGTCGAGGTCGGCAACGGAAAATTGAAATTAAAAGTTCAGAATTGGACGGACATGGGAGAATACATCCGAGGTCCTAAGGAAGTCCACGAAGTTTTTGTCCGAAAGAACTAGAGGTCACCGGACCAACCAGACAGGTTCTGATACACCAAAGGCAGTTCTGGCAACGTATCAAAGATTCCATACACGGTAGATCCACTTCCGGTCATGCTCGCATAAGCGGCTCCTTCTGAATACATCCACTTCTTCAATTCTTCTATGCTCGGATGACCTGGAAAGATGCTTTCCTCAAAATCGTTTCTAACTACTTGCTCCCACTCTTCTACATCTATACTAGGAAGCAATTGCAAATCGATTGGTGGATCATTTGGTTTCACACCTGAATATGCTTCTTTGGTCGAGACATGAATGCCCGGATTCAGCAATAGAATTTTCCAACCTTTCAAATCCAACTCGATTGGATGCATCTTCTCCCCTCTTCCATAAACGAATGCTGGTCGATTCTTCCAAAAGAAAGGACAGTCGCTTCCAACCTTAGCTAGCAACTCCATGGCTTCTACATCCGATATTCTTAATTCAAAATATTCTTTGAGCGCTCGCAACATGAATGCTGCGTCTGCACTTCCACCGCCGAGTCCTGCACCGGTTGGAACTTGTTTAAGCAAATGCATGTCAATTGAGGGGAGGTTAAACCACTCCTCGAGCAACTGAAAGACTTGGATGCACAAATTGTCACTGGGCTCGCCTGGAATTGCATCCCCGTAGCTGATGAAACGCACTTTTCCGACTTCAGTCATGTGATGAGCAACACCTTCCAAGTTCAAGTGAGGATTTCGATCCGTAATTTCAAGGCTTTCTTTCCAGTCGACTGGATAGAATACAGATTCGATGTTGTGAAACCCATCGGGTCGCTTGCCTGCAATGAAAAGGCCGATGTTGATTTTGATGTTTGGAAAGACAACCATGCGGAGAATCGCGAAGATTGAATTTTATTTGTTGAAAATGTAGGACTATGGGAATATGGTACGGTGAAGTAGATCAGGATAAAGCACAAACGTTTAGGAAGGGAACGCTTCTCGATACACTTGATATTAACATCACGGAATTGGGAGATGATTATATCAAAGGAACGATGCCAGTAGACCAAAGAACCCGTCAAACGTATGGCGTGCTGCACGGAGGAGCTTCCTGCGCTCTCGCCGAAACGCTGGGTAGCATCGGAGCCCATTTGGTTGTTGACTCCTCAAAATTCTTTACCGTGGGCATGGAAATCAACGCCAATCATCTCTGTCCTGTCATGAGCGGTATTGTCACCGGTACAGCAAAACCTATCCATTTGGGACGAACTTCTCAAGTCTGGGGCATCGAAATCGTGAACGAAAACGGAAAAATGGTTTGTATTTCGAGAATTACAATGGCAGTTGTTCCGAGAGAAAAACTGGAGAAGAAAAAATGAAAAATCCCTTTTTAATTTTTGCGGCTTGTATAGCGTTTACGAGCGTGGTTGCCCAACCAGAGGGCGACAAACTCGGGGCTTGGTATATGTACTTCTGGAATCTAAACCTCAATGAAAGCCAATGGGGTTTTCAAGGCGACCTTCAATATCGAAACTGGAATTTGGGCGGTGATATGGAACAGCTCATGCTTCGAGGAGGACCTACTTGGAGACTTAAAGACAAAGGGGCAAAGTTCACGCTGGGTGCGGCTTTTATCAGGACAGAAGAATATGGTTCTTCAATCGTGGGAGTCGAGGAAACCAGATTCTATCAGGAAGCGCTTGTCCTTAATAATTTGCTCGAAGGTCGGCTTCGGTTGACACATCGCTTCAGGTATGAGCAACGCTTAGTAGACAATCAAAATTTTAGAACGAGATACCGTTACATGCTCTTCGCAAACATTCTATTCAATGCGAAGTCATATGAAAAAGGAGTTTGGTATTTGGCTCTGTACAATGAGCTCTTCATAAACGGAGAAAGAGGCATTGGATCCGGTCGACGAGTAGAAGTTTTTGATCGAAATCGAACTTATGGTGCTATCGGCTACACGATCAAACCAAACTTGAGGACTCAAGTTGGAGTGATGCGCCAAATCACCAATTCCTGGATGAAGAATCAGCTTCAGATTAGTCTGCATCACACTATTAATGTGAAAACAGCATCAGTAGAATTGCCGGAGTAACGAGCGTTGAGGTCGTTCTCGACTCTTCTTCGCTTCGCTGCGCGACCGCTCCCTGCCCGCGGCAGGCGGGGAACTGGCCGATTCGAAAGATTGCCCAGTCCAACTAACAAAATTGAGTGTCACTTCGAGCCCATGCGAATATCATGAGCATGGAAAAGTCGAGAAGTAGACACCGCGCCGGTCGTTCTCGACTTCTTGTTCTTCCACTTTGTCTTGATACAAAGTGGAGTAAAAATCAAGAAGCTTCCCTGAGGCATTTTCTCAACCGCCCATGCCGAAGCATCGACGGTCTTCGAACCGCGGACATCCTTCTCTAATCCACTTATGCAATGCATTTCAATGATCTGGGTTGCCGCACCGTTCATTCGAAACAATAATTTAAATCTCGCCGAAGGCTGCTCGCATAATGCTGGAAAAGCTTCATTCAGAAACCGGAAGCATACTGCGTTGAAATGGCAGCCAATGCTTGCCTTGAGATTGTGCAAGAGTGAAGAGAAATTTGGCCTTGGGGCGCGAAGGTATTCTAGACGAAGTGCGGCCTTAGCGAGACCGGGAAGCTCCACAGGAGATCAGCCGGCCGAGGTTAGGTTGCACGAGAGACAGGTTGCCTTCGCGGACCACAGCCTTGACCTTTTCTTTGCTTCTTTCTTTTGTGTCAAGACAAAAGCAAAGAAGAGGTAATCTAATTCTTGCCCTTCAATAAACTCATGATGACTCTCAAGGCTGATGGATTAACCCTTTCCAAAATCCTTGATTTACAATAACTTAGCTCAAACTAGTAAATCATGAAGGACAGAAGTCACACCAACAGCGCCAGCAATGCTGTCTACGGACTGGGATTCATTGGAGCAGCCATCTACTACGTCTCGACAACATCAGGCTTTTGGGCGGGAGCAATCGGAATACTCAAGGCCATTGTTTGGCCTGCGTTTCTAGTCTATGAAGCAATGGCTTCTTTAGGGCTTTGAGAAAGCAAATCGCATTACTTTAGCCGACCTAAACACAGACAAGTTGAACAAGTATTTCGCCGAGTTTATTGGAACTTATGGGCTGGTTTTTTTTGGGACTGGAGCCATTGTAATCAATGAAGTAAGTGGCGGACAAATTGGTCATCTTGGAATCTCGGTCATCTTCGGACTCATTGTCATGGCAATGGTTTACAGCTTCGGGAATTTAAGTGGTGCTCATATTAATCCAGCCGTAACGCTTGCCTTTTGGGTTTCAGGCAGGTTCAAGGCTTCACAACTAGCCCCATACATTGGATCACAACTTCTTGGAGCCATTTGCGCAAGTGCCACCTTACTATTCCTTTTTCCCGAAGCTACGACGCTTGGTGAGACGCTGCCAGCCAATGGTGCAACTCAGACTTTTCTGCTTGAAGTAATCATGAGTTTCTTTCTCATGCTGGTGATTCTATATGTTTCAACGGGATCGCTCGAAACGGGAACCGTTGCAGGTTTAGCGATTGGCATGACCGTATTGCTCGAAGCCGCACTCGGCGGTCCCATTTCGGGAGCATCTATGAACCCTGCACGTTCGATCGGACCTGCCTTGATGAATCGTATTTTTATGCATCAATGGATTTACGTTGTCGCCCCAATTGTCGGAATGATTCTGGCCGTGGCAGCACATCGAATTTTTAAAGAAGAAGGATCATGAGTTGGACAGAAGAAGATCTTGGTGAAGGAAAATCAGCATTGGCTGCAACCTTTGAGTTTGAGGATTTCAAATCAGCTTGGAGTTTCATGAATCAGGTGGCTGAAATTGCCGAGGAGATGGATCACCACCCAAACTGGAGTAACGTTTATAATCGGGTTTCCATCGTGCTTTCCACGCATGATAAAGGAGACATCATTACAGAACGAGACCGAGCGCTCGCAGCGGCCATTGACGAACTCGTGTGAAGGCAGAACGCGTTCACCAACTCACAGCGCACAGTGCAGCTCTTTACGCGTTGGCTGTTGGAAACGAGTCCAATACCTTGTTCAGTGGAGGTTCAGATAAGGTCGTTGCCCTTTGGAATATCGAGGATGGGGAAGTTCTTCCATTTGCAATTCGGACGGAAGAAACAATCTACTCACTCTGCAACATCAACGATATGTATTTGTGTGTAGGCACCATTCGCGGCAGCATCCACATTATCGATCTGAAGAGCAAATCTGAAATCAAGCATCTAAAGCTCCACGACGACGGAGTTTTCCATTTGCTCTTTGATCCAATTTCAAATCGTGTTTATGCTAGTTCTGCGGATGGGTCAATTAGCATTTGGGATGTTCAGGATTGGACGCTTCTTTGGCATTTGAAATTAGGAGCAGACAAAGTCCGACGATTGGCATTGAATGGAGACTCAAGTCTTTTGGCCATTACTGGTGGAAATGGAAAGCTCTTCATTCTGGAAACAACCGAGCACCGAATCATCCATGAGGTTGAAGCCCATGAATTATCCACGAATTCAGTTGCTTTTCTGGGAGATTCTAAAATCGTTTCGGGAGGCAAAGACGCTTATATCAGAATCTGGAATTTGCATGGAGGAATGGAGATGGTGAAAGAAATTCCCGCGCATAACTATGCGGTATACGACATCGTTGTCAATCAGTCGGATGGATGGGTTGCAACAGCCAGTCGAGATAAAACAGTGAAAATCTGGGATTTAGAATTTGAAGAATTACCACTCCGGCTTGATCGTGCGAAGGCCGACGGGCATATAAATTCGGTAAATCGACTTTTATGGATTCCGGAATCGGGAGTTTTGGCTTCTTGCAGCGATGATCGTTCGATCATTACTTGGAAAATCCAACACTAGTCGCCGTGGATTCTTCCAAGGATTTTCTGCTGACCTTTCTTGGCTTCCAGCTCGTCCTGCTCTTGTTCAAATTGTTCAAGGTCAAGAGGGTTCGTCGAGCTCAGGTCGGGTTTACCAGCTTCAACCCAAGCCGAATACCACAAGCTTCCAACTGAGATGATTGCCCTCCGCATTCTGCGTTCAACCATTCCATCCATAGACAGATAGTACTCCGCAGAATAATCGCGTGAATAGGTTTGGACAGTGCTGCGCCCTTTATCCTCAAATGAATATTTCCGATCGCTCGGATAATCAGAGCTCAGCGCTTTCTCGAAGCCCAAGACTGAATCGACCGCATGATGACTTTTCTCCACCTCGTCCCAGACATAGTCAAGTGGTGATTCAATGTAGAAAGCACGACCCGTGAAAAGGTCAAAATCGTCGGTGTAAAGCTCGGGTAGTCTTGACTCCCAAAAGCCATGAATCCCTTTTTGATCAGTCAGCTGTCCGTTGTAATTTTCAGTGGTATGCAGCGGTACATGAGCATCCGCGATATAATGCCCAATGTCAGCAGAGGTTTTCAAGATTCCCGATAGATCGCGACTCTCAAACTTCTTGACCAAAATGCGGTACATTAAATTGATGTGCCAAGGAACGACGCCATATGCTTGGAGCGTGTCTTCGGTGTATTTCGTTACAGCGCTATCCCAACGTCGAGGAACTTCATCAAAAGGACTTTCACCATAGTGGTCAATGTCGATGTAATGTCGAGGGGCCTCTGCCGGCAAAACATATCGACGCATGTCTGGATCAACCGCATGATTGGTGATGAATTCAATGTTTTCCTTGTAAAATGCCATCAACTCGGATGGCAAGGTGAAGACCGCGATGCGGTTGATCTTCTTATGACCAAAGAATCCCCAACTACCGCTAATGAGAGGAAAAACAAGAACCAATGATATGAGCAGCAATCGCTTCATTCTATCCGAAAATAGAGATATGCCGTGGTCAAAATGGAAAGTCTCGCGATTTCTTACTTCAGAAAAGGAAACTTCATGACCCGTGCAGCCAGAAGCTTATTTCGAATTGCGATCTTGACATCAGTGCCTTCGCTAAAATGAGGTCGATCTACATAACCCATGGCAATTGCCTTACCTAGAGAAGGGGACATAGTACCGCTCGTGACGATTCCAATGACATTTCCTTCCATGTCTTGAATCTCATGTCCTTGACGGGGAATCGGACCTTTATCGAGTATGTCAAAGCCAACCAATTTCTTGGACACTCCAGCCTCTTTCTGAGCGGCCAATGCACTGGAATTGGTAAATTCTTTTGAGAATTTCGTAATCCACCCAAGTCCTGCTTCAAGCGGCGAAGTAGCATCGTCAATGTCGTTTCCATAGAGACAGAATCCCATCTCCATTCTAAGCGTGTCCCGAGCTCCAAGTCCAGTTGGTAAAATGCTGCATCCCTGCCCCGCTTCCATCACCGCATCCCAAATTTTATCTGCTTGATCATTCTTGAAGTATATCTCAAACCCGCCTGCCCCAGTATATCCAGTTGTAGAAACAATGACGTCTTCTACTCCAGCAAACGTTCCGACCTGTAAAGTGTAATACTTCATAGAAGCTACATCAAGGTCAGTCAGAGAGCTAATCGCTTCGACGGCTTTCGGACCTTGCACAGCCAGCAAGGAGTAATCATCAGAGTCGTTAGTCATTTCAACATTTCCTGTGTTTCTGCTGGCTATCCAGTCCCAATCCTTATCCATGTTGGATGCATTTACCACGAGCATGAAATGATCTTCTCCAATGCAATAGACCAATAGGTCATCGACTATTCCACCTGTTTCGTTGGGAAGACATGAATACTGGACCTTTCCTGGTTCAAGCTTGGACGCATCATTCGATGTGACTCGTTGGATCAAATCAACGGCTCCTTCTCCTTTCAAGAAAAACTCACCCATGTGGGAAACATCAAATACACCAACATTGTTTCTCACATTGTGATGCTCTTCTAACAATCCAGAGTACTGAACTGGCATTTCATATCCTGCAAACGGGACCATCTTGGCTCCCAATGCAACGTGCTTGTCATAAAGTGCGGTCTTCTTCATAGCTTCTGATAATTGCGGCGCAAACGTAAAAGATTTGTCCGATTAAATTGCTCGTGTGGTATTCCTAGTCAACAAGAGAATCCAGCAACGACAAGAGTTGGTCCTGCGTGGCATTGACAGAGTATTTCTCTTCAATTGTCTTTCTCCCAGCTTGACCAATCTCATTTCTTAAATCCTCATAATCAATAAGTTGCGTTAAGTAATCAACCCATTGTTCATCACTTTCAGGAAGGAAACCGTTGACTCCATGAGTTACAATCTCTGGGTTGACACCTACTGGCGACATGACAGACGGTTTGCCCAAACTCATGTATTGAATGCCTTTAAATCCGCACTTCCCTCTACTCCATTCATCCTTCGGGAGTGGCATAATACCAATGTCAATTTGATCAAGGTTCTCAATTTCTCTTTCCTTATCCCATCTGATAAAGTCAACATCGACGCCGTCTATTTCAATTTCCCGTTCTGTGACTGCTGCAATGCGAAGCATGTCTCCATACTTTTCTTTCAGAGTCCTAAGAAAAGGAGCAGCGAGTTCAAAGTGTTTGTTTGTTGTCTGAGAGCCGGTCCACCCGATCGTTATACTGCCATTCGATTTTGGAAACTTGCTTTGATAATATTCGGTATCCACCACGGTTGGGATAACACTGACGGTTTCATTAAATTGGAGAGCGTATTCTGCCAAAAATTTGTTGCCCGCGATAACATGATCACTGATGGAGATGATCTTTTTCGTTTTAGACGGATCCTTTAACCAGCTCAAGTTCTTGTTTGCATCGGAAATGTCCAACATCCAAATGGCATCGTCGAAGTCAAATACAATCTTAGCTCCCTTTTTTGCAAACCTTCTCTCAAAATAGGTTGAACCAGACACGAATGATTCGCGTTGAATAAAGATGACATCGTAATCCGCCGCTGAGCTTAGATGGGATATCCTCTTTTTAAACCCTTTCAACACAATACGAGCCTTACTGAAATACGCTCCTGGTGTGTAAAATGCCTTATCATCCTGTTCATCAAGCATGTAGGCGTAGTCGCATTGCCACCCATTCTTCTCTAAATAGGGAACGAACTGCTCAAAACGGAATCGCTGCGAAGGCGAACGTCCCGGTCGATGAAGAGCCACAAAAAGAAGTTGTTTGGGATTTGACATCTTCGACAAATTTATTTCTTCCATGGTCAGGATGATTGAAGATTTGCGATGTAGCTTCGAACAACGATGAGTAATCTGATATCCGTCATCATGCCGGTGAGAAATGCTGAGCCTTGGATTAAGGAATGCTTAGAGAGCATTCAAGCCCAGTCCTTGACGAATTGGGAGCTCATCGTAGTGGACGATCATTCTGACGATAACTCATTGGAAATCACGCAATCAGCCAGCGTTGAGGATAAGCGTATCCGTGCGCTCTCGAACGACGGATCAGGCATCATTCAAGCGCTTGAAAAGGCGATCAAATCTTCCTCAGGTACTTGGATTACCAGAATGGATGCGGATGACATCATGCCTCCAAATAAGTTGGACCTCCTACTCAAAACGCTCGACAGCAGCAAAACCAGCGTTTCAACAGGCAAGGTGGAATACTTCAGCGAAGATGTCATTACTGAAGGCTATCGAACGTATGAAGCATGGATTAACCAGCGAGTCGAAGCACAAGACCATGACCAATGGATTTATCGTGAATGCACAATAGCTGGTGCGAACTGGATGACACACCGCGACAACTTGAAATGGGGCGATTTAAAGTATCCTGAAGACTATGATCTTGTCTTTCATTGGTACAAGATTGGTTGTTCTATAATCTGTGTTGATCAAGTCACTCATCAATGGCGAGATCATGCAGCAAGAACGTCCAAAAATTCGCAGAACTATAAGCAGAAAGCATTTTTCAAATTGAAGATCAACCGATTCATAGAGATGGACATGGATAATTCGAAATCTCTTTTCATTCTTGGAGATAACCGCAAGTCCAAACTAGCATCCGAAATCCTCAAGGAAGGTGATATTGAGTTTAAAGTGATCGGAAAAGATGACATCGACTTACTCGGACCACATTTGGAAGCTCAGGTGTTGGTGGCTGTATTTCCACCTCTTTTTGAAAGAAACCAGATTAGAAAATTCCTCAGCTACAATCGTTTTCAAGAAGGGGTGAACTGGTGGTGGTTGTAACCTAATCGCGAAGGAATCGTTTATTTTGACAGAGATGAAACTAACCCACGAACAGAAACTCAGCCTTCTTTCTCAGCTCATAAAAATGGCTTCTGCTGACGGTCATCATAGAGATGAGGAGTATGATATGCTCCATCTCGTTGCAGAACAATTAGAGATCGAACCCATGGAAATGGAGGCGTTATTCACAACTCAACAAGAATTCATCCCACCAAAGACAGAGTCGAAGCGTATCGTTATTTTTTATCACCTATTGAAGATGGTTTGGGCTGATGGAGAATTAGAGTTGGATGAAATCCATCTTTTGAAGGAATATAGCATGAATATGGGGCTTCCAATTCAGGCGGTAAACGCAATTATTGAGCGCTCAAGGGTATACGATCAAGGTAATATTCCTGTACAAGAAATCGTTGACATCTTTCAAGTGCATCACAACTAAAAAACTGTCTTTTCCTTGCACTATCGATACCAAGGAAGGATATCCATTATCTTTCAAAATCAACCAATTAGTGTAATTTAGTTTGCACCTACTCCATCCTATGAATCGCTGGTTACTGGTTGGGCTTGTCGCAATTTCCCTGCTCCTGATATTTGGCGTCTGGTACAAGGTCACTTTCTCTATGGATCGAGCATCGGGTTTTGAAATTGGGACAGAGGACGCAGAAGTCCAAATTCTGATTGTTTACCAAGGAAGCCCTTATAAGAACCGGATGATCGAGATTATCACAGAACATTACTTCATCTCCGACGTTTTTCTCAAAGGAATAGACATTGAGCATCTCGATTTGATTAATCCGAATCATTGGGATGCGGTCATGCTTATTCATACTTGGGAAGTCTGGCAACCACCAGAAGAGATAGAACGATTCATCAACGCTCACTATGATCCTCTTAAAATGGTGGTGCATACAACTTCAGGCAATGGAAATAGAAAAATGGATAGTGTTGACGCGCTTACTTCAGCCTCGGTCATCGACTCGGTTTATACGGATACTAAGCGAGCCCTTGAAAAACTGGACTCATTGATCCATAGATGATTGGAACCGTCCATCCTTGGTGCAAGATTTCTATCAAAGAATTCAAGACGTTCAGTATTTAGCGGTTAATCTTGCGTCCTATTTATGAAAACATTCAAAAAGATTTTGATAGTCATTATTATTCTCGCAGCGGTCATCGCCATTGGTGGAATGTATGTTCTGAACCTCCCCCAGTTCGGTAAAACGCCCTCTGGTAAGTACTTAGAATCGTTAAAAAGCTCTCCTCAGCACAATGGATCCATCTTTAAAAATTATGGAGAAGTATCACTCGACATGAAGGCTGGCCAAGTGTGGAAGATGTTGAAACCTTACTGGAATAAACCCAAAGATGCTACTCCCCAAAAGCCAATTGAGATCAGAGATTTAGACCCAACTGTTATAGATTCGGACGATAGTAGCGCACATTTAACCTGGTTTGGGCACAGTGCATTTCTACTAGAAATGGAAGGGAAGGTCATTCTGCTCGATCCAATGTTTGGACCCGCAGCGGCTCCTTTCGAGTTTCAAGTTCAAAGATTCGAGCAGAAGCTTCCTCTGGAGGTAGAGGCATTTCCCCAAATCGACTATGTCATCTATTCACACGATCACTATGATCATCTAGATTATCCCACTATTCTGAAGTTAAAAGATCGGGTTGGCCATTTCTATGTGCCTTTGGGACTTAAATCTCACCTGTTACACTGGGGTGTTGAGGATAGCAAGATAACCGAGCTTGACTGGTGGGATGAACTTGAAATAGATGGAATTACGCTCACCTGCACCCCAGCACAACACTTCTCTGGTCGTGGTGTCACCGACAGATCGAAGACACTTTGGGCTTCTTGGGTATTAAAAGGAAAACAAAACAGCATATACTTCAGCGGTGACTCGGGATACTTTGGAGAGTTCAAAAAGATAGGTGAGAAATATGGCCCGTTTGATATCGCCTTGATGGAATGCGGACAGTACAACGAATTGTGGCATGCAATCCACATGATGCCTGAAGAAACAGCTCAAGCTGGAATCGATGTTCAGGCCAAGGCTATTATGCCAATTCACTGGGGCATGTTTGACCTTTCATTGCATTCTTGGACTGAACCCGTAGAGCGAGTTTCGGTTGCAGCTGCCAAACTCAACCTTCCTCTTGTGACACCCGTCATAGGAGAGAGATTTGACATTCAAAATCTTCTTGTTTCAAATCAATGGTGGAATTAATACTTTACGGCTGAATGCATTGGGTTAGATTCATAGGGTTACTCGCTCTCTTAGTTTCCGCGACACACGCTTATCCTCAAGGGTTGGAAGTGATGGAGGAAGATTCGACGGAGACGAGATCAAAACTTAATCTTCAGGATCGCTTGTTCACCGGAGGAAACCTCGGGGCTCAATTCGGCTATTACACTTTCGTCAACGTTTCCCCAATGCTCGGTTATAAAGTCAGCGATCGGTATATAGTTGGGATTCGGGGCACCTATCAATATTTCTCTATTCGTAACACAGATTGGGATTCACACGTTCTAGGTGGATCGGTCTTCAATCGATTTTTCGTTTTCGAAAATCTCTTTGCTCATGCAGAATACGAAGTCTTGAATGGCTTCTGGGACCCAAGCGGAAGACGGAGTAACATTCCTCACTTTTTTGTGGGCGGAGGTTACCTGTACAGAATGGGTGGCGGAACGAGTCTGAGTGTCATGGCGTTGTATGAGCTTATTCAACGAACTTACTCCCCGTACATCAATCCTATCATCCGAGTCGGATTCAATGTCGGGCTGTAGGCTTTTGGATGATTAATATTGCATTGAATCAAATGACTACTCATGATTAGATCGCTTTCGCTAGCCGCTTTGTTATTGTTGTTCATGAACACTTCGTATGCACAAGGTGGATGCACGACCTTGCTAGAATCCTTAGAGGCTGCTAGTGCCACCGAGTTGTGTGGAGAACACAAACGCCTTCGGTCATACAAGAATCCTTACTGCGACACAACCAACAGCATCTTTCATGACATCATGAAACAGATTGGTATCAAAGCTGCCAAGGAAGGCTTGACCAAGGAGGTTGTTCTCAGCAATATGGGGGAGCCTTACTACCATGGTCCACTAGCAGATTACGAGAAGCAAAAAGTGAGCGTAGGTCGAAACGGCACGCGAACCGGGAAGGCACTACCGCCTGCATACAAGATTCCAACAGGCGAGTATTACATCGTTTATTTCTGGCGTGAAACGGATTACCTCGTATTTGCTCTCAAAGGAGGCGTTGTGGTAGAGACACGCTGGTGGGAAAAGGGCAACTTCAGATAATACCTGTCTTAAGATCGTTGCCCTCCCCTGAACTTGCTACTCTGAAGCTTCGGGATTTTGTTTCACCGTATTTTCATCGTAACAATGGTGGGCATAGGATGTTTTGTATGAATCCCGTTGCTCAGGTGACATACTCATCCATCGTCTCTTCATACGATGCTTCCATCGTTTTCCACCGTGACTTCTTCCTCCCCTTCCAAATCCACCGAAGATGATTTTACTGAGGATTAGTAAACCAATCGCTTGCCAGAACGTGATTAGGGGCAATCCGAAAATTACTGGCAAAAGCCAATTCCACAGTGACATGGTTACGTATGCGAAGAGACCCATGGCACCAATGGCCAGTAGTCCAAAACCTAATACAATCAATACTTTTTTCATTTCAACTTTAATTTTGAGTTAATTCATAAAAGAGCTGCTGTAACCTGCTTCTTAGTTGTAACACGGCGTATCTCTTCCTCGATAAGAGGGTCGATACTTTTTGCCCTGTTTCCTCACTTATGCTTTTGAATGATTCCCCTTCCATTTCGTGACGTACAAAAACATCCCGCTGGTCATATGGTAATTCATTAATCGCTGATTCGAGTTCTTCTCGAATCATCTTGGTGAACATCTCATCCTCCGGATTCGATTCGAAAAGCAGGAACAACTCAGGCATGTCATGCTCAGCTTCACCGCTGAACTCCATGAATGATGCAGCTCTATTCTAGATATGGCTGATGAACTTGGTGATGAAGGAACCAATGCACTCATGAGCGATTACATCCGTGAGCAAGAAAAGCTGATATGGATGTATTCTGCATTCCTTTCATAGGTCTGAACAGAGTTGTTGATATTTGGGGTATGAGGATGATCATACCCCTTTTTTGTGTCTTGCTGATCGCTTGTAGTGAAAACCCACCGGCTGATGAAGGAGAAAGTGGAATGATCATAGTCAATGGCGTTGAACGAAGTGAATTAGCGCGATTGATGCGCCAGATGTACGACGAAATGAAGTTGGTCAGTGATTCCCTCGAATCTGGAAGTTCGGTGAGCCCCAAATTCTATACGAACTACGAAAGAATTACCTCGGCCCATGCTACGGAACCAGAGAAAATTGACGAGCTCTATCAGAGCATGGCTGACGCATTTCTTGACAATTATGAGTCTTTCGAGGGTGATGAAGATGGGCAGATCCCCGCCTTCAACATCATGGTTGATAATTGCCTCGTCTGTCACCAAAACAAATGTCCGGGCCCCGTGAAAGCGATTAAAAAGCTGAAAATTAAGCCTCAATAATCGAGTCCTTCGACGCAATTTGTATTTTCTTGCCCTAAAATCCGAACCATGCGAAGTCTTATCTACCTATTCCTCCTTTTGATTCTTTCATCATGTGGCACCCAACATGACGCATCGATTGTCGGAGAAGAAATCATGTATGAAGGAGACAGCATCACGATGAAAGGATATCTGGCCTATGATAAAAATGCCACAGATAAACGTCCGGGCATTATCGTAGTCCATGAATGGTGGGGCCACAACGATCATTCAAGAAACAGCGCACTAAAATTGGCGGAGGCCGGATACGTTGCTTTTGCTCTCGACATGTACGGCGACGGGAGGCAAGCGGACCACCCAGAGGACGCGGGGTCATTTGCCGGAGCTGTCATGCAGAATTTTGACGGAGCCAAAGAGAGGTTCAACGCTGCCGTAGAAACACTCAAAAAAAGCGAGCACTGCGATAATGCGAACATAGGTGCAATCGGATATTGCTTTGGTGGTGGAGTCGTTCTAAATATGGCCCGCCAAGGAGCAGAGCTCAATGCGGTAGCTACCTTCCATGGGAGCATCGGTCCAATTGAAGCGGCAACACCCGGTTCTGTCAACGCGAGAATTTTAGTGATGAATGGAGCAGATGATCCTTTCGTGTCAGCGGAGGCGATTGAGTCATTCAAGGATGAAATGGATTCAGCTGGCGTGACATATGAGTTTGTGAACTATCCAGGGGCAGTTCACGCTTTCACCAATCCTGGAGCCACAGAAAAAGGTGAGAAATTTGATCTTCCATTGGCATACAACAAAGAAGTTGATGAGGAAAGCTGGACTAAACTCCTTGAGTTTCTAAGCCAGTCATTTTAATCGGCCGAGTTGAGAAGATCGGGTAATCTACAGCTACGATACTGGCCTCCCCTTCAAAGAGAGCGCTCGTTATTTGTCCTAGAGAACAGAATTCTTCATATACGTTCAGCAAGTGCTCAAACATCTTGTGGTTATTGACAGCAGTTCCAAGGATGGACCGCTTCAGATCTTTCTCGAAATGATATGCATATAAACAGTCTCGCCTGAGCTCAGATCAGTAAAGAATTTCGATCCGGGCACACCTGCAAACTGCTTTACCGTCGTTCTCATCCACCATGGAACATGGGCTTTGATCAACTCATCCCTATTGGGCTCGTCAGCCTTTAGTGCCAGCAATACATTTGGGGAGATATCATTGTAAACTTCAATTTGAAACCCTGCTGACTCTATTGATTTTTTAATGGAATCTACTTTCTCGGCCTGTCTGAAATCAGCATAACAAAAATGTCCTCCCGGTTTTAGCACTCTGCAAGCCTCTTTCACAAAGGCATCAAAATCAGGATAAGTATGAGATGATTCAACATTTATCAACGTGTCCATCGTATCCGAATCTAATGGAAGGTCGTCTGCCGATCCCTGAATGTATCTCAAGCCCTTATCAGGAAAACGTTTGTTGCAAAACGAAATGCTCCGATGGCTCAGGTCAAGACCTACAGATGCTTTCGGGCTGAATCGTTCGTGGAGATGATGTAGACCTCCTCCTCTTCCGCAGCCGACCTCGAGGACATCTTTGTCGCTGATATTTACACCGTTGACGACTTGCTGGTAAAGATTCTTGCTAACTTCTTCATGCGCGGCAGACCCCACAAATCCTTCTGGTAAATATCCATAGTTCATGCACGTCCATTCAGTCAAGTTGCTATACTTTCTAGAGAGAAAGTTATACCACCATTTCCATAAAGACTGACGAAAAGAAGCATTGCCTCTCATGAATGATGAAAGCCATTTATAGAAGCTTTGGTTACCAGCTACTGCCATAGGATATTTACATGTTTCTTCGATACTGACCTCCCACTTCGAAGAGGGCGCTCGTAATGTGTCCCAGAGAACAGAATTTACATACGTTCATCAAATGATCAAACATGTTGTCATTGTTGATGGCAGCCACCTGCAAATCACGAAGAAGTGTGGCTTGTTCCGAAGATGTGCTCTCGTGGAGCCGATTTAGCATTGAAATCTGATATTCCTTTTCCTCCTTGGTTGCGCGAATAACTTCTTTTGGAAGAACAGTTGGACTTCCTTTTGAACTCAAGAAAGTATTGACGCCGATAATCGGAAATTCTCCTGTGTGCTTGAGCGTTTCGTAGTACAAACTCTCTTCCTGAATTTTGCTACGCTGGTACATGGTTTCCATGGCACCTAGCACTCCTCCCCTTTCCGTGATTCTATCAAATTCAGTGAGTACCGCCTCTTCGACTAGATCTGTAAGTTGTTCGATGATGAACGACCCTTGAATCGGGTTCTCATTTTTAGCCAGACCCAATTCCTTATTGATAATCAATTGGATTGCCATGGCACGACGAACACTTTCCTCAGTAGGCGTTGTAATGGCTTCATCGTAAGCATTTGTGTGCAGCGAGTTGCAATTATCATAAATCGCGTATAGCGCCTGAAGCGCCGTACGGATGTCGTTAAAGTCTATTTCTTGAGCATGCAAGCTTCGTCCAGAAGTCTGTATATGATACTTCAGCATTTGAGCGCGAGCGTTCGCTCCGTACTTCTGTTTGAGTGCTTTCGCCCAGATTCTTCTCGCTACTCTGCCTATAACGGCATACTCAGGATCAATACCATTGCTGAAGAAGAAGCTCAAATTCGGTCCAAAAGCATTGATGTCCATACCTCGGCTGAGATAGTATTCTACATATGTAAATCCATTGGCCAGCGTAAAGGCCAGCTGGGTTATTGGGTTCGCCCCAGCTTCAGCAATGTGATAACCGCTAATTGAAACAGAATAGAAGTTTCTGACTTTGTTCTCAATGAAACTCTCTTGGACGTCGCCCATTAATCGCAGCGCAAATTCTGTGCTGAAAATGCAGGTATTTTGAGCTTGATCTTCTTTGAGTATGTCTGCTTGAACCGTCCCACGCACGACACTCATTGTTTCGGTTTTGATCTTGGCGTAAACATCTTCTGGGAGGACCTGATCACCAGTTACTCCCAAGAGCATCAATCCGAGACCGTCATTTCCTTCCGGAATATCTCCTTGATACTTCGGCCGCTCCAAACCCTTATCATCCCAAAGCTCCTTGAGCTTTGCTTCTACTTGATCTTCAAGTCCATTTTCTTTAATGTACTTCTCAGAGGCTTGATCAATGGCCGCATTCATGAAAAAGCCCAAAAGCATTGGAGCAGGTCCATTGATAGTCATCGATACCGATGTCTTTGGGTCGGCGAGATCAAAACCTGAATAAAGTTTCTTCGCATCATCAAGGCAGCAGATGCTCACTCCTGAATTCCCGACCTTCCCATAGATATCAGGGCGATGATCTGGATCATTTCCATAAAGAGTCACAGAATCAAATGCAGTACTAAGTCGCTTTGCGGGCATCCCAAGACTCACATAATGGAATCGTCTGTTAGTCCTTTCCGGTCCGCCTTCTCCTGCAAACATTCGAGTTGGATCTTCTCCTTCTCTCTTGAACGGATAGATTCCAGCTGTGTATGGGAATTGACCAGGAACGTTTTCTTGCAAAGCCCAATCCAGCCAATCTCCCCAGGATCGATAAACTGGCGTCGCAACCTTCGGGATTTGAGAATGACTCAATGATTCGGTATGGGTTCGAACTTTGATTTCTTTGTCACGAACCTTGAACGAGTAGAACTCATTCTTATAACGATTCATCTGATTTTCAAAGTCCTCGATCAAATCCCAATTTCGGGGGTCGAGGTCTTTTTTGACATCCTCAAACTTTGCCTCCAAGGCAGTTCGGAGGTCTGTACCTACCTCCAGCTCTTGAATAGCCATGTCAAGTGAATAGAGTCTACCAGCAATATTGCTCTGTTCTTCGACCCACTTATCGTACGCTCGATTATTCTCTGAAATCTCGCTCAAGTATCTTGTTCTGGCTGGAGGAATGATGAATATCTTTTCACTCATCTCATCCGTAATTTCGAACGTCGACCTGAGTTGTTCAGCGCCAGTTTTGTCGACGATAAGATCCATGATAGCCTTATAGAGTGTGTTGGTACCTGGGTCGTTAAATTGACTGGCAATTGTACCATAGACCGGAATTTCTTCGTCCGACGTATCCCAGAGCTGGTGATTTCTTTTGTATTGTTTCTTCACATCGCGCACCGCATCCAGGGAGCCCCGTTTGTCGAATTTGTTTACTGCAACTATATCAGCAAAGTCCAACATGTCAATTTTCTCCAACTGCGTCGCTGCGCCAAATTCAGGGGTCATCACATAAAGACTCGCATCACTGTGATCAAGAATTTCCGTATCACTCTGTCCAATACCAGATGTTTCTAGAATGATAAGGTCGAATTGGGCTGCTTTAAGAATATCAAGGGCTTCTTTCACGTGCTTGCTCAATGCTAGGTTGCTCTGGCGAGTGGCGAGCGAACGCATGTAGACTCGATCGTTTCTGATAGCATTCATGCGAATTCTATCTCCTAGGAGAGCTCCACCTGTTTTGCGTTTGGATGGATCGACCGACACAATTGCTAGGGTCTTCTCCGGAAAGTCAAGTAAGAATCTCCGTACAAGCTCATCAACCAAGGAGCTTTTCCCTGAACCACCTGTACCTGTAATACCTAAGATTGGTGTGTTACTTTGACCAGCAATATCTCTGACCTTGTTTAGGTCATCTTTATGTTCTTCAGGATTGTTTTCAGCTGCTGAGATCAAGCGTGCTATTGAACCTCTGTCTTTCCCAGTGAGGCGAGAAATTTCTCCATTCAGATTTACTCCAGTTGCAAAGTCACATTGCTCGAGCATGTCATTGATCATCCCTTGCAGCCCCATTGATCTTCCATCATCAGGATGATAAATGCGAGTGATTCCGTAGTCATGGAGTTCTTTAATTTCCTCCGGCAGGATTGTACCACCGCCGCCGCCAAATACCTTGACGTGACTTGCTCCTTTCTCCTTCAGCAGGTCAAACATGTACTTGAAGTATTCCATGTGACCTCCTTGGTAGCTTGTCATCGCGATTGCTTGAGCATCCTCTTGGATGGCACAATTGACCACTTCTTCTACGCTCCGATCGTGCCCGAGATGGATGACTTCCGCTCCTGTACTTTGAATGATTCGTCGCATGATATTAATGGCAGCATCATGCCCATCAAATAAAGAAGCCGCCGTTACGACACGAATTTTGTTCTTAGGAGTATATGGCGCTACAATCTGCATGCTCAGTACAATTTAAAGGGCAACGAAAGTAATGAAACGAGTAGGGATTAAGAGGCGAAGTCAATGCTTGTAAGCCTCGTTGGCATACGTGAATCTCCTAATCATCATGATCCAATCATGGGACATCAAGAATCGCCTTAAAAACAATACCAATTTGACCTGCGGGTAGGTCCAGTTAAAGCCCGGTTTTTACGCTCCCCTTAGCTGGGTTCGGCACTTTTCTACCATCAGAACCATCACCGTCATCTTTCCCTTGGTCATTTGGTCTTGGTGGTGGGGTATTACCTCCACCCATTCCTCCTTCGGGGGGTGGCTGCTCACCAGCTTCTCCTCCTGAGGGAGGTGGAGGTGGTGGAGCTCCCTGACTTGACCCACCGCCTGACCCACCTTGATTCGTTGATCCCCCGCCAGCGCCTCCATGATTCATGGATCCGCCGCCTTGACCTCTTCTTCCTCCGCCGTTGCGGCCACCACCTTGGCCACTTCCAGGACGATTCTTTTGCTCTTTTCTCATTTGCCTCTTTTGGTCATTCGGTCTTTGATTGTTCATTTCTCTTCCAGGCATTACGGGCATTTCCATTCGAGAATTTTGAAGAATGTATTGATAGTGGTAGTGCATTCCTTTTTTAAACCAATGCCAATGCTTGTGACTACTAATCGTGGAGGCAGCGATTTCAAAACCATCCTTCTGAAGGTCTTCGAGCATCTTCAACAATTCCTTCTTGGCTGCGGTGATGTCTTCATAAACTGCCGTTTTAGGCTCTGAAGCCTTAGCGAGGTAGTGAATGACATACTCGTCTTCGATTGTCTTTTCTGTGTAGTCAATGATGATTGTCTGTGCCAACAAACTCGTTGAGAGGACAAGAAAGGTGGAGAGTAAATAAATGCGTTTCATAGAACCAATTTCACGCAAAATACGCATTGAAGACCTGACCAACAATTATTCCTCGAACAGACGATATCGGCTCATATTAGTCTCAAAAGAAGACATCGATATATGAACATCAACGAGCGACTGAAGGTCTCGGTTCCATACGTACGATTTAAGGAGTCCGTGGTCTGAAAGTGTATGCAAATCTCGGCTATCGACCATTGTTACCGCCCGGTACATATGTTCAGAGTTCAAAGTTTGATGAAATGATGTTCCTCGCCATTGCAGGGCTCCGTCTTCTTCTTTGTATTCTGTCACAAGCTGATTGGCACTTCCTCTTCTCGATGCGATAAAATGGCTTTTTATAATTACCAATTGTGGGTTGGAAACAACCTGAAACGGAATTTCAAGAGCGGTGGAATATTCATCTGACTCCTGAACTCGATCTACGTCAGTTGATTCAAATTCTTCGAGGCTGCAGGATCGGGCGAGTAAATACGTGGCTGTCGTGTGATATTCGTGCTTCTCCACAAGGCAAGGAAACTCATCAACTGCTGCGGCTAGAATTTCGGGTGGGCTGCCAGGGTTCGTGATTACCAAAAGCGTGTCTTTTGAAGATTGCTTGAGATGGGTGCTCCAATTTTCATATCCTACTTGTCGAATCGAGACTACTTCCTCATGAGCTTCTCCAATATTTTGCAACAACAACACGGCATCCTCTCGAAGGTCAAAATGCAATGGGATGTCCAGCTTTTGAGACCACTCAAATGAATCGCCATAGGCCGTCTGATAATTGAGTTGAAAATGATCTCTGTCTTCAATCAATGAATAAACCCCTACCAATGTATAAGAGAACATGATGATCCACGCAATTTCGGCATCAGCCTTATACAAAAGCGAACCAATGAGAAGGCAGACCAAGGGCACCACGAAAGACATTGTTCCAAAATGGAGCAAAGCCTCCACGTTCACTGAATAATAATACGTGAGAATGTAGGTCAATACGACGGTGCTGAACAATACAATTCGCTTCGGAAGTATATGCCATAAAACACGCAGTCTTGTTGCGTAATAGAGAATTGAAAATCCGATGGGAATCAGAAAAAGGAAGTTATAGTGGAAGGTGTACATGATCAATGTCCACCAGAAGTCAGATCGAGGAGTTTGGAGCCAATCCCCAATTCCTCCAAGGCTGAGATGATGAAGAGTAATTGATAGATGTGGAACCCAGAATAAAAACCCTCCCAATCCAGCTGCAAGCACGTACAACTTTTGATTCCTGTTCAAAGAGATTAGCCAATAGAAAAAGGTAAATACCAAAAGTGTAAGAAGGGCGAAGTAGTGAGTATAAGCCGTCAGAGCAACAGAAATAGTGAATCCAAGAAGGCTGATCAGCTTGTTTTCCTTTTGATAAGTGATGAGGAAGAATAGTGCCAATAACAAGAACAATGTTCCGAAAGCATAGGGTCTTGCCCATTGAGAATAGACAATGGCATATTGGAGTACTGCGAAAAGCGTCGCCGAAACATATCCAGTTCGACTATCAAGTAAAAGAGTCCCTAGTTTAAATACAAGCCAAATTGAAACGATTCCGGCAACGATAAAAGGCAACTTCACAAGCATCGGATCCATTCCCACCAAATTGGTCCAAAACCAAAGAAACACTTGAGTCAATGCAGGATGACCATCGGGAATCACACCAAAGTTGATGAGATCTGTGAGAGAATCGAAACGACACCTAAGTAAAGCACTGAGCTCATCGTGATGATAGTTCATTCCAGCCGTGTTCCATATTCTTAGGATGCTCCCAAGAACCAGAATAAGCAACAACTTGGTGTCTTTGAAGATGCTCAAAATCAAATTTTTGAAGCGTTCACATAGACTGATTGGTAGTCATCATTACGAGGCGGGAATTCAGGGTAAGCATCAATCAGATCCTTCTCCTCTACTCTGGTTACATGATCATAGCCAACCTGATTCAATACCCACTCAAGCAGCTCAAAGTCGAATAGATTCCGATGCTCGAGGCCCTGATGAAACATGTCATTCACAAAATGCTGCGAAGGGTAATCACCGAAATTCCAATCTGGCAATCGACTTTGCCTGTCTTGGATCATATCATCGCTGTCCTGCTCGATGTAGCTCTTAGCAACCTTTCGCATATCAGGGGTTGACAGCCAAATTTTCCCATCAGTTTTGGTGCATCTAAAACATTCCTTCAGGAGCGGGATGAGTTCATCTTCCAAGGTCAAGTGTTCTATAACATGCTGCGAGACGATGACGCTAAATTGGTCATCACTGAACGGTAGTTGTCCATCAGCAATGTCGAGATCCAAATCACTGCCAATCATGTCAACATTAAGCCACCCTTGAAGTTTCCTATCTCCGGATCCAAGATGAAGTCTTACTATATCAGTAACATATGATTTAGGTGCCGAGATTCTGCATTTCCATCTCTTGTATTCAAACGCAAGCATGCGCAACAATTCATATTGCCGCTTTGATGTTCGCTTTTTTAACCACTCTTTCATCTAGCTCGGTTGTACATTTCGATAATTGAATCTACCATGGTAGACCAAAGAAATCTTTTCTTTTCCGCTTTGACTCCTTCAATCAATCGAGATTGATCCCCTTGAAAAAATTGCTCGATTGATGTGGCGAGACTATTTGAATCAGGTTCACATATCAGACCCGAAACACCATGGGGCACAATCTCGGAAAGCCCGCCGACATTCGTGACAATCATTGGTTTCTCAAAGTGATACGCAATCTGTGTCACACCGCTCTGCGTAGCAGACTTGTAAGGTTGAACAATCACATCCGCAGCGCTGAAATAGTACCTCACTTCATCATCGGCAATGAACTCTGTTTTAAGAATTACACTCTCCTCAATTCCTAACCTTTCGATCAGGTTGAGGTATTTCTCCTCATTGCTATAAAACTCGCCAGCAACAATGACTTTAACATCTTGTGATCCTACCTTTCTGAGGGCCAAAGCCTCCAAAAGCAAATCCAATCCCTTGTAGTCTCGAATGAAACCGAAAAAGAGAATGTAATTGTCTTCAGATGAAATTCCCAAATACTGGCAGGCATCCTCTTTTGAAAGACCTTTTCCAAAATTGTCAAAAACAGGATGGGGATTGAGCTTTCTTGGCTTATGCTTATCGAACTCTTCCGTATCGGCCAGAACAGACCGTGACTGCGCGATGAACGCATCGACGGGGCCGACAAAGTAGTTTGTGAATGGACGATCTCCAATCCTTGATTCGTGAGGAATAATGTTATCTAGAATTGAAACAACCTTGGCTCCGTTTCTCTTGGCAATTCTCAAGATCGTTCCAAAGCATGGCCCCATGAAAGGGAGCCAATATTTTACCACGATTAAGTCAGGATTACCTTTTCGGATTCTATGACCTGTTTTAATCCAGTTAAATGGATTCACAGAATTTACATCCTCGTGTATTTGTAAATCCGATGGCTTATCCCAGCTCGCAAGTTGCGTTTTCCCTGGGAAAAGAAAGCCAGGATATTGCAAAGAGAATGTGTGAATGACCACTTGGTGGCCTTGAGCGATAAATTCCCTTGCCAACCTCTCATTGTAAGCTGCCAACCCGCCTCTGAATGGCCAGGTAGTTCCGAGGATTGCTATTTTCATGAAAGAGCAAATGTAGCTATTGCCCCATCGTTGATTTTATCGAAGTTTGGATGGTGAAATTGTGGCACTACCTTCTCGTTTTTTGTGTAGCATTTAGTTGCTTCATCAATACTCTTAACCATGATTTTGTCCTAGATGATAAGGCTATCATCACGCAAAACCAGTTTACACAAAAAGGGTTTGAGGGCATCACAGACCATTTTGCACATAGCTATTGGTATGGTCTGAATGGAAAAGATCAGGGGAATTATCGACCGTTGAGTGGAGCAAGTTTTTCCATTGAGCAAGGGTTATTCGGAAATACCCCTCTTCCATTTCATTTATTGAATATCCTCTTCTATTCCCTCCTCTGCGTTGTCTTGTTGAAATGGCTCGAGCAACTTGGGTTTTTCAAACCTCTGTGGGCTGTCATTGCTGTCTTGCTTTTCGCTGCACACCCCTTACACAGCGAGGTTGTTGCCAACATCAAGAGCAGAGACGAAATCTACGCGTTTATATTTGTGGTTTTAAGCTTCATTGCCTTTACCAATTCACTGAGAAAACAGAACAAGCCCCTACTCATTTTATCCGGAGTTTTATTTTTAGCTTCTCTGCTTTCAAAGGAAACTACCCTTTCTCTATTGCCTGTCTTCTTGATCTTGGCGATAGCTGAAAAGAACGATAGACAGACTTCTATTTTCTCATTGAGTATTCCTTTCGCAGTCACAATCATCTACCTAGTGATCTATTTGGGTGTGACGGATATTCTGCTGGATCAGGAGTATCACCTTTTCGATAACTCACTGACCCAAGAGGCAAGCGGCCTTAGTCTTTTCCTATCGAAAATTGCCATACTTGGAAGATACTTGGGCTTGATGTTGATTCCCTATCCACTTCGATATGATTATAGTTTTAATACCATTCCCTTATCAGACATTGGTGATCCTTTCCTCTGGTTGGGGATCATGGTTATAATCGGCGCTATACTGCTCACATATATCTCCCTTCGTGGCATTAGTGCTGAAAAGCGAACCAAAATATTACTCTTTCTCGGTATCTGCACATTGCCTCTAATTCCAGTGAGCAACTTTCTATTTCTGATCGGTTCGACAATGGCAGAACGATTCATGTTTATCCCGTCATTCGGAGTTATTTGTATACTACTCCTGAGCTTTGACGTCCCTAGTGTAAATAAGCTGCCCAAATCTGTTCCGATGGTGATCGGAGGGTCATTGATCATTCTGCTTGGCGTTCTGACTCTAAACAGGAATAAGGCATGGTCCAGTGACGAAGATCTCTTTGCAAACGATCTGAAGGTTCTGAGCAACAATGCCAAAGCCCATCACAACCTCGCAAACATCTATGAGCGACATGGCAATGAAGCCGCAGACGAAGCCACGAAAAGGACATATTATGAGGGGGCGATTTCATTGATTGAAAAAGCCGAGACCATCCACCCTGTTCCGGAATTCTACAAGCAGTTGGGTGGATTGTATGGTAATGTTCAACGTTGGGACGGTTCGATCAAAGCTCTCAACTCCTATCTCGAATTATTCCCAAATGAAGTAGCGGTTTTAAATCAGCTAGGAATGGCTTATGGCATAAGCGGTGATTTGAATTCAGCCCAAAAAGTATTTAAGCGATCATTTGAACTCAACCCCAACGACGTCCAAGTGTGCATCAATCTTGGTAAGACCTATGGAATGCTTGGTGACTACAATAATTCTCTTAGAATATTGGAGAAGGCGCTGATTCTCGAACCTGGAAACGCAGAAGCATCTCGGGCCTATCAAACAACACAGCAAATCGTTGGAGGATTATAAAAGTCGTTTTGACTCCAAGTAGTTATTTCTGTCGGGAGAGTTCCTTGAAACGAGCTCACCTAGGAATCCCGCTAAAAATAGTTGGACACCAATTATCATTGTCACCAAAGCCATGTAAAACCAAGGCCGATCTGTGATCAAAGGAGCGTGAACTTTTACAGAAAGGTAGTACAGCTTCTCTGCTCCCAAGTACGCTGCCAGTATGAATCCGATGAAGAACATGAGCGTCCCTATGAGTCCAAAGAGGTGCATTGGTTTCTTCCCAAACTTGCTCACAAACGTGATTGAAATGAGATCTAAGAATCCATTGATGAATCGCTCGAGACCGAACTTGGTCGTCCCGTACTTGCGTTCCTGATGTTGAACTTCCTTCTCACCAATCTTCCTAAATCCCGCCCACTTGGCAATTACAGGAATGTATCGATGCATTTCGCCATAGACCTCCACGGTTTTAATGACTTCGTTCTTGTATGCTTTTAGCCCACAGTTGAAATCATGTAGGTAGATACCACTCATTTTTCGAGTTGCCCAATTGAATAGTTTAGTCGGAATCGTCTTGGTGATCGGATCAAATCGCTTCTTTTTCCATCCCGAAACCAAATCGTATCCTTCATCCATCACCATTCTATACAGGTCTGGAATCTCATCGGGGCTGTCTTGGAGGTCTGCATCAAGTGTAAACACGACATCTCCAGTAGCGGCTTCAAACCCGACATTCAATGCCCCGCTTTTACCGTAATTTCTTCGAAACCGGATACCTTTCACATTCGGATCGGATGCGTGGAGCTGTTCAATAATTTCCCAAGAATTATCCTTACTTCCGTCATCTATGAACCAAATTTCATAGGTGAACTGGTTGGCATCCATTACGCGCTTGATCCAAGCGTGTAATTCAGGAAGAGATTCTGCTTCGTCCAGCAAAGGAATAACACATGAAATATCTAGTCTATTGCTCATCGCTTACCTCAAAGGTCGGGGGATTTTGCTTTACTACCGCCGCAACAATCAGTGCAATCAATATCGATCCGAGCGACTTGGACTGAAAATCATTGAGCGCAAGGCTTTGGAGATCAAATGCCTTATTGTATTCAAGCATTTCTTCATACGTGTCCTTACCCAGAAGAGAGATGACCTGATCTTTGCCTTCACCAAGTGCTGCCAAGTTTTCATTGATGACTAGGTCAACAAATCCACCGTCGATCGTTAAACCAAACAGGTATACGAGCATTCCACACAAAGAGGAGTAAATGAAACTAAACAGGACACCGAGCATGAAACCTCTTCCGTATTTAAGGAAGCCTTCACCTTCAGTTTCTCTAAAACTCACAAGCGCTCTGTACATAAATAGAGCAGGAATTGCGAGACCTAGAAATTTCCAAGCGCCGAGAGGATTCGAGTTTAAAACGTAGTATACAATTAAGAAGTAGGCGAACGCTGCTAAACCCGCTATACTTCCATTGTTGAGTATTGGTGCGTACTTTTTCATTGGGGTGGCAAATGTAACACAGACCGACGCAATTGCCACTTGCATGGGTGAGCATCAATTGTACTTTTGCAGCCTTAAGGGCAAGTCTTATACGACCAGCTCCTGGTGAACTCCCCCAGGTCAGGAATGAAGCAAGGGTAACCGGTTGTAGCGGTGCGATGTAAGTAGCTTGCCCTTATTTTTTTTCCTCTAGGCTAGGAAAGTGGAAAGTGTACTTGGTAAACTCTCCTTTCCTGGATTTGAGTTCGAAATTCCCTTTAAGTTTTTTAGCCGTTTGGTCAACGATGTACATTCCTATTCCACTTCCAAGTTCGCTTGACGGTTCGCGAAAGAAGATCTGAGAAATCTTGTCAATGTTCTCTTCCTTGATTCCAACACCATTATCAGAAACAATAAGGTGTAGCCCGTTGTCATCAGCCATGGCAACGATATTCAGCTCATTCGTGTCCTTCTCAACATCTCTGTACTTGATCACATTAGAAATAAGGTTAGATAGAATCCTGTTCAATCTATGTCTATCGGAAACGAATGGTGCATTTTGTTGAATCCTCATGTTTACACTCAGTTCCGAGAAATCTGGATGAGGTTCAAATTCTTTCAGATTAAAGTCGATCAACTCCTGAACATCAATCTCACGAATGTCAACCGGTTCAACCTTGTTTTTATTGAAGGCTATGATATTCTTCAGATGATTTCTCATCGCCAACGCGGTGTTTTCGATGTAGTTGATTAAATCATCTATGTTCTCAGGTGTGATTCCTTCATCCAGAGTCTCAATTGACAAAAAGGGGTCGAGCTCATGAAGCTCTTGCTGGACTGACAACGTCTTCTTCAATCCTAAATCTCGAATCGGAGCTTTAAGTCTGTTTAAATTAGACAAGTCCAACGTGTCCATGTCTGCAATCTTAAGGTGGCCAAAGACCCGCTCCATTGCCATAGTCGTTGCAATAGAACGACCCACAGACATTCCTATAATTCCTATTCGCTTTTCACCCAACTTCTCCTGTTCGGACAACGTGATTTTATTTTGGTTGCGATTCGTTCTCACTTTATTAAAATCGGCTCTGTTTAGAGTTCGAACTAGTGTTTTGCTCCAATCGAAAAAAACCCAGCACCCTGGATAATTTTCTGGAATTTCTTCTCCCGTAACCGCATTGATTTTCCTCAATTCCTCAACCTGGTGAGTCAG
This sequence comes from Flavobacteriales bacterium, assembly GCA_018660685.1. GTDB lineage: Bacteria > Bacteroidota > Bacteroidia > Flavobacteriales_G > Salibacteraceae > SHAN690. The sequence continues at coordinate 164,684 of JABJJW010000012.1, forward strand.
TCTATCGATTACCTCAACCGACTCATCATCAATGAGTTGAGATATTCGAGACATATCAATTGGCACATCAGATTCAAGAATCTCGGGAGGAATCATGTTTGGGAACTAACTAAATTAGACAAGTGAGGTTAAAGGCTTTGAGGAAGAATATTCCTTATTATTGACTGACTAATTTAATTCTTTAAAGGCCCTCTCGTACATGAATGGAAGTAGTTCGAATATGGATGACGCGGTAAATGTGCTTTATGTTGATGATGAACAAACGAATCTGTTCAGTTTCAAAGCATCGTTTCGAAAGGATTTTAACGTGTTCACCGCAGAAACGGGCGCCGAGGGACTCGAAATACTGCAGAATGAGGTCATTCACATCGCCATATCGGATCAGCGCATGCCTGAAATGAGTGGTATTGAGTTTTTTCAGACTGCCAAAAAGAAGTACCCAGACCCTATTCGGATTCTGCTCACAGGGTATGCCGACATCAATGCCGTTATTGATGCGATCAACATGGGAGAGGTTTATCGATACCTCACCAAACCGTGGAATGCGGAAGAAGTTAAGTCTGTTATCCGGGATGGCTTTGATTTGTTCCGTCTCCGAGAAGAGAATCGGATCCTCACAGAACGCCTGATAAAAGCGAACGAACAGCTCGAATTCCTGCTTCGCCAGAATCTAATCAGCTGATTGACGACAACTTGTTGATAATCTGAGTCGCGGAGGGCCCAAACACCTAAGGCCCTGACATACTTTCGGATAGGATGAAGTATGTTACTCTATCACTATTCTTTTTTGTCTTAATGCTCGGCTTATCGAGCGAAGCTCAAATTGTGTTTAATCGAACCGAACACGACTTCGGGAATATCTCCACTTCTCAACACAGTTTTGAGCAAGATTTCATCTTTCGAAACACCGGAATTGCCCCAATTAAAATTCTCTCGGTTAAAGCCGTGAGTGGAGTTCTGTCCTTCGTTCATACAAGATCAGAGGTTCTTAGCAAGGAGTATGGGTTTGTCAAAATCAAATTATTGACTGAAGAAAGCGACGGGCTCTTTCACGATGAGGTTTACATTACTCTGAAACAAGGTGATGAACTATTAAGTGAAGTTCTGTATGTCCGTGCCAACATATCAGATGATGGGACGACCCAAGAACGACAGTTTCAAGATGGTGTGATTTCTACTTCCGTGGAAGTATCGCCAGAAGACATTGAGACGATGGAAGGGTTTATGGGTGATGACAAGCTTAAAAAAGCTGAATCAGAGTTAGTCTACTTAAAGAAGCAAGTTTCACTAAAAGATGAGTTAATCTCCAAACTGAGTAGTGATCTTTATCAGCAGTCAGAGGAGAAAAATGAAAATTTGAACCGCCTTGCAGAGCTCGAAAAAACTTTGCAGACAGATGGGGCTAGTAGCTCAGAGGCTGTGGCTCAAATTCAAGAACTCACTACTCGACTGATGTCGATGAAATCTTCAGACAGTCTTCTACGCCAAGAAATTGACTCACAGGAAGACCTTTTCGCACGATTGCAAACTCAAGCTGATTCAGCTCAACAGCACGCAGTTAATCTAAGTACAGAGCTAAAAACACGATTTGACTCTGAAGCGAAAGCGATCGAAAAAGCCCAAGATCTTCAAGCAGATTTGGATGCTCAGAAAGACCGAGAGCTCTTGCAACAAGCTCACATAGATTCACTGCAGTACGTGCTCAGCGCAACTCAATCTTCGAGTGAATCTACCCAAGATGAGATTCAGCGCCTACAGGGGGAGTTGGCAATGAAAGTGAAGGAACAAGATATGCAGAGCGATCACATGAACGAGCAGCAGCAGAAGATCGAATTACTGAAATCAGAAAAGGAATTATTCGCCAATTCGACCGATAGTCTCAATCAATATTTAGCCAAAAGCAACAAGAGCAATGAAGAGCTTGAATCCAAGCTCACTGCGAGTTCCAGCAGATTGAATGAATATGAAAATCGGCTAGATAGTTTGAACTATCTCGTGAAAATCACGAGTACTCAGAGCGACAGCTCAACCACGGAACTTCTAGCCCTTCGAAAGAAACTATCGGAGATGGAAAGTGCCGACGAAAAGCTTCATATCCAACTCAATGATCGAGAGGCTGAATTGACCGCTCTCCAACAAGAAAAGGCCTATTTAGAACATTCAAGCGACAGCGTTTCGTCTTATCTTTCTGAAGCAGCCAAAGCCAATGAACAACTACAAGATGAGTTGAAAAGCAGTAGTTCTCTTGTGGAAACCTATGCCAATCAAATCGATAGCCTATCCATAGTCGCGAGTCAACGTGGAGCAAACTCGGATAGTACTGCTGCCCAACTCGTTCAATTGAATTCCGTTATTAAGTCCTATGAAAAGTCCGAGTTGGCGCTTGCATCTCAACTAAAACTTCGAGAAGAGGAATTGACTTCTATACAAGATGAGAAAGCGACACTTGAAGTTTCGAGTGATAGCATCTCCACTTTCTTGGAAAACGCTGCAGAAGAAAATGCTGATCTTCAAGAAAAGCTGATGGCGAGTTCATCGCTTGTCAAATCCTATGCTACTCGCATCGATAGTATTTCAAATCTTGCTGTGTCATCACGTTCCTATACGGACAGTTCTTCTCAGGCACTTCAGGAGATGAAGTCCAAACTTGCCTCGATTCGGGATCAAGATTCAAAACTCAGAGATGAACTTGAGACGAAGGACAACCAAATAGAATAGATAACAGAAGAAAAGAATCTTGCTAGGAAGAACATGAAGGCACTGGAACACGCCCCTGGACGACAAGTTGACCTTGCTCAATCCTTAATGCATAAAATCAACTCTCTTTCGAAAAAGGAGAGTGAAGCCAGAATTGAACTTACCATACTCCAAGATGATTTTAAGCAGAGTAGGATTAAAGAAGACAGTGCTCGCAAAGCGGTGTACAATTTGACTCTCATCATGCAAGAAAAGCAAGAGTCCATCAGCCAATTAGAGGACAAATTATACAACAAGGATGAAGAATTAGCGGACTCCAAAAAAGAGATAAACCACATTCAAGCTGCACTCAATGACAAGAACGACGCGTTAAAAACTGCGGATCGTCGAGCCGATTCATTACGCACCATTGTCCAAAGGTCGGAATCTGGTTCGGGCGATTATCAAAATCAAATTAACTCCCTAAAACAACAGATTGCTAGTACAGAACGGAATAAGACTGAGCTGACTGCGGAGGCTATCGAACTCGAGAGCAAGCTTCAAAATGCCCACATGAGTAACGAAATTGTGTTCAAGGAACTCAAGTCGGAAGTCGACCTCATCAGAAACGATCGGGATGACTATCGCACGAAGTATCGAGAAGCAATGAAAGAAGTGGAGATGTTGAATGAGGCATTAGCTGAAAGTCGAACCAGCGAAGCAAATTTGAAAGCCTTCGTCAATGAAATGGATGTCAATCCAAAATCCTTTTCAACCAAAGATGTAGCGGGTGTGGTATTTCGGGTGAGCTTCAGAACGAGTAAAGCACGCCTATCGACCAATTCATTTCCTGACATTCAAGAAGAGGTATTTGAGTATGAAGAAAATGAAAAATACCGTTATGCCGCTGGCGAGTTGATTGACATTAATTCAGCCTTCGCATTGAAGAACAAACTCAAATCACAAGGGTATAATCTAGCTGCAATAGTCGCATTCCGTGATGGTAAAAGAATCACGCTGAAAGAAGCGCTCGAAACAGCCGAAAACTAGTCTATCACTACAAATATCAAGTGAGCTACGTTCGATCCAGCGACGTACTGAGCGGTGTAAACCCCAACCGGGAGACCGTTTACTTCCACTCCATTTCCTTGCAGGTTTTGAGAGCTCACTAACTGACCAGATTGGTTGAATATTTGAAGGGTTCCTCCTAACTCGCCGTCAACTTGGATGATCAAGTTGTCAGAAGTCGGGTTTGGATAAGCCTTCATTCCGATCGTTCCTAATTCTGCAATGCCAGTTGGATAATCCATGGTCTCTTCTTCACCAATTTGATACCCCACTGTGAATGACAGCTCTTGCTCGCATCCAAACTCATTGTCGAACATATGCAACGGTGGGAAGAACTCCCCATCTTCTCCACTGTGAAGCCAAATTCGGCCATTACCATCATTGTTCGCAAAGAAGCTGAGTCCATCACATCCAGAATCGGTTACTTTCAGTGTATAACAACCTGGGCTATCAAACTTGACCGTATCAGTGTAGGCGGTGTTTGAAAAACCTGAATTGCGCTCATAGATAACGTCACCACGATCAGATACAACTTTATACTTCGTCTCATTACCAGCAGCATTCGAATTGTATGCGATTACAATTTTGTCCGGGAAAACTGGGGTGTCCTCAAATCTAGATTGAAAATGATTGTTTCCTTCATAGCCGTCTTCACCTAGATTCACTCCAACGATTTTTACGTGAAAGATATTCTTCGTTTTTCCTCCAAACAGCCATTTGTCATAGGCCGGAAGTGATACTGTGGTACTATGTCCAGGAGCAAGAGACCCGGTCCATTCGTGACGGATTATTTCTGGACTTCCTTCGACCCAGAATTCGAAACTGACTTTCGTAACATTGTCCGCTCCAGAATTGGAAATCACAACCTCTGGATTGTTGCAAATTGGATTGACATCCCAAACGCGGTCATTCATTGATGGCTTCGTCACGTCATCAATAGCCACATCTGTTTGAAAATTCCAATCACCGTACTGAAAAATCGTCGATTCGATAATATACTGCGGATCAAATCCCGCGCCTCCTGTGTAGTTGTATGACTCCCAATCAATATTGAACTCGTTGTCTTGTCCAGCAGTTATAAAAAGGCCAATTTCTGTGTCGAACCTTTTAGTCTGGGCACCTGGACACCATCCAGCTCTGTCGTAGATCCATGTCCCAGTTTGACCTTCAAGAGGATTGCTTCCACAATCGTCTCTCCAAACATCTTCCTTAACCGCTTCTGTATTATTCACTTTTAAGCTGTACCACTTTTTGCAGAATTCTGCGCAATTTTCATTTCCGCCAAAACTGTGACCAGAAGCAACCAAACGGTGCTTAGCGCTTGCAGCATCTGCATGGATAGCAATGTCCGTAGGAACAAGATGATCTTCTATAGGATTCGTCGAGAAACCATATTTAAATGTGCCGTCATAGAGCGTTGAAACCTCAAGGACCTCGCGCGGAGGCGTCCCTTCAATGAAATCGAAATCCACGGTCACTGTGAAACCATTTTGCCAGCCGCCGTAATGTGCTCGAACGATTCGCTCACCATTGAGAATCGGAGCATAATCTGTAACGTCGATGACCCATGTATGTTTCCAACTAGAATTCTTGTCACCTGCATAGGGCGTAATGATTCGAGTCATTTCAACCCATCGCGTGGTTGAATCATTGACTTCATCCCCAATTTCAATTTTGGTCGTATAATCCCATTCGCTGCAGCCGACTCCCGGACAACCGAGCGTGTAGTACATCAGAATTCTGCGGTATTCACCTGTTGCTGGAAACTGAGTTGTATCATACCAATTTCCATTCCAATCCCAATGAGTATTCTGATGGGATTGGACTCTTGTTGTGTCTCCTTCTGCGGCTTTAATGTTCGCTAGAAAAAACAATATGGCTAAAACAGTAAATAATGATTTCATAGTAGACAGAATTATTCAGTCGTTGAAGATAAGAGTTCTCTTGATCGTCATATAGATTTGCAAGCATTATGCGAGGCCCTAGGATACCTAGCTTAGAATTTCCACCTGTTGAATTAGCAGATGACAATGGTCTGCTTGCCTATGGAGGGGATCTGACGATAGAGCGTTTGGTTTCTGCGTATGAATCTGGCGTATTCCCATGGTACGAAGCCACACAGCCAATTCTATGGTGGGCACCTCCAAAAAGAATGGTTCTTTATCCTCAAGAACTAAAAATGAGCAAATCCCTGGCTCAGTCTATCCGGAATCGGGGGTTTGAACTAAGGATTGATACCGCTTTCTCCAACATGATTGAACTATGCGCTGAAACTCCAAGGTCCGGTCAAAATGGAACTTGGCTGACCGAAGAAATGCAAAAAGCATATGTGAAACTTCACGACGAAGGGTTTGCTCATTCATTCGAAATTTGGCGGGATGATGAGTTGGTCGGCGGTTTGTATGGCCTGTGCTTAGGGAAGGCATTCTTTGGTGAATCAATGTTCAGCAAGGCGAGAGATGCGAGCAAAGTCGCATTTTATCACTTATCGGAATTCTCGAAGAAACACGACATCAAGTTCATCGATTGTCAGTTGCACACTACCCACTTGGAGTCTTTAGGCGCGAAGGAAGTTGCAAGAAAACAGTTTATGAAAGAGCTAAAAGAGGCACTTGCCTATCCAGATCGCTGTGAAAAGTGGACTAACGAGATAAAGTAACCGCATTGAAATTCTTATGAAAAGAAACCATTCCTTTGCGCGCTCAAATCGATTGGTATTTGATTGGTTGTCAAGCATTAGTCTTCAGCCTGTTCAAATCGCTAGGAAATCGAGTAAACATTCACAATACTCAGCAACTATGACTGAGAAATTGATCTAGTATGGCAGAAGTTACCATAGAAATCGACGGAAAGGATCGGGTTATTCAAGTTAGAGAAGACCAAAAAATTCTTGATGTAGCACTTGATAATGGAATCGATGCTCCATTCTCATGCAGAAGCGCAATTTGTTCAACTTGCATGGCGAAGCTCGTGGAAGGGAAGGTTGAAATGGAAATGAACCATGTTCTGACCGATGAAGAATTGGAAGAAGGATTCATCGTAACATGTCAGTCGCATCCAAAAACTGACAAAGTCAAGATTAGCTACGACGTCTAGCCTCCAAGCGGATATTTCAAGCCTTTAATTTTCTTTATTTCAGACCGAATTGATCCAATTCTAATATCGGTTTCAACGTAGATTGGAATTCTGTTCTGATCCGCGGTAAACCAAACTTTCATTCGTTCGCCTTCCCGGAAGATGGATCCGGCAACTAGGAGCGGTGCAATTACATGGCACTGTAACTCCCCAAATTCATCATGGTCGTATGTGTCTCTTCCGAGATACTTCAGATATAAGTCATGGGTCTCTCGATCAATGACCATTTTGATTGGGATGCGCTGTCCTATTTCATACGAATCAAAATCGAGATTTCGATAGTGGTACATCATTGTAAGAACATCGAAGCTCCCATCAATCAATTGAACGGTATCCACCTTAATCGGGCGCTCTTTTTCCTTTAGTACGGAGTAAATTTTTTGCGATGAATGATCGTAAAGATTTTGCTCGTAGAAGTAAAAACTCCCCTCGTTTACATCTCGCGTAAAACGCTGTGGTTTAAGTCCATCAATCGCAGAGTAAGCAGAATATGTGTCTCTCACTTCGAAGAACCAATCATACCTTTTATGGGTCTTCCCAAACCCTTGAAATCGAAAACAAATCTGACCCCTAAAGATTTCTTCTTGAATCGAAAAAGTCACAGAACCTGCCCCAACCCACATTCCCCACAAATGATAGAACACCTCATAGGAGAGTTCTTCACCCGCATCGAAATGGTTTTGCTGAGCACTGGATTCTCTTGAAGATAGAAATGCAGCCGCGAAAATTAAAATCAGGATAAAGGACCTAGTATTAAGCCTAGCCTTCCTCAACCTCCTCGACCATGGCTGTAATTTGTAAAACAGTCTGCTCTGGTTGCGTGTTCGCTGTTAGCGTAACAGCTTTCGTTTGATTTCCTTTCTGAGTTCCCGGCTTGTATTCAACTTCAATTTCACCTGTTGCTCCTGGAGCGATTGGCTCTTTTGGATATTTTGGTACCGTACAACCACATGATCCCTTAGCATCTTGTATAATCAAAGGTTCATTACCCGTGTTGGTAAATTCGAAGATGTGTGTGTTTTCAGAATTTTGCTCAATATTCCCAAAATCCCATTCTTGTACAGCAAAGGCCATGGATGTAGTCGGTCCAACAGGCTTCGCAACTTCTTCGGGAGCATCATAATTCAATTGTTCTCCAAATTGTACACTTTGTGATTCTTCGTTCGGAATGGTCGATTCGACAATTCCTTCAGACATTGAAGGCGTTTCAATCACACGTCCTCCACCTCGGTCCATGGTGAATATTAGTGCCGTATTTAATACTGTCAAGGCTGCGACGCCATACAGAATATAAGTTTTCATTTGATCATCCATCTTTCTTTGATTTGAACTGCGAAATTATAAATTGACTACTTCAATCCGAGATCGTTTATTGTTCCATTTTCAAGTTGGTCCAATGCCGTTTGAATGTCATCGTCAAATGCAGAAGAAACAACGAAGTGGTCAGAGTAGCCAAAGGAAAAACGAGCAATGAGTGATTTCACATCTCCTTCTATCAGATCCCGATTGGCTTCATATTCCTTCTTACTCATCTTGATTCCTCTTCGTTCGACAAACTCTCTAAATAAGAATCGATCTGAAGCTGACACAACATATTCCTCATCGAACTTTTCAATGTTCTTAAACTTCGTTTGAATTGCGATGTAATGAATGCGAGAGTAACGCATCGCAAACCCCATGATTAAGTTCCGAGTTTGAATCTCGCTGATCGACGCTTCTGAACTTAGCTCTCTTACAGGGACGAACACATCCGGAATAATTCCTCCGCCTCCATAAACTTTGCGATGGAGTGGGGTGTAATAAACCTCTGCCTCATCTACATTAATCGAATCCTGTGAAAAGTACTCACCTCGTTCACGCCTCTCTTTCAAATCAGATTTGTACTCCTTTAAATCATGATTATACGGTCGCTGAATCGATCTTCCTGTGGGTGTGTAATATCGTGACATCGTAAGTCTCATTGCTGAACCATCGCTGAATTCTATCGTCCTTTGCACAAGGCCTTTCCCGTATGATCGCCTTCCTACAAGCAACCCTCGATCGAGATCTTGGATGGCACCGGCGAGAATTTCACTTGCCGAAGCAGAATGCTGGTCAATGAGTACGATAAGGTCGCCATCTGTGAATCTCCCTCCGGAAGTAGCATAGGTTTCACGTCGTGGTTGGTGCAATCCTTCGGTATAGACAATCATCTTTCGGTCCTCTAAAAATTCATCTGCAATTTTAATCGCCACGTTCAGGTATCCGCCTCCATTTCCGCGAAGGTCAAGGATGAGGTTTCTGCACTTCTTTCGCTTCAGCTTGTCCAACGATTTTCTGAATTCATCTAGGCTCGTCGAACTGAAGCGAGTTAGTTTAATGTAGCCAGTACGAGAGTTGAGCATGAAAAAAGCGGGTACACTAATCATAGCCACTTCATCCTTTTTGATATCAAAAGACTTCTGAAAAAACACATCCTTTCTCGTCGCGATCATGTTAATTGACTCCATCCCCTCTCCTTTGAGCAACTCATTCATCTTGCTCATTCGAGATGTATTTCCAGAAATTGAATCTCCCGAAATAACGATAAGTTGATCCCCTACTTCGAGCCCCACTTTGTCTGCTGGGCTCTTTTTAGAAACGTCGACAAGAACCAGCGTATCATCAATAATCTGATATCGAATCCCAATACCCTCATATTTTCCCTTCAGTGGCTCACTAGCGAGCTCGTATGCTCTCTTATCCAGATAAATGCTGTGAGGGTCTAATTCCTCCAACATACGTCTCATACCTTCTTCAATCAGTCCGTGTGTTTCCACGCTATCAACATATTTCTGATCGAGGCTGATCAGAAACTTGTGAAACTTGGTTATGTCCGATTGGAGGTCGTTTTGAGCAAAACCAACGACAGGTACAATCAACAAAAGAAATAGGACGATCCTACTCATGCATTCGAAGTTAGAGGATTCTAATATGGATACCTACATCGGAGTTTCGAAGTTTCAACATTGCATTTTGGCATAAGCCTTGCTTCTTGCATAGAAAATGGAGGTAATCATGATTAAAGTAAAAAGTATCAAAATCGCATTTGTTGGAATGATCGTCTTCTTGTCGCTCGGCTCATCGGCCTCTTCCTTCAACTTGAGAATGGCTCATCCTGGAATCTACGATGTCTATATAGATGGCCAAGTATTTACAGTTCGCGGAAATCAGCTCGAATTGAACCATCTCAATCCCGGGATTATGGAAATTCAAATTGTGCGTCACTCTCGAGATCCAAGGAGAAACCCAAGGGCCGCGTCTCGACTCGTCTTTCGAGAAATGATTCGAATCCCAGCTCACACGAGGATTCAGGCCAGGTTTGGACGTCAAGGAATGGACATTGATTACATGCCATTAAGAAGAAATCATCCAACACAATGTGTTGTTGAGACAAAGCCATACACATCGCCAGTTTATGGAATGCACTCGCAAGATTTTGATCGACTGATGTTCGACTTAGATCAAACCGCATTCGATCAAACCAAAATCAGCATTGCACGGGCTGCAATTCGCAACAACGGAATAACAACAGATCAAATGGCGATCATCCTGGAATCTGTCAGTTTTGATTCTCGCAGATTGGAACTCGCTAAATATGCGTATCAATATTGTGTCGATCCAATGAATTACTATCAGCTTGCTGGCACATTCACATTTGACAGCAATGCACGCCGATTGATGCAATATATAGGATAAAAAAAGGGCTCGTATGAGCCCTTTTCATTTCAGTATTCCAATGATCACGGGTAGATGGTCCGAATAACCTCCATAGAATTTGTCTCGACCATATGCACGACTTGGATAGAGTTTACCGTCGTAGCTACTTTCATAGAGCATCCACTTTTTCTTGAATATTCTACCTGATTCCTTGGACGTTTTCAAATCGCTTTCTCCTTTTAATAACGACTGACTCACAAGGATGTGATCTAAAACCCCCCATTCTCCTTTATAGGCATGGCTTCCACGATCGGTCCCTTCGAATCGTGCATGTAAATCTTTAAGACACGATTCAGTTTCTTCACATTGTTCAAGACGCGATACACTCTCATTCGAAGGATAGTCATTGAGATCTCCAAGCACAACGACATGAGCATTCGCATAACGAAGTTTGAGAAGAGCAATAATTTCGGAGAGGCTTTCACTTGCCTTCACTCGCTTCCAATTGCTCGCCTCGGCACCACCATATCTCGACGGCCAATGATTAACAAAAACAAGAAGTTCCTCTTTGGTTGCCTTGTGCTTTAAACGACCCCATATGATGTCTCGAGTTGGGCGTTCATCTTCGCCGAGGCTCACTGTGTGCTTTCCGGATTCAATGATTTTGAAGTGCTTCTTATCCACCAGAATCGCATTGTCGATTCCTCTTTCATCAGGGCTCTCTTCATGGATGATGGCATATTTAGAATAAGAGAGCTTGGACTCCAGATCATTGACTACAGCTAAATTTTCAACTTCACATAATCCAAGAATGCCCATGTTCCTAGATTCAGACATCGCATTGATAACCTTAGCTAGGTTCGCGATTTTGATCTTATAATTCTTTGACCCGTGTTGGAGTTTACTTGATGGAGTGAACTCTTCATCGTTCTTTTCAGGAGTGTCGATTGTATCAAATAGGTTTTCGACATTGTAAAAAGCAATGTGGAAGGCAGTGTCCTGGGCATCCACTGCTACAGCAGATGTCATCCCAATTATTAGGACAAGAAAAAAGCGGTCAATTGACCGCTTTACAAATCTTGACACAGTGATTTTAGGCTTTAGATGTACCGGAAGCAGTCGTCGCATTTTCTTCCTTGGTTCCTTTAGACTCTGTAGAGCTTGTGCTTTTACCTGACTTTGGTGCACAATTCTTTGACATTGCTTTACTGCAACATCCTGCTCCTGCTTTAGGAGCGCACTTCGCCTTAGCACTTTTAGTCGTTGAAGTTTCATTCTGGGTGCTCGAAGTTGATTGAGAAAATCCAATCGTTCCTACCAACATGGCAACCGCAAATACTATCGTCGTTTTCATAATTTCTATTTTAATAATTCGATGCCATCTTCAGCTGAAATGATTCTACCATCATACTCTGCGCCGATGAATGCTCCGTCAAATCCCTCCGAAATTAACTGATCTTTGAATGACTCAGCCTCTACATAGTTGTTAAATTCTCCTACGAAGTATCGAGTGACCCCATCAACTTCACGTTGATCGATCCTTCCAAGTCCCATCATTTTATCCAACATATCTGTTGGAATGCCTTCGGAATATGCTCCGATCTGAACTTTGAATTTCACTTTACCATAGTTGGTAGAACTATTTGGAGTAATTGGCACAACATTGTCCGCAGGCGTGGCTCCAGACTGACTCATTAGGTTTCGATTGCCATTCTTGAATGGAATTACGTGGGACCCATCAAAACCTTTCTCCAACATGTCAATCTTTCGACTAGCCGCTTGTTCGTATGAGGAGAATGCACCAGTGTAGTATCTCGTCAGTCCGTCCGAAGTCGTAATGACGATCAAGTCATTTACATCGTCAAAAATGTCATCAGCAAGTTTGTTTGCAAATGCGCCAACTTGAATCCTGTAGAGCGATTCCCCACCGAACATATCATCATTGGCTTTCGCGACGCTTCGCTCATCGATTGGACGATTCAACGTGTATTGATCTCGGTTCAGAATAAGTTCTGAAGGAGGTGGAAGCGTCCTGTTATTCTCGAGTGCTTCTTCCACGGTAATTCCTCCAAGAGAAGCAGGTAAAGCCTGCGTTTGTTCTATAGTCGTCACTCTTGAGGACTCACCAGAAGTTCCTGTTTCCATGACGTCCTGAGTCAAGACACCGCCTTTCTCCAGTTCCATCCTGCGTTGCATGGCTTCCGGCAGACTTTCAAAGTTTCCTACTTCTATAATGGTCTTACCATCTTCGGTCTGTCGAGTGGTAACATCTGGCATACTCAATAGAACATTAGCGAGACTGTCATTGACTCCTTCCTCAAATTCGCCAATCTTGACCGTGAACTTTGCTTTAGGGCGAATTGTTTTACGCTCAGCAGTTTCAAGCGATCGAGCTGTATTCGTATAGGTCGAATACTTACCAGATTTGTCAGTGTATTCAAGATACATCTGCTCGAAGTCAGCATCCGTCATGGCTATACCATTTGAATCGACGATCGATCCCTCTGGTGAGTTCAACTCAGCGTCCACATAATCTGGCACGCCATCGCCATCGCTGTCAAGTGGGCAACCAACAAGATCCACTTCAACACCGAGTGGAGTTTCAGGGCACAAGTCTTCAAAATCAGGAATACTGTCTTGGTCTGTGTCAGCATTATCTCCACCGGAAAAGTCCGGGCCTTCCTCATGTGGAGTTGGCGTCAGGTTGAATGTAAACCTCATAAAGGTATGCATGAACTTGTCAGTCTGCTTATTTCCTGACTCAGGCCGAGATTCCAGTGTTACGCCATCGATGTGATCGGTAAATGTCCAGTGGTATTCAAGCCCCATTTGGTAGCTCATTCGACTATTGAGAAGCAAGTTGAATCCTACGCCAAACGGAATTGCAAATGATCGTTCAGTGTATTGCTCATAGCTCGCTGTGCGGATGTCAGTTTCGTATTGGTAATCCCTCGTAATCTCAATTGCCGTGTTTAAATTCTCCCTTGTCTCTGCTTGATTTCTGAGGGTTCCGTCGGACCAATAGAAATAGGGGTTTCCGTACTGGTCGAAACGGTCTGTCTTTGAGAGGAATTCAAAAGCTTCAAAGCCTGCGAATACGATTGGCTCGAGAGAATGGTCTGGTTTAAGGAAGTGGTTAAAGTTATAGGAAAGCCCAATTCCTCCTGCAGTAATGGCGCTCTCAAAGTTCAGGTTGCGCACCAGTGTGCGCTCATCCGCACCCAACCTTCCATAGATCATGTAAAAATTAATATCAAAGTATTCGTCAATTGGCTGGGCCACATTTACGTGGATCGACACCTTGTTCTGAAAAGGGTTGAAATAGCTGCGGCTACCTACTAGGTCGCCTTGATAATTCATCATTCCCGCTCCAACTGAGATTTTAGGACGAATATTCCATTCTTTTACCTCATTAGAATCGGCGGCGCCGGCATCTTGTGAAAAGACGCTTACGCTAGGTACCATCAGGCAAAGACAGAGAACTAAGCTGCTGAGATAGAAAGTCGTTCGGGCAGGTATGGAATTCCCCTTTTTCAAGTAGCGAAAATTAGGAATGCTAAGGTAGTGAATGCCTTTACACAAGGCAATTTAATCTTCCGTACTACTTGAACCACTTCTGATTGCTAATCATAAGGGCTTCCTGCACGGTAATGCGCTGGCCATCGTTGTATGCGGTGACAAATGGACCTGGGAAATTATGATTGGCCGCAACCAAGTCTTCACGCTTGTCACGGGCTTGTTTGTACACTCCGTATTCTCCAGTGATGTACTTGATCCAGCCTTCGTGATTCTCAGTCAAAAAGTTTGAACTATAAGAATACTTCTTCGAGACAAAGTCTTTGCTCACCATCTTGTGGCCAGCTAGGATTTGCACTCTATACATGACTCCACTTTCAGGATCTGGAATAGATGTTATTTCTGGTTCGTTCGAAGCAACTGGCTCAGCCTGCGGTGAAGGTGTAAAAGTTTCAACGGGCTTTTCTGTTTCAGTCTGGGCAATTTCTTCTACCTCTTCTCTCGTTTCTTCTATCTGTGCGACTTCTTCTTGGGTTTCTTCTATCTGAGCAACTTCCTCTTGTGGTGCTTCGACCTCTGGCTCCTCCACAACTTCGGGAACATCAATCGTCTCGGTTTCTTCAGATTGAGCAATAGAACTCGCAACCTCGTCTACCGGCGCGCCCATAATCGCAACCGTTTTAGTTTCATTGTTGTCAAGAAAAGCGAAGTTTCCTTCCATCGTTTCCAACTCGCTTGTAATATCCGATGTAGCAGAAACCCTGTATGATATCTTCAAAACTTCATCTTCTGGAATGCTCATCCAAACAAATTTTGCTTTCTCATCAACTTGGCTAAATACAGCCTTGTTGTTTACCATCACTTCTGCTTCCGCTCCAACGGGCAAATACTCTTCTAACTTCCCAAAACCATACACTCCATCTTTTGCGATGCTCAATTCAACCTCGTAGGTGTTGTTCCCAAGATCTTTAACTGATCTATCTACTGCCGCTGTGGCCGGTGGTGCTGGTGGAGCAAGGTCTTCTTCAGAAATTACACGGATCGTTTGGTTACTCATGTCGTAACTCTTTCGCTCATTGTCCGAGATATACCAGAACTTCCCTCCAACGAGACTTTCGTCAGGAGCATCTGCCGTGGCTGTTAGGGCGTATGATATATTCACCTCACCCTTTTCTGGTATTGCCATCCAAATAAACTTCACTTTACCATCAGCAAATGTGAAGCTAGCTTCTTCCGTGTTTACCGGTTTGGCGATATAGCCTGCTGGAAAATTCTGTTGGTACTTGGCAAATCCAAATAACTCCCCCTTTTTTATATTGACTTCAACGATGTAAGTAGAATCTCTGACCAGCTCGGTTGGGAGGTTGGATGTGATCTCAATCCCGTCTGAAAACAGGAATGTCACGAATGACATTGAGAAGAGATTAAAGAGAAGGATGATTTGTTTAACCATTGTCCAAGGGCTTAATTTCCTTGGATAACAAATCTACCCCGCTATTTACGGGGCTTTTGGCGTGTTGCTACACAATTACAAACAGAAATTTGTTAATTGACTAGAAGTTTGGTTTGATCAAGTAGCGCTGATAAAAATCATGAATGATACCAACGGCCTCATCCGCAGTGTCACAAACATGGAATAACTCAAGTTCGTTTTCGTTGATCATTCCATCAGCGAGCAACTGGTTTTTAATCCAATCTATTAATCCTCCCCAGTACGCTGAATTGACCAACACGATTGGGAAACGTCCAATTTTCTTGGTCTGAATAAGCGTAAGCGCTTCAAACAATTCATCCATTGTTCCAAAGCCGCCAGGAAGAACAATAAATCCTTGGGCATACTTTACAAACATCACCTTGCGAACGAAGAAGTATTCGAATGTGAGGAGCTTATCCTTATCAATAAAAGGGTTGTGATCTTGTTCGAAAGGAAGTTCAATATTTAGTCCAACTGATTTTCCTCCACCTCGCTGAGCACCCATATTGGCGGCTTCCATTATTCCTGGGCCACCTCCGCTAATGACGCCATATCCTTCCTGCGTGATCCTGAATGCAATCTCTTCGGCCAATCGGAAATTTGGATCGTCCAACTTCGTTCGCGCTGATCCAAAAATGGAAACACAAGGCCCTATCCGTGAGAGCTTCTCATAAGCTTCCACAAACTCAGACATAATTTTAAAAATCGCCCAACTGTCGTTGGTCTTTATCTCATTCCAATCCTTAGGCTGGAACTTCGATTTAGCTTTTTCATCAAAATCCATCAATCCTTTCTTTTAAAGACGTATGATAAGAACGTAATGACAAGTACACCAATTGTCATGAGGCCAAAAAATTCCATAATGGCGACGTGAAGATTGAATGTCAATTCATTTGTCCCTAGAGTTAGAATAAACCCCGACATTAAATATCCAACGAGTATATATGATATGACAGACACGAACAGGATGTTGAATCCACCAAACCAAGCGACACGAAAATCCAACTTTCCATTTGTCCTTGTCTTCAACGCGAGCACGCTGAAAATCTGAGTGACTGTAATTGCCACAGCCCAGCGAATGATTGTAAAATCATATAGCTCAAACTTCAGCTGCGCTACAAGCAGGGCGAAAAGAAACAATCCACTGGGAATGCCGTATTGTAAGGATTCTCTCACACTGCAAAGAAGCACAGAATATGCATTTGGTATCCGTCATATCATCCAAACCTTTCCTTCTTGCATATTTATCGTCTTTATCTTCGAAGACTTATCGAATGATAGACACACGCATTATTGTGAGAGGGAATAGACTGATAGGATTATGCATCGCAGTTTTGGCTATTGGCCTTAACTTAACTAGCTGCACTAAGGAGCCCATAGAAGATTCGACCCCATACACGGCCGTATCCACTGGAAACAATGAAGGGTTTCTCTACTGCTCAGATTACAGTGGGAATTTCGAAATCTGGAAATTTGAAGACGAACAACACATACAGTTAACTGTCGATGAAGAGTGGGACTGCTGGTGGCCCCAAATTTCACCGAGTGGTGGGCAGATCCTTTATTATAAGTCTAAAGCAGGAAGAGATGCGAACGACTTTGATAATGCAAGCTTATGGGTGATGACCAAGAGCGGTCAAGCCCAGCAAGAACTGATTGCGCAGGATGCTTTTGGTTGGATTATGCAGGGGCTCGCCAACTGGTCTTATGATGAGACGCAAATTGTCATGGCTGCGGTGGATCCTGGAATCGGAACTTGGCAACTGTATCTTACAGATCCAGAAGGACGAAGTCCAGAACGAATTTCAACACGCGATGACGTGAACTATTTGGACCCCATATTTGATATTGATGACCAATTTGTTTTTTGTTCAGTAGCACCTGAAGGATTAACCGGAGAAGCAGACCATGAGATTTTCAAGATCGATATACTGACGGGAGAAGAAATTAGATTAACCAATAATTCAGTGAGTGATCACCACCCAGCTCTCTCTCCTGATGGTGAATTTTTGGTGTACGAGACCTTGGATGATCCTAGTTACTTGTCCATCGGAAAATGGTCGATAAATGAACTTAATCTAACGACATTTAGTGAGACTGTCATTCTTGAAGATGATCAGATAAATCTCTTTCCAAAATATGACGCAACAGGCGAGTACATCTACTATACTCGACTGAACGTAGAGTCGTTTCTCATGACTGGAGCGCGTCTAAACCGAAGCGATTTAAGCAGCAGTTTGCTCGTTCCTACTGATAGGAATTCTTTCAACCTCGATCCTTACTCTTTCTAGAACTAATTTCTATTTCGAGATTTTACCTAGGTCATTGAAGTAATACTCGATTTTTCATGTAGGTTTGAGCACTTCAAACTGAACGATAGGCAATGGCTGAGAAAAAAGAAAAAGAAGAAGAAAAGCAATCACCGCTACATCAGATTAGCAAACAAATGCTCGAAGACCGGAGGGTCTTTTTATGGGGCGGTGTTGACGACGATTCGGCAAAACACGTTATTGACAGACTACTCTTCTTTGACAGTCAAAAATCTGGCGAACCAATTCAGTTTTTCATCAACTCTCCTGGGGGTTATGTTACCTCAGGCATGGCTATATATGACACAATGCAAGCCATCAAATCACCAATACACACTACGTGTATGGGCCTTGCAGCATCAATGGGCTCCATTCTTTTATCCGGAGGAGAAAAAGGAAATCGTAGCATTTTCAAACATGGCCGGGTGATGATACATCAGCCTAGCTTAGGTGGATTTCAAGGCACGGCAAGTGACTTAGAAATTCAGGCGAACGAGATTCAAAAAACGAAGGAGCTCAGTGCTCAAATCCTCGCAGACAATTGCGGAAAAACCTTTGATGAAGTCATGAAAGACTTCAATCGAGACTACTGGCTCAATTGTGACGAAGCCGTCAAATATGGAATCGTCGACAATCTAAAAGATTCGATTTAACCAGGACGTGTTGAGGGTTTTTCGGAGCTCCTGAAACCTTTATTGGGTTTGAACGTATTTTTGAACCAATTACTTGATCTAATCACGATAGGAAATGGATAAAGTGCGGAAAGTTTGTGTTATTGACGATGGTGATATCTACCAGTTTCTTCTCAACAAAGAACTGAAGAGCACGCAAATCGTTGACAAGATTTTGGTCTTTTCGGATGGGGCTAAGGCTCTTGAATTTATGACCCAAGTGAAAGACACACCAGAGGAACTTCCAGACATTATTTTCTTGGATGTAAACATGCCTGTCATGAACAAATGGGAGTTTTTGGACGAATTCATCCTGTTACGACCAAGGCTGTCAAAGGGCATCGTCATTTTAATAGTGAGTAGTTCTTTTGACAAGCGTGATATTGAGCGAGCCAAGCAATATGCTGAAGTCTCAGACTACATCATCAAGCCTGTTACGAGAAGTAATTTGGTGAATGTCCTGAGGACGATCTGATTAGCGCGTCCCTTCCCTAATTGAAGTATACTTTGTGGAATTGGCTGGATCAATAGTTTCCAGCAGTCCAACTATTTCATTCTTTTCCGACGGTTCTGCCTTACTGAATAGCTTAATTATCTCATCATTTTTCGCCGTAAAAAATAGTCGAACATTAAATGAGTTGGGCTCCGCTTGGTGAACTTTCTCAATGAGCTTTACAGCGGCCAAGACTGATTTCCTACCCGTCTGTACGTTTTCATTCAACACATCAAAACCCTGTCGATGATACATTGAATTGGCCTGCCTCAGGGGTTTAAAACGAGCATTTAGATAATTGTTTACAAACCAATATCGGTTATTCCGCGAGGAGAATGACTGCCAACCTTTTTCGCCAGATGTCTGAGCATTGCTCACAACTTGCTGTGCCTTTTGCCACTGCTCCTGCCCCCCGTATTCAGCATAGGAATCGTTATCCATAGCGAGAATTACGTATGCATAAAATCCAAGAATTGCAGTCAGCTCTGATATGTAGGCATTGTCGCTAAAATCGAGTACGTCAAACTGCATGTACTTGAATCTCACTTGTTCATCCTGAAATCTGAATAAAGTGCTGGTATAAGTACTCCCATACACCGGACGGGAAGATGAAATCTGAAAGGTGGCTTCGTAAAATCCTGTACTCAGTTGCTTGTCAATCTGAATGACCATGCTACAATCGATTCTCTCCGTCGGTGCGTACTTGTCATTCGTCCATCTTCTCGTGTTCATGAACTCATAGACCGATCTCTGCATGGCATCGAACATGGCGTTGTCGCCCATTGCAATTTGTTGTGCATTAATCTGCACCTGACAATTGAGTTCTTGTGCAAATGTCCCAGAACTCAGGAGGATGAGTATCCCAAGAATGAGGATGTTATATGAGTGCTTCCAATTCATTTACGATGTCTTTGGCTACTTCTGTTTTGGCTTTTAGCTCCAAGGTTAACTCTCTATCGGGAAAGATAAGAGTTACCTTGTTTGTATCTGTTTTGAATCCCGCTCCTTTGTCGTTCAGCGAATTGAGCACGACCATGTCAAGATTCTTTTTCTGAAGCTTCTTTTTGGCATTTTCAATCTCATTTTCCGTTTCAAGTGCAAATCCAATAACGCGCCTCCCTTCCTTTTGGTGCCCGAAATGGCTCAGAATATCCTTGGTTTTCTGAAGTTCAATAGACGTAAGGTCAACATCTTCCTTTTTAACTTTTTGTTCGAACACTGTTTTTGGAGTGTAATCGGCAACTGCAGCAGACATGATCAATGCATCCGCGTTTCCAAATTGCTCTTCAACGGCTTTGAACATTTCTTCTGCGGTCGTAATATCGAAGCGTTCCACTCCAGAATCACTGACAGAAAGTGAAGAAGGTCCTGTAACCAATTTAACTTGGGCCCCTCTGGTTGCCAATTCTTCTGCCAGGGCGAATCCCATCTTTCCTGAAGAGTGATTTCCGATGAATCTTACAGGGTCGATTGGCTCGTAGGTTGGGCCGGCCGTTACAATTACCGTCTTGCTCTTCAATGAAGATGCCGGTTCAAAATGAGCTTTGATGGTTTCAAAGATTGCTTCTGGCTCGGCCATTCGACCTTTACCGCTAAGCCCGCTCGCCAGTTCCCCCTCACCGAACTCGCAAACCACCACGCCATTGTCCTTCAATGTTTGAATATTCTTTTCGGTAGTCCAATGGTCTGACATATCAAGATCCATTGCTGGAGCCACCATGATCGGACAGTCAGCGCTCAGATAAACCGCCATGAGAAGGTTATCACATTCACCAGTAGTCATTTTGGCTAGTGTATTGGCGGACACGGGGGCTATAATCATGAGGTCTCCCCATTTACCTAGATCCACATGATTTGTCCATTCTCCAGTTTCTTCATCCTCTATGTAGGCTGAGTAAACTGGGTTTTTCGAAAGTGTAGAAAATGTGAGTGGGGTCACAAATGACAAAGCCGAAGGGGTCATGACGACTTTTACTTCGGCTCCGGCTTTTATTAACGCTCTGACGAGCGACGCAATCTTGTAGGCTGCAATACTTCCGGTAACTCCTAGAAGTATTTTCTTTCCCCTTAACATGGGATGAAGTTACGCTTCCTCTGACTCTTCTTCTTCCGTTTCTTCTTGACGACGGAAATAAACTTTGTCTTCGAGAAATTCTTCTAAGGCTAGCGCACTAGGCTTAGGAAGGCGCTCATACATTTTTGAAATTTCGATCTGCTCTCTATTCTCAAAAATCTCTTCTAAACTATCTGTAACGGATGCAAACTCTTGAAGTTTAGCATCAAGCTCTTGTTTCAATTGAGTTCCAACTTGATTGGAACGCTTAGCGACAATGGTGATCGCTTCGTATAGATTTCCGCACTTCTCCTCCATTTTGTCAACATTTCTGGTAACAGCACTTGCTGGAGCTTCCAACTTTTGATAATCCTTCAATAAATCCATATGTATGCTTTATGTGTCTCCCTTTTGCTTCTGAAGCGAATCGAACATCGACTCTGCTTCCCTTAAATATTTGCTCTCTGGAAAACGGTCGACAAAAGTAACGTAAGCTTTCATAGCCTGATCAATTCTCTCATTTTTTTTGTCGTCTACGCTATTGAAAGCCAAGAGATAACCGGCCTTGTATTCTAAGAACCAGCATTCCTCTTTGTGTTCGCTATAAGGATATTCCTTATTGAAGTTGGACAGTGCTTGTTGAGCAGCACGGTAGCTCGATGTTTTATAGTACAACATTGACGCCCTGTAGTCCTTGTGTTCTAATTTACCTCTCAACTCATCCAACAGCATATTACAGCTATCGATTCGTTTGCTATCTGGATAATCAATCGCAAATAGTTGGAAGGAGCGAATTGCCTTGTAAGTTTCGTTTTGATCGAGAGAAAACTTCGGAGACAACTGATAGTTACAATATGCAGCTAAAAATTCCGCTTCCTCCGCCATTTTTGAACTCGGGTAATTGCGATAGAATTGCTGAAATCGATGAGAGCCGAGCATATAATCTCTTAATAAGTAATCGCACTTGGCCTGGTAATAGGCAATCTTTTCCCCTTTTTCTGTTCCTCTGTAGGCTATGTTGAGTTCCTCAAAAAGTGGGTAGGCTTTGGCGTATTTTCCGTCCTTATAGAACTCCAAGGCAGTATCGTATTTGTACTGCATGTCCGTGGATTTCAACACTTTCCTGTAATCAGAACAGGAAGAAATCAAGATCAAAGCCAAAAGCGCTGTCGCGAAAGAAATTCCTCTCATAAAGCGTGCAAAACTAATGCTCTTACTGACTTATAGCTGTTAATAAGTGCTTCTTAGTCTAGACATTATTAATAGCCTTGATTTAAGTTAATATTAAATTTGCAGCACAGACTGAATCTGCGATTTATGAGGGATATTTTCGAGAAAATCAGGGAGAACAAAGGTCCATTAGGTCAATACTCTCAAGTAGGACATGGTTACTTTTTCTTCCCTAAGCTAGAAGGTCCAATTGGCAATAAGATGAAATTCAGGGGCAAGGACGCCCTTACCTGGAGTCTCAATAATTATTTAGGACTGGCCAATCATCCAGAAGTAAGAGAAGCTGATGCGAAAGCGGCTGAAGAGTGGGGATTGGCTTATCCAATGGGCGCTCGTATGATGTCCGGAAACTCAAATCAGCATGAGGAGCTCGAAGCAGAGCTCACCTCTTTCGTTAATAAAGAAGATACCATCCTCTTGAACTATGGATATCAAGGCATGTCATCGTCCATTGATGCATTGGTTGATCGGAATGATGTAATCGTTTATGACAGTGAGTCGCATGCTTGTATCATGGATGGAATGCGAATGCACATCGGAAAACGATTTGTTTATAAGCACAACGACATGGAAAGCCTCAGGGCTCAGCTTGCAAGAGCAACAAAGCTTGTAGCAGATACCACTGGAGGAATTTTGGTCATTACCGAAGGAGTTTTCGGCATGGCCGGAGATCAAGGTCTTCTAAAAGAAATAGTAGATCTGAAATCTGATTTTGATTTCAGACTTTTCGTTGATGATGCTCACGGAATCGGAACTTTAGGTCCGACTGGCGCAGGCACAGGTGAAGAACAAGGTTGCATGGACGGAATTGACGTCTACTTTGGCACCTTCGCCAAATCATTTTCACTCATCGGCGGCTTCATCTCGAGTGAAGAAAAAGTCATTGAGTACTTGCGGTACAATACGAGGTCTCAAATTTTCGCTAAGTCACTGCCAATGCCGCTAGTGATTGGTGCGCTGAAGCGCCTTGAGTTAATGCGAACACAACCTGAGCACAAAGAAAATCTATGGAAGATCGTCAACCTCTTACAAGGCAAGCTTCGTGAGAACGGTTTTAATCTCGGGAGAACAAACTCGTGTGTCACACCTGTCTTCTTGAACGGAGGCCCATTTGAGGCAGCGAATGTCATTCTCGATCTACGAGAAAATCATGGCATCTTCTGTTCCATGGTCGTTTATCCTGTAGTACCGAAAGACACCATCATGCTTCGCTTGATACCGACCGCGGTCCATACGGAAGAAGATGTGAATTACACCATTGAAATCTTCACTCAGATAAAGAAGAAATTAGAAGACGGATTCTACGCCAAAGACAAGATTGTCTACGAATAGAATCGGATACTACTTTTGAAGGGGTCGAAATCGGCCCCTTTTTTATTGAATTAATGCACCGAAAAATATGAGAACAATTACTAGCACAATTATACTTTCTGCACTCCTCTCTCTCGGAGTCAGTGCCCAAAACCTTCCTAAACCAAGTCCTGATGCGACTGTTGAACAACGCGTTGGAATGACCGATGTTTCCATTACATATTCACGTCCTGGCGTAAAGGACCGAGCAATCTGGGGTGATCTAGTTGCTTACGACGAAATATGG
The DNA here is from genome assembly GCA_018660685.1 of Flavobacteriales bacterium. Lineage (GTDB taxonomy): Bacteria > Bacteroidota > Bacteroidia > Flavobacteriales_G > Salibacteraceae > SHAN690. The sequence goes on from JABJJW010000012.1 coordinate 188,584, forward strand.
CGAGCTGGCGCTAATAAAGCAACAAAAGTGAGTTTCAGCACTCCAGTCAAAGTGGATGGAGTAGAATTGGCTGCCGGTGATTATTCACTTTTTATTATCCCTTCGAAAGAAGAGGCATGGACAGTGATTTTCAATAACAATACAGAACTATGGGGCACCGGTGACTATAAACAAGAGGAAGATGCACTTCGCATTAAGGTCAAAGCCTCTACAACAACATATGCCACAGAGCGACTAGAATATCACTTCACTCAAGTAAATATGATTGACGCAGTACTTTCTCTTGACTGGGCGATGATTCAATTGAACTTGAACATTACCACAGAACCTAAGGAAATGATCAGCGCTGAGATTGATCGAGCACTCAATGAGGCTGAAGAAGATAAGAAGTGGAGAGTGTACAGAAATGCGGCTCATTATGCTGGCGATGCTGACATGGTAGAACAAGGTCTTAAATGGATGGAAGAGTCTCTCAAATTGCACCAAGATAGCTGGTACAGCTATTGGGTTTATGCTGAGCTTCTTGCTGATAATGGCAACTATGAAAAAGCCATCGAGCAAGCAAACGTGTCCATTAAAAAAGGGAAAGAATGGTCGGTTGAAAACGAGAAGCCATTCAAGTACGAAGATGATCTTAACGAGGATATCCAAAAGTGGAGTACGAAGTAATCCGGCATTAAAAACAAAAAAAAGCCCCGTCTGAGATTCAGATGGGGCTTTTTTTATTTCGTGCTCGAATGAATTTACTCAAATGATATGAGCTCCACTTCAAATATCAATACTTCGCCTGGAGCGATGGATTGACCTGCTCCCCTATCTCCGTAAGCCAAATTACTGGGGATGTAAAACTTATACTTTGAGCCCAATGGCATCAGCTGCAATCCTTCAGTCCATCCTTTTATAACTTGGTTTAATCCAAAGCTTGCTGGTTTCCCTCGCTGGACGGAACTATCGAAAACAGATCCATCCAATTTGGTACCGTGATAGTGTACGGTTACTTTGCTTTCGGCTGTGGGTTTCGCACCTTCCCCTTGCTTGAGAACTTCATACTGAAGGCCGCTCTCTGTTGTTTTCACTTCTTCACGTTCAGAATTCTTCTTTAAGAATTTCGCGCCTTCATCCTTTTTAGCCTGTGCTTTTTTCTGTGAGATTTCCATCATATAATCATTGATAAATTTTTGAGCTTCGACGTTCGTCATCAATCCGGGTTTCTGCTCGAGTGCTGAAGACATGGCTTGCATGAATGCTCCAAGATCCATCCCTCCCAACTCTTGCATTCGAAAACTTTCTCCAATTGAAATACCATACGCGTAACTCATCTTAGTATTTGGGTCGTCAAGGTTTACCTCACCTCCCATTATCGCCTTGGCCTGTTCTTGGTTTTGGATTATTTGATTTAGCAAGGTGTTTACTTCCTTTTGGCTCTCGATTATTTGATCTTGCTTTTCACCAGATGGCTTTTGTGCCATTGTAAGCATTGAGATAAGCAAAGCGTTTACGAGTAAAATACTCCGTTTCATTGATCTTTATTTTGATAGTTTGTCATATGCCTCTTGAACCTGCCTGAATTTCTCAATGGCCGCACTACTCACTTCATCACCAACATCACCGAGACGATCTGGGTGATATTTCTTGGCCATTTTTCTGTAGGCCTTTTTGATTTCTTCCTGCGTAGCACCAGGCTCAATTTCTAAGATGCGATAATACCGATTTCTATCCGTCTCAAACATGGCCCCCATTGACCTTAGATCTTGAGGGTTCACATTTAGATTTCGAGCAATGTTCTTTATTGTATCAATTTCAGATTGATGTAATTCTCCATCTGAATTGGCAATTCCGAGAAGAAAGTGGATGAGCTCGAGCCGCTGTGGGTGGCTCATATGAGATCTGATCTGTGCGCAAACTGGCGTAAGATTGATATCTCGATTGAGAATGTCCTTTAGTACTACGAGTAGCTCATTGGTTTTCTGATCACCGTACTGAGCTCGCAAGAATTGTTTGACATAATTAAGTTCTGATTTCAGGACTCTATTATCAGCTTTCATCACCGCCGCAGACAAGACGAGAAAGCTGAGTGCAAAATCTCCGGGTCTCGTCGAATGCCCTTGGGTTCTCCCATCGGTGTACTTCGCATCAAGCGTGGCATTGTCTAACAAATAGCCTAATGAAAACCCAACCAAACCGCCAATTGGCCCACCGAATGCCCATCCTAAAGCTCCGCCTAACCATTTTCCATACTTCTTAGCCATACAATGCCGCCAAAATTAAATCATTAAAATTGCTGTAAATCCCTTCGAATTGCCTCAAGTCTACAAGATCATTCCTCCTGGCATCCCTTCTGCGGGTAGATACTATTTCACCACCGAATCGGGGGTAAAGTACGAGGTTCGTTTTGGACGAAAGCAGAATAATGTACTGTCGGTCAACATTGTGTTCGGAGTGTTAAACGATGAGTACGAAGGGGAGGAATACGTTTTGACAAATAGAGGTGAGTTTTACTCCGTCATGGCAACGATTGAAAAGATCATCGAAGATTTTCGGAGTAACAACGCCAATGTACACACGTTTGAATTTGCTGGAGAGCCTGTCTCAAAGAGGCCCAAATCCAACGCTCCGACCAAACGAACCAAGGTCTACATGAAGTGGGCGGTAAAGATTTTTTCTGCTGACCAATGGAAGATTACACAGGTTGGAAATAAGGTTACAATTAAAAGATTGCGGAGCTGATTGACGTAGTAGGTTAATCTTCTATTTTTGCGCTCCATTTCGGATTTATGATCCAATCGGAGAGGTGGGTGAGTGGCTGAAACCACATGTTTGCTAAACATGCGTGCGAGAAATCGTACCGGGGGTTCGAATCCCCCTCTCTCCGCAGCACAAAAGCGTAATTGACTTATTCATAGTTGGTTACGCTTTTTTCGTTTGTGATTAAGTCAACCAATAGTCAGTATTTCCTCACCTCTTAGTTCCATAATTGATGGAGTGCTGTTTTAGAATACTGTATCATCGATCTTAGGGGAAGCAAGTGCTGATATGTATAATACACTGATATAGTGAACATTATCAGTTAGGCAAGAGTTCTTCAGCCCCATCTGACGTTTAATCCCCATATACTTGATTTTAAGTAGGTAGAGAAGGCATTGAATCTTCATAAATTGTCCCACACATTACATAGAGGTTGAGACAGTCTTCAACCAGTTCTCTCTCAACTGATTCTAGCTTTTTCCAAGCTCCTCTATTGAGTGAGGCTTTTTGAGGGACTATGTTCGAATAGTAGTTGACTTCATGCCATCTTTCATATCCATCGAATGAACCTAGTGGAGCCATATGCCCTCGGTCAAACTTTAAAGCTCCGTATGCTCCTCTATAGTCATCTGGACTAGGCTCCAAGGTTAGCGAATCATCAAGCTTAGGATCAGCCTTTGAGATTGATGATCGCCCACACCTGGCTATCATGCCGCCCGATTATCACCACGATGATCCAAACGCAAGAGAAGAATTCTGGATTCCTGTGAAGTGAAAATCAAATTATCGTCTCAGGAGTTTAATGTAGCCTTTCTCCTCGACGCGCAATAAATATACGCCCGACGGTAGATCCGATATATTCAATTCCGTTATTCCTGCTGAGAGCGATTCTGATCTCAACAACTGACCAAGCTGATTGAGAATGTCAATTGCGAGTTGATCCGATCCGCCATTCGAAATAATCAGATTCCCATCAGAGGGGTTTGGATAAATTTTCAAAATTGATTGTTCCGGTAGCGCTATGCCTTCAGGAATAGGGGGATATATTTCTATTGTATCCGAGGAGGCACATCCGTTAGTGTCCAAAATATTGAGCCAATAAATCCCTGGAGTGTTAATATTTATTTGATGAAATCCACTCCCTGTGGACCATTGATACGAACTCATATTTGCCGGCCCATTTAGTAACAATGTCCCTGTGGTTGGTAGGGATTGATTGACTCCAAGAGTGAAAAATGGAGTTGGATTCAATGCCATTACCGAATCAGTCATGTGAGCAGCACACCCGTTAAGATCTGTGATGGAATAGGTATAATTCCCGTTTCCTAAATTGAAAACATCGGTTTGGATGGTCCCTGCTGAATCATCCCACAATCCCGAATAGGGAGCAACGCCACCAATGATTGTTGTCCAAATTTCACCAATTTGCGATTCAGGGCAAGTGTTATGCTCAACGCTATCTAAGCCGATTTGTAGCAATTCTGGTTGGGCTAGATAATAGGTTTCCAAGACTTCACAACCATTCGAATCTGTCACGGTAATGGAATAGCTCCCAGATTGAATGGCGGTGATTATGGAATCGATGGAACTCGTATTCCAACTATAAGAATAAGGTGATATTCCTCCATTCGCGGCTACAGACAGACTTCCGTTTGCATCCCCGAAGCATAAGGGTTCCTGATCGTTAAACGCTAGTATTAAACTATCTGGTTGAGTTATTGAAACGGTCGTATCATAACGACAGCCTGAAGAGTCTTCAATTGTAACCGTGTACTGCCCAGCAGTCAATCCGCTAATATTCGTGACATTTGAATCTAAATTTGACCATTCCATAACATATGGCCCCAATGAACCGGTAATGCTAGCTGTAATTGAGCCGTTCGTGTCTCCATAGCAGAGTAAACTAGTTGGAGTTACGGCATCTGGATATGGTAATTGGCATCCTTCATAATATACTTCAACCCTCGCAATCGAAGCAGAAGTGCTGGGCATCCACACTACGCTCGGTGCTTGGTTATTTAATGGCGAATTTGCATTTAGCTTGTACAGAGGTGTCGAGTAACCATTAATGCTGGTACTGTAATTTGAGCTAGATGCATTCGAGCATTGCCCCACGTTTGACGAGGCATTCCATCTAGAACCAATAATCCCGATATGATCACCACTGAGAATGGGAATATTACATGGAACCGAATCTGCCGCAGTTGTATCTTGAATTAGAAACAGAACCGTGTAGTTCGTTGCTGGACTTGTTGATGCACCACCACCGGTAAATTTCAACACTGCAATGCTCTGGGGATTGAATGGGTTCATTGAATCATCAGGAACCTTTAAAGCTTTAATTGTGATATCAGCAGGAGCCGTGAACCACATTCCATTTGTGGGACCATTTGTTACCGAACTCTCTGACGGAAGAGACATCCATCCAAGTGAAGTCTGTGCCACAAGCTCAAGAACGGACAAGTAAAAAATAGAGATGACGAATAAGAATAATTTCATACTAGCAGGAATGTAGGACAATATTACATCTAGAATTCAGCTTTCCAGCAAATAATACATCTCGACCGATATATAGTATACTTTTCTTTCATTTGAAAGGTCCATGAACATTTCGGCTAATATTTCAAAGCATCTCCTTGAAGTCCATTTTGGCGGAAATTGGACCGCATCAAATATGAAGGACCAACTTTTAGATGTGAGTTGGGATGAAGCCAAGACACAAGTCCATGGATTGAACAACATTGCAACACTCACATACCACATTCATTATTATGTTGAGATAGCAACAAAAGTCTTGGAAGGCGGTCCTGTTGAAGGTAATGACGTTCCGATCACGTCCATGGCTCGAGGTATAGAAATAGACATTCGACAAATGCTTGAAGAAACCGATTTGCCCGAGCCGATGAAACCAGTTGGCGATTTTAAAATCCTGTACTAATGAGCTGGGATGTTGAGTTCAAAGAACAATCGATCATTCGAATAAAAGAGAACCCTCCTCGAATCAAAAAATGCCTTGACCGACTCAGCGAGAAGGAAGTCTGGCAAAAAGCCAACGAATCTTCCAACAGCGTTGCCGTCTTGATCTTACATCTATGTGGGAATATTAGGCAGTATGCCATTTCATCCTTGGGTGATCAACCAGATGGACGGAACCGATCTGAAGAATTTTCCACGGAAGGAGGGAAAACGAAGGCCGAACTTCTAGCCAAATTAGAATCCACTGTTGAAGAGGCATGTGATATAATTCACCAGCAATCTCAGGAACAACTTTTGCGTGTGCGATCGGTTCAAGGATTTGAGCTTAGCGGAATGGGCATCATCATTCATGTGACCGAGCATCTGAGTTATCACACTGGCCAAATTGCTTACTGGACGAAAATCTTGAAAGATGATGATCTTGGTTTTTATGCTGGAGTAGATCTTGATGTCAAATAATGCATCAAAGACCGTTTTGCTATTTCTTCCATCTCTTCAATACACCACTCATCACCCAGATTGACACCTGAGATGTATGGTGCGAAGAATTGAAGTCTGATGTATTAGCTTAGCCTCACATACAGCTACTATGAATATCGACAAACCAATAAAGACCGCAGAATTCAGTCCCAAAATCAAAACCTACGTGATCATTGTGGTGGCAGCCCTTATCACCATCTCTGTTTTTGGAATTCCTCTATTGCTCGTTTGGTTTCTTGGATTAGGTCAATCCATTGGCAGAAGGTATCACGAAAACCTAGAGTGCGAGTTAACATTGCGACATCTCCGGTTTAAAAAAGGTGTCTTTTTTAAGGTGGAGAAGACAATTCCACTTGAAAATATTCAAGATCTCACCTTCATTGAGAATCCACTGCTTGACTTGCTCGAATTAAAGATCCTAAAGGTGGAGACAGCTGGTAATAGCAGTTCCACAGGGAGCGACATGAAATTGATAGGAATTCTAGAGGCCGACAATTTCAAGAATGAAGTTCTTAGTCAAAGAGACCTCCTCACATCAGGCCAATCAAATTCTTCGATAGAAAATGCGGAATTCAGTGATGACGCTGTTGAACTATTGCGGGAAATCAGAGATTTATTGAAAGCACAATCCAACGCCTAAAGATCCGTTTAAGAGTTAATTTCATTGTGAACAACGCCTAAAAACTATAGGGAAGGCGAGACACTTAATCTTTAGTTTTGTCCTGAATTAGCGTGCATGTCGAATTTATCCCAACGCATTCAACGACTTGCTGAGTCTGAGACCATTGCGATGTCCCAGCGGAGTCGTGACCTCCAATCTCAAGGAGTTGATGTGATCAATCTAAGTCTGGGCGAACCAGACTTTAATACTCCCGAATTTATCAAGGAAGCGGCCATTCAGGCTGTGAGAGATAATTACTCGCACTACCCTCCAGTTCCCGGGTATTTAGAAGTAAGAGAAGCAATTTCCGCTAAGCTGAAAAGAGACAACGGGGCAGAATACGCGCCAAATCAAATTGTCATCTCGACTGGAGCGAAGCAGAGCTTAATGAATGCTGTACTTTGCCTCGTGGATCCTGGTGACAAAGTAGTCGTTGCTGCGCCTTACTGGGTGAGCTACCAAGCGATGATTGAATTTGCAGAGGGTGAATTGGTGCCGATCAGCACTGGGGTTGAGCAGAATTTTAAAATCACACCAGAACAACTGGATGAAGCGTTGGACTACGATGTCAAAGCGTTTATGTTTTCTTCTCCATCAAACCCCACCGGTGGTGCATACACCGCAGATGAATTGAAAGCGCTTGGAGAAGTTTTCAAAAAGTACCCGAACGTCTTCATTCTTTCAGATGAAATCTATGAACACATTCGATTTGTAGGTTCTCATTTTAGTCTGGCATCGATCCCGGAACTATACGATCGGGTCATTACCATTAATGGCGTTTCAAAGTCATTTGCAATGACGGGTTGGCGTATTGGTTACATCGCAGCACCAATTCAGGTTGCTAAGGCTTGTACGAAAATGCAAGGACAATTCACTAGCGCCCCAAGCGGCATAAGTCAAATGGCAGCTAAGGCGGCAATGGAAGCCGATCCAGCCGATGTTCAATTCATGGTTGAGGCTTTTAGCAAGCGTCGCTCGATCATGATTAAGGGCTTAAACAACATACCGGGCTTCATTTGCAATGAACCTGAAGGGGCTTTCTATTTATTCCCCAAGATCTCAGATCACCTAGGGAAGTCCTTTGAAGGCCAACCAATTGACTCTGCTAAAGATTTTTGCATGTACCTGATGAATGAAGCGCATGTAGCCACTGTACCTGGTTCTGCATTTGGTGCTGATGAATACATCCGCTTGAGCTATGCAGCCTCTGAAGAGCAACTCTTGGAGGCGCTGAGTCGAATTGAAACCGCCGTAATGAAGTTGGATTGATGAATAGCTCGCGAATCATAGGAGCAATTGACAATTTCAAGGATCTCAAAATCCTTGTCATTGGGGATTTCATTCTGGATGCATACTACAAGGGACATGTTGATCGAGTTTCACCTGAAGCTCCGGTGCCTATTCTCGATGTCGACTCTAAAGAATTCAGGCTAGGTGGAGCGGCAAACGTTGCCAGAAATCTGAGTGAACTTGGGGCAGAAGCAATTCTCTGTTCAGTAGTAGGAATAGATGACCCCGGTAAATTGTCTCTGGATTTGATGACACAGCGTGGACTGACAACTCTAGGTATTGTGAAGTCTGCCAAACGCCCAACATCAGTTAAGACAAGATTAATGAGCGAGCATGTTCAAATGCTCAGAATGGATGAGGAAATTACTTCAGATCTTAGTGATCAGGAGGAATCGGCATTGCTGAACTCAATCGTTCACTTGATGGACACTCACAGTCCAACGGCTGTGGTTTTCGAAGATTACAACAAGGGTGTTTTAACGGAAGTCGTCATTAAAAAGGTGATAGAACTTTCTAAAGCGCGAGGCATTATAACTGCTGTAGATCCAAAGCGTCAAAACTTCTTCACCTTTGCGGGGGTAAGCCTCTTCAAACCAAACATGAAGGAGCTTAAAGAGGGCTTAAACATGCCCAATCTGGATGCCACCCCAGTCCAATTGGACAAAGCTTTTACTGCGCTGAAAGAGCAGATGGCCGTTGATGTAGCCTTGTTTACACTTTCTGCTGATGGTGTTTACATCACCGCTGATAGCTCATCTCATCACATCGGTGCAATCCCAAGGAATATTGCCGATGTTTCAGGGGCTGGTGACACGGTCATCGCCACTGCCACTTGCGCCCTTGCAAGCGGACTTAACTTAGAAGAAACAGCTTTTCTAGCTAACCTTGCAGGTGGCTGGGTTTGTCAGTTTCCCGGAGTTGTTCCGATAACCAAGGATGCCTTGAAAATCGAAACGGACAAAATTCTCTAACGTGGACATCAGGTCACTTCGCGAGAAGATCAACATTCTAATTTATAACAACAAGGTCAAGCACCTCAGAAGGCTGAAGTGGATGTCCATCATTGTTTCTACGGTAGCGATAGGTAGCCTCTTTTGTTTTCACGGTCTCAAACTGGACCAGCGTACATCCCATATTCTTCAACTGATCGTTGAAAGTTCGTTTGCATTCTATGTTCTGCACTATCTAATCAAGATTTTTTACGACTTCAACCCGAGGGAGTTTATCAAGGCCAATTGGTTTGAAGGCGTCATGGTTCTCTGGCTTGTCATTGAAGGTGTCAGTTTCAATCTATTTGATGTTCTTATCCTCGAAAGCTTGTTTGGCGCCATAGGTCTTGAAAGTATGAGCACGCTTTCGGTTGTCTTTCTGCAGATATACCTCTTTGTGATGGTCTTCTTTGAACTGAATGATAAGACAAGCTTGATTTCGAATATTAAGCTTCACCCTTCAACCATTTTCATCTTTTCATTTCTCGTCATCATCGTTGCAGGCACCATTCTTTTGATGATGCCTGAAATGACGGTTGATGGTGGAAGCATGCGCTTCGTTGATGCACTATTCACATCTGTATCCGCAACTTGTGTGACTGGGTTAATCGTCGTTGATACCGCTACGTTTTTCACGTATAAGGGGCATTTTGTCATCATGATGCTCATGAAGCTCGGCGGCTTGAACATTGTTTCGTTCGCATATTTAGCTGCATTTCTTAATCGAGCTGGGGTGAGTTTGAAACAAGATGACATCATCGAGGATTTCATCACCAAGGATGCATTTTACAACGCTAAAGGCATGTTACTCAAGGTGTTCTTTCTCAGCATCATTATCGAAGTAGTTGGAGGCTTGTTGATCTACTTTTTGATCACTCCAGACATGCCATTTGAGAATGAAGGGGATCGCTTATTCTTTGGAATATTCCATTCGATTTCTGCATTCAACAATGGAGGCTTTTCCACCATCACCCATGGTATGTATGCTCCTTTTCTCAAGAGCGCGTATCTGATGCACATGGTGGTAGCTCTACTCATTTTACTTGGTGCTTTCGGCTTTACTGTCATGTTCGACCTATTCACGCCAAGTCAAATGCGCGATCGACTACGTCATCCATGGAAGCGACCCCACATGAGCACACTCCTTGCCGTGAGAACACATATGATCCTAATTGGGATTAGCGTGGGACTTTACCTTCTAGCTGAATGGAACAAATCACTGGGCGACCTCAATTTTCTTGAAAAGTCGATGGTAGCTCTGTTTCAGTCCGTTTCTGTACGATCAGCTGGACTCAATACTGCCGACATATTCTCCTTGACGACGGCCACTCTATTTATGTTGATCATCATGATGTTCATTGGCGGGAATACCTTCTCTACAGCAGGCGGTATCAAGACATCCACCTTTGCTTTGATATGTATCAACACCTACTCGACTATTCGAGGAAAAAAGAATGTGGAAGTTCTTGGAAGAACCATTCCAACGGATGACATGCTAAAAGCATTCACGGTGGTAGTGACATTCGCAGGAGGAATGATGCTATGTACCTATTTGTTGTGTCTCACCGAACCCCAAATTCTGGCACAACCTGATAGAGGTATTATCGATCTAGTCTTTGAAGAAGTGTCGGCTTTTTCAACCTGCGGATTGAGCACTGGGGTAACGAGCATGATGAGTGATTCTGGGAAGACAATACTCATATTCTCAATGTTCGTTGGACGTCTTGGTACGCTTTCAATCATTTTTGCCTTTGCGAGAAAAATCATTAGTACGAATTATCGGTACCCAGAAGAACACATAATGGTAGGCTAAGTGATGGAGAACAAGGCAGAGAGAATAAAACCCTATACGGAAGAAGGAAGCAAGAAGGAGCAAGTCGCCCAGATGTTTGACAACATATCTGGTCGCTATGACTTACTCAATCATCTTCTCAGTATGAACATTGACAAACTGTGGCGACGCACAGCAGTCAAGTTGTTGAAACCTTATAATCCTGGTGTTCTACTCGACGTTGCTACTGGAACTGGGGACTTTGCTGTAGAGTTAATGCGTCTAGCTCCCCAAGAGATAAAGGGAATCGACATTTCTTCGGGCATGCTCGAAGTGGGAAAGGAAAAAATGAAGAAAAAAGGCCTTTCCAATACCATTGAGCTGCAACTCGGGGATGCCGAGAACATCGATTATCCAGATGAATATTTTGAAGCCGTTACCGTGGCATTTGGGGTGCGGAACTTTGAAAACCTCCGAACGGGGTTGGATGAGATTCGACGGGTACTCAAAGCCGGAAAACCACTGGCTGTTTTGGAATTCTCAAAACCTAAATCATTCCCTTTCAAGCAGTTCTACAACTTTTATTTCCGATTTGTATTGCCAACCGTTGGCAAAACCATATCGAGCGATCCTAGAGCCTACACTTACCTCCCAGAATCAGTGAGTGCTTTTCCGGAAGGTGATGAATTCATCAACTTTTTGAAGGCAGCAGGTTATCATAATGTGCGAGAATATCGACAGACATTTGGCATTGCGACTATCTATATTGCAGAGAAATAAACAATTGCAGATCTCGTTTAAGAACGACGGATGAAAGGATTGAGATCAATACTCGTGTTATTGGCGATACTCATGTCGGGAGTGGCATTTTCCCAGCGTGATATCCCTGAGAATCTGCCGAAGTTCGATAACAAGCTCCTTCATTTCGGATTTCAGCTCGGACTGAGCAGCAACGGCTTTAGTCTCGATCCGGATTTGAGCAAAGCAGATTCCCTTATTAGTTTAGAAGTTCAGACTCAACCCGGCTTTATCATACATGTCGTTTCTGAACTTCATATTGGCCCTTACTTCGGCTTAAGATTCACACCCGGAATAGCATTTGCCGCACGAGATTTGAACTATTTCTACTATGGAAAGGAAGGACCAATTCCGTCACCGGTGGTTCGTACCATCGAATCTACTTTCATCGAAGCTCCTCTACTCTTGAAATACCGCTCCAAGCGAGTCAACAACTTCGCCTCCTACATATTCACAGGATTCAATTGGGGCATCGACCTAGCATCGCAGCAGTTTGTGGACAACTCGGTGGATGAGAAAGGTGAATTCTTGGTTAAGCTAAAGCGCAACAACTACCATGTGGAAATGGGAGTTGGGTTTGATTTTTTTCTCGAGTATTTCAAATTTTCTCCTGAGATAAAGTACAGTTATGGCATCAATAACATCGTGGTTCAGGATCGCACCAAGTTTGCCTATCCAATAAATAGTCTCAACTCAAGAATTTTTGTCGTGGCTTTGAATTTTGAAGGCTAGCCTTTCGTCCAGCTATACAGGAGTATTCCGGTAGCCACAGCCGCATTCAATGACTCTGCATTGCCCATCCCAGAAATAGACACCTTCTTATCGGCAATTGAACTCACTTCCTTGCTAACGCCATGGGATTCTGAACCAATGATAAGAACACCTGGTCCACCATGTGATTCTAGAATCGAAGAGGTTTCACCACTCATTTCCGCAGAGAATACTGCAGCGCCTTGATCCTTTAGTTCAAGTAGCAAGGTTGGCAACTCTGTTCTGTAAACATGAACACGGAATAAACTGCCCATGGTAGATTGAACAACCTTTGGATTGAATTCATCCACCGTTTCAGGAGATACGATGATGCTCTTGATACCAAACCAATCAGCGTTGCGAATGATTGTTCCAAGATTTCCAGGATCCTTAATATCATCGAGCGCTATAACCTGTGAATTTGCTAAGTTGACTGAAGTCAGCTCAATTTCTGGAATTCGAACCACCGCCAATACTTCGCTCGGTGAGCTGAGCGTCGAAATGCTAGCCATTTCCTTCTGTGAAACCATTTGGCACTGAGCATCACCGGATAATTTCAACCGATCATTGGTCGAAAATATCTTCACTACCTCAGCTTGATTCAACAAAGCCTCATCCACTACTTTGCTTCCTTCAACGATGTATGATCCCTGTTCCCTCCTACCCTTTTTGGTGTGGAGAGATCGTATGAGCTTTATTTCATTCTTGGAAATCAGTGCGGCAGAGATTTAGCCTAGCTTTGAATCAAAGATAAGTCCCTATCTGTATGCGGAAGAAACTTCATTTCTTCTCTATTTGTCTTAGTATAGTTGCCTTTACGAGTTGTAAGACCACACGACACATTGAGGCCGGCAAGCACCTCTTGACGAAAAACTACATCCACTTTAACGGGGACGATAAATTTGAATACGATGCTGATTTTGAGGACATCGAATCGGCGGTCAAGCAAAGCCCAAATCGCCGAATATTTGGGTTCATTCCTTTCCACATCAAGGTGTGGAACTATGCAAAATCCCAAAAAAAGCAGGGTAGATTGAATCAATACCTTCTGAATGTAGTGGGAGAGGAACCTGTGCTCTACGAGCCCATTTTGCAAGAGAAAAGTCGAGATCAAATCCTCAAAAGTTTAAAAAATCAAGGCTATTTTAATGCCAGAGTTGAAAGCTACTCTTGGTTGTCAAACAATGAAGCAGAACAGCATTTCTACGTGTATTCAGGCCCTGCATACACTTTAAAAAGCATCAGCTACTCTTTCGAAGACACGGCACTTATAAAGGAGTTTAAGAAAGGCGTTCATACTTCGTTGGTTCCTGGCTCCAGATACGACGTCAAACGGCTCGACATGGAGCGCAACAAGCTGATGAAGATCATGAAGAACCGAGGTTACTTCACTTTCGATAAAATTCATGTTGTGTTCGACATTGATACAAATTTGCCGGGTGAGAAGTTTGAAGTAGCGGTCAGACTACGGAACCTGCGCGTGGCGAAAGAGCTAGCCGGACGAGATACAATTATCGAGGAGTCACATCGAAAGCATTATCTAGCTGAAGTAATTATTGATGAAAGTTATCAAGCTGGTAGATCAAGTTCAATCTTAGATTCAATACTCCACTGCCAAAAGCTCTACTTGTTTAAATCAAAACCTTATGTCCGGCCAGTCCGATTATCAAGAAATGTTTTTGTAGCTCCAGGACAACAATACTCTCTCGACAAGACGCAGTACACTTATGAGCGAATCAGTGCACTGAACAATTTTCGTTTCATAGATCTCCACTACGAGGAAAGTGAAAAAGACTCCGCCAAAGCCCTCCTCGATTTGAAAATCAACTTGACCAAAGCTCCCAAGCAGAGCATGACCTTCGAAACTGTGGGCACAAACCAGAGCGGAAACCTCGGTATATCAGCTGGATTGAACTATACCAACCGAAACCTGTTTAGAGGAGCCGAGCAATTTGCGTGGAAAGTATATGGAGGGCTCGAATGGCAGAATACAAACAGTACAGTCAACACGCAATCTTCAGAGGTTATTGAAAATATTCGGTTCATCAATGCCTACGAATTCGGTTCGCATATCAGTCTGACAATTCCGGATTTCTTTGGACGGATAAGTACAGCTGATCTTCCATGGTTCAAGGAACCAAAGACAACTGTTTCTATTACCGCCGACCGACAAAAGAGACCTCTTTACGAACGAACGCTTCTCAATACGTCCTACCAGTACACTTTGCGTCTTCGCCCGAGAGACCAGTTAATCATAGCCCCTATAGATCTCAGTGTGATTCAGCTCGTTAAAGACTCAGCATTCCGAGCTCAACTCAATGCGACTAATAATTCGCTTCTCATTAATAGTTACAACGACCACATCATTCCTGCAGGAAAAATCTCGTATGCCTATAACTCCCAACAACTGAACAAGCTCAAGAACTTCTATTACTACAAGGTGAACTTAGAAGCTGCCGGGAATACGCTTCGTGCACTCTCAGGGGTTTTCAACCTCGACTATGATGAAGAGCAGGACAGCTACGAAATCAACGGAGTATCATTCGCTCAGTACGTCAAGTTTGACGTGGACTTCGCCAAGTATGTCAATCTGACTCGAGAATCAAGAATGGTTTATCGTGTATTTGCTGGATTGGGAATTCCATTGAGCAATTTGAATGCTCTCCCGTTCGAAAGAAGCTTTTTTGCAGGTGGCTCAAATGACATGAGGGCTTGGCGCGCACGCGCACTTGGGCCTGGTTCACTATCCGACACACTCACGTATGGATTCGATCAGGTTGGCGAAATGCAGCTTGAAGTAAATATGGAGTATCGCTGGGAAGTAATCAAGCAAATCGAAGGAGCATTGTTTATGGACATTGGAAATATTTGGCTTTTACGAGAAGATCCTCAACGCCCTGGAGCAGAGTTTAATCTAACACGGTTCTACAACGATTTGGCAATTGCCCCAGGAGCCGGAGTTCGTTTTAATTTCAACTTTTTCATTTTCCGATTGGACGCTGGTTTGCAATTGAAGGATCCGTCGTTACCAGAAGGAGAGCGTTGGCTTTTCCAACCCAAGAATCAAACTATCGCCAACCGACGTAAAGCGAACATTACCCGTATCCGAAATGATCTCGATCCAATTGTTGCGTGGGGTTATGACAGATATAAGACTCAAATGACTTTCAACTTGGCGATCGGCTATCCTTTCTAAGCGATTGTTCTCTGCCAAATTGATATAGATTTGCACGCTACTCTAAGATTCGTGTATGGGTTGGTTTAAACGAATGACAGAAGGAATCCGCACTCCGACTAAGGAGAAGCGTGAAACACCGGAAGGTCTTTGGTACAAGTGCAGAAAATGCAATCATGTTGTGAGTTCGGAAGAGCATGCACATTCTCTATGGGTATGTGAGAATTGCAGCTACCATGAGCGAATCAGCTCTCAGAAGTATTTCCAGCTTTTGTTTGACAACAACCGCTATACCGAGTTGAATCCACACATCATTTCTGGTGATCCATTATCTTTTGAGGATAACAAAAAGTATGCGGATCGGCTCCAAGCTAGCATTACCAAAACAGGTCTGCACGATGCTGTAAAAACGGCCACAGGAAGCATGAACCGAAAAAAAGTGGTGATAGCTTCGATGGACTTTGAGTTCATCGGTGGAAGTATGGGTTCCGTTGTCGGCGAAAAGATTTCTCGCGCCATTGATCACTGCATTGAACACAACACTCCTTTCATTATGATATCGAAGAGCGGTGGTGCAAG
Source organism: Flavobacteriales bacterium (assembly GCA_018660685.1). Classification (GTDB taxonomy): domain Bacteria; phylum Bacteroidota; class Bacteroidia; order Flavobacteriales_G; family Salibacteraceae; genus SHAN690. Next base: position 204,798 of record JABJJW010000012.1, read on the forward strand.
AATGATGGAAGCAGCATTTTCGTTAATGCAAATGGCAAAGACGAGTGCGAAGCTTACCCTACTGGCCCAAAAGAAAATTCCATACGTCTCCGTTTTGACCGATCCAACGACGGGCGGGATTACGGCTTCGTTCGCGATGCTCGGAGACATAAACATTGCAGAACCAGGCGCGTTGATTGGATTTGCTGGACCTAGAGTTGTAAAAGAGACAATTGGGAAAGACCTTCCGGAAGGGTTTCAGACTTCAGAATTTGTGCTCGATCATGGATTTCTGGATTTCATCGTAGATAGAAAGGACTTGAAGGCCAAAATCCATCAATTTATCACCCTCTCCAAAAATTAACCCAAGCGGTTGATTAACAGCAGATATTTCTATCTTTGCGCCCCTTAATAAGAAAGTAGGATAAAGACGGTTAAAGATGTATTTAACGACAGAAAAAAGACAAGAGATTTTCAAGGAGCATGGTAAAGGAGCCACTGACACTGGAAGCGCAGAAGGACAAATTGCTCTATTCTCACACCGCATTGCTCATTTGACAGACCATTTGAAGGCAAATCGCAAGGACCATGCTACCCAACAAGCACTTATCAAAATGGTTGGTAAGCGCCGTAAACTTCTCAATTACCTCAAGTCAAAAGATATTGAGCGTTACAGAAACATAATCAAGACCCTGAATCTCAGGAAATAATATTTACACAAGACGGAAGGCAATATCACATTGCCTTTTTTCTTATTTACACTTATCGAAAACATGTTAATTGGAACAACACAATCCATTGCCACCTCTAATGGCGATGAGATTACAATAGAAACGGGCAAGCTTGCAAAGCAGGCTGATGGGTCCGTTGTCATAAAGCAAGGAGGAACCATGTTGCTGGCTTCTGTAGTATCTTCTAGAGATGCTCGTGAAGGAGTTGACTTTCTTCCTCTCACTGTAGACTATAGAGAAAAATATGCTTCTACCGGAAAATTTCCTGGTGGATTCTTCAAACGAGAAGCTCGTCCATCTGATGGAGAGGTTCTTACGATGAGACTGTGCGATCGCGCACTTAGACCTCTATTCCCAAAAGATTATCACGCAGAAGTGCAGGTAATGATCAGTTTGATCTCTTCAGACAAATCAATTCAACCAGATGCATTAGCTTGTTTAGCAGCTTCAGCTGCGATCTCTGTTTCTGACATTCCTTTTGCGGGACCAGTTTCAGAAGCACGTGTAGGAAGACTTAATGGTGAATTCATTATCAACCCAACATTCGAACAAATGGAAGAATGTGATGTTGACGTTATGGTTGCGGCCACGTTAGACAACATCATGATGGTTGAAGGAGAAATGGACGAAGTTTCTGAAGCAGTTATGCTTGAGGCTATCAAAATAGCGCATGAGGAGATCAAGAAGCACTGCCAGGCGCAGTTGGATCTTGCTTCGAAAATTGAGAAGTCCAAGGTTAAAAGAGAATACTCTCACGAAGACAGCGACGAAGACCTAGCAAAAGCTGTTGACGCTTACTGCTTTGACAAATGCTTTACAATCGCATCATCAGGATCCGCTAAGCAAGATCGTTCGGAAGCTTTTAGAGCACTACGCGACGAGTACCTTGCTACATTGAGCGATGAAGATCAGGATGAAAAGAAAGATTTAGTTGGAAAGTACTTTCACGATGTTGAGAAGGCAGCGATGAGAAAAATGATTCTCACCACTGGTCAACGTTTAGATGGAAGAAAAACCGACGAGGTTCGACCAATATGGTGTGAAGTGGATTACCTACCTGGAACCCACGGTTCAGCGGTATTCACACGGGGTGAAACTCAGTCACTCACAACAATTACTCTCGGAACTAAATTAGATGAGCAGACCATTGACGGTGCGCTTCGCGAAGGTTCTGAGAAATTCTTATTGCATTATAACTTCCCTCCTTTCTCTACTGGAGAGGCCCGACCTATTCGTGGCGTATCAAGAAGAGAAGTTGGACACGGTAACCTTGCTCTTCGAGCTTTGAAGGGAATGATACCAGGAACAGAGGACAATCCTTATACAATTCGTATCGTTTCTGACATCCTTGAATCTAACGGTTCATCTTCCATGGCTACTGTTTGTGCAGGAACGCTTGGACTTATGGATGCTGGTGTCAAGATAAAGCGACCGGTAAGCGGTATCGCTATGGGATTGATCATGGGAGAAGATGGTAACTACCAAGTTCTTTCTGACATCTTAGGAGATGAAGATCACCTTGGTGATATGGACTTTAAAGTAACCGGAACCACTGAAGGTATCACTGCATGTCAGATGGATATCAAGGTTGACGGTCTTGCATACGAGGTTCTTGAAAAAGCGCTTAACCAAGCAAAAGAAGGTCGTTCACACATTCTCAATGAGATGATGAAGACAATCTCTGAACCAAGAGAAGATTACAAACCACACGTTCCAAGAATTGAAACAATTCTCATTGAAAAGGATCAGATTGGAGCTGTGATTGGTCCAGGTGGAAAAATCATTCAAGAGATTCAAGCAACAACAGGTACAACCATCAGCATCACAGAAGATGAGAACAATGGTATTGTTCAAATCGCATGTGACAATGTTGAAGGAATGAATCAGGCAATGGCAATGGTCAAAGGAATCACTGCTAAGCCAGAAGTTGGCGAAGAATACATGGGTAAGGTTAAAAACGTAGTTGCATTTGGTGCATTCGTTGAGATCATTCCAGGTAAAGAAGGCCTCCTTCACATCTCTGAAATTGACCATAAAAGAATTGAGAATGTCGAAGATGTCCTCAAACCAGGCGACCAAGTGAAGGTAAAATTGATCGAAATCGATCAAAAAACGGGAAAATTGAGACTTTCTAGAAAAGCTCTCATGCCACGGCCAGAACAGAAGCCAGTGGAATAAACCCCACTGTTTACAGCACTCTTAACAAGGCGGTATTTATAAATCTAAATACCGCCTTTCTTTTTGGCGTTGGTGTTGACGTTTCTTTATCATGAGAAAAATCAACCTATGCGTCAGCTAAAAATTACCCAGCAGATTACAAATCGAGAAACAGCGTCTCTCGATAAATACCTTACTGAAATTGGTCGTGAAGACTTGATTACAGCGGAGCAGGAAGTCGAACTTGCAAAGCGCATCAAACAAGGCGATCAAATTGCTTTAGCGAAAATGGTCCGGGCCAACCTTCGTTTTGTAGTGTCGGTATCCAAGCAGTATCAAAATCAAGGCCTAAGCCTTCCAGATTTGATCAATGAGGGTAATCTCGGATTAATTAAGGCAGCAAAGCGATTCGATGAAACGCGCGGCTTTAAGTTCATTTCGTACGCTGTATGGTGGATTCGACAGTCAATTCTACAAGCATTAGCTGAACAAGCACGTATTGTGAGGCTTCCTCTCAACAAGATTGGAAACATCAATAAGATTAATAGAATCTATGCAGAGCTTGAGCAGAAGTATGAGCGAGAGCCGACCGTAGATGAAATGGCATCAGCTCTGGAGCTTCCAGAAAAGGATGTTTCCCAGAATATAAAGAATAACCGACGACATGTTTCTATGGACGCTCCTTTGCCAGGAGCCGAGGATGATGACAGGAATATGTATGACCTAATGCCGGGTGAGCAACATCAGAATCCTGAGTCAAGCCTGTTAAATGAGTCATTGCGTCGTGAAATCGAAAGATCTCTCGCTACTTTATCCGAAAGAGAAGCAGATGTGATACGTCTCTATTTTGGACTTACAGGGCAGCATCCAATGACTTTGGAAGAAATTGGCGAGGAATTCGAACTAACAAGAGAGCGTGTTCGTCAAATTAAGGAGAAGGCTATTCGAAGATTGCGGCATACTTCAAGAAGTAAGCTTCTTAAGTCTTACCTAGGATAGGAATTACTCGACCTTAATTATTTCTACTCTTCTATTCTTAGCTCTACCCTCAGCGGTACCGTTGTCTCCTATTGGAGCAGACTCACCCTTTGGAACGACCTTCAAACGTGTATCCTCGACACCAGCCATTTCGATGTGATACAACACATTGGAAATTCTGAGTACAGCCATTCTATAGTTCACTTCATCTGAACCTCGGCTATCCGTATGTCCTTCCAGTACAAGCTCCATATTCGGGTTGTCCCTTAGCATTGGAATGACAACTTGATATAAGTACTCTATTTGACCATCATTCAGTAGGAATTTATTGAAGTCAAAGTGAACGTCCCAGCCTCGCTCGGTTTGTTCAACTTCCAATATATCATCTCCAATTCTCCAGTCGCTGTCATCCATAACCGCGGTTGCAGTCTTGGTCCCTGGACCATCGTCTTCGATCACAGGCTGAGCGGTCTTAAAGGGCCTGTCATTTTGAGATTGACTTTGGTCATTGGATGCTGAGGATCCTGCCGTTCCTGAAGAACCAGAAGATCCGGACGATTCATCTGCCCCAGAAGTACCGGCTGAAGTGCTTCCTGAATTTGAAAATCTGAACCAGACCCACAGTCAACATAGTCATCGGAACCATCAAAACGAAGGGTATTTCCAGATCCTGGTCGTTTAACGTAGTCCTCAATTTCCGAACATCCTTTCACACAAGCGTCTGGAGTATATGGCGTTACGTTGTTAAACACCCAGTTACTCACATCCATCAATTCCTGTCGAATACTTGTTGCCAATCCGCGAGTTCGCACACAACTGTACTGCCAATTATCTTGGTGAGGGTTCAGTAGAATCGCATCGACCCCATCTGTTAACTCGGGGGGAAGCTTAGAATCAGTGGCATTTACAGGCGTGGTTAGCCAACCTCCGTTGTCAATATTTACTCCAGCAAGAAATGTAGTGGGAAGATTTAAGCCCGTCCCGTGATATGCCAAAATCGCATCGCCCGATGCGTTGATATCAAATCCGTTGTCTACATCAACGATGTCTCCAATATTGGAACTATCGGGCCCAGGGTGAATCCGAATTTCTGTTCCACAAGGCAGATTTCCGATGTAGTACCAAAGCAAAGTACCCTCAGAGGTATTGTGCCAACTGGTATCATTCCATCCATTGTCGGTGAAATAAATTCCTGTTGAGTCTTGAATGTCAGTAAGAAGGACGAAGCTGAAAATCTTTGGTGCATCAGCATTCATGGAGGTAAAGGCAATATCACCGGGGCCCAAATCGGACGCACGCATACCGCATACCAATAGGCATAGGCTTAGTAATATCACCAGTTTTTTCCTAATAATCCGTAGTCAGTCTCAAACTGAACACTGTCCTGAAAAACGACCGAGCGCATCATTTTCAGTTCTTCTCTGATTGCTGGTCCAAAGATTTTCAAAATGTCCGTAACACCTGCAATCAATGGGCCTTAGGTTAGTTTCTATTGGCTCCACACTATAGTTCATTTGGATCAACGTGAAACCCGCATGATATCTAGCAAAGTGGTGCTAAAGAACAGTTAAAACGCAATCTATAAGCAAGAGGTTGGTTAGAAATTTACAGAAGCAAGTGCTCAGCAGAATTATCTACTATGTTTGATCTGTGCGAAAACAAGCTTCCATTTCCACATACCTCTCAGTCATCAAGGCAGTTATACTCGTCTTGACCTTGAATGTTTCATTTATTTTCTTGGTCCAAAGTCAAGAAGAAAATAATAATCAAACAACGGAGTCTTCAACTGACCCCAAATCATTTGGAGAATTACAATCAGACGCAATCAGAGCGGGACTTGAAGGAGACTATTCAAATGGACTTTCTATCCTCAACAAGCTGCTAGCGAATGGGCAGCTGAGCGATCAACAAATTGTACAGATCACAGTACTTCAGCGTAATTTTTACTTCGATCTACATTCCTACGCAAAAGCAATTGAAATTCACAGGACGATCAATTGGGAAGAAGCTCCGGCGCATTGGGAATCACTAGTTCCAAATCATTTCATTGCTCTAGTCAACTATGAAACTCGAAACTTCAACCTGGCGCTGGACGTTTTGAAAAATTCATCGAAAATATTGTCGGGAGCCGGTTATTTTGAGAACTCATTTCAGTCAAGTTTAACTCTTTGTAAGGCTTATCAAAATTTGCGAAAAGTGGATAGCGCCCTATTTTATTTGGATCAAGCAAATTCCTACTTAATCCAAAACGCTCTGTCCGATTCGTCTGGAAGTTACGCGGAAGAACTAAGATTTTTGAGAGCCTCACTCTTCTATGATCAAGGTGATTTCCTGAAAGCGATTCCTCTTTTCAAGGCTGATACCTCGTTCTATCTTCATTCTCAGGAATTTAATGAACAAGTCAAAGACGGAACATCCAGCACTCTTCAGCTCGCTGCCGCCCTTATTGAAATTGACCAATTTGACCTCGCAAAATCAACCCTGAGGCGAGCCGAGAAATTATTGCTCCGTTTTCCTAATCCAGAACAATACCATATTTTATTGCGTCACCGCATAAAATTCTACGAGAGCACCAATCAACTTAACAGTGCTCATGCTTTGACCAAGGGTTATGTGGCCATGTGGGACATACTGCTTCAAAACCGAAGTCTTGAAAAGTCACAAGCTCAGCAGATTGCGTTCACGGCCATTCTCGAAGAAGAAAGACTTGCCCAAGCCAATGTGCAATCCAAGGTGATCGCCGAGGAAGAAGAAAAGAGATACCGGTTGCTCATCCTGATCGCGATTGTCATCCTTGTAGGTGTTCTTGTTATTCTTCTCATCTACCAATTCTACCATCGACTCCTCAAGGAAAAAGAGAAACTCGCGGCTACCAGCGATGAATTGAAAGTTAAAAGCACAGAACTCGAGAAGACACTTCACGAAAAGGAATTACTGGTGAAGGAGGTGCACCATCGTGTAAAGAACAACTTGCAAATGATCTCAAGTCTCTTTTTCATTCAATCGAAAAACGTATCGGATCCCATAGCGAAATCGGTCATCAATGAGGGACAGGCTCGAGTTCAGGCGATGGCTTCGATACACCAAAAGCTATATGATTCTGACACGATCGATGAAATTGACATGAACTCTCATTTTGATTCTCTCTGTCATCAAATCATTTCATCGTATGCTCCTGCGGAGAAAAAGATTGACCTGCACCTCGACATTTCTAATGTCAATCTCAACGTGGATATCGCACTACCGTTAAGCCTCATTGTGAATGAGCTCATCTCCAACTCCATCAAACATGCTTTTCAAGACGGAGATCAAGGATCAATCGATATCTACTTGCGCTCCGATGGTGGCAAAGTCGAACTCAAGTATAAGGACAGCGGAAAGAGCTTTGACCAGAGTAAAATTCAGACCGAAGGTGGGATTGGGCTTAAGCTTATTCAATTGCTAAGTTCTCAGTTAAAGGCTAATCTTCAAGATGATCTAAAGAATGGATCATTCCACATGATCATTCCACTGAGTTGAAGAATGAAAATCTAATTTTGCGCCATGAGTAACACGATCGTCGCCCCTTCTCTCCTATCCTGCGATTTTGGAAGAATTAAAGAGGAATCCGAACTGCTAAATGCAAGCGAGGCGGATTGGTTTCATCTCGACGTGATGGATGGCGTATTTGTTCCTAATATTTCCTTTGGCCTACCCATCATCGCGGCATTCAGAAAGCACACGACAAAGCCGCTTGACGTTCACTTGATGATCGAAGACGCGAATCAATATGTCTCCGACTTTAAAAAGGCAGGAGCCGACATTCTCACTGTACACTATGAAGCCTGCACTCACTTACACCGAACCATTCAAGCCATTAAAGCAGAAGGAATGAAGGCCGCTGTCGCGCTGAATCCACATACTCCAATAAGTGTACTATCCAGTATTCTGCCAGATTTGGACATGGTCTTGATCATGAGTGTCAATCCAGGGTATGGAGGTCAGAAATTCATTGAGTCATCTTATGATAAGATTAAGGCCCTGAGAGCAATGGCCAACGCTTCAAATCCAAATTTGATCATTGAAGTTGATGGAGGTGTGAATCTCGAAAACGCCCCGAAACTGGTAGAAGCAGGAGCAAATGCGCTCGTAGCTGGGAGCACCGTTTACAAGTCGGACAATCCATCGGAGACGATAAGTGCATTGAAGCGCGCTTAGCTATTCACCCACTCTCTCAAATACGAGTAGTGGTCAGTGATCTTTCCATCTTGAGCGATTGTCGCTCGATCTAAAATCCCATGCTTGTCGCCATTCAAAAATGACGGCAACACGTGGTGAATGAACATTTCGCCAAAATCAAAACTTGCGTCTCGAGGTAGCTCACAGGGTAAATTGTCGACTGCCATAACGGTGACCGCACCGGCACCATCAAATGCTACTTCTTTCTCAGTTTTGGGATCATACCCATAGTGCGGATCCGCAATCGTGGATGGTCTGATGGTAGATGCAACTGGGCCGTCGATGTCGCAACTGATGTCCGCAACCAATTCAATATTGAAATCAGGCCTTCGCACATCATCTCTGGTAAAAAGAAATGGTGCGTTCGAATCCCAATAGTGGCCTGTGATCAGTAAGTCAGCATGAGCACCATATTTCATGAATTGAGATTCATAATTCTCCGGGTGTTCGTAGAAATCCGAGGTTTGAAATTCAGATTCAGACTTATGCTTAAAATAATCCTTGAAGGTGATTTGGCAATAGACCGGACGCTCACCATCGTTAGAGATGAAGTCACGCTTCCCCACCTTCTCAATTCCAAGCTCATCTAAAATTTCCATGGCTCCTTTTGCCACCTTGCCTCTGCCGGTCAAGAGGATTCTCAGAGGTGGAATCTTGATCTTCATGAGCTCCGACTGGAGTTCTTTCCGATCAACACAATCTGTCGCCTTTTTCAGGTCGAATGTTTTGTGTTTAAGCCCATATGTTCTGAATGCATTGTATGTACCGACAATTCCGGCGTAGCGCCCAAAGCCGATCAACCGTCTTCCCGACGCGTCGGTCAAACACTCCCAATCAATGAGCCGAACATTGTTGTTGAGCACGGCTTGTAATAACGGCTTGTTGTATTCCTGCAGCTTGATGGTGTGGGAGAAGAACAAGTATGTTTTGTTTGGAATTAGATCATCGATCTTCACTTCTTTCACTCCAACGAGAACCTCCTGATCTTCTACAGTTGCGGCCATATCAACTCCTGCAGCGACGTACTCTTCATCCTGAATTCGTCTTACGGCTGACTCTTGAACTTTTAGGGAGATGTCGGGATGTTCTTGGACGATAGAAACGCACTGATTTGGTGTCAAGGGCACTCTCTCATCTGGTGGAACTTTGCCCTCTCGAATCACGCCAATTCTTATCATCTACCCTTTCCTTTCTTGCTGAACTTCTTGACGTCGCCTTGACGCTTCTTTTGGCCGAACGTGTATCCTACTCTAGCGAAAGCAGTGAACATACCGTCATATTTCTTGGTAGCAAGCGCATCAATATTTTTGGTGATATAGACATGGTATTGCATTTCGAATCCCAAGCTCCACGCTGGGGTGAATCGGTATCGCATTCCGAATACCACTGGAACGTACATTCCAAATCCTCCACCCGATCCTGAGTTGTCGATGGGAACAAAAATGGTGGTATCCGTACTTATCATCGTAATGGAATCGACCCAAGTGACCGTTTGCTTGACATACATTCTAGATGTATAGGACGAGCTGAACAGCGCACCGCCGAAACCCACTCCGACATATCCATTTGTCTTTCGGACAGGATCTCTATCGGTAAATTGCCTTACGGTGAAATCTTCCCAGCGCAAGAAACTATACTGGAAGGTGAGATTTCCTTCCCAGAGTTTCCCGGTCATTTGATCCAGCGCGTCTTCATATCCACCGTGATCCTTTTCGCCTTCATAACTACGTCCGGCGAGCTCCAATGCAAAACCAATTTTAGGGCGCCATTGATATCGCGCACCAAGGCCATAGGCCAGCTTCCATTTGTTGAACAAGGAGCCATCCGTTTTGATGTCGCCCGTATACATTCGGAATCCACCGCCGCCATCGATGGTCAGATTTTTAATCTTCTTCTCTTTGGTTCCGGATTGCCAATAGTAACGTTGGGCGCTGCTTTCGACAGCGCAGAGGACTAAAATTGCTATGATAAGTACCCACCTCAATTCGGCACAAAAATATTGAAGTAATCACGCAGGGATTGTCGATTCAGGAATATTCTCTCAGAATAAAACAACTCCATCGGTAATAAAACGTTGTTGAAGGCGGTGTCATTGTAATTTTGCACTAGTTATTTGAAATCTGGGGCTGACTGGTTTTGACAGCGAGATGAATGTTTGTGTAAGCAAGCCGGGGTTTGAATAGCACCTCGTCAAAACGTTGTTCAAATTTTAACTGGCGAAACTTCTTACGCTCTTGCAGCTTAATCATCCGATAGGAGATTAGGCTTAATTCCGGTATTAGATATCGGAACAGGACGTCTTCGGTTCGGGTTTGTCTATCCCCTGAGCTAATGAAGGCGCGGTCGATGATAGAATAGGAATAAAGATGCTTCGGCTTTAATCCAAAACTTAAGAAGCTAAGTTATTCTTAGCCTGCCTTTGGGCAGAGAATAATCGAAAACCTAAACAATAGGCTAAGCTTGTAGAAAGCATTCTCGTTCCTTGTTTGGACGTGGGTTCGACTCCCACCAGCTCCACAAGTAAAAAGCGTAACTCCTTGCATAAAAGGTAGTTGCGCTTTTTTATTTTTCAAGTTAGGCAACAATCACCTATTAACCCTTTTCGAGTGTCCTCAGTTAATCGGTAAGCTGTGTTTGACCCCAAGGGGTTTTCAGATCTGTTTTCCCGTTGCAAAATCTATGGGGTTGTTTAAGGTTATAATACAGTCTTGGGTGGTGTAAAGATTTCCCTGAGGATTATAAATCTTTTATTTTACAACATGATGCCTCTACCTTCTGGTAGGGGCTTTTTGTGTTTCAGGGGTGGGATATTCTAAATCGGTTTTCTTTTAACTTCCCCAATTCAAATAACTACAGAAACCCTTTGTCCAACTATCAAGATATTTCCTCCTTAATTTGGAAAATATGTGATGATCTCCTCTTCCGATAGGTTGTCAAGTGGATTTTGATCTTCTTCTGTCATGATTCAATTCCTAATCTTCAATATGCCATAAAATGGGGAAGCGCATTTTACGGCACGAAAGAGTTAGGTTGGCTAATAGAGGTGGCTGCATACGCAGTCTCGGCTAATATCGTGTTTCTCAATGGGGCGGCATTTGATCCTAAACCTTCGATGGGCAGCGGAGATCAGACGAGATACATTAAGATAAAATCAATTGAGGAAATTAAAGAGCCTGTGATCATTGATTATATCGGTCAAGCTGGACAATTTAATGGGTGGAAATAATTAATAACTACTGCCAACAAAGGCTATAAACCATGCTCATTAAGAGTTAGACTGAAATTCTATCTTTCAACTCAAATTTATCCTTGGCGACAACTTTTGAGGATCGAGATCCGCACGAGTTCATAGTCAAACCCGTTGTGAAAAATGAATAAAACATTAATACTTACCTGTCTACTTTCTTTAGTAAATGTTCTTGCTACCTTGGCTCAAAACAAAGAAGACTCTTTGAAAAAAGTTACCATCGGACTGAATTCGGAATTTTCTTATAAAATGCTGGAACCGAACGAGGACCTAAGAAAAGTTAACATCTTCATCAGTGAGCGAGAAAAAGGAAACATTAATTCTGGATCCGTGATAATCGGAAGCTCCTTAATTGCGCTTGGCGACTATCAAGTCTCGAATACAGATTCGAAGTTTGGCTACTTAATGCGGCACCCAACTGCCAATAATCAAATAGGAACAGAGGTAAGTGAGGCCGTTCTTCATTCATTTCAATTATCAATAGCAGGTACTATTAATAACTGGTTGGCAGCCTATTCAGAATTACTATATAATCCACAGCAGAGTTTTGGCACCGGTTTAATTACATATTTGGAAAGAAATCAAATTCAACTACGGAAAGGGTTTATACTTATCGGAGACCTTAATAAATTTCCGGTTTATGGAGCAATTGGAAAGATGGACGCCCCGTTTGGTCAAATGGGTACAGTAAGTCCGTTCACCAATTCAACTATCTGGCACGCGTTTGGTGGATTAGGATATGGTGCACAAGTTGGATTTAAAAAATGGGGCCTACATACTACAGTAATGGCTGTGCAAGGTGGTGCTCAATTTAGGGCTATGAACACACCGGTAGGAGATTCTACGAACATACCTTCCAAACTAAATAATTTCGTTGTTGATGTTAACTACACTGTAAATTTAGGTTCAAACAATAGATTTATTTTTGGAGGGTCCTATTTACATGGAAGTGCCTATTGCCATGAATTTCCAGTTTTTCATTTTGATCCTTGTTACGAAAACAACCCCGCTTGGACTGCTTACGGAAAATTATTGCTGAATGACAGAATTACTATTAAAGGGGGATTTGCCAAAACGCTTAACCTTTGGCCTGGAACTCATAATCCTGCACCACCTCTTGACATATATGCAGCATCAAAAGTTTCTTCTAAAGACATTGGTGTTAAATACACTTTTAATAGTAATTCTGAGATTAAACATTCTATTTCTGCAGAATTTTCTGATTTTGTTGCAGGACCATCGGGTGCACCTTGGGAAAGACAAAATCAAATTGTTATAGGCTATTCTGTCATGATTAAAAAATCTTCTAAACTCTTTCTTGAACTGTTTAGAACCGATGGTTACGTCCCTTTGAATTGGATCAGCGGAAGTAATCCATTCGCACCATTCCCTCCTGGTGAGACACATAGTGTAAGAAATGCTTTTAGCCATGGAGTTGTACTTGGTGGCCAAATAACATTTTAAACTTTTCACAACAAAAGTAACTGATGCGCAACCCTCTTTTCTTCAAAATCTGACATCAAATAAGCCTGTTTAAGCAGGCTTTATTTTTGGGTTTAACCCAGAGTTTCTAAAATTTCAGGCTCGGATACTGGCTGAAAATCAGCCCTATTTCTCTGAGTAATTCGAGCATGCTTCTTTGAACCACTTTGGCTTCAGTTTTCACCAGCTTTTTCGTGAACTTCAGGTACTTTTTCAGGTTGTAAGCCATGGCCGCAAACAGCATGCACTTGTTGGCATTGGAGATTCCGTGCGTGTTGATCTTTCGCAGTCCCATGAACTGGGTTAGTGTGCCAAACACTGGTTCAACCGTCGATGATCATCCCGCTAAAAACCAAAAGAACTATTATCAACTCGAGCTGGGAGAAAACGGCCCTTCACCCATCCTATCAGTTGAGTACATTGAGTTGGGGCTAAACACTGTCAAAATATTCCCAAACCCCATATCAACACGCTTTTCACTCGCGATACAAAATCGGGTGAGCGACGAGATTTTGGTGGAGGTGTTTGACATGAGTGGCCATCTAATTTACAGGCAAGTTTTTCGTTCGAGCTTGATTACCACAGACGTCAGCAAATGGCAGGGAGGTATTCATATCATACAAATCACGAATCTTGAAACACAAGAAACGAGCATTCAGAAAATTTCTATCCTGGGTGGATAATTCTGCTGAAAATCAGATTGAAATTGCTTTTTCAGAACGAGCTTTGCCGTAAAATCTGAGCATGTTAAAAGGCAGCAAACTTTACAGTATTCTCGGGCAAAAATGTCCAAAGTGTCATGTGGGAGAACTCTTCAATGTGAAGAATCCGTATAAGCTCAACCGCATATTCGACATGGTTGATAAATGTGAACATTGCGGACAGACCTATCAATTGGAACCTGGCTTCTTCTTCGGCGCCATGTTTGTGAACTATGGGCTAACCGTTGGAATCGGAATTGCCGTTTTTCTTGCGATGAGAATTCTTGGAGGTGAATGGGCATTGCATGGGTATCTGATTGGAATCATATTGGCCATCGTTGCTCTCGCACCGTTGACCTTTCGTCTAGGCCGTTCTATTTGGATAAACTTCTTTATCAAATACGACCCGGCCAAGTCTACCGCAAACTCACAGCCGTAGTATCGCGTCTTCCTTTTAATTCCTTTGCACCCGTGAAACAATTTCTACCAATCGGAATGTTAGCTGCGTTTATCATCCTACTTAGTAGTGCTTGCTCTAAGGGTGATGATTTGATTCCAAATCCGTCTGCGGATGATCAAGACTCGCTGTTTGACACGATTGCAAGAGTTCACTTCTTAATTAGCCATAGCATCCACACTCCATCGGCTGCTAATGGTCGTTCTCGTCGCGTATATAAGTACGGAGAGGAAATGGATTTACTGAGTACCGATGTCTATACGAGTGATGAGGGAGGTAGCTCGCTGTATTTTCTGAGAACAGACGAGGCGCGCTATTCGCTCAACAGAATTGAAGTCGGGGCGATGACATATCACTTGAATGAAAATCAACTCGTTTATCAAATTGATCATGGTATTCGTACTACAGAAATCGGCTATGACAGTTTGAAGAGAAAAATAACAAAACGGGTCTTTAAAAACGAAAAATTGGAGAGTGAGCATCGCTATAAATGGAAAGGATCGCTTCTATCAAAAGATTCGGCTTACTATCCGGACGATCTGTACACCGTAGCCATTTCAAGGTTCACTTTCAAGGATGAAAATTCACCGACTATAAATCATGGAGATCTTCAGCTCTTCGGTGAATCAAACAGTCGAGAACCCACTAGAAATATTACCGATTACTACAATGAAGAAGGGGTGCTCAAGTACACGACGTACGCCAAGTATCTCTTCGATATCGACGGAGACAGCATCGTTCGGGAGCAAAAGTTTTGGAATAGCATTTATGTGGATAGTCTGAGCGTGTTTCAGACGGATATCTACTCGTTCAGAGAGCTTTAAACCAGTACAGAATCTCTGGGGCAGTAGATTCCAAAAATCACGACGCCGCCTTGTGAGCTAGAGAATTTAACAGTTTTGTCGTCTGTGATTTTAATGCGTTTGTGAAATCCAGTGTTGCTGCTGAACAAAGTAGAAACATCAATTTTGGGTCGCTTGAACTGAAGCACATAGTTGTTGTCTTCTACTGACCAAGTCCCTTTCATTCTATAGTTCTTGTTCTCATCAGCTCGATCTAGCTTGAGCATGAACTTTTGATCTTGTTCCAAGCTCAGTTCTATATCAGCCATGCCGTTACCGACTGACTTATACTTGACCTGACCAAAGGAAGCATGGGCAAGTGCGAGCGACAGAGCAAGCGAAGCATATCGCCTTCTTTTGCTCAGCAAGTACTTATATCGAACCATGCGCATAATTCCCATCACGTATAAGACGGATAAAAACCATAAAAGGTCTGTGCGCAGTCCGCTATTCTAAAACTATTGGATAAATTGGGATGATAATTAGACCAAGGGAAGAATTGGACAGATCAATTACTCACTTCAATCACCAAGTAGGCCGTGGCAGACCAGAAACGCTTCCGGTCCACGATCCGCAATTCTTCAATTTCACCTTTGTCATTTTCAGTGAATTCATATGACCCGCTTGGATGGTTGGTGATCAACTCTGCCTTTTTCGAATAAAGTGGAACAGTCACTAAGTCTCGTTGATCAGTAGACTTGAAAACGTCTGGATTGAGATTGCTCACATCCAACTTTTTAGAGGCTCCAATACCAAGCAATCCTCCTTCTTTTGAAACGACTCCCTTTTCAAGAAGCTCTTTTTTCTCCCCAACTGTATAATGAACAATATGCATTTCCTCATCCATATTGATCAAGTCCTCGGTCAGCTCAATCTGATCGATCCGCATGCTATCGACCACTTCCTTAATTTCAGCAATCTGCATATCACGATCGCCCAGCATTTTCATGAGGTCGTCAATTTGGCTTTCTCTTTCGGCAATCCGCTCCTGCATGCTTTTTACAAGATTCTCTAACTCCTTGTTTTTTAGATTACTAGAGCGCATTTTCTTATACAGATTATCGAGCTTCGACTGATTCGTCGCTAGATAGTTATCTAAATTTTCAACCTTGGCAATGATTGTTTCTTTAGAGAGAACCTTGCCTTCCGTTGTATCAAACTCAATGATGCCATTTCGCAAATTGATTTCTTCTATGCTGGAAGAAATTGCCTCCAGTTCGATTTTAAACATATCGAGCAGAGAATCTTGTTGGGCCTGAAGAATTGAATCTTGTTGTGCCTTTTCAGCCGCTTCTTGTTCGGGGTTCACACAAGAAGCAAGCATTAAAACAGGGAGCAAAAGAATGAGATGGCGTTTCATAATCTGATTTCCATCAAAATTACGACACTCGGTTCTATTCCATTTCATCGCGGTGCAAGGAATCATTCGCTAATGTGAATTATCGAGGTCTAGGATGCCTTGCAGGCTATTACTTTTGGCCGTTCTTAATACAGATTGATGACGGCAAAGGAAAAAGCAGAACGTTGGCTAGAACAAAGCATTGACGAAAACACCAGGCAGGGCATAATCAGCCTCCTCGCGGGATCGGAAGATGCACTCGAAGATGCGTTCTACAAGGATTTGGAGTTTGGGACCGGCGGAATGCGCGGAGTAATGGGAGTTGGATCAAACCGAGTCAATAAGTACACATTTGGTTCTTCTACTCAGGGACTCGCCAATTACCTAAATACTCAATTTCCATCTCAGGAAATCAAAGTTGCCATAACGCACGACTGTCGCCATAACAGTCCCGAGCTTGCCCGAATGGCGGCTGAGATTCTCTCGGCAAATGAAATCAAGGTTTATCTCACCAGTGAGCTGAGACCCACACCCCTTCTGTCGTATGCTGTCCGACACTATGGTTGTCAAAGTGGTATCGTCATCACCGCCTCCCACAATCCACCAGAATACAACGGTTACAAAGTATATTGGGAAGATGGAGCCCAAATCGTCGCCCCTCACGACGCAGGCATCATAAATGAAGTTAAAGCCATTGCAGATCTCGGTGATATTAAATTCACTCCAAAAGAAGATCTGATCATTACGAGTGAGAGTGAATTGGATGAGGCGTTTTATGCTGACTCCTTGAAGCAAAGAGTTTCTAAGTCCCAATCATCGAATTTGAAGGTGGTATTCACTTCTCTTCATGGAACATCTATCACGATGCTCCCAGAGCTTCTATCGCGGGCAGGATATTCAGACGTCCACGTTGTGGAAGAACAAGCTACTCCTGATGGTGATTTCCCAACGGTCGATAGTCCAAATCCGGAAGAACGCGAAGCACTCAATATGGCGCTAGAACTCGCCGACAAAGTCAAAGCAGACTTGGTTATTGGAACGGACCCAGACAGTGATCGAATTGGAGTTGCGGTTCGCGATGGAGATACAATGACGCTCTTGAATGGAAACCAATGCGGGGTATTATTGACCGATTATCTACTTGACAAAAGTGAATTGCAGGGAAACGAGTTTATCGGATATACCATTGTCAGCTCCGATCTTTTTGGAGATGTCGCGTCCCACTATGGTGCCGGCGCTGACGTGTGTTTAACAGGATTCAAACACATTGCTAAGCTGATAAGAGACAATGAAGGTACACGGCGCTTTGTAGGCGGTGGTGAGGAAAGCTACGGTTACATGGTTGGCGATTTTGTTCGAGACAAGGACGCGCTCACATCTGCCCTTCTTTTCTGTGATTTACTCTCAGACGCAAAGTCATCTGGAAAAAGTGGGATTAATTTGCTAGAGGAAATCTTCAAACGACATGGCGTTTATCAGGAGCGATTGATCAGCCTCACCAAAAAGGGAAGAGATGGAAGCGAACAGATTAGGTCCATGATGGAGGCATTCCGAAATGATCCTCCGAGTAACTTGGGTGGCGAAAAAGTTGTTCGCATTGACGACATCAATTCAGGTGAATCTCGAAATATGTCTACAGGTGAATTGACGGCGATAAATCTACCCTCGTCTAATGTTCTTCAATTTTATACTGAAAGTGGCTCCAAGATCTCTGCTCGCCCTTCAGGCACAGAACCCAAGATCAAATTTTACTTCAGTGCGAGATCGGATTGGCAAAATGATCTTAGTCTGAGTGAGCAACAAAAAATCCTCAACCAACACATTGATGCGTTCATTGAGGATTTGAGATTGTCTTAATTGTAAAGCTCTACTGTCCCTGTGCAGCGCTTCGTCGCACTAAATACTCATCCATCGCTGCTTGATGATGCGACATCCAGTTGAACCAAGTTTCTTTTCTACCTAGCCCGTTCTGTCCGCTCGTCGGTACATCAAATTCTTCGATGTAATTGCCGATCCAAGCGTTTTGTGCGGTTGGAGTTTGCTTCCATTCATCCCATTCAAGGACGACTTCATACATATCATATGACAATCCAAGCTCAGTATCAGCTGGCGCCGATTGATTTGCTGAAGATTGTGCAAAGCTCATCGCAGAGATGGCAATGACAGATATTATGGTGAGAATAGTTGATTTCATAGCTTCTTATTTATCGTCTGATTTAGATATGATGAAATTGCCGTAAACTTTTTGTCTTGTTCTTTCAAATTGCTTGTACTCTACAGCATAAGAGTAGCTACCAATTGGTAATGTTATACCATCCATTTTTCCGTCCCAGGAAGGTATGCTCATTTCATCTCCTTCGCCATAGAACAACTGCTTACCCCAACGATCAAAGACCCACATTCTTACGAATTCAAGATCCTCTCCTTCCACTTGGAAGAAATCGTTGTGTCCATCACCATTTGGTGTAAAACTGGTCGGGATATACATCGTCTGATGACGTTTGATGTAAACCTCCTTGCTAATTTGGTGTAAACATCCAAAATCAGTGCTGGTTAAAAGTGAAATATTATAGGTACCAGGCTCAAGGTAAGTATGTGAACCAGGATTAAACTGGCTACTATAAGCACTGTCACCAAAGCTCCATTGCCAGTACTCACCGCCAACCGATGTGTTTGTGACAAACACTGTTGGTTCGAGAATGGTCAAATATTCACCATCAATTTCAAAATCAGCGAGTGGATTTGAATAGATGGCAACTTTCTCATCGTGTGTGTACGAATCCATACACCCGAAAGGAGAAGTCACTTGGAGAGAAACACTGAATAAACTTCTGTTTAATCCGTCTTCAATTGAATAACAATGTGAAGGATTCACCTCGTCGCCAGTCTCACCATCGCCGTAGCTCCAAGCATAAGTGAGATCGCTACCGGAACCAATTCTACTCTTATCGAAGAATGTTACACAGTGTGGCGAACAACCTTCAATAGTATCTGGCAAGAACTCAGCAATTGGATTATGATAGATGAGCGCTTCTTTCGTTGAACTGTCAATACAGCCAAACGTCGTTTCTACAACCAACATGGATTCAAAGAACCCACCGTCCCTATAAACGTGTCCCGGATGTTGCTCGTAAGATGTTTTTCCATCTCCAAAATTCCAAGACCATTGAGTTACTCCAATTGTGTCATAGGTATAGTCAAAGTAGGTCTCATCTCTAAAATGAACTTCATTGTCGGCACAAACTTCATCGTCCATAATCAGAATGTTTGCTTCTGGTCGTGGTCTGAGTAAAATGTCTGTCAACTCAGTGGTGTGGCATCCATAATTTGAATATGGTGTTTGAGCCAATGTGAAGTAGCCTGGATCTTGATAGAAATGCCCCACTGTCTTGTTGGTCGTGGCCGAACTATCTCCAAAGTCCCAGTGGTAACTCACCAACGACGAATTGAACATTGTATCAATGTAGGAGTTGTCCGTGAACGTAACTGTTTGTCTTTCACACTGTCCTTCTTGTAAAAATGCAGGTTCAGGAACAGGATAAGCCTTGTGTGGCAACACAACCGTGCTTGTACACTGCTTATCAGTAGCAACTGTCAAGCGAACATTAAAGGTTCCGTGTCCGGGGTATACGTGCGCTGTGTTTTGATTATAATCAACAGGAGCTCCGTCGCCAAAATCCCATTCCCAATAATTGATGGTTCCTTGAGATGACGTCGAGATATCTGTGTAGAACACAGAATCATTAGCACACTCATGTGGCATTGTGAAAACCACGGCCGGCACCGAGAAAACTTCTATTGTATCTGCGTAGGAAACTTCACAACCAAAGAGCGATGTTACGGTCAAAGTCACAACATACTTCCCGTCTTGGGCGTATACGTGTGCCGCATTCTGAGCTCCACTCGGGGCAGAACCGTCTCCAAATTGCCACTCCCAAACATCGAGGTTTCCAGTAGTAATCGTTGTTTGATCAGTGAAGTTAATTACCTCTCCTTCACAATCAGGATCATACGTAAAGCCTACAATAGGATTTGGGAAGACTTCGACTGCCTGAACGAGTGTGTCAGTACATCCGCCATTTGCGATAACGACCAGCGTGCATTGATGTACTCCTAATGTGGTATATGAGTGATTGAAAGCATTTGTGGTGTAGTCGAAGCTGCCATCACCATCTACATCCCAGTTCCAAGATATTATTGTCCCTCCCAGAGCGTAAGAATTGTCGGTGAATGCAATAGCTGTATTATGGCAGCCGTCATCAACTGAATATCCTGCGACGGGTATTGGCAGCACATTGACGTTAACCTCATCAAAGGTTGAATCACATTCTGCATTTCCAAGTGTCCATCGGAGTGTGTTAACTCCAGGTGCAAGACCTGAAACGGTAGTTGTACTTAAGTTGGCGTTAGCAAATGTTCCAGCTCCGCCCATGACTGTCCAAACTCCAGTTCCATTGTTTCCTTGTAGCTGATAAGTAGTAGCACATATTGATGTATCAGGCCCAGCGTCAGATCCAGGAGGATTAATGACAATTGGGAAACAAGTATCAACTGTGGTGCATGTATCAGACATTTCAATACAGATCGTATCGTTCACTACGTTTCCGTTGAACACGATCTGAACTTCAGTACTGTCGTTATTTACCCCAACGATTGTTCCTGAACTACCTGCAATCCAATTCCAACCAGTGGCAAGAGAATAAGGCTGAACTGAATATGTAAATGTGTCGCCTGGGCATACCTGATTAGGTGCGGCGGTAAGTTGTGGTGTAGGAGGTGGTGGACAGCAGTGATAGAATATTCGTCCATTCCAGATCCTTGGATTAAAATTCGTTGTACCGAATGGATAATCCTTACCGTAAGCATAGGAAACTTGAATGTCCGTGTTTTGATTGTACAATTGACCAGCGGTAGAACCACCTGGACCATTCGTATAGCGCATCCAAGGTGCCGCATTCGTCAACTGAGCTCTTGTTACATAGAATGCAACAGTATTACCTGCAGGAATAAATTGATTTATCCAAATTGCAACATGAGTGAATTGGTTGAATCCAGCAGATGTAACGCTAGTTACGCTATCAATCATCGTCCAACCTGCCGCTGAGTTTGCGTTTCCAACAAATGTCCCTGGGCGTGTCCAAATCTCAATTTCTGAAATCGTACCTGTACCGAAATTACACCACACAGAGTCGATATATACATTCTGAAGTGCGGTAATGTTGAACATGTTACCATCCTGGCCATTGTTATAGTTCATGATGGTATTATGCGGTCCACACTGCGCTTGTGCTTCTGACAACCCAAAGGTCATCAACATAGCTAAGCCGGTCAATATTTTAAATGCGTTTCTCATTTTAATCTACTCCAATTACTGATACGCTGCCTTGATGATCAAATTCTTCCCCTGTCTTATCAACATAGCTGATACGATAGGTGTACAGACCTTGTTGAACAAGTCCACTTTGATTGTTTCTTCCGTCCCAGAAGGCGGCAAGTCCTTCTTCTGAGTGAATTACATGTCCCCATCGGTCAAAGACCTCCAGTTTAAAATCTGTCACATTCTCAATTCCTCTTGCAAAAAAGACATCGTTTATTCCATCCCCATTCGGCGTAAAAGCACTTGGAACGAATAAGATGTTTGCGTGTTCTACAATTGCCGTCTTACGAATTGTATCCGTACATGAGAATACATTCTTGGCAATTAGAACCACATCGAATACTCCTTCGGTTTGATACTCGTAGAATGGATTGTGTTCTGTAGAAGACTGACCATCACCAAATCTCCACTTGAATCGGCTAGCTTGACTCGATGTGTTTTGGAATTGAATGAAAGGACGAACCGTACTCACAGCATCAATTGATGGATCTGATTCAAAATCAGCTATCGGCTGTGGCAAGAGTGTTATTGCGCTATCTAATGTCAGGTAGGAAACACAACCTTGATCAGTCGTGATCTGTAGTGTGACGTCATAATTTCTTGTACGTCCCGAGTAATTGAGGTAAACATACTCAGCCGTATCAATTCTGTTAAACCCATCGCCATAGTGCCAAGTCTGTGTCATCTGACGATTGGTGTGGCTTACCGTGGCATCTTCAAACTCAACATACAGCGGACTACATCCACTATCAGGGCTCATTGTGAAAGAAGGAATTGGGCGTTCGTAAACAGCAACGGGATACGTAATCGTATCTGTACATCCTTTGAACGTCTCTACTGCGAAGGTCACGTCGTATGTTCCAAAATCCACATAGGTATGAGTAGGATTCCGATCCAAGCTTGTAGCGCTATCACCAAAGAACCACTTATAGGACTTTAAAGCTGCCGAGAACTTGCTGCTGTCGAGAAACTGTATCGCTACATCTTCACACTGGCTTTCAAATTCAAATTCGGCGAAAGGGATGTCATAAACTGGCACTTCTTTCGTCAAGGTATTCTTACATCCTGCATTGGACTCGATATCAAGTTGAACCTCATACCAACCAATTTCGTCGAAGTGATGCGTCGCCATTGTTCCTTGATAGAAGAACGAATCGGCCACAGTCCAATTGATACTATCAATAGTTCCATAGTCAATGAAAGAGACATCTTCCAGTTCTAATAAATCACCCAAGCAAACACGATTGGTATAATTGAATTCTGGGGTTGGTGTCGGATACACCTCAATTTCTTTGATGGAATCATCATAACATCCCTCCGTTGACCAAACTTGAAGTCTAACCGGAATAACGCCATTCGTTGTGTAGTTGAAATCCGGATGCTTCGTTGAGGATGTATCTCCTGCAGCGTTGAATGTCCATAACCAAGAAGCAATCTGAGCACCACCACCCACTTGTGCTGCGCTATGAAACTTTGTATCCTGGAATTGGCAAGAAGTGGCAGAAGTGAAATTCGAAACCGGAATATGGAATACTTTCACCTGAGCGACATCTGTCTGGATACAACCAGCATGTGAAATCAGCGTATTGGTGATCGTATATGTTCCTGGGTTAGAATAAGTATGATTTGGAAGATTGAGTGCGCTCACCAATACATTGAGATTAATCGCAGAATCAATGGCTGAACCATCTCCAAAATCCCAGATATCGTAGTCGATACTTCCCAGTGTTATCGAACTATTGTTTGTGAAATTGGTTGGCGTACCAAAACAGTCGTCATCAGCAGCCATGTCTACCACAGGAAGCGGATTAACATCAACACCCTTGTAAAGTGTATCAGCACAACCGTTCGCATTCACAATTAGTCTCACTGTATACTGACCTGGATTCGCATAACTGTGAATCGGGTTCTGAATAATGTAATTATCAACTCCGTCGCCATCTGTATCCCACAACCATGATGTGACACTTCCATTGCTTTGATCTTGGAATGTCACTGGTGTTCCTTCACAAACATTCGCAGTAGTGAAATCTGCAGTTGGAGCCAGCGTGATTGCAATAATCATCTGATCAAGAGATGTGGGACATGTTCCGGAGCCCGTCTCCCATTGAAGTACATGTTGACCGGGAACGTTCGAAGTATAAGTTGCGTTGTGCTGAGTCGGATCGGAGAATGTGCCAGGATTATTAAACGGAGCTGTGACCACAGTCCATAATCCATTTCCAATACTCGGATTGTTTGCATTTAGAAATGCTTGCTGCCCTTGACATATTGAAATATCAGATCCGGCATTAGCCAATGTTGGGAGACCTGAAACGAAAATTTCTTTACAAGTTGAGTCGCTCGTCGCACAATCATCTGTTACCTGCACACACACATCACCTGATGCGATTCCAAACTTTACATAAATGGAGCTGCTATCATTGGTTGCGCCAATAATGGTTGCGCCAGCAGGAATTGACCACGAATAAGCGATCACGTTGCTATTTGGTGGAACTGAATACCACGAGGAGTCGTTTTGACAAATTGTATCAAGCCCAGTGATGTTTACCGGAGCGGCCGGTTGATCGATCGTATACGTGATGCACGTATCAGGTCCCGTTGTACAGGTATCAACAATTGCAACACAAATTGGACCTCCAACAGAGCCTGGACCAACTACCATTGTCATCATAGAATCAGAAGCTCCCGAAATAATCGAATCTGTACCAGGAATTGTCCATTCATATTCCACGGCAAGAGAATCCCATGGAACCCAATATGTCATGGTGTCACCGATACAGGCGACTGTATCTCCTGTGATCGGACCTTGCGGAGTAACGGGTTGAGGACAGCAACTGTAGAAAATTCTACCGTTCCAAATTCTTGGATTAAAGTTCGTTGTGCCAAAAGGGTAATCCTTTCCGTATGCATATGAAACTTGAATGTCAGCATTTTGGTTGTAGAGTTGACCAGCTGTTGAACCACCAGGGCCATTCGTATATCGCATCCAAGGAGCAGAGTTTGCAAGCTGAGCTCTTGTGACGTACAGAGCATACGTGGAACCCGCAGGGATCTGAAGGTTTATATGGATATTGACATGGGTGAAATTGTTGAATCCGGCTGAGGGAACTGAGGTAACACTATCCACCTTTGTCCAACCGGCAGAAGAGTTTGCGTTTCCGACAAATGTTCCTGCTCGGTACCAAATCTCTATTTCTGAAATTGTTCCTGTACCGAAGTTGCACCATACAGAATCAATCGTAACGTCATTGATTGCGGTGACATTGTACATATTACCGTCCTGACCATTGTTATAGTTCATGAGGGTGGTATGCGGACTGGCACACTGTGAATATGCATCGTTAGTGACGAGGGTCAATAACCCCATTGCCACTAGCATAAATGCATTTTTCAAAAGCCTATTGATCTCTGTTTTCATAGGTAATCTATCTGGTCGCAAATAGGTTAGATTCTAATTGCGGCAAAATGAAGGGACTAAAATAGCCATTTTATTTGTTCCTTCTAACAGGAAGTCGTAAGGGTTTGCAGTAGGTTGCCGCTAGTTTTGTAATTAATTTCCAAGCTTTTGAACAAGATGTTTCGAACGGAGTAAGTCCTTCACCTCTTTCACAGGGTTAAATGTGTCAATTGGAACCTCTACAAACAAGGTGATCCAATGGGCCATTCCACCGTTCCAGAGGCCCGGCCATTCCAATGCAAGAATTGGTTCTCCCTGAAAGCTTTTTCCACTTATAAAGTACTGATTATCATCAACATATTCTTCTAAATTTATTGATTCTCCCCCCAAGTTTTGAAGATAACAAACAAGGTCTACAGGATTGAAATGGCTGGAATTTCTGAGAATCATTTGCTGCTGTAAATCCTGTGTATTGATCTGCGACTGTTCTACGATTTGCAGGCTTTCTCCTGTATGTTCATCGTGACACCAAAATGGACCACCACCGGGTTCGCCTTCATTCCTTACCATTCCACAGACCCGAATCGGCCTTTGTAAGTAGGCTTTGAAGCTCCTATATGCCTTCGGAATTCTCAGTCCCCATTTATTTCGACATTCCTGAATCGCAATTTCATCGACCAAGCCTTTTTTGAGCTGATGATGCAAAACTTTTAGATCATCTCTCAATTCAAATAAGACACCAGCCAGGACTTGTTTGTAATCCACAGTGCGGTTTAGAAAATCCTGATGCACCACGTTGTCAATGTTTTTGACAAAAACCAAAGAAGCATCGAGCTTGTTTAGATTGTGCAACAACGCTCCATGCCCACCAGGGCGCGTTAGTGGGTTTTCATTCGACCCAATTATCTGAAGCTTAGGATCGACGGCAATGGTGTCGGTTTTTGGTTCTTGGGAGGAAAACTTGATTTCCCACTGAACTTCATTAAAAGGGCTCTCTTTTTTGAGCTCATCTACCTTGGCCATGAAGGAACCGATGTATTCATCGCTGACAGTAAAATGCAATTTGCACAAATCGCCCGATTTTGCATAACCCAACGCTTCGTGCATGTGTTCCTCAACAGGAATAGCTACATGCGCGTCGTATTGATGAAACTCAATAAGGCCCTTAGGCAGTAAGGCAAGTCCAATACCATCAGAAGAAACAAGAATTCTCAACCATTTAACCTGGCTCTCTAGGCCAACTTTAAAAGTTTCGATATCCAGTTCATTAACCTTGGACATCCATTGCTCGAAGAATGGAAGCTCTTCTGCGCGATTGAAAAACTGTGCAATTTCATTTGCATGTTTTTCTGGTTCTTCAATCCATTCAAATATTCGCTTAAACATTCGCGTAGCAGCACCTGAGGCTGGCACGAACTTCATGACGTCTTCGGAATCAATTCTCGATTGAAAGAGTTGCTTGTAAAACTCTACAGCGCTGCCACCGAGACGGATGATTCCGTCTGAAACCACCGCAGGTCTGAGTAGCTGGACATGGTTGGTTCCACGCTTAAAAAGCATTAGCTGATGCTCGATTTGTTCTTCACTTAAATATGAAGCAGCCATAGTCTTTTGTCAATCTTTCCAAACCGACAAAACTAGTTGTCATTTCTGACTCAAGTGGTGCCTATAATGAACTTACTTTTGATGCCGAATTCTTATGACCACTTCGACTATCACTGAATATCCAGTCATGGAACATTTCGCCACAATTCAAGGTGAGGGGTTTTATGCTGGAACGCCTGCCTATTTTATACGCCTAGGCGGCTGCGACGTAGGCTGTCATTGGTGCGATGTGAAGGATAGCTGGCCGATTGACACCCATCCAAAAATCGAGTCCAAAGATCTGGTTGATGCGGTTTTGGAAAGTGGATTGAACATCGTTGTCATCACCGGCGGTGAGCCTGCAATGCACGATTTGACTGCGCTGATATCTTCATTAAGGAGCGCAGGTTTAAAATGCCATATTGAAACATCAGGGGCGCACACGCTTACCGGAAATTTTGATTGGATTACGTTTTCTCCGAAGAAATTCAAAGCGCCACTTGACTCGGTTATCAGTTTGGCAAACGAATTGAAGGTCATCGTATTCAATCGTTCAGATTTTCAATTTGCGGATGAGTACAAATCGAAAATGGAAGTTGGTGCGCAATTGTTCCTTCAGCCAGAATGGGAAAAACGTGATGAGATGACCCCATCAATTATCGAATACATAAAAGAGCATCCTGAATGGAGGATCTCACTTCAGACACATAAATACATGAAGATACCATGAGAGCATTGATCGTTACGCTATTAAGTCTCGTGTCGTTTGTGGGTTTTAGCCAAGATTATCGAACGGAAGACAAGCGGGCCATTAAGTATTACCAAGAAGCGATGAACGCGCTCCAATATGGCAACTATGAGATTGCAGAAGTGAGCCTTGAAAAGGCCCTCGCTCGGGACGACAACTTCCTAGATGCAAAATTTGACATTGCCCAACTCTACCTCTTCACTGAGCGACAGGCGAAAGCCAAAAGCCATTTGGTGTCGATTTTTAAAACCGATCCTGCATTTGAGCCGGTTGTGGGTTTTACTCTTGGTACAATGGAAATCGGAAAAGGAAAGTATGAACTAGCTGAATGGTATTTCCGGAAAACACTTGATATTGAAATTGACAATCCAAAGCTCGAAAAGGCCATCAGGCTAGGCTTGGCAAATTGTCTATTTGCAAAAGAAGCGGTGGCTAATCCAGTAGAATTCAATCCACAGAATTTAGGCGGAAACGTAAACAGCAAAACGGACGAGTATTTTCCGGCGCTTACCGCTGATGAAAGCCGGTTATTGTTTACACGCTTACTGTCTTCACGTGAAAGTCCTGATGGGAAAGATGAAGACTTCTTTTTCTGCAACAAATCAGGTGACGAATGGGGAAAAGCATACAATCCCGGTCCGCCGATTAATACTCCCTTTAAGGAAGGCGCTCCAACTCTATCACCCGATGGCAAATACATCATATTTACGGCCTGTGAGCTTTATGGAACATACAGCCCAGGGAAAAAAGGATTTGGCAGCTGCGACCTATTCATCTCAGTGAGAAACGGAGAGCGATGGTCAAAACCCATGAACATGGGCAGGACGATTAATTCACCTCACTGGGAAACTCAACCTTCATTCGCCAGCGACGGGAAAACATTGTACTTCATCCGAGGTAAACGGACGAAAAAAGGGGTAACCAATTCAGACATTTACATGAGTGAATTGGTCAATGGCAGATGGTCCAAAGCGATGCCGCTACCCGACAACATTAATTCTGGAGAGTCAGAAGAATCAGTATTTATTCACCCCGATAATCAGACGCTTTATTTTTCCTCCAGAGGACATGTCGGAATGGGAGATATGGACATTTACCTCAGCAGAAGAAAGGAAGATGGCACATGGGGCGATCCGATAAACTTGGGATATCCAATTAACACTCAAGGTCAAGAAAACAGTTTTCATGTTTCCGCAAGTGGAAACTATGGACTCATCGCCAGCGATCGTGAAGGAGGTTTCGGTGGCCTAGACTTATACTCTTTCGAACTTCCCGAACACGTTAGACCAAATCGAGTTACATACCTAAAAGGGAAGATCACAGATGCGAAGACTGGACAAACACTCGAGGCGAAATTTGAGCTAATTGATCTAGCCTCTGGCGACACAGTGGTGGAGTCTTATTCCGATAAGAAAGATGGTTCGTACTTAGTCGTTCTTCCAGCTAGCAAACGATACGCCCTCATTGCGGACAAGGATGGCTATTTATATCACAGCGAAAATTTCGAACTCGACTTAAAAGAGAACAAAACACATTATACCAAGAACATCAAAATGCAACCGATCGAGGCTGGCAGTAAAGTCGTGCTTAAAAATGTGTTCTTCGACACAGACAAATTCGATTTAAAACCTGAGTCGCTGACAGAATTGAACAAACTCAGCCGCTTGATGCAGTCAAATGCATCGATTAAAATTGAGGTCTCTGGTCATACTGATAATCAAGGAAACGCAACTGCCAATCAGGTTTTATCTGAGAATAGAGCAAAGGCCGTTGTTGAATTCTTGATCAGAAACGGAATTGAAGAAAGTCGATTGGCCTTTGCAGGATACGGTCAAAACCAACCAATCGCCACCAACGATACCGACGAAGGACGTCAACTCAATCGGCGTACGGAGTTCATGGTTATCGAGTGATACCTCACTTTACCAATTTGATTCTTTTGTATGCATTTGATCTTGAATCATACAGCTCGAGGATTACCGGAGATTGAAACTTTGGGATTCGGGTCACGCCCTCTGAAAACACCTCTCTCCGCCATACTTCTTGACCCAATAAATTATACAAGGTCATGGAGCCGCTGAACTTTCTGGAATGGGCAATAACCCACTCGTCAAGTTCATTTTTAACCGTCAAATTATTGAACTTGTTGGTTTGGGTTCCAGCCGCTTGATTTGATGCGTTCTGATCGTCTTCAATCTCAGAATATCCTAGGCTGGTTGTCTTTTTGACCGAGGTGGTATGAACCAAAATAAAATCTTCTTGTCCTGCCCCGAATGATTCTGTTGTACCGAACATAATGTATGACGAATCAGCAAGAAAAGCACTGCTGGTCAAATGCTCATCTCTCTCTAAACCAAAAGAAGTACCGTTAATGAAATTACCACCTGATGAGTAATTGTATAAATGAAAATCAACCGGCTTACCAAAGGTTCTTGTCGACATCCCAATATATATGGTCCCATCAGAATGCTCAAAAGACTCAACCCCATAATCATCTTGATTAGTAACGGTTGTTGAATGCCCCATGCTTACTTGCCAAATGATTGAATCAGCATTGTTGACTTTAGCCAAATAGGCATCGTAGTCGCCCTCTGAATCCAATGAGTTGGTCGACCCTGTAAATAGCCAAGTTGAATCACTCATGATCATCATATGAGATGCGATTTCAGAATTAGTCCATCCAAAATTCGCTTGGCTAAGAATCTCACCACTGGCATCAATTTTCATGTGAACTATATTTCTTTCACTCGAGTCTGCAGGAATTCCATCTCCAAGAATGTGGAGCTCGGAATCCTTTATGATGTGATCAGCAAGATGGAACGAATCCATTTGAAGTTCAAAATCATCGATTAAATTCAACTCAAGGTCAAAGCGAGAATGCTTATAGAGGTCATCCTCAATTTGTCTTTCGATAAAAAGAGAAATCTCATTGGAATCTAAACTGAGAGAAATGGCGTCATCATTTCCAAAATTGTTTAACCGCTTCGTGCGAATTAGTTCTAAATTCTCATCTACGACATATAGCTGAACGTCATAGTCAGAGGCCGAAAAGCCGTCGTATACAACTGCAGCCAGCACAAATAGATTAGACATAGAATCGTATTCAACGCACCTCAACGTTTCGATTCCATGATTTCCAATTGGCACAAACTCCATAGGTTCAAATGCAGTATCAAGCTTGATGATGTAAATATCAGACTGACCTGCACCTACACCTCCAGTGCTTCCGAATAAGTACAGATTTGATTCTGTAGGTATTGCCCGAACTCCTATTTCTGTCCCTGGGGTTCCGTATGCAATATGCTGAACCGTGTCCTGCGCCAACGCCGCAGATCCGAGGACAGTACAAAGTGCTATGAATAACGCCTTTACCATAGATACTGAATTGAAAGTCTTATTCCAGCTCCTGCCCTGGTCTTCCCAAAGAGAATAGCATCAACATTTTGAACTTGGATTGCGGCATTGATTCTCTCCCCAATATAACCCGCATTCAAGCCGACTTGGAGACCGGCATATCCACTATAACCCACACTTGCTCCACTTTCAACCGACTCATTGAATTGAAAACGTGAGGCTACCCAAGCATATGGCAAGTACCCGCTATTCCATCGAGCTGCGCCTCCAAATTCCATCTCAATTCCACGCGCTTTTATCTGAGATATTTTGGCCTGCATGCCGCCGGGAAGCAAGCGGGTAATCGTCCCATAACGGGTCGCCTTTTCAAATTCCATTTGCAATGAATCCGCAAGATCAAAATCCTGATTCTCAATCTGTGTAATATCACCAACATTGATTCCAGAAAAACTAATTTTTTCATCGAGATCAATCTGAATTGATTGAGGGCTCCATTGCACCAACGAGAGGTTCTGCACCATCAAATCCAACCGCCATTTATCATCTTCCGCGCCCATGAATTGGGTGTAAACTACATCAACCGCTGCTCCTCCTCCGTTTGTCTTTCCGAAGCCAATATTAGCCGTATCACTGAACTGTCCGCCGGCGTCAACATCAGCGTAGACTGTATCTCCGAGCGCTGAAGTGAAAAGTTGTGTTGATCGAGTGTGAAGCTCAAACAGGGTTTCGGCGTTGATCACGGAAAGACGAAGTCCGATCGATACGTCTTCAGATGGAGAATAAAGCCATCCTATGCCGAATTTCTGAAACCGAGTTAGATTGAGCTCGGCATTAGCAATTTGGGCTGTGTCGCCTGCAAAACCCTTGTTACCAAAAAGGCCCAAGCTCATTAAGTCTTTTGGAATCTTTCCATGGGCATGTGCTTCGTCTGAAACCCAAACCGAAAGTTGGTGATTCTGATTTTTGAGTGAAAGCCCGGCGCTTAGACCATAATTGTAATCTCCTCCTATTCTTGTGAACGAATTGAGACCATCAAGTTGCTCGACTCGAACTTCACTGGAGAGCACGTCCTTGGTCATGAGTTCATTGATGAACGAATTATGAAATCCACTGGACACAAAGCCGCCGTTTCCTGAAATCTGGGCATATGATTGATGACGAGTATTGGTCCAATTTTGCTCACTCAACTGCTGCCCAACCGAAAGAGTGGAATGGAGAATGAATGATATGACAAGAATATGCTTCACCGCGTATTCAGATTTACATCTGCTATCAAGCGAAACTCCATCGTCCCGTTGTTGTAGATATTAATCACCTCCTTGTTGTGTGTGCTCAGGTTTCCTTTGAATACGATTTGTTTTGCTTCATTGAACCGATCCATTCTTTCTTGATCAATCAGCAATTCGATGACAGATTCAGACGCGTCGATTTCGGATCCAATTCCTATGGGAACACCAGATGCGATGACAGCCGGTGTTTCAAACAAACTATCGAGAGCAGTGGATTCCTCATCGAGAAGAATAAACTGGATCGTTCCTTCGATGGGAAAGCCATTTTCCAAATACAATATCAGTCTGCCATCATTGAGTGGTTTGAATTCGATCTGATCAGTAGAATCTGAAATATTGAATTCGAAGGTGTCCGAAAGCACTAATCCTTTAACCCCGACCTTGAGCGGAACATCTACTTCAAGAGTGGCACTCAAATCATGTCCGTAGCGGACAAAATCATTCCCTAACGAAACATTACCAAAAGGGTTGATCTCAAGATCTAGATCAAAAATGAAAGCGTCTGGTTTCAATTCCAGCAATTCATCCAAGTTAGAATTTGTCTCATTGAATTCAAATTCTTTGAGAATGTGTTTGACATCTTCCACTGTCGGATGAAGATCAATGGCTCGGCTGAATTGAAGTTTTGATCCAATTACAGAATGACTCAAATCAACCGATTGATTTTTCGTGGAGTTGAACGAGCCAATTCGATCCAGGCTCAACTGAAGGTCGGCTCCAACCCCATTGTCAATTTTCATCTTGACGCTAAACTCCGTAAGGTCGATCATGTCGAAGTCGATGTTTGGCAAGAGGTCGATTGCTGTTGAGTCCGAAAACAATGTTTGCTGTTGACCAAAATATCCCCTGGTGTATTCTGGGATAATCTTTTTGAATGTGAGATCAATGCCGAATTTATCACCAGCGCTGAAGGTGTGAGGAGCAGAAGCAGCCGGATCAATCATGATCTCCACATTGGTAATAATGGTGTTAGTTTTATCTCCATTGAGCCCGGTGAAGTTGATGTCGTATCCATCAAGATCGTACTGGGTTTCGAACGTTGAATTAGCGTCGATCATTTCCTCGACTTTAAATGTATCTCCATCTAAGGTCGCCGACAATATGGAATAACGAAAGAGGATGCGTTCATCAATAGTATTCTGCAATTCTACCGAGATAAGAGATTCGCGAATTTCTGCGAATGTCAATCCGATTTCCTTGAGTTTATACCTAATACGATTGGTGTCTCTATAAAAAACTACTCCCGGTGGAAAAGTGATATTCCCAATCGGAATTACGAATTCATTTGTAATCGTTGTGTCCGGTATTCCGATTAACGTGTCTAATCCAATTCGGAACAGTGTGTCTGAATATTGGAGATGATAGAGGCCCGCGTTATCTGCAACTAGGTGCTTTGATTTAATCAAGCTTGAAAGATCGATTTTACCTTGCGCCAGAGGAGCAATCACATCCACATCCCAGCTTGCCAACTTCAAATCTTTTCGGCACGATACAATGCTAAAAGAAGCTATAAGTGATAACAGAAATAGAAGGGTCTTCGTTTTCATCGATCGATGTCAAATGTCCAAAAATTTAACCTGAGTGAATCCATTGACGAAAATCATCGTACAAAGGTCAGAATGAGGATGAATTGCCACTAGTTTTGCAGTCGCTATGAAAGGAGGACTTCCATCACCTGGAATTAAATTTTTTGCATCTTGGATAATCAGTTCCTTGTGCATGTTCATGCTGTCATATATATGGCACGGTGTCGTGCTCAATGACTTAATCAAGCTGACTTATCCTACCGATATCTTCCTAACCATTTCCGCGCTTGTCTATCTTGGAATAGGGTTTATTATAACTGTGGTAACCTATGTCATGAAGCGTCTCAAAGACTCTTTCAAATATGGCATGGCAGCAGGGGCACTTATCGGAATCTTCATATACGCCGTGGCTTTTGTGATGGGGCTGAGCTTCAATGACGTGGTCGATATCAAGATCATTGCCTTCGATTTGGGTTGGCAAGTGTTAGAACATGGTTTTGGAGGTCTGATGTGCGGCTGGGTCTATCGAACGCTCCATATTCGGGAGAAAAGAGTTCAGCTCGCTTAGGCTAAAACCTGCATCTCGCTCAACTTCCTATACAAGCCATTTTCAATTTTGATGAGTTCGGAATGAGTTCCACTTTCGCTGACTTCACCTCTATCAATAACGAGTATGTTGCTCGCCTTTCTCACAGTGCTCAATCGGTGAGCAATGATTATACTGGTTCTTCCTTCCATTAGCCGATCAAGCGCATCTTGCACGAGCAATTCACTCTCTGAGTCAAGCGCGGATGTTGCTTCATCAAGAATTAGAATCGATGGATCCTTCAAAATAGCACGGGCTATTGCCACCCGCTGACGTTGACCTCCACTAAGCTGCACTCCCCGCTCTCCTACCAATGTTTCAAATTTATCCGGAAAGCTTTCGATGAACTCAAGTGCATTTGCCTTGGCCGCAGCCTCAAAGATCTCCTCCTCTGTCGCCGTAGTTTTTCCGTAGGCGATGTTTTCGCGGATGGATCCTCCAAAAAGCAGTACTTCTTGCGGTACCAATGCGAGGTTGTCACGTAGCGATTTTAGGTCCATCGACCTTGAATCCTGATCGTCAAATAAAATCGATCCACTGTTGGGGTCATAGAACCGATAAAGGAGAGATGCGATCGTGCTTTTTCCAGATCCGCTCGATCCGACAATGGCTACCCTTTCTCCTGCCTCAATCTTAAAACTAACATCGTCTAACACGGTTTTATCAGCTCTAGTAGCATATGCAAACTGGACATGATCAAACTGAATTTTACCCTTCAATTTGTTCTTGGTTGAGACTGAAGGAATGGCTGAATCATGTTCTAGTTTTTCCTTTTCTTCTTCCATCAGGTCGAACAGATTCTCTGTGGATCCAATGGCCTTTTGCACTTTGCCAAAAATGTCGGCTACTCCACCGATTGACCCGCCTACAAACACAGAGTATAGAATGAACGAAGTCAATTCATCGAGCCCAATTTCTCCTGCATTCTTCAATTTGACACCGTACCAAATAACCAGGACAATGGCACCGAATAACCCAAAGATGATGAACGAGGCGAATGCTCCGCGCCACTTGGCGGCCTTCATTGCAACAGTCCTCACATTCTCGGTCACATTAAAGTATCTCGATATTTCGTGAGGCTCATTCACATAGGCCTTCACGCTTTGAATTCCTTGCAATGTTTCTTCGACAACTACCTGAGATCGTGCGAGCTCATCTTGAGTAGCTTTCGACAATCTTCGGATGAACTTGCCAAAAAAGAACGCCGCAAGCATCATCACTGGCAAGCTGACTAGCATTACAAACGTCAATTCAATGGAATAAAAGAAGAGAAGCGTGACGCCGAATATGATGATGACTGCTTGTCTAATCAACTCCGCCAACGTTGTCATGAAAGTTTCTTGAAGCTGACTAATGTCATTGCTGATTCTGCTATTTAACTCGCCAACTCGCTCCCTATTGAAGAAGGTCATGGGAAGTTGAATGATGTGCTGATAAACGTCCTGGCGAATCTTTGCGATTGCCCGCTCCGTAACATCGGCGAAGAGATAAATTCTCAAAAAGGAGAAGAGGGCTTGGAGTGCAAATGCAGCAAGAAGTAAAAGCGCAATTTGATTGACATTCTCCAGACTAAAGAACTGATCGATCGGGCTGTCGCTAACCTCATCACCCCCGATGAGCCTTCCTAACAAACCGGGAAAGGTCATAAAAGTAAAGGCGCTCAAAAACAAGAAAACCACGCCAATACAAAACTTCAGCCTATGAGGCCATACGTATCTGAAGATGCGAAGCGCTCTTCTGAATGATTCTTTGCTGATTCCTCTCTTTCTCTCTTTTTCCACCACTGCAAAACTCTTAAAAGAATGATATGGTCAGTAGATATTTGACGAATGGTGGGTAGGCCGTTGGAGTTATAAATATATGGCTGAACACAATGAAATGTGCATTGCTTTTGTTATCCTTGTGAAGGAATCAAAAACACTCTTGATTATGATTAAGTCCTATTGGGATGAGGTCTGGAAACAGATCGATTTAGGGAAGGATAAGCTGCGGTACGACTATGCCGTATCAAATTATGGTCGAATAGTTAGCTACTCGGACAATAGAGAAGAAGGAAGATTGCTGAAAGGAAGTCTCGTAGATGGATATCCTGTTTTTAGATACAAGCAGTTTCACAAAACGGATCAAGGAACAATAGTCAAGAACAAACAGATTTTTGTTCACAAGCTCGTGGCTGAATATTTCACTTCAGACATTGATCAAGAGAAAAAGTATGTAATTCACCTAGGTTACGACAAGCTCAATAACCACATCGACAATCTAAAGTGGACCACCAAACGGGAAATGGAGCAGCATCAGCAGATGAATCCAAACGTATTAGCGGCTCGCGAAAAAAGAAAAGAAACCAAGCCTTATAAAGGGCACAAACTGAATGCGACCCAAGTCAAGCGTTTGAAGAAAAAAATATTCGACCCAAATCGAAAAACAAGATTGAAGATCCTCGCCAAACAGTTTGGTATTTCAGAAATGCAGCTGTATAGAATTAAGTCAGGTGAGAATTGGGGTCATGTCACCGTTGATGACTAAAAAATATTGAACCCGTACCCTGACCTTGTGTCAGGATTTTTTTTTCCGCGTTCTCTTTGTAACCTTTGTCCAAAGACCATGATTATGAAACTAACCCATACCATCTTATACATATCAATTTTAAGCGTCTTTGCTCCTGCGTATTCTCAGAGTATTGATACCGCCAACACTCAGGTTTGGGTAGACCTCATGCAGGACCCAAATGCGAATTTCTTCGAAATTCAAAGAGCTTCTAACGTATACTGGGAAGGACGTGAGCACGAACGAGGAGATGGATGGAAGGTGTTTAAGCGATATGAGAATTACTGGCGAGATCGAATAAATCCAGATGGATCATTCCCATCTGCTGAAAGCACCAAAGATGCCTATGAGCAATGGAGGATTGCCTACAATCAGAATCAAAGCGGAATGGAATCAGACGGTGGCGACTGGGTCAATCTTGGGCCATTTGATAAGCCAGACAATGGAACTGGACAGCCCAATGGAAATGGACGTTTGAACACGATATGTTTTCATCCCACGGACTCAAATACAATGTGGGTTGGAGCTCCAGCTGGTGGTCTATGGAAAACAACAAACGGTGGTGTATCGTGGAGTTCTAATACGGATAACATGCCAACGCTCGGCGTTTCAAGTATTCTCATAGATCCAACCAATACGAGCGTGATGTACATGGGAACTGGAGACAGAGATGCATGGGATGCACCTGGGCTCGGTGTCTATAAGTCTACCGACGGTGGTGCTTCATGGGGCGTGTCGAATACCGGAATGGGCAATAGAATAGTAGGCGCGATGATCATGCACCCGTCTAACTCATCATACATATTGGCTGCGACGAGCGGCGGAGTCTACCGAACCACCAATGGAGGTAGCAATTGGACCTTGGAGACAAGTTCTTACTACTTTAAGGATATTCAATTCAAACCTGGTGATCCGAATACGGTATACGCCACAGAAACCTCAAGTGGGGCAAATTTCTGGAAGAGCACAGACGGTGGAAATAGCTGGTCTGTAATTACATCAGGCCTGCCTACTAACGGTCAGCGATTTGCTATCGGCGTTTCTCCTGACAATGCAAACACGGTTTACATTCTGTGCTCCATTAGCTCTGCTTATGGCGGACTATTTAAAAGCACGAATAGCGGAACATCATTCAGCACTCAATCTACCTCACCCAACATACTGAGTTATAATGAAAGTCCTCCTACGACAGGTGGGGGTGGACAAGGTTGGTATGATCTCGCTATAGCAGTAGATCCAACAGACGAAAGCGTTGTCTATGTCGGCGGGGTTAACGTGTTTAAATCAATAAATAATGGGTCGACCTGGGATTGTGTAGCTCACTGGGTTGGGAGTTCAACAGCGGCATCAGTTCATGCGGATCAACACTTTCTCAAGTACTCTCCTGTTACCAACAATTTATTTGGTTGCAATGATGGTGGCCTTTACTACACCTCAAATGAAGGCCAAACTTGGCCAGAGATAAGTGATAGCCTCGCAATATCTCAGCTCTATCGAATCGGTGTCAGTCAACAGACGAATGAATTGGTTATAAATGGATATCAAGACAATGGAACAGCGCTCTACGATGACACGATTTTTAGAACTGAGCGTGGAGGAGATGGAATGGAATGCATTATTGACTACACCGATGATAATGTCATGTACATGTCGATTTACTATGGAAATATCGCACGATCATTTAATAATGGGTATTCTCTTGGGTCATTCGCTGGACAAAACATAAATAGCATTACAGAATCAGGTGCTTGGATCACACCTTTCATTTTGGACAATGAAGATCCGAACACGATGTTCATTGGGTATAAAAACGTTTGGAGAACATCAAATGCCACAGCATCTTCTCCAACATTCGAAGCAATAAGCTCTAATCTCGCAGGAAGCAACGGCTATAACATCCGAGATCTGAAACAGAGCAAAGTCAACATGAACCGACTCTGGATGATTCGCTCAGACAATAGACTTTTTAGGAGCAATAATGCGCTAGCGGGAACCGTAACTTGGACTGACCTCTCTCCAAATTTGCCAGGTTCAGGAACTGTTCAGGACATCGAAACCCACCCAACGTCCAATTCAACGATTTGGCTCCTTAGAAACAGCACAGTTTATATGTCGGTAAACTCCGGAATCACATGGATCAGTGCAAACGGCACACTGCCCAACGTCTATAAATCATCGTTGCTCGCTGACCCATACTCAGAAGACGGGATCTATGTTGCCACAGATGCTGGTGTGTACTACATCGACGATAACCTCAGTAATTGGATCGCGTTTGACGATGGACTTCCAGTCAATGTTGAAATTACAGAGCTCGAGCTGTACCATGAACAAGGCAATTGGGAAGGCGGAAGAATTCGTGCTGCAACGTATGGTCGAGGTCTCTGGGAAAGCGATCGATATGACCCGGGCTCTAACCCACCGCTTCCATTTTTCAGTTTGAGTATTGATACGACGGATATATGTAGTTTCGACACGATTTCGATTTTAAACAATACGGCATATGGAATGGATTCCGTTCTATGGGAGTTCACTCCGTCCAGCGGAATCACATTCGTAAATGGAACGGATAGTAATTCGCTAAATCCACAGTTCGTTGTTTCTGAACTCGGGTCATACGACATTCTTCTAAAAGTTTACAATTCAAACGGATCAGACTCACTTTTGGTCACCGATGCCATTTCAATGTCCGGTGGAATTATTCCACAATGGACCGACGATTTTGAGTCGAATGTTGGCTGCGGGACCGCTGGATGTGTTACCGACTGTGATGTTCTTGAATGGACCAACGTTACCAACGGAAATGGGGATGATATAGACTGGAGAGCAGATGCCGGCGGCACCCCTACGAGCAGCACTGGACCAGCAGTGGACTATGATCCAGGCACGAGCACAGGAATCTATCTCTATCTAGAATCATCTTCATGCGTGAGCCAAGAAGCAATCCTTGAGAGCCCGTGTTTTCAATTAACGAATTGTACAGCTCCTAAAGTCTCATTCGGTTATCATAGGTATGGCTACGCACCATGGATGGAAAGTTTGGCTGTCGATGTGCTATCAAATGGCTCATGGACTAACCTCTGGACACAGACAGGTACACAAAGCTCGTCGGACACTGATTGGAAAAGTCAGGTGGTAAATTTGAGTAGCTATCTCAATCAAAATGTCAAGGTTCGATTCAGAGGGTTAAGTGGGTCTGGCTGGCAGGCAGATCAAGCTATAGACGGTATTGAGTTAATCGCCAGTCCACTTGCAGATTTCGAAGCGAGTGATTCCACGCCTTGCCTGAATACGACTATCACACTGTCAGACAGTTCAAGTCAAAACCCTACCTCTTGGTCTTGGACGATTACACCTTCTACATATCAGTACTTAGGAGGATCGAGTTCAAGCTCTCAGCATCCCCAAATAATGTTTACTCAACCCGGATCTTATAGCATCACTCTGCAAGCATCGAATGCCAATGGTGGTGATTTTGAGGTAAAATCAAATTACATCACGGTCATCGATCCAGTCATAGACATCGAATCAAATAGCGATTCCAACAGGTTTTGCATTGATGACACGGTTATAATAACTGCTACAATTGGTCACGCGGTTTACAATTTCTATTGGAATGCAGCGCTGGCTCAAACGGGATCATCCAATCAATACTCGACCACTGCTTGGGCCGATTCGGACTATGTATATGTTTCCATCATGGATACAAATGGATGCCTCGACACCAGTGAAACACTTTACTTATACAGCAAACCAACCGCGGCGGGAGTGGTCGTTAGTAGCGATTCAGACAACGTGATTTGTGAAGGCGATACCGTGACAATGACGGTGAATGGATACCAGCTCACCTCCTACTCTTTTTACCAATCTGGAACCCCAGTGCAAAGCGGTTCGGGTAATTCTTGGACCACTTCAGGATTAGCTGATGAAGACGAGATTTGGGCAGAACTGAACAATATCCATGAATGTCCCGGCTTGTCCGATACGTTGATTATTACCGTCAATCCCATTCCACCAACTCCAGCCATACAGCTGGTGCTAGACAGTTTGGGAGCCACTATTCCTGGTCAATTATACGAGTGGTCATTTAATGATAGTTCCACCATCTCGGGTGATTCATTGTATGCCAAGCACGGCGATGGGTCATACACGGTCAGAATATTCGTTGACGGCTGCTGGAGTCAGGTAAGTGCACCATTCGTGATACTAGGCGTCGAAGGATTGGACGATTTGAAAATCAAGGTCTACCCTTCACCTACTTCCGACATTTTGAATATTAAATTGAGTCAATCAATACCGAATGAAGATGCGGTCGTCATGTTCTTCAATATGGCCGGTCAAATTGTTCTTACAGAAAATATATCGGGTCGATCTGGAGTTTCGAATTTCGAGCTTGATCTCAGCATCTTGCCTTCTGGCACCTATACAATGATCCTCCAAACGGGTGATCGAAACATTGCTGTGCCAATTATCAAAGAAAAAAGATGATTTACATTGCATCTTCTGAAAAGACAGTTACATTTGCACCCCTTTTAGTAGATATAAGATGAAACGGACATTTCAACCTTCGGTAAGAAAGCGCAAGAACAAGCATGGATTTCGTGATCGTATGAGCACGAAAAATGGGAGAAAAGTGTTAGCAAGGAGAAGAGCGAAAGGAAGAAAGCGCTTGACAGTCTCAGACGAGATGCCTTTCAAGAGATAAGGTTGAAAAGTTTGCATCATACGAAGGCGATCCAATGGGTCGCCTTTTTTATTTTTTCGACCTGCGCCTAGACTGTTTCAGTTGATTGTTCAACATCCATTCAATCTGACCATTTACTGAACGAAACTCATCTTTAGCCCAGCGTTCAATATCCTTCATCAGATCTTCTTCAACCCGAAGTGCAAACGGCTTCTTTGCCATAGAGCTTTATTGATAAAGTGAGCCTGTGTTAACGACTGGTGTAACTTCTTTATCGGAACACAAAACAACCATCAAGTTACTGACCATGGTAGCCTTTTTATCTTGGTCAAAAGTGACAATGTCCTTGTCTTTGAGTTGCTCCAACGCATTCTCAACCATTCCCACCGCACCTTCGACGATTTTTTCGCGAGCGGCGATAATGGCCGTTGCTTGTTGGCGTCTCAGCATAGCACTTGCGATTTCTTCTGCATACGCGAGATAACCAATTCGTGCCTCCATGACCTGAATTCCAGCAATCTCTAATCTTTCTCCAAGTTCTTTCTCGAGGGCCTCGTTGACTTCACTCATCCCTGATCGTAACGTGATTTTGTAATCTTCTCCATCTTCCCAATCATCGTATGGATACGACCCAGCCATTTTTCTAACCGCTGCATCGGTCTGAACACGAACAAAGTTTTCATAATTGTCCACTTCGAAAGCTGCCTTAAATGTCTCACTGACCTTCCAAACCAAGATGACAGAGATCATTATTGGGTTTCCCAATTTGTCATTGACTTTCACTCGATCGCTATCAAAATTTCTTGCTCTTAAAGAGATCCGTTTTCTCATATAGAATGGATTCGCCCAATAGAAACCGCTTTCCTTAACAGTGCCTTTGTAAACACCAAACAGTGTCATCACGATTGATCCATTTGGGTATATGAAGAAGAAGCCTTTGGCGATCAACACAACACAAGCCACTCCAACAAACATCCCGATGATGAGCTTAAATACCAGTGATGTGATGGCTAAACCAACAACCATCAATAAAACTACAAACATTGAGTATCCACTTCCTGGTTTCTTTTCCTTCTCCATAATTCTACAATATATATCACAATAATATCATTTTGATATCATTTATACAAAAAAAATATCGGTATAATAACCTGCTAGTAGCCGTATTTATCTTTCCAACGTCCTTGTAAAAAAGTTCGAATCACATCTTCTCTTTGATTCTTAGCCGGTGTGTAAATGGTCTTTCCTGCTACTTCCTCAGGCAAAAACTCATGATCTGCAAAATTTCCTTGAAAGTCATGCGCATACTTGTAGTTATCTCCGTATCCAAGTTCTTTCATCAATTTTGTAGGAGCGTTTCGAATAGATAAAGGCACCGACAAATCTCCGGTCTCTCTAACTAGTTTTTGCGCTGCCCCGATCGCTTTATACGCTGAATTACTCTTAGCAGAAGTTGCCAAGTATATCGTTGCTTGGGACAACGGAATTCGACATTCAGGATATCCAATTGCGTGAACGGCCTGATAGCAATTATTCGCTATGACAAGCGCTGTGGGATTTGCCAACCCCACATCTTCGCTGGCTAAAATCACTAATCGTCGCGCGATGAACAATGGATCTTCCCCTCCTTCAATCATTCTCGCTAACCAATAGACTGAGGCGTTTGGGTCGCTTCCTCGTATGCTCTTTATGAAGGCAGAAATAATGTCAAAATGCTGTTCACCTGTTTTATCATAGCGCGCCATCTTGGTCTTAACCACTCTACCGACATATTCATCGGTGATAGGTTTACCTTCTGATTGGGCAGTCTGAGCGACTAATTCTAATGTGTTTAGCATTCTTCGACCATCGCCACCGCTAAGTTGGAACAGAGCTTTGGTCTCTTTCAAATCCAGTTTGAGTCCTTTTAACCAATCATCTTCTTCGAGAGCTCGCTCTAATAGATTCTGTAATTCGGTTACCCCAAATGCTTCTAAAACATAGACTTGAGAACGAGAGAGGAGCGCGGGGATCACTTCAAACGACGGGTTTTCGGTGGTTGCACCAATCAGGGTCACGGTTCCTTTTTCAACCGCTCCTAAGAGGCTATCCTGTTGGCTCTTGCTGAACCGATGAATCTCATCGATGAAGAGAATCGGCTTATCCTGAGAAAGAAGGTCTTTGCGGCTTGCTTGTTCGATTACACTCCGCACCTCCTTTACTCCACTGTTAATTGCACTTAGCGAATACATTGGTCTCTCCAATTCGTCTGCTAGAATTTGGGCGAGGGTTGTTTTCCCCACCCCTGGAGGACCCCAAAGAATCATGGATGGAAGCGAGCCGGCTTTGATGGCCAATCTGATGGGGCCTTCAGTACCAACGATCTCGTCCTGCCCAATGTAGTCATCAAGTTTTTTAGGGCGAAGCCGTTCTGCGAGTGGGATGTT
Source organism: Flavobacteriales bacterium (assembly GCA_018660685.1). Classification (GTDB taxonomy): domain Bacteria; phylum Bacteroidota; class Bacteroidia; order Flavobacteriales_G; family Salibacteraceae; genus SHAN690. The sequence goes on from JABJJW010000012.1 coordinate 248,447, forward strand.
TAAGTCTGCCATCAGCCACAAACTTACCCCTCTACTAATGCATTACAAAGCAATAAGATCATTAAGGATTGATCGCCAAAACATCCTGAGTTGGTGCTTCGAAATCCAACCAATTTTTAACGTTGTCAACGAGCCATTCTGGTTGATCAATGGGAATTCCATGTCCCGAAACATCGTTCCAAACAATGTCCCCACCAAAATGATCACGAACCTTTACGATACACCCCGGCTGAACGAGTCTATCTGAAAAGGAACCTACGACTAAGGTTGGGATTTCTGGGAAGTGCGTCGGTGGTGCATATCTCAGTCCGGCAATAGTTTGTCTAATCAGATTAGCGGTACTCATAGGTCGCAGTACTTGAATCTCCTTCCACTCTTTCAAGTTATCACCGAAACCAGTGGTGTCATTGCTATTAATCCTCAGTAGACGTTCTTCCTTTTTTACCATTTTCAAAGTGAATGGGACACTCAGTAATTCCATCCTGATTTTTGGATTAACTCTCTCAGAAAAACTACAGATTCCTTTAAATGAAGCGCGGATCATGATTAATGCTTGAAAATCTTCAGGGTACTTGGATATCCACTCCGTGGCGACCATTCCTCCTAATGAAGTAGCCATTATAATGTTCTGACCTCGTGTTGCTTCAATTTCTTCTTGAGAATGCACCTTCATAAACTCCATGAGCTTTGAAACTGTCAGTCCCGCCTTTTCCTGAAAATGAACCCCAGCACCTGGAAGATCTAAGGTGGTAATCTTAGCATTTAGAAACTCTTCCTTCACATATTGGAAAAATTGCTGCCCCCAATGTCCAGATTCACGAGTCAATCCTCTTAGAAGAAATATGTTAATTGAATCGTCACTTGAAAAAGGAATGCTTTGCGAAAAATTAGCTTGTTGCGAAAGACCACTATCAGGATTTAGAAGAAGTATGGTCATTGCAATAATCAGTAGGTTTCGTGCTCGTTTCATAAGTCAAACCTACCCGAGGTATAAGGCGAAATGAAACGGCAAACCGCAGCGATAACAGCTGTTCTAGGAGTTTTTGCAAAAATGAATGGGAAGGATTGCCGGAAATTTGCAAAAAATGCAAATTCTCTTCCACGGCATTCATTTTAAAGAAGAATGCGCAAAAAGTTTTTCTTAAAAGAGACTAATAAATTGGGGGGGTCAGGGTTCTGGAACAGTTAAACTCGTGATTCGGAGATATTGAAAGACCAAGAGGGATTGCTCATCAGCCCCTTCACTGATTAAATCGACGCCAAAGAACGGATCCATTCCAGAACTGGATGTGGATTCACTATTGCCAGTTAACCCAAAATCGGGATTCACCTTAATTCCATTTACCCAATATTTCATTCCATCACTATCCTGAAATATTTTGAGCACTCCGTTTTCAATATTGCTATCGACATCCAGAATGAGAGGAGCAAAATCAATGTTCATTTCGAATTCCTTATAGCGCAGCCTCATCCACAGCTCCGAGTCAGAATTTAATAAGAGCTCGGAAAAAGTAAACTCAAAGTCGAGGTCGGCCCAATCAAGATTCGAAATTTCATCATCCCCTATTTCTGTTTCCAAAGACACCTGCAAGTTGCAAGAGGAGGAATCTGGAATCAGATGCATCGTAGCAAATCCGCGACTTGTATCAATGTTGTAGTAAGCGTAGTTGATCGTCGAAAGGCTACCCTTGCAGTTCTCCTCTTTACTCATTTCCGTCCAATTCTCTCCTGATCTCAGACTGCGCTGCCAATGGATGATCAATTCTGGATCGGTGAGTACCGGATCTTCAGGATACTCATAAGGAGGTTCTTCTTTTTGACATCCACTGAATGTAAAAAATGAAAAAAGTGTCAATATAATTACAACTCGCTGCGTAAAAAGACCGTACATATTGTTGCAAATCTATCTCAGATTTGCGCATGTCATGAAGTCTCCATTTCAAATTGAGAATACGGTATTAAAAACTAGATTAAAACATTGAGCGTTTTCATTAATAATAGATTTGTCGACTACCGTGAGTAAGCACGAAAACAACATAAAAGTTTACACAACTCTCATTCATGAAGAATGGTCAGAATCTGACTATAAATCAATGTTGGAAATCTTACCAGCCTCCATTCAAGACAAGGTGGAAGCGGAAGAAAGGTGGGAAGAAAAGTATGGTGTCCTTGCTCGAAAGCTTATTCTATTGTACGGGATGATCGATCATGGAATCGATGTCAACGAAATTTTTGATCACATTCAGAGAATGCCTTCCGGCAAACCATACATCGTTGACACACCGAATTTTAGCATTGCCAATGATGGCGCAGCCGTTGTTTGCGCGATGAGTTACAATAGCATCTTGGGAATTGACATTGAGCGAACCAAACCAGTGAACTTGAATGATTTCAGGGATGATATGACGTACATGGAATGGAGGGAAATTTATTCCGACATGATTCCGTTGAGACGGTTTTACGAATTCTGGACGATTAAGGAGAGCGTCATGAAAGCTGAAGGAGACATTAGCTTACGGGATCCAAAAGATATATTCATTAGACCTGATGTAGCTTTTTGTAATGAAAAGTACTGGTACATACATCCGCTCGAAATCGACTACTATGGCTACGTATCCTTCCTTGTGATCTCGAATCCGTACCCTGAAATTCAAACGATTGAGGTCGATTTACTTAAAGAATTCTCCACTCAGACCCACTGACCAATTCCCAAAAGAAGGCTTATTAAAAAGGTCGATATCGCCAGTTGTTTGAGCATCGGATCTAACTTCTTGGCTTCCGATTTATATACAGTCAATCCATTAATAATGAGTAACGGAAATGTGAGCACAAAAAGCCACTCCTTCCAGCTGTCAAATTGAATCAAAGCATATACGACGAAGTTTGCGGCGCCAAATGTTAGCAGAATAAGATGATACCTTCTTGCCAGCTTGGGACCAAGCTTAACCGCCAGAGTGATTTTATCCGCGTTGGTATCGCTTTCAATATCTCGAGTATTGTTCACATTTAACACTGCCGTACTTAATGCACCAATTCCAATCGCAGGGAGGAGAATGGTTAGATAAAACTCTCCAGTCTGACATACGAAAGCGCCTATCACTCCAAGGAATCCGAAAAAAGCCATGACCGCTACATCGCCAAGTCCTTTGTAGCCGTATGGATTAGTGCCCGCCGTATATCGGATTGAGGCATAGATAGCTGCAGATCCTAATAAGAGAAATACTGCCTTCGCAATCAAATCCAACGGCACGATCCAGATCAGAATGATTCCCGATATAAATGACAAACTGCTCGTCAATCTGATGCCGTTCTTCATCTCTCGGCTTGATATTGCCCCTGACTGAAGTGCGCGCTCTGGTCCTATTCTCTCGTCATTGTCCGTTCCATGCTCAAAATCTCCAAAATCATTTGCCAGATTGCTGTTAATCTGAAGGAGAATTGTTGTGAGGGCAGTTAAAACCAAAACCAAAACATCAAGCTCTAAATATTGCTGTGCTAAGAAGGCCCCTGTGAATGTTGTACTGAGCGCTAAAGGAAGCGTTCTCAACCTCATTGCACCAAGCCAAGCCCGCGTATTACCACTTCTAGAATTGCGTGTTCCTACATCCATTTCACCTACTACATTTGCGCCTTATGGCCAACAGGTATTTTATTGAACTTGCTTACGATGGTACCGAGTATCACGGATGGCAAATTCAACCGAATGCCAAATCTATTCAGGAAACACTGAATAAGGCGCTTTCTACCGTACTAAGAAGCGATGTTTATACTGTGGGATGTGGAAGAACAGATACAGGTGTTCACGCAACACAGTTTTTCGCTCATTTTGAACTGGAAGAGCAACCCGGCAAATTGGAGGATCTTTGTTATCGCTCCAACCAGGTTCTCCCTAAGGATATTGCTTTGAAGCGAATATTTTCAGTTGAGGGAGAGGCCCATGCTAGATTTTCTGCCAGTTCCAGAACATACCATTACCTCATTGACAGTAGCAAGAATGCATTTCAGTGGAATCGAGCATGGGAAATGAGAGATTCGATTTCTTTGGAAGCGATGAATCAAGCGGCAAAAAAACTCCTTGAGTTTCAGGACTTCACTTCGTTTTCGAAGTCAAATACTCAAACGGAAACAAACCTCTGCGACGTGTCTCATGCCGAGTGGACTCCCACAGGAACAGGTTATAAATTTGAAATCAAGGCCAATCGTTTCCTGCGAAATATGGTCCGGGCGATCGTCGGCACACTGATAGATGTGGGCAGAGGAAAGCTTGATCAAGGACAATTTGAGGACATTATCAAATCAAAAAATCGAAGCGAAGCTGGATTGAGCGTTCCCGCTCATGGGCTGTATCTAATGGATGTTGAATATCCAAAAGGAATATTGAATGAGTAACAGCAAAGACACATCGGTTAGCGGCAAAGCATTTGACCTGACACTCTTCTTGAGGGTCATGGCTTATGCAAATCCATACCGAGCGCTGTTTTCATTCACCGGACTCCTGGTGCTAATGGCGGCGGCACTTGCCCCTTTGAGGCCGATGCTGATACAACACACCTTGGACAACTCCATCATCGTTCCGGATCTAGGTCTTCTCAAAACGATGACACTACTGATCGTGGCATTTTTGATTCTCGAAGCGTGTGTTCAGTTTGTTCAGACTTATCTAGCCAATTGGCTTGGCCAATCAGTAATACGAGACCTTAGAATTGATGTCTTTCGGAAAATCAGCAACTTCCGGCTCAAGTATTTCGATCAGACTCCTATTGGCACGTTGGTGACTCGGGCAGTCTCCGATATTGAGACCATTGCAAATGTTTTTTCGGAAGGAGTATTAATCATTCTCGGAGAGATTCTTAAGCTCACGGTAGTGCTTGCATTTATGCTCTTCATTGATTGGCGACTCACTTTGATCTGCGTTATTCCAATTCCCATTCTCCTATTCGCCACCAACGTTTTCAAAAACTACATCAAGCTAGCGTTCCAAGATGTCCGAACTGAAGTCTCCCGACTGAATGCCTTCGTCCAAGAACATATCACTGGAATGGCCATCGTTCAAATCTTCAATCGAGAAGATCAAGAGATGAAGAAGTTTGAAGAGATCAATGCCAGACATCGAGATGCCCATCTTCGGACGGTATTAGCAAACTCCATCTTCTTCCCTGTAGTCGAAATACTAAGTGCATTGTCCTTGGCCCTTCTCATTTGGTGGGGAAGTCGAGAAGTTCTCGCAACCACTGTAACTTATGGTGACTTGGTTGCCTTTCTTCTTTACATCTACATGTTGTTCAGACCAATCCGTCAATTGGCCGACCGATTCAACACACTTCAAATGGGTATGGTCGCCAGCGAACGCGTATTTAAGGTCCTAGATACTGAAGCTCAAATTGCCGGATCCGGAGTTGACGTAACCCCAAATATCAAAGGCGAAATTGAATTTAAGAACGTGTGGTTTGCTTACAATGAGGAAGACTGGGTTCTTCGCGATGTTTCTTTTAAGGTGAAGGCAGGCCAGCGAATCGCCATCGTTGGAGCGACCGGAGCTGGAAAAACGAGCATCATCAACATCCTCAGTCGCTTTTATGAATACAACAAGGGAAACATTCTCGTGGATGGTACTGAATTGAGAGATTTCGACGCCCGTTATTTAAGTCGCCAAGTAGGTGTGGTTCTTCAAGATGTGTTTTTGTTTTCAGATTCGATCTACAACAACATCACGCTGAACAATTCTGAGATCAAATTGGAGGATGTGAAGGCAGCTGCGGAACAAGTGGGGGCAAACAGATTCATTGATCAACTTCCGGACACCTATAATTTTGATGTTAAAGAGCGTGGCGGAATGCTGTCTGTTGGTCAGCGTCAACTATTAGCCTTCATCCGGGCTTATATCTATAATCCAGCGATTCTCATCCTAGATGAAGCCACCTCTTCGGTGGACACTGAAACTGAGATGATGATTCAGGAAGCGATTGAGCAAATTACCAAGGACCGTACATCCATTATCATTGCGCACAGGCTAGCAACAGTTCAATATGCAGACTTAATAATGGTCATGGAAAAAGGTGAGATCGTTGAAATAGGATCCCATCAGGACTTGCTAAAGATTGATGGATATTACAAGAATTTGTACGACCTCCAGTTTGTCTAGCTTAGCTTCTCTGCGAGGTACTTTGCCGTGAAGCTTTCCTTTTCCTTGATCAAATCTTCAGGCGTTCCAAAAAATATGATGTGGCCGCCTTCATCGCCTCCCCCAGGACCTAGATCAATAACCCAGTCGGCTTGCTTCACCACTTCCAAATTGTGCTCAATCACCAGAATCGAATGACCCATTTCAATGAGCTTGTTGAAGCTTTTAATTAGCTTTTGAATGTCATGAATATGGAGTCCAGTCGTTGGCTCATCAAATAGGAACAACGTACCCTGATCAGTTTGCTGTTGTCCTTTTCCAATGAAGGAAGCCAATTTAATTCGCTGCGCTTCTCCCCCACTCAGTGTACTCGAACTTTGTCCTAATGCCACATATCCAAGTCCAACTTCTTGCAACGGAAGGAGCTTTTGAATGATCTTCTTTTCTCCTGCTTTTTTAGCATGCAGCTCAAAGAATGCAATCGCCTCATCAACTGAGAGCTGTAACAAATCCGAGATACTCAACTCGTGATACCTAACCTCTAAAACTTCTTCTTTAAAACGCTTACCGCCACATGACTCGCACATTAGATGGATGTCAGGCATAAACTGCATCTCTACGGTGATTTCTCCTTCACCTTTGCAGCTCTCACATCTACCACCCTCAACGTTGAATGAAAAATGTGCCGGCTTGAAGCCACGCATTTTTGCCAATGGCAACGATGCGTACAGCGAGCGGATATCATCAAATGCCTTGGTGAATGTCACAGGATTACTTCTCGAAGACCTTCCGATTGGGTTTTGATCCACAAACTCGACTCCATCAACCCTGTTGAGTTGGCCCTGCAATTCCTTGAATTGGCCGGTTTGTTCTGTACTATGCCCACCTAATTTCTTGACCAAAGCAGGATGCAACACCTTCTTGACGAGAGAAGACTTCCCACTTCCGCTTACACCTGTTACTACACACAATACACCCAGCGGGAATTGGACGTCAACATTTTTCAGGTTGTTTTCTCTTACTCCTAAAAGTTCAACATAGTACTTCCATGTTCTACGATTATCTGGAACTTTAATCTCTTCCTTACCCGTAATGTATCGAGCAGTGAGGCTCTGTTCTTCCGTCTGCAAATCTCCTTGCGATCCTTGGAATATCAACTTTCCTCCATTGACTCCAGCCTCTGGCCCAAGATCGATCAGCTCATCGGAAGCCTTGATAATGTCTTCATCATGTTCCACAACTATCAAGGTGTTTCCTGTGGTTTGAAGGTTTTTTAAGACTTCAATTAAACGCTCAGTGTCTCTGGAGTGCAACCCAATGCTCGGCTCATCCAGAATATACATTGATCCTACCAAAGCACTTCCCAAGGAGGTTGCAAGCTGAATCCGTTGAGATTCACCTCCCGAAAGGGTGTTCGAAAGCCTATTCAAAGTCAGGTAGGACAGCCCAACATTGGTCAAATAGCTGAGGCGGTTTTGGATCTCAATTAATAGACGGTTTGCAACAGCCTTTTGATATTCATCGAGTTCCAATTGCTGAAAGTGCGTGTGAAGTAGTCCAATTGGCATCAACAGCAATTCCGATATGGACTTCCCACTAATCTGGACATAATTGGCATCTTTTCGAAGCCGAGTTCCCTCACAATCTGGACAAACAGTCTTTCCTCGGTATCTGCTGAGCATTACCCTAAACTGAATTTTGTATGACTTCTCCTCTAAATAAGTGAAGAATGCATTGATGCCTTTGAATTGTTTTGTGCCTTCCCATAACATCTTCTTCTGCTTGGTCGACAGATCTTCATAAGGTCTATGAATTGGAAAATCAGTATCGGCAGCGTGTTCCACAATTTTCTCCTTCCACTTCGCCATTTTCTCGCCTTTCCAACATACTACCGCATCTTGAAAAATACTGATTGAATGATCCGGAATAACGAGATCAGGATCAATTCCAATGATGCTACCAAAACCTTCACAAGTTCTACACGCACCTCTTGGGTTATTAAAGCTTAGAAAATGAACATCAGGCTCTTCAAATTGGATTCCATCCATCTCAAAGAGGTTTGAAAATGAGATCAACGAATCTGGATCATCGAATTTTCTCAACTCAATGTATCCATGCCCCTCGTAAAAAGCGAGTTCTATTGATTCCGCAAGTCGGTTTCGGAACCCTTCCTCTTCTTTTTGGATCACGAATCGATCAATGACGAGATGTGCCTCTGTAATGGAATCTAGTTCAAGCGCCTGATCTATTCGAACGACATTCTTATCAGACAAAATACGGGTGAACCCATTTCCCTCAAGCAACTTGAGTCTTTTCTTGAGGTCTTCTGGAGACTCATAATTGATCGGGACTGTGAGCAGAAGACGTTCTCCTTCCGTACGTCCAAATACTTCATTCAAAACATCCTGAACGCCCTGTTTCTTAACTTCTTCTCCGCTAATTGGAGAATAGGTCTTTCCAATTCTCGCGTAAAGCAATTTGACGTAGTCGTAAATTTCGGTTGTGGTACCAACTGTAGATCGTGGATTCCGAGTATTAACCTTCTGTTCAATAGCGATCGCAGGCGAAATACCTCGTATGTAATCAACCTTGGGTTTTTCTATTTTCCCAAGGAATTGCCTAGCATATGCAGATAAGCTCTCAATGTAGCGTCGTTGACCCTCGGCATAAAGTGTATCAAAAGCCAATGAACTTTTTCCTGAACCTGAGAGACCAGAAATAACCGTGAAACTGTTGCGCTTAATGGCAACATCAACGTTTCTCAGATTATGCATGCGAGCACCTTTAATGACTATAAAGTCCTTAGCATCAAGCTCGTCTACATCCCTCATATCTGGTTGATTTTCACGTTTTTTTGGAAAACAGCCTGCGAAGGTAGTTCTGATCCCTGTACTTTTAATCAAGCAAAATGTTTTGACCGATATAATAATGGTACAAACCTTGCGTTAGTAAGTTCCGTCTAAATAGAAAACCACAAGATTACCAGCCTATAGCATAATACTCTACCTGAATAAATTCTCCGCGAAACTGTTAAAGGTTGATTATTATGTTGCAAAAGATGGAAGACTACCAACTGGTGAGTCGATATATAGCTGGTGAAGAATCCGCGTTTGAAGTATTAGTTAGAAGACACCAAGATCGAGTGTATGGTTATATCCGCACGATGATCAAGGATGGTCAATTGGCAGAAGACATTTTTCAAGATGTTTTCGTGAAAGCTGTATTAACTATCAAACGGGGAAGCTACAATGAAGAAGGGAAGTTTTTGCCGTGGGTTATGAGAATCGCTCATAATATGGTCATCGACACCTTCAGACGAAACAAACGATTTCCAACCGTGGATGGTGGACCAGACTTTGACATTTTCAATGTCATTAAAGATGACAAGAAGAATGTCGATGAGCTTTTGGTCACCGAGCAAATCACCAGTGACATCAAAGGGTTAATTGAGTTGCTCCCAGAAGAACAACGACGCGTGCTGAAACTGCGTCATTATTCCGACATGAGTTTCAAAGAAATTGCTGAGGATACAGGTGTGAGTATAAACACTGCTCTTGGGCGAATGCGCTATGCTTTGATAAATCTTCGAAAGCTAATTGAAGAACACAATTTGGTCCTTACGGAGGAATAATACCAAGGTGGCACAATAAACGTTAATGAGGGTCGTTCTAAATGCATGTTTAACGCGAATAAAATAGTGCATGAAGAACTCCTACTCTTTAGATTCCTTAGCCAACCTAGTAAATTCAGAGCAAGAACAACTTGAAGATCTCGGATTAAAACCGACTTCAGTGAGGCCAAGTGAATTAACGATTCAAACTATTCTTGGATTTTCGAAACAATTAAGTATTCGAAAGTCAACTACTCTAGGGACTTACGAGCAGAACTGCAACTAAGTCGTAGGTAGACGAGATTTCAGCCCAATCGCCCGATCGATTGGGCTTTTTTGTATTCGAAATCCCCGTGCCGGACTATACTGCCGTCCGTAAAAGATGATCTGCAGATGAAGTCGATTCCAAAGTTCCTTTGGAAATATCTTCTTCGCGTCGATCTCGGTCTGTTTGACAGATTTCCCGTTGGTAAGTCCCCATCTGTACATCAACCGATGAATGTGGGTATCGACGGGAAAAGCGGGAACACCGAATCCCTGACTCATCACGACTGATGCTGTTTTGTGCCCGACACCGGGTAGCGATTCTAAATCTTCAAAGGTCCCAGGCACTTCTCCTCCATACTTTGAAGTAAGAATTTCACTCAAGTTCCAAATGGCCTTCGACTTAGCGGGTGAAAGCCCACATGGTCTAATTATCGCCTTGATCTCCTCAACCTGGAGATTGGTCATATCATACGGGTTAGATGCACGCTCGAAAAGCAACGGGGTAATCAGATTTACTCGCTCATCGGTGCACTGAGCACTCAAAAGAACGGCAATGAGCAACGTATAATTATCTCGATGCTTAAGCGGAATGGGCACTTCAGGATAGAGCTCCTCGAGCTTTTCAACTACATAATTTGCCTTTTCTGCCCTTGTCATATGGTCTAGGTTGAGGTATTCTTAACCTTCCCTATCGAGTAGATTTCATATCCCCTTTTCTCCGGCATAAACGAATATAACAGCAACCCAGTACAGCATACAGGAGCAGTACAACAAACCAAGGCTGTGAATCCAATGTTAATCTTGAACCGTGTGTTGATGGTGTACATTGTTTGGTCCATGGAGCTCCAATAGGTGTTTCCAAACTGAATTTTCTCCTCACTCTTCAACTTTCCAGAGGCAATTCTTGGAAGCGAAAGATCATAATCCCCACGCTTCAGATCAACAGTTGCGGTAACGAAGTTCTGTTCGAATTTCTTGAGTTTGATTTTCTCTCCTTTAACATCATCTTTATTCCGCTCATTACATAATCTGTGGGTAATGTACATTACAGCATCTTCTTTCTTGCCAGGTAACACTTGCATGGTTACATAGTTCCATACACTTGAGTTCCCTGAAGAGTATTTTGCATATTTCCGAACCGCGTTTCCCCAATTTACTTTTCCATTCTCGAGAGATATCTCGAAATAAAACAGATTTCCACGCTCAGAATGATACTTGGTGGACCGATTTCCGTTTTGAATTCTCGTTTAAAGAATGCCTGCATTTCATCTATAGGCTCACCTTCAGCATCAAGATATTCGATCCTGGATTGTGAGTACGAGTCCAACGAGCATAAAAATGCGAAGGCAATTAAAACTATGTAGCGAGCATGTGTAAGCACGATGGGTTCGATGGGTGCAAAGAAACGAAAAGGAAATACAGCTTTACTCGCCAATAAACCAAGCTAGCTCTTGACTATAAAGCCATTCATACCGACCAATGTTCCTTCTTCAAACGTCACGTTCTCCACTTTGGATTGGGATGGTCCTTCTTGACACCAATTGACGAGATCCTCGAGTGCATTTGCATTGCCTTCTGCCTCAATATACACGCTTCCATCATTCAGGTTCATCACAAATCCGTGCAACCCCAACGAAGTGGCACGGGAAACGGTGTTCTTTCTAAAAAAGACTCCCTGAACCAATCCCGAAACATGGATATTGAAGTGCTTTTTCATAATTCTTGTGTGAATGTAAATACATTACGTTCAGCCCCCCTTTTCTTTGTCAAATGTTAAACAAAACAAGCGCAATTTGCTTTTAAATTTGAACACATCTATTTTGCGAAATGAAGAAAATTGAAGAGGGAGAGCAGGCGCCTGAAGTATCGGGAAAAGATCAAAACGGAAATGAAATATCGTTGAGTAAATACAGGGGTAAAAAAGTGATTTTGTACTTCTATCCCAAAGACGATACGCCTGGTTGCACAACGCAAGCGTGTAATCTTCGGGACCATCACGACGACTTAATTGCCAAAGGATTGACCGTGATTGGAGTGAGCGCTGATACAGAGAAAAAGCATCAAAATTTTATTGAAAAGTATGAACTACCTTTCCCGCTGATTGCCGATACTGACAAGGAAATCATCAATGCCTTTGGTGTCTGGGGAGAGAAGAAATTCATGGGTCGTGTTTATGATGGAATTCATCGCGTGACCTACATTATTGATGAGAAAGGAACCGTCTTGAAGAGGTTCGACAAGGTGAAGACAAAGGCCCATGTGGAGGAAATCCTCGAGGCATTGAATATGAATTAATTAGATTACTGAAGAAGATGGCTGCAGAATTGTCAAAGGAAAAAGTCAAGGCGTTAGAGCTCACACTTGACAGGTTGGAAAAGACCTATGGAAAAGGCTCAATAATGAAAATGGGAGATCAGGCGATTGAGCAAATGGATGTTATTTCCAGTGGATCACTTTCTCTGGATCTTGCCTTGGGAGTTGGAGGATATGCACGCGGAAGAGTCGTCGAAATTTACGGACCTGAAGCCTCTGGTAAAACGACACTCGCAATTCATGCAATTGCTGAAGTACAAAAGTCTGGAGGCATTGCTGCGTTTATTGATGCTGAGCATGCTTTTGATCGCTTCTATGCTGAAAATCTAGGGGTTGACACAGAGAACCTGCTAATCTCTCAGCCGGATAACGGTGAGCAAGCTCTTGAAATAACCGACAACCTGATTCGTTCTGGCGCAATCGATTTGATCGTCATCGATTCTGTTGCAGCCCTAACTCCAAAAGCAGAAATTGAGGGTGAAATGGGTGATAGTAAAGTAGGGCTTCAGGCCCGCCTAATGTCACAAGCATTAAGGAAACTAACTGGATCAATCAGCAAGACAAACTGTACTTGCATATTCATTAATCAATTGCGTGAGAAAATCGGCGTCATGTTCGGAAGCCCGGAAACCACCACTGGAGGAAATGCGCTCAAGTTTTATGCAACTCAACGCTTAGACATTCGCCGAATTGGCCAGATTAAATCGGGAGACGATAACGTAGGAAACCATGTTCGAGTTAAAGTAGTTAAGAACAAAGTCGCTCCTCCTTTCAAAAAGGCGGAGTTTGACATCATGTTTGGAGCCGGTATTTCTAAGTCTGGAGAACTTGTAGACCTTGGCGTAGAACAAGGATTAGTCAAAAAGAGTGGATCATGGTTCTCCTACGGCGACACTAAACTTGGTCAGGGTCGCGATGCGGTAAAGCAATTGCTCGATGATAATCCAGAATTGAGCGCTGAACTTGAAGAGCGAATCTTTGAATCATTTAAACCCAAAGAAGCGGCTCCAGTAGAGTCGTAACCGAATTCTAATTGTTCGAGGCCACTTCTTTTGGAGTGGCCTTTTTCATTTACGTTTGACCTATGAAGTACTTGATCTTTTTCGTTCTGGCCATACTTTTCGCTTGCTCATCAGGTGATGATGGTCGCCTCGTTAAGAATCAAAGTGATGTCAGCCTGAATCCATTCGACAGTGTGAATACATTGATCAAAGCTGAACCATCAGATGCTAATTTGTATTTCCAGAGAGCCAAATTGCACTATGCTCAACGCGACTTGCCTGCGAGCCTTGCAGATGTGGGAAGAGCGCTCAAACTTGACAGCTCCAATGCAGATTACTACCTCTTATTCGCTGATCTAAAACTGATCAGCAAAGAGAGTCGAGAGAGTCGAGATGCACTTATAACGGCGCTTCGATTTAATCCAAACAACATTGACGTGCTCATAAAATTGGGCGAATTATACATGATCGTTCAGGACTCAGACCACTCATTTGAATATTTGAATCGCGCCTTGAAACTGGATGTATACAATGGTCGGGCATACCAGATAAAGGGATTCAACTACATGTATCTAGGCGACACTGCCAATGCAGTTTCGAGCTTTCAAACTGCGATTGAGCAAGACCCACAAGACTATGAATCGTACATGCAACTCGGGTTTTTCTATGCCAACATCCAAGATGATCTAGCCTTAGACTACTTCAATAACGCCTTAAAAGTGAACCCAACAAGTCTAGAGGCGCTTTATGCCAAAGGACTCTTTCTTCAAACCATCGAAAAGTCCCGTGAGGCGATTGGTGCCTACAGAGCCATGCTCGATATTAGAGAGTCCCAGACCGACGCCTGGTACAATCAAGGCTATGTTTATCTAGAGCAACTGGCTGTGTATGACAGCGCCGCATATTGCTTTACGCGAGCCCTGGATTTCGGGCCGGCAGTCTATCCAAATGCTGTCTACAATCGAGGCTTAGCTCATGAGCGAGCACAAGATTTCCCGAAAGCAGAAGCCGATTATCGCGCTGCTCTCGAAATGAATCCGCAGTACGACCTTGCGGCGATTGGGTTGGAGCGGATTTTGGAATGATACTCGGAGGATTTATTGGTATTAATACCCCATTTAATCGAGCGGTTAAATGGATTCACAATTTCTAACTTTTCTCCGGTTCAATATGGTTCTAGCTTTGAGCTAACCCATCAGCTATGAATGAAATTGCCGTACCAGAAGAACTCATCCTCATTAGAATTCATGAGATCAGAAACAAAAAAGTCATGTTGGATCGGGATCTTGCCCATCTTTTCGGAGTTGAAACGAGGGTTCTAAAACAGGCGGTTCGAAGAAATGTCAATCGATTTCCAAGGGATTTCATGTTTGTAATGAGTCCAGATGAACTGGAAGAATGGAGATCACAAACTGTGATGTCCAAAGCTGACCGCATTGGTCTTCGACATAGCCCATTCTGTTTCACAGAACAGGGCATTGCAATGTTAGCTAGCGTACTGAATAGTGAAGTCGCGATTCAAGTAAACATTCAAATCATTCGGGTATTTACCAAGATGAGAGAAATGATGATAACGCATAAAGACATCTTATTGAAAGTGGAAGAAATAGAAAGGCAAGTAACTGCACAAGATGAGAAGATTGTTGCCGTTTTCAACTACCTGAAGGAGTTTGTCGCGGACCAGGAGAAACCAAGAACCAAAATCGGATATAAATAAAAAGCCCGTCCACTTCGATAATCTCAGTGACAGGCTTTACAATTTCTCAGAGCTCAAGGCTCGCTGTTCGAAGTTATTTAGCGTCCTTCCCTACGTAGAACTCAACTTCCTTTTCGCTTTCGTTGCCCAGCATGTCCTTGGCAACAACTTTCACTTTGTACTTCTTGTTCTTGCGGAATCGGCTTAGCTCAGAAGCATCTAATGTTTGTGGAGAAGAGTAGAGCGTCAGAGCTCCTCCATCCATCGAGTACCTGATCTCTTTGGTACCTACTTTCTTGTCCGTTGCAGCAACATACATTCTTGTGTAGTTCGGATAAACTGGAAGACCACCCTTAGTGCCAATCTTTTCAATGCTGAACTTGACGAAAATCTCAGGCGCTGTATTATCAACGTAGGCGCTGCTATGCTTATCGCCTTCTGCGTTATTTACGTTGTCGGTTGATTTAAAATCAATCGTGTGATAACCTTCACTTGGTAGATTGAAAGCGCCGTATGTCTTGAATCCACCTCCATCAATTTGGTACTGTGTGGTTTTCACGCCTGATGCATCATCGCGGAAGCGAAGTGAGATTCCACTTTTGCTCGTAATGAATAGCGTATCCCGGTCAACAAACTGAGGGTTCGCATATATAATTCCTGTTTCCGGTGCATCCACATCCATGAAGACATTGATCCAGTGATTACCACTAAGGTTATCGACTTGGTCATTAGCATCGTACTTCACATTGTGAGTTCCTCGATTGGCCGGCATCTTGAAATCACTCGAGAATATGCCTCGTTCTCCTCCGTCAATTCGGTAATAGATGTTCTTCACACCGGCTTTGTTGTCTGTCGCGGCCAACGAAATGGTGGTTCGAGATGAGATGTATAGATAATTGCCTTGATGCTGATCTCCTTTAACTTGATGTGTTGGGACCGGTGGAATCTTGTCGAGGTAGAATTTGAACGTAGAAGCACCTGCTCCTCCTTCTCCACCTTCCATATTCTTGACATTATCTACCGCGTAATACTTGAGTGTGTGTTCGCCGTCTGATAAGCCAGCCGTGGAAACTGGTCCATAATAACCTCTGGCATTCTTACCATCGAACGTGTAATAGGTCGTTCGAACTCCACTCAGGTTATCGGTACTCGTTAGCTTAAGCTTGGCTGTCGGAGAGAGTATTGTTCCACCCTTGTTTATTCCAACAATCTCATAAGATGTTTTAGGAGCAGTGAGGTCAACTGTGAAATCGGATGACTTCGTGTCCTCTGCATTTCCTACGAAGTCAACTGAATAGTAATACAATGACTGGGCTCCTTCTTTTCCCGCACTTACGGAAGATGAATAATCAGAGAATCCACCACCCAGGGCATGCTGAGTTTGCTTCACTCCTGACACTCCATCTCTTGGTGTCAGCGTATATGTCAATCCCTTTCCGTAGAACACTGTTCCTCCGCTTGAGTAGCGAGGTGCATTTTCAAATTTCAGGGAAGTTCTTGGTGCAAGACCATCAGCGAATACTTCATAGAGCACTTCTTGTTGCGGTTGTACCGTGCGACCTGTCTTAGGGTCAACAGCCCACTTACTTCTTACGTAATTTGGACCCTCCGTATCTAAATACATTGGCTCAGAGTATGCAGGATTCTTTCCTTTCAAGTCATAGTTCGTGCCATTAGGCTCCGTCGAAAACTTGAGATACATTGGAAGTGACTTCTGAACGAAAATGTCACCATCTCCATTGATGTAAACCATCTTTTCATAAGTTGGTTTATTAGGTGCTTGTGCAAAGACTTGAGAAGCAGTTGCAATCAAAACACTCAGAATAGTAAGAGTACGCAAGCTCATAGCTATAGTTTAGGGAACAATATTAACAAAAAGGGAGGCGCTATGGCCTCCCTTTCTTATTATTGATGTGGTGTATTTACTTAATCTTATCTACCACCGCTTTGAATGCTTCAGGATGATTCATAGCAAGGTCGGCAAGAACTTTTCGATTCAACTCGATATCTGTCTTGCTCAATTTACCCATGAACTCACTGTATGACATTCCGTGCTCTCTGGTTGCGGCATTGATTCTTTGAATCCATAAGGAGCGGAAATTTCTCTTCTTATGCTTACGTCCAACGTAAGAATACACCATTGCTTTTTCAACCGCATTTTTTGCTACGGTATGAACATTCTTTCTTCGGCCGAAGTAACCCTTGGCTTGTTTAAGAATCTTTTTTCGTCTCGCCTTTGCGGCTACACTATTTACTGATCTTGGCATTTCTATTTTTTGGTTTTGGTTGTAAGCGCTTTCGTTTCATGGAAAGACTTCAAGCTCACATCCGGGTTAAACACTAAACCATTATTTAAGGGCCATCAACTTCAAAATGTTGCTGCGGTCCGATGGATGAACAAGCGTAGATTTCGTCAATCTTCTCTTTCTGTCTTTCGACTTCTTGGTCAGAATGTGACTCTTATACGCATGCTTCCTTTTGATCTTTCCAGTTCCAGTTAAGCGAAATCGCTTCTTAGCACTGGAATTGGTCTTCATTTTTGGCATCGCTGAATTATTTAAACTTAAATTATTTCTTCTTTTTCGGCGCAAGCATCATAATCATACGCTTCCCTTCCAACTTCGGCATCTGCTCTACTACTCCTAATTCTTCCAACTCAGTGGCCAACTTTAGAAGGAGAATCTCACCCTTGTCCTTGAACAAGATTGATCTTCCCTTGAAGAATACATATGCCTTCAGTTTTGAACCTTCCTCTAGGAACTTGATTGCGTGCTTCTTTTTAAACTCGTAATCATGCTCGTCAGTGTTAGGACCAAACCTGATCTCTTTTACCACGACCTTCTGAGCCTTGCTCTTGATCTCCTTTTGTCTTTTCTTCTGGTCGTACAAGAACTTCTTGTAGTCCAAAATTTTGACAACTGGCGGATCCGCTTTTTCGGAAATCATCACCAAATCCAAACCGGCATCTTTAGCCATTTCAATAGCTTGGTTTGTTGAGACAACCTGTGGCTCTCCTCCGTCACCTACGATCCTCACATTCGGAACGCGAATCCTGTCATTGATTTGATGCTCAGGTTCTGTTCTTCTTGGAGGTCTATTATTCCTTCTAGGTCTGATAAAAAACTAATTAATTAAACTTTAATGTCTCGAACACCTCATTTTGGATCATTTTACCCAATTCTTCGATGGTCATTTTCCCTTGATCTCCTTCTCCTTGCTTTCGGACGGAAACGACTCCATCCTCTAGCTCTTTCTCACCTATAATCAGCATCAGAGGAACTTTCCCAAGCTCCGCATCCCTGATTTTTCGGCCTACTTTTTCACCCCTCTCGTCAACGGAGGCGCGAATATCGTAATTTTCAAGGGATTGAAGTATGTTTTTGCAACCCTCGTTGAATTTTTCACTGATAGGCAAAATTCGCACCTGCTCAGGTGCTAACCAAAGAGGAAATTTACCGGCATAATGCTCGATTAAAAACCCGATGAATCGCTCATGCGTTCCAAGCGGCGCTCTGTGAATCACAATTGGATGTTCACGCTCATTATTCGTATTGGTATAAGTGAGATCGAAACTTAGTGGCTGAGCAAAATCAACCTGATTAGTTGCGAGGGTGAACTCTCGTCCAATGACGCTGTAAATCTGGACGTCAATCTTAGGGCCGTAGAATGCCGCTTCGTCCGCCACTTCTTTGAACGGAATACCCGATTCGATGAGCACTTCACGAACCATGTCCTCTGTCTCTTTCCACAATGCTGGATTATCAACGTATTTCTTTCCCAATTTGGCGGGATCATGCGTAGAGAATTGCATGATGTACTTATCGATGCCAAACACTTTAAAATAGTGCAAGTACATCTCATTCACCGCTTTGAACTCCTCTGCAAACTGTGCCTTAGTGCAATAGATATGAGCATCATTCATTTGAAGGGATCGAACTCGCATCAATCCAAATAATTCGCCTGATTTCTCATATCGATAGCAAGTGCCATACTCAGCCAATCTCAACGGTAAATCCTTATAACTTCTAGGAAGCGCATCAAATATTTTATGGTGGTGCGGACAATTCATCGACTTCAGATAGTAAGTCGTTCCATCCAATTCCATCGGGGGAAACATACTGTCCTTATAGTAAGGTAAATGCCCACTCGTGTAATAGAGATTCTCTTTCGCAATGTGCGGTGTTCGAACACGCTGGTATCCTGCCCTCTTTTCAGTTGACTTCGCTAAATCCTCCAATTGCTCAATGAGAAATGCTCCTTTTGGCAACCACATTGGAAGTCCAGGTCCAACGTCATCATCAAAGGTGAACAGCTCTAATTCCTTTCCAAGTTTTCTATGATCCCTTTTTTTGGCTTCCTCGAGAAGTTCTAAATAAGCTTCTAACTCTCCTTGTTTTGGGAATGTGATTCCGTAAATCCTTGTGAGCATGGGATTGTTCTCATCACCTCTCCAATATGCACCTGCTACAGAAAGCAACTTGATCGCCTTTATGTAACCCGTATGCGGAATGTGCGGCCCACGGCACAAATCCGTGAATTCGCCTTGAGTATAAAATGTAATATCTCCATCTTCCAAGCCATCGATTAATTCAAGCTTGTATTGATCCTGCTTTTCATTGAAGTATGATGTGGCATCAGCTTTCGAAATCTCCTTTCGGACAAAGGCATTTTTTTCCTTCGCCAACTCCTTCATCTTTTTCTCCACCCTAGGAAGGTCTTCCTCGGTGAAGTTGTGCTCCATAAAGTCAATGTCATAGTAGAAGCCATTTTCAATCGGTGGTCCGATTGCAAGTTTGATTCCCGGAAAACAAAACTCAAGAGCCTCCGCCATCAAGTGCGCAGAACTGTGCCACATCGTGGACTTACCTTCATTATCCTTCCACGTAAGCAATTGAAGCGTTGCATCCGCTTCTATAGATCTACCTGCGTCCCATACTTCGCCATTGACCTTAGCTGAAAGGACGTTTCTAGCTAGGCCCTCACTAATGGACATGGCAATATCCATAGAGGAACTGCCCTTTTCATACTCTTTAATACTACCGTCGGGTAGTGTAATGTTAATGTTGCTCATTTCCGCTAATACCTTTAGAAAGGGCGGCAAAAATACATAGTTAGTTCCAAGTTAAACAGGGATTGATCTTTGAACCAGACCATCACAAAGTCAGCTCCATTGACAAATGTCCAAATCCCCTGAAATGAAGCTCTTTACACCATATTCTTAGGTTTGTGAAGCCTTTAAACCCTACTAAACAGAACTCACAATGAAAACTCTACTCAAATCTGGGCTCAGCCTACTCATCCTCTTCGCAGTTGTTGCGCCTTCACTTAAAGCACAAAAAGCAAAAGCGGAACAAGTTTCATACACCTATTTCCGAAAAGCACTTGTTGCCACCGAGGAAGCGAAAAGAACCTATTCCGTTGAGGTAAATATTCCCTTCGCTGCCACCTACAATGCAGACATGGCTAAATACAATGAAGACGAAGGCAGAGCAAGAAGAATACGAAACTGATCGCAGAGCCGCAGAAGACGAATATGCCGCCGCTCTCGAGGGTTATAATAGTCAAAGCGCAGGAGCCAAAGTTCTGACCGGAGTGATGCTAGGAGATGACGGCAAACCTCAAAAACGGCATGTGACTAAGAGATTTGTAAAGAAGCCAATGGTTCGTAATGATATTCCATCAGAATCTGAGATTGCTGCTGGTCTGGTCTGGGATGGATTTATGAAAACAGACAATTCCAACTACAAGGTGATGATGACTATGCCAAATTACAGCGTTACTTTTAAGGATCAAGCGGTCAGCGAAAAGCAATATCGGAGTGCCACCATTTCAGTACCGATTGACATGAAAGTTACGGATCCGAGTGGCAAGGTGGTATTTCAAATGTCTTTTGCAGCTCCCCAATACCAACGAACCTATAAGAGTGATAAGATGGCCTCACCGCAATTCTCTGAGTTCATCAATGGTTCAGGTTATAATTCTTGGCTGGATCAAAGAAAAATGGACGCCAGGCAAGCGGTTTACACTGCGATGTCTTCAGAACTCAACAGCCAGATGGGCTACGGTTGGGTAGATCGTACTGATCCAGTTTACACAGGAAAGGACAAAAAGCAAGATTATTCTGCACAAGAATCAGCACAGTTAAAGGCGACCCAGGGATTAAAGGACTTGTCAATTTCAGAAGAGTCTGCTAAAGTGAAACTTGGAGAAGCAATGGAAGTGTGGATTTCAGAATTGAAAGATGAAAATCTAGGTGATAAAAAAGCGCGGATAAACAATAAAGTTGCCGCAGGTCTTTACATCAATGCTGCCTTGGTAAACATTCTTCTTGGAGATCACGCCAAAGCTGACGAGCTCCTAAATATAGTACAGGGCAATGACGCCTTCAAAGGAGGAGATCAAAAAGAATCTGAAGCCGTTCGAGTCTTCCTTGACGACGAACGTAGAAGAAAAGATTCTTAAGAAACAGGCTGAAGAGTGGGGGAAGTTATCTCAATACTTTTCTCACAAAAGCTACCGAAAAGTAGCCCATAAGAAATACACCGACGTATCCTTCAACACTCGCAAACAAGCGCATTATCCCGACCGGATAATACTCGCCATATCCTATCGTGAGAAAGGTAATAGCGCTGTAATAAAATGCCTTGGCCACTGGATTTAAGGTTGAAAGAATATCTCCGCCACCAGTATCAATGTACGTATCGGCTACCATAGGGAGAAACAAGTACAGCAAGCTAAAGAGTGTATAGATTATTGATACCGAGAACAACACCCTAAGAGGTTCGGTGGCGTACAATCCAATCTTGTCAAAAAGAAGCCATTTAAAGAAGGCAGTGGGGTAAGCCCACAATGCGCTGGTAGGATTCTTTTCAATTGAATATTCTAAGTCCGACCGAAGCTCAAAGCGCTTGTACCAGATATACGCCCTATCCTCATCAGCATATCTTCCAGTTGAATTGTAAGTTTCCTTGAGAATTAAGAATTGCTCCGACTTCTGTCGAATTGTTGTTTCCTCCTGCTTTAGAATCAGGTTCAACACGTCATTCGCATCCCAATCGATGTACAGGTTTCCCAAGTTCCGCATCCCGCTGAAGTTCATTTGATCCAGAGATACGGGACAATGCTCTGTAGGCATCATATCAACGATATCCCGAACGATGGTATAAGACAGATCAATTTTTTGTGCCGACTCCACACGCAGATCTACATAGTTGTTGAACTGACATGACTCGAAGGACAGCTTCCGTACTTGAGCTTGAAAGAACGACAAACTTCCAGTTCCAAATTCTGCATTATCAAATATAAAATCGGATTCTGAAATGCTTTCCTGAAAATTAATCTTTCCATCTCCGAAAACCGCAGACCGAAACACAACCTTCCCACTCTTGAAATCGGCTTCAGAAAAATCGATGTCTCCATGTCCAAAATGTGCTCGTTTGAAATCAAGTTTACCGTGGCCGAAGTCGACTCGTTTGAACGAGACCTCTCCCCCACCGAAGTGCGCTTTGTCGAACGTCAAATTTCCGTCTCCGAACTTGGTGTAATGGAAGTCAACCTTGCCATCCCCGAAATTCACTTCACGAAAACTTATACGAGATTCTCCAAACACTGAACTAATGAACTGAACATCGCCAGAACCAAATTGAACCTTATCGAAGGTGACGGTTGGTGAGTGAAATTCAGCGTATTGAAAATTAGCCGTGCCGGCTCCAAATTGACTGTTTTCAAATGAGGTAGAATCAGTCGAAAACTTTGCATTATAGAATGACAACGGACCATCCCCAAAAATGCAATCTGAGAAATCAGTTTTTTCACTCGTGAAGTCAGCCAAACTGAAATCAGTCTCTAATTCACTATCGAAGAAAGCATGATTGGCACTCATGTCCTTCATTTCTACTCTAGCATCAGCCTCCAATCCGCGAGACTCTCTGTACGCGGTCAAAGAGAAATTTTTAATGTATCGATGATTGAGTTGAATGCTCGTTCCGTCGTCAATTAACTTGTATACCGCTTCCGCTTCAAGCACTCCTAAAGTGTAGTTCTCCTTTTGCTTTCCGTGTGGATCAGTCAAAGAAACGATCAATGATGAAGGACATCCCTCAAAGGGCTCATCGAGGAAGTTAAGCTGAATTTCTGCAGGCACGATCTAGGTTTTAAGGCTCGACTAAAGTGTGAAAAGAAATGAAATATGGCAAGTGCTGTTAAATCAAACACGCATTGCAAGCCGCTTAAGAGATGAATTTTCAACGCATTCGGCTGATTTATTTCTCTGATGAACGATCCTTCTTCTTGCGCATACGCAGATTAAGAACCTCTACCGCCAGAGAAAAGAAGACGGCGAAGTAGATATAGCCCTTCGGCACATGCACTTCTTGGAAAGGCAAGCCTTCGACAATGAGCATAAAGCCAATAAGGATCAAAAAGGACAGAGCCAACATTTGAAGCGTCGGATGATTGTTGATGAATTTGCTGATTCGTTCAGCGAAAATCATCATCACGATGATGGCGATGATAACGGCAGCAATCATTACTGGCAAATCATCGGACATTCCCACAGCCGTCAAAATACTGTCAAAGCTGAATACAATATCCAGCAGGACAATCTGAGCGATGATGGAGGCAAAAGCATTTTTCTTGCTCTTTACTTCTTGTTCGTGTTCAACCCCAGCAACCTTCGCATGAATCTCAGTCGTGCTTTTTGCAAGCAGAAACAGTCCACCGAGCATGAGTATTATGTTCCTACCAGCAAAACCATAGCCCATGATTGTGAACCATGGGGTGGTTAATCCTATCAACCAAGAAATTCCTGCAAGCATCACAACCCTCACGATGAGTGCGAGAGCCAAACCAATAAAACGGGCTTTAGGTTGCTGTTCTTCAGGCAGCCTGTTGGAGACAATTGAAATGAAAATTATGTTGTCAATCCCGAGGACAATCTCTAGGAATGTCAACGTTAAAAGTGCTATCCAAGCTTCCGGTTGAAGAAAGATTTCCACTTCCGCCTAGGTTAGGTTATTGGCACTGACACTTATATAGCTGCTCATAAGCCTTGACATCATCTCGCCATTCTTTTCTGGATAAGTAATATTCTTTCGCATCTCGATAGCACATGGAAGAGTCTTCCATGACAGAATCGCCGTTGATTACTTTGATCTCACAATCGGTGCATTCAACGCAATTATAACAAGATGAAAAGCCTAAAGAGAGGGCGACTGTGGAAAGAGCGAGAATATAGTTGCGCATGTAATTGAATATCAAGGCCGAAATTACCGGAATCTCATTAACGGAGGTTGAGAAGATGTATTATTTGTTTCAAAGTCTTGGTTGGAAGATGGGTCTAGCTTCGTTCGAACCACCAATGTTTCAAAAAAAAAGCCTGAACATTTCTGCTCAAGCTTTATCCGGGTGGAAGATGGGTCTCGAACCCACGACCTCCTGAACCACAATCAGGCGCTCTAACCAACTGAGCTACAACCACCATTTCAAGCCCTTTTCGAAAAAGGGATGCGAAAATAAAAGTTCCAACTCAACTACAACGAGATGGATGAATATTTGGGATGTATTTTTGTGAGATAGATGCAGAAAGAGCACGTTTTACTTGATGTCAAAGGAATGACATGCACCCATTGTTCTGCTACGGTTTCAGGAATCATAGAGCAAGAGGGCGGTACAGACATTCATGTTGACTTCCTGATGGGTGAAGCAGAGTTCGATCTTGAATCGGCTGAGAAACTCGACAGAATCAAGGGAAGAATCCAAAGTGCTGGCTATCAAGCATCATTGGAGAGGATTGATTCAGGCAAGATCGAAACGCCACTCGTTCAAAAGAAACTCATTTGGACACTTCCATTCAGCCTCATATTATTTTCTCACATGTTTTTGCCGCAGGACAATTGGCTAAACATTGCTTGGGTGCAATTCGCACTGTCCCTTCCTGTTGTGCTCATTGGTCTCAGTCACTTTGGCAAAAACGTCATCGAAAGTTTAAAAGTTGGTCAGACAACGATGGACGTTTTAATTCTTCTCGGCTCAATGAGTGCCTTTTTCTACAGTCTCTATGGAACATTGATGGTCAAAGGAGCTGCCCAGCATGACTTCCTCTTTTATGAAACCACTACTACCATCATCACCCTTGTCTTACTTGGTTATGTTATTGAACATCGGGCAGTGCTCAAAACAACGTCTGAACTCCGAAATCTCTTTCGCATGAAACCAGAGAAGGCGAAAAAGCTCGTCGGAGATGCCTTGAACCAGGTGGTTGAAGTAATAAAAGTGGAAGATCTTCAGGTTGAGGATCTGGTTTTGGTCAATAGCGGAGATAAAATTCCTTCCGATGGAAAAGTCATGCACGGAGAAATTGAAGTGGATGAATCGATGCTCACCGGTGAATCCATCGCAATTTTAAAATCAAAGGATCATGTCGTGTTAGGCGGCAGCATTGTTCAGGAAGGAAATGCCAGTGTCCAAATCACCAAAACGTCCAGAGAAGGCGCGCTAAGTCAAATAATTCAACTCGTAAAACAAAGTCGTGCTGATAAACCAGAAATACAGCGTTTAGCAGATAAAATGAGCGCTTGGTTTGTTCCCACTATTCTCGTGTTAGCAGCAATGACATTCTTAGGAAACAATTTCATATTAGAAGTTGGCACAACTGATTCCATGCTAAGGGCCATCGCAGTATTGGTGATTTCCTGTCCATGCGCCATGGGTTTAGCCACCCCCACTGCAGTCAGCGTTGGGCTCGGCTTAGCAGCCAAAGCAGGAATTGTCATAAAACGTGCAACGACACTCGAAGCCCTCAATCACGTCAAAACCATTGCCTTTGATAAGACTGGCACCTTGACCGAAGGAAGTTCCGGCCTCCGTTCAGAATGGCATACCAGCCAATATGATCAAAACCAAATGTTGGCCATCGTCTCCACGCTGGAACAGTATTCTAACCATCCTCTAGCTAAGCTGCTGACTAATAATGAGACCAGCGACGCCCAACTCACTGAAATAAAAGAAGTAAAGGGAAAGGGTCTTCAAGCCGATTGGAAAGGAAAAGCCATCAAATTAGGGTCAGCACTCTTCACCGGATCAAATAAAGATGCAGGATCAATCTTCTTGACCATCGACGATGAACTCGTAGTTCACTTTGAAGTTCAAGAAACAATAAAAGCCAGTGCAAAAGAGGTTGTTGAGCAATTGACTCATGATGAATTCAATGTTCTACTGCTCAGTGGTGATCTCGACCGGAAAACCTCGATGGTCTCCCAATCCCTTGGAATTGATCAATTTCAAGCAGAAATGCTCCCAGAAATGAAATTGGAAAGACTGCGAAAGGAAAAATCACAAAGCAGCATCGCCATGATCGGAGATGGCATCAATGACGCTCCTGCTTTGGCTGAGGCCAACGTTGGAATCAGCATTGGAAATTCCAATGCACTCGCTGCAGAAGCAGCAGAAGTGGTCTTACTCAATTCTTCGCTGCTCACGATTCCTCGGTTATTCCAGATCAGCAAACACGTTGTACGTACCATTAAGCAAAACCTATTCTGGGCCATTGCATATAATGTTGTCGCCATTCCCCTAGCTGCATTTGGGTATCTGGATCCGATGCTTGCAGCCTTATCGATGGCATTTAGTGATGTGGTGGTTATAGGAAACTCCGTAAGATTGCGTTACACTCTTCCCCAAAAGATAAATTGAGATCCGCAGTATTTATATCCTCCGGAATTGGCAATGCCATCCTAATGGTTCCCCTTATTAAGGCGTTGAAAGAACGCGGCAAGGTGGATGCCATCAGCACTTCGTCTTTTAAATCGCATGAGATTTTTGAAGGCTATGAGGACTCGCTGTTTGACAATATCTTGGATATGGAAGGCGGAGTGAGTTGGTTGAAGTACTCAGCCCGTTTCAAAAAGACATATGATGTAGTCTACCTCGATTATTTCGCTGCAACCCGTAAAAACCTCACGCTCGCTCGAATGCTGGGAAAGCAGGTCAGAACAAATCACATTCCCGATGGTTACCCCAATCTACTGAAGCGTCGCGTCATCCACTCTCCGCCGATCGAAGATGTGCACGAAGGCATCCAATACCTTTCATTACTTGATGAGAAACCCACGAAATTGAAGCTCACCAGCGAGCATTTCGCACTCAAACCAATCTTAAGCACTAGGTCGTTCGAAGGAGATTACATTACGATTCAACCGGGCAGCGGCAATAACATTGCCCCATGGAAATGCTGGCCGTTTGAAAACTGGCAAAAAATAATCGAATGGATTTCGCTGGAATATCCTTCGCTGCACATGGTCGTCCTAGGTGATGGATCTGAAACGGAAATGGTAAGTGCTATTGAACACATTGAAAATGTTGAAATTCTAATTGGGCAAACCGAAATTCAAGAACTACCTGGCATTATTAGTGGCGCCAAGCTGCACATTGGCCAAGACAGTTCTATGCTACATATTGCAGGAACTACAAGTACACGTTCCGTTACAATTTGGGGAGGTTCCGATCCTGATTTTTACGGCTGGACGAAAATTGATCCGAAGAATCACTTTACAATTCAACAAAAGCTGGACTGTCATCCTTGCAGCAGATGGTTAAATCCTAATACATCAAAGGTTGATTTCCCAAGAATGTGCCCTGATTTCATGTGTTTACACGAGATCAAAGTGAGTGATGTTCAACAAGCAATTATGGAGGTGATCCATTGATGTTTAAATCCATTGCACATACATTGGGGACCAGGCTTGTAATTGCTGTTTTCAACCTGATTCTTTTGTTCATCACTACCAAATTGATGGGTGCAGAAAACAAAGGGGAGATTAGTCTTTTGGTCCTCAATCTGAGTGTTGCCACGATCATTAGTGGATTATTTGGTGGGCCATCATTGGTGTATTTAGTGCCTCGATTCCCAATGAAGAACATCCTTGGGATCAACTACGTATGGACTATTCTATCTTCATTGGCAGTAACTGCATTCTTGTCTTTTGAATTCCTTCCTTCCAGCATTTCATTGGACAAATTTTTCTTTCTGAGTTTAATGGAATGCACAGTTGCGACCCACATGATGGTGTTGCTCGGCAAGGAAAAAGTGGCTCAACACAACTACCTCCAAATAATCAAGATTGCCGTCGTTATCGCCCTACTCTCTTATTATAAATTCTATGGTGAAGCCTTAAACTATTCAAGTTTTGAGTTGGCCTATGCTTTTGGGTTGGGAAGCGCCTTCCTCATTTCCATTCTTGCTATCATCCCTTCTCAGGCAACATCGCAAAAGGCTGTATCGTTGATTGAAACAATTCGCGCTTGTCTCAAATACGGAGCAACAGTGCAGATTGGAAACATCGCCCAATTACTCAATTACCGCCTTAGCTTCTATCTTCTCGAAATAATGATCTTACCTCCTCAACTCGCATTGATTCGAATTGGAGTCTACAGTGCTACACTTCAAGTCTCAGAAGCCTTATGGCAATTCGCTAGAAGTGTAAGTATTGTGCAATACAGCGCTGTCTCCAATATGGAGGACAAATTGAACGGGTTGAAAATATCAATGCAACTGGCAAGACTTAACGGTTCCGTCACCATGACTGGCATAATTATTCTCTCGGTCATTCCTGAAAGCTTGTATGTTCTCGTTTTCGGACAGGAGTTTCAAGAGATTAAATCTCACTTTTTGATTCTTGCACCTGGTATATTGGCATTAAGCTACTCCAATGCCTTTAGCCATTTTTTTGCCGGTATCGGACTCCATCGAATTAATACAGAATCGTCCGTTTTCGGATTGATTCTGACCGTTCTCGTTGGAATTCCGTCCATTTCCTATTTCGGAACCATGGGCGCTGCGTCCACTGCGTCTTTAGTGTACTTTGCTCAAACGATCTACCAATTTGTGCGGCTCCGACAAAAATTTGAGACGGGCCTATCAGAACTAATTCCTGATCGTGATGACTTGGTCCAGTTGTTATCCCTCATAAGGAAATCAACTAAAGCCTAGTGACGGTGGGATTTCTGAAATCAATTTGAACGATCAATTTTATAAATTTGTTGATTCTAAATTCACATTTGTCTAAACTAAACAGTAATTCATGAAAAGGTTTCTACTATCTGCCTCTGCGGCACTTATTTCGTTTTCTGGCTTCTCGCAAGCTCAGAACCAAGCGCAAGTGAGCCCGGAAATAGCGAATAAGAAAATCTCTATTCCGGTGCAAATGGTTGCTAACCCGAATCCTCAACCTCCCAAGGAGATCAAATCGTATCCTACATCAGGTCAACGAAATCTCTTAGAAGTTGAAATCGGTACATCAACTTACGACTTGCAATCTAACTCTGCTATTCAGTGGAGATTAATCAACCATGAGAATGGTACTCTATCAGCTTCCTGGACGTACAGTAATCAAAATAGCTGGGCCACTCGTGGAACTGGTTATAATTTCTTTAACGGTACATCTTGGGGCAGCGCTCCAACTTCTGAAATCGAAACAGAAAGAACGGGTTGGCCAAGCATGATGGCAACATCAAGCGGCCGCGAAGTGATCGTTTCTCACAGTACAGCGAGTAGCATACTCAGAAAGGTAGAAAGAAACACAATCGGTTCTGGAACATGGGCGCAGGCTAATCAGGACACCTTGGCTTCGCAAGTATGGAACAGAGGTCAGGCCTCTGGAAATACACTTCATGTTGTTTGTATGACAACTCCCGCTGCAAATGGCGGAACAGTCTACAACGGCATGGATGGAGCATTCCTTTACAACCGATCTACTGACGGTGGAATAAGTTGGGATATCATTGATTACCAAATTCCTGGAACTGATTCATCTTATTTCGATGGATTCGACGGTGATAGTTACTCAATCGACGCAAAAGGAAATACAGTTGCTGTTGTAGTTGGAGGCCTTGGAAGAGGTGTGCAGCTTTTCAAATCAACAAACAATGGAGTTTCTTGGACCAAGACTGATGTTCTATTATCAGATGTATGGTTCGTAGAAAGTGCTACTGTAATCGATACAACTCTTGAGGATAGACTATACACTTCCGATGGAAACGTAAATGTTATAATTGATAATGATGGAATGTGTCATATTACTTATGGTACAATGTACATTGCTAACGCTGATGTCACTGACGGATTGATCACATACTATCCAGGCACCAACGGTATTGACTATTGGAACGAAGATTACCCTGGTCCTTATGGACTTACTATAACGGGTGCTCTCGACCTTGATAATTCAGGTGCTCTCGAGATCACTGATTGGGGTCAATATCGATTTGCTGGTCTGGCATCTCAACCTAAAGCAGGTATCGCTAGTGATGGGTGTATCTATCTTGCTTACAGCGCAGTTCAAGAATTGCTCTCGAATGGTTCACAAAACTATCGACACACATACGTTATGCGTTCTTGTGACGGTGGATGTTCTTGGTCTGAACCAATCGACGTTACTGGAGATCCTGCAAATGCATTCTCAGAATGTGTTTACGCTTCTATGGCGAGAAGAGTTGATGATGATGTCCACATGGTTTACATGAGTGATAACGAGCCAGGTATTGCCGTTTCAGGTGATGAGGATCCTGTTGTGACTAATAAAATCTTCTACTTGAAAGAGGATGTTGATCGTTTTGACACTACTGAGTTCTGTCCAGTTGCCATCGTTGGTGACAGCGAACTGTGTGTTGGATCAGGTGCTTCTGTAGCACTTTACGCGATTGGTTGTGCTGCAAGTTATACTTGGAGTGGACCAAGCGGATTCAGCAGCTCTAATCAAGTTGTAAATGTTGGAAATCTTGGAACTTACACTTGTGTATTCTCTACCGATTGCGGAAGCCAAACATTGACATTCAATGTTGTTGCTTACTCAGGAACTGGAGGGCCAAGCGTAACTATGAACGGTACAAACCTTAATATGTGTCCCGGTGATACATCAACCTTGACGGCAAATACGTCGGTTGGAGGTCTATCCTATTTCTGGAGTACTGGTTCAAGTGATTCAGCAATCGTTGTTACAACTACTGGAACATTTACTGTAACAGTTTCTGACTGTAATGGTGGAACAACTGTAGCATCGATTACGATTACTCAACCTACTACTGCTCCTACAGCTGTTGTCGCTGGTGATCCAACGATTTGCCCAGGTGGTACTTCTGTGATTAATGTGTTCCCAGTATCTGCTGGTTCTTACAGCTGGAGTACAGGCGGGTCTGGAACATCTATTACCGTGAGTGCCGCTGGAACATACACTGTCACCGTTTCTAACTGTGGTGGATCTGCTACAGCAACTTATACTGTAACTGCTGAACCTCTACCTGTGGCTGTTGTTACTGCCCCAGCTACTGAAGGATGTGATGGTGATGTTCTCACTGCTACCGCTTCTGGAGGTGACACATACGAATGGAGTGATGGATCTACAAGTGCGAGCATTTCGGTTAGCGTTGTATCAACTGGAACTTACACCGTAACTGTTACAAATGCATGTGGTGATGAGGATACCACTTCTATCAACCTTACTATTCACGAATTGCCAGCTGCTCCTGTGATCAGCTCGACAAGTTCAGGGGTTACATCTTCACAAACTGGAGGTGGATCACACATGTGGTACGTTGGTGGAATTCTTCAGTCTGAATCAGGAAGCGTTCTCGGAAACGATGAAAGCTATGCTGGTCAGAACATCTACTGCATCTACACAGATGAGAATGGATGTGAGAGTGCTTCTTCTAATACTGTAGTTTCAGTTGAAGAATTGGGAGCAATCGCAACCATCGGTGTTTATCCTAATCCAACAGATGGAAGATTCGAAATAAACTTCGGAGCATTCACTGGTGAGATGAACGTTGAGATTTCTAACAGCCTAGGACAAGTTGTTTACTCAACTCAACTACAGGTTAACGCAAATCAAATTG
The DNA here is from genome assembly GCA_018660685.1 of Flavobacteriales bacterium. Taxonomy (GTDB): domain Bacteria; phylum Bacteroidota; class Bacteroidia; order Flavobacteriales_G; family Salibacteraceae; genus SHAN690. The sequence goes on from JABJJW010000012.1 coordinate 280,342, forward strand.
AAGCAATCGATCTAAGCGGACTCGTAAAAGGAGTTTATCAAGTTTCACTTCAGGGTGAGTCTGGTAAGCGAATTGAGAGCTTAATCATCGAATAATTCGAAGACAATTGTGAATGAAAGCCTTCCGTCTCTGACGGAGGGCTTTTTTATTGGAGTAAAGTCAAGTCCGCAATACCTACAGGGCGTTCGCTTACAAAGCCTTCTCCATACTCGGCATGGATGAGTCGGCCCATGTCTCTACCCCGGCCCAGTATATTCTTCAAAAAACCTTCACCCGAAATCATGGATTCAGGTTCTGAACTCTTGGGGTCGTAGAATTGAGATGAAAATGCTTTGATCGCTTCCATCTTTTTGTCCCAGCTCGACGTCACATCCACAACAATTGTAGGTTTCATAAATCGGTCTTGAATGGTGTGAAGAACCAAATTTGGTCTCCAACATTCTTGCTGTTCTCCGTTGTATTCTGTTTCTAATTTTCTGAGGCCCGATAGAAAGCAAGCCGTCTTCTGCAACTCTGCTCCTTTTCCGTGATCCGGATGTCGATCCACAAGTGCATTGAGTAGAACAATGTCGGGCTGGCAAGCCCTGATGACTTCAATTATTTTGATCTGATTCTCACGATTCACCTGAAAGAAACCATCTTCCATTCCTAGATTAATTCTAAATGCGGCTCCAATTATTCCTTGTGCAATTCGAGCTTCCTGAAGCCTTATTTCAGCGCTTCCTCGAGTTCCTAGCTCACCTTGAGTGAGATCGCAAATTCCGACCGTCTTACCGGCTTCAATGCTCTTAATCAATGTTCCAGAACAGCTGAGTTCAACATCGTCTGGGTGAGCCGCAATTGTTAGAATATCTACCTTTTCCATCGCCTTCAAGTAATCTACGATGCGTTTCTTTGCATCCCAAGTTGAGTAATCTAAGCGCAATATTAGCCAAAGAGTTCAAGTCTGATTTTCGGAACCCATACAGCCTGGCCGGAGCTCTCCTCTTTCTTCTTTCCAGTTTATTCGTTTGTTACATCACCATGAAACGACTACCTGGAGCTTCGATTTGGGTAGCTCTCTTTTGGATCATCACTCTATTTGCAAGTTTCAACGCCATTGCCAAAAGCTTCACGTCGGAGTCAAGGGGAAGAATGCTCTATCTCTATTCACTGGTCAGTCCGGAAGTTTTTATCGGTGCGAAGGCCATTTACCAAAGTGTCATCCTGTTAGTGCTGTCCATCGTTGCCATGTTGGTTTATCAAGTTTTATTTGAAATGGTCATCCAAGACTATTTCGTCTTTGTCATAAGCTTGGTATTTGGGAGCACTGGAATCGCGATCATCCTAAGCTTACTTTCAACCATCGCTTCAAAAGCGGGAAAAAACTTCACCCTGTTGGCGATTCTCGGGCTACCGGTTCTTCTCCCCTTGCTCATGGTAACCACTACATTGATGAAAAATGCAATTGACGGAATTGAACTGAGCGTGCAGCTGAAGTACATCTTCGTTTTACTAGGCTTAAATGGAGTTTCATTAGCATTAGCGCTTGTGCTCTTTCCATACCTTTGGCGCGAATAAAACAGGATGCAGCGATTCGGTATAGGTCTTCAAGTTCTCACCATTATTTTGGTGATGTACACCTTGGTTGGTGGCCTGCTCATTTCCGTACCGGCTCTCGACATTCTCAATGAGACCATTCGGAATCTATTCTATCATGTGACCTCTTGGTTTGCTATGATATTCTTGTTCATCCTGTCATTTTCCTATAGCATTGCCTACCTAAGATCAGGTAAGTCAAGTCATGATTTGCTTGCCAGAATATTTGTCGAAGTAGGAATCATCTTCGGGATCGCTGGGTTGACAACCGGGATGCTTTGGGCAAAGTATACTTGGGGCGCTTATTGGGTTCCCGATCCGAAACTCAATGGTGCCGCGATTTCAATGCTGGCCTACTTCGCATACATCGTTTTGCGAAATAGCTTTTCCGATCAAATCCAACGGGGTAAGGTCAGCGCAGTCTACAACATATTCGCCTTCGTGATGATGATTCTCTTCATCTTCATTCTGCCGAGAATGACGGATTCGCTTCATCCAGGCAATGGTGGAAATCCTGCTTTCAGCGGATACGACCTCGATAATTCAATGAGGATGATATTTTATCCTGCTATTATTGGATGGATCATGCTGGGTCTCTGGATTAGTAACATTAAGGTGAGGCTAGAAAATGTCAAAACGAAACTGAATCAAGAAAAATGAAGCGATTATTACTATTTCTAATGGTCCTTATTTCAGCGACTCCGCTCTTTGCACAAGATTATGCTGAAATGGCAGATGTAATGCGGGATAATGGGAAAATCTATGTCGTTGTTGGCGTCATCGTTCTAATCTTTGCGGTCTTGTTCGGCTACCTTGTGTTTTTGGGTAGAAAGCTGAACAAGCTGGAAGAAAGCACTCAGAAATGAAACGAACTCACATTATCCTCATTGTATTAATTGCTGTGCTCATTGGAGCCATGATCGGAGCAATTAATGATTCAAGTTCTTATGCTGATTTTGCTGAAGCATTCGAAAACCCCGGTCAGGAGTTTCATGTTGTTGGCCAACTGAGCAAGGAAAAAGAAATGAGCTACGATCCGATGGAAAATGCTGACTTGTTCGCCTTTTGGATGGTTGATAACAGCGGTGTCGAAAGACAAGTGCATCTTCATAAAAGCAAGCCTCAGGATTTTGAACGCTCCGAGCAGATCGTACTTATCGGATCTGTGGAAGGAGATGCCTTTCACGCGAATGACATCCTCCTTAAATGCCCTTCGAAGTACACCGATGGTGAAGTGCAAGTAAAGGAGCAAGCATAATTTCTAAATGGAATACGTAGGAGAACATTTATGGGCTGGAACGCTGGGCGAGGCATTCGTGTACTTAGCATTTAGTGCCGGAGTTCTTTCGGCGGTGTCTTACTTTTTGGCTGAACGCCATGATTCTACAGAATGGAAAAAGCTAGGTCGCTTTTCGTTTATAGCCCACACGATTGGAGTTCTTGGAATGGTTTCAATGCTGTTCTTCATGATATTCAATCAATATTTTGAATATCACTACATATGGCAACACAGTAGCTCAGATCTCCCACTCCGTTTCATTTTCTCATGTTTCTGGGAAGGCATTGAAGGAAGCTTCATGCTTTGGATGTTATGGCACGTCATCCTTGCTGGCATTTTATTGAAAACAGTCAAATCTTGGGAAAGTCCTGTTATGGCTGTCTATATGCTGGTTCAAGTTTTCCTAGGCTCTATGATTCTTGGGGTAAGCATCCTCGGATACAAGCTGGGAAGCAATCCATTCTCCGTTTTGATGCGTGAACATCCGGACTTTGCCTCCCTTCCCATATTTCAAATTCCAGAATACACTTCGGTATTAGATGGAAGAGGATTAAATCCGTTGCTCCAGAATTATTGGATGACCATCCATCCTCCTATTGTTTTCTTAGGCTTCGCCTCCACCCTCATCCCTTTCACCTATGCTATCGCAGGGCTTTGGAGAAGGGCTTATGTTGAATGGGTGAAACCTGCACTGCCTTGGACGTTTTTTGGTGTTGGAATACTTGGAACAGGAATTCTGATGGGAGGAGCTTGGGCATACGAAGCTTTGAGTTTTGGTGGATTCTGGGCTTGGGATCCAGTAGAAAATGCTTCACTCGTACCTTGGCTGACCTTGGTCGGCGCCGGGCACTTAATGCTGATTCAGCGCAGCAAAGGCGTCTCCGTGCTATCGCTTTTCATCTTCACTTGTGTTTCGCTCATACTTGTTCAGTATTCATCGTTCTTAACCAAAAGTGGAATTCTGGGAGAAACTTCGGTTCACTCCTTTACTGATCTCGGCATGACCGGACATTTAGCATTGTGCCTGATCGCGTTGGTTGTGTTGTCAGTTGGACTCATCATCTCACGCTATAAAGAATTCCCCAATGCGGAGAAAGAAGAGAGCATCTGGTCGCGAGAGTTCTGGATGTTTATCGGCGCACTCATTTTACTCATCTCCGCATTCCAAATCGGGTACAGCACCTCCTTTCCAGTCATCAACAAGATCTTTGGAACTGAATTAGCGACGCCATCCAATGTACATGAATACTATAACCGCTGGCAATTGCCGCTGGCCATTATTGTCGCACTTTTTGTGTCTGTTGGTCAGTTTCTCAAGTACAAATCGACCGACCCCAAAACACTTATTAAGAAGCTTTCTGTCTCGTTGAGTCTAAGCATTGTATTAACCCTCGTCTTTGCTTTGAGTCTTGAGATTTCCAATGCCTTTATTCTAGGATTAACCTTCACAAGCTCATTCGCTGTGCTTGCCAACCTTGACTACTTACTGCGCATCTTAAACGGCAATCTTAAGAAAGGAGGATCTAGCATTGCCCATGTCGGATTCGGATTGGTGCTGCTCGGAGCGGTCATATCTACAAGTCAGCAAGAAGTGATTTCTGAGAACACGAGTCTTTTTGATGTGACCAAGTTGGACGACGGGTTTACAAACACAGAGAACATCCTCCTTATGAAGGATGACACGCTCCTAATGGGAACTTACTTCGTGAGTTATCGAGGCAAGAAAAAGGAAGGACACTTCATCCACTATCAAGTTGACTATCTCGCTCAGAATTCTGAAGGAGAGCTCGACTCCGTTTTCTCACTTTTCCCCTTTATTCAGCTCAATCCAAGAATGGGAAATGTCGCCGAACCTTACACCAAACACTACCTAGATCGAGATGTTTATACATACATAGCCTATGCTGAAATTGAGGATAGAAAATCTGAAGAAAAAGGAAGCAGCCATGAGATTGAGGTCGGCGATACTATTTTCAGTCGCAGTAGTTTCATTGTGCTCGACTCCTTAAATCGATTCCCAAATCGAGAAGGCAGCAATCTGAGGGAAAAAGACATGGCGTTGGGCGCGAGTTTCAGCGTTTATGACGTCAATACCGAAAAGCACTTGATGGAGCCGCTATTTGTTATCCGAGATCGACGACTGACTTTCTCGGTTCCTGACAGCGTCCGTTCTGCAGGTATTAAGGTGTTTTTTGATGGAATCGACCCAGAAAAACAAAAGTTTAAATTTCGTCTGCTCGAGCAGGATGATGCGAAAAAAGAATTCATTGTGATGAAGGCCATCGTTTTCCCTTACATCAACATCCTTTGGCTCGGTTGCATCTTGATGGCTCTCGGAAGCTTTCTAGCTGTCTTTAACCGTATCCGCAAAAAATGACGGGCTCTCTGAATATTGGCATTATCGGCTACGGGAATGTCGGATCTCATTTAGCCTCAAGGTTGGCCGTAGTTGGATATACCCCCAGGGTGATTCTCACGAGTAATCCGTCCAAAATAGATTCCAAATTATCCTCTCAAATAGTGAGTGAAATTAGCTCCATTGAGCAGCCACTTGACATTGTTTTTACCACCGTCACCGACGACCAAATCGCGACCGTATTTAAGGCTCTCGAAGGTAAAGCTTCGATTCTCGTTCATTGTTCAGGCAGCACACCGTTGATCGAAGTAAATGTTCCCTCTGGTGTCATGTATCCACTGCAGACGTTCACAGCCGGATTTAAGGTGAACTGGGATCACATTCCCTTTTTCATTGAGGCAACGGATAATTCCACTCTGAAGCAACTAAGTTCCATTGCCGAAAAATTGGGAGGCAGCGTTATCGAGTCCACAACCGATCAGAGAAAGCGAATTCATCTGGCCGGAGTAATCGGTAACAATTTCACCAACCACCTTTTACAGCTCGCTGGATCAATTCTAGAAGAAGCTGGACAAGGCTTGGACGTGATTAAGCCGCTGATCGAAGAAACGCTGAAAAAAGCATACAACATCGGCCCTACAGAGGCGCAGACCGGACCAGCAAAACGAGGAGATATCCAGCTAATGGAGTGTCAATTGCAAATGATCGATGCCAATCCCGAGCTGAAAAAGCTTTACTTAGATTTCGTTTCAAGCATTCAAGCAAGTCAGAAATGAGTTACCTGGACCTATTCAGACCAATCAAAGCCTTTGTCTTTGATGTTGACGGCGTTCTAACCGATGGTAAGGTTGTGTTGCTTCCGGATGGACAACAAATGCGCACCGTCAATTCTAAAGATGGATATGCTCTACAACTCGCGGTTCGAAAAGAATATCACGTCGCCATAATCACGGGTGGAAACAACCTTCCCATGAAGGAGCGGATGAACGGACTAGGCATCACCGACACCTACTTGAGTTCTAGTCATAAGAACGAGGCGATGGACGACTTTTTACACAGCTATCATCTCAAATCGCACGAAGTCATGTACATGGGAGATGATATCCCAGATCTTCCTGCCCTAGAAATGGTTGGACTTCCTTCGGCCCCGCTTGATGCATCCGAAGAAGTGAAATCTATGGCCAAGTTCATTTCAAAACGAAACGGTGGAAACGGATGTGTGAGGGAGATCATCGAATTGGTCATGCGAGCACATGGAAAATGGTACGACGCTAGCCGTGACAATGATAACTTCGCCGAGTTCACATGGTAGCCATCATCGCATATCTAAGGCTTATTCGTCTTCCCATTTTATTGCTGATTGCAGCAATTCAGCTCATGGTGAGGTACTTCATCATCGAGCCCATGTTGATTATCAATAACTATTCTTTGATGATGAGTGATCTGGACATGTTCCTTCTTATCATATCCACAGTACTCATTGCAGCTGGAGGCTATGCCATCAATGATTATTTCGATGTCAAAATTGACCGAATTAACAAACCAAAAACCGTCATTATTGACCGCTTAATTAAAAGGCGTGTTGCCATGCTTTCTCATGTGGTACTGACCACCCTTGGTGTTTTGGTCGCTGGTTATTTGACATGGCATTTAGGGATGTGGAAGGTGGTTTCACTTTTTGTATTTGTCTCGGCAGCACTCTGGTATTATTCAACAAATCTGAAAAATCAACCCTTCTTTGGGAACTTTGTCATCGCCGTGTTGGCTGGCTTTGTTGCCCTGATCGTGGGGATTCTTGAAATCAGCCTACAAAACAATGCTCATCCTGAAATTATAGAGGAACTCGGATATTCTATTTTCAACATTCCCGCCTATTGGACGATTGGATTGGCATCCGCCCTATTCTTGCTAACCCTTGTAAGAGAAGTAACCAAAGATGTCATTGATATTCGGGGAGACCGAACCGTCGGTGCGAACACGATTCCAATCGCGCTTGGAGTGAAGAATACAAAGTCAATTCTCATCACCATCTATGTTGTTTTCGGAACGCTCTATTCGTGGGTATACTTCGAGTACTTAAACGTTCACATTGGAATGACAACCGTCTTTTTCGCTATAAACTTGCTATTGGTTCTTCAAATAATCTTGATTGTGCGGGCAAGAACGAAGAAGCATTTTCTCCATTCGGCGAATCTCAACAACCTGGTGACCCTCATGGTTTTGGGTTGCACATTCCTTCTCAAAATATCCATCGAAACGCACTTCTTATGAGTTCGTCCTTTGAGCAGGCGAGTGAATACCGTTTCATACTTGCCTCTAAATCGCCAAGGCGTAAAATGCTGTTCGAAAGTCTTGGTTTTCCATTTGAAATCAGGACTACAGACACGGATGAGTCTTTTGATCCATCTCTCAAAGGAGAGGAAATAGCCCTCTACCTATCGAGAAAAAAGGCCGCTTCTTTTGAAGGCCATCTCGAGAGTGACGAGTTGGTCATTACGGCTGACACCATCGTTTGGATAAATGATCACGTTCTCAACAAACCCGAAAACAAGGAAGAAGCAAAGCAAATGCTCTCAGAAATCAGCGACAACGTTCATTCAGTTTTTACCGGGGTTTGCCTCAAAACAGCAGAAAAAGAGATTGTATTTTGTGAAGAAACCAAGGTCTATTTCAACGCCATATCCGAGCAAGAAATTGACTTCTACCTAGACACCTATAAGCCATATGACAAAGCCGGTGCGTATGGCATTCAAGAGTTTATCGGTTGCATTGGAATTAGTCGAGTCGAAGGCGATTTTTACAACGTCGTTGGCTTTCCGGTTCAGCGATTTTGGCAGGAATTGAAAAATCTCTGAATCACAATTCGTTAACACGCCGTTAAGCATTAACACATCGGAAATAGAACTCTCTAGCTTTGGTCATTCATGACGCGAAATGCGATTCGTATAATAATCTCCCTTGCCACCATCATTTTTATTGGGCTGGTTAGTACTCAAATCTTTTGGGTTCGCAACGCATACAACATTACCAACCAACAGATCAAACATGAGATTGAGCTTGCACTGATCGATGTCGTGCATGAGATTCAAACGCATAGTGGAGACTCAACTTTTCTAGTTGATCCTGTAGAGATGATTTCCGAGAATTTCTACCGTGTTCAGATCAACGAAGAACTTCAACCGTTCTACTTAGAATCATTACTCAAGACCGAGCTTTTAAATCGTGAGTTGAATTATAAGTTTCAATTCAGCATATACAATTGCTTCAATGACTCTGTTGTCTTTGCGAAGACGATCGACAATGAGGCAGATTTACAAGCAGAAGAAATTGCCGAAGCCCCACCACCCGTAGACTGGGACGACGATGGTCACTATTTTTCGGTCTTCTTTCCAACGATTGACAATGAGGTGTTCAGCCGAATGAATTTCTGGCTGATTTCTTCCTCCGTTTTGCTCATTGTACTGGTATTCTTTGCCTACGTCATCAATGTCATTCTACGTCAGAAGCGTCTTTCTGAAATCAAGAATGACTTCATCAATAACATGACGCACGAGCTCAAGACACCTATTTCCACCATTGCTCTGTCCAGCGATGTGTTGCTTTCGAAAGACATAGTACAGAATCCTGAGCGTCTAGAAAACTATGCTCGGATCATCAAAAATGAAAATCAACGGCTGCAGAATCAGGTTGAACGTGTGCTTCAAATAGCTCGCCTGGACAAGGACGAAATCGACTTAAAGCGAAACGAGGTGGACATCCATGAGCTTTTGGAACTAGCCGCTCAGAGTATCGAAATGAACTTTCCTGAAAAAGAATTGAAAATCGGCCTGACCCTGAAAGCCGACCCATGTCTTATTATTGGAGATGATATGCATCTGCTCAACGTATTTAATAACCTTCTAGACAATGCTGCTAAGTATGGTGGAGATAAACCCCAGATTTCAGTTGCTTCAACTTTGGAAAAAGGCTATGTCCAGATTGCCGTGAAGGATAATGGACCCGGAATAGGCAAGGATCAACAGAAACAAATATTTGAGAAATTCTACCGAATTCCTACAGGAAATGTGCACGATGTAAAGGGTTTTGGACTTGGACTTCACTACGTCAAAACCATTGTTGAAGCGCACCATGGAAATATCGCTCTTAACAGCACGTTGAATCAAGGAAGTGAATTTATCATCCGCCTCCCTTATGGAATGGATATTGTAAACTAATGCAGCATGAGTAAAAGCACCCGAACAAAGATTCTTTTGGTGGAAGACGACCTCAATCTAGGATTCGTTATTCAAGACCATTTGCGAAATGACGGATATCAGGTTGACCTAGAAAAGGATGGTTACGCTGGTTTTCAAAAGTTCTATAACAGCGCTTTCGATTTGTGCATCTTGGATGTGATGTTGCCTAAAAAGGATGGCTTCACATTGGCCGAGGATATTCGAAAGATTGATCAGGACGTCCCCATATTATTCTTGACTGCTAAAAGCATGACAGAAGACAAAATCAAAGGCTTCCAGCTAGGTGCCGACGATTATCTGACCAAGCCATTCAGTTTTGATGAGTTGAATTTGAGGATTAAGGCCGTTTTAAAACGATCGAAGCCCGCATTGGAAGAAGAACCCGTGAAGCGTGACGTGTTTGAGCTTGGGGCTTTTACGTTTGACTATCCAAATCTCGAATTGAAGCATCCAGATGAGAATAGAACCCTGACCAAGAAAGAGGCGGAATTGCTGAGAATGCTTTGCCTTCATATCGATCAAGTGTTGACACGAGAAATGGCCTTGACTGTGGTTTGGGGAAGCGACGACTACTTTTTAGGCCGATCGATGGATGTCTTTATCACCAAGCTTCGGAAATACCTCAAGCTCGACGAACGCATCAAGATCATGAACGTTCATGGCGTTGGTTTCAAACTCATCGTAGACGCTTAGAATGCAGAAGGAATATCAAGGTCTTCACGATAAACTGAACGAGGATGTCGAATGGCCTCGGCTTTATCTTTTCAAGTTCATTATTCCCAATGATAACAAGAAGCTCGCTCTAGTAGAATCTCTCTTCGGAGCCGAAGCGCAGGTGACTATCAACACCAGCCGTACAGGAAAATATCTAAGCATTTCAGGTAAGGAAATCATGATGAGTGCCATCGAGATTATTGCTCGATACGAAAAAGCCGCAGAGATTGATGGCTTGATTTCTCTTTAAACCAATTCTGGTTCCTTCGTCATTGCTTTTTTAATCTCAGGCCGCTCTTTCTCCAATCCCTTGAAATCGATTTGGAAGAAACTACCATCTCGATCGAGGCGTTGAATCTCCCCGTCTAACTGATCCGTTAGCGTCACAACCAACTCCATCCCGAGCGAGTGAGCACTTTGGAAGTTAAAATCAGGCGGTAATCCCACACCGTCGTCACCTATCACCAATCGGAACATTCCAGAGCCCAATCGATCAAGCTCGACAACCAAAAGACCGCTTTCCTTTCCTTCAAACGCATGTTTGAGTGAATTGGAAATCATCTCGTTGAGCAGAAGCCCAAGCGGAATCAATGTATCTAAGCTCAGGTGCTCAATACCCACTTTTACATCCAGATCAATTCTCTGGTTGAGCCTGTAGCTACGGAGTAGATTCTGGGCAAGTTCTGAGAAATACTCTTCAATATTGATATTGCTTAGGTCATGCGCCTCATACATCTTTTCGTGGATCAAGGCCATCGAGATTATTCGATTTTGGCATTCATCGAAGAGATCGAGCGCTTCTTGATCGTCGGTATAAGAACATTGCAGTCGGATTAGACTGTTGATTACTTGGAGGTTATTCTTCACTCGGTGGTGAATCTCCTTGAGCAAAATTTCTTTTTCTTCTTTTTGCAGACGGATGTTGTCGTTCTGCTTTTGGAGAAGTTCGAGCGCCATTTGGCGTTCGCGATTGATTCGAGCATATATGACCACCGATATCAACGCGAGTACGAGACCGATGGTAAAGGAGATAATGAGGATTCTATTCCGTCCCAATTGAAGCTCTTGAATGTCATTCTCCCTCTTCAGAATTTCTATTTCCTTACCCTTCTGCTCATTCTCAAATTTTGCCTCAAGATTTGACGCCATCTCTTCGGTTTGTTCACTGAAAAGTGTGTCTTTCATCCTCGCATATTGCGCTTTGTACTCGAGCGCTTTTTGAAAATCCCCAGTTCTCTGATACAGCTCGCTCAAGTCGTCATAAGCATCCCTGAGTTCTTTTTTCGCGCCAATATCCTCGGAAATTTGAATCACATCTTCCAGATACTTTAGCGCCTCTTCTGAATTGCCCGTTACCGAATGCACATTTCCGATACCTGTAAGTGAACTCAACATTCCCTTTTTATCTCCTAATTCCTCCTGAATGACAAGTGCTTTTTGCTGAAATTCTAGCGCCTTCGCAAACGCTTCTTCCGCAGCGTATACGTCACCAATGTTGGTGAATGATGTCGCCAACCCACGTTGATTTCCAATCTTCTCCCTGTTTTTCAATGATTTGAAATGGTAATCCAATGACTCATCGTACTCGCCTAACTCATAGGAGATGATTCCCAAGTTATTCAGAATGTCTGCGCTGACCGCTTCATTGTTGAACTCGGCTAAAATTTTAAGGGCTCGTTGATAATAGCTCTTCGCTTGGCCATAATTTCCTTGATAGTAGTAGATCAGTCCGATGTTATTATACGACTTCCCCATTCCTTCCTTGTCATCAATTTCTTGGAGAATTCTCAAAGAGCTCAAATATTCTTTAATGGCCAAGGAATAATCCCCTGTCTGAGTGTAAACTGCTCCTTTGTTGTTGTGCGAACCGGCCATTCCTCTTTTATCCCCAATTTCTGTCATCAATTCCAACGACCGGTCGTGGTAACTCAATGCCACATTGTAAATGGCCTTGTAGTAATTGATGATTCCTAAGTTGTTATAGGAGAGCGCAATACCTCTTTTGTAGCCTAGTTTCTCAGACAGGAACAACGCTCGGTTAGAATACTTCTCAGCCTTGTCAATGTCATTGTTGAAGAATTCGCGGGAGAGTTGATACAGGAGCATGACCTTGGCCGTATCCTGTTTAGATGTACGCAGAATCTGAAATAGACTGTCAATTTTTGGTTGATCCTGAGCGGTCGATTGCAAATTGGCTCCCATCACTACAATGAGTAATAGAATGGCGAACCTGCCTTTTACAATTTGCATCGTATTCATTCTATAAAATTTGCTCAGCCTCATAACGATTCGTAGATAAGCACGACATTCGTACTAGAAGTTATGAAGTTACCTTTTTTGAAACACTTGACGGTGCTCGTTCTTGTATTCTGCGGAGGCTTTGCGCAAGCACAGACTTCGTTTGTACAATTCGCGAACAACTCTGCGGATGATGAACTTATCTCAGTCGACGTTTGGATGGATACCGTTCAGCTCATCGACAACTTAAGCTTCCGGAGTGCTAGTGATCCAATTGAGATTCCATCGTCTCAGCTCATGGACATCGTTATTCTCGATTCATCGAGTGTCGATACGCTGAGTTTTGATTCCATGTTCGTTGATTCATTCTCGAACGGAATGTCATATCTACTTATGTTAGAAGGCCTGGTTGATTCAACCAACTACTCGCCATTCGTTCCTCTGGCATTTAAAAGAATTGAGCTGCAACATGTGCCTATTGCGCCATCCTATTCTGCGCTTTTATTTCACAACGGCACCAGTGATGCCGACTTTCTGCATATTGAAGAGTCGAGACGCGGGCTTGGAATTTTGGCGGACAGCATATTCTTTGGCAGCTCGACCGAGCTCATTGCCGTTGAAGCTGATGACTATCGAATTAAGACCTATGCAGATTCCGAGCTCAAGTCAGAATTAGAATTGAAGTTGCTGTCCAAAGGACTCAGCGACAGCTCAGTGGTCATCGCTAGCAGTGGGTTTATCAATCCATCATCGAACAATGACGGCCCCTCCAATAACTGGTATTATATTCCGGATAGTGCTGGGGCATTTGTCCGGTTGAAGAATAGTGTGGCGTATTTACAGGTCATCCATAATTCGGCAAACCCGGCTTTGGACCGCTTGGATATTTACGCTGAAAACGAGCTTTTTAGAAATAACTTAAACTTCCGATCAAAGTCGGCTTTCACACGAGTGAGTTCGGCCATCGATATTCTTCTTGGCTTCTCTTCCGACAGCTCGAGCGGACCTGGTGATTTCATCATAAAAGACACATTTAACCTCGAAGCAGGTCACCATTATCGCGCGGTACTGAATGGAGTATCAGGATTCAATTTCACCCCGAATAAAGAACTTGAAGTGACTCTGATCGAAACGGGACCCACAGCTGAAAACGCCTCTCTCACTGACGTTCAATTTATTCAAGGCGCAACGGACGTGACCACGCTGAATGTTCGAGAAACTGATCTTTTAAATTCCTTGTGGATCGCTGATATGGAATATGGTTCCATTTCTGAAGTGTTCGACTTACCAACCGCTGATTATAAAATCAGAGTACGTGATTTAGCCGATACGCTCGATCAAGAATATCAACTCCCTCTTTATTCGAATGAATTTCAAGGCGCTGCTATTTTGATATTGACATCTGGATTTTTAGACACATTAAACAACGGGAACGGTGCTCCCTTTGGTGTTTGGCTGGCCGACTCCAACGCTGGTCCCATGATGGAGCTGAGTAAGGCACTTGGGAATTTTGATCCCGCTACATTGAACACCAAGATTTTCCCAAATCCATTCAGCTCATTCATCACCATTTCAGCTGCAGCTCAACCAGACAGAATTGAACTTTACAGCGTCGATGGCCGAATGATAAAATCTTTCTCTTCTATCAATCGGATTACAAGGTTGAACTTAAGCGATCTTGCCAAAGGAAATTATTTGATGAAGCTCGAGTATCAAAATCGCACCGCCGCCGAGCTCATAACCAAGCAGTAGGTTTTCAACCACTGGGGTTGAAAAATCTGTAGACACCGCTGATTCTAAGAAGCCAATAAAGGGCTAGTCTTGGTGTATGTTAAACTGGCGAATATCCATTGCTCTTTGCCTGTCCATTCTCGTTTTGGGTTCCTGCTCAAAATCTAGAAAAGCTTCTGCCCGTAATTCTACCAAGTCAAAAACTGAGCGATCAATCGTAAATCGCTATGCGCAGAAAATGGAAGTAGCACCTAGCGAATTGAAAAACCGCGAATTGTATTCTTTTATTTCAAGTTGGGAAGGTGCACCATACAAATACGGAGGAACTACCTCAAGCGGAGTTGACTGCTCTGGATTTGTAATGCGTCTGTATCAAGATGTTTATAGCCAATCGCTGCCACGCACGACTGCAGATTTATCTAAGTCAATCCATAAAAAATCGCCGAGTAAGCTGCACGAGGGGGATTTGGTCTTCTTCGATATCAATGGCAAGAAATGGTCTCATGTGGGAGTGTATTTACACAATGACTTCTTTGTGCATGCCAGTACCAGCAAGGGCGTCATGATTTCAAGCCTCCAAAACCCGTACTATCAAAAAGCATTTAGTCGAGGTGGAAGTCCTTAACTCCGTTTATCCTCATTTTCTACCATCTACTCAGTCAACCTTGACCCTCACTTATATTAACAATTAAGCGTCTATTCTAATGCTATTTTTGGCCGCTTCTAAGAAATGGAATGTTGAGATCACTTTTATTCTTTGTTTTTCTAGCCTTTACTTCCTCAGTTTTGGGGCAGAATGCAACCGTGAGAGGTTTCGTCTATGACAAACTCAGTGGAGAGCCTATCATCTTTACCAATGTCTATTTGAAAGGTACCCAGCACGGTACATCTACCGATGTAAACGGTTATTACTCGATATCCAAAATTCCTCCAGGAAGTTATACGCTCACGGTCAACAGCCTGGGATATGAGCAAATTGATGAAGACATCAGCCTGAGAAAGGCACAAATCCTGAGTAAGAAATTATTCATCTCTCCTCAAGCCAAGGTTCTTTCAACGTTCGATGTTTCTGCTGACAAAGCCGAAGCTCGCAACCAGGTAAAAATGTCCGTCCAAAAGATTACACCGAAGGAAATTGAGAAGATGCCTAGCATTGGAGGCGAACCTGATATTGCACAATACATGCAGGTTTTACCAGGGGTTGTGTTTACAGGAGATCAAGGCGGCCAGCTTTACATTAGAGGTGGATCGCCGGTTCAAAATAAGGTACTTCTCGATGGAATGATCGTGTACAACCCGTTTCACTCAATTGGACTTTTCTCCGTTTTTGATACTGACATTATCCGAAATGCGGATATCTACACAGGAGGATTTGGCGCTGAGTACGGTGGTCGAATTTCATCCATTATGGATGTGACCACGATTGATGGTAACATCAATGAATTTCATGGGAATGCTTCCTTGAGCACTTTCGGAGCGAAATTGAACATTGAAGGTCCGCTGAAGAAGCCTACGAAAGTTGGAGGTTCAAGTATTAGCTATATCGCCTCAGCGAAGCACAGCTACCTGGACGAAAGCTCCAAGCTATTCTACAACTACATCGATTCGAACGGATTGCCATTTGGGTTCACCGACGTCTACGGTAAATTGACATTTTCTGGAGAAAACGGTAGCAAGGCCAACATATTTGGACTGAATTTCTCGGATCGCGTGAACTACGGTCCAGTTTCAAATTTGAATTGGAATAACGCAGGAGTTGGTGGGAACTTCCTTCTCATCCCTTCAGGAAGTCCAGTTCTGGTTGAAGGGAATATTGCCTACTCCAAGTATGGAATCCGATTGGCTGAAGACAATTTGCAGGATCGCTCTAGCATCATTGAAGGATTCAATGGAGGACTTGGCTTCACGTATTTCTTAGGAGATGACGAAGTGAAGTACGGTATTGAAATTATTGGCTTTTCAACGAACTATAGCGTCGTTAATCAGGCTAATCAGCTGATAGAACAACAGGAGAGTACAACGGAATTAGCCGGCTATGTCCGCTACAAAAAAAAGCTTGGTAAGTTGATTCTTGACCCAAGTTTTAGATTCCATTATTACGCTTCTCTAAGCACCCCGTCATTCGAACCACGAATCGGAATGAAGTACAATGTCAATGACGACCTGAGGCTCAAGGCAGCGGCTGGTGTCTATAGTCAAAACCTCATTGCTGCAAACAGCGATCGTGACGTTGTGAACTTGTTCAGCGGATTCCTTAGTGGTCCAAGTAATCTTCAGGATGATTTCGTCAAGGAGAATGGTAGCGTCAAGGAGATTACTCACTCTCTCCAAAAAGCCAATCACTTTATTATTGGTGCTGAGATCGATGTGACTTCCAAAATCAATGTCAATGTTGAGGCTTACTACAAAATGTTTACGCAGGTCACTAACCTGAACCGAAACAAAATATTCGATGAGGATGAGCCCGATCAGCCAGACATTCTGAAGAATGATTTCATCATTGAAACAGGTGAGGCGTACGGATGTGACATTGTGGTAAATTATGAGCTCAGCGACATCAACCTGTATGGAGTTTATTCGATTGGACGTGTCATTCGATGGGATGGATTCCAAGAATATGCACCGGTATTTGATCGCCGTCACAACGTCAATTTTGTTGGTTCATACAAATTCGGCCCTAGCAGACAGTGGGAGTTCGATGCACGATGGAACATGGGATCAGGTTTTCCATTCACCCAAACTCTTGGCTTTTACGAGCAGTATAATTTCAGCGATGGTGCCGATACGGATGTAATTAACGGCAATGGCGACATTGGAATTGTCTATGATGATTTGAATGGAGGTCGGCTCCCTTATTACCATAGACTTGATGTCACGCTAAAGAGAAAGTTCGTATTCTCAGTGAATTCAACGCTCGAAGCAAACATTGGAATAACCAATGCCTACAACCGACAGAACATCTTTTATTTTGATCGGGTAAACTTCGAAAGGGTCGATCAACTTCCCTTCATGCCCTCGGCTGGAGTGAGTATCAGTTTTTAATTTCATTAGACTCGATAAAAATTAGGTATTTCTCCTGTCTCTTCGCTTCGGGTGTTGTAATTTTGATTTCCGTATTTAAAGATCAATACGGGTGTCCACAAAATATATATTCGTTACCGGCGGTGTTACTTCCTCTCTAGGAAAAGGAATCATCTCAGCTTCACTAGCAAAACTCCTTCAAGCCCGCGGTTACTCAGTGACCATCCAAAAACTCGACCCCTACATTAATGTAGATCCAGGCACCTTAAATCCGTACGAACACGGAGAGTGCTTTGTGACGGATGACGGGGCTGAAACAGATCTTGACCTTGGACACTACGAACGATTTCTGAATACCCCGACCTCTCAAGCCAACAATGTCACAACGGGCAAGGTTTATCAAACCGTGATTAACAAAGAGAGGAAAGGAGACTATCTTGGAAAGACAGTCCAGGTGATTCCTCATATCACAGATGAAATAAAGAGATCCATTACGCGACTTGGTAATTTAGGAACGTACGACGTTGTCATTACTGAAATTGGAGGAACAGTTGGTGATATTGAGTCGTTGCCTTACATAGAAGCTGTTCGGCAGTTTCGATATGAGCAAGGCCCCGGAAACTCTTTGGTGATCCACCTTACGCTCATCCCGTATCTCAGTGCCGCTGGAGAATTGAAGACCAAGCCAACACAACATTCTGTCAAGACACTTCAATCTCAAGGAATTCAACCAGACATTTTAGTTTGTCGATCAGAGTACCATTTATCAGAGGGTCAAAAGAAGAAGATCGCGCTCTTCTGTAACATCAATGACGATTCAGTTATTGAATCTTTAGATGCGGAGACTATTTACGATGTCCCTCTGATGATGCAGGAACAGAAGCTTGATACCGTGGTCTTAAATAAGTTGAATCTCGAAAGGCGGGATGAACCAGACTTAACGACTTGGAATGAATTCTTGAAGCGATATAAAAATCCAAAACGAACAGTCCGCATTGCATTGGTAGGCAAATATGTTGAGCTTCCGGATGCGTATAAATCCATCCAAGAAGGACTCGTTCACGCGGGAGTAGCAAATGAAGCAGCCATCGATGTCGTCTCTATCCACTCGGAGGAGCTCAACGACGAAAACGTACATACAGCACTCGAAGGAATGCAAGGAATCATTGTGGCTCCTGGATTTGGTAGAAGGGGAATAGAAGGAAAAATTAGCGCCATTAGATACGCCAGAGAACAAAGGATTCCATTTTTCGGTATCTGTCTAGGCATGCAGTGTTCTGTTATCGAATTTGCTCGGAATGTGCTTCATCTTGAAGGAGCCAATAGTTCAGAAATGGATGAAAACACACCGCATCCTGTAATCGACATGATGGAGGAGCAAAAGGCTATCAAAAACCTCGGTGGAACAATGAGACTGGGGGCATACACCTGCGAAATCAAAGATGAAACACTGGCTCATGGAGTGTATGGGCGAACTGAAATAAGCGAACGACATCGCCATCGTTACGAATTCAACAATGCCTACCTCGAACAATTTGATTCAGCCGGTATGAAAGGAACTGGAATCAACCCAGAAACAGGACTTGTTGAAATCGTTGAAATTCCGGATCATCCGTTTTTCTTCGGAGTGCAATTCCATCCTGAATACCGAAGTACCGTGGCAAACCCACATCCAGCATTCGTCAATTTCATCGGTGCGGTGGTTAAAGAACAGGAAGCCGTAGTTGTTGAATAGGAAGTAATGCTTGAAACGCTCCTTCAGTTCGATTCTGCCATCTCGCTCAGCATTAACCATCTGAATTCAGACACCTTGGATCATCTTATGATTCAAGCAAGTTACAAGTGGACATGGGTCCCATTTTATGCGCTGTTACTCGGTTTACTTTTCAAACAAAATTCTTGGAAACTTGTGTTGCTCATGATGGGATTCATAGCACTGAACGTGGTTTTGACAGATCAGCTCTCCGTGATGATGAAGGATTCATTTATGAGGTTGAGGCCTTGTCACAATGCAGAACTCTCGACAATGCTTCACCTGCCCAATGGCTGTGGGGGTCAATACGGATTCGTCTCATCCCATTCCGCAAACACCATGGGACTAGCAATCCTACTAGCCCAGTTTCTAAGAGGAAAGTGGGTCCTGCCAACAATGTTGATTTTTGCATTACTGAATGGATATTCAAGAATTTATCTCGGCAAACACTATTTTCTCGATGTGATCGGAGGTTTTACTTTGGCAATTGTTATCGGCGTGATTCTGCTGTTCATTTTTGATCGATTGCGCCTCCGCCTAAACTTGGCAAATGAATAATTTCTTGCTTGTATTTCTTGGTGGTGGTCTCGGAAGCGTAAGCCGATACTTGATAAGCTTGGTATTCATCCGACTCGAGTTCTTGAGTCTGCCATGGGCCACTCTCTCTTCGAATCTATTGAGCGCAGCTATCTTAGGAACGTTCATTTGGAAGGTTAACCCAGAAGAAGGTTCAATCCTGTATCCTCTCATTGCCATTGGCTTTTGTGGTGGTTTCAGTACATTTTCTACGTTCAGTATGGAAACTCTCGAGTTGCTTAAACAAGGTGAGACGACCTGGGCAGTTCTTAACGTGATGTTCAGCGTAGTCTTATGTCTTTTTGTTCTATATGCCCTTTATAAATTGATGCGATGAGAAAGTCATTCCTCCTATTAGCAATTGCCCTTTATTCAATCTCCATTTCTGCGCAAGAGAAGCCGACGCTTGTGGTTGGCATCGTCGTAGATCAAATGCGGATGGATTACATCTACAGATACTGGGAAAAGTTTTCTGAGAATGGCTTTAAACGAATGATACGTGATGGTTTTTTATGCAAGAACGCTCATATCAACTATGCTGGAACCTATACAGCACCTGGACATGCTTCAATTTATTCGGGATCAACTCCAATGACGCATGGAATTATTGGAAATGATTGGTTTGACAAGAAAGAAAACCAAATGGTTTATTGCGTTTATGACTCTACGCAAACCTCCGTCGGAACCAAGGCAGATGCCGGCAAAATGTCCCCACATAGAATGCTGGTTCCGACAATAGGAGATGTGATTCGGACTAATTCTGTCTTTAAGGGAAAATCAATAGGAATATCATTAAAGGACCGGGGAGCAATTCTACCCGCTGGATTTTCAGCCAATGGTGCATATTGGATGGACTATACGAGCGGTGACATGGTTACAAGTAGTTACTACATGGAGAAACTACCTGTTTGGGTAAGCAACTTCAACAAGCAGAAATGGCCCGATAAGCTCGCAAAAAATGGTTGGTCAACTCTATTGGCAATCGAGAAGTACGTAGAGAGTTCAGAGGACAACTCCCCGTATGAAAGATTGATGGACACAAAGGAAACTCCCACCTTCCCATATGATCTTCCTGCCATAATCAAAGCTTCGAGTTATTACAGCTTCGGGATTTCACCATTTGGAAACACTTTGTTGGGCAAGTTTGCAGAGCAAGCAATTATCAACGAAGATTTGGGTGGTGACGAGAACATGGATTTGCTTGCTATTTCTTTCTCCTCAACGGACATGGCCGGACATATGTTCGGACCACAATCCATTGAAATCCAAGACACATATTTGAGATTAGATTTAGAGCTTTCAAGCCTACTAAAAATGTTGGACGATCGAGTAGGATCAGGCAATTACACGTTGTTCTTGACAGCAGATCATGCCGCTCCATCTGTACCACAATTGCTAATTGACCAAGGCATTCCTTCCGGAACAGTAGACAGGAAAGATCTCAGAGCATACATGGAGAAAGCCTTGGATACTTCGTTTGGTGATGCCGATTGGATCCGTAGCTACTACAACCAAGAATTGTTCTTTAATTATAAAACGTTCGATGCGCAAGGAAAAAGCATTGAAGATGGATATTCTGTAATAAGAAAGGCTCTAGACGACTATGATGGAATAGTCTCTGTTTACAGCAAGGAAGATTTACAACACCCACTGCCCCACAATAAGTTCACACAGTTAACGCGGAATGGATGGAATCAAATGAGATCTGGTGATATGGCAGTCCAATACTCTCCTGGGCTGATTGAGTATTATAATAAAGGAACTGATCACGAGTCATCTTACAACTATGACACGCATATTCCTCTAATTCTCATGGGAAAAGGGATCAAAAATGGAGTCTCGAGCGATCCAGTGGATGTATCTCAGATTGTCCCAACAGTGTGTATGGCCATCAGTGTTGCCTTGCCCGATGCTTCAGAGCATCGTGTAATCAAGAAGGCACTTCACTAGTCTTGCTCAGCGAAAACTTTCTCTAGAATGTCGGTCACTCGATGAGCCGGATCATCTCGAATTAGCTTTTCTTCTTTCGCCACTTTCACAAAAACGCCTTTCAAGGCTTTGTTCGTTGTGTGCTCGCTCAATGTATTCGTCTCGATTTTATCCCAAAGAATTCCATTGATGCTAGCCGTATTGTATACATTCAGCATCGAGGAATACGAGTCTTCTGCTGACACTCCTAGCACTAAATCTTTGTTCAAGGAATTACTAATTTTTGGTTCGAACGCATCGAATAAATTCTGGAAAGTCTTCTGCTTTAAATAGGAGGTCGCTGCTGTATCGTTTCCGTGAAGAATGCTCAACCCATCTTGAATTGTCATTTCGGTTATGGCATCAACAAATATTGGGGCTGCCTCAGTCGCAGCGTCTTCTGCAGCACGGTTAATCGTCAAGATAGTTTCATCAACTAGGCCATTCAGAATGGGAACTGACTGCAGAACATCATAAACCGGTTGCGCCTCTTCAGGCAAAAGAATTTTGACAAGTGCATCTCCGAAAAACCCATCAACTGCGGTCAATGTCACCACTGCGGAATCTGTTCCGTGAGTCAACGCGTCTTTAAGCCCTTGGATAATTTCCCCTTCCGTTAATCCCGCTTCATCTAATGAATCGAATAACTCTTCACAGGATGTGAGTGCGATAGCCAAAACTGGAATCAAGAACAATGATTTCATTTTCATAACAATTCAATTTTAATCAAAAAGCTTGCAACAAGTGATCCAAACTAGATACTTCTAAAGACGTTCAAAGTTTCATCAATTTGATTTGAAGAAATGTCAAGGTGGGTTACAAATCTCACCTTGCCCTTTCCAAAATTCACAGCCAATATGTTCTTTCTACTCAGAACTTCTAAGAAATCGTTCTGATGCTTGCCCTCTTTCAACTCAGCAACGACAATGTTCGTTTCTGGTTCTAACACGCGTTCAATCCACGAGCAATCTACCAGCCCGTCAGCCAGCATTTTTGCTTTAGAGTGATCTTCAGCGAGTCTTTCAATATGAATCTCCAAGGCGAAAATTCCAGCTGCAGCAACGTAACCAGCCTGACGCATTCCTCCTCCGAAAACTTTTCTCACTCTCCTGGCCTGCTTCATCATTGTCTTATCCCCAAGTAAAAGAGATCCAATTGGACATCCTAAGCCCTTACTCAGGCAAATCGATATGGTATCGAAATTCAACCCATAATCTTTGGGAGAATGACCTGTTGCGACCAATGCATTGAAAAGACGAGCTCCATCCAAGTGCATTTTCAGTCCGGCATCTCGGGCAGTGGCTGAAATACTTGCAATTTCAGAAAGGTCCCAAGTAACTCCACCTCCTTTGTTGCATGTGTTTTCGATGGATACCAGAGAAGAAATTGGAAAATGTGGGTCATCTGGGTTTATAGCTTCTTCAACCATTTCAGAAGTAAACCTTCCTTGGTCTCCCCGGAGAAGACGAACGGAACATCCCGAATTAAAAGCAATTCCACCCCCTTCATAATTGTAAATGTGAGAGAGCTCGTGACAAATTACCTCTTGACCAGGTTGGGTATGAACTTTAATCGCAATTTGATTGGTCATAGTTCCAGATGGGCAAAAGAGCGCAGCCTCCATTCCAAACAATTTTGCCGCTTTTTCTTCCAACGCATTGACGGTCGGATCATCTTCAAAAACGTCGTCTCCCACTGCCGCACTCGTCATAGCTTGAAGCATTTCGGGGGTCGCCTTCGTTACCGTATCACTTCTAAAATCAATCATCTAAGCAATTTTTCGAGCTATCATCAATCCGTCACGAACCGGCAAAAGCACATTGTCCAAATTAGGATTATCTGTCACCAATTCATTGTACTCATGCAGCGCTGCCGTTTCCTCGTCCATGTTTCGAGGATCAGATGTCACCTTTCCGCTCCACAGGACATTATCTGCAATGATGTATCCACCTACGTTCACTTTTGGCAATACCTGTTTTAAATAGTTTGGATAATTCCGTTTATCCGCATCGAGAAAGACTAGGTCAAATGGCGCTTGCAATGAATCAATTACGTCTCCTGCATCTCCAATATGAAGATGCAGATTCTCGCGATACTCGGACTTTGCAAAGAAAGCCTCAACGACTGACTGAAGTTCGTCATTCACCTCAATCGTGTCGACGCGTCCACCGTCCGCCAATCCTTCAGCCCAACAAAGTGCAGAATAGCCTGTGTAAGTTCCAACTTCCACTACGTGCTTTGGGCTAATCATTTTACTCAACATGGCTAGTACACGGCCTTGTAGGTGGCCTGCCAACATTCTTGGCATCAAAACCTTCGCGTTTGTGAAACGATTGATCTCAGCAAGCAAATCAGATTCTACTGCGCTAAATTGCTCGCTATAACCCTCTATTTCTTCTGGTAAAAAGTCCATTAATTCTGGGTTTTAGTCATCTCTTCAAGGTCAGTAAGTCCGGCAGGAAGATACTTCTCAATCAGTGAGTTTGCAAGATCGCAATCATCATATTCTTCGCAAGTGTTCAGCATATAATAGGATGCATCGATGAGCACCTGATCCGAAAATGGTATGTGATTGATGGAACTCTTCTTCATCAAGTCCAGTGCCCAGTGAGGTGTGTTCCTGATCGCCTCAACCGTCAAATACATCTTTCGTTCGGGAAACGATGGCAAAATGTGATTCAGACTATCAATCGCGAGATTGACTCCTAGTTGTTCAAATGCTTCATTTGAATTTGATGGGTCCGCGTTGAGATATGCCTTGAATGCACTTCTCCAATCTCCCTGTTGATACCTAATCTGAGCAACATTAAACCACCCTTGTAAGTATCTAGGAGTTCGGTTCACTGACTCGTAAAAGAAGGTCATGCCGTCGTTCAATTTTCGTTCATTCACACTGCAAATCCCAAGACTATTTAGGACATCTGGATGATATGGATTTATGACGTACGCTTTTTGAAAACTGTTGCAAGACGTTCCATTTCCCTGCAAATAGAATCCACTAAACCATTCCAAAGGCATGGAGTAAGAATCCTTGACCATTCCTAGGCTTATCGCTTTGTCCACAGAAGATTTGGCTTGGCTCCACTCGTCTTTTGTCTGATGACTGCGTGCGTCGAAATAGTGCCATTCAGCCATTCCTCTCCACACAAAAGTTAGCACAACCATAATGGAGATCAGAACAATTGTGGCTTGAGATAATTTCCCAAATCGAGAAACACGAGGACTTCGAAAAGTCAAAACGCACAACAGCGAAATGATCAATAAAAACTCTGGTCTTTCTACTGGAAAATTGGTGAATGATGCAATGAATATTCCGATCCAAGAAAGATGAAGAGCGTACGCAGAAAAGCCTTCAGGTCTGATTCTTCGAAACGACAGAACTATTCCCCATACATGAACCCCTAAATACAATAGAGCAGGCAGAATGCCAGCCTCCGAGAACAGCCAGAGATAATCGTTGTGTGGCCTTTGATAAAAAAGTGTTCCGGATTCTGTTAGCATTCCATCTTGTGGATATTGCATGATCAAAACCTTCCATGAATCGAATCCTGCGCCGAAAAACAGTGAAGAAAATGCAAGCTCCAATGTTCTTGCCTGAAGGAGCAATCGATCACGGGTAGTACCTTTTTCTAAATCGAAGCTCATTTCGAATTGATGCCAAAAAGTGTAGGGATCATCAATCACCAGCAATCCGAAAATCAGAATGATGACAACCGAAGTAATTCCAAACTGCATGACTTTTCTCCAAACAAGACGTGGAAAAAGATTGAATTTCATTTGCACAAAAGCCGTAACCAATGAGAATATAACAAGCGTAATCCAAGCCATCCTGTTGAGAAGTAGAATGCCAAGGAGGAGTGCAAACCCAATTGAACAAGCCTTGACCACTTTCCAGATTACATGAGGAGGTTCATAGATGGCGACGAATGGCAATAGCACCAGCATGTACTGAACAAGCAGATTCCGATGCGCCATGTTTGCGGTCACCTTGTAAGTTGCTTGGTGAGTGAGCGTGGTTCCATCAAGCGCCACCACCCACTCAAACATCGCCCATCCTGAGATGACAAAAAGCAGAAATGTCATCATCTTGGCTGAATTTTGGATTCGGTTTTCATCGTTTCCGAGAATGGCACTTAGAGCCACACAACAAACCAAGATGAAGCCATATTTCGAGAAGAAGGAGAGACCTTCCAATGTACTATCGGCTTGGATTAGTGCAGGAATGAGGGTAACCAAGAAGAGAATCCCAAATCCCCTCAAGAGCCAATATTCTTCGTCGTTCGTTTTGTCTCTCTTCCAAAATAAAAGCAGGATTGTCAGAACAACGGTTGATTCGAGTATCAACTTCGACCATTGAGAACTATCCGTGTGGAAAGAAAAGAATCCAAGAACAGAGAAGAGGAATAACAGATATAGAAAAACTGATTTTATAGAAAGAGCCTTCATTCTTCCGATTATTCAGGCACGTAGCTCAACTGGCTCATCGTTCCACTCTCAAACAACTCTGTGGCAAGATCTTGAATTTCGCGAGCCGTGATTGACTCAATCTCCTTCTTCATTTCAGCGAAAGAGTCCACGCGATCAAAATGAAGAAGGCTTTTACCAAGAGTGAGCATGAGGTTGCTGCGGTTTTCTTGTGAAACTGCAATTTGACCGATTAATTGGTTGTGGGCGGCGGTCAGCATTCTATCTGTGAGTCGACGATCTTTCAAGATGTCTAGCTCCTTTTTTATCAGCCGATTAACCTTGTTGAAATGACGTTTATCAGTTCCAAAATATATCTCAAAGATTCCGCAATCAGTATAGGCGTTATAATGTGATTCAATGTAATAACAATAGCCCATCTTCTCTCTAATCTTGAGGTTTAGCCGACTGTTCAAAGCTGGACCACCGAGAATATTATTGAGCATAACCATCGTGCGCACGCGATCATCATCTAATCCGAAAGTTGATTTTCCGATCAACGAATGAACCTGATGAACATTCGCTTTCTTTTCAATTTTAAACTCGGCCGACTTCGGCTTAACGCGAGTGACATTGACTGATTCTTGGAGTTGAATGGGTTCAAGAATTCTCTTGCAGAATGACCTAAGTTTTCGTTTACTCAAATTACCAACGCAAGCGAAAACGATCTGATCTGTTTTATAAAGTCTGTCCACAAAGCGTTTGATATCAGTACGTGTCAAACTTGAAATGTTTTCCTCACTTCCTAGTATCGGTCTTCCGAGAGAATGCTCTGGATACATCAGTTCTTCAAACTCGTCCACGAGCATTTCATCCGGATTGTCTTTGTAAGAATTTATTTCATCCTTAATCACAGATATTTCCTTCTTGATTTCTTTTTCTGGGAATTTAGATGAAAAGGTCACGTCGACTAGTAATTCGGCTGCGCGTTCAAAGTGTTCTTTCAGAGCGGTTGCATAGACACAAGTTTCTTCCTTGGTCGTATATGCATTGATTTCACCGCCAACAGAATCTATCCTTGTTAGTATATGAAAAGCCTTGCGGCGCTGTGTACCCTTAAATAAGCCATGCTCGATGAGGTGGGCAATTCCACTTTCATCATGAGTTTCATCACGAGAACCAGCGTTAATAATGAATCCGCAATGAACCGTCATTATATTTGCGTCCTCCACGTGAAGCACGCGAAGACCATTGGGGAGTCTGAGGATGTCGAATTCCATTAAGAATCCAAAGTTAGTAAACCCTCAAGTGGGCTTATCCAGTGCGTGGAGATATTGATATTTTTAAAACCGATCAATCTACTTTGCTTGATGCAAAAGAAATTTTTGAACCTAATCGCAGCTACTCTTTTATCGCTCCTCGCGATTAGTTCATTTGCCCAAGAAGGAGAAGGCTCTGATGCCTCCGGTTCATTTAAGCGTAGCCTGTATGAGGCAGATTTGCTTTTCAATGACGGCAGCTACTTACGTGCTCTTGAGGTTTACGATAGCCTTTGGGACATCAGACCAAATCAAATCTATCTTCAATACATGACAGGTGTCTGTCACATCTATAAATCTGATGGACGAGAAAAGGCCTTCGATATTTTAAAGGAGCTCAAAGGCGAACCAGGTTTCGATGAGGTTACTTTTTACATGGCCCGAGCGAAGCACCTCAATTACAATTTTCAAGAAGCCATCGATCTATACAATGAGTTTCTCGAAGTTGATAAACCTTCCGGTTCCAGAAGGATAAACACCTTACAATTCATAGAAAATTGCAAGAATGGAATCGAGATCATGAGTCGAAGAATTGGCTTGAGTCTTGAAATGCTCGTTCCTCCAAGTAATGATCGCAACTCTCAATACAGTCCTGTTCTCAGCCCTGATGGCATGAAGCTGTATTATACGAATCGTGGAGAGGATAGTAAGGGAGACATGATGGATGAAAAGTCCAAAAAAACAACCCTCGGCAAACACTACGAAGACATTTTTGTTGCTGAAAATATCGGCTCAGATGATGAAATTGTATTCAGTGAAGGAACGAGCCTAAGTGACAATATCAATCTGCCAGGAATTCATGAAGCTCCCTTAAGCCTTTCGTACAACAATCAAATGCTATTTGTATATGTCAGTGGAGCCAAGGCCAATGAAGATATCTACGTTAGCTACAATCAGAACGACACTGGCTGGACGGTACCAATAATCGTGAAGGGAATAAACACTCCACATTGGGAAGGTCACGCAATGCTGGGACCAGATAACAAAACGCTTTTCTTCTCCTCAGATCGCCCTGGAGGATATGGTAAACGTGACTTGTACATGTCAACCATGAAACCTGACAGCACATATGAGAGAGCGGTTAATTTAGGACCAAAAATCAACACTCCATTTAACGAGGATGCTCCGTTCATATATACGGATGGAAAGTCATTGTACTTCGCATCAGAAGCACATGGTTCTATGGGTGGTTATGACATTTTCTATACGACCTACGACAGCGCATCCCAGACTTGGGACGACCAACAAAACCTAGGTTATCCAATCAACACTACTGATGATGATCGATTCTACTACATCTCTGTGGATGGTGAATGGGGCTACTTCTCATCTGCTCGAGGTAGCGGTGAAAACCTCCATGATATATATCGCATAAAGCCAGGAACATTTGAAAGGCTCAACTCTCTTGTCCTCCTTATAGGAACTATTTACATTGATGATGTTCCGAGTTCAGCCATAGCTAAAATAATGGCCGAACCAACCGGTGATGTTCTTGCAACATTGGTTTCTGACAGCATCACAGGTGAATTCATCTACTCTTTATTACCGGGGCGAGAGTATAAAATCTCATTGCTCGCCGATGGATTTCCTCCAAAAATTGAATACGTAGAAGTTCCACCTATTAATCAAGGCGTGATGCGCATTGAACACAGATTTGACTTCTACACAAAAGGTTATCTAGCAGCGAACGACACAAATGGAAATCTTCAAGATGAACTCAACAAGCTTGAGGTTGACTCCAGTGATCAAATGGGTGTGTGCCCTGTTGAACCAGAGCGCGAAGAACTTACTCCAGAAGAAATTGCTAGCGGTTGTGCTTTCAGAGTACAGGTGGGTGCCTACAGGAATCCAGGCAAATTCCGCTATGAATTCCTCAGGGAATTAGGAGAGGTTGAGATCAAAGGATATCCCGACGGAATTACTCGATATCTAATGGGTCAGAAGTTCACGAAGCGATCGGAGGCGGAAGTACTCAGACAGAAATGTGTGCTTGCAGGACAGTGGGACGCATGGATTACCGTTCGAAGAGAGTAACTCTTAAACGTCCATTTCATCAAGGATTTCTTGCAGATTTGAAAGAAGTATCGGCTTAGACATGTAGGCCTTCACAAATGCGCTTTCTTCAGAACGCTCTTTATCTTCTCTCAAAGAAGAGGAAGTCACAATGACCACATCTATATGATCGGTTTTCGAAGATGGGAATTTCGCCAACTCATCTAAGAATTCGTGGCCATTCATTTCCGGCATGTTCAAATCCAGTAGAACAAGAAGCTTGTCGCCAGAGTAATTTCCAGAATCAACAAACTCTAGAATTTCCTTACCGGTTTGGAATTCCTTCTTCGGAAGTTGAGGTAATAGCCGTGCCAGTATCCGATCGCATATAAAACGGTCGAATTTATTATCATCCACTATGGCACAGTCCTTCCAACTCATGACAGCCGCGAAATAAGGCGCATATCCCTTAGATATATACTAGAGGGCAAATTTGTTTTCATCAATCAATCGTTGAGCAATTCGTCTTCTCATTTCCGTTGGATTAATGGTCTCTGTTTTTGTGAACCGTTTAATTCCCATCAACATCATTCTGAGTTCATCTCCCTCTCCAAACGCCAGCACCGCTTCCTTGGCGCATTTACCAATTCGGCCTGAAGCATCATGGATGAACAGTTTAGCCATCGCTCCATAGACCTTTTGGTCATCTTCACCTAATGTGTTGATTCGCTTGTGTACCCTGAGAAGAAGCGATTCTGCAACATATGTATCAATTGCCATGTCGGCTATATTCATCAGAATTTCCTGCTCTTTGGCAAGACCACCCATGAGTTTTTGGGTTGCTGCACCAGCAACCAGCAAAATGCTCTTCTTAAATTTTTCAACTTGAGCGTATTCACGAGCAAACGGGGTGTCATCCAAATCGCCAAGATCCGGAATGCCCAACAGTTCATCCTGAACTGACTTTGCCGCGCCTAACAAGTCGAGCTCTCCCTTGAGCGCCTTCTTCAATATCATATCAACGGTTAGGATGCGATTGATCTCGTTGGTTCCTTCAAATATTCGATTGATGCGACTATCGCGATAGCCACGCTCGATGCGAGTCTCCGCTGAATACCCCATACCTCCGTGAATCTGCACTCCTTCATCCGCTACGTAATCAAGCACTTCAGAACCATAGACCTTCATCATCGCACATTCAGCTGCATATTCTTCAATTCCTTTCAAGGTGGCTGCACCCTTATCCAAACCGCTTTCGTCAAGATCGTCGATACGATCCTGAATATTTTGACTGATGCGATAAACAGCGCTCTCGAGAGCGTATGCTCGCAATCCCATTTCACCCAGCTTGTAACGAATCGCTCCATACTTCGAAATGGGACGGCCAAACTGATATCTTTCGTTTGCGTACCGAACGCTGGCGTCAATATATTCTTTTGTGGATCCAAGCGTTGCAGCGGCGAGCTTTATTCGCCCCACATTCAAAATGTTCAGGGCAATTTTGAATCCATTTTCTCTTTGACTCAGTTGATTGTCCTTGGGAATTTTAACGTCATTAAAAAACACCTGTCGCGTTGATGATCCCTTGATTCCCATTTTCTTTTCTTCAGGATTCAGAACAAGGCCGTCTGTACCTTTATCGACAATGAACGCGCTCAAAGTTTCGTCGTCATCAATCTTAGCAAACACCGTAAAAACATCAGCGAATCCTGCATTGGTAATCCACATTTTTTGACCGTTGAGCAACCAATTCTCGCCCTCAAGAACAGCTTTAGACTTTCCAGAATTTGCATCCGAACCCGCGCTAGGTTCTGTTAAGCAATAGCACCCTAACCATTCACCGGTAGCCAGCTTTGTTACGTATTTCATTTTTTGCTCTTCCGTTCCATAATAAAGAATTGGGAGCGTTCCGATTCCGGTATGAGCGCTGATCGCCACACTGAATGAATGGCCACCACCCATGGCTTCTGCAGCGAGAGTAGAAGCTTTGAAGTCCATTCCCATTCCGCCATATTCTTGAGGAACGGAGATTGCCAAAATGCCCAATTCTCCAGCCTTTTTCAAGAGTCGAGGCATCAATTCAGGATCTTCCATATTATCGATTTCTTCAACTCTAGGGATGACTTCTTGTTCAAGAAAATCTCGACATGTCTGAACTATCATCCTTTCCTCTTCATTCCATTCTTCGGGAATAAACACCTCTTCAGGTTTCGTTTGCCGAATAAGAAATTCTCCTCCTTTAATTGCTTTTGTCATCTTAATTCAGATTTGTGTTTTTTTGAACTCCCATAATTGGAAGACATGAAATATTCGATCTATCTATTTGCCGCCGTTCTCTTTCTTTCCTCATGTAAGGAAGAACCGGATCCAGTTGCTTGCATGACCAATGTGAATGCAGAGTACACCATATTTGATGAAGCCTCTTTTGAGAACTGCTCTCAAAATGCAGCAACCTATTTCTGGTCTGTTGAGGGTACCACAACCAGTCTGAGCCATACGGATGAAACCGTCCAATATACCTGGGATACTCCTGGAAGTTATGTGGTAAGTCTGATCGTAAGTTCAGAGAGTGGTGAAAAAGTAGATGCCATAACTCAAGATGTTGAGGTGGTTGATTATTGTTTTTCGTGTATTTATCTCGCAACCGGTCCATCATCAGAAGAAATTGTTTGTGCGACTACAGAAGGATCTATTGATGGTGCAAATGATCGCAAACAAGAGTTAAACGATCTTGGATATACGTGCACCGAAGTGGAATAAGGAACGATCAGTTCGAATGATAAGTTTTCCTGTAATAGCGCTAGTTCAATGAGTATATTTTGGCAGATTAAAGCAATTCCCGAAATGCGAACAATCGTACCTATTAGTCTGTTATTGTTTATGCTAACTTCTTGTTTCAACGAACCTGAAGCATGTTTTACAGTCGATGCCACGGATGTCAAAATCTTTGAAGCAATTACCTTGAACAATTGTTCCGAAAACGCCAAGAAATATGAGTGGACTATTGAGGATGGTGATTCTGATCGAATCTTTGATGATGAAGATCCATTGGTGTCTTGGTCAAACACAGGGGAATTCTCCATCCGGCTTATCGCTTCAAACAGCCGCGAGTCAAAATCTGACGAGATAATCAATGAGATTGTCATTTCTGATTACTGTTATTCCTGTAGTGATCCTTCATTTCCTGGGTCTTCTATTACGATCTGCGCTTCTGAGTTTGAGCGGCTTCAAGACTTAAACTTCACGGTCGATCTCTATGAGTCTGGAGACTATGTCTGCACTATTCAATAGCCTTTTACATCATCTCAATAACTCCTGCGGCACCTTGACCAGTTCCCACGCACATGGTTACGATGCCATATTTCTGATCTCTGCGCTTTAGTTCATTCAACAATTGAACGGTGAGCTTAGCACCAGTGCACCCTAAAGGATGCCCGATTGAAATGGCTCCTCCATTCACATTTACTATTTCTTGATTCAATCCAAGCTCTCTTATAACCGCAAGAGACTGAGACGCGAAGGCCTCGTTCAGTTCAATTAGGTTGATGTCGTCGAGTGTTAGCCCAGCCTGCTTCAAAGCCATAGGTACCGCTTCAACCGGGCCAATGCCCATGATGCGAGGAGGAACACCTGCGACCGAATAGGACTTAAGGCGAGCGATGGGTTCCACGTTCAATTCTTTCAACATCTTTTCGGACACGACCAAAACAAAGGCGGCGCCGTCGCTGGTTTGTGATGCGTTTCCAGCCGTTACCGTTCCTTTTGCATCAAAGACCGGTCGAAGTTTTGCAAGTCGGTCAAGACTGGTGTCCGGGCGCGGACCCTCATCTGTGTCAAACACATAAGATCTGGTTTTTCGCTTGTCACCTTCAACATAAACCTCTTGCACTTCAATTGGTGTGACTTCATTTTTAAATGATCCATTCTTAATGGCCTCAATCGCCTTCGTGTGTGAGCGATAGCCAAATTCATCTTGATCTTCTCGACTCACTTTATATTCATTGGCGACTGCCTCGGCGGTTAGACCCATTCCCCAGTAATAATCGTGTTGTTCTTGGGAGACTTTTGCATTCGGAACGATGCGCCACCCACCAAATGGGATTGGGCTCATGCATTCTACTCCGCCAGCAATAATGCAATCCGCGAGTCCGGCGTGAATTTTAGCTGAAGCAATAGCAATGGTCTCGAGACCTGAAGAACAATAACGATTTACCGTCATGCCGGGAACTTTGTCCGTATCTAAGCTCATCAAGGAAATCATTCGACCAACGTTCAAGCCTTGTTCCGCCTCTGGAGTAGCATTCCCAACGATGACATCTTCGATTCGCTCCCTGTCAAGGTTTGGGACTCCACTCAACATGTCTTGGATTACGGTAGATGCGAGATCATCCGGCCGCGTGAATCTCAGCTTTCCTCTGGGCGCCTTTCCAACCGCTGATCGTTTTCCCTGTATGATGTATGCATCCATATATTCTAATCGACTAATTCCTCAATACTTTCCCTGACTTCACAATGCTTTGAAGTCTTTCCAATGTCTTTCGTGTTCCGCACAATTCGATAAAAGCCTTTCGCTCCAAGTCGAGCAAGTATTGCTCACTAACCTGCTGCGGGTAACTTAAATCTCCACCGCACAGCACCCATCCTAGTTTTTCACTGATTACGCGATCATGCTCGCTCATGTAATGTCCAGAGACCATGGTCTCTGCACCGACGAAAACCAATCCAAGGCCTTCATTTCCCATGACTTCTATGTCTTTCCTCTCGACCGGTTCAGTGTATCCTTTCTTAGCTAGTTGCAGCGCTTTATTCTTTGCCACAGTGAGTTGCATTGATCTATTGACGACCACTTCATCAATTCCTTTTCGCAGATAGCCTAGTTCGAAAGCCTCATACGCTGACGTAGAAACTTTAGCCTGGGCGATTGTCATAAGCCTATTCCTGAACTGATTTGTTCTTATTCCTCCTTCAGACAGCTCATCTGATAATCTAACAGCGAATTCTTTCGTCCCACCACCGGCGGGGATTACTCCGATTCCGAATTCAACAAGTCCGATGTAAAGTTCTGCGTGTGCTACGACGCTATCAGCGTGAAGGCATAGTTCACAGCCTCCACCTAATGCCATATTGTGTGGTGCGGCTACTACAGGGATACCCGAATAGCGAATTCGCATCATCGTATTTTGAAATTGACGGATGGCGAGGTCAAGCTCTTCATAGTCTTGTTCTGCCGCCATCATCAGTATCAATCCTGCGTTGGCACCTGCACTGAACAAGTCACCTGAGTTGGAGACCAAAAGTCCTTCATAGCTCTCTTCGGCTAATTCAATTGCTTTATTGATACCACTAAGAACATCGCCTCCGATGGTATTCATCTTTGTTGTGAATTCAATGTTGAGGATTCCATCACCAAGATCCGTTATCACGGAACCTGAATTCTCCCATACAATGCCATTAGATCGGGCAATAGCCAGACTTACCTGACCTTCTTGACCAGGGATTTCTAAGTAAGCATTTGTGCGAATATCCCAGTAGAGCCTCTTCCCTTTTTCGATTTTGTAAAAGGATTCAGCTTTGGCTTCGACCATTTTGCTCACCCACACTGGTAGATCTAACTTTCGTTCCTTGGCCAAGGCGAGAATTTCGTGGAATCCGATCGCGTCCCATGATTCAAAAGGACCGAGTTTAAAACTAAATCCAGCCTTCAGTGCGTCATCGACCCTATAAACTTCATCGCTTATCTCAGGAACCCTGTTGGACGCATATTGCACCATTGCCAAAAAATGATCTTTAAAAAACTGACCTACCCGATCATTTAGGTTGAATAGGGACTTTAGTCTGCTTTCTAGATTATCATCCGCCTTTATTGCTTCAATAGAAGGTAAATTGGGCTTTTGCCTAGGGCCGTATTCTAGCGTATCAAGGTTAAGAGTTAAGATTTCAGATTTACCCTCATCGTTTTTAATCTTTTTGAAGAATCCTTGCTTTGTCTTGGATCCAAGCATATTGTTCGAGGCCATTTGAGAAACATAGTCTGGAACCTTGAATAGCTCTTTGGCTTCGTCGTTTGGAACGTTATCGCTCAACCCATTGGCAACGTGGATGAGGGTGTCTAAACCCACCACGTCCGTCGTTCGGAAAGTCGCTGATTTGGCCCGGCCAATAAGCGGACCCGTCAGGCGATCAATCTCATCGACGGTCCAGCCATTTTCTTTGATGTAGTGAAACATCCACATAATATTGAACACACCAATTCTATTTGCAATAAAGGCCGGTGTGTCCTTGCATAATACAGTGGACTTGCCAAGAAAGCGCTTCCCATAATCCATGTGGAAGTCCAACACTTCTGAGGATGTATCTGGACCTGGGATTATCTCGAGCAGCTCTAAATATCGAGGTGGATTGAAAAAATGGGTGCCACAAAAATGCTTTCGAAAATCTTCAGAACGACCCTCAGACATTAAATGAATAGGAATGCCTGAAGTATTCGAGGTGATCAATGTTCCCTCTTTTCGAATACCATCCAGCTTCTCAAAGAGATCCTTTTTAATATCCAAGCGTTCTATGATGGCTTCCAATATCCAATCGTACTCGCTAACCTTTTCCAGATCATCGTCAAAATTTCCTGTGGTTATGAGCGATGGAACACCGCTCTGATATAAAGGAGATGGACTGCTCTTGATCGCAGATTTTAGGCTATCGTTGACAATTCTATTGCGCACTTGAGCGTCCTCTAAACTGAGTCCTTTGGCAACCTCTGTTTCTGATAACTCCTTCGGAACAATGTCAAGGAGCAGAACCTGCACGCCAACATTGGCGAAATGGCATGCAATTCGAGATCCCATTATTCCCGAACCCAGAACTGCAACTTTTTGAATTCTTCTCTTACTCATAATTCCTTCAATGTGTGACGATCGATCAACTCTATTACTTCTTTGAAATGCTCCACTTTTTCCTTCGACAAATCCTTCAAGATTCGCTCGTTAAATTCAACGACGCTTGCTCTCGATACCTCCCTCATCCTCTCTCCAGCACTAGTCAGAACAATCCTCATTACACGTCGGTCATTCTTGTCTTTCACTCGTTTGATAAGGTCTTTTTCTTCCATCGATTTTATGGTTCTACTCAAGCTGGTTGGCTCCATCCCCATTTTTGGCCCGAGTTGAGTAGAAGGTGTTCCTTCCTTC
This sequence comes from Flavobacteriales bacterium, assembly GCA_018660685.1. Classification (GTDB taxonomy): domain Bacteria; phylum Bacteroidota; class Bacteroidia; order Flavobacteriales_G; family Salibacteraceae; genus SHAN690. The sequence continues at coordinate 316,690 of JABJJW010000012.1, forward strand.
GGGTCAATGTTCAAAAGAATGAATCCAATTCCTTGGGTTATTCCATACTTGTTTGCCTCCTGATTGTACATCTTGGAGATCTTCAGCCATGCCCAACGAACATGGAAATCGATTGTTTCTTCTGGCTTCACGTCCTAAACGAATATAACAATATTATTATGCATGCATAGCTTTTATATATTTTTGGGAACTTCAACCTCCTTTTGTTGGTTACACACGTCCTTATACCGTTGGTAAATAATTATCCTCCTTTTATCCATATGATACCCTATCAGAGGTCGCTGCACATAGATTTGCAGCTGCTTTGAAATTCATGAAATCACTACTTACACTTTGCCTCACTCTGAGCATGTTTATTGGACTCGCTCAGAAGGATGTTACGCTATCCGGATACGTCAATGAAAACGAGTCTGGGGAAGGGATGATTGCCGCTACAGTTCTTGTAAAAGAGCTTGGTGTGGGTACCTCTTCTAACGAATTTGGATTCTACTCAATTTCGCTTCCACCTGGCACCTATACCATTGAATGGTCATTCGTTGGCTTCAATACTGTTTCAGAACAAATTGAACTAACCCAAAACATTACTAAGAATGTTGCTTTGGGATTTGGGGAGACGATTTTAGATGAAGTAGTAATCACCGGGGAGAGAGCAGATGTCAACGTTACAAGCGTCGAAATGAGCGTCGAAAAAATGGATATCCAGCTGGTGAAGAAAATGCCCTCGCTCATGGGAGAAGCAGATATCATAAGGTCGATTCAGTTACTTCCAGGAGTCACCACAGTGGGCGAAGGAGCTACCGGGTTTAATGTAAGAGGGGGAAATGTTGATCAAAATTTAATTTTATTAGACGACAGTCCAGTATTCAGCTCCTCGCATTTGTTTGGATTTTTTTCTGTCTTCAATGCGGACGCAATTAAATCCACGAAGCTGTACAAAGGCGGCATGCCTGCCAAGTACGGAGGACGACTTTCATCGGTTCTTGACATTCGCCAGAAAGAAGGAAACATGAAGAAGCTGGAGGTCAATGGTGGCGTTGGCCTTCTATTTAGCCGATTGACCATCCAAGCACCAATTGTAAAAAACAAGGCTTCCTTTATTCTCTCAGGAAGACGCAGTTATTTCGATTTGTTCTTTCCTCTTGCTAAAAACGAAACAATCAAGGACACGAGGTTGTATTTCTACGATCTTAACGGTAAGGTCAATTGGATTATCAATGACAAAAATCGAATCTACTTGGCAGGGTACAATGGCAGTGACGTTTTTAATCTCGCACAATCATTTAGCACACGCTGGGGAAACACAACAGGTTCGCTTCGATGGAATCATTTGTTCTCTGACAAGCTTTTCTCAAATTCAACATTAGTCTATAGCAAATATGATTATGCGCTTGGTGCTGAAACAGATGCATTTGGGTTCGATTGGTTGGCAAGCATAGAAAACTACAGTGCTAAAATTGATTTCACCTACTTCCTAAATCCAAAAAATAAGATTGATTTTGGATGGCAAAGCACATACTACATTTTCAGGCCGGGCAAGGCAACTGGCTTCTTTGAAGTTCAGGATACGGTACAGGAGTTTGAATCGGAGATTCAGAGTATTCCTGCCGTTGAAACCGCACTTTACATAAGCAACGAACAAAAGATTGGAACAAGGCTGACAATCGCATATGGTCTTCGTTGGAGTGGTTTTGCTCAAGTTGGAAAAGGCGACATCTATACCTATGACAATGGGCCGATCGATCCTGAAAATCCCACTTCAACAATTTCGCCGGACGATACAGTTCAATTCGAAGCAGGCGAAATTGTGAAAGCCTATCACGGTATTGAACCAAGACTCAGTGTCAATTACCAGCTGAACGAAGTGTCTTCCATCAAAGGAAGTTATAACCGAAATCGGCAGTACATACACCTGATTTCAAACACCACAGCGGCAACACCGGTGGATATTTACATGCCTGCAGGACGATACATTAAACCAGGTGTGGTCGACCAAATCGGACTCGGGTATTTTAGAAACTTCGCGGATAATACGTATGAAAGTTCCGTGGAGGTTTACTACAAGAAGTTTCAAGACCTTGTAGATTATAAGGACGAAGCCGAGCTCCTATTTAATAATACCATTGAAACCGAACTGTACTCGGGAGGAGGTGAAGCATATGGGCTCGAATTTCAATTCAAAAGATCAAAAGGAAAACTAACAGGATGGGTTAGCTATACTCTATCACGAGTTGTTCGAGACGTTGAAGAAATCAACAATGGTGACCCTTATCCGGCAAACTGGGACAAAACGCATGATGTCAGTGTTGTTGTAAGCTATGACATCACTGAAAGCATCAATGTCTCTTCCAACTTTGCGTACATGACTGGGCGACCCATCACCTACCCAGATGGTAGGTTCACCTTTGGAGAAGTAACAGCACCGCTCTATACAAAACGCAATGGGGCTCGTACTCCGGATTATCACAGACTTGATTTAGCCCTGAATTTCAATTTGAGTAAGGAAGGCCATAACGTTATTCCTCTCGCGCTGGCTGGCTGGATTTGGCCGATGATTCCTTTCTACTACGGATGGCGTTACACTCCGCTGAAAAAGGTCGTTGACATGGACTTGTCGGTTGGAGTCTACAATCTCTATGGTCGAAAAAACCCTTACTCGGTTTACTTCCGACAGGACCCAGATCAACCAGCAGTCACCAAGGCTTACCAGCTTTCGATATATGCTATTCCAATTCCTTATGCTACTCTAAACTTTAAATTCTGATGAAGAGAATCCTGATATATTTCTGTGCTGTTGCACTGGTATCGCTGAGTGCATGCGAAGAGGAAATCTCGTTGGATCTGCCTGAGAATGAAGCTGAACTAGTCATTGAAGGCTATATGGTAGATCTCGATTTTTATATCCCGGACGGAGATCTTGATTGTAGCGGAATTATCACTGTGCCCCATGAGCAGATCGTTTTTGCTGCAAGTTTAGCAGCTGAGTTTCCGATTGATTCAATCGAATCCGAAGCGGATTACTTTCCCTTCAACAAGGTTAAATTGACAACGACCAGCAACTATTTCTCGAATTCAGAATCACCAACCGTGAGTGACGCTGTCGTGAAACTATTCAAGGATAAGAACTTAGTAGAAACCTTGGTGGAAGATCCAGAATTGCCGGGCGTATATCGGATCACACATGACCCAGATGCATCTGGTGAGGCGTATTATCATTTAGAAATTGATGCCCTCGGAAACTTTTATGAGACTGTACCCGAATTGTATGTGTCAACTCCTCCTCTTATAGGAGTTAGTGCAAACTATGGACCTAACTTCCTCGGCGACAGTTGTGCCTACTACATGGGAATGGACACGTATGAAACTCCAGGCTTGGGGGACAACTACCGCTGGATGTTCTACATAAACAATGAATACGTGAGTAACCCCGGCTTTATCGCAGGGTCGAATGACGATAACTTCGATGGTCTTTGCTTATTTGGCATAGATGTATACGGAAATGAACTTGAACTAGGCGACACGGTTGTGGTCTTTCAATTGCGTGTCAGTGATACTTACTCCAGCTTTATTGGGTCGTTACAAAACCAGACTGCTTTTGTTGGTTCTCCGTTTGACACTCCTCCAGCTCCAATACGAGGCAATCTAAAGAATGTGACAACTGGGATCAATGCGTTTGGCTATTTCAGTGCAGGAGGTATTTCGGCGAACTTGGTCGTAGTACCGGACACCATTCCTGACGAACCTTGCAACTAATCTGTTGAAATCTTTGACCAATATCAGTGAATTAGAATTCGCTGCTTGAAGAGAGGAACATTACCTTTGTTTAGAATAATTCTAAACAAGCTTTGATCCGTACAGCCACTCCTCCGACTATGCAAGAACCGTGTATCGCGGTACAGCTATTTGGTGAATACTCCATTGAGCAACTACTGCTTAAGAAGAAGTGTTGTAAAAAGTTTAAGAAGAAGGGAAAGAAGGCTTGCAAGAGCTGCCCCACTCACTGATCAATTTCCTTCGAACGTGCAGGTCGTATTAGAACCCTGAGTTGAATTTGTGTAGTTCAAGAGCATTGTGATTTCTCCAGAAGAAGAGAAACTTTAACATGCTTCGAAAATAGTCAGTCTACTAACGTGTAATTTTTAAAAGACATAATCTGCTCACCGCCAAGCAGCGTCTTTTCGAGTTTAGTTATAAGACGGTTCTTCATGCGTTCATGTTTGAACGGATACTTTCTCACAACCGGATCAGAGGTAAGTTGATTTTGCCAATCTAAGCTCGCAATCCTCTTTTTCATTACTTCAGGATGCGATCCATCGAACGTGTCTAAATTGCTCATGTTGCCAAATTGAAAATCCCCGCTGAAGCGAGGTTTGGGATGTGAATGGATTTCATCGAGCGCCAACATTTTCTCAGTAACTAATTTTGGTGGTCTTACCCATCCATAGTGAAATATTCGAGCATCGCAGTGAGCAGCAAAGAGCTTTCTCGATCCTGTTTTTCTGCGGTAAGAAACGCCATCAAAGTCCGAGATATAACGAAAGGATTGGGCACTTTCCCATGAATGAATGTTCTTTTGATTCTTCACCATTCGGATCTCTCTCGGGTACCAGCCATGGGAGTTCACAAGGTGAGTATAGTCGCCCCAGAAATGTAGGTAGTCGAATACCAAGGCCTCCACTTTTTGATCTCCATTGAATCGTTTAGAAGAATCGAGAATATTCTTGTGATCATCCTCGTGGAGAATCTCATCTGCTTGGAGGTAAAGAAGCCAATCTCCGGAACAAAATGATTTCGCAAAGTCGGTTTGTTGAGCGTGCACCGTTCCATCAGGATACTTGTTCAAATCCCACTTGGTATGAACAATTCTGAGCTTGTCCGAATCAATGGATTCAAGCAATTGGAGTGTATTGTCTTCTTCCTTTCCTTTTCCAACAGCCACTACAAACTCATCAACAATGGGCAATGCGCTGAGAATACTCTCTTTAATTGGATAGTACAGCAAGTCTGCATTTCGGCACATGGAAAATCCTGATATCCCCATCAGCCCAAATCTTGTAATTCAACCAATCGCTTATAGAGACCTGCCTCCGTAATTAGCTCTTGGTGCGTACCACTTTGAACTATTTCTCCTTGTTCGATCACCATAATGCGCGAGGCATTCTGTACAGTGCTTAATCGGTGGGCTATCACAAAACTCGTCCGACCTTCAAGAAGCTTTTCCAAGGCGCTCTGAACAAGGCGCTCAGATTCAGTATCCAATGCTGATGTAGCTTCATCAAGAATCATAATTGGAGGGTTCTTTAGGATGGCACGGGCGATGCTGATCCTTTGCTTCTGTCCTCCGCTAAGCTTACTTCCACCTTCTCCAATATTGGTGTCCATTCCTTCTGGCAAGGACATCACAAAGCCGTGGGCATTAGCAGCGTGAAGGGCATCAATGATCTGCTCCTCAGAAGCTTCAGGATTTCCAATGAGAAGGTTGTTCTTGACTGAGTCGTTGAACAAAATGCTTTGCTGAGAGACAATGCCAAATAGGTTTCGCAGATCTTCGACCTTGTAATCATTGATGTTGACCCCGTCAATTGAAATGGAGCCATCAACGACTTCATAGAAGCGAGGGAGAAGGTCAACTAGCGTTGATTTACCGCCTCCTGATGGACCGACCAAAGCGATGCTATCCCCTTTGGCAATTTTGAGGTTTACATTTTTCAGCACGCTCACAGATTCATACTTGAAGTTGACCGCATTAAATTCAATCAATTCCTTGAAATCATCAACTTTCTTTGGGTTATCTATTTCCAGGATTTTTTCATCCTCGCCCAAAACTTCTTCAATTCGCTCGCTTGCTGAAATACCGCGTTGAACTCTGGAAAATGCTTCCGTCAATGTTTTAGCTGGAGAAATCATTTGTGAAAAAATCACGATGTAGGCAATAAAGAACTCTCCATTCAGCATGCGGCCTTCCAACACTAAACCGCCTCCAAACCAAAGTATGAGTGCTATGGCCACGGCCGACAACGACTCACTAAGAGGAGAAGCTAAGTACTGCTTTCGAAAAAGTCGAACCATCAATCTAAAGTGCCGATCGTTGCGACTGGTAAAGCGTTCTTCAAATGATCGTTCGGCGGTGAACCCTTTAATTATTCGGATACCAGAAACGGACTCTTCTAAAAACGCTACAACCTTACCCATCTCCGTTTGACCCTTCTTCGCTGTTCGTTTCAACGATTTACCAATTCGGCCGATGATCAATCCAGAAACAGGCAATACGATCAAAACAAAAAGCGTGAGTTGCCAAGAAATGAATAGCAAACTGATCAGATATAGAACGATCATGACCGGCTGTCGAAACATGGCCTCTAAAGCGCCCATGACTGACCATTCGACCTCGTTCACATCGTTGGTGAACCTCGAGTAAATATTCCCTTTCCTCTCCGCGGTGTAATAAGACATTGGCAAGCGCATGAGCTTGAAGAATAGATTGGCTCGAATATCTCGAACAACCACATTGCGTAAGAAGGCCATTTCTACTTGTGCGAGGTAGCGGAACACGTTTCTGACTAAAAACAATATGACGATGATGATGCAGAATACCAAGAGCGCATGCTTCGGTCCATTGTCCAAAATATAGCCTTCAAAAAATGAATTGACATCATTCAGAAAACCGTTGCTAAGTTCTGTCTGTTCCTTTTCTGGATCTACAGAGTCAAATAAGATTTTTATAAATGGAATGATAGCCGAAAACGAGACAACGGAGAATGCCGCATTCAACAAATTGTAGAATAAGTTGAGAGCAATCCTCGACTTGTATGGTACGAGGTACCTAAGTATATCAATAAAGTTTCTCACGCCTCAGGCATTCGAAACACACCAATGTAGTTGTGTGGAGTAACCTGCTTTAGTTCTTCTTTTACTTCTGCACTAACGTCGAGCTTATCGATGAATTGTTCGAGCGTTTCAGGTGTTACAGACGAGTTTCCTCTAGTGAGTTCTTTTAAAGCCTCATATGGCTTATCAAAGCCTTCGCGGCGCAAGACGGTTTGAATAGCTTCGGCGCAAACCTCCCAATGGGAATCGAGATCGGAGCGAAGCTGTTCCTCATTTAATATCAATTTTGAAAGTCCTTTGGCTATAGAGTTAAGGGCAATCAACGTGTGAGAAAATGGCATCCCGATATTCCTCAACACCGTTGAGTCTGTAAGGTCTCTTTGAAGTCTAGAAATAGGCAATTTAGCAGCGAGGTGCTCCGCCATCGCATTCGCAAAACCTAGATTTCCTTCTGCATTCTCGAAATCAATTGGGTTAACCTTATGTGGCATTGCTGAGGAACCAATTTCTCCTTTGACAACTTTCTGCTTGAAGTAATCCATTGAGATGTACGTCCAAACATCGCGACACAGATCGATTAGAATGTTGTTTATCCTCTTCCAAGAATCCATGAGCGCTGCCATTTGATCGTAGTGCTCAATTTGAGTAGTGGTCTGTGACCGCTGCAAACCGAGGGTGTCGTCGACAAAAGCGTTGGCGAATGAGACCCAATCTGTATCTGGATAAGCCAGTGTATGGGCATTCATATTGCCCGTTGCACCGCCAAATTTTGCAGCAATCGGAAGTTCGGCCAATGCCGCAGCTTGGATTTTTAGACGCTCAACGAAAACGTAAATCTCTTTTCCTAATCGGGTTGGTGAAGCAGGTTGACCGTGGGTTCGTGCCAGCATCGGAATCTCTGACCACATGGCCGCCATACCATTCAGCTGAGCGATTATCTCCTCCAGTTTTGGTAGCATAACTTGCTCTTGGGCCTCTTTGATCGACAGAGGCACAGAAGTGTTGTTGATGTCCTGACTAGTCAAACCAAAGTGAACAAACTCCAAGAGGTCTTCTCGTTCCAATCTACCGAGTTGCTCTTTTACAAAGTATTCTACCGCCTTCACGTCATGGTTAGTGGTGCGCTCAATTCCCTTGATCTGCTCTGCATCTTGAAGAGTAAAGTCCATGTAAACACCGCGCAACTTGTATATCTCGTCCTCCGACAGGGCATTTATTCCTTTCAAGCCTTTGGATGCCAAAAGAATTAGGTATTCAACCTCAATTCTCACTCTATACTTGAACAGAGCATATTCAGAGAAGAAGTCAATTAGTGGTTCGGTGTGCCTGGCGTACCTTCCATCAACAGGCGAAACTGAAGTCAAAGCCTTTAAGGGCATGCGTAAAATTTAGGGTCGCAAAATTAAACCTTGTAAGCGAGACCGTTATCGTCAATGGTATGCATATCTCTCATTTGGAACCATTGTCACCGAACGACAGTGTTTATAGTTCCATATTTGCCTCATGTTGGAGATGATAGGATATGCAGCGGCAGCTCTAATCGGTGTATCACTGGGACTTATAGGAGGCGGTGGTTCAGTTTTAACTGTGCCGGTTCTCGTTTATCTCATGGGTGTGTCTCCGGTTCTAGCAACAGCGTATTCGCTCTTCATCGTCGGGTCATCCGCAGCGGTTGGTGCCTTTCGTTATGCGCGAAAGGGTCAAATTGACTTTAGAACTGCTCTAATTTTTGGCATTCCTAGCATAATCGCTGTTTACATAACCCGAAAGTTTGTTGTCCCTGCCATACCCGAGGAAGTATTTGAATTCGGGAATGTGCTTATCACAAAAGGCACTTTACTCATGGTCCTCTTTGCTTTGCTCATGTTGGTGGCTTCCATAGGTATGATACGTAAGAGAAAGGAATCTTCCGGCCCCCAGAAGAGTAAGTCAGAGTTTCAAAAGGTTTTGATTGTTCTTGCTGAAGGACTAATCGTCGGCGGACTCACGGGTTTAGTTGGCGCTGGAGGAGGATTTCTAATAATCCCTGCCCTTGTGCTTTTTGCAGGCTTAAAAATGAAAACTGCCATTGGCACCTCTCTAATCATTATTTCTGCGAAATCTCTAATTGGCTTCCTGGGTGACGTAAGCAACTACGATGTTGATTGGTCCCTCCTCATAATTTTTAGTGTTCTGGCCATTGGAGGAATATTCATTGGGAGCTTCTTGAGTACCAAAGTGGATGGTCCCAAACTCAAGAAAGGTTTTGGATGGTTTGTCCTGATCATGGGAGCCAGCATTCTTCTCAAAGAAATATTGGCCTAGGTAACTGTTGTCACAGTACAAGCATTTCACCTTCTCTTTATTTGCACTTGGTAAATCATAGATTGGTGTATCCCTCGTATGAGGATGCGAGGGGTGAGGTTAGAACGGGGCCCTTTTCGGGCCCCGTTATTATTCTCAATTAGTAATGCAAGACACCAACAAACTGACAAGCCTTCGTTTCATTTGCACTCTTAAACATGAATTATGTTCGGATTATTTAATAAAACCAAGTCATTTGAGGAGATCAGCTCTCCTGAATTTGAATTAAAAATGAAGTCAAAGGACACAATCGTTCTCGATGTGCGAACAGGTGGTGAATTTGCATCCGGGTACATTCCCGGCGCGAAAAATATTGACGTAAACAGTGGCGATTTTGCCTCTAGAATAAGCAAGTTGGACAAATCAAAAAACTACCTTGTTTATTGCAGAAGCGGAATGCGAAGCGCCTCTGCTTGTACCTACCTGGGCGAACAAGGCTTCGAAAACGTCACCAACTTAAGAGGCGGTATTATGGGCTGGAAAGGACAGGTCAAGCGCTAATGCTATTCATCCAAAAAAATTGGAAGTTATGGATCATGGCCTCCTTGACCTTAGGACTTGCACCCTTCGTTCCTGAACCACATATTTTCGGTAAGGTTCAATGGATTCTTGGAGATCCATCCGGAATGCAAATGATGGATTGGTTTGATCTCCTGTTGCATGGAAGTCCTTGGGTCCTTCTTCTTTTATCTTTGATTTTAAACCTGAAAAAGACGCGATCATGAAATACCTTCTCACAATGACAATTGCTTTCGTAATGCTTGGGTGTAACGCCCAACAAGGCGATTCAAAATTTCCAGACGTTTCCAACGAACAGGCCAAAGAATTGATGGCTGCTGTTCCTAACCTTCAAATCATCGACGTGAGAACGGATGGTGAAGTCTCTAATGGAATGATCAAAGGAGCAATTCAAATAGACATTTCGAAATCAGATTTCGATGAGAAAATCGGCAAACTAAGCAAAGAAGCTCCTGTGCTTGTTTACTGTGCTGCAGGTGGTCGTAGCAAAACCGCTCAGGATAAGATGAAGGAAATGGGCTTCAAAGAAGTTCATAATCTCAGTGGTGGATATTCCGGCTGGAAGTAGAGATTCCGATGGCCGACTATCTCAAAATCATCTCAGATTCTTTCACTGGATACTGGAATTATCTGATTTCGGAGATAACCACATTCGCGTGGCACAACTACTTCTGGTGGCTCGTCGGACTTTCTGTCTTGGTATGGGCACTTGAACTAGCATTGCCATGGAGAATAGAGCAGAAATCCATCAGACGAGACTTTTGGCTTGACGGGTTTTACATGTTTTTCAACTTCTTTCTTTTTTCTCTTGTTGGCTACAACGCGATATCCAATGTGGCCGTTGAGGCTTTTGGAGACTTGTTGGGCATTGTAGGCATAACAAACTTGGTCGCAATCGAAGTTTCGAGCTGGCCAATCTTGGTTCAGTTTGCTTTGATGTTCTTCATTGCAGATTTCGTGCAATGGAATATTCATAGACTGCTCCATCGCGTTCCATGGCTGTGGGAATTCCATAAAATTCATCACAGCGTAAAGGAGATGGGTTTCGCAGCACATCTCAGATTTCATTGGATGGAAACGATTGTGTACAAGTCCATTCAGTATTTACCTCTGGGAATGATTGGCTTTGGCATCCAAGATTTTTTCGTTTTGCACATTTTCACCGTTGCCATTGGTCACTTAAATCACGCCAATGTTGGATGGGACTACGGCCCACTGAAGTACTTCCTAAACAATCCTAGGATGCACATTTGGCATCACGCTAAAGACATTCCTGAAGATCGGAAGTTCGGAATCAACTTTGGTATTTCGTTGAGTCTGTGGGATTACATATTCGGAACGGCTTGGATCCCAAAACCAGGTCGTGACATTGAACTAGGCTACGAGGATGTGGACAAGATGCCTACAGGATTTATTGCCCAAACCATTCGTCCATTTCAAGCTCTTTTTTCGCGGTCCTGAGCCGTATATTTGGTTCATAACCTCAGTCTATGAACCAAGAGATACACCAGATTCTTACAGATCAGTTTGGCGTGTTTGAACCCGAACTGATCAATACCTTGGCAGATATCGGCACGATAAAATCGTTTGAAGAAGGCGATGAATTGATGCGAACCGGCCAGTATTTCAAATCGACCATGCTCATCGTAGATGGACTTGTGAAGCTCTATCGTGAGGATGATGAATCAAACGAATTCTTCGTGTACTTCATCGAGCCGGGTAATGCTTGTGCTCTGTCCATGGTCTGTGCTTCTCAGCAGCTCACCTCCGAAGTGATGGCCAAAGCATTGAAGCCTACCAAGGCTATCCTCGTTCCTATCGAACAGATGGATGAATTGATGTTGAAGTACAAGTCATGGTACTATTTTGTTCTTGAAACATATCGTTCGCGGTTCGAGGAATTGCTTTCTGTGGTCGATGCTATCGCCTTCAAAGCCATGGACGATCGATTGATATTCTATCTTGGCAAACAAGTGGATACGCTTCAATCAAATTTGATCAGTACGACCCACCAAGAAATTGCGACGGATTTGAATACTTCTCGGGAAGTCATTTCTCGGCTGCTCAAAAAAATGGAGCAGAAGCGAATGATCAAGTTGCACAGAAACAAAATTGAAGTACTAGAAGAACTACATGCTTAGATCGCTATCGTACTACACCAAGGCCATTCATTTTCTATTTAGTAAAGGGCTTGGTTGGTTTATGGTATTCCCAATAATCATTACCATTCTTGTGTTCATTGGTGGCTTCTCATTGACAAATTGGGCAACGGACGCAGTTTATGCAATACTGAACGATTGGGTCGGCGAAATGAGCTGGCTACCTGATTGGGCAAGTTGGATTCGAGACGCGATCTACTGGCTGGTTTGGCTTATTCTCAGAGTCATGCTCTACTTCGTGCTTGCCTTTGTGGGCGGATCGATCATCCTCTTGTTGATGGCTCCGATTCTAACCTGGCTCAGTGAAAAAGTTGCCGCCAAAATGGGGAAGGACGTTCCAGAATTCAATCTAGTTCAATTCATGCGCGATCTTACTCGAGCAGCTGGACTAGCCATTAAGAATGGAGTCATTCAATTGGGGCTTTCCATTGGTTGCTTCATTCTTGGATTCGTCCCAGTAATCGGGCTAGCAGCACCATTCTTGCTCTTTGGAATCAACGCTTACTTCTATGGATACAACTTCATGGACTATACTCTAGAAAGGAGGAAGTTGAGCGCTAGAGAGAGTAACTCATTCGTTTGGACCAATCGATTCCAGTCAATCGGCTTGGGCTCGCCTTATGCACTTTGGATCTTGGTTCCGGTTATTGGACCGGTTACTTCCGGGTTTGTGGCCGTTTTCGCCACCGTGGCCGCGACGCTTTCATTGGAAGATCAACCAACAGGTGATGTTGCGCATCTATAACGAGAACTTTGAACCTATCTATGAAATTACTTGCCCTTTCTTTGCTCACCATTCTATTGGCCTCCTTTTCGAGCTGCAAGGAGTACTCCCTTGACCAAGAAACGATTGACTTAATCGACTCAGCCACAGCGAGGCACTACAGCCATTTTGACGAATTCGATTCTAACTTAGGATGGCTTGCCGAGGATTATAACTTGGGACAGATTGAAGCTGATCATTACATCGACTTAGGAGTGTTGAGTCTTAATGCATATCAAGGGGAAGATTGTGACAGACAAAGTGTTGAGTTTGGGTTTGAGCTTGATGGTGAGCTAGCTACTCTTTTTGCCGAAGAAGAAGACATTCACATAGAGATCGAGATTAATCGTGCGGTGACGAGCGCCTTAGGATCCAATTCATTCAGCTATTCGTATGGGTATACTACCACAAGAATCTACTTTGAACAAATTGAAGATGTTACCTGTTTCGAGCTGATACTCGATAAAGGCGAAATTAAAGAGGCCTACTCCAATGGAGAGGTCGTTATAAATTATTGGATCTCGAGCTTTAATTCGAGCATCCCAAGTTCAAAGTTTGAATTTGAATCCGACGCCTGCGGACCAGACCTGTATGCCGGTGCCGAAATGGAAATCGATCGTTTCTCGATCTTCAGAACTCGGGATTAGTCTTCCTTCTTTTCTGGCTTATACGGATACCACTGTAGATCCTTAATAAAGGTTTCGAGTTCCGTTTCCAACTCTCTCAAGTCATCAGGGGCATTCATTCGATGGTATGTCCAGTGCGTACCGTTTTCTGATTTGATAATGGTTGTCGTAGATGGAAGATCCGTCACCGGGGCATCATAAACATGATCCATTTTGAAAAAGCCATGATCGTTGGCCAGTTTCAAGATTCGGTCGATGTGATCTTCCGTGAACCCCGTTTGATAATAACCCGCATAATCAAAATTTTGCTTGGCCTCCATGACGGCGTGCCCATCTAGGTACACATTGACTTCGTACACTGGACATTTACCAAAACAAGGAGTTCGTTTGAAACGCAGAAACAAATTCTCCGCATACTCAGGCTGATACTTTGAAAGGTCGACTTGCTGCTTCGGTTCGACAGGCGCTGCCTGATCAACGGACTCTGCAGCTTCATAATCTGCCGTCGCAATCTCTTTCTTCTCTGCCTTACTTTTCTCAACCCTAGCCGCACTCTTATCGGTAGATTTCTGATTGTTTTTGCAGCTGCTAAAAGCCACAAGAGCAATCATCGGAAGTATAAGTAGATTCTTCATTGCCTTATTTTTTTGGAGGTTGATAACCCCGATTCTTCGCCATTTTCTCAAGCCTTTTCTGGAACTTACTCTTCGTTTTAGTCTTCGTCTTGTTAGCCTGAATCTTCGCACGAATTGCATCGTCATTGATGAAGTATCGTTTGATGACGAACTGCTGTATCATCGTAATGACATTGGCCATGAAATAATAGTAACTCAAACCTGAAGAGTAGCTATTGAAGAAGAACAACAACATGAACGGCATGAAGTAGATCATCATCTTCATTTGTGGCATTTGTGCATTAGCGCCACCGGACATATCCATGTTATACTTCGAATAGAAGAATGTAGAAATGGCCATTAACAATGTGAACAAGCTGATGTGATCTCCATAAAATGGAATTTCCCATGGCAAGCTGTAGATCGAGTCATAAGACGATAAATCCTCAGCCCAGAGAAATGATTCTTGTCTCAATTCAATACTTGCGGGGAAGAATCGGAACATCGCATAAAGTATCGGGAGCTGGAGGAGCATCGGCACACAACCAGCCATAGGATTAACCCCCGCTTGTCGATACAGCCCCATGACAGCCTGCTGCTTTTGCATGGCGTCCTTATTTTCGTACTTCTTGTTAAGCTCATCGACCTCTGGCTTCAAAGCCTTCATTCTCGCGCTGGAAACGTAGTTCTTCCACGTCAGCGGAAATAGAATCAGCTTGATAAAAATCGTTAGAATCAGGATAATAATTCCATATCCCAAGCCCGTATTATTATCCAGAATGTTGAATGTTGGAATGACCAAAAACCGGTTGACCCAGCCAAAAATTGCCCAGCCCAGATCAATCTGATCTTCAAGACCTATTTCAAGATTCTTGAGTGTTTGATAGTGATTTGGTCCGAGGTAGATCTGAAAAGGAAATGATGGATTGCGATCGTTCCCAAATTCCATTCCCATGGTCGCCGCCATTCCTTTGGTGTATTCTTCATCGTCCAATTCGATGGTTTCAACCGACGACCCTTCTTTGCTGAAACCTAGTTCAGAAATCAATGCTGCCGAGAAAAATTGTTGTTTGAACGCCACCCATTGAATCGTCGCCTCTAGGTCTTCTTTCTCATAGCTACCTTCAGAAACATAGTCCGCAGCATCTTCCATGTACTTGTAGTACATCGTGGTTTTCATCTGCTCTTGCTCCCTACTCTTTTCATGAAATGGTGCTTGCAATTCCCATGACAGTTCGAACATGTCTTCGCTAGCTCGCAGAAGATTGTCCATTCCTACTACTTCAATGTTCGCATCGACCAAATAGCTTCCATCTTCCGGAAGGCCATATGATACTTCAAGGTATTGTTGCTCCGTTTGACCGTAAATCCGGTACACAGCCTTAGACGAAGTCATCTGTTCTTCAACCGGAGTCCAGTAGAGTTCAGAACTCGCGAGTTCTGTGTTTTGATCAGCCCAGAAAAGGAAGTTGAATTTGGAGGTTGATTCATCAAACAGCAAAAGGGGCATAGAGTCATAAGTGACATATTCCTTCAGCTCGCCTCTCACAGGAGCAGCTCCTTTGTTTGATATATTGAGTCTTACAAGGTCATTCTCAATGACATGCACCGTTTCTTGTCCCTGCGCTGCAGCTGCGAACGATCCAAATCGTTGCTTATGTCTAATCCGATCCAACGAATCTTGAAGAGCTTGGGCAGTCGAATCGAGGGTGCTCGTTACTTGTTCAACGGTATCTTCTCGTGGGCTGATTGCAACAGTCTCGGCTTCTCGTTCAGCTCTTTCTGCTTGAACATTCTCGATGCTGTCATTGGCTCGTTCATGAGCTTCAATCTCCTCTTGTGAAGGCTGCATCCAAAGAGAATATCCAATAAGGATGGCTCCAATCAATAACAGCCCAGTCAACGTATTCCTATCCATTTCTCAGGTCTTTCTTAAGCGCGGCAAAGGTATATTTTCAGGTCAAGTACCATGCCGTGATATGTTGAATGGCATTGTGGCATACATGAAGATTGTCTCTTCTCTCCTAAACCTACTTTAGATACCTGAAGTCGTGGTTGTTTTTGATTTTCTGGAGGGAGTGATATATTAATTCAATCACACTTTCGACATCATCCTTGTGCACCATCTCAACCGTCGTGTGCATGTAGCGCAGCGGAAGTGAAATCAGCGCAGCAGCTACTCCACCGGCTCCAAACGCAAATGCATCCGTGTCCGTTCCAGTAAAACGACTAGCGGCCATTCGTTGGAAGTCAATTTTATTATCGTCAGCCGTTTTAAGAATGAGCTTCAACAAATTGTTCTGGACGCTCGGGGCATAGCTAATTACAGGTCCGTCACCTGATTTGAAATCGCCTTGCTCCAACTTCTTGATCATTGGTGTATTGGTATCGTGGCATACATCCGTCACGATGGCAACGTCAGGCCGAATTCGTTCAACGATCATTTCTGCTCCTCGAAGACCTATTTCCTCTTGAACGGAGTTAACGATGTAAAGACCAAATGGCAACTTGACCTTGTTCTCCTTCAACAGGCGCGCCACCTGGGCGATCATGAATCCGCCCATTCGGTTATCCAAGGCACGACCAACGAGATGATCTTTATTTAGTATCATGAACTCATCTGGATAGGTAATCACACATCCTACATGTATTCCCATGTCCAACACGGCTTTCTTAGTTCTTGCCCCACAATCAAGGAAGATATTGTCTGCTTTGGGAGTTTCTTCCTTCCCAGCTCTACGGGTGTGGATTGCAGGCCAACCAAATACTGCTGGTACTTCCCCTTTATCTGTGTGGATGATGACTCTTTTTGACGGCGCAATCTGGTGATCAGAGCCTCCATTCCTTTTCACATAGATGAATCCGCTGTCATCAATATAATGAACAAACCAGGAGATTTCATCAGCATGTGCTTCAATTACGACCTTGTATTCAGCTTCCGGATTAACGATGCCGACTACCGTACCATACGTATCCACGATGTAGTCATCGATGTACGGCTTGATATAATCCAACCAGAGCTTCTGTCCTTCTGACTCGAATCCAGTCGGTGATGCATTGTTGAGATAACTAGCCAAGAAATCCATGGATTTATCGTTCAACACCTTCATTGACCCTTTTGCCTTTTTAGTACTCTGCTGTTTTGCCATTCTATATTATTAAGATGCCGAAAGTATAAAGCCTGATCGATAAATTCCCTTGTCCAAACTGATAGTTTTAATCGCAGATTTGTACTCATGTTCACGACAGGCCGAATAATTTTCGCAGTATTCTTCTTGGTGGCTTTTGCCGCCTTTCTAATCTGGGCCTATGTGAAAGACGCAAGGCTTCAGAAGCAATATTTCAAAGGCACTGGGTACATCTTTCTAATATTGACTGCTCTCTGGTTTATCTTCTATTTCTTCGTCAAACTCACATAGCAAGAGCAACCCTTTTGCTTAACTGCCCGTACATTCATAGGTGTTGAGGTTACTCATATTTTCATTTGCCCTAATTCTACTAGGCTCTTGCTCCCAAGGTTCTGCCAAGAAAACCGAAGAGAAAATTGCATACGTGAAACCATTAATGCGAGATCTCACCGAGATTAAGGAATCTGGGAAATTGATTGCCCTCACCGATTTCAGCAGTTCGAGTTACTTCATCTACAAGGGAGTTCCGATGGGGTTTGAGTACGACCTTTTGGAGCGGTTTGCGGATCATGTTGGAGTGGAGCTTTCAATCCAAATTGTGCAAGACATGGATCATGTCATGGATTCTCTGAGCCATGGACAAGGAGATCTTATTGCCGCTAACTTCACGGTTACACAGCGACGAAAAAACAAGGTTCTGTATTTAGAACCAATTCTCGAAACGCGCCAGGTCCTCATCCAGAAAATGCCAGAGAACTATTGGAAAATGACCCAAGACCGCCTAGACAAGGCGCTCGTTAGAGATATTTCAGGTTTGATTGGCAAAACCATCCATGTACGAAAGGAGACTTCATTTTACACGCGGCTGCTCAACATCATGGATGAAATCGGCGGAATTATCGACGTAGAATTTGCTGGTGACATTGGAACTGAAAAGCTGATCGAAATGGTTTCCACCGGTGAAATAGAATACACCATGGCGGATGAGAATATTGCCATATTGAACAAAGGGTACTACCCTAATATTGACATTAAAACGCCGATGAGTTTCAACCAACGGATTGCGTGGGCGACTCGGAAGAATCATGTAGAACTTCAATCGGCTTTCCAAGATTGGTTTGAGCGTTTTAAAAAGACTGAAGAGTTTGCCATGATTCACCTTAAGTATTTCAAGGCTCGAACAAAACACAGAGAGCGAGTGCTCAGTGAGTATTCTTCTCTTAAGGGAAACAAGATTTCGCCTTATGACAAAATCATCAAGAAGGAAGCGGAGCGACTGGATTGGGATTGGAAACTCCTAGCTGCCATGATCTACCAAGAAAGCCACTTTATTCCCGATGCAGAAGCCTGGACGGGCGCAAGCGGCCTTATGCAGCTTATTCCTGCAACTGCTTCCCGTTTCGGAGCTGATAGTGTTCAAGACCCAAATCAAAACATTCACGCTGGAGTGTCATTCTTGTTGACTCTTAAAGAATACTGGTATGAACATCTGCCCGACTCCATAGAAAAGACCAACTATATACTAGGTTCATACAATGTTGGTTTGGGGCATGTTCTGGACGCTCAGCGACTTGCCGAAAAGAACGGCAGCGACAAATCAAGCTGGGAAGATGTCGCCATTTATCTCGAGTTGAAATCACAACGTCAATATTACAAGGACAAGGTGGTGAAACATGGTTACTGTCGGGGACGTGAGCCGGTGAACTATGTCAAGGAAATAAACCAACTCTGGGAGCATTATAAGAACGCTCCGATTTAAGCCTACTTCTTCATCCAGCCTGGCATCGAATCTGGATCTCTTTTAGTCTTTCTTTTTTTCTCTTTCGGCTCTTCATGAAATAGATACCGAAAGTCGAGGGTAAGATAGTTTCCAGCTAACTGAAGGTGTGCTTGGTCTGAAATCGCGTTTCGCTCATACAATAGAAAGGAGTGGTAAATATTTTGAAATGGCAAGTGATAAGAGCCACCAACATAGAAGTACCCAGATTTTTCTGTTCTGAATTCGTAGCCTAGGTTGGCTATCAATCCGACTTTCATCCAAGAAAGTAAGTTCGTTGTTTCGTTCAAACCTCTTCGAATACCAACATGCTCAAACTCGTCAGAACTTCCTAGGCTACTCACATCTGAAGGGAAGACATCGAAGGCTAGTCCAAATGCTGTATTCATGTAAATCTGGTCTGTGAGGCGAATGAATACCATGCCTAACACAGGGACTTCATATCCGTAAATACCAAATCTTGTTGTGTCGGCATATGCATCCAGATTGTCAAAAACCGTTGCTTCAAAGTGCCGTTTTACTAAACTGATCCCAGTTTCCATAGAGAAACGCTCATTGAGACCAATTCTGATGATGCCTCCCATTGAATAACCCAGCTTCTGATTGACGGCGAAATCCAGATTATTTTTCGTCAACGCCGTTTCACCGGTGTTAAACAGATTACTCGGAACTATCGGCTTAATCTGAAGCCCAAAGGTGGTCACCCTTTTTTGCGAGTGAACCATGGAGGTTGATCCAATGAGTAATATGATTAATAGAATTCGCACCGTACAAATTTCGGCATTGAATAGCAGTCGGAGTAGGGAATTAAGAATTCGGCTATTCAGAGACGATATAGCCAAGGAACGCAAGTAGAATTACCAAGAGAGAAAGTGCAAAGACAATAAAACGCATCAGAGCGGTGGGAATAAACTTGTCTCTCCCCTTTCCCATAGCCATGAAGTTTAGCTTATCAACCTTTGTTTCGTAGGCCTTTAAAACTCCAAAATAAGTGGGCTTCTTTGGATCATCCTCATCAATTTGGGCTTCAAACTCGATGTCAGCATCTACCAATAATTCCGTGAAGTATTCCGCTTGGGACGCATCAAAGTATCGATAAACAGCCTTCCGGTCGTTGGTTGGATGCTTGAGTTTGTTCGTGAAATTAAACTGCTCTTCGAGGTCGATCATATCACCCTCAATCGTTGCCCTACGTAGAGATAGCTGTTGCGCCGAATTCCATTTAATTCTGCGAGCTTGTAGGTTGTCGTGCCGTACTCTCGGGCAATTTTGTAGAGGCTATCGCCTCGTTCAACGGTATAAATCACCGTTCCTTTTGGATAGGAAACATAGCCGTTTTTCGTACGCTTCAGGACGAGCGTGTCGTTGATCAGTATCTTTTCTTCAAATGAAATGAAGCTCAATGGATTTACAGCTTTCCCTTTGAATCTCACTTCGAAGTGCAAATGACTTCCAGTACTATTTCCTGAGCTTCCACCCAGACCAACCAATTGTCCACCTTCAACTCGATCCCCCGTTTTTACTTTGAACCGATGAAGATGTGCATAGACAGTTTCAAGTCCGTTGAAATGTCGAACAACTACTACCCTTCCAAATCCTCCATAATACTTAGCAACTCTAACAACACCCGGAAAAGCAGAGACTACGGGATCCCAAACCTCCAAATCAATGTCTATCCCATTGTGCATACGCCCATCGCGCCAGCCAAACTTTGAGGTCAACACATTCTCGACAGGCAAATGAAACTCGCCAAGCTCCTGACTAGATAGCAGTAACGACATGGAAGTATCCTGATTCCCTAATCCCCATGGGTATGGGTTTGGTTTTGAGTCATCCCAACTTGGATAAAAATCCGTTGCGGGGATTCTTGAATGTTTTGAGCCCACAAACAGATCTGTTGGCGTAGCAAAAGTCACTTGCTCAGGTCTGTTGGCGAGATAGATATTGATCTGATTAATCAATGCATAAGGAACGTCCTCTGTTTCAAAAAGCGAATCGATGTATGCCACTAATTCTTCTTCACTCTTGTTTTTGAGCGATAAGTAGAGGTTTATGTAGCTCCAAAGCCTATTTGGACCATGAAACTTCAATATTGAGTCTCGCAAATCCGAAACCTGGCCATCGGATAGACCATCAACGGCATCAAAAAGCACCTCCTCTCCATACAGAACAGTCGCCCGGATGGTATCCCTTTTAACAGGATCCTTTGGCTCAGACCCATAACCAGTTAAGGTCCAGCACACTAAAACTAAGAATAGGATATTTATCTTTTGCATGGCAGAGCTTGCAAAATTATGGATTTAAAGGCGTGCTCGGTAGACCGAACCGAGGAACCAGACTGTTTAAAGCATTACTTCCACTTGATATTGCAACCCATACTGGGATATTGGATGTTGTCAACATCCTCATTTCGTAGCAAAGAATCTAGACATGCCACTAATTCGGCTCCGGTCACTGGTTTTCCATTCCCAGGCGAACTGTCATCCATGCGTCCGCGATAGACACAACGGTCGTTTTCGTCAAAAACTGCAATGTCTGGCGTGCAAACAGCATCATAGGCTTTTGCCACATCCTGGGTCTCGTCGTATAAGTATGGAAATGGAAAATTCATTTGCTGAGAAAGCTCATTCATTTTATCGGGACTATCGGCTGGATAAGCTTCCACATCATTCGAACTGATTGCTATAAACCCAATGCCTAGTGGGATATAATGATTTCCAATGTCCACCAGCTTTTCACGCACATGAACAACATAAGGGCAGTGATTGCAAATGAACATGACGACGGTCCCCTTGGATCCGTGGTGTTCACCAAATGAATCCATTTTTCCAGTTATAACGTTGAGAAGAGAAAATTCCGGGGCGGTGAATCCCAAAGGAATTGCAACTGTTTCTGTAAGTGCCATGTTGGTGTTTCGTCAAAAGTAGATCGATCGTTTTAACTTTATTTGTGTTTACATTAGATGTATATACATATATTTGTAGAATCAAAACTAAAACACATACTAAATGAAACGATTAGTTCAAATAGCAGCACTCGGTCTAGGCATCGTAGTCGTTGCGTTCAAACCAATTGATGATGGCATTAAAACGCTCGACATCAAACCAGAAGCAAGTAAAATAGAATGGGTAGGAGAAAAAATAACTGGAAGCCACAATGGTCTTATTGCACTCAAAGGAGGAACACTCCAAGTTGATGGCAATAAGATTATTGGAGGATCTTTCGAAGTGGATATGAACTCAATGACTGTAGAAGACATCCAAGGAGAGTACGGAGCCAAATTATTGGGTCATCTCAAATCAAATGACTTCTTCGCTGTTTCTGATTTTGGAACCGCAAAATTCAAAATCGAAAAGGTTGAATCCAACAAATCAGGAGAGTACAACACAATGATTCATGGACAACTGAGCATCAAAGGACAAACTCACCCAATTTCCTTCCCTGCAAACGTGCAGATGAATGATGGTAAGCTCGCTGCTTACGGTGAAATCGAAGTTGATCGAACGAAGTACGATATCCATTACGGGTCGGCTAGCTTCTTTGACAATTTGGGTGACAAAGCAATATCCGATAGCTTTAAACTTAAGGTAAGCCTAGGGGCAAAAATTTAAAGCAAAGCTTTCGAGCAAATAACAAACCCTGGGTATCCGCCCGGGGTTTTTTGTTGGTAGATTCGTTCAATGTTGGATGCGAGGCTACAATCTTCTAGAGTCGAGGCAGGATGCGACGAGGTTGGGCGGGGTTGTCTCGCTGGCCCAGTTACAGCAGCAGCTGTCATCCTCCCACGAGATTTTAAACACCCGAACCTGAATGACTCTAAAGCTGTATCCAAAACCAAGCGAGATCAACTCAGGAAAATCATAGAGAAAGAAGCCATCGCTTGGGCTGTGAAATTTATCTCGCCTTCAAAAATTGATAAAATCAACATATTAAGAGCATCGTTTCTAGCTATGGAGCAAGCGGTTGAACAACTGAAAACCCAACCGGAATACTTGTTGATCGACGGGAATCGTTTCATTTCTAATTTGACCATACCGTTCGAGTGCATCGTTCAGGGCGATTCTAAAAACGGTTCCATTGCTGCGGCATCGATATTGGCGAAGACGCATCGAGACGACTACATGAGAAAAATTCACGCAGAATTTCCCTACTACGCATGGGACTCAAATGTTGGCTACCCAACAAAGGCTCATCGCGATGGGATTAGAAAGCACGGCGCAACAAAATATCACCGACAAAGCTTTCAGCTTCTCCCGCCTCAACTTGAACTTGATTTCGGGAATTAACAGTCACTGATTAAAAGTCCTCTTAGCTCTTATGAACCTGCCCAATCTACCTCGTTAGTTTTGTGTGATGCGATGGCTCTGGATTCTCCTTTTTCTTCTCGTAATCTCTGCAGGAGGTTGGTATGCTTATACGAAGTACTTTACGCAAGAGACCGGGATGGAGTCGCACTTCATTCCAGGTGATGCTTGGTTAGTCTACAAGTCCGACTCAACTGATCGAGAGAGCTTTATCCTCTCTCAGCTAATTGATGAGGCCACAATGAAGGCGGCGATGGATATCATCGCTGACCTGGGTGTTGAGGAATGGCTGTTCTACACTTGTGCTGAGGATGACCGTTTTGGCTTGATAGCGTACGGAGCTTCTAGTTCGATTCAATCGGAAGTATTCACTGCATCCCACGTCTCTTCTCAATTCACGATTCTCTCTAATTACCCGGTTCAATTAGAAGAAGAACATTTGAAAGACGAGCTTTTCCTTAAAGCGCAAAAGCGTTCAAATAATTTTTGCCTGTTGGGCACAGAGGGCACTCTCCGAAAAATATCAAGCTATTTTCCAGCGAGCACAGTCAATATATTGAAAACATTTATTGAGGATAGTTGGGTAACGCTGAACATAAAAGAGACCACACAACTTGTACAAATTGACGGCGTCGGTCTCTCGAAACAAGACCATTCGAGCAAACCATCATCCTCTGCCCTATTGAGATACCTACCGGCTCAGTGCAATTCTGCTCTTGTCATGAGCTTGGATTCAAACATGTCGGTTCTCATTGCATCGATCCCGGATGAGTCGACTGGAAATGCATTTACGGCTCTTGGTGCTTCTAAATTTGAGAACCGTATGGAAGACGAGGCATCCTATAACGGTATTCAGATTGGCATAAGTAGTACCACTCACATTCCGATGCCCCTTGAGTTTGATTGGACTGACGAGGCATTCTATGCCGATCTCGGCTCATTCTTCATCTTCACTGAAACAGTGGATCAGATAAGAAGCATTATTGACGACTATGTTGCGGATGATGTTCTAACCCGTTCGATCTATTTCAAGACACTCGAAAGTGCGATTACGGATGCTCAATTCAGTTTTTATGTGCGTCCGTCAGCTCAGAGCCTCGAGAACGAACTTGTAGAAGTCTCCGATTCTGATCATGGTATCAACTCCATTGTATTTCAGCGTCACGCAGAAATTCCCTACCAAACATTCTTCAATCTAGCGGTATCCAGAAATGAAGAATTGAGAGATCAGTGTCCTATTCTTTGGAGCATGTATGCAGATTCAGAGATAACCGGAGGTCCATGGCGATTCAAGAATCACTATACCAATGTAGAGGAGATCATCATACAGGATTCTCAGCACCAACTGTACCTGATTAATGCGGATGGAAAGACGCTTTGGAAAAAGCAACTTGACGAGCCGGTAATTGAAGACATCCAACAAGTCGATCTATATGGGAATGACAAGTTTCAAATCCTATTTACCACCGCATCTTACCTCATGGCAGTAGATCGAAATGGAAATAATGTGTCAGGATTTCCTATGAAAATGAATAATAAGGCAACAGCAGCTCCCGCATTGGTACGATACGAAAAGAACGGTGATGCGCGAATTATTGTCGGGGATGGACCGTTGATTAGAAATATTGGCGGTAATGGCGAAGCGGTGAAAGGCTGGAAGAGCCCGGAATTGTCAGATCAACTAGAACTCCCTATCGCGTATCGATCCTTCGATGGAAAGGACTACCTAATTGCATTTTCACGCGATCACAAGCTTTATTTCTTGGATCGTAGAGGCAAATTGAGGGGCCGACCTCAGCAGATAGTTGAACACTTGAAAGAACCTGAAATCTACATCGGCTCCAGTCTTTCAACTTCTTTTATATCAGGCTATGATTCATTGGGTAAAATCCACCTTCATCAACTAAACGGTGACACATCTTCGAGCACAATTCTCCCGGTAGGTACTGCTGTAGTAGCGAATATGATCGACGTGCCTTCGAAGTCAATTGCCATACTTAATGGAGATCGTATTTACTACAGAGATGGCGATGGTTCAGTGAAATTGGACTACTTGCTTCCCGAAACGATGATTGCAGATATTCACCTAGTAGACCGAGCCAAAAACTGGATTGCAGTTTCAAGCGAAGACGGCATGAATACTTATGTAATCGACTTGAATGGAAAGATGCTCGATCGCATGCCTGTTGATGGTACCGGTAAACCCATCATGCTAGACGTAGATGGGAATAGTGTTCCTGAGTTATGTGTAAAATCCGAAGGCGGTGAAATTGTTCTTTATCAACTGACGAACTAGCTACCGGCGAACAGCTTGGCCATTTTTCCGACCTCACGAAGCTTCACTTTCTGGCCGGCATTTAGCGTTCCATCTTTCGTAAGATCATTGATCTTGATCAATCTCTTAATCTTCACTCCGAATCTCTGAGATACGTGCCACACGGTTTCGCCGGCTTGAACCGTATGATATGTCTTTCTAGCATTTCTCCGCTTGGGTTGTAAGTAGATAATCTCGCCTGGAACTATCCTCGTATTCTTATTTAGATCGTTGTACTTGATGATCTGCCATCGACCCATGTCATGTCGATCTGCAATTGCTTCAGGAGTATCCCCCGTATTGGCAATCACGTACTTAATGTTGTTATCACTAACCTTAATAGTCCTAACTGCCAGCGCATTCGGCTTAGTTGTCATTTCTGGTTCAGGCTTCACCTTTTCAACCGGGACTTGATCAGGTAGTTTCTTTGAACGGTCATATTTAGCTAGGTCGTTCTCTTCAATTATTTTGATGAGCAAATCTGGATACTTCGGGTTCGTAGCGTAACCGGCTTTTTTCAAACCTCTTGCCCAACCTTTATAGTCGGCTGTCTTGAGATTGAACAGCTCGGCGTATCGATCTCGCGTTCTTAAAAACTCACTGTGATCGCGATAAGAATCGTAAACTGAATAGTACTTTCTGAAACACTCGTTCTTCTCGTCATCGTCTTGAATGAATGTTGGTCCTTCCCAACCTTTATGGCATTTAATTCCGAAATGATTTCGGGCGTACTTCGCCAATGGGCTATTTCCATAATCGCTCTCCAACATACCTTGAGCTAAGGTGATGCTTGCAGGAACTCCCGACGAATGCATTTCTCGTATTGCTTGATCCCTGTAAGTATCGATGTAATCAATCTTGCTCATCCTAGGCTCAGAAGGCTGCGATTGGGCCCCTAGAGACATGGTGAGGAAACAACTTACGATAGCGAGTGCTATCCAATTATTACTTTGCATTCCCATAGCTTGTCTTATGACAAAATTACTGAGTTATTAACGGAGTTATTAACAAGCTGTTTGGGTTTATCAACACAGAGATTGTTAATTGGCTTTGGAAGGAACAGTGATAAAAAGTACCGGCAGTTGGTACAAAGTGAGATTGGATAGCGGAGAATTGATTGACGCGAGAACACGAGGCAAACTCAGAACTCAGGGAATCAAAAACACCAATCCAGTAGCGGTTGGTGATAAAGTCACCCTTGAATCCGACGATGACACCTCGTTCGCAATATCAGCAGTCCATGAGCGCTTCAACTATATTATTCGAAAATCGACGAAGCTTTCGAAACAAACGCACATCATTGCTGCAAATCTCGATCTCGCTCTGGTTATCACAACGCTCAAAGAACCCAAACTGAAGTTGGGTTTCGTTGATCGCTTTCTTATCACTGCTGAGGCATACAATATTCAGGCACACATCATTTTTAACAAGGCGGATCTTCTCAATAAGGAAGAGATGGACTACCTAGAACAACTACGTGCTGCATACAAGGATTGCGGATATGAATCTTCGGTCATTTCAGTCCTCAATAATGAAGGCATCGAAGAATTGAAACAACTTATAGAAGGTAAAAAAAACCTCGTTTCTGGGCATAGCGGTGTAGGAAAAAGTTCCTTGCTCAACTCAATTAATCCGGGGGTTAACGTTAAGGTTTCTTCCGTATCAGAATCAACCGACAAAGGCCAACACACTACCACTTTTGCCGAAATGTTTGAGGTTGCACAAGACACTTACATCATTGATACTCCAGGATTAAAAAGTTTTGGACTGATTGACATGCAGCCAGAAGAATTGAAGGACTTTCTCCCAGAAATTGTCGAACGAAGCTCTGGCTGTAAATTCCACAATTGCCTCCATCTCAATGAACCGAGCTGTGCTGTTCGCGATGCATATGAGAATGGAGAGTTACCCTGGTTTCGATACGAGAACTACCTCTACCTGATTGAAGAGCTGAAAGAATTGAAACAATGAGGGCAGTAATCCAACGGGTTTCAAATGCTTCTGTTGAGGTTGAAAGCAATCAAATCAGTTCAATAGGCCTCGGATTCTTAGTTCTTCTGGGAATTGAAGAGGCCGATGAAAAACAGGACGCGGAATGGTTGAGCAGCAAAATTGCGGCCCTTCGTGTGTTTGCAGATGAAGAAGGGTTAATGAATAAATCAATCATTGATGTTGGTGGCGAGGTACTCGTTGTGAGTCAGTTTACATTACATGCTTCTTATAAAAAAGGGACTCGACCAAGTTTCATTAAAGCAGCGAGGCCGGAGAAGGCAAATCCACTTTACGAGTATGTCTGTGAGTCCTTAGAGTCAATCTTGGAAAAGCCAACTTTGAAAGGTGTGTTTGGCGCATATATGGATGTAAATTTGGTGAACGACGGACCCGTCACAATTATCATCGACACTAAAAACAAGGAATAGCCTTGCTGTTTAACTCGCTTCCTTTTCTAATATTCCTACCAACGGTTGTGGTATTGTACTACCTCCTACCGAAGAATACCCGATGGTTTTTACTGTTACTTGCCAGCTACTTCTTCTACGGGTTTTGGAAGATTGAGTACCTCAGTCTCATCGTCATTAGCACGACGACAGACTACTTCGCGGCTCGATTAATTTACAGTTCCAAAGCCCAAGTCAAACGAAAATTGGCTCTTGCGTTCAGCCTCTCGATGAACCTCGGTCTTCTGGCATTCTTTAAGTATTCAGGCTGGTTCATTGAAGACGTTGCGAATCCGGTTGGACTTCTCGGAGATGATGTCAGTTTGAAGTTGATGCGCTTCATGTCATTTGCGCTTCCTGTAGGAATTTCTTTTTACACGTTCCAAACCATGGGATATACGATCGATGTGTATTACGGAAAAGCCACACCCGAACGGAATCCGCTCAAATTCGCCCTTTTCGTGAGCTACTTCCCTCAACTTGTTGCAGGCCCCATCGAGCGTTTCAACACGCTCATGCCACAGCTCAACAGAGAAGTTTCGTACGACTATCGCAACATCCAACATGGTGCGCGATATATTCTTTATGGCTTGTTCATCAAGATGTGCATCGCCGACAACCTTGCTCCCATCGTCGATCAAATTTTTAATCAACCCGATATTGCTTCGAGCTCACAACTAGTATGGGGAATGATTCTCTTTGGCCTCCAGATCTACAGTGACTTCCATGGATATTCCCTCATCGCGATCGGAGTCGCCAAACTGATGGGAGTGGATCTCATGAAGAACTTTGACGCCCCTTACTCTTCGCTGAGCATTCGAGAGTTTTGGTCCCGGTGGCATATTTCACTCTCTACGTGGTTTCGTGATTACTTATTCATTCCTCTGGGCGGAAGCCGCGTATCCACTTTGAAGTTGACCGTCAACATAATGGCGGTCTTTCTCATTAGTGGGTTATGGCATGGGGCAAACTGGACGTTTGTGGTTTGGGGCGCTCTACACGGTTTGGCCTATTTAGGTGAGAGGTGGTTCCTGTCCTCCGACACGAAGAACACGCTCAGCGTACCGCGATGGATTGCAACGATGGCGGTGGTTTTTATAGCCTGGATATTCTTCCGAAGCGATTCAATCAACGATGCAACACTGTATATAGCTCGCATGTTTGCTTGGGAGTCAGGATCACTTAGCATAAGCTGGGATCCTGTATTGATTTCACTTCTCGGTCTATTTCTTCTCTCGGATATTCACTTTAGAAACCGAGATTTCGATGAGTGGCTTCAGACCAAGTCTTCTCTCCAGCGCTGGTCAGTTTATGGACTCCTCATATTCTGCACTACCGCGCTCTCAGGCACTGTTAACCACCCGTTCATATACTTCCAATTCTGATGGTTATTCTCAGAAAAATAGCAGCGGTTTTTCTAGTTCTAGTAATTTCTGGATGGATCTTCGATCGCTACTTGCTTCGTGACTTTTTAGATGATCATGCGGAACAGAAGCTACAGGTCGAGAAGATCAAGAATTGCGACGTAGTCTACATGTCTGCATCGAGTAACTTTCCTCAGTACGGCGATGATGATACAAGGAAGATTAGTCAAATGGTGGCTTCTTATTTTCCGAATCAACGTTTTGAAGCTATCAATAAACCGGCTTCGCATGCTGGAGTGTTTAAACGGTTGATGAACTCCTTCCCAGAAAATAGTGAAGTTTCGACATTCATTATTACGATCAATTTGAGAAGCTTCGGAGCAGACTGGATATATTCAGAATTGGAATCATCCCTGAACAAGGCTAACTTGATGTACAGCAATCGACCAGCCATCATCAATAGGGTATTGATTGGTCTTCAAGCCTACGAAAGTTTAACTGAAGAAGAGCGAACAAGTCTGCGGAATGAATACTGGGACGATCAAACTCTGCCGGTCTCTGATGCACTCATCTCTGTAAATAAATGGTGTGCAGAATATAAGTGGGGAGATTGGAAAAATCCCAAACGGCAGCTTGCCGATCAGTTTATTAAGCAATATGCCATCATCATTCAAGAGGACAACCCTCGAATCCAAGACTTGGATGCCTTAGTACATGAAGCCCAACATAGCGGGGTGAATCTTCTATTTCACATTTTGCCAGAAAACCTTGAAAAAGCCGACTCATTGGTTGGATCAGACCTCGTAGAAATTATGAAAGACAATGCCCAATTCATAGAGGAGCGCTATTCTTCAAAAGGGATCATTGTTGTGAATAACATTGATCTAGTACCATCTGAGAGCTTCACAGATAAAGACTTTCCCACTGAACACTATGACCAGCGAGGAAGACAGGCCGTTGCAAGTTCTGTTGCCCAACAACTCAAGAAATTATGACATTACAAGATGCGCAGTCCCAAGTTGACTCTTGGATTCAGACCTACGGTGTTAGGTATTTCAATCAGCTGACTAATACCGCTATACTCTCTGAAGAGGTAGGCGAACTCGCTCGAATTATGGCTCGCCGATATGGAGAGCAAAGCGAAAAGGAGAGTGACAAAAAACTGGATCTTGGAGATGAAATGGCTGACGTACTATGGGTTCTTATCTGCCTTGCTAACCAATGTGATATAGATCTGGAGCAGGCCTTTAAAAAGAATTTAGAAAAGAAGACCTCGAGGGACAGCAATCGACACCTAAACAATCCAAAGCTGAAATAAAAAAGCCCTCCACGTGAATGGAAGGCTTCCTTTTGAATTGTAAATTCTCTTTACTCGAATTGAGCAGCGTCAGCAACAGTTTCAGTTGCCTCTTCAATGATCTCAATACTCATTTCCTCTGCTGGTTCTTCAATAACAGTCATTTCTTCGAGCGCAATAGAAGGTGCGATCACAAGTGCCACAACTGCCATTAACTTAAGTAGAATGTTGAGTGAAGGACCTGACGTGTCTTTGAAAGGATCACCCACAGTATCACCAACAACCGTCGCCTTGTGAGGCTCTGATCCTTTGTAGTACATCTCGCCGTTGATTTCAACACCTTCTTCAAACATCTTCTTAGCATTGTCCCAAGCACCACCAGCATTCGACTGGAAGATTGCCATCAAGACACCGGCTGAAGTAACTCCTGCAAGTAGACCACCGAGCATTTCTGGACCGGCTATGAATCCAACAAGGACAGGAGCAATAACCGCAAGTAATCCTGGGACTACCATTTCACGGATAGATGCCTTTGTTGAAATCTCAACACACTTGTCATATTCAGGAACCCCATCAGCCGCATCAAAGACCTTTCGATCTTCTTCGCTCCATTCACTGGATTCCTTTCCGTCATTCTTTTTCATCACCTCCAAAGCAGCCTTCAAAGCTGGAAGTTCTTTGAACTGACGTCTAACTTCTTCAATCATGGCCATCGCTGCACGTCCAACTGCATTCATACTTAAAGCAGAAAAGACAAACGGTAGCATCGCCCCAACTAAGAGACCAGCCATTACCATTGGCTCAGCGATATTGATCATGCTGACGTTAGCTTGTTGCATGAAGGCTGCGAAAAGCGCCAGTGCCGTTAGTGCTGCAGAGCCAATCGCAAATCCTTTTCCGATGGCAGCGGTTGTATTTCCTACTGCATCGAGCTTATCCGTACGCTGACGAACTTCTTTAGGCAATTCTGCCATCTCGGCTATTCCACCTGCGTTGTCAGAGATTGGTCCGTAGGCGTCAACGGCTAATTGAATTCCTGTGTTAGCAAGCATACCAACCGCTGCAATTGCGATTCCGTAAAGACCTGCAAACTCATACGCAACCAAGATTGCTGCTGCAATAAGGATAACTGGAATGGCAGTGCTCATCATTCCAACACCCAGTCCAGCGATAATGTTCGTAGCAGAACCTGTCAACGACTGTCTTACAATTGAAAGAACTGGAGGAGTTCCTGTTCCAGTATAATATTCAGTGATCTTACCAATTCCAAGACCAGCAATTAGACCAGCGAGTGTTGCGAAGAATACTCCATTCGCTGAATACTCGGTGCCTCCAAGTAGCCATGTTTCTGGAAGGAAATACTGTATAATAAAGTAAGAAGCAATTACCATTACCCCTGCCGAACCAAATTCTCCAATGTTCAACGCACGGTGTGGGCTTCCACCTTCTTTCACTTTAACGAAGAACGTTCCGATGATGGAAACTAGTATTCCAACCGCAGCGAGTGCAAGCGGAAGAATGACAGCTCCGAGACCGTCCATTGGGAAGTCATTAATAGCCACGAACGCTGCACCAAGAACCATAGTGCCAATTATAGATCCTACATACGACTCAAATAAGTCAGCACCCATTCCGGCAACATCACCGACGTTGTCTCCAACGTTGTCAGCAATTGTAGCTGGATTTAAGGGGTGGTCTTCAGGAATACCTGCTTCAACCTTTCCAACTAAGTCAGCTCCAACATCAGCCGCCTTGGTGTAGATTCCTCCTCCAACTCTTGCGAAGAGTGCAATGGAAGATGCTCCCAAAGAAAAGCCGGCTAATACATTTAATACCGTAGCAACGCTCTTTGCATCGCCTAAACCATACATTTTAGAATAAAGGATAAAAAGAATGCTCAATCCAAGAACACCGAGGCCAACTACACCAAGACCCATAACGGATCCGCCACCGAAAGCAACCTCAAGGGCTCTTCCTAGGGAAGTTCGTGCTGCATTGGTTGTTCTAACATTTGCCTTTGTGGCTACCCTCATTCCGAGGTATCCTGCTAGCGCAGAACAAATTGCTCCAACCACGAATGATAAGGCAACGAAAACAGTAGAGTTTTCTTCATTCGCTCCTTTAAATGCGAGAAGAGCAGCTACAGCAACTACGAAAATTGCGAGTACTTTATACTCAGCCCTTAAAAAGGCCATAGCTCCTACAGCTATGTTCTCGGCTATTCTAGCCATTTTTTCAGTTCCAACTTCTTGTTTTGAAACCCATGCACTCTTCCATGCAACATATAGAAGTGCAAGCACACCGAACGCAGGGATTGCGTATATCAAATTATCCATTCTAATTATTGATTTTGAATAAGTTAATGAGGTTTTCTACCCCAAATTTAAGCGCGCAAAGATAGTAGCCTATTCAAACTAACAATGCTGGTGTTGTCAAAATATGAACCCCATAAGGAGATAAGGACCGTAATGCTGATATGAAGCGATGATCCGGCGATTATCCCATGAAACTTCTTCTGTAGAATAATATGTAGCTGCGAAACCAAGTTGACCGGTCAATCCTAATTTCTGACCCGTGTCTATCAATATGCCTAAACCACCTGTAACTTGCTTCACAGGGGAGAATTCAAGAAACTGTACACCCCATCCGGTATTCCCGAAAAAACCAGCGGTTGGAGACCATGCAGCGGAGGCATTCAAGAATGGCTTTGCAACTCCATTTTTCGATAAGAACTTCCTCCCTTGCAATGAAAATTTTGCCATCGAGTAATCAGAAAAATTCCATGATACGCCTGCTCCTAATGCCCAGCTGCCACCTAAACGCTTCCACTGTGTAAACGACATATCCACGACGAATGGCGTAATTGGATAAAAACCTCCGCTCACTTCGGTCATCCATTTATTGTCGAGAAGATTGTACGATGCATGTTTCAACTGGGGTCTATTGGATGCAGTTGGCCGTGCAGCATTGCGATAACTTCCGGTAGTTCTAGTAGATATTCTTGAAGACTGCTTCGAGGGTTTTGTAGGCAAGACTAGTCGAATACTTTCTCGTTCAATGCTTTCCACTCTATCGCCAGACCTAACTAGGAGAATGTCACTTCCAATGGCTATTAGTTCTCCCTTGATATACTCACCATTGTCTACGAAAATCTCTACGTACTTAGCTTGCGAAAAACCGATCGACGCAATGAGCATCGAGAAGATAAATGTGATTGGGCGCACCGGTTTCGATTTCATATTCAGACGTAATAAAGACAAGAAGCGTTCGTTATGAAATAAGTTTCGTCAAAGCTACTAACGTTATCGTCGAATCTTTCGTCTACTTAATCGAGATTTAAATCCCAATTTTTGGATAAACACTATCACCCAATGAAGTCACTCACCCGAATTACCCTTTTTGCAGTGGTATTGGTAATGGCCGCGACAGGATGTCGAAAGGTCAAGCAAACCACAATTTACACGGCCAATGTTCCTGTGTACATGAGCTATGAATCCCTCAGAACCTCGATTGTCAATGACAACGACAGAGTGTTAGAAAAACCAGGAAAAATATTCTTGTATGGCGATTGGATCATGATCAATGATTTTGAATCAGGGATCCACCTTTATGACAATACAAACCCGGCTAATCCAGTCCACAAAGCATTTGTTAATGTGCCTGGAAACGTCGACATGGCTGTGAGAGACAACATCCTCTACGTTGACAGTTATGTTGATCTTGTGGCAATTGATATAAGTGACCCAGAAGGAGTCCGAGAAGTTGGACGAGTTCCAGACGCTTTATCCTACACCATACCATCAACGATGGACTGGACTTATCCAGTATCGAACGTCGACCCTACAAAGGGTGTCGTTACAGGATATCAAGTGGCTGAGGTTCGAGAAGACTGTAAAGACGAAGATTGCTACGGTTATTACCGGAGTGCATGGGACGAAGATTGGAACGGAACCTGGAATGGCAGTATGATGTCAGACGCCGGTTCACCTGTGTCTTTTTCAGGAACAACAAACAATGTAAGATCAAGCGCAAGCAGCAGTCAATCCGGAATTGCTGGATCGATGGCTAGATTCATGTTGATCGACACATACTTATATGTAATAGTCGATGAAACCACTGTGAATATTTATGATATCTCTACCAATAATATGAACTACGTGAATTCATTCTCTCCATGGAATGATGCTGGAGGTTGGGGTATGATTGAGACGCTGTTCACATTTAAAGAGCACCTATTCATTGGCTCTAATAATGGCATGTTGGCATATAATGTCTCAAGTCCAGACAATCCGTCGTACTTGTCAAGTTATTCTCACATGACATCTTGTGATCCAGTAGTTGCGAATGATGATTACGCATTCGTTACGCTCAGAGCAGGAAATACATGCAATTGGGCTAATGACAATCAATTGGACATACTCGACATCGACGACATCATGCAACCAAGGTTGATCAAGACTTGGCCAATGACAAATCCTCACGGTTTAAGTATTGATAGCGAATCAGAGTTGCTCTTCCTTTGCGATGGAACGGATGGTCTTAAGATCTACGATTTCAGTGTGATCGGAGAGACTGGTGCAAATAGATTAGATCACATCACGGGTATGGAAACATACGATGTGATAACACACCGTAGCATCGCTCATGTCATCAGCAGAGATGGCCTTTACCAATATCAATATTCTCCTGAAGGAGAGATGACTGAGCTGAGCAGAATAGAGCTTGGAGATTAGTTAACGTTTCTTAGCAACTAATTGGCACAGAAATTGAAATAAATTTAGCCTACAGCGTTATATACGCACATAGGTTAGTAGGTTTAGTTTATGAAAAGGCCCCTGTTTCTCAAAGCAGGGGCTTTTTCTTGCTCAGGTTTAAACTAAGTAAAGAGATTCCTTAACTCGAAGGATCGTTTGCTCAACCGTCGGAACGGCAATTTCAATCAAGTTTGGACTAAATGGGTACGGCGTATCAGATTGCATTACCCTCGATACAGGAGCGTCAAGATGGTCGAAAGCGTCCTTCTGAATTCTATAGGCAATCTCACTGGAGATGCTACTGTATGGCCAGCTTTCCTCAACAACAACGCATCGGTTGGTTTTTTGCACGGATCGAATGATGGTCTCTACATCTAGAGGCCGAATCGTTCTCAAATCAATGACCTCACAGCTAATTCCATCTTTGGCTAATTCGTCTGCGGCTTCAAGTGCCACTTTCATGATCTTCCCAAAAGAAACGATGGTTACATCATCCCCCTTTCTTTTAATGTCGGCCTTGCCAATCGGGATAAGGTATTCTCCATCTGGAACTTCTCCTTTATCTCCATACATCTTTTCAGATTCTAGGAAGACGACTGGATCATCATCTCTGATCGCTGATTTCAAAAGTCCTTTGGCGTCAGCCGGATTGGATGGTGTCAAGACTTTTAGCCCTGGCACGTGTGCATAGAATGCTTCAAAGCTTTGAGAGTGCGTGGCTGCAAGTTGCCCTGCGGTACCATTTCCTCCTCGGAAAACGATTGGTACATTGTATTGCCCTCCAGACATCTGCAACATTTTCGCAGCTGAATTAATAATCTGATCCGCAGCTAGAATGGCAAAGTTCCATGTCATGAATTCGACGATCGGCCGAAGTCCATTCATGGCAGCTCCAACCCCGATTCCCGTGAACCCCAATTCTGCAATTGGCGTATCGATTATTCGATCTGCACCGAACTCATCCAGCATTCCCTGACTTACTTTGTAAGCGCCATTATACTCAGCCACTTCTTCGCCCATAAGAAAGACTCGATCGTCTCTTCTCATTTCTTCATTCATGGCCTCTCTCAAGGCATCTCTAAATTGAATCGTGCGCATACTCCAATTGATTGGGGCGCAAAAATAAGTGGCAGATTCCACTTTATTCAATCCGTCACCAGGAACCTTTCTCTGCTATTCATGTATCGCCGACCCAATCGGTCGGTTTGATTCCATTTCTCAACGATAAGATCAAATGAAATATCACGTCTTTTTCGTATAAAAGCCCCGCAATAGACGCTGGAAATTCCGTGCAAAAGCTACTTTTGCACTCCTTAATCAAGAGCAGAATTTCGAGCCGATGAATATCCTAGTATGTATAAGTAAAGCTCCTGACACTACGAGTAAAATCACTTTTAAAAATAAAAACACTGCCTTCAACGAAGATGGTGTACAATTCATTGTCAATCCCTATGACGAGTGGTATGCTTTAGTGCGAGCCTTAGAACTGAAAGAAGCCCAAGGAGGCAAAGTCACAATTGTAAGTGTGGGAGGAGCTGATGTTGAACCAGTAATGAGAAAGGCACTTGCCATTGGAGCTGACGAAGCCGCTCGAATTGATGCCAATCCTACCGATGCTTTTCAGGTAGCATCAGAAATTGCAACCTACTGCAGTCAAAATAGTTTTGACTTGATTTTGGTTGGCAAAGAGACTATTGACTACAACGGTTCACAAGTTGGTGGCATGCTCGCTGCTATCGTTGATCTTCCATTTGTAAGCAACGTGAGCAAACTCGAAGTTTCTGATGGAAAGGCGCAAGTGGAACGCGATAAGCAAGGCGGAAACGAAGTGGCCGAGCTCAACTTACCCTGTGTAATTAGCTCTGCAAAAGGAATGGCCGAGCAGCGCATTCCAAACATGCGCGGAATCATGGCCGCCAGAACGAAGCCTTTGACTGTGATTCCTTCTGCCAATCCAGAAACACTCACAGAAATCACCGCTTTCACCTTACCTCCAGAGAAAGGATCAGTCAAGCTTATTGATCCAGACAACATGGAAGAATTGGTTAATCTACTTCACAACGAAGCAAAAGTTATTTAAGCATGAAGGTTTTAGTATTTGCAGATAGCAGCAACGGTAAGGTTGCAAAGTCCGCTTTCGAAGCGGTGACCTACGGAAAGAAAATTGCCGACCAATCGGGAGGAAGTCAGACCACGATTTCATACGGGCAGCTGGAAGATTCAGAGCTCGACGAACTTGCTTCCTACGGTAGTGGCGAAATTCTCCACTATTCCGGTGACACTGAAATGGACCCACTCAGATTGGCCAAACTTGTTAGTGGCGTTGCCACTGATCAAGGGTACGAAGTGATCGTCTTTTCTCATGACTACACCGGAAAATCAATTGCACCAATGACTGCGGCCAAATTGCGAGCTGGCCTTGTAACAGGGGCTATTGATTATCCAAAGACAGATGGAGGTTTTACAGTCAAAAAAGCTGTTTTCTCCGGGAAGGCGTTTGCTGAAGTGAAAATTAATTCAACCATTAAGGTGATCAGCTTGCTTCCTAATTCGATTTCCAAAGAAAAAAACGGAGCCACGAAAAACGTAAGTGCAATATCACCGGACCTCGGTGCACATTCCGTAAATGTTGTTGAATTCAAGGCAAAAGGTGGAGAAGGAATCAATCTCACCGAAGCTGAACTTGTTGTTTCTGCTGGTCGCGGTCTTAAAGGCCCGGAGAATTGGGGTATGATTGAAGAGCTCGCTTCAGAATTAGGAGCGGCGACGGCATGCTCTCGTCCTGTAGCCGACATTGGATGGAGACCTCACCACGAACATGTGGGCCAAACTGGTATTGCCATTCGGCCCAACCTATACATTGCTGTTGGAATCTCCGGGGCTATTCAGCATTTAGCTGGAGTGAATGGAAGCAAAGTCATTGTCGTAGTGAATACAGATAGCGAAGCCCCGTTTTTCACTGCTGCTGACTATGGTGTTGTTGGAGATGCTTTTGAAGTAATCCCAAAACTCCTTGATGCCCTGAAAGCACATAATGCTGCACAAGCCTAAAACCTGATGGACAAGTCCAGAATACAACTTGAAATTCTTGGTTTGTCGGAAAGTCAAACCCAAACCGGAGCGTATGCTTTAGTCCTGGGTGAGTCTGATGGCCGAAGGAGACTTCCAATAATCATTGGGAATTTTGAAGCGCAGGCGATTGCAATTGAATTGGAAGGCATGAAACCTAGCCGTCCACTAACGCATGATATATTCAAAACATTCGCCGACACATTCGAAATTGGCGTTAAAGAAGTCATAATCTACAACCTTGTAGAGGGTATCTTTTTTGCGAAATTGATTTGCACCCGTGCTGATGGTGAAGACGTTGAAATCGATACTCGAACAAGTGATGGCATCGCCCTTGCTGTGCGATTCAAATGTCCAATTTACACGTATGAGTTTATTCTAGGATCAGCAGGTATCATTCTAGAAGACGAAGAAATTGAAGCGCTCACCAGCGACGAGGAGGGAGAAAAGATCAGCATCCTCGAAACTCCCGAATATGCCAGCATGAATCTCGAAGATCTCGAAATTGAATTGGAGAAAGCTATTTCTGAGGAAGACTATGAGAAGGCGACCATTCTTCGTGACGAGATTCAGAAGAGAAAGTAGATTCATTAACTTTCCGGCTCAATAGCCTGCCTTTTGATATTAGCAATCCTTCGTGGACTTCTTGGACTAGCTGTTTTAGTAGCACTTGCGTATCTAGCAAGCCAAAACAGAAAAAAAATTGACTGGACCCTCGTTGGAAAAGGGATTCTTCTGCAGATAGTTTTCGCCTTCCTTGTGCTGAAGGTAGAGTTTGTAGCCGTCGGATTTGAATGGCTCAGCAAAGTCTTCATCAAGGTTATTTCGTTTACCCAATACGGCACTGACTTTCTATTCAGGTCATTTATCACGAATGAGATGGAACCTGGTGTCATCAGCTTCGCATTCAATGTTCTCCCGACGATTGTCTTCTTCGCCGCATTGAGCAGCATTTTATACTATTTAGGAATACTTCAAAAGGTGGTCTATGGCTTCGCTTGGGTAATGAAGAGACTCATGCGATTGAGTGGCGCTGAAAGTTTAGCTGCCGCCGGCAATATTTTCCTTGGTCAGACAGAATCACCGCTTTTGGTGAGACCTTACTTGAACTCGATGACCAGATCGGAGATGATGTGTTTGATGACTGGCGGCATGGCAACTATTGCTGGGGGGGTACTCGCCGCCTACATAAACTTCCTAGGTGGAGATGACCCTGTGCAACAGCTTCTTTTTGCGAAGCATTTACTGACTGCTTCCGTAATGTCCGCACCGGCTGCGATTGTGGCAGCGAAAATCCTCGTTCCGGAGGTTGATCAATTCGATCAAACGATGGAGATCAACAATGACAAAATCGGCAGTAACTTTTTGGAAGCCATTACCAATGGAACCACAGATGGATTGAAGCTGGCGATCAACGTAGGCGCCATGCTCCTCGTTTTCACAGCGCTGGTTTATTTAGGAAACTTCATTCTCAGAGATGGGATTGGTGCAATAACCGGGCTCAATGAAGTCATTCAGGATGGCACCAACTACGACGGCTTGACCTTCCAATTCATTATCGGATACGCCTTTGCTCCAATCGCTTTTCTCATGGGAGTTCAATCCGATGACATTGTGTTAGTCGGCCAGCTGCTAGGTGAAAAAACAATTCTAAACGAATTCTACGCCTATGTCACTTTAGGCGAAATGAAGTCCAATGCAGAATTCGCCAGTGAGAAATCCATCATAATGGCCTCATACATACTTTGCGGGTTCTCAAATGTTGCTTCTATCGGCATTCAAATTGGTGGAATAGGCTCTCTTGTACCAGGCAGAAAATCACTCCTGAGTTCTCTCGGTTTTTATGCGTTGATTGGTGGGACGATCGCTTGTCTGTTCACCGCCACAATCGTTGGTATGTTTTATTCATAACTCGTTAATAGCTTTTTCGAGTTCTCCTTGTTTTGAACCAATTTCCGGTGGAATTTTGAATCATCATTTGATCACATGCAACAATACCACGATCTACTAAGACACATACTGGATAACGGAGCGGAAAAGGGTGACAGGACAGGCACAGGAACTGTAAGCAGTTTTGGTTACCAAATGCGTTTTGATCTCAGCGAAGGCTTTCCGGTGCTCACGACAAAGAAGCTTCATCTCCGGTCAATAATTCATGAATTGCTTTGGTTTTTGCAAGGAGACACGAACATCCAATATTTGAAAGATAACAAGGTTCGTATCTGGGATGAGTGGGCTGACGAAAACGGCAATCTGGGCCCAGTTTATGGCTATCAGTGGAGATCGTGGCCAACTCACGATGGTCGTAAAGTAGACCAGATCACAAACTTGATTGAGCAGATTAAGTCAAACCCAGATTCGAGGCGTCACATCGTGAGTGCTTGGAACGTCGCTGACATCGAAAACATGGCTCTCCCTCCTTGCCACACAATGTTTCAATTCTATGTTGCAGAAGGCAAATTGAGCTGTCAACTTTACCAAAGGAGCGCTGATGTCTTTCTCGGAGTGCCTTTTAACATTGCGTCCTATGCGCTTCTCACATTGATGGTTGCTCAAGTCTGCGATTTCGAGCCGGGTGACTTCGTACACACATTTGGTGACGTCCATTTGTATTCAAATCATATTGAGCAAGCACAACTTCAGCTCACACGTGATATCAAGTCACTGCCTACATTGAATATCAACCCA
Source organism: Flavobacteriales bacterium (assembly GCA_018660685.1). Classification (GTDB taxonomy): domain Bacteria; phylum Bacteroidota; class Bacteroidia; order Flavobacteriales_G; family Salibacteraceae; genus SHAN690. Next base: position 357,672 of record JABJJW010000012.1, read on the forward strand.
ATGGTCAAGGACATCTTTTCATTTACGTATGAGGACTTCGAGTTGGTAAATTATGAACCACATCCTCACATTAAGGCTCAAGTCGCAGTATAAATGAAGATTTCGTTGATCGCCGCAATTGGTGAGAATAAAGTGATTGGTGCGAAAGGAGATTTGCCTTGGCATCTTCCGGATGACATGAAGTTCTTTTCGACGACCACACGAGGGCATTACGTACTCATGGGAAGGAAGAATTATGATTCAATTCCATTGAAATTTAGACCTCTACCTGGTCGACCGAATATTGTGGTGACAAGGACAAATCAGATCAATGACCAGCACGTTCACGTGGTCAACACAATTGAGAAAGGCATACAATTGGCCAGAGAAGCAAGGGAAGAAGAACTGTTCATCATTGGTGGCGGTGATATTTACCGACAAACTATCGGAATTGCCGACAAGCTCTATATCACTCATGTCGATGCCTCACCCGACGGTGACACACACTTTCCTGAATTCGATATTTCGGAATACACCAAAACAACTCTTGAGCACCATCCTATGGATGATGTTCACAACTTCTCTTTCACAATCTGCGTCTACGATAAAAATTGATCGAATTTTCAACATTCGTTAAATTTGTCTATCCTAGCCGTATCAATGCGACCTCTACGACAAGTCTCTTTCATATTAGCCTCGGCGCTACTTCTTATTGGAACTGTAATTAGTTGCAACAAGAGCGATCGTGATGAAGATCTCGAAACACTTGCTGCAAGGGATTATGCGCTAGCCCATCACATCTTCGATGATGCTTTCAGAGAAGTGCATCGTTTTGCCATGAGAGATTCCTTACTCAATGACACAGGACTCATCATCTGGTTTGACGACTGTATTTATCGAGCAACCCTCGATGATACCGTGGCTGTTTTCCCGATCAACCTCACACTGAATTGGAGTGATGATGGTATCCAATGCCACGATGGATTCTATCGATACGGGATTATCAATGCAGAATTCACAGGAAAATACTTGAACAAAGGAACAACTGCGACCATCACTTTTGACGGATATCGAAAGGACAAGTACGACGTGAGCGGAACTGTGTACATCACGAATCTTGGATTGAACGCTGATGCAAAACGCCAATACCGGATGACGATCGAAGACGGGCTGGTCACCGGAACCAATATCGAGATTGAGATGAATGGCGAATACGTCATGGTCTGGAGTGACGGGTCGAGTACAGACAGCGCGATCGATGATGATGTCTTTTTAATTTCCGGCCTATCCTATGGTGAAAATTCACGTGGCAGTACGTTTACAGATGAGATTACAACCCGCTATACGAACAAGCTGGCCTGCCAATGGTTTGTTTCAGGAAGATCTGAGATGAATATTCAGAATCTCAATACACGATATCTTAACTATGGTGATATTGATTCATGCGACAATCGATTGTTGTCTCGGAGAAATAACACGTACTTCAAAATAGAAGTCCCTTACTAAGCCGCTCTTAGCTTCCTAAAAGTGCTCTTCTCAAACTTCTCTTTCGCATAATCCAAACTGATCTTGAAGTTTTCTGGCTTTGGATCCTGAGAAGGCAACTCGTACATCGCATCCATCATGATGGCCTCACAAATGGAACGAAGTCCTCGCGCTCCGAGCTTATATTCCATCGCTTGCTCCACAATGTAGTCGAGAACGTGTTTCTCGAATGACAATTTGATATCCTCCATTTCGAAGAGCCGCATGTATTGCTTAATCAAAGCATTTTTAGGCTCCGTCAATATTCGTCGCAAAGTACTTTGATCCAATGGGTTCAAGAATGCAACCAAGGGGAGACGTCCAATAAGTTCTGGAATAAGACCGTACTCACGTAAGTCCGAAGGACTCACATATTGAAGGAGATTCTCTTTCTCAACTTCGCCTTCTTGTGTTTTACTGCGATAACCTATGGCTGATGTGTTAAGTCTTCTGGAAATGATTCGGTCAATTCCATCAAATGCACCACCACAGACAAACAATATATTCTTTGTGTCAATCTGTACCAGCTTCTGCTCAGGGTGCTTTCTACCGCCTTGAGGTGGAACACCCACAGTTGATCCTTCCAGTAGCTTTAAAAGGCCTTGTTGTACTCCTTCTCCACTCACATCTCTTGTAATTGAAGGATTATCTGATTTACGGCTGATCTTGTCCACCTCATCAATGAAGACAATTCCGCGCTCTGCGGCCTCTACATTGTATTCAGCGGCTTGAAGTAACCGGCTGAGTATGCTCTCAACGTCTTCACCAACATATCCTGCTTCCGTTAATACCGTTGCATCTGCAATGCAGAACGGAACATTCAAGATTTTGGCAATTGTTCTTGCGAGGAGGGTTTTTCCTGTTCCGGTCTCCCCAACGAGGATCATGTTACTTTTTTCTATGGTAACATCGCCTTCATCCTCTGTCTGTGAAATTCGCTTGTAATGGTTGTAAACCGCAACGCTCAAGTTCTTCTTGGCTTCATCCTGACCTATGACAAATTCATCCAGGTGGGATTTCACTTCAAAGGGCTTGAGAAGGTTGACTGAGCCCAGAACAGAGTCTCTGAGTCTTGAGCTTAATTCTTCATCCACAATTCGTGATGCCTGCTGGATGCATCGGTCACAGATGTGACCAGTGATTCCGGCGATCATCACCGCGGTTTCGCGCTTGTCTCTTCCGCAGAAGCTACACTTGATTTGTTCTTCGGTTTGCCTTGCCATGGCTTATGGTTTACGCTGGAGAACCTCGTCTATCATTCCATACTCCTTCGCCTCCTGGGCCTTCATCCAATAATCCCTGTCACTGTCTTCCCAGACTTTCTTTGCCTTTTGATTCGTGTGCTCTGCGATTATGTCGTAGAGCTCTTCCTTGATTTTTCGAATTTCTTCAGCCGTAATTGCAATATCGGAAGCTTGGCCGCCCATTCCGCCCATTGGCTGATGGATCATGACTCTAGCGTGCTTCAAAGCTGTGCGCTTGCCTTTTTCTCCTGCACATAGTATTACAGCGGCCATAGAAGCGGCCATTCCTGTGCAAATTGTAGCTACGTCACAATTGATGTATTGCATTGTATCATAAATACCAAGACCGGCATAAACAGAGCCTCCTGGGCTGTTTATATAGATCTGTATGTCCTTTCCTGAATCAGCGGATTCAAGGAAGAGTAACTGAGCTTGAATCACATTTGCGATGAAATCATCAATAGGCAATCCTAAAAAGATGATACGATCCATCATCAACCGTGAAAAGACGTCTACTTCACGAAATGGCATTGGACGTTCTTCAATTACGGTACGTGTCATTCCCTGCGGATTTGGAGCCGCCTTAAGGTACTCATCAACAGATAATCCACTCATTCCTAAGTGATTGACTGCGTAATTTCTAAACTCTTTCTGATCGATCATTCTAAAACTTTAAAAAACTTGATATCTGATCCTTCAAATTGCCTTTTCCAGATCTACTAGAGGCTAATTTAACGAATTCATCAAAGGAGACTTCTTTTTCCTGAATCTTGACGGTATTCGAATAAAAAGAAGTTAAACGCTCATCGAGCAACTGATCATAGGTTTTTTGCACCTCTTCCTCCTTCTGCAGGAAGTTTTGAGCGAACTGATTCAACATTTCATCATCCACTTCTGGCTGACCGAAACTTTGGAATTGAGCCTTTATACTTTCCTTGACTCTAGCTTCTATATCAGTAAACTCGACCTTGATTTCATTTGACTTTGCAATTTCTGACTCAATGAGTTGAGTTCGAAGCATGCGGCTATAATCGTCATACTCCTTGTCAATGTCTGCTTGCGTAATTGGCTTCTCCGGATTTTGTGATCCAGACTCCAATAACCATCGTTTTAAAAATTCATCCGGAAGCTCCAATTTCAGCTTGTCAATCAGCTTATCCTGAATATCGCGACGTAGCTTTTTGTCGCTGTCTCCTTCAAGGTACTTGGTCAAATCATCAGTGATCTTCAACCTAAATTCTTCCTCAGTACTCACCGCGCCTGGATTAAAAACTTTATCAAAGAGCTCTTGGTTAATCTCATGCGGATCTATTTTATGAATAGAATCAACGCGTAATTCGAAGTGCTTACTTAGATCGCTCAGTTGGTTAACTGGCACACCAATCATGGCGGATAAATCTGCATCCCCTTTACAGAGCTTTGCCGGTTCAACTACGAGCGTTTCCTGAACCTTCAGGCCTACAAGCTTGTCTTTCGACGCCTTGTCATCAACATACTCCACCGCAATGGTCGTGTGATTGTGAACTCCACCTTCCTTTCGAGTCCCACTCTTGTCGCATTCGAAAAGGGTTCCGTAAATCATGTCAGTGTCTCCGACAAATTGAACCTCTTCACTCTGGCCATGACGACGCTGGAAGTCAACGACATACTTATTTAGTAATTCGTCGTCAACAATAATCTTGTACTTAGTAAACTTGTCTTTGTCATTGATGCTGACCTCAAAGTTGGGCGCAAGACCAAGCTCATAAGAGAATTCGAATGTCTTTTCAAAATCTAACTGCAGCTCTTCTTGATCTTTCGGAATCGGCTGTCCTAAGATGTTGAGCTCGTTTTCCTTGATATGAGAATTTAGGTTTTCAGATAAAAGTTTGTTCAGCTCTTCAGCCAATACAGCTTTACCATACATTTTCTTGGCAACGCCAAATGGGACCTTTCCCGGGCGGAACCCTTGAAGTGTCATTTGCTTTCGGTGATTATCTAATACGCTTTTGACCGATTTCTCGTAGTCAGCAGGTTCAATCTTTATTGTCACCTGAGCATTTAAATCATCGATGTTTTCCTGTTTGATATCCATTATAGAGGAATTAATGCTTAGAAATAAAAAAAGACCGATCAGAGCGGTCTTTATTCAATTAAATGATGGTCACCCATCTCTAGTTTAGTGCGGATGGAGGGACTCGAACCCACACGCCTTGCGGCACTAGATCCTAAGTCTAGCGCGTCTACCAATTTCGCCACATCCGCATCATAAAGAACAGCCTTAAAAAAGGGATGCAAAGATATAATTATTCGAAATTAAAATTGACTCAGGAAAAAGTTTGATTCGCTCGTGTGAAATCTACTTTTGCCATCAATTTCAATTTATGAAAGTCGATCCTCGAGATATTCCAACGTCAAAGCTGCATGGTTACCTACTTGGAGCTATCGGCCCACGGCCAATAGCTTTCGCTTCTACCATGGACGAAGACGGAAATCCAAACCTCAGTCCTTTTAGTTTCTTCAATGTGTTCTCTGCAAATCCTCCAATTCTCATCTTTTCCCCAGCAAGAAGAGGAAGAAACAACACGACCAAACACACCTACGAAAACGCAAAACGAGTCAATGAGGTAGTGATCAATGTTGTGAATCACGACATGGTTCAGCAAATGTCGCTGTCAAGCACCGAATATCCAGAAGGCGTTAATGAATTTGAAAAATCAGGCTTAACTCCGCTTGCCTCTGAAATGGTTAAACCATTCCGAGTAAAAGAATCGCCTGTTCAATTTGAATGTAAAATCCAAGAAATTGTAGAACTAGGCCAAGAAGGTGGAGCAGGTAATCTGATCATTTGCGAGGTGGTTTTCATTCACATCAATGAAGAAGTTTTAGACTCCGATGGAAGAATTGATCAGACTAAGATTGACTTGGTTGGTCGAATGGGTGGTAATTACTATGTACGAGCACAAGGTGATGCCTTATTTGAGGTTGCGAAACCAATAAAAAGCTTAGGAATTGGAGTGGATCAAATCCCGGAACAAATCCGTAACAGTCACATTCTCAGTGGGAATAACTTGGGTCAACTCGGTAATATTGAAGAATTCCCGAACGAGACTGACGTCAACGAATGGAAACTAACAGAGTTGGCTGAAATGTTCGTAAAATTTGAAGAAGACAGTGCGCAATTGGGGGTTGAATTACATAAACTTGCTCATGAGTTTTTGGAGAAAGGTGAAGTTGTTGAAGCCTGGAAAACCTTGCTCGCATATAACGACTAGAAATGGAAGTAGAAGGAAGTATTAAGGTGGTTTTTGACATGCAATCATACGCATCAGGATTCACTAAAAAAGAGTTTGTTGTTACGACGAAAGAGCAATATCCACAGGATATAAAACTGGAGTTGATCAAGGATAGAACCGATCTTATTGACCCATACAAGGCTGGAGACAATGTAAAAGTTCATTTCAACCTTCGGGGAAATGAATACAACGGAAAATACTTTGTAAACCTTCAGGCTTGGAGAATTGAACCACTCAGTTCGGGAGTTCCAGAAACCGATGAAGGCTCTTCATTGGACGCGGGTGGATTCCCGGAGGAACCAATGGTTTCTGGAGGGGCTGAAGAAGACGATTTACCGTTTTAATGAGGGAAGGGTTGATTGAAACCTATATCAAAGCGGTCCGACGACTGCTTCCTTCCCCTTTCACAATTGCCCTAATTCTTACAGGGTTCACCCTCGTTCTAGTTCTTGTCAAGCAAGTTGTTGGCTCTGGTACGTTTCAGCCTTTAACGACTATCGAGTGGTGGTCTAGTGGGCTTTGGAATGTTGGACTTATTGTCTTCGCATTTCAAATGATGCTCATGCTTGTGCTAGGCCATATACTGGCGCTGTCACCTTCTGTAGATCGTTTGATACAACGGGTTTTAAAGTATTGCACTACAAGTGCCAATTCCGCCGCACTCGTCGCATTCTCTACCATGTTTGTTGGCCTGTTCAACTGGGGGTTAGCCCTGATTTTCGGGGCAATTTTCGCTTACAAAGTCGGCAAGAAGGCCGAAACTGAAGGCCTCGCCATTAACTATCCATTGGTTGGAGCCGCGGGTTATTCAGGACTCATGATTTGGCATGGAGGACTATCTGGATCTTCCTTGATTAAAGTTGCGGAACCTGGTCATCTGGCAGGTTTGATGGGAGATTCTTACCAAACCATATTACCTAATATGATCTCCCTTGGGAGTACTGTATTTTCTTGGATGAACATCGTATGTTCCATACTCCTGCTCGTCGTGGTTCCGTTTACAATGTACTGGCTTGGAAAGCGCACCCATTCCGAGATACCGTCGTTTTCAAAATTGCCAGAAGAAATTCCAAAGGAAGAAACTCAAATTGGAGCCGAGCGATTTGACAACGCGCGCGTCGTTTCTCTAATCGCTGGATTATTTGTTTTGATCGCGGTTGTGGTTGAAGGAATAAAAACGGAAGGTGAAATTTTAAATTTCTTTAATCCGAACAACATCAACCTGCTCCTACTCGCACTCTGCTTAGTAAGTCATCGAAGTATAAATGCCTTTCTCAAAGCAACTGAGGAGGCTATTTCAGGAGCGTCCGGAATCTTGATTCAATTTCCACTCTATTTCGGAATTCTAGCGCTTATGAATCAAAGTGGGCTGATCACAAATATTTCAGATTTCTTCATTTCGATTTCGAACGAATGGACTTACCCAATTCTGACCTTTATAAGCGCTGGTTTGGTAAACATCTTCGTACCAAGCGGTGGTGGTCAATGGGCGATTCAGGGGCCCATCATCATTCAGTCTTCGTTGGAATTGGGAGTGCCATTGAATAAGAGCATTTTAGCATTAGCCTATGGCGATCAAATAACAAACATGCTGCAGCCCTTTTGGGCTCTGCCTTTATTGGGCATCACAAAACTCAAAGCAAGAGATATTCTTCCGTACACGCTCGTAATCTTCCTAGCGGGCAGTCTTGTTTTCTTGACGGTGCTTTTGCTGTTTTAGACTCTTTGAGTTCGGCCCTTCCAAATAAAGGTTGGCTTAACCAAAGACGCTGATGCCATGACCAGCACGTAAATTGGGTAAATCAGGCTGAGCAAAATTGCGTGGCGCAGATCTACTCTTTCGTTCAGTCTGGCAAACCAGATTGTGTGATGTGACAGCTCCACGAGGAATCGAATCCCCAAATAAAGTATTGACCATATCCACATCTCTTGAAGAAACATCCATCCTAGTGTGTACAGATGAAGGACCGAGAGACAGAACAAGGTTGCCGAAAACATAGCTGCTCTCGTTCCCTGCTTTTGCTGCTTAGACAACCATCGTAAGCGCTGGTTCCAATGCGAGCTCCAAGATGGATTAGCTTTCGTAATTACGGCTGCATCCTTCGAATAGCACTGAGCTCGATCCTCAGCAGGCAGGGCCGTTGCGAAGAAGACATCATCTCCACTCACATTTTCATTCTTTAGGGACTCTCCAAAGAGATCTAAAACAGAATGGTGTAATAGCATATTTGCGCCATTCACCATAACAGGGATTCCTCGACTAAACAAGCTTTGAGAGACAACCTGATTATTCAAATGCTCATGTCTTTCGATACCAGCGAACAGCGTATTCCCTTTGATTAATACTGGTCCAAAAACGGCCTTTGAACCACTCGATTGACATGTCGCTATCATCCGCTGAATCGTTGTTGGACCAACCTCACAATCCGCGTCGGTCAGATAAATCCATTCTGAACTGACTTGCTCAAGGCCGACCTTTAGTGCGTGCTTTTTACCCTGGACTGATGGCTCCAAAACTGTCATCTCAAGTCTTGACATTTCCGATGCTGCCTCCTTGGCTGTCCTCACTGTTTCATCGGAACTCGAATCATCCACAAGGATGACATTCAGATTTTGCTCGAGACCAATAGAACCATTGAGTGACTTCAGAAGTTGAGCAATGTTTTGCTGCTCGTTTCTCACCGCTACAAGAACTGAAACCGTCTGTTCAATCTCATTTTGCTCTACATCCACAGGCCTTTTATCAAGACCGTATGAAATCCAGATGAAGAAAAGAAACCAAAGAAAAAGAGCAAGTAGAATAAGGATCATCGCGGCTTAAAGATGCGATATGTAAACAACACGCACGCACCAATAAGCGCCGGTATAGCCACGTTGATGGTCCACACAAATAGAACCGCATAGGTGACCATGGCTAAGTCAACATCGAAGAGCTGGAAATATGAAAGTGCCATCGATTCCCTGAGCAGTATTTCAGGAACCGGGAGGAATGGAACCAAGGTCGTTGAAAACAACGTGAGAGCTGAAGCTCCTCCAATGGCCCACCAATCTGTTGACTCAAGAAGGAGGTAGAAGACAATTAGGTATTGAGCGAGGAAGGTCGAGAATCGAAATAGAGACAGCAGATATAGCTGGTGAAGCATAGCTGATGGAATCTCACTGAATACATCCAAATGCCGTTTGTACTTCTTCAAAAACTTGATCTTCAAAAGAATCGTAGAAAATAGTTCAATTCTCAAATAGAGAAAGAGCGTGGTCAGGAAAAAGAGAAATAGGACTACTTGGAAGATGAGCGTGGGCAATATTCCTAGCGCTTGTTCACCAATTCTGCTTAGAAGGAAGATCATCCCTCCTACTCCAAAAGTCACCGTTGCCATAGTCTGAGACAAGCCATTCACAAAAGCCAGTAAAGAAGCTTTCACCCGGCGCTCTGGGCTTAAAGCAAGTATTCGTCCGATGAACTCACCAATTCTATTCGGAGAAAACACACCGACCGTGACACCGCTGAGCACTCCCTTCACTGCGGTCGTCCACCGAATCGAAAATTGTGTTTCCACCAACCATTTCCATTTGAGCACTTCAATGCCCCAATTGACTGCCATCACAACAAGGACAAGACTCCCTAAGGCAGTAAGATGAATTATTGAAAAGGATGAGAAACTGAACGCTTGCAATTCAAGACCCACAACTGAGTTTTGAAGTTTCGAGACGATGTACCAAATGGCAGCGGTAGAAATAAAGAGCTTCAAACTCCACGAGCTCAACCGTCGAATAACGCTCAAGTCCATCTGTTTAGAACTTTTAGAACGTAAATTTTCTGCCCTGTTCGACTCTTTTATCTTCGAGAAAGTATTCATGAGTTCCTCCAACCGTACATTCAAAGAAAAGATAATTCTAGGTATCGACCCCGGAACAAACGTGATGGGTTATGGTGCTGTACTAGTGCAAGGCCAAGAATTAAGTCATGTAAGTATGGGTGCAATTCATTTGAAAGATCCAGACCCAGCCATCAAACTCAAGATGATATTCGAAAAGACACTTTGGCTTATCGATGAAAACAAACCGGATGAAATGGCCTTTGAGGCGCCCTTCTTTGGGAAGAATGTTCAATCCATGTTGAAACTAGGCCGAGCTCAAGGTGTTTCAATGGCTGCCGCACTCTATCGCGGATTGCCAATCGCCGAATACAGCCCAAGAAAGGTAAAACAATCGATCACCGGAAGTGGAGCTGCATCTAAGGAACAAGTCGCCAAAATGCTACAATCCTTGCTCAAATTGGAAACCCTACCAAAAAGCCTCGACGCGACAGATGGGATGGCGGTTGCATTGTGCCATCACTTTCAGTCCACGAGTCCGATAAGTTCATCTAAAGGGAAAAGTTGGGATGCTTTCATCAAAAGCAATCCAGACAGAATAAGTTAAAAGGCATTTGCGATTTTAACTCGAATATCTTCAAACTCTTCCGTGCTCAGCGAAAGCTTTGGTCGAGAGAAATCCAAATCTGATATTGAATTAATGGGCACCAGGTGAATGTGGGCATGTGGCACCTCAAGGCCGATGACTGAGACCCCGATTCGTTCGCACGGAATAACTTTTTCTATGGCTTTAGCCACCTTTTTAGAAAAGACCAAATACTCACTGAGGATTTCTGGTTCAAGATCGAATATGTAGTCAATCTCAATCTTGGGAATGACCAAAACATGGCCTTTTGCTAACGGGTTGATATCAAGGATGGCAAAAAATTCGTCGCTCTCAGCAACAAAATGGCCTGGAATTTCTTTAGATAATATTTTCGAAAAAATGCTCGGCATCAACGAGTAATTTCTAGAATTTCAAATTTCATCACTCCGTTTGGTACTTCAATCTCCGCTACGTCACCGAGCTTTTTGCCCAACAGACCTTTTCCTATTGGAGAGTCTACTGAAATCTTTCCAGAACGAAGGTCTGCCTCATTTTCGGCAACAACTGTATACGTCATCTCTTTGTTCATCGCCAAGTTCTTGATCCGAACTGTAGAGAGAATCAACACTTTTTCATTGTCCAGCTGAGATTCATCGATGATCTGTGCATTGCTGATACCATCTTCAAGTTTGGCGATTTTCATCTCAAGCAGGCCTTGTGCTTCCTTCGCTGCATCATACTCAGCGTTCTCACTAAGGTCCCCCTTATCTCTGGCCTCACCAATCTGCTTAGAAATGGCAGTCCGTTGAACAGTCTTCATTTCATGCAGCTCATCTTTCAACTTCTTCAATCCCTCTTCGGAATAATAAGATACTTGTGCCATGAATTTCGATTTGTAATAATTGAAATACAAAGGAACCGCCAACCAGCGGTTCCATCTGCGAAAATATATGTAATAATTTAATTAGATGCGTAAGCGCAACCCAAAGCTATGAGTACCTCCTAGCGGATTCGCAAAGCGATATGAGTAGTCGAAACTAAAGCCGCTTTCAGCTTTCCCTTTGAAAGGGAGCATCAATGACATTCCAACCGTTGGACCTGTGTTAGCATTTACTCGACCTCCATTTCCTAAAGCCGAGAAACCTTTTGCTTCATAGACTAAACCACCTCTCACGGCAACGTAGTTCTTATATCCAAACTCCACGCCTCCACGCAATTGATCTTGAGAAAAGGAATTTGATGTGAAGGTTCCAGCAACCGTGATCTTATAGTCTGAAGGCGCTTTTGCATCTTCCTCAGCCTCTTCTGCTGGAGTGGCTAATAGATAGATATCATACGCCGCACCGATATTCAGCAACGCTGGCATTTCAAAGCTTTCAGCTCTTTGGTTCAACGTGAATTCACCGTCCTGAAGTATTACAACTTGAGACAATCCATCTCCTTCGTACTTCATCTTTGGACCGACATTTCTCAATGCAATTCCGAATTTGATCCTGTCATTGTCTCCAGTTACATATCTAATTCCAGCATCCAATGCCATACCGTTTGCTGATACATTATTGATTGCCTCATTGACGACTCGGATTGCTCCACCACCGTGAATACTATTAGAAAACGCATGACCATACCCAATTGTCATATTGAGATACTGAGGTCGGAACGTTCCTTGTCCACCATCAGGGTTAGCCGTCGTTGTGATTCCGATTTCTCCAAATGACATCGCATTGAAGCCAAGTCCTATTACTCCTTGTTCGCCAACTCTCTGTGCAAGGGCAAATGAGTTGATCGATATACCAGAGCCACTGAAAAGTTGAACATTGGTGAAATTGAACTCCGTCTTTCCGATACCGGTCAAACCTGAAATGTTCAAATTGAACGCTTCAACCCCAGAGGCAAATGCACTGTTGGCACCACCCATTCCGCTACTGCGAGCCCAAGGATTGATTAGCAATTCATTCGCTCCTGCCTGGCCAATTCGCTCCTTGTTCCCTGCGAACCCAGCGAAACACATTGATGCCAACGCGATACTTAATATATGCTTAGTCATTTTCATTTTCCTTCACTTTGGTGATTAGAACGAGTTCAGGTCGATTGGACGTAGAACACCAAACCACTTCAATATTTTCTCTCCAAGACCCGGTGCTTCTACATGAATTATGTAGAGACCACTCGCGATCGTTATGTTGTCTTGATTCTTCAGATCCCAATCAATACTGGTTGCTGTAGGATCATCTTTATCGTAAGTCCTTACGAGCGTACCATTCACTGTGAAAATGTTGATGGTACACACTTCCGGAAGATTGATCAGTTTCACTACGTAATCCAAACGCTGCTCTTCATAGGAGCTATAGGCGTAGTATGGATTCGGCACCGCCTTAATTTCATCAAGAGCATCAGTTCCCAGTGAATCTGAAATTGTTGGAGCAACTTTGTACGTATTGAAGTTGTACAATGGAAGGCCACGATTCACCGTCTCGACCATTCTCAAGCCAGCACCTGAAGTAGACACAAATCCAGCTTCAACCGCTTTAAAGGCGCCTCCTTTATAGTACCGAACAGAATCCTGAACAATGATGGTTGAGTCACCTGACTGAACTTCAAAATCTTGATTCACGGTCACACGACCATCCGATACATAGTACTGACCACCACTCGCAATTGAAGTTGCATCAACGAAGTCTGTACTAGGAGAATAAGGACGATACTTAGAAGCAGCGCGTAATTGGATAGTAACACCGTTACTATCTGAATCACCCCATAATTGACCATTCTCGGCAACCAGAGGGTATCCGACCCATGCTCCTGCTCGGAACACAGACATGAACCCTTGGTAAGCTTCTTCGTTTGGATTGATAATATTAGGATTGTTTGTTGGGTCAAACGTCGCCATGTTTCCATATGCGTACGAACCACCATCATAAGACGGCATTAGTCTGCGTGGTTTACCTAACTTCTGACCATCTTCTGCGTTGTTTCTGAACACGTACACCATGTGCATTCCTCCATAACGAAGTTCACCCCATAGTTCTTCAGCAACTTTATCGGTTGGATTCCACTGCATGTCTCGCCCATTTTCACCGGCAAGCCAAGAATTCTCAGAGAATGCCATATTCAATCGCTCACCTGTTTCCACGTCCACTGCATATCCAGGGAACCATCCCATACCATATGATAAACCTTCCAAGGCAGCCAAATTGTAACCGATACTGGCGAAGTAGTCTTTGTCAGACTGACGCATGTTGGCAATCATTGAGGTAGTCAATACTTGATCACCGAAGTATGTTGCCTCCTCTAAATTCACTCCTGACTCAAACTGGTTCAATCCATTTTTGTCAACGGATAAGCCGCGACGAAGTTCGCCTCTAACAATATCACCTTCATTAAGGAAGGCAACATCCCCTGCCTCAATCACCGGACAGCGAGTCCATTTGTTCTTGTCTTTTGTAAAAATGACGTCAACACTAGGCGTATTATGCAATCCAGCATTGTTACGCATGTCCTCAGCAAACTTCATTGCAGAAGTAACGCTTGTTCCAGCGAAGAACGGTACAGGATGTGCCGTATCAAAGCTTGCAAGTGCCCATGGGGACCAAGTTCTTCCGGCAATATTCTCCCAGTCTTGTGCTGAGTCACACGGAACTTCGTTGGCATTATCCAAGAAGCAGTCCGTACAAGGAATCTCAAGCGTCGCAGCCGCGTCTGGATAGTACGTTCCCGCCTTAATCCAGTTGAAGTCGCAATCAGCATCTTCATCGATGATACCACCTAACCACTGATCAGTTTGATCATCGTACTCGATGTTGAAACCAATATATCCATTGTTAATCGTTCCTTCTTCGTTCGCTGCGAAACCAGGACCCACTGAAAGTGAAAGGCCAAGATCAAACAAGACTTGCTCATTATTCTGTCGAATAGTCTGGTCCGCATAGATTGTATCTAGAGGAGTTTCAGCGTTATTTCGCTCATATAATAACCAAGTAAGGTTGGAATAGTCCTGATTGGCGGTTGTATCAATAAACTTGATTGTAAACTCTCCTGGTTGGATTGTCAGAGGATCAACCACTTTCAAGGCAACCGGTCCTTCACCAGCCGCATACTTCAAGTTGGGCGAGGTCCAGTAATCTGGGCTTGCACCTGCAGACATCATAGAATCGATCTGATCCTCTTTGATATTCACATAGTTCCCACCGTTTCCACGTCCTTCAACTCTAGTGATCTCAATTCCATCACCGTATTCGGCGTTCAATTGAATACCGTTGAACTCAATATCCGTCTTATGAGGAATGGCCGCATAAACTTGCACAGGCCCACTTGGAGATTTACGAGATGCCAAGTAAGGAATTTTCTGACCGTCCAATCTTGGTGGATCTGAAGATGGGTCATAGACTCCATCGACAAATTCGAGATTTCCAAAACCATCACCATATCGGTTGTACGCATAAGCAATCACCATATAGTAGTATGTCTTGTGGTTGATCAACCGGATGTTGTCTACAGCGAATAGATCCTGATCAATCTTAAACGTGTGACGAATCCCTTCGTTCGCTCCATCAACCTTGACAATCGGAACATCCTGACCAATCTGTGAGTTGTACTCATAGTTGATCAACTTAGACACCCCATTGGCAATGTCAACTTGAGACATCAAACGTGCCTTATCTGGGTCGTTCAAGTCATTCGTACTAACTGTAGCATCTGCCAATTGATAAATCTGATATCCTTCAAACTTGTACGTGGCAAATACAGACTTCTCTTTAGGAGTCAGACGTACATCGTTCTTACCATCATCATTTGTATCAATTGAATCCGGTGCTGCGAGGAATGGATCAACTGCTTCGAACCCTTCATTGAAGTTGTTCGAATTGATTCCATTGGACAGCATAAGAATAACTTCCTTGTCCAATTCTTGAACTGTAACATCTGGAGCATCAGGACCGTCAAGAATCTCAAAGCAAGAATCAAATAATGCTTGAGTCTTATCATCGGCCTTTCTCATGTCTTCAACAGACTGAAGACGTCCACCGGATGCTGCTTGCATCCAAACGACTCCAACAGTAATATTATTTACGGCACCTGGGCCTAATCGGAATGGACCAGATGATTGTACAAATCGTCGGTCACCTGGAGGGTTACCAGCGTTTACTTCCGTCCATGGCTCTGTATTTCCAGGATCAACTCCATCGGTTCCCCAATTTTGAGGATCGGTATCCCCAGGGAACATGTAACTGGCAGGTATCGCCGCTGGGTTGGAAGGATCGTATCCATTTCCACCAAAAGTCATTGGAGTTCCATCTCTCCAGATACCACGCAACATGTTATAGTAATCTGTCGCGATACTCGGGTCACCTGTTGGGCCTGCCGCGTTGTTATGATAAAGGAATTTACGCATTCCATATCGCTCGTTATCTACGATTCCGTCGCCATATCCTGCTCCTTGACCAGCGTAAATAATTCCGTCCTCAGCAAGAGCGCCAGCGTAGTCATTTTCGCAAAAACAATTATCAATACCATCATTTGCCTGGAACGGACCTTGGAAAAAGTCAACTCCAATTGCAGGTGGTTGAGTTCCGTATCCAAGATTACCAGAGGCATCTTGATCATCGTCATCACCATTATAGAAATACCCTAATCCCCGGCGAACATCAACACCGACATAGTCATCCTGTGCATTACCGAGGTCACCATCTACCCACTGACCGAAGTACGTATCACTGAGTTCGAAAGTCGAACGGTTAATAAGCTCGTAGTTGTAGAAGGTCATGTTGTTGACCTCATCTGTCGTAGCGAATGCAAATGCTTGCGCACGAATTTCCATTCCGATTGACTGACCACCGGATTCAGTATGGACATTCCCCTTGTCATTAAAGACCCACCAAAGGTTCTGATCACCATAAATGTCCTTTACTCGTCGGCTACAATCACTTTTTCCAGTTAAAACATAACTTGGATAGTCACCATCTCCTAGCGGATCGTAGTCACCGTCTCCATCTCGATCAAAGAAAGGAGCGAGGTAGTAATCTTCGTTGTACGGATCAAAATTTCGACCATGCGCTGGCCATTCCGTAATAACAGCAGGTATTGTGTATGCAGGGTATAAATCTTCCTGCGTAGTTGTTCCGTTTTCTTGGTCAAACTGACCAGCTTCCCACCAAGCAGAATATTCTGCAACCAAGGAACGCGTCGTTTCCCAGTGACGATCATAATCCTTACAAGTTTCGGGATCGATTTCGGAGTCTAGGGTACTCAACGGACCTGTCCAATAATCATTACCAATCTGACGGAATCTTAAAGCGGCCACTTTAAACTGACCAGAGACATCTTGCCCGGCGAGCCACAATGAGCCTGCAAACAATGAGGTCTTATCTGAGTTCTTAGGAATCTCATATCGGGCGCGGTTAAAATCCCACCACATGTCACCACCACTCTGAATCAACGCTCTTGTGTTGTTGATGTCTAGCTCTGTTGCAGCTGTGGCTGGAGTACAATTGGCCGCAACCCCTGGAGGATTGTCGTTGCCCTTATTTCGGTTCTCATATTTATACCTCTCCGCATTCGCCGAGATGGCAATTGAGATTAAAATAACGCTGCTTAATAGTTTTCTCATTTTCATAATCAAATGCTTTAGGGTCCTTAGAAATTGACTCTCACACCAAGTCTAATTCTCCTAGGTAGCTCCCAGTTGTTCGGGTTCCAAAGTTTTAAGGTATAGTACTCAACAAATGAGTTCGGGCTATTCTGTTCGTCTACGAACACCTGACCAATTGCTGAATTCAGATAACCATCGTCATCCGGATTACCAGTAGCACGGTAAACCGCGTTCCAGTTTCTTGCGTTCAAGAGGTTGAAAATTTGGAAGTAAACATTGATTCCAATCTCCCTTGAATCTTCATTGCGTTGCCAAACAAAATCACGATCTAACGTTGCATCAAATCGGAATTTCCAAGGCAAACTCGCTCCGTTCACAGATCCTTTTTGAAGGGATGCTGGTGACACTGTGAAAAGTGCTCTTGAGTTAAAGTTTGACTGTGGGTTGTATGGATCTCCTGAACCAGCTCTCAACTGAAGGTTGACACCTGTCTTCTCCAGAATTCTTTTGTTGCCAATGATTGGTCCATTGTACGACTCACCACCTTTGTATCGGTAGTCAATATTAGCCAAGAGTGCATGACGCTGGTCAAATGACAATCTAATCGGCGCTCTAAGATTTGGCTGGCCACTTCGCGCAAGATTTAACTGTGAAGTTGAATTACTTCCCGTCCCTTCTGCAAATTGAAGAGTGTATGATGCTCTCACTGCAAGGTTGTTCGTGCTTCTTAAGTCGTAAGACACAGTCATACCTTTTACGGTAGAGAAGTCAAGGTTGTCTACAGAAACATACTCGATTGGGTAAGAATCAAACACTCTCGTCGCTGTCACCATATTTCTCTGCTCTTTGTAGAAAGCAGCAATCTTAAGTGCCATTGAATTAGTCAACGCTTGCTGAAATCCGACCTCATAATCAACCGTACGCTCTGGCTGAAGGTTTGGATTGTCCAATCGGGCCGTGCTCGCTCTACTTTCTAAGAAGTAATAATCAGAAGGATTCAATCTCTGACCAAACGTCGGTCGTTTCGTCAAAACATCGTAGTGTGCATAGAAATTCGCTTCATCAGAAATTGGGAAACTGAATGCGACTCTAGGCATGAACTGCGTCTGTGGCTTGTAGTCTTCAAATGAGTCCTCTCGAATATCAACACTGTTTTGCTGATCAGAATTCTGAAGATAAGGGGCAGGCAATCCATTGCTCACGCGCAGTGCTGAAGCGTCAGTCAATTCTGCTCCTTCTGCGTTGTACCATGTTCTGCCATCTCGGTAACCAAGAATGGAAGTTGGATTTGTGATGTCATCTACATAAACAACATAGTCATCACCGATGTTGCTTGGATGCGCTTCAACTCCTTCTTCAAGAAGAGCGACGGCTTGGTCATCTCGAGCTCTGAAAGTTGGAAACAGAACAAATGGATCTTTAAGAACCTGCTGATTTGCATCATATCGATCAACCCGGACACCAATTCGGAAAATCAAGTCATCAAATTCGAACTTATCCTCAATGTATCCTGCGACGTAAATTGGCGCAAATGGTGCGATGGGCCGTGTAAGGTTTCCAAATTCATCTCGTTCAGTAAAAAAGTCATTGAACGAAGGGTTGCTCTTTGATCTGTTTCCATATGGATCGTATCCATAGTAAGACACGTATGAATTACCACCGTTATACAATTCATCAGCAGAAAAGAATTCGAGATCAATAGACTCAGGATCCAGAGAATAAACATCTAAGAAGTCAACTCCATCAGGATTCAATCCGATGGACTTTCTCAAGTTGTAGTCAATAAAAGACTGAGCCTCATTCGGATCCTCAGCATTGTACTCACCGGGAGATGCATTCAATCGAGGGTAAGAAATGGAAGGCCCTGGATACTCGATAATTGGATTTGCAAAATCACGTTCAGAAACGTGCGTATTTGCCCTTAATCGAGCGGCCGTCCATAATCCTCTTGGACTTAAAGAGTAGGCACGGTCAACACGCTGCTCGTACTCAAATCCCACAATGAACTGGTGATCGCCGATGTCAGCAGAACCCTGTCCAGACACTCGAACTTGCTGTCGGAATTGCTCAAAGTAACTGTCCGTGGCCCCACCTCGAGCATTTGTAATATCATTATTATACACCCACATACCGTAGACACTTCTTGAGCGTCCATCGAGGTTATCGCCATTAATCAATCCTCCACCAGATTGAATATTGTTGTAATTGCTGAATGCCTCAGATCGCGCGCGATCATATATAGGGTTTCCTTCTTCGTCGAATCCTTCCCAGCCGTTCAGTTCAAAATAGCGCTGTGTGAATCTTGCCAATTCAGGATTTGATTCACTAGGCTGGAATGTGATTAAGGTATCTAGGAAGGTCTGCTGAATGTTACCGAAAATTCCGGTTATACTATCCGTTCCAACGGCATAGTCCGCACTTTGATACGTTTTGAAAGTACCAATGTGACCATACTTCATAAAATCATCTTTCAACTCTTCATTCTGACGCTTGAAATATTCTTGGCTGTAGTCAGCCTGAATTGAATAATATGCGTTCTTGATTAGCGACGCTGACTGCTCTTCTTCTTCGGCAGTTGCATTTTTGAAACGTTGAGTGAATCGAGAATAGACTTTCCATTCAAAAGTGGTTTCCTGGGGATAGCTTTCGTAGTCAAGCAAACTATGCTCGTAGTCATATCGATTTCCGACACGATAGAACATTGTCCCTCCAAATGTCAAGTCTGTTGTCTCAGTCGTCGAAACATCAAATTTTGCTGCGAGGTTTGCCCCTGTCCTTCCAACATTTGGTCGAACTCGAACGCGCTCGAAATCGTTTATTCTCAAATAGTCGCTATTTGGAATAACCGAGTTAGCCGCAAATCCTTCTCGAAGTGGATCCTCTTTTAGGGCTGCCAATACATCGTCCTTGATTTTCCAATTTCCTACTGCAGATGGTCTATTTTCTACGGAGTTGTTAAAGTTTCCTGATATCATGAAACCAAGCAATGATTCTTTATTTCCTGCTGAATCTTTTCGAGTTACAAGCGGGCCTCTGATATTGAATTCAAGTAGATTATAACCATATGGATCCAATCCGACATACCCATCTTCTCCAAGCTTGACACCGGAAGTCAAATATTCAAACCCTCCCTCGTATCTGTCTGACGAGGGTTTGATTGTAATATTTACAACCCCACCTGTTACGTCTCCATACTGGGCTGGTATACCTCCTTGGATTACCGAAAGTTGTTCGATAGCAGACTGCGGAATACTGGAAGAACCTCTTACTTTAATACCGTCGATGTAATAGTAGTTTGCATCAGACCGTGCGCCACGAATGTTGATGTTCCCACTACCGTTGTCTTTTGAATATGATCCTCCAACTGTTGCAGCTAGCTGAGCTGGTGATCGAGCTGCCATTCGGCCAATTTCCTCAGCGGTCACCGTTTCCTGAGTCGCGGCTCCATCTTTCTCAATCAAAGGCTTCTTGTATTCAATTACTACGAAGTCATCCAATTGGATTGCGGATGACTTCATCTTACTTGAAGACTTTGGGACAAACGTTGTTTTACCAGTGGTTACTTGAACGGAGGTAATTTTTATTGGAGCAAAACCTAAGGAAGTAATCTCGAGGTCATAAGTACCTGGTGATATTGGTTTGATCTCTACCTTACCATCAAAGTCTGTAGATCCACCGGTGACCAATGAACCATTTTGTTTTACCGCCACGTTCGCAAATGGAATCGGAAGTCCATTTCCAGCTTCAGAAACTGTCGCTGATATTGCACCCTGTCCGGCTTGACCGAAGGAGTACACAGAGATAAGAAATGACAGTGTGACTAGTAGTAGTTTTCTCATGACTTGCTGTGTCTTTTGTTAGGTTTTCTCGAGCCCTGAGTGCAGCTCCAGAAAATGGCGGGTAAAGATAAAAAAGTAATGAAACGATTAACATTTTTTTAATCTTCACGCAACCAAGGCTGCATCTGCGATTCAGAGCAATAAAGAACGTTTTCGAAGAGTAAAGTAAGAGAACTTAGGTGAGTGTGCAATAACCCGTTTAGAAAACGGTTGGAATCAAATATGCGACGGACTGGACCAGAATCTATTGATACTGAAAAAGTTGCAAAAAGGACTCTTTCCTTCTCCTTGAAACTGGGATTCGTTCACCCTGCTTCATGACGATGTATCCTACTTCTCCTTTCACATACTTCTCGATGTACTTCAGGTTTACAATGTTAGAGCGATGTACTCTGAAAAACTGATTTGGATTAAGGAGTTCCTCAAAGTGCTTGATGGTTTTGGAAACCATAATTCGCTGACCATCAACCAGAAAGAACTTCGTGTAGTTATCTTGACTCTCGCAATAAACGATGTCATCTAGGTTAATGAATTGCAATCCTTCCATAGAAGGTAATGCGATTTTTATTCATCACTTCTCCCTTCGAATGAAGGTTCTCCATCAAGTTCTCGAGCTGCTCTTTTGATTGAGTAACTGAACCAGGGTTAATCTTCGCGATTGCCTGTTTTAATTCTTCAGGATTGATTGGTTTCAATATATAGTCAACGGCAGAATACTTAAAAGCTCGGAGCGCATATTCATGATATGCGGTCACAAATACTACTTGAAAATTCAGGCTTCCGTTGATGGATTCGAGCAGGTCAAACCCCGATCCATTCGGCATTTAGATATCCAGTAACACGAGGTCGACCGGGCTGTCGTTGAGAATTTTTTTCGCATTTGTAATGTCTTCTGCTTCACCAATGAGTTCCACATCTGGACAATAGCCCTTAAGGAGATAGGCCAAATTTTTTCTGGCCAACTCTTCATCATCTACGATGAGTGCTTTAATCTTTGTCATAAGTACGGAGGGTTTAGAATTTCACTGTAAATAATTGCCTTTCTCGCATCAAAGTCCTCCAGGTTCATTTCGGTCGTAGTTGTTTCTTCTTCTGTAGGTTCGGTTAATATTCGAGTCCTCACTTTTCGCTCTTGTCGAATCGCCGTCTCTTTTCTATCGAATGACACCATTTCTGTTGGCTCAGGCACAGAGATTTGAATGAGTTTTTCCTGCTCCAGTCTCCTCTCTTCCAGCTCTATAGACCTAGCCAATTCTTGTTCTCTCCTTTGCTGTTCAAACATCTCTTCAAGATCACCTTCAACAACAGTTTCGTCTACTTGCTCAGGATTTAATTTACGAGCTTGGCCTTTCTTGTAGTTTTTCCAAACTCCGCCAATCAAGCTTACCGCCAGAAATAGGATGTATATGATTAATTCCGGATCGTCCATCATCTTCTTTTTCTAAAAATCCTTTTAAAGAATGGCTCTCGTCTATTCTTATTCACACGCTTGCTCATTTTCTTGTAGCGTTTCATTTCCTTTTGCGTACTCTTTGATTGAAGACTCATGAAGCGTTCCTTCGCTTCGTCATCAGCCGCTGACTGTTCTGCAGCCCTGTCATCTTCTTTCTGTCCGAGTTCCTTTTCTCTTTGTTTGACGTGTCTCGATTGTGCTACAACCGCTGAATCTAAAGTGAACAGCAAAATTGCAAGCGGGAGTACATGTCTTATCTTTATCCTTCTCATTCCACTTAGCTAGTTTACAAAAGTGAATCGAAAAGTACTGGTTACAATTATTATATGCGGGGTTTCATTGAGTAACTGTCGAAAAACAGCCGATGAACATCAAGTTCCGCAAGTTTCTGTGAATAGAACTGTTGCCGTGAATCTTGCTCAATACAATGATCTTAACTTTATTGGAGGCTGGGTATATATGAACGGTGGATACAATGGTCTTTTGCTTTATCGAGCAAACCTCGAGGATATTAAGGCATATGACCGTCAGGCACCTTATGAAGTTTCAAATGGTTGTCAGGTCACAGTCGACACAGGAAGTGTTACATGTTCAGACACATGTTCTGGATCACAATGGCTGATGCTAGATGGCCAAATTGTGGACGGACCAGCAATCTATCCGTTGAAAGAGTATACGACAACATTCGACGGAACTACCGTAAATATCACCAACTAAAAAAGGGGACCGAAGCCCCCTTTTAAAAATTAGTTTGTTTCAGAATCAATATCTATAGTGCTCAGGCTTGTAAGGGCCATCTACAGTTACACCAATATAGTCCGCTTGATCTTTCGTCAATTCTTCCAACTCAACTCCGATTTTAGACAAGTGGAGACGCGCGACTTTCTCGTCTAGATGTTTCGGCAACATGTAGACTTTGTTCTCATAACTATCATTGTTCGTCCAAAGCTCAATCTGAGCAAGAGTTTGGTTCGTGAATGAATTTGACATTACAAATGATGGATGTCCCGTGGCGCAGCCTAGGTTTACCAATCTACCTTCAGCTAACACGATGATGTCATTTCCATTAACATTATAAAGATCCACCTGCGATTTAACGGTAATCATAGAATCTCCATGATTTCCATTTAGCCAGGCCATGTCAATCTCATTATCGAAATGGCCAATGTTGCAAACAATGGCTTTGTCATGAAGAGACTTAAATACATCTGGAGTAATTATGTCTTTGTTTCCTGTAGCAGTTACAACAATGTCAGCGCGAGGTGCAGCATCCATCATCTTCTTGACTTCGAAACCATCCATGGCAGCTTGAAGTGCACAGATCGGATCAATTTCGGTAACAATTACTCTCACTCCAGCACCGCGAAGTGAAGCTGCTGAACCTTTTCCAACATCTCCATAGCCAGCCACTACTGCGACTTTTCCTGCAAGCATCAAGTCGGTAGCTCTTCTGATGGCATCAACAAGGCTTTCCTTACAACCATACTTGTTATCGAACTTACTCTTAGTAACAGAGTCGTTAACATTAATAGCTGGCATCAACAAAGTGCCTTTCTCAATTCTTTCATAAAGTCTGAGAACACCCGTTGTAGTTTCCTCAGAAAGCCCTCGGATTCCATCAACCAATTCTGGGTAACGATCGAAAACCATGTTGGTTAGATCGCCGCCATCGTCTAGGATCATGTTCAATGGTTGTCCATCTTCAAAGGCGAAAAGTGTTTGTTCGATACACCAGTCAAACTCCTCTTCATTCATGCCCTTCCAAGCATAAACCGGAACACCTGTTTCGGCGATTGCAGCAGCAGCGTGATCTTGTGTAGAGAAGATGTTGCAACTCGACCATGAAACATCGGCACCCAATTCCTTAAGTGTCTCGATTAATACGGCAGTCTGAATTGTCATGTGGAGGCATCCAGCGATGCGCGCACCTTTCAAGGGCTTGGAATCACCAAACTCTTCTCTTAAAGCCATTAACCCAGGCATTTCTGCCTCAGCCAGCTCAATCTCTTTTCGTCCCCAACCCGAGAGGGAGATATCTTTTACCTTGTAAGAAAGTCTCTCTGTAACTTCGCTCATTGTAATTTTTATTTGCGCTGCAAAGGTACATACACCTTTTATTTTCTACTTGATGAACAATGGAATTCTGCATAACTTCAAATTACCTCGAAACACCGCTTTAATCGTTGGCCACATTCCAACAATCACGAAGAATGTATCGGAAAAGATGCTGAGTCAGTATCAGGTTGGACATAGCTTCGAGCGAGCGCTGCAACTTGCGACTGCAGATGCTCTCGTACGAAACCATTTTGACGCTCCGACTGAAATTCATCGGAATGAAGACGGCAAACCGAGATTTCCGCAGAGATCTGAGCATTTGAGCATTAGTCACACCGGTGAATACATGGCAGTCATTATTGGCGATAACCCGGTCGCCGTGGACATTGAAATCACGGGTCGTACCATAGAAAGAATATACCATCGATTTACCAGAGACCTCGAATTCGCCAAGATTGATGCTGAATTATCCTCAGATTCCTTGTTGACTTTATGGGGCATCAAAGAGTGTCTTTTCAAAATCATTCCGCACCAAGGAATTCTTTTTCGTGAGCACCTTTTACTTCATTCGTGCGATAAAAAGAACGGGGTTTTGAAAGCGGCTTGTTCAGTGAGTCATCCGAAACTTCACAAGGAATTTGTCGTTAATTCATTCATCTTTGAACCTCTTGTTATCTCTTATATAATAGAGGATGAAGTTTGACCTCCATAAATCTGACCGAAAACTGGCTGTTCTAATCGACCCGGACAAGCACAAGGCAGATGAATTGTACGATTATCTCAATGGAATTAAGCTTATCGATCCAGACTATGTCCTGATTGGCAGCAGCCTTATTCATGATTCCAATATTGAAATAGTTGCACGCATAACAAAGTCGATTATTCATAAACCCTTAGTCCTATTTCCAGGTCATTTTACTCAACTCAATGATGAAGTCGATGCCGTCTTGTTGTTGTCTTTAATCTCTGGTAGAAATTCAGAGCACTTGATCGGGCAGCATGTCCTCGCCGCCCCAAAACTCAAGACGCTTAAATCTGACATTATATCCACTGGCTATATGCTCATTGATGGAGGAAATCTCACCTCCGTTGGGTATATGAGCAACACCCATCCCATTCCACGAGAAAAGGCAGATATTGCCGTGTGTACGGCCATTGCAGGTGAGTACATTGGGATGAAACTGATTTACATGGATGCAGGAAGCGGAGCTGAACTTCCTATTAACCCAGCCATGGTGAAAAAGGTAGCCAAAGCAGTCGACATTCCCGTGATTGTTGGAGGTGGTATTCGATCAAGTGATCAACTCGACGACTATTGGAACAATGGAGCAAATCTTGTGGTCATTGGGAATGCACTCGAAGAGTCGAATGAGATGCTTTCTGGTGAATTAAAAGCCCGCGAAAAACACTAACCAATTCCGCACAATCGCAGTTTGACTCTTAAAAACTTTGTTATTGGCTTCGGATATTTTTTCCCTAACTCTGTGATAGATTAAATCGAAGAATGGACGTAATTCTAGTTACTTCTTCCGAAGAATCAAATTCTGAACTGACCCGCGTACTCGAGTTGTTTAAACAAGGCCTCTCAGTGCTCCATCTGCGAAAACCTAAATGGAAGTCGGCTCAAGTTGAGAGCTTGATCGAATCTATTCCTGAGGAATATCACAAGAGAATTGTGGTTCACGGGCATTATCATCTTGCCTTCAAATACAATTTAAAGGGAGTGCATCTGAGGAGAAAGCACCGATCAAGTAAAATGAGGAACAAGTTTCGTCGTCTATGGTTTAAATTGAAGAGACCTTCTCTAACAATATCGTGCACCTTTCATAGCCTGCAGAGTTTGAAGGAAACCGCGACCCAATTCGACTATGTACTTCTTAGTTCAGTATTTGGTGAAGCCTCTCATTACTCAGCTGAAGATTCAAGTGGAGTTAATCTCCTCAAGAATATTATCCTAGGCTCATCGAACAGAGTCTTCGCATATGGTGGAATTACCGAAGATAGAATTCCCGTGATCAAGGCTGCGGGATTTAGCGGTGTGGTGCTTTCAGGATTGATTTGGAAGCACGACAATGACACCAATGTCTTTGAGCTATTCGCAGCGGCCTAGATTCTAACCTTCAATCCAAGTAACCAATTGATTCCTGCCTGAGGATAGTAGAAGTCCTCTGTGATCGACGCTCCGGAGACATAGCTGTAGGTATATCCATTTGATGAGTATTCCTGGTTCAAGATATTGTTCACAAGGAGCGTAACTTGGACCCGTTTTAGAAAACCAAACCCCACGTCATAAGAAAGCCTGAGGTCATTTACTAAGTATGCGTCAAGGGAACGCTGCGCATCCGAGGTGTTGTCAAGATACTGCTGTCCCACATATTTCGAGAGCACAGCCACATTGAGCCCAAAGGTGGTTTTATAACCTAGCTCGGAGCCCGCAATAATCGACGGTGAAAAGGCGATATCTGTGTTTTTGTGATTCGTCGTGATAATGTCAAAGCCAGACGTGTAATCATAGGTGAACTGGTCATAACTCTCGATCTTGTTTCTACTCAACGTCAAGTTAGACTGCCAATACAACTCCTTGTTGAATTTCACATTTAAAGAACTTTCTAAACCAATTCTTGAGCTATTCGGAACATTCGCGCGTATTGCCGCACCCACGTCATTGACTCTTCCAGTCAAAACTAGCTGGCCCTTGTAAAGCATCGCATAAACCGTAGATGAGAACGAAAGCTTGGAAGTCTTCCAATTCCAGCCAACCTCGATATCATTTAAAAACTCGGGCATGGGCACAGCTCCGCTGATAGCATCTGTGAAGTCTCCTCTCACCGGCTCTCTCGCCGCTTTTGAAAATGATCCATAAAAGAAGTGACGATGATTTAGGGAATACCCCATTCCTAATTTCGGATTGAGAAAACTGTAATCCTGGTTAATAGTGATCGATCTCAAATCATTGTCCGTACCAACACTTTCATAATTAATCATCCGGTACTGAACATCTCCAAAAAAGGTAAATCGATTCCATTTATAATCCGCCTTGGCATAATTGGAAACATCCTGTTTTTTAGACTCGGAGAAATAGTAGTTAAAATCCTCTGGGACGTCGATTGAAATGTTGCTCGAAACAAGCTCGCCGAAGTGCTCTCCATCATATTCATTGGCCGAACCGCCAATCGTAATTCTGAGATTACCTGCGTTGTAGTCCACAGAGTAAACTGCTCCATAGAAATGATTGTCCAACCATCGTTGAACAACTAGATCACTTGAAGAAATGGTATCTCCATCAACAACGGCATCATTTAATCCAAGTGATGAAAAAGACGTGCTTTCTTTGAATTGCTCAAAGTAGCCTCGGCCTCGAGTGTAGTGGCCCACGATATTCAGTCGGAGTTTTTTCGAAAATTGATATCCCGTAATTACTTGATAATGATCTTGGCCATAATTATCAATTTCATTGTCGTACAAGTAATGGTTAAAAGTCCTTCCGCTCGACAGTAAGTTTTCAGTTTGAGTCGGTGTATACCCATTGTTAGCTGCGTGCGCTAACATCGCTTGGTCATCATTTTTGATTCGGGATTCAGGCGTTCCCCACCATGCTTGATGTGTTTTTTCCTGTCCAGCAAAAGCGATCGCTTTCACTAACAACCTTTCCCCAAAGTAGCCTCCAGAAATAAAATAGGACTGCAGCTCGGCCGAACTCCTATCGATGTAACCATCTGTTGAAATGTAAGAGTAACGTCCTTCGAATGCGAATTTGTTTGCCAATATGCCACTGCTGAAAATGGCATTGTGCTTCCGAGTATTAAATGAACCATATGAGTTGTTAATCTCAACTGACGAAGCGGTGTCTGCGGCATTCGTTTCGAGGTTGATGGTAGCCCCAAATGCTGCAGCGCCATTTGAGGAGGTTCCGACACCACGCTGTATCTGAATGTTATTTGTGGATGAGGCGAAATCCGGCATGTTCACCCAGAACACGCCGTGAGATTCTGAATCGTTCAATGGAACTCCGTTCACCGTCACATTGATCCGGGTTGCATCACTTCCTCTAATTCGAATTCCAGTGTATCCTACTCCACCGCCGCCATCGGAAGTAGTAACGGCTGATATTGTCTGATTTAGCAAGATTGGCATGTCCTGAGCCAGATTATTCTGCTCAATTTGGTCCTTTGAAATGTTTTGGTGAGTAATTGGGCTTTGATTACTTACTCTGGTTGCCTCAACCACAAATTCCTGTGCGGTCAATGGGTTTCTTGTTAAGGTTATGATGAGCTCTAGGCTTTCATCCAAGACGATTGTGTCAATATTGGAATGAAATCCAATGTAGGAGGTTATTAATACGACAGTATCACCGGATTGACCCTGGAATTCGAAAACCCCGCTGGCATTGGTCGATGTCCCAATGAAAGACTCCGTGAGAATAATACTGGCACCGGGGAGCGCTGTTTTCTCTGCATCAAACACGTGTCCAGTAATCGTCGTTTGAGCTTCGCAGAGAAGTCCCAAGTTTAACAAACAAAAGAGAAGTAGAAGTTTTTTCATGGCCATCATCAAAATAGCCAACTGCGGGAGGAATTAACCTGGCTGGACTTCCTTTCTGGTATTATCCAGACAGGTTCCATGGGTCTAATCTCAGATCTCCAAAAAGGAGAACACCCCAGTCAGCGAACACAAATGTAAACGATAAAAAAGGTAGGAACTAAGCCGGAACTTTTCTTGGAAGCAAGCGAAGTCTTTTCAAACTCTTTTGAATTCGCTCCAGTCTTTCGTCAGTAGTCCCTTCAATTTCGATAAACCTTTTACCCGCCTTAATCAATGCTTTCTTGTAATGATCGTAGAGCTCAACTCTTTCATCCGGGTTTTCTCTCAGATCGTCATATTCCCATCCGATACCCTCATGTCCACAGAGAATGTAGAGCTGGTATGGTTTCTCTAGAAATTGTCTTTCGATCCAGTTTTGGGCTCGGCCAAATCTCACCTCAGCCCAAACCTTGACAACCAATGTATTGGTATCACAAATCAAGAAGTAGTTT
Organism: Flavobacteriales bacterium; assembly: GCA_018660685.1. Taxonomy (GTDB): domain Bacteria; phylum Bacteroidota; class Bacteroidia; order Flavobacteriales_G; family Salibacteraceae; genus SHAN690. Next base: position 387,061 of record JABJJW010000012.1, read on the forward strand.
GCATCATCTGCAATTTCGTATTCTTTCTCGAGCTGTCCTTTTGCAATTTCGAGCAAGTCGTCTTGGTTGTAATTCCTACCTAAATCTTCAAGGTATTCTCTCGAATATTCTGGCACTACTGGTTCATTCCACTCAACAGCCAAGGCCTTTGACAAGGTGGTCTTTCCTGAACACTCAGGGCCAACAACAGCAAGTTTCACCAATCTCTTATTCGCTCCCCCATTCCTCGATAGCTGTACGTCTTCTTCTTGCTCCATATAATCTCATTTAACTCCCAAACGCCGCCCCAGCAAAGGGACTAGATCATGCGCATGCCTAACTAGGTAGATTTGAGTATGCGAAATTAACTAAATAATATGCAAAATTCCTAGTATCAATGCGTTGGAAGTAAAGCAACCATTAGTTCTCAGACAAATCCAAAACATTGACTCCATTCGTGCTGTTCAGTCCAAGCAAATGCTGAGTCAGGCGGGCAACGCATTGAACATCAACACATAGCATTTGAACTTGAGATTAAGATCTGGAGACCTACTTCCCCTCTAAACTGGGGTTAATCGAGTTCTAACCCTTCAATATGGTCATCATCGACCTTAGCTGGGATGGTAACCGATAATTTAGGCTCGGACTCCATGGCTCGCTTAATCGCAAATATGGCTTCGTCGTTTCGGGCCCAGCTTCTCCTTGCTATTCCATTATTTACATCCCAATGGAGCATCATTTTTAATCTTCTTGATGCATCCTCTGAGCCATCCAACAGCATTCCAAATCCACCATTGATGACCTCACCCCAACCTACTCCTCCTCCATTGTGAAGACTGATCCATGTTGCTCCTCTAAATCCGTCGCCAACGAAGTTATGGACGGCCATGTCCGCAGTGAATTGGGAACCGTCATATATATTACTCGTTTCACGATATGGTGAATCTGTACCTGATACATCATGATGATCACGCCCCAACACAACTGGTCCGATCTTTCCTGTGGCAATGGCATCGTTAAAAGCTTGGGCAATTCCTATTCTTCCAGCTGCATCAGCATAGAGAATCCGCGCTTGACTACCAACAACGAGCTGGTTCTTCCCTGCTTCTTTAATCCATTTAATGTTATCCGCCATTTGCTGTTGAATCTCAGGTGGTGAAACGGCTTTCAACTTTTCTAATACTTCAGAAGCAAGTTGGTCTGTAATCTCCAAATCTTCGGGGCGACCAGATGCACATACCCACCTAAACGGACCGAAACCATAGTCGAAGCACATTGGGCCCATGATGTCCTGTACATAAGACGGATAACGGAATGCAATCCCGTCTTCCGCCATGATGTCTGCCCCAGCTCGGCTGGCTTCCAATAGGAATGCATTGCCATAGTCGAAGAAGTACATTCCTCGGTCGCTCATTTTGTTGACCGCATCTGTATGTCGACGGAGCGTTTCTTGAACCAAGTCTTTAAACCTCTCTGGATCATTGGACATGCATTCTTTGGCTTCGTCAAATCCGATCTGAACAGGATAATATCCTCCAGCCCACGGATTATGAAGGGAAGTTTGATCCGACCCCATCTCCACATGAACACCACGTTCAACCAATCTTTCCCACAGCGTAACAATGTTGCCTAAGAATGCAATGGAATGGGCCTCACCTTTCTCCTTCCATTCCAACGCACAGTCAATTGTTAGATCGACATCCTCGATAAGTTCATCTACCCATCCTTGTTCGTGCCGTTTATGTGCAGCGATTGGATCAACTTCAGCAGAAATACTTACTACGCCAGCAATATTTCCAGCTTTTGGTTGAGCTCCACTCATACCACCAAGACCCGCTGTTACAAACAGCTTTCCTTCTGGCTGACCTCCAATTTTTCTGCTTGCATTCAAAACAGTTATCGTTGTTCCGTGCACAATTCCTTGCGGTCCGATATACATATAACTGCCCGCTGTCATTTGACCATACTGCGTCACTCCCAACGCATTGAACTTCTCCCAATCGTCCTGCTTCGAATAATTCGGAATCATCATTCCATTGGTGACAATGACCCTCGGGGCATCTGAATGACTCGGAAATAATCCAAGCGGATGGCCACTGTACATGTGCAACGTCTGATCATTGGTCATCTCTGAGAGATACTTCATCACTAAAATGTATTGAGCCCAATTCTGGAAAACTGCTCCATTTCCACCGTACGTTATCAGCTCTTCTGGATGCTGCGCAACGCGAGGATCCAAATTATTTTGAATCATGAGCATGATTGCCTTGGCTTGGGCACAACTACCTGGATACTCATCTATCGGTCGCGCGTGAATGTCATATGACGGTCGAAAACGATACATGTATATTCTACCATAGGTCACCAACTCTTCTGCAAATTCATTCGCGAGTTCTCCGTGCCATTGCTGAGGAAAGTAGCGCAGCGCATTTCGAATAGCCAGTTCCTTTTCACGTTTCGAAAGGATCTCCTTTCTTTTTGGAGCATGGCTCATCTCCGCGTTAAGAGGCTTAGCTTTTGGAAGTTCGTTTGGAATCCCCTGCGTTAGTTCTTCTTTGAATCTCATGAATAATCTTGAAAATGGTTGGCAAAGATAGAAGCTCTATTTCCGATTAAACTTGCCTGTACGATTGTCGTATCCGTACGGACAATGCTTGCAACCACTTTGACAGCAGTAACCGCGTTTCAGGTGATAGCTCTCCTTGAAAATGATAAAACCATCTTCACTGAGGTAGTAGTCTTCCTTTTCTAAGTCATTTTTACTCATATCTCGGTTGCCAAACTTAGTCGAGTTCTGAATGAATCCAATTAACCTTGTTGGGTGATAAAGAAATCGGTCCCAATTCAGCACCTGCGAACCCTTAATGAAGTGGAACTATTCGTCAAGCGAGATGATTTGATGCACCCAATTATCTCAGGCAACAAACTGTATAAGCTCAAGTATAGTATCGCCAAGGCAAAAAATGAAGAATACGGAGGCATTCTGACGTTTGGAGGAGCCTACTCAAACCACATTGCTGCAACCGCTGCTTACTGCAAGGAAGAGGGAATTCAAAGTGTCGGGATAATCAGAGGCGAATCGACTCAGCCGTTAAACCCTACATTATCCTATTCCAAGTCATGCGGAATGACACTTTCTTTCATTGATCGAACGACATATCGGTCGAAAGATGATCCTGGCTATTTAGAAAAGCTCAAGGAGGACTTTAACAACCCACTGATAATTCCAGAAGGTGGTGCCAATCTTGAAGGTATAACAGGAGCTCAAGAAATTATTGGTGCACAATGCGATGAATTCGACATTATTGCATTGGCCGTTGGTACGGGGACCACTTTAGCTGGCATCCTAAAAGCGCTTTCACCTCATCAAAAAGTAATTGGGTTTCCAGTGCACAAGCATGCAACTGTTTTTGAAGATGTGATACAGATTGACTCAGAACTACAAGGCTATCGCCAGAATCAATATTCCATTGAAGGTGGATATCATTTCGGTGGATACGCCAAATGGAATGATGCCCTGATTCAATTCATGCGCAGTACCTATGATGAAGGCGGGCTCAAAACGGATCCGATCTACACATCCAAAGCCCTATATGGGATTATTGATATGATCCAAAAAGGAAGCTTTGAAATTGGTACCAAAATCTTGTTTATTCATACCGGTGGGCTCCAAGGAATTGGCGGGTTCGAGCAACGGCACGGGTTTACAATTTATGCAAGCTGACCATTCAATAATTTGATCTCTTAGGCATAAAAACTAGTCCTAAATTTGCCCCATGTCCATCAAGGTTCAAAACATTACCAAATATTACGGTGAGCAAAAAGCCCTCGACGATGTCAGTTTTGAAATTGCCAAAGGAGAAATCGTGGGGTTTCTCGGCCCCAATGGAGCCGGAAAATCCACTATGATGAAGATCCTTACCGGATATCTCCCAGCTAATGAAGGAAAAGTCGAAGTGTGCGGATTTGATGTTGCTGAAGCTGAACTTGAGGTAAAAAATAGAGTCGGTTATCTCCCAGAACAGAACCCGCTTTACCTAGACATGTTCGTACATGAGTACTTGGAATTTGTGGCACAAATTCACCGAGTAAAGGACATAAAAACCAAAATTTCATCCATCATTAAAACGGTTGGGCTAACCCTAGAACAACACAAAAAAATAGGAGCCTTAAGTAAGGGATATAGGCAACGAGTTGGACTTGCCTCCGCACTTATTCATGATCCAGAAGTCCTAATTCTCGATGAACCGACAACCGGATTAGATCCAAACCAAATCGTGGAAATCCGAGAACTAATTAAGTCACTTGGCAAAGACAGAACGGTCATGTTGAGCACACATATTCTCCGAGAGGTCGAGGCAATATGTGACAAAGTCATCATCATTAATCACGGGAGCGTAGTAGCAAATGATCGAGCAGGCAATCTCACTGGTTCTCCGAGCAAGCAAACCATCAAGGTTGAATTTGATAAGAAAGTTGAAAGCAATAAGTTGAAGTCAATTCCGGGAGTCATCGATACAAAACAAGTATCTGAAACAGTGTGGTTAATTGGTAGCCAACCTGACGATGACGTTAGACAAGCAGTCTTCCAGTTTGCAGTGGACCAAGATCTAAGCGTCCTTACAATTCAGCGCGAAGAATTGAGTTTGGAAGAAGTGTTCAAGAATTTGACCAAGGGCAAATAATCTCCTATTCAACCGTTACATTTGGGACCCGTTTAAAAAACAACATTTGAATGTCATACCTATTCACATCTGAGTCAGTATCTGAAGGTCACCCGGACAAGGTGGCCGACGCTATCTCAGATGCCCTTGTGGATCATTTTTTAGCCTTTGACCCGGAATCCAAGATTGCGTGCGAAACACTTGTAACAACCGGACAAGTTGTATTGGCTGGAGAAGTGAAAACCGAAACTTACCTCGATGTTCAAGACATTGCTAGAACGGTGATTTCGAACATCGGATACACCAAGAGTGAATATATGTTCGAGGCAAACTCATGCGGAGTTCTCTCAGCGATTCACGAGCAAAGTCCAGACATTAATCAAGGTGTTGATCGTCAATCAAAGGAAGAACAAGGCGCTGGCGACCAAGGCATGATGTTCGGATATGCAACAAACGAGACGACTAACTATATGCCTTTGGCGGTTGACCTCAGTCATCGCTTGCTAAAGGAGCTTGCAGCCATCCGAAAAGAAGGTGTGAACATGACCTATTTACGTCCTGACTCTAAATCTCAAGTTACAATCGAGTACAGTGACAATAACAAGCCTCAAAGAATTGATGCAATTGTCGTTTCTACACAACATGACGACTTTTCTGAGGACGACAACATGTTGGCTAAAATCAAAGAAGACGTCATCAACATTCTGGTCCCAAGAGTAAAAGCTCAACTTCCTGAACACATTCAAGCATTGTTCAATAGCGACATCATTTATCATGTAAACCCAACAGGAAAGTTTGTTATCGGTGGGCCTCATGGCGATACTGGATTAACAGGCAGAAAAATCATTGTTGATACGTACGGTGGAAAAGGCGCCCATGGTGGGGGAGCATTTAGCGGGAAGGACCCATCCAAGGTCGACCGTTCAGCGGCCTATGCCACACGCCATATCGCTAAAAACGCAGTTGCGGCTGGTGTAGCAGATGAAATCCTTGTGCAAGTAGCATACGCCATCGGTGTTGCAGATCCAGTTGGACTCTACGTCAATACCTATGGATCATCAAATGTTGATCTTAACGATGGTGAAATAGCCGAGAAATTGGGGCAAGTATTCAACCTACGCCCTTTTGACATTGAGCAGCGCTTTCAACTTAGAACACCTATTTATTCAGAAACTGCAGCCTACGGACACATGGGAAGAAATACGGAGGTGGTTACCAAGAGCTTTAGGAATGGTTCAGGAGAAGTCATTAGCAAAGAAGTCAAGCTCTTTCCTTGGGAAGAATTGGATGCCGTTGCTGATGTCAAGGCAGCATTTAATATTTAGTGAGTGAGCAAAAGGAAGAGTCTTCTTTTTCTAACCACCGACCTTCCTTACCCTGCTAATAGCGGTGGGAGAATCAAAACTTATCGTTTTCTCGAATTCTTGGCGAAAGACTATGACGTTCGGTTAATCTGTGTACGCGGTGGTAAACGAAAGGATGATGTACTAGCCCTCAAATCATCGCTGAGCCTAGAGTCCATTCAAGCGTTTTCCATTTTCAAGAAAAGAGGAGTATTCAATTGGTTGATTGCTCTTCTCAATTTCCCAACTTTCAATGCTTTTAGAGTGTATTCACTTGAGCTCGAAACCATGATTAAATGGGCAATGGGATCTTCCAATGTGGTCGTTGTTGATC
>JABJJW010000023.1 GCA_018660685.1 Flavobacteriales bacterium
CGGAGAGGTATCGGTACTTAATTGAATCCCGTTCTTGCGTAATCATCAACGCTATCTAAAACGATGAGGGTTTTTTCGTGGTCCCACCTGGACTCGAACCAGGGACCACCTGATTATGAGTCAGGTGCTCTAACCAACTGAGCTATAGGACCGATGAAACTTCATTTCAACTGAGGTGCTTCTCCAGCCGAAATCCCTGTTTCTAAAGGGCGTCAAATGTAATCATTCGTACTTTAGACCGATGCAAATTGAGTGGGGAAAAGTAGAGGCCGTCATCCTAGATTTAGGGGGAGTAATTCTAGACATTGACTACCACAAAACAGTAGAAGCATTTGTCAATTTAGACTTCGATAATTTCGGCGAACTCTATTCTCAACTACAACAAGATGGCCTCTTTGATCAATTAGAAACGGGAGCAATTACCGGTCATGAATTTATCAAGCGCATTCAGAAGGAAATTCCACATCGATCTGCGTTAGAAATTGAGGCTGCATGGAATGCCATTATTCTCGCCTTCCCTGAAGGCAGGCTTGAAACCTTGAACCGCATCAAGAAGCAATACCGATCATTTTTACTGAGCAATACAAACGAGATTCATCTCAAATTTTTCAACTCTCTGCTTCATACTAAGCACGGCCACCACAATCTGGGTCCCTTCTTCAACAAATTGTACTTATCTCACGAAATTCAACTCAGAAAACCGAACCACGAGGCCTTTGAAATAATTCTCGAGGAACAAGGCCTAAGCGCAGATCAAGTATTGTTCGTGGATGACTCTACTCAGCACATTGAAAGCGCAAGAATATTGGGCATGCAAGCCTATCATTTGTGGGATGGGGAAACCCTCGAAGAACTATTCAGTCCTGTCTTGACATAATTCGACCAAGACGCCATTGGCAGATTTAGGATGAAAAAAGCACACCAACTTGTTGTCCGCACCTTCCTTGATGTCACCGATGGCCTGAAAACCTTCAGCAATTAATCTTTCACGCTCACTCATGATGTCATCAACAGCGTAGGCTATGTGGTGAATGCCCTCGCCCCGCTTCTCTATAAACTTGGCAATAGCGCTGTCCTGAGTAGTCGCTTCAAGTAACTCAATCTTTGACTCACCCATCATGAAAAAACTGGTAGTCACTCCTTCAGAGGCAACAGCTTCTTCTTTGTAGGCCTTAGAATTAAAAAGCTTGGAATAGGTCTCGTTTGCTGTGTCAATGTCCCGAACTGCGATACCGATATGCTCGATTTTCTTCATTTCAGGGCACTAAAAAACCCCTCCCCGCAGAGTCTTTGGAGAGGGGCTTTCCGTTCTTCGATCAATGTCATTTTTTCTTCGTGAACTCGCTCGTAGAGTTATCGAAGTTAAGATAATAAAGTCCTTTTTTCAAATTTCCGCAGTCAATTTTATCGGAATATCCCTTTTTCACGATGTTACCGTGAATGTCATACACCTCAAACATAGTCTCACCTGTGAAGTCCATATACTTGTCTACACCCTTCTTTGGGTTGAAGTCAAGAATCGGACTTGAGCTCTGATAAGATGCCGTTGGACTGTATCGAGGAACTCCTGTATAGTCAACTTTCTTCGCTCTAAATTTGTTTTCTCCTGAGTGTGGAGTGATTTTGAACTGGTAGCTATTCACCTTCCCTGTTCTTCCTTCTCCTTCTACTTCACCTACATAAACCCACTTGTTCCATCTGTACTGTTCAACGATGAACGTAAGTACTCCGGCTTCGTTTTTCGTAGACCATTTTAAAACACCATCATTTCCAATCGCAATGCTCTCAGTCTCAAATGTGGATTTTGGATTTAGAACTTCTGGATTGAGCACTTTAGGTGCACAGTCGTCCTTGTGCTTAATCACCACCACAACTTGATCACCAAGCTCCAGATTGTGAATGCTCAAGTCGATCTCAAATGCACTTGAGTTCCATTCGTCTGTAGTAACGCTTCCGTTTACCGTGACTTCGAACGTACAGAAACCAACACCTGATCCGGCAAAAGGGTTTCTAACGTATAAATTCTTCCCTTGATAATTTCCTTCCAAGACAATATTCCCAGCCATAGCAAAGCCGGAAACGAGAAGAAAAACAAGCAGATTAAACAGTCTCACTCGGATTGAAGTTTCTGTTAAATTGAGATTGACAGGGCTCATAAGCTGCACAAATTTAGCATTCCATTTTATCTGGAGTTATGATGCCTCCTGATTTACAATAAGATGATTGACGCTTTCAAGCATAAATCGGGCAACGCTCTCTGCGTATCCGCCTTCTTCATTGAAATCGTGAAACTCAAAGGTCACGCCATTTAATGTTTTCACTGAATAAAAATGGAATTCCGGATCGAGGAACGAACCATCAATTTCTGACTTATATAGAATAAAATCCTCGCCTTCTTCGACTACTGTATTCTTATACATGAGATCATTCATCATCTCTGTTTTGAACAAATTGAGATCACCACCTTCAGCGGCAACCATATGAAAAGTTGAGCCAACCGATATAACGGTCTCACCATAACCGGTCTCTTCGATCGTTGGAATTCCACGCATTGAATCTGGAATATAGATCGAGAAAGGCATAAAGTAATCGCCTAAATCCAGTGTAGTGGTTCCGTTTTGAAGGACGGCTGGTAGATCAGTGGCCGTTGAATCATTAGCATCATCAGATGAGGCATCTCCGCCGCCGCTGCATGCGGTCAAAACCAGGAGACTGACTGTAATCAGCCAGAGGTGTCGAATTTGTTTCATAGTAGTGTGAAAAATGAGGGTGAAAAGTAAAAGAATTTTTAATTGATCTGGGAATATTCCAAAAGCATGTAAATCGCAAGTTGAACTATTCCTAAAAGCATGGTCAATTTCAGTCCTTGACTTAAGACTCTAAAATTGGTTTCGACTTTCCCTCTAAACAGTAACCAGAATGAAGAAATCAAAAGCATTGAAATCACCATAGCAACGATTCGGGTGGCGTTTTCGTTGGCCATTTGAAAAACAAAAAATCCCTGTGCTACAAGGGCCAAAAAAATGTTTGCCGAAATCAACCACCGAGTCAATGGCAGACCATATTGAATTGGAAATGACCTGGACCCTACTTCTGTATCTCCCTCCAAATCTTCGCAATCCTTGACCAACTCTCTAGCCAGATTCGAAAAAAACATCAGACTCCCATACACCATCAAGAGACTGACAATGGATAAATACGTTTCATTATTGGAGGCCTTTAACTTGTTGAATAGATCCCGTTCAGCGATAATGAGTAAGGCTGGTAGCGAGGCTATCAGCATGCTGACCAGAACGTTACCGGCAAGTCCCATTTGCTTTCCACGGTAAGCGTAAACGGTGAGCAGGATTAAAACAACCGGGTATAAAACGGTCCATTTTTCATTGCCCGTTTTAATGCCGAGGTGCAATGTGATTAGTGCCCCAACGATGACCGGAATCCCGATAAGAATTAAAAACCCGCCCAGTTTAATCTCATTTTTTACAAGAAACCTGTCGGGTCGATTCTTCTTATCAGCCGCTCGATCTCTCCAATCGTTCAACCAATAACCTATGACAGTCACCAAGATTACATCGAGGAGGAGAAGGTTAAAGTCGTCTGGCGAGAGAACCGGTTCTTGTGCTACATGCACTCTTATAGGCCATAACAAGAATGTATCAAAAACAAAATAGTACAGCGCAATAAGGGCCAGATTTCCCAGCCTAATAAATGCGATAATTTGTTTGAGTTTTTCAACCATCTAACACCGTCGTGGCAATGATAGTTGAATCATGAAAATTCTAGCTCAACGCTTGCTCCAGATCCGCGATTAGATCATCGACATCTTCAACACCAACGCTCAATCGAATTAATGAATCGGTCACGCCCGTTTTTTCTCGCTCTTCTTTAGGAATTGCAGCGTGGGTCATGGATGCAGGATGACCAGCGAGAGATTCAACTCCTCCAAGAGATTCGGCAAGCGTGAATACTTCCATTTTCGAAACAACACGGTAAGCGTCTTCCAGTTTATCTCCCTTTAGTGAGAAGCTAATCATTCCACCGAAGTCACGCATCTGCTCTTTGGCAACCTCGTGGTTTGGATGATCCTCGAATCCAGGCCAATACATTCTATCAACTTTCGGATGCGCCTTCAACCATTTGGCGACTACAGCTCCATTTTCGCAATGTCTCTGAATCCTGAGATGCAAGGTTTTAATGCCTCGCAACACAAGAAAAGAATCCATCGGACCAGGTACGGCACCCACACTATTCTGGATAAAGGCTAATCGTTCCTGCAGCGCATCATCGTTCAAAGCCAAGAAGCCCATGACGACATCCGAGTGGCCACCGATGTACTTCGTCACAGAATGCATGACTATGTCTGCCCCTAAATCAAGGGGGTTTTGTAGGTAAGGAGACGCGAATGTGTTGTCTACGACAAGAAGAATATTATGTCGTTTCGCTAATTCGGCGAAGCCCTTAATATCGATGATGTTCATGGTTGGATTAGTGGGAGTCTCAATCCAAATCATTTTCGTTTTCTCGGTGATATACTGCTCGGCGTGTTGCGGAGTATCCATTCCGATAAAGTGAAAATTCAAGCCATAATTTTCATGCACCTTGGTGTAGAGTCGGTAGGTTCCACCATAAAGATCATTCGTGCTAATTACCTCTTCCCCTGGATTGAGCAATCTCATGCAAGCATCAATCGATGCCAATCCACTGGCGAATGCAAGACCATGTTTCCCATTCTCCAATGCCGCAAGATTTTTCTCAAGCGCATGTCGAGTAGGGTTCTGAGTCCGGCTGTATTCGTAACCTTTATGTTCTCCTGGGGTTGGTTGAGCATAGGTGGAAGTCTGATATATTGGAGTCATAATGGCTCCTGTAGCCGCGTCGGGCTCCACTCCAGCATGAATCGCTTTCGTGGCGAATTTCATCTCTTTATTCATATTGCGAAAATAGTGTCTTGACAATGTTATTTTAGCTGCCGATGCAACCATATTTAAGCTTCGAAACAGACCGCCTAATTCTGAGACCCTCAAACCTCGATGATGCGGCGTTTCAATTGGAATTGATGAACACCCCGAAGTGGTTAGACTACATTGGGGGTCGGGATATCAAGACAATTGAGGATGCCGAAACCTACATTAAGGAAAAAATAATCTCTCAATTTGAGCGAGTGGGATTTGGCAATTACGTGGCCATTCGCAAGGAAGATGGGATGAAGATCGGTGCCTGTGGCTTGTACGATCGACCAGAACTGGAGGGCGTGGACATCGGCTTTGCCTTTTTACCAGAATACGAACACTCGGGTTATGGGGTGGAATCAGCACGTCGGATAAAAAGCGCGGCGATTGAAGACTTTGGAATCACAAGTTTAAAAGCCATCACGATCGAGCGAAACGTGCGTTCTCAAAGGCTTTTAGAGAAGATTGGGCTGAAATTTGAAAAGTATATTCGGCTTCCAAATGATGCTGAAGAATTGATGCTTTATTTCGGAGACTTCAGTGATGAGAATGAAGCGAATTGAAACGGAACGTCTAATTCTTCGCCCATATACAATGCAGGACGTTGAGGCATCTTACCAGATGAACGAGTGAGTGAATACACCGCTGATGGCGGTGTTCAATCTTATTCAGAAGTCGAACGCAGGATACAAGAAGATGTACTTGGTGACTATGCCAAACACGGTTATGGTCGATTCGCGGTCGAGGAAAAATCAACTGGAGAGCTCATTGGCTTCTCCGGTCTGAAATACCTTGAGGACATTGATGAAGTTGACCTAGGGTATCGATTCATTAGCAGCACATAGGGAAAAGGATACGCTACTGAATCAGCTCGCGCTTGTCTTGAGTTTGGATTTGGTGAATTGAATCTGCCGAAAATCATCGCCTACGTACTTCCTGCAAACGTTGGCTCCATTCGCGTGCTTGAAAAGCTCGGATTTCAATTTGAAAAAGAGGTAGAGGAAGATGGGTTGACTGCCAATCAATACTTTTTAAGTTCGAATAAATAACTGACCCCTAATCAAGATTGAGAAATGTCTAAAAAGAAATTTAAATCGTCTATAAGCTGGGGGCCGCTGTTCTTGGAATTGCTGGTCGTTTTTCTTGGCGTCACAGCCGGATTCCTATTGAACAATTGGAGCATTGAACGAGATGTTCGTGACCTCGAAGCACATTACGTTTCGAGCTTTCTAATTGATGTTGATAGTAATATCGCGGAGATCGAGGGTTTCACAAGAGAAGACTCGATTTGGTTGCGACGTGCACAACCCGTTCTAGGTCAGCTTCAGGCTAAGAGTCTTCCTTTAGATTCAGCCAAAACGGTCATTTCAATGATTCTGAATATCAGTTCATTTGAAGCTCGACAAGGAACGTATGAAGACATCATCAATAGTGGGAATCTGAATATTCTTCAAAATTTTGAATTGAAATCGACACTCTCCAACTACAAGCTAAACATCGAGGGAGCTCAATTCATTAATAGCTATTCATATGATTACTTCAACACCTATGTCATGCCATTCGTCTTCGAAGAAATTGACCTCGCAAATGGAAGGATCATCGATTCTAACGTTTTAAATGAGGTGCGTTTCTCAAATGTGTTTGCTGGATACATTTCAATGATCCAGCAGCGAAACGCCGCCTACATTGAGCTTCTAAGAGAATCCAAAAACTTGAAACGAATGCTCCTCGAGGAACAAGAGCTCTAGTTTAATTCCCCGCCTAACCGTCAATGCTGTCTCTGGGAACATTGTAGACCAGATCTTGAACATACTCGCCGGCTAAAAAATCGTGCGGAAAGCCGAGCTTGATTGCACTCACCTCATCCAACTCAGCCATGGCATCTTCTGGAATAATGAAATCAATTTTTCCGAGACTGTCTTTCATCTGTTTCTCATTTCTTGCTCCAATAATTGGAATGGAGGTAAAGTCTTTTTGCATTGTCCAGCGCAGAGCCAGTTGTGCAGGAGTGACTCCAAGCCTCTCGGCTACTTCAACCGTTTTCTTCGTAATTGCGGTAGCTCGTTCTCCCCTTCGCGCACTGTCTTCGAGGATCCGCCCACTCTCTCCTCGTAAGTATTTTCCGGTGAGCGCACCTCCGGCGAGCGGTGCCCACGGCGTCAGAGCCATTCCGAAGTCTTTTGCCATTGGAATAAGATCTCGCTCGGGCGCTCGTTGAATTAAACTGTACTCAATCTGCAACCCAACGAATTGTGTCCAATTTCTAAAATCGGCAATTGTATTTGCCTTTGCGACGACCCAAGCCGGCGTGTCAGAAATTCCGATATAGTGAACGAGACCATTACTGATGAGGTCGTCCAATCCACGCATGACCTCGTCTTCCGGGGTTAGGAAATCCCATGCATGAACCCACAAAACGTCGATGTAATCCATGTCCAACCTCTCCAAACTTTCGTTCACGGATCGCATCATATTCTTCCGGTGATTTCCAGCATAGTTAGGATCTCCTTTTTGCGGATCTCGCAATGTGTACTTCGTAGCGACCACAAAATGATCCCGATCTGCATTCACAAATTCGCCGACGAATTCTTCACTCGTCCCTTCAGTATATCGATTTGCGGTATCGATGAAATTCCCGCCAGCGTTCGCGTATGCATCAAACACCATCTTACTTTCTTCTTTATCCGATCCCCAGCCCCACTCGGTTCCGAAAGTCATTGTGCCCAATGCCACTTCGGAAACGCGCAAGCCGCTTTGTCCAAATAGTTTGTATTTCATAATTGATGAATTATTAGATCAATAATAGGTAACAACCAATACTCAGAGATAATGGTCCTAAGGCTTCTTAAAGGAAATCAATTTGCGTCCTAAGTAAACCCGCTGAATCCATCGAGGAAGAACGATTGCACCTATTAGCAAATAAGGATAATACGTCATGATTCGCCAGATCACTCCAATCGATATGGCAAGCCCTAACGGAGAAATGAACTGTTGTAAAAATCCGCTGAACGCAACTTCTGCCACCCCAGCTCCGCCAGGGGTTGGAGAAATAAGAAGAATGACCCACATCACCAATTGCCTGGCATAAATCAAGAAGTGATCTACAATGGATATATCTGTCAGCGTGAATGCAAGGATTAAAAAGTTGACCACCCAGAAACGAGCAGTCCACGAAAGGAATGTTGCCACAAAAGCACTAAACCAAAAGCTCCATGGCTTTGATCTGAGCTCTACACTCGTGACAATGAGCTCGTTTCCGGTATCGACCGCACCCCTTCTCCATTTTCGCAAGAATGGAATTGAAAATACTCCAACCATCAATCGCTTTGCGGCTTCTGGATATCGGAAAATCGCTAGCCAAATCAGTGATATTAACGCTAGAATGAACACATAACCAACGATGAATATCTCTCGTGCTCCCAAGGTGATCCCAAATACTTCTTTCTGTAATTCCAGTGGGAAAAGCGTACTCCATCCGACTATCAGTAACAGCAGGGGAACCATTAAAACGTAGAAGAGCTCGTCGAGAAAGGCCGTGATCATCACGACTGCCGTGCTCCGTCCCAGGGAAATTTTCTCCTTGTTGATGATGAAGATGGCGATGCTCGAGCCACCCACGATGGACGGAGTCACGGATGAGGCAAATTCCCAGAGCATGATGACATCAAAAGCTTGTCTCCAATTGAGTTTCTTCTCGGTTAAAATTCGAATCCGAATCATGTATCCGATATCGCGAAGAGCCACCATGACCAAGGCCACACCAATCCAAAGTGTGGAAGTCCACGTCCAGTTTATGGCACTCAGAGCTTCTTTTTGTTCGTTGAAATCCCGTATCAGAAAAAAGGCCACAATGACGATTCCAATCCCGATCGGAATGAGCACGTTGCTCGGCTTAAGTAACTGTCTAAGTGGATTGCTGCGTTTTGCCATTTGAAGAATGCAAAGAAAATCGTTATTGGCTAGGGATGCCGACATCATTGCAATGATTTAACAGGGATCGAGACTTGTGCAATCTCCTACATTCGCGATGGACTTGAAATTCATGAGGAGAATCTATTATCTAAGTACTTGTGACACGTGCAGACGAATCATGAAGGAAACCGGAACGGAAGGATTTGAGTTGTTCGATATCAAAAAAGAAAACATCTCGGCTTCCGATTTAGACCTCGCTAAGGAATCCATTGGATCCTATGAGAACTTGTTTAACAAGAGAGCACAGAAACTGAAGAAGAATGGCATCGATTTGACGACCAAATCCGAGAATGAAATGCGCACTCTAATTCTCGGTGAATACAGCTTTCTAAAACGACCCGTCTACTTTATCGATCATGAAGTCTTCGCAGGAAATTCAACGGCGACTGTTTCAGCAATTAAAGAACAACTCGGTGTCTAAGCGAGGCATAGCGCACATAGTATTATTTTGTGTCGGAGCGATCTACGCGGTAAATTACATCGTTGCCAAAGGGATCATGCCGGATTTCATCGGGCCGTCAGGATTCATTTTTTATCGCGTATTTCTAGCGACGGTTATTTTTTGGATCATTCATCGGTTCACCTCAAAAGAAAAGATTGATCGAGATGATGTCCCGAAATTCATTCAGGCGGCAATATTTGGAGTCGCGCTGAATCAGCTCATGTTTTTCAACGGCCTCAATTTGACGACACCGCTGAACGCCAGCTTCATCATGACATCCAATCCAATTTTGGTGTTAATAGCCTCGGCGTTCATCCTCAAAGAACGTATTACCCCAACAAGGCTCACGGGCATCATGCTTGGACTTGGTGGAGCCCTTTTAATCATTCTCCTTCCCTTTCTACTTGGCGTGAGTGACGTTGAATGGATGGCAGGTGATCCATTGGGAGATGGAATGATTCTAATCAACTCTATGAGTTATGGAATCTACTTGGTCACGGTCAAACCTCTGCTAATGAAGTATGAACCATTGACTGCCATCAAATGGATTTTCACGTTTGGGTGCGTCCTTGTATTTCCGTTTGGATACGATCAGGCCTTAGCGGTCGATTGGTCGTCATTTACTCCAGAAATCTGGTGGGGGTTCGCCTTCGTCATCATATTCGTATCTGTCCTGGTATACTTCTTTAACGTGTACGCGATGAAGTCTGTAAGTCCAAGTGTAGTAAGTGCTTATATCTACCTCCAACCAGTATTAGCTGGTGGGCTGAGCCTTGCTCTTGGAATGGAAGAACTGCATTGGCTAAAAGTAGTCGCCGCCTTGATGATCTTCGGTGGTGTCTACTTGGTAGCGATCAGAAAAAAACCTACAGAATCTGAAGTTGGCTGACAACGCGGGTATCATTGTCAATTGACACTTCTACCAGATAAAGGCCTGTTGGAAGGCCGTTAAGGGAAAGAGAATAGTTCTGAGAACTAATGCCCCTCTCCTCAATTAAAGCCCGGCCCGAAATATCTCGAATCACAACAGATTCAATTTCCGTTGGGGCAAATATTTTCACTGATTCAGACGCCGGATTTGGGAAAATTTTCAAGCCAGAACTGATGGCTTCTCTTGTTCCGATTGGATCACCCTGAGTTGTAAAAACCCATGTGTCCGTCCATGCGCTTGCTACGCCATTTGTATCATAACGAGCTCTCCAATAATACGTAGTCTCTAAATCTAATCCTGCTATGTCGGCTTCCGTATCCATATTCCCAGAGTATTCATCGATGTAGGATGTTACCCCGGTGATTAGGTTGGTACTTGAAAAACTTGTATCCGTGTCAAACTGATACTCGTATCCATCCACACCGCCAACCGACTTCCAATTGAGTGTAGGATCTGTTGAAATCAAAGTGGCTCCGTTTTTAGGATATTCTAGCAAAAGATCTCCACTAAAAACGCCCGAAACCTCGAAGTCGTCCATGTAGAAGTTATTTCCACCTCTACCACCAAATTCAAACCGAACAAGAAGACCTTCGACCATGTAGGCTGCACCTAAATTGAGCGTATGCGTTTTCCATTCAGAGGTATCTGCAGGAGCCCAATTGGAATTTGTTGGAACTGCAGATTCAAGTTGGGCAGATGATCTGACCCATCGCAATTTCCAGGTCTCACCAAGGTCATTGCTGACATACATTCTCAAGAAATCTCCGTTGTTATTCTGTCGTTTTGCGAATGCGGCCTTAAATGTCATTTCGATGGAAGAGTATGGAGAAAAGTCAAAGCTGCTGGTATAGAGCTGATCGATGGTTAATCCACAACTCCCGTAATTGTTCATTTTTAGAGATTGATTCCCAGCGAATGATGCTTCAGTCGTGACTTTCCATTCCAGGCCATCTTCATCCCAGTCATTGCTGACCCAATTTTGATCAGGGAGTTCAGTGAAATCTTCAAAATTCTCACTGAAAGGAAGGTAGTTTCCAACTTTTGACACAACGATCACTTCCTTCTCAATTTCTTCTGAATCGCTTCCTTGATTCGCTTTAAGTTTCACAGTGTGCGTTCCTACATCGTTAAAAACCACGTATGGGTTGGCTGCTGTGGAGTTCTGAGGGTAGGCAGCGGTGCCAAAATCCCACTCGAACGACTCAGCATCGTATTGAGTTGCGTTGTAAAAACGTGTTGAGTTCCCCTCGAAAGTGATGAGGTTATCCGTGGTGAAATCAGCAGCGACCATTCCAACCACCCCTTTAGCCTCAACGTTACTCTCACTTGTCAAGTTTGTCAATGTAGAATGCATTGAGAGTGCCGCAATCGCGCGATCAATTTGTCCAATAGAGAACATGTTCTGGCAGTCATTGTAGCTCATGTAGTTTTCGATTTGATCTGGAGTTCCTGCTGGATAAGGACTGTCGCCACCTCCATCGTTGGCACATAAATCGATCGAATACTCACAAGATTGGGTTGAATAAGCCGATGGCGGCGTGTCACAAATTTGATCTCCTGAAAAAGCACAATTGTTTCCACATCCACTTTGGAATGTGTGATACAAGTCGATACAGTGACCAACCTCGTGCGTAAGCGTTCTACCGTCTGCCCCTGAAGTTCCAATTGTACCAAATGCGTCATTTCTTATGACGATGCCATACGTACTCCAAGAGCCAGAGCCTGGAAATTGGGCATAACCAAGGATAGTTCCTCCTCCACCTGTGAAGTTGGCAATTGACTCAACGACCCATATGTTGAAATACTCATTTGTTTGCCAATTCGTCATCCCTTTTATTCCATTACCAGCTGCAACGGCCGCTGAAGTTTGGATGCGATTGATTCCATCTGTAGGATTATTACTCGGATCTACTTGTGCCAACCTGAACTCAATATCTGCTCCTTGAGCATATGGCTTGAAAATGTCCCGAGTAAGATTAGTATCCGGATTGAGCCGGGCCATGTCCTCGTTTAGGACACGCATTCCATCGAGAACTTGCGCTTTGGATATATCATTTTCACAAGTGTTCCAGAGGATATGAACCACCGTTGGAACCACAATTTTATCATTTGATCTCGTGCCTGATGCAGCCAATTGGGCGACCTGAGCCCGCAATTGTTCGTAATCCACTTTGAGCTGTGGGTTCGTATCAAACATCTCTTGAGTGTAGTGGTCGGTTCCACACCACTCGCTTTGTCCAAATCCACCTAACCACAGCATTGTGGCCAGCGTCACTCCAATTACTTTCTTCAAATTGCTTTCTATTTAACTACTGAAACTGTGGTCGAGAACGTCCTGTTCTCCGAACTGACTCGTAAAATATATGTCCCTGTTGGTATTGAACTCGCGTCGAATTCAATTTTCCTAGCCGGTGACAACGAAGTCCAACTTAAGGATTGAATCACCCTTCCGTCAATTCCGACAAGATCTACTTCTGCCGATTTTACGTTTGTAGGAGTCTCAATGATGAAGTTGTTCGAGGTTGGGTTTGGATATACTCTCAATTGATCATCTCTCAATTCTTCATTCACACCCACTCCATCACTCCCGACAGTAAACACCCAAGTATTACTCCATGCAGATGGGGAAGTGCTTATGACTGATCGAACCCTCCAATGGTACATTTCACCGTGCGTTAGTCCTTCTGTCGCAAACTTTGAATCAGAAGCGCTGCCTGATATTTTGCTACTCGAATTGAAGTTGGGAGAAGTATCGACCTCATAATCATAGGACTGTGAAGCTGGAACATTGGTCCACTCGAGCACCACATGATCATTTGTGCTCGGAGCACCGCTATCTGGATAAACCAAATAAGGCGTAGTCTCATAGGATCCGCTAATATTAATGTTGTCTAGATATAATTGATTTCCTCCTCCAGCAACTGTCCTGAACCTGAACAATGTGCTTTGTCCAAACCAAGAAAGCGGGACATTGCTGACATTAAACTGCTTCCAATCTCCAGGGGCATCAGGTTCAAAAATGGAGGTCACAATTCCATTGGAACCAGCAAGAGAGCCAGCACTTGCGCTCCAAACGGATCTCCACGTATTTCCACAATCCTCGCTAATGTGCATCTCCATTTTGTCATTGTTGCTTGATTCGCGCATTGCAAACGCAACTCTGAATGAAACAGACACGGCAGTCAGCGGGCGAGTGTCGATGCTAGAGTAAATAAGATCATCGTACCAGCCCACATTTTGACTCAGGTTGTAGAGCTTATAGCTCGCATTGTCATCAAATCCGATTTCATCATCGAGGGTCCATTCGTATAGATCATCCATATCCCAATCGTCTACGATCCATCCCGAATCTCCTTGACTGAAATCTTCTGTCCATGGCACCTTCGCTCCGTAAACCTCTGCAACTGAGAAGTAATTTTCTTCGTACACAGTTTGAGTAACACTGCCCTGAGTTACTGTTAATCGCACTGAATAGTCTCCGGCGGTGGTAAACGAAATTTCAGGGTGTTGTTCGGTTGACGTGTAATTTTCAGGGCCCGTGATTTCCCAGCTCCAAGAATCAGGCTCGTATCGCGACTCATCGAAAAGAGTTACTGTTTCTCCTCGACATATATCTCGGCGTTCCATATAAATTCTCGCCTCAGTCAAATCCAACACGCCTGTATTTTTCAAGTTGTCCTCATCATGAAGATATCTCCTCGTCCAAAGATTATTTCCAAGCGCAAAGTGCATACGACCAACCTGTCCAGCAGTGAACATTGCTTCACATGAGGCATAGTCCATGAAGTTCTGGATGTTGTCTAGACTGCTACAAGTGCTTTGACTTAGGTTGCATGAACCATTTCCAACGCCGATGCAATTCGGGGTATCGCTCACTCCATCATCCATCCCACAATTGCTTGAAAGCCCAGGCTCGTTTGTTGTCCCCCAAGTATGTGGTAGATTTAGAAAATGACCTATTTCGTGAGTCAAAGTTGTTGATGAGCTACCAGGAGAGCCCGTACCAATACTACCTACATAGCGATGATCAGAAATAACCCCATCTACACTTGCAGAAGGTGCATTGCCAGGTCTGTAAGCATATGCCGCAGCAGACGAAATATAGATTTGATCAGTAGTCCAAATATTGAGGTACTGAAATCCAGGTTTTCCCCAGTAATTCTTCTTTGAGCCGTCATCTCCAATGTGCGTTTCCTGTGAGACAATCCTGTCTATGCCGTTCGTTGCTGATCCGAACTCATCAATCGTTGCCAGTCGAAACTCAATTTCTGCATCCCCAATTCGACTCTGAAAAGTTGAAACTATGTCATCAAGTTCATCATTCTGTGCACTGTATGTTTTGTTCATGTAGCGAACAGCATCATGTACCTGGGCATTGGTGATGTTTTCAGGTCCATCGTCATGGACAATATGAAACACTACTGGAATAATGTATTTGTCTGCTCTGTTGGACTGAGAGCCTTCTAATGCGCTAAACATTAAATCGCTTTTCGCTATCCTTTTGGCGAGTTCCGGATCAGCATCATGCAATTGATTCTCAATGATGTGAGTAACGCAGCGCTGTTGTGCGAATGAGGTTCCAAAATATAGGAACGAAATGATAAAAACGGGTACAAGTCTCTTCATGCTGCTTAATTAGGACGAACGAAAGTAATCAAACGTCAGTGCGTGCTTTGTGACAAAAGAGACCAAACGAGGGGTGCTAACCTCACTCGTTGATATCGGTAAAGCGCTGAATATCCTTCACTTGACCGAATACCATGAGCGTATCATTTTCGGTAATGGTGGTTTTGGAGCTAGGCACTCCTAGTACATGCTGTTCTACTACATGTTCTCCATTCTTTTCCTCGACAAACTCCCGCTTTATCGTAATGACGGTCAGTTTGTACTTATCTCGCAGACCAACATCTTCTAGTGACCGATTGATGATTCCCTTCGGCGCTCGAATTTCTACGATTTCATAGCTGTCTGGCAACTCAAGGAAACTGAGAATGTTCGGATTGAGCAATCTTTCAGCTACAATTTTTCCAATCTCATCCTCAGGAGAAAGTATCTCCGTAATTCCGAGTCTTTCTAAAATCATTCGCTGATGCTTCCCATGTGCCCTGGCGATTATTCGATTGGCGTTTAGCTCTAATAAATGAGCGCCAGCAAGTAGCAGTGCTTCAAAGTCCTTACCAATAGCTAAAACAATCGCATCCATTTCATGAATCCCTTGACCAACCAACGCCTTTCGGTCCGTGGCATCCATAGCAATAGCATGCGCTACATCGTCTTTGATTAGCTCAACATGGGAAGGATTGTTGTCAATGGCGACGACTTCACCTCCCTTTGATGCGAGAACTAAAGCGATCGCTCTTCCAAATTGTCCAAGGCCTATTACGGCATATCTTCTGGCCATTTTTCAGGTATTAATCGGCAAACATAAACTGAATAAAGATTACCAATTTTGAAAAAAATACATTGGGGTTGTAACTTTCGACCTTTGACGCCGTCACAAACCCAGCAACCTAGAAAACTTGAACACCAAGGACTTTAACCGAATTGTCGATGAATGGGCTGATCCCCTGTTCAGATTTGCCATTTCTATGAGCAAAGACGAGGACGTTGCAAAGGACGCCGTTCAGGATGCATTTGCAAAACTATGGGAGCGAAAAGATGACGTTAATTCAACAAAAGTGAAGTCGTATCTCTTTACTACAGTACACCACAAAGTGGTTGATCATTTCAGAAGAGATCAACGTCATGATGACATTGAAACTTCAGGGATTAATCCTTCAACGCGACAACCATCCCATGATTTGCAAGAGGTGTTGCACGAAGCGCTACAAACGCTGCCTGAGATCCAGAGAAGTGTGATACTGCTCAGAGATTATGAAGGGTATAATTACGAGGAGATCGTTGACGGTGAAATTGATGGCAATGATTCTACCATCTACGATTCAGATGATGACGACAAGAAAAAGCAAGATCATGTAAGCCATTGGGCCGGAATCAGAATCGGTATAAATGGATATCTAGTGAACGATGCTCTTCCAATTCCAAACAGCATTGACTTTATGGAACTGGACTACTCCAGAAGCATTAGCTGGGATCTCAACTTGATTGAGAAGGATTTCAACCTTGTCAAGGAACATGTTGAGCTGGTCACTGGCCTTGGAATGCACTTCGCATCCTACGCTTTCGATAGCAAACACACCACACTCCTTGATACAGACCCCACCTTGACTGCAGGCGTGGATTCTAGTATCTCATTCACCAAGAACAAATTGAGAGCGACATATTTAACTGCTCCTTTGATGCTCGGATTCTCAACATCTACAGATGAGGACAAAGCATTCAGACTTGCTGCTGGAGGCCAAGTGTCTTGGAGAATTGCATCTAAGCTCAAGCAACAATACACGCTTAAAGGCGATACGAAAACACTCAAGGATAAGAATGACTTCGATCTCAATCCATTCCTCTTCCACGCTGTTGGTTCAGTTGGATACGGTCCAGTAAATATATATGCCAAGTATGGCTTAAATGAATTATTCAAGCCTGGAAAACTCGCTACGCCAGTAACCCCGTTTGATATAGGAGTACAGTTGATGTTTTAATCAATTGCTGTTTAGTTAGGTTGCTGAAAGCCTTCTCTTACAAGGGAAGGCTTTCGCTTTTATAGACGTGCAAGCCAGAAGTTTCGAATCGTTTGAGGAGCACAACATTCTTCTCGGCGACACATACCGTATCCCTTTCGAAAAGCAAATAGACCGGCGACTCTGCACAGTAGTCTAGACCAGAAGCATTCACCGCGAGATTATTCATCTCCTGGGCGTAGAAATTAATCGGCGCGTTGAGATATACCGACTTGCCAATCGTGATTGGTTCATCAGTTTCGATGCTCTCCTCAATTAACTTCATCGCACTCTTGACATCCGCGTATTCCTTAAAGTCAACTGTATGGCTCAGATTGAATGCCAAACCAAAATTTAGACCCGTTGCCACCAAAATGCAGAGAATCCCAATTCTTCTCATCCATGGGTGTTTTGATCGTCCGTGGATTATCACCACTGAAAACACCATAAATGGAATTAGCATTATGGCCGTTCGATCTATCAAGTACGGTGAATCCAACAGGTGGTGCTGGAGAATGGATGCAATTCCAATGGCAATTGGAATTAGCGCCGTCAAGCTGTCAGCTTTCATAAGCTGCCCTCTCAGAAGTCTCACGAAGGGAATGGCGGAAAGTAAAATGGCCAAGAGAAGCGGTGCTAAATAAGTTCCTGGTAAATTGTGGTAGCTGATAGAATAGGCCACTGATGTGAGCGTGTCTTCATAGAAACTCTTTACACCACCATAGTACAGCTCATTCGCCTCAATCAATTGATAAATTGGAAGCGAAAACAGCAGTATGGGAACCAGAATAGCGATCGCCACATCTCGCCAAAAATGTTTGTCCCAGCTCTTATCCTTCAGGACGTTTACTAATCCAATTAAACCTATCACTATCAGATATGGCAAGAGAAAGGTAAAGTTTGCCCACGCCGCAATGATTCCTCCTACGATTGATAAGATTCGGTCGCGAGATTGTCCTTCCTCAACGTACTTAAGAAAGAAGTGCCATGAAAACATGAGGGCTGGGAGTGCTATTCCATATCCGCGCGCCAGAACAAAGTAGTCAAGCAAATAAGGCTGATAAATCAGAACAATCAAGCCCAGCCATGCGCTCGTAGGACTAAGCCGTTTCATCACTTGAAAGGCGTAGAATCCGAAAGGAATCATGGACAGAACGACAGGCAGTCTTAGAAAGAATTCTTCATTCCCAAATAACAGCCTCATCGCATACATCAGAAGAGAATGCAGAACATGATTATTGGCTGCAGGATAAGGGATGTTAGTTATGATATGCCCTAGATTTCCACTGGCATATCCCAGAAAGGTCCAACATTCGTCGTAGGTGAAATCAAGAATTGCGGCTCGACAGAACACATAGATGACCGCTGGTGCCATTACCGTCAAGAAGAGTATTTGCTGTTGCCTAGCGTTCATTGACCTCGGCTAAAGTAAGACTTCCCTGAACCATGGCTAATGGTTAGATTTGACCCCTTCGAACACGACGGAATCCGCGACGATGAAAGAGAAAATTCAAGACTTAGAAGCAAAGAAAGCCGAAGCTCGATTGGGCGGAGGAGAGAAGAGAATTGAAGCGCAGCATGCAAAAGGCAAGCTCACTGCCCGTGAGCGCATTGACTTGTTTTTTGACAAAGGCTCCTTCGAGGAAATTGGCATGCTGGTTCAACACCGCTCCACCAATTTCGGATTGGATAAGCAAAAATTTCTCGGTGATGGTGTTATTACAGGATACGGGACTGTGAACGGTCGCTTGGTCTATGCATTTTCACAAGATTTCACCGTTCTCGGTGGATCATTGGCAGAAGCGCACGCAGAAAAGATTTGCAAGGTCATGGATTTGGCAATGAAGAATGGTGCTCCAGTTATTGGTCTAAATGATTCAGGTGGAGCTCGAATCCAAGAAGGCGTCGTTTCACTTGGTGGATACGCCGACATATTTTACCGAAACACGTTGGCCAGTGGTGTGATCCCACAACTAAGCTGCATTATGGGACCTTGCGCTGGTGGCGCAGTCTATTCTCCCGCACTAACTGATTTCATCTTGATGGTCGAAAACACGAGCTACATGTTTGTGACCGGACCCAATGTCGTGAAGACCGTGACCAATGAAGATGTCTCAGCCGAAGAACTAGGTGGAGCAGACACGCACGCTTCAAAATCAGGAGTGACGCATTTTGCGTGTGAGAATGAAGTTGATGCACTGGAGCACGTCAAGAAGCTATTGAGCTACATGCCATCAAATTGTGAAGAAGAAGCTCCTATGCAGGAGTATTCAAGCGGAGACGAATCAAGAGATAAACTAAACAACCTCATCCCTGAGAATCCAAACCAGCCTTATGACATTCGAGAAATTGTGGCTGAAGTCGTTGACGCCAATAGTTTTTTGGAAGTGCATAAAGATTATGCAGAAAACATCGTAGTTGGATTTGCTCGACTTGCCGGACGAAGCATTGGAATAGTTGCCAACCAACCCGCAGTACTTGCGGGAGTGTTGGATGTAAATAGTTCCAAGAAAGGAGCGCGATTTGTTCGCTTTTGTGATTGCTTCAATATTCCGCTTCTTGTACTTGAAGATGTTCCAGGGTTTTTACCTGGCACAGATCAAGAATGGAATGCAATTATTACCAACGGAGCAAAGCTTCTTTATGCATTCAGCGAAGCGACCGTTCCTCGTGTGACCGTCATTACGCGAAAAGCCTACGGCGGAGCTTATGATGTAATGAACTCAAAACACATTGGGGCTGATCTAAACTACGCTTGGCCATCCTCTGAAATTGCTGTGATGGGAGCTAAAGGCGCAGCTGAAATAATTTTCAGAAAGGAAATTTCTGCGGCGGATGATTCGCAAGCCAAATGGCAAGAAAAGGAACAAGAATACTCTGAGTTATTTGCACATCCCTACAACGCTGCAGCCAGAGGTTATATTGATGAGGTGATCAGACCAGATCAGACTCGAGAAAAGCTTATTAGGGCATTTGACATGCTAAAAAATAAGGTAGACAACTTACCTAGAAAGAAACACGGAAACATTCCTTTGTAGTTGTCTAACCCACTGACAACTATTATGAATAAATCTTGGTTGTTCTTTCTTTTAATGCTTTGCACTTCCCTTCGTGCACAAGATCCACGTACAGATAGTCTTCAAGATTTAATTCAACGTGGAGACACGAACTCGATCATCGCCATTGATTGGGTGCACATGAGTCGTCATCACTTAATCAATAGTAATTACCCCAAGGCCATTCGATTTGCTCACAAAGCCATCGAACTGAGCATTGGCGATACGAACATTGAGTGCAAGGCAAGATTTTATCTAGCCAATTCTCTCCAGAACTCGCAGCCTCGAAAGGCACTCGAAGCAGTGCTGGAAAATGAGGTTATCATGGAGGAATATGATCACCCCTGGCAGTATTTCAACCTTCGGCTAGCAAGTGCACTGTATCGCGATTTTGGTGAATTCCCCGAGGCTGTTGCGAATCAACAAAAGGTCGTTGATCTCGTTGAATCTGGTAACGACAGCTTCTTTTTGATGGAATCTTATACCGACATGGGTTTCCTCTATGATCGGATGCATGAATACGAGACCTGTCTTGAATGGCAATTCAAAGCAAAAACCTTGGCTGAATTGATGAAGGACACGAGTTATGCTTCCTTCATTAATGGTCGGATAGGCATTGCATATGACGAACTTGAACAATTTGACAGCGCTCATTTTTATAATGAATTATCCCTTGCCGTGCAGAATTTGAAAATGACACAGAATATGTCGCCCAGAACCTTTCGAATATTGGAAATACCTATGGCAAACAAGGAAGGTGGGATGAAGCTCTTGTGAGAATACCGATTAGCGATTAACGATCGGCGGCAGAGATGTGAAACTCTCCGTCACGAGTGACGTACGGATTCTGCTCGACCGAGCAACCCCCGTTCAAAAATGTCTCATATCCATTTGGAATAGTCGCATCCAAAAAGTGGGTAATTCCTGTTGCTTCAAATCTTACGATGAACATCGCGTCGTGGTCTACATCCGGATAGATGCGACGAGCAGTGAGCTCCTCATATCGATAATCATGAGACTGCCCAGGGTTAAGTGGAACAAGTTCTGTGATTGAATATTCTCCAAAATCTTCGGCTTCCAAGATGGCAAATGCAACTTGCACTTGACATTTTGATGCATCAGAACTTGAAAAGGTCTGGGCGATTGAAGCGTTCAATCCTAGAAAGATAATTAGCAGCGTCAGTAACGATTTCATGTAGTTGATCAGCTAGGTTGATACCAAAGATTGCAATTTGAATTGAAAAAACAATGGTTTTTCCTGAAAAGGAAGACATTTTTACCCTGTTATTTTAACAGAATTCGAATGAAGTTCAAGCTCTCAGGAATAAGGACGCCAAGACCCATTTTACTAAACTGAACGTCATTTCGAAGATGAACAACGCACGAATCGATTTGGCAATTGGAGTTCACCGCCATTTTGATAAACTCCATATCCACGAGAAACCGATTGATCTTAGTACGGAGAAATATTTCTTTCCCTTTTTGATTCATCCCCTTTATTCCGCATTGCGTATCGGTGATCGGAAATCGTAAAATGCTTTTCAAAACAAAACGAAACGCTTCGCTCAAAATTCTTCTAAACCAAGGAACACTCGCATAATAGTCCTCTTCTCGATATCCTAAGACAACATCAGCTCCATTACTCAGCGTATGGATCAAAGAAGCCATACTCTCAACCTCGTAAGGAAAATCCGCATCCGTGAAAAGCATAGTATCAGTTTCACATCGGGAAAATCCAGCTCGCAGCGCCGCTCCTTTGCCGGCATTTCTTAGGAGATGATGAATTATCACGTTACTGTGCTTTTCCTTGAGGAGATCAAATGGCACTCGATCCTCAGACCCGTCGTTGACTACGATGAGATTTACGTTAGAACCGGAAGCAGCCTCCAATTCTCGAAGTTTGGAAAGCGTGTATTCCACCCAGTCAATTGATGGTTTGTATACAGGAAGGACAAGCGTTATGGTGTTCTGATCACTCAAGCGGTCAAATGTACTTATCCGAATAAGCTCTGGAAGACTTCATCGACTCGCTTGACAGGTCTGATCGTAATCTTAAACGACTTGGGATCCACTCCCTTAAGTCCATAACCAGAAAGGTAGATTTCCTCAAACCCTAACTTCTCCGCTTCTCGAATTCTCTGTTCGATTCGAGTTACAGGTCTAATCTCTCCACTAAGGCCAACCTCACCTGCGAAGCATATCTGACCGGGGATTGGGTAGTCTTCTGAACTACTAAGAATGGAACAAATGACAGAAAGGTCAATCGCCGGATCATCAACACGGATTCCCCCAGCCATATTGAGAAAAACATCAAATTTCCCTATGTTGAATCCACAACGCTTTTCAAGTACGGCGAGCAACATATGAAGTCTTCTTACATCATAGCCAGTAGTAGTGCGCTGAGGCGTGCCATATGCTGCTGTGCTCACCAGAGACTGCACTTCAATCATCATAGGACGTTCGCCCTCCATACTCGCGGCAATCGCTGAGCCACTTAAGCCTTCATCTCGTTGACTTAGTAACACTTGAGACGGGTTATCCACCTCGACCAACCCGCTTCCCTGCATTTCATAAATGCCCAATTCGTTCGTAGATCCAAAGCGATTCTTGGAAGACCGAAGTAGTCGATAGAGATGTTGGCGGTCGCCTTCAAATTGCAGCACGACGTCAACCATGTGTTCCATCACTTTCGGACCAGCGATATTCCCTTCTTTGGTGATGTGTCCAATTAAGATGACCGGTGTATTGCTCTCTTTGGCAAACTGAATCAGCTCTCCTGTGCACTCTCGGATTTGAGCGACGGAACCAGGAACAGAATCGATTTCTGGGCTTTGCAGCGTTTGAATGGAATCAATTATAACCAAGCTCGGCTCCGTCTCATCAATGCGCTCCATGACGCGTTCTAAAGAGGTATCAGTCAATAGCAAAAGATCATCATGGAGGTTCCCGATTCGTTCGGCTCGCATCCTGATCTGGTTGGCACTCTCTTCGCCCGATACATAAAGGGTTTTGACACCCTTAAAATTTAGCCCAAGCTGCAGTAGTAAAGTTGATTTACCAATACCCGGATCACCGCCAATTAACATGACGCTTCCCGGAACGATTCCTCCACCAAGCACTCTGCTCAGCTCATTATCTGGGATGGGAAGTCGATCATTCGCCTCTGCTTTTACCTCGGTAATGGGAATCGGCCTTTTTGCAACCTGCTCAGAAAAACTTCTCCGAAGGCCTGATTTCGACTCTTTGTAAACGACCTCTTCTACGAGCGTGTTCCACTCGTTGCAACCAGAACATTTACCCAGCCACTTGGCGCTCTGAGTTCCACAGTTTTGGCATACGAAGGTGGTTTTGGCTTTGGGCATGTGATTGAATGGAAGTATGCGAAGATTACATATTTCGGCTTAAGAAATTGTAGGCTTAATTGGAAGAAATCAAAGAAGCATGGAGGCTGCTTTTTTAATCCCTTCTACAAGGACATCAACTTCCTCTTTTGTGTTGTAAATCGCAAACGAAGCTCTCACCGTTCCAGGAATTTCGAATCGATCCATCAAAGGCTGAGTGCAATGATGTCCCGTTCGTACCGCAATTCCAAGTTGATCGAGGATGGTCCCGATGTCATAAGGATGGGTTTCTTCGATTAGAAATGAAATCACGCTTGCTTTGTGATCCGTTTCCCCGTAGAATTTCATGCCCTTTATTTCCTTCATCTTTTCAACCGCATAGTCGTGAAGTTCCCCTTCCCAACGTGCGATCTCGTCGATGCCAATTTCGTTGATGAAATCAATCGCCTTACCGAAGGCGATGGTATCCGCAATGTTGGGCGTTCCAGCCTCAAACTTGAATGGTAGTTCATTGAAGGTTGTGCCTTCAAATGATACTCGATCGATCATCTCACCACCGCCTTGATATGGTGGCATATCCTTCAACCAATATTCTTTCCCATAGAGAATTCCGATTCCTGTAGGCCCATACATTTTATGGGACGAAAGACAGTAAAAGTCCGCGTCAAAATCCTGCACATCGATCTTCATGTGAGGCGCAGCTTGCGCTCCATCAATCAGTACCGCAGCTCCAACTTTATGGGCTTTTTCGATTATCTCATGAATCGGGTTGATCGTGCCGAGCGTATTGCTAACGTGATTTACAGCGACCATCCTTGTTTGTCCACTCAACAGCTCATCGAAAGCTAAAATGTCCAACTCCCCTTTTTCAGTAACGGGAATAACCTTCAAGACGGCGCCCCAATCATCGCACAGTAATTGCCATGGTACAATGTTGCTGTGGTGCTCCATTCCAGAAATCAGTATTTCATCCCCTTCTTCAATGAAGAGTTTCCCCAATGAGCTGGCCACCAAATTGATTGATTCAGTTGTCCCTCGGGTGAAAATAACTTCATGTGTGTGCTCAGCATTGATGAACTTTTTAGCCTGTTCACGAACCGCTTCAAACTGATCAGTGGCACGCTGACTGAGTGTGTGCACTCCACGGTGAACGTTTGCATGATCCCTCGAGTAATAAACCTCCAACGCTTCGATGACTGATGTTGGCTTTTGAGAGGATGCGGCATTGTCGAGATAAACAAGCGGATGTCCGTTGACTTCTTGAGTCAAAATGGGAAATTGTCCTCGTATTGCCTGAATGTCAAGCATCTAGATCTTCAAATTTCTTGTGAATGAACTCTGCGACATACTCCTGGAGAGCAGGAATTGAAATTTCTTCCAAGACGTCTCCCGCAAAAGCTTGAATTAAGAGTTTTGATGCCTCCAGCTTATTCAACCCTCTACTTCGCAAATAGAATAAGGCTTCGTCATCCAATTGTCCGATCGTGCATCCGTGACTACACTTGACATCATCGGCGTAAATCTCGAGCTCTGGTTTAGTGTTAATACTGGCATTGTCACTGAGGAGAATATTCTGATTGCTCTGGAATGCATTCGTCTTTTGCGCTTCTTGACGAACCATGATCTTTCCGTTGAATACTCCCGTCGATCGTTCGGTCATTACTCCTTTATACAACTCATTGCTCTCGCAATTAGGGGAGCGGTGATCGGCATAAGTATGGTTGTCTAGATGCTGTTTTCCACTTGTGAAGTAGATTCCATACATGTTGGACTCACAGCCTTGACCGTTAATGTCGAAATTAAGATTGTTGCGAACCAACCTTCCGCTCTGTGTTAAGGTGACAACCTTTGCCGTACTCGTACCTGCTTGATGAACATGTGTAGTATTGATCAGCGATGATTCATCGCCGTCATTTTCAATCAGATAGTACTCTAAATTAGAGCCGTCTCCGACAGACACTTCCGTGACCACATTGACAAAGCCCCCTTGCAACTCAGCTCCAATGTTATGGGCGATGATTTGTACTTGAGCGTTCTCCTCAATCAGAAATAAATTTCTGAGATTATTCGCCTGATTTACGCCTCCTGATAGATTCAGTATTCTCAACGGCCGTTTAATCTCGCATCCTTTCTTGATCCTGATAAAAGCCCCGTCCTTGAAATAGCTCGTGTTAAATGCGCTAAACGCGTGTTTTTCAGAATCGGCATATTTACCAAGATGCTCTAGTATCAAGTTCTTGTTTTCTCCATCCTGATTTAATACGGAGCCGAAGACCAAGCCTGACTCGCTCGCATTTGAGGATAACTCTTTATTAAAACCCCCATTAACGAACACAATGTCGATGGAATCCATTGCTGGAATCGAATACTCATTAATGGAACTAGGCATCCAACTGTTATCAATGTAGTCCTTATCCAAAATGGCATTAACTCTGGTGTATTTCCAGTACTCATCTCTAGTCGTTGGAAAATCCAGACCATTATGGATATGAGCCCTTGCCGTTCCCTGGACTGGGAATACAGCTGGGATGCTGTCAAACTGCTTCAGAAATGTCTGTTTGTCTCCCATTTCAATAACTTCAGATAGCTTCAACTCCGTTGGTTAGCCAGTCATAGCCCTTTTCTTCTAATTCTAAGGCAAGCGTCTTGTCGCCGGATTTTACAATTCGGCCATCAAACAAAACGTGCACAAAATCAGGAATGATGTAATCGAGAAGTCTTTGGTAATGCGTGATGACGATGAACGCATTTTCATCATTTTTCAGCTTATTCACCCCATTGGCAACGATCTTCAGTGCATCGATGTCCAAGCCAGAATCCGTTTCATCAAGAATGCCCAATCTAGGCTCGAGCATGGCCATTTGGAATATTTCGTTGCGCTTCTTTTCTCCACCTGAAAACCCTTCATTCACAGATCGGTTGGCCAATGATTGTTTCAATTCAACGAGCGCTTGTTTTTCTTTCATCATAAACATGAAGTCCTTCGCGCTGATATCATCAAGGCCGCGATGCTTCCTTTTTGCATTCACTGCTGCCTTCAAAAAATTGATGTTGCTCACTCCTGGGATTTCCACTGGATATTGAAACGCCAAAAACAAACCAGCTCGAGAACGCTCTTCCGGCGCGAGCTCAAGAACGTCGTCCCCCAAATACGACACCTCATCTGCTTCCACTTCGTACTCCTCTCGCCCTGCAAGCACGGAAGCAAGAGTGCTCTTTCCGCTCCCGTTCGGTCCCATTATGGCGTGTACCTCTCCCGGTTTAACTTCTAGATCAATTCCCTTTAGAATTTGATTTCCATCAATGGAAGCTTTCAGGTTTTTGATTTTCAAAAAATCACTCATATCGAATTCGTTCTTGTATCGTGTTGTTTCTTCAACTGGAGCAATAGCGCTCCTCGATAGCGATCAATAGTATCGACATCGAATGTGGTTGAAATTTGTCTCTTATGCGCGTCACCGTTTATCAGGATTTGATCCCCCACCTTCAAATTGCCGGTGTGGTTTTGAAGCTTAAGAGCCATGTCTTTTTGGTCATACATGTGCCTGTAAAACAGTAGAGATCCATAGAAGTGATCGTGAATCACAACGGTCTCATGCAGGTTAATATCCGCCCGATACGCTCGGCTCAAGAATGCCTCTTGGGCCTCGTATTCCATTTCGGTCAGCCTCAGCTCGTTTGCCTGAGCGCTATTGAACATGTTGAATGCGGGGAATATGAAGAGAACAACCAAGCTTACGACTTTGAGTCGCGGGGTTGCTAATTTCAGGAGTGTCTGAACTCCTTGTGCCGTACTAATGGCTAATAATGGATAAAGAGGCATGTCGTACCATTCCAATTTCGAGCGAGAAAAGGAGATTACCAATAAAAAAGAGAGGGCAACGACCGAGGAGTATCGAAATAGTGGTTGTGTGGAAGGATCAAAAAATGATATGGTGATTCCAATTGCTGCCAGAGGCATCCACCAAACATATCGGTCGGTAAATAGATTCGTTATGAAGTAAGTGAAACTGTGATCATGCCCCATAGCGTTCGTATATCGTCCGGCATTCGAACGAAATACCATATCGAGATACCCTGGTTGAAGGGAGTCGCGTACTAGCAGATATCCGAACACTACTCCCACAACCACAATCAAGGCTGCATAAAATTGCCAACTAGTCAAAATAGTTCCAAATAGGTTTCGATCATGGATCAATGTATAAACTGCAAGCCCCGGAAGCATGAGAAAACCTGCGACGGACTTGGCCAGAAATCCGAGGGAAACGAGAATTCCTAAGTACAGCAACCACATTGTGTTCTTCGTTTGAACGAATAGGAAATAAGAGATGGCTTGAGCAAAAAGGATAAGGGTTAAAAGACCGTCGGCTTCCGCCCCACGTGCAGTATGAAACCCTATAAAACCAACCGAAGTCAATAAAATCAACGAACTCAACCATGCCGCTTCTTCTCCAAGGTGCTTTTTCGTGAATCCAAAAAGGAGAAAGATCGTAGCCGCGGCGGCTAGAGCGCTTGGGAGGCGTAGGCTCAATTCACTTATTCCCAAGACAGCGACCGAACTCATCTGCAACCAAGTTTGCAGAGGTGGTTTTGATGCCGTGAAACTTGGATTTCCGTCAAAGTATGAAACAATCCAGGAGCCATTTTGCAGCATTTCAATTGCATGTACTGTGAACCATCCTTCGTCCCATAATCGCACGTGGGTTGATCCCAGCTTTAGGAATATAAAGAGGTAAATAGGAATGAAGAGAAGCAACCAACTCCATCGTCGATATTTAAGAAGGTTGGTCATTTATCCGACGCTTCCTTCAAGAGAGATCGTCAAGAGTTTTTGGGCTTCAATGGCAAACTCCATGGGTAGTTTATTGAGCACTTCTTTTGCATACCCATTCACAATCAGACTTACTGCTTTTTCTTCATCTATTCCGCGTTGTAAGCAATAGAATATTTGATCCTCACCAATTTTCGACGTAGTTGCCTCGTGTTCCACCTTCGCACTGCTGTTTTGCGCCTCAATGTACGGAAAGGTGTGCGCTCCGCAATCGCTTCCAATGAGCAAAGAATCGCATTGGCTAAAGTTTCTAGCATTAGCCGCTTTAGGCAAGACTTTGACCAAGCCTCTGTAACTGTTGTTGCTCTTTCCTGCCGAAATTCCTTTGCTGATGATGGTACTCTTGGTGTTCTTTCCAATGTGCATCATCTTCGTTCCTGTATCCGCCTGCTGATAATGATTTGTTACGGCCACAGAGTAAAACTCACCGGTTGAGTTATCACCTTTCAATATGCAACTTGGATACTTCCAAGTTATCGCGGATCCAGTTTCGACTTGAGTCCAGCTAATCTTGGAGTTTCGACCTTCGCAAAGGCCTCGCTTCGTTACAAAATTGTAAATCCCGCCTTTGCCATTTTCGTCTCCTGGATACCAATTCTGAACAGTTGAATATTTGATCTCCGCATCGTCCATGGCAACCAATTCAACCACCGCGGCGTGAAGTTGGTTTTCATCTCGGATCGGCGCGGTGCAACCTTCAAGATAGCTTACATAACTTCCTGCATCAGCAATCACTAGCGTTCGTTCAAACTGACCCGTGTTGGCTTCATTAATTCTGAAATAGGTGCTTAGTTCCATCGGGCATCTCACTCCTTTTGGGATGTAGCAAAATGATCCATCGGTGAACACTGCTGCATTAAGCGCTGCGTAGAAGTTATCATTCATTGGAACGACGCTTCCCAAGTATTTTTTAACCAATTCAGGGTGGTTGTGGACTGCTTCTGAGAATGAGCAGAAAATGATCCCAAGTTCACCTAGCTTCTCTTTGAAAGATGTTTCTACACTGACACTATCGACTACTACATCAACAGCGACCCCTGAAAGTCTCTTTTGTTCTTCCACGCTGATGCCAAGCTTGTCATACATGCTGAGCAATTCGGGGTCTACCTCATCGAGGCTGTCAACTTTCTTCTTTGTCTTAGGAGCTGAGTAATAGTGAATGTCTTGAAAGTCGACTGGTGGATAGTGTACATGAGCCCAAGTTGGTTCCTTCATTTGTTGCCAAGTGCTGAACGCTTTCAGACGATATTCCAAAAGCCACTCAGGTTCATTTTTCTTTGACGAAATCAGTCTGATAATATCTTCGTTAATTCCCTTAGGGGCCTTATCAGACTCAAATTTGGACACAAATCCAAACTCATACTTCTTTCCTTTTAGCTCTTCGGCTAATTCTGTTTCTGTATACGCCATCCCGGGATTCTAAATCGAAAAGCTTTCGCCGCAACCGCATGTTCGGTTGGCATTAGGGTTGATGAATGAAAAACCCTTTCCGTTGAGGCCTCCTGCATAGTCGAGCTCAGTCCCCACCAGATATAGGAAACTCTTTTTGTCTACGACAATCTGAACTCCTTTGTCTTCGAACACCTTATCATCATCTTCGAGTTGGGTGTCAAAATCCATCAAGTACGTAAGACCAGAGCAACCACCTCCTTTTACTCCAACGCGGATAAATGCTTCTTGAGCAACGGACTGGTCGTCCTTAAGTTTAACCACTTGGGCTTTTGCATTGTCACTTACTCGAATCATATTCTCTCTCGATTAGCTGCAATCTTTATTTAGAAATAGTCTAAATAGATAGCTTCTTAGCGCGAAATTACTGCATAAACAGCGCTTTAGCAAATGATGTTTTTAATGAATTTCTTGGGCGAACTTAAGTTTGAATCTCCTTCGTATCCACCAGGTCATTGCATACAAAATCGGTGTATCCACAAGTGCACTGAGCGATTTGAACATCCAGCCATCGTAAATGAATGAACCAATCGTAGACCAGTCCTTGACTCCAGCGAATAACACGATGACGACCAACGTCGTATCGACCAGCTGAGAAACGATGGTTGAAGCATTATTTCTCAACCAAAGGTGACGCCCTCCGGTCATCTTTTTCCAGAAGTGGAACAATCTCACATCCACCAATTGTGCGATGAGGTAGGCAATCATGGATGCTGAAATGACTCGCCAGGAGTTTCCATATGCAGTTTGATATAGTTCATCTGAAACGGGAGAACCATCGATGGCAGGAAACAAAGAACCAACCCAAAGAATGAGTAGGGTAAACATAAGTGCTGCAAATCCCATGAAAACAACTTGATTGGTTCTCTTTCGACCATATATTTCTGAAAGAATATCCGTTATCAAAAAGGTGATTGGATAAGGAAGAACACCTGCGGAGAGGACAAAAACCTTGAACCCAAGGTCTACGGTAACAAATTTGTTCGCGATCAAATTGCAAACAATCAATGCCGTAATAAAGGACGCCGCCAGGAGGAGGTACAAGCGATCAGCTTGGCGTCTTTGAGCTTTGTTCATGAAACAAATAAACCATTCTCGCATTTGTTTTTACTCTTTCTCTAGGTGCCCAAGAAGGCGTCATGACTTTTGAAGCTAACAAAGTCAACGTGAACTCGAAGGGAGAAAAGACAGAAGCTGTCACACCAGAACCTTCAGTAATAACGGTTGATCTTACAGGCGGCACAGTCATGATCGAGACAAGCAACCCTGAGGTGAAGGAATTGCTTCAAGACAAGCTAACATTTAACATCACGAAATAGATGGGAGAAGTTGGCAAGCAATTCAGCCTACATCTTGATCAGGCTATACTAGCCCATTTCTATACAGATATGGGAATGATCATTTTCACTCGAAATGATGTGCATCCATTGAAATGGGGAATCCAATTCATGGAAGCTGCCCCAAGCGAAGGCTAACCCCAACCACCTATGAGTGGTACATAGACAGTGACAAAGCCGGTAATCCATCCGAGATAGATTTGTCTGAGATCGTGAGAATCTAACAGATATCGCGCACTTCCAACCAGTCCACTGACTAAAATTCCGAGCATCACAAAACCCACAATGGGCAATTCGTACAGCTGTGCAACTCCATAAATCGAAGCTGTCAAGCCTCCCATACCAATCATGTGGATACTTATTTTAGTAAGGAAGGTGAATAAGAGCGCGGCTCCTACGGCTATACTGCTCCCAAGAAACAAGGAATAAATTACGTCCGGTAGCGGAACATCTCTCATCAGAATGTAATTAGCCAAATACAATACAAAGGCAAAAGCAATCGGGACAATCCGCTCTCTTCTATCATGAAGATGCACGGAGCTCACGAGGTTTTTCCATCGGAGGAATAAGGTGAAAATTAGCGGGATGACGGTAGTATTGACGAAAATCCAGCCTACGAGAAATAGCTGCTTTGGCATCGGCGTTGTCTGAGCGATGTAGGTATTCAGACTAAAAATTGCAAGCAAGCCCGCAGTTGGCAGAAATATTGGATGGAAAACAAACGATACAAAGAGGGCTGTGTTCCTCATAATTCTTTTCTAAGCCGAGCAACCGGAATGTCAAGTTGTTCTCGATACTTGGCCACGGTTCGACGTGCAATATTATAGCCTTTGCCCTTGAGTTCTTTCGCTAAATTCTCGTCCGTCCAAGGTTTCTTTTTGTTTTCTGTTTCAATTAACTCTTGCAATATTTTCTTGACTTCCCTTGTGCTCACCTCTTCACCGTCATCCGTTGTTAGGGACTCAGAGAAAAAATACTTTAATGAAAAAGTGCCATAAGAAGTTTGAACATACTTGCTATTCGAAACTCTGCTCACCGTGCTGATGTCCATGTTAATCTTCTCAGCAATGTCCTTCAGAATCATTGGACGTAGCTTGGTTTCGTCACCAGTCAGGAAGTATGCCTTTTGATATTCCACGATCGCTTGCATCGTCGTGATCAAAGTATTTTGGCGCTGTCTAATAGCATCAATGAACCACCTTGCGCCGTCAAGTTTTTGCTTGACAAAAAGGATTGCTTCTCGCTGTGACTTCGTTGGTTTTCCTTTAATGCTGCTAAATTCCTGCATCATCTCGGAGTACTTCTTACTGACTTTCAATTCAGGAGCATTTCTTCCATTCAGTAAGACTTGAATTTCATCCCCTTCATTGACCAGCGTGAAATCTGGAATTATTTGCTCGACCGGTCGGCTAGACTCATTCATCGAGTTACCAGGCTTTGGATTCAGCTGGGTTATCTCCTCAATCGCATCTTTCAAATCGTCTTCCGAAATCTCAAGACGGTGGAGAATTTTACTGTAGTGCTTCTTTACAAACTCATCGTAGAATTTATCTAGGACGATGGTCGCAGTCTTCACTGGAACAGTCATTGTTTTACGTCGCATTTGAATCAACAAACACTCGCGTAAATCTCTTGCTCCAATTCCTGGTGGATCTAGATCCTGTATTTGAGTACTCAAAAGATGAACAATCTCCTCTTCTGATGTCATCAACCCTTGAGTAAATGCAAGGTCATCAACGATGGCACTCACTTCCCTTCTCAAGTAGCCACTATCATCGAGGCTTCCGACTAAATGCTCAGCAATCGAACTATGCTTGTCGCTTAAAGAGCGCAATGAAAGCTGAGAGAGCAATCGATCATGGAAGGTACTGACCGTCCCAATCGGGAGGGTTCTTTCTTCATCATCACTGCTGTAGTTGTTCGCTTCATACTTGTATGACGGTGTGCCATCATCATCCATGTAATCGCTAAAATCAAACTCCTGTTCGGCATCACTCAGATCATCTCCTTGATCGTCGTCAAGATCTCCGTACTCATCTTCTCGTTCTTCCTTTCCTTCGTCTAAAGCCGGGTTGGCCTCAATCTCCTCCTTAATCCTAGCTTCGAGTGCAATGGTAGGAAGCTGAAGCATCTTCATTAGCTGAATCTGTTGAGGACTCAGCTTTTGCAGCATTTTTTGTTGAAGGGATTGCTTCAGGGCCATGGTCGAAAATTACGAATAGAATACCGGATTAAAACTCCGCGTTTTTCGGTGTTCGTGGAAATGGGATTACATCACGGATGTTTGACATGCCACTGACGAAGCTGACCAGTCTTTCGAATCCGAGGCCGAAACCACTGTGCACGCAAGAACCAAATTTGCGCGTTTGTAAATACCACCATAGTGACTCTTCTTCGATTCCAAAGTCTTCGATCTTTTGCTTGAGTACATCGTAACGCTCTTCTCTCTGCGAACCGCCGACTATCTCACCAATGCCTGGGAAAAGGATGTCCATGGCACGCACGGTTTTATCATCTTCATTCACCCTCATGTAAAATGCCTTGATCGAAGCTGGGTAATCGTAAAGAATGACCGGCTTTCCGAAGTGCTTTTCAACGAGGTAACGCTCGTGTTCGCTCTGCAAATCAGCTCCCCATTCCTCAATTACATACTGGAATTTCTTCTTCTTATTTGGCTTCGAATTCCTGAGGATGTCAATGGCCTCAGTATAACTGCATCTCACAAATTCATTGCTTACCACAGATTCTAGTTTCTCGAGCAGAGGAATCGACCGTTTGTCTTGTGGCAAACTTTTCTCCTCCTCGATTAATCGATCATGCAAGAATTGCAAGTCGTCTTTACAGTTCTCCATCAAGTACCGGATGACATACTTAAGGCAGTCTTCCGCTAGATCCATGTTGTCAAAAAGATCATTGAATGCCACCTCGGGTTCGATCATCCAGAATTCAGCAAGGTGTCTGGTAGTATTAGAATTTTCGGCCCGAAAAGTTGGTCCAAACGTGTAAACCTTTCCTAGACCCATGGCAAACAGCTCCGCTTCCAGTTGGCCAGACACGGTAAGATTGCTTTCTTTCCCAAAGAAGTCTTCACCCCAATCGAGGGAGCCATCTTCAGTAAGCGGTGGAGATTTGGGATCAAGCGTAGATACTCGGAACATTTCTCCTGCTCCTTCTGCATCCGAACCGGTGATTATCGGTGTGTGGACCATGAAGAATCCATTGTCATTGAAATACTTGTGGATGGCAAACTGCAGCGCGTGGCGGATTCTGAAGACTGCTCCGAATGTTTGTGTTCTTGGTCTCAGGTGTGCAATTTCCCTGAGAAATTCCATCGAGTGTTTCTTAGGTTGAAGCGGGAACTCATCTGGATCAGAATCACCCAAGACTTTGATGTCTGTAGAAAACATCTCTACCGTCTGTCCTCGTCCTTGAGACGCAGCGATCTCTCCTGTGACCTGCAAGCAAGCGCCAGTTGTGATTCGTTTCAACAATTCCGGTGACTCAGTCTCGAAGTCAACAACAACTTGGAGGTTCTTTACTCCAGAACCATCATTGAGGGCAATGAACCGATTACTTCTAAACGTTCTTACCCAACCTCTTACTTCAATTGTTTTACCAATCGGCTCTGCCGAAAGTATTTCCTTGATGTCCATCTTCCTCTAGAATTGGCTGCAAAGGAAAGAAGTTGATACGAATTTGATCTAGTAAATATCGAGGAGTCGGCAACCTTCTTCTCGGTACTTAGCCCATCCCCAATCGGTGTAACCTGTTTGGGTCTCGATTTCGTAATAGTATTCGCCCGGTAATCGGATAATGGTCATAGTGCTGTCACCATTCTCACACTCGGGAATATTTCTAGGAAAGAGCGTGAGTCGCCCTTCATAGACCAGTGCTTGATCGTCACTTACATCGGCTGAATCCGCAACCCAAACATCTACCCATCCTTCGCCCTCGTTGTTCGTGTAAAATTCCCGTCTAAACTGGCAGTTATTATTGTCTACTGTAGCTTCCGGACAATAATTTGCAGCGGTAATATCAGTACATCCAGTGCAGTCGCCGGCTTTTTCAGCCTTTGGATCATAGTCATCTACGCAGTCCACATTAGCCATGCATCCTACTCGTTTGCAACTTTGAAATGGAATAATGAGAAAGGCTGAAATGATTGCTATGTATAGGGTTTTCATCGTATTGATCTTTCGAACAAATATAGAAAACAGCTCAATCTATTGGACAAATTGCCCAATACCAGTCTTCACACAAATTTGCCGCTGAACACACGGGAAACGTTTTCATACTTTTTTGTTTCCAGTGTTAAAGAAGACACTACATTCGCCGATTGAATGGAAGATGTGCAGATTGATAAGGGAGTAGAAATCATCTCCAAGGCAGGAATGCTTTTGATGCAGAATGGCATTAAGAGTATGACCATGGACGATATCTCGAGGCAGCTGGGTATTTCGAAAAAGACGTTGTACCAGTATGTCAATGACAAGAATGACTTAGTAGTAAAGGTGATGGGAACGATCGTTGATGCTGAAAAGCAGGCGGCTAATTCCCTTTGTGCTGCAAATCCAAATGCCATCGACATGGTGTTTGAGCTCACGAAGGAAATGAGTCAGAAATATGATCGTACCCATCCTTCCATCCACTATGACATGCAGAAATACCATCCGGATGCTTGGGAGGTATTTACAGACTTTAAAGAAAACTTTATCGCTGACTGTATGAAGGACAATATAGAACGTGGTATAGAACAAGGACTTTACCGTAGCAACATTGATCCCTTCATTATTTCGCGTGTTTATACCGCCAAAGTTGAATTCTGTTTTGATGGACACACGTTTCCGCCGAGCCAATATGACTTTGGGAAAATTCACTTAGAAATAATGAGATACCACGTCAGAGGAATAGCCAGTGACAAAGGGCTGGAATACTTAAAACAAAAGGTCAAACAAGAAAAGATCGAACTATAAATCATGTTCAAGCCAAACACCAAACTAACCATCATGCTTTCGGTCATGGGATTGGGAGTCTCTGCTCAACAGAGTTATTCCCTCCAGGAAGCAGTTAACTATGCTGTAAAGAATAACTATCAAATACAGCAGGCCAATATTGATGTAGCCATCTCGAACAAAAAGGTCAAAGAAACCACAGCCATTGGCCTACCTCAGGTCAAGGCTGAGGCAAGTTTCAATGATTTTTTGAATATTCCAGTTCAGGTTGCGCCTGCCGATGCATTCGGTTTCCCCGATTGGATGAACCAAGCTCTAGCGCTATCAGCAATTCAGAACGGAATTGACATCCCGGATCAAGATCCAAATGCCATCTCTGAATTTCAATTTGGACAGAAGTTCAGTGCCTCGGCTGGCATCACCGCTTCCCAATTACTTTTTGACGGTTCATATTTTGTGGGATTGCAGGCGGCCAAAGCCTATTTGAACTACGCAGAACTAGGGGCAGAAAGAACCGCAAGTGAAGTGAAAACAAGCGTGTCGAAAACGTATATCAATGTGGTTGCTGCCAATGAAAATATCAAGGCCCTTTCAGAAAACAAGGAGAACATCGATGTTATATATAGTGAGACGCTTATGCTCTTTGAATCTGGCTTCATCGAAAAGCAGAATGCCGATCAAATTCGTTTGCTCCAATCAAACGTTAAGAATCAGCTCCTCTTTGCAAAACGGCAGAGAAAAGCGGTATTGAACTTGTTGAAATTTCAAATGGGAGTTAGGATTACTGACAGTATTTCCTTAACCGATGATATTGATGCTCTCGTCGAACTCGGATCAGAGGATGCCCTCGTGTTGATGAATGAGCCTTTCGGAGTAGACAAACATATTGACTATAGGACGATGGCTCAAGGAGAACGATTAAGCGAGCTATCATTATCAAATACACGTGCCGGATTTTATCCGCAGTTAAGCGCGTTCATTTCCCATACCGAAAACGCTTATCGAAATGAATTTAATTTTCTAGAAGGTGGTGGAAGTTGGTACCCAACCACGCTCTGGGGATTGCAATTGAATGTACCCATATTCAGCTCTGGGATGCGATACATGCAAGCCCAACAAAGCAAGTTGGAATTGGCCAAAATTCAGTCCCAAAAACTTCAACTTGAGCAAAGCCTCAACATGGCCGCGATCAATTCGTCATCCAACTATCGAAGTGCCCTCGATCGCTATGAAACTGTGAGCGATGACTTAGAACTTGCAAAATCTATTAAGGAGACCAACCAAATAAAGTACAATGAAGGAATGGCTTCGAGTACCGACATCACGCAAGCTGAGTCTCAATACCTGCAGACATTAGGAAACTATATCAATACGACCATCGAACTTTTAAATGCCAAGCTTGACTTGGTCACAGCATATGGAAAATAAAAGAAACTCAACTCAAACCAAACAAACAATACGCACCATGCGACTATCTTCATTACTCATCGTCCCAGCATTTGCTCTTGCTTCATGCGGAGGGGGTGCCACAGAGGAAAGTGAAGGCGTTAACGACAGCACTTCAGTTGTGCCAACTGAAATTGGAACGGCCGTTACAGCTTACC
Organism: Flavobacteriales bacterium; assembly: GCA_018660685.1. Classification (GTDB taxonomy): domain Bacteria; phylum Bacteroidota; class Bacteroidia; order Flavobacteriales_G; family Salibacteraceae; genus SHAN690. The sequence continues at coordinate 37,482 of JABJJW010000023.1, forward strand.
AACTTTCGCCAACAACCTTTAATCATTTCTTCACTGTACAAGGAGTGGTTGAAACAGACCAAAACGCTCTTATTTATCCTGAAGCACCGGCCCGTGTCACAAGTATTAAGGTGAGCGAAGGAGACAACGTCAGCAAAGGTCAGACGATCATGACGCTCGACAGTCGCATTATCAAGAATCAAGTTGATGAGCTCAAGCTCAGACTTTCGCTTGCTGAAACCATCTTTACAAAGCAGAAGAGTTTGTGGGATCAGGAAATTGGATCTGAGATTCAATATCTGGAAGCGAAGAACAATTTCGAGTCGCTCCAACAAAACTTAGAAGCAGTTGAAGCCCAACGCGACCTTTACACTATCAAGGCGCCATTCGCTGGAATCATGGACGAGATTTTACCGAAGGAAGGTGAAATGGCAAATCCAGCAATGCCGATCGGACGATTGGTGAACACGCGAAATGTTTACATCAAAGCTGATGTGACTGAGCGCTACCTAGCGGTCATTAAACCAGGTGATGAAGTTGAAGTTACATTTCCAAGTCTTGGTGTTTCTAGAACTAGCAAGATTGAGCGGTTAGGTAATTACATCAATCCAGCCAATCGAACATTCAAAGTGAGGATCGGTCTAAACAACTCAGATCTGAGCCTCAAGCCAAACCTACTCGGAGAGCTGAAGATCAAAGATTACAGCAGCGATAGTGCAGCGGTCATTCCAACTTCATTGGTTCAGATGTCTCCTACAGGGGATGAGTTTGTCTTCGTCATCGAAGACGGGAAAGCATTAAAAGTGGCAATCACAACAGGGATGAGTCAAAAAGACATGATTGAAGTCACATCTGGTCTTAGCGGTTCTGAACTGCTTATTCAGCGTGGTGCGCGTTCAATCAAGGATGGAGATAAACTCATCGTCAAGTCGTAATAGGACAACCAAAAAAGTCAAACCAACATGGAAAATAAAGACAGCGGTAAGCTCCTAAGACAATTTGGATTAAGTACAGCAAGTATTAATAATCGTATGACGGTCATTGTTGTATTGGTTATCCTGGTAATTGCAGGACTTGGATCCTACTTCAGCATGCCACGTGAGGCGTTTCCTGAAGTGGTAATCCCTCAGATTTATGTGGGCACGCCTTATCCAGGTAACTCGCCAGTAGACATTGAAAAACTAGTAACGAGGCCCCTAGAAAAGGAGATCGGCGCGATATCTGGAATCGACAGAATTACTTCAACCTCCGTTGAAGGATATTCTACCATTTTCATTGAATTTGATTTCAGTGTTACCCCAGACGAAGCTCTTCGAAAGGTGAAAGACAAAGTGGATATCGCCATGGGCGACCCAGAATTTCCACAAGATCTTCCTGCGGACCCGAACGTTTTCGAGCTCAATATTTCTGAATTAACTCCGGTTATGAATATTAACCTGAGTGGTGACTTCAGTCTTGATCAGCTTAATGAATACGCTGAATACCTCGAGGACCGAATTGAAAAGCTACCAGAGATTACGGAAGTTGACATCCGAGGAGTTCAAGACAAGGAACTCAAGGTAAATGTCGATCTCTTCAAAATGCAAGCAAGCGAGATCAACTTTAATGATATCGCCAATGCGGTTCGAGGAGAAAACGTGACGATCTCTGCCGGTAGTCTTCTCGATGGTAGCATGCGTCGTACAGTCCGAGTAGTAGGAGAGTTTGAGAGACCCGAAGAATTAGGAGACGTCATCGTCAAGATGGAAAATCAAGACATAGTCTACCTCCGCGACATTGCAGAAATTGTGTTTGAAGAAGAAGAAGCGGAGAGCTACGCTCGTCAGTCAACAAAGCCAGTTGTAATGGTCGACGTGAAGAAGCGAGCGGGTGAAAACCTTATCAACGCCGCTGATAAAATCGTTGAAATTTTGGAAGAAGCACAGGATGGAAAATTTCCTGAAAATCTTGACATTACCATCACGGGCGATCAGAGCAAGCAAACCAGAACTCAGGTTAGCGAACTTGAAAACAGCATCATTTTCGGAATGCTCTTGGTGATTTCTGTACTGCTTTTCTTCCTTGGATTGCGAAATGCCCTCTTCGTGGGAACAGCAATTCCACTTTCGATGTTCATTGCCTTTTTTATTCTGAGCATAGCCGGCGTAACGCTCAATATGATGGTGTTGTTCTCCCTCGTATTGGCACTCGGAATGTTGGTGGACAACGGAATTGTGGTGGTTGAGAACATCTATCGACTAATGGATGAAGGAATGAACCGTTACGATGCTGCAAAGTATGGAGTAGGCGAAGTGGCATGGCCAATTATCGCCTCCACTGCTACGACGTTAGCAGCCTTTACACCATTGATTGTGTGGCCTGGTCTGATGGGAGAATTTATGTTCTTCCTACCGATGACACTCATGATTGTTCTAGGTTCTTCACTGTTCGTGGCACTTGTCATCAATCCAGTGTTAACCGCGATGTACATGAAAGTCGAGGAAGAGCCAATGAAGGCGCGACGCGCAATCACCATTGGTTCCTTATTAATGGCATTCGGCATTTTGATCAGCTTTGGAGTAGTTTGGTTGGGGAATCTTGTAATCCTGAGCGGATTCTTAGTTCTGACCACCAAGTTCATTTTATCTCCTGGAACAAGATTTTTCCAAAACAAGTTGATCCCTTGGCTCGAAGAATCTTATGAAGGCTTCTTGCGGCATGTATTTCACCGCAAAACGCCTCTAGCATACTTCTTCGGGACCATCGTGATGCTCTTCGTCGCATTCGGTTTGCTAGGTGCTTTTATGCCGAAGGTGGTTTTCTTTCCTTCGAACATGCCTAACTATGTCAACATCTTTATTGAAGCTCCTATTGGAACCGACATCAAGATGGTAAATGAAATTACCAAGGACTTGGAAGGAAAAGTCATTGGCTACCTCGAACAGTTCGATGTTGAGGAGGAAGAGAACGGAATCACCCATAAGTACAACTTCTTGGCTGAATCAGTGATTGCACAGGTAGGAGCTGGAACCTCGGATCCGAACGAAGGTCCTTCCATGGCTGCCACTCCAAACAAGGCAAGAATTACTGTCTCCTTTGTTCAGTTTCAACACCGGAGAGGCGTGAGCACCAACGAGGTCATGGATGATCTCCGTGCTCTTGTGGCGGGGACGCCAGGCGTTCAAATTACGGTGGACAAAGATCCAGCAGGACCACCCCAGAAAAAGCCGATTAACATCGAGGTGTCTGGTGATGATTATGATGTCTTGTTGTCTGAAGCGAACGCTGTAAAAGCATACATCAACGACCAAAACATTCCTGGGGTTGAAGAACTCAAACTTGATGTCTTGGTTGGTAAGCCTGAAATGCCTGTGGTCATCGACCGAGCAAAAGCTCGACGATATAATTTAAGCACAGGGCAAATCGGTTCGACACTGAGAAATGCGCTCTTCGGAATGGAAGTGAGCAGCTATAAAACTGGTGAAGACGATTATCCAATCATGATAAGACTGGAGGATAAGTATCGATATGACGAAGATGCGATGATGAATCAGCTGATCACATTCAGAGATCAAACCAATGGAAAAATCCAGCAGGTGCCTATTTCAGCAGTCGCTTCTGCAGAACGTTCTACTACGTTCAGTGCTGTCAAGCGAAAGGACCAAAAGAGGCTCATTACAGTTACTTCGAATGTCCTAGAAAGTCACAATGCCAATGAAGTGGTTGCAGAAGTAAAGGAAGCCGTTGAAGGTTATGAGGCTTCTGAAGGAATTGGCATGAAGTTCACCGGACAACAGGAGGATCAAGAGAAGGAAATGGCCTTTTTGAGTACAGCTCTGATGATTGCCATATTCTTGATTTTCCTCATTCTGGTTGCTCAATTCAATAGTGCGCTGACACCATTTATCATCGTCGGGTCTGTTGTTCTGAGTTTGATTGGGGTTTTCATGGGCTTGGTAATCTTTCAGATGGATTTCGTCATCATTATGACGATGATTGGCATCATTTCTCTTGCGGGAATTGTGGTAAACAACGCCATCGTCCTGATTGATTATACCAAACTGGTCATGGATAGAAAGCGGGCAGAACTTGGGCTTGACTCAAGCGCCAAGCTTCCAATTCCTATCCTCATTGACTGTATGGTTGAAGGAGGCCGAAAGAGACTTCGCCCTGTTTTACTTACCGCAATCACCACGGTATTGGGTCTAGTCCCACTAGCGATTGGACTGAATATTGACTTCATATCGCTCCTATTGGAATACGATCCGAAAATCTATGTCGGAGGTGACAATGTCGTTTTCTGGGGGCCGATGAGCTGGACAGTCATTTTTGGATTGACTTTCGCCACGTTCTTAACCCTTGTAATCGTGCCTGTTATGTACTACTTGAAATCAAGACTTGCATACAAGCTAGCTGGAGATCGGGAGTTGCATCTCTAAAAATGAGTTAAGAAAAATCAGAATAAGATTCCAAACAAGCCCACTCGTTGTCTGTTGACAGCAGTGGGCTTTGATTATTTTTGCGCTCTTACAATTTCAAGGAAATGAAGGTATCCATCTGGACCATTTTTGTTAGTGTCTTACTTACTTTTAATGCCACAGCTCAGATCTACAACCCTGTAAAATGGGCGTTTGACTATCAATTGGATGGTGATGATCAGGCTATCCTCAAGTTTACAGCGACCATCGAAGACGGATGGCACGTTTACGCTACGAAGTTGGAAAGCGATATGGGGCCAATTCCTACGGAGTTTCTATTCGAGAATCTTGAAGGCGCTGAGCTTGTAGGGGAAATTAACGAACCAACCCCTCACAAAGAATACGATCCGAATTTTGAAATGGAGCTGAGTTGGTTTGAGAAGGAAGTTACTCTTTCTCAGAAAGTGAAGCTCACTTCACCGATGGCAACAATCACTGGTGAGCTTACCTACATGACTTGCGATGAATCCAAGTGCTTGCCTCCAGAATACATTCCCTTTGAATTTAACATTGAGGCTGCCCTAAAACCAGGAACAGCATCGATGCCAACTGAACAACTGTCATCTTCAGAAGCGACGGAGGTGAACAATCAAATTGCGGCTCAAGAACCGACAAATTCTCCTGAGCTAGCCGGTGATGCTGTTGAAATTTACACCCCAGTAGAGTGGCTTTTCACGGTCACTAAGCTAGACGCTGGCATGTATACGGTTAAAGCAACCGCAACCATTGAAGATGGCTGGCATGTCTATTCCATGACATTGCCAGAGGAGGATGGCCCCTTGGCAACAGAGCTCAATTTGCTTGGGGTTTCTGCAATCATGGGAGATGTTCGAGAGATCGGAGACTTACATTCTGATTACGATCCGAATTTCATGATGGAATTGGACTTTTATGACGGCACAATGACCCTTGAAGCAGACATCAAAGTTGGTGACGAGGAATTTGTCGAGGGAGAAGTTTATTACATGACTTGCGATAATGAAAAATGCCTTCCCCCAGAGGCGGTAATTTTCAAGTTTGACGCCAAAACTGGTGAGTTAGTCATGGAAGAACCTGATGAAACAAGCCAGGATGTCGGGACGGTAGAAAACCTCAAATCGCTGAAGATTGAGACCATAGAATTAGATCATCCAACTAATGATTGTGGTGACGAAGGACACTCAAGCACGAACGATCAAGAGGGCAAAGGTTATCTAGGTATATTTTTCTTAGGTTTTCTTGGCGGTCTTGTTGCATTGCTCACACCATGTGTCTTCCCTATGATTCCGCTTACGGTGAGTTTTTTCACAAAGGGAAGCGAAAATCGAAGCAAAGGATTGATGAACGCCTTTCTGTACGGCTTTTCAATCTTCGCCATTTACGTCATCCTTTCGCTGCCATTCCATTTCCTCGACTCGGTCGATCCAGAAATACTGAATACCATTTCAACCAATGTCTGGTTGAATGTGAGCTTCTTCGTCATTTTCGTAGTCTTCGCCATCTCCTTTTTTGGATACTTCGAGATTACGCTCCCAAGTGGAATGGCAAACAAGGTTGATTCAGCATCGAGCCTCGGAGGTTTATTCGGAATATTCTTCATGGCACTCACATTGGCCATTGTTTCCTTTAGCTGTACTGGTCCAATTCTAGGATCACTGCTAGCCGGATCATTGAGTTCGTCAGGTGGAGCATTTCAATTGACTGCAGGTATGGCTGGGTTCGGCATGGCCCTCGCTCTACCATTCGGCTTGTTTGCGGCATTTCCTGGATGGCTCAATTCGCTTCCGCGTTCTGGTAGTTGGTTGAACACTGTTAAAGTTGTTCTTGGCTTTGTTGAACTCGCCCTCGCGGTTAAGTTTTTATCGAATGCTGACTTGGTCGAGCATTGGGGACTTCTCAAACGTGAAATTTTCTTCGGTCTATGGATCGTGATTGGAGCTGGTTTAGCTCTCTACTTGCTTGGCTTGATCAAATTCCCTCATGACAATCCAAACGAACAGATCAAGTGGGGTAGAAAAAGTTTAGCCGTAGTCGTCATCGCTTTTGTGATCTATTTGATTCCTGGGTTGACGAACACGAAGTACGCGAACCTCCAATTACTGAGCGGATTTCCGCCACCATTATTCTATAGCCTTTATGAACAGGAGTCAAACTGCCCATTGGGTATAAATTGCTTTAAAGATTACGAGGACGGGTTGGCATATGCCAAGGCAAACAACAAGCCGGTCATGATTGACTTTACAGGTTGGGCGTGTGTGAATTGTCGCCGAATGGAAGAAAATGTGTGGGTCAATCAGGAGATCTTTGATCGTCTGAACGACGATTTCGTTTTGATCAGTCTGTACGTTGATGATCGAAAAGAGCTTCCTCTAGACGAACAGTTTGAATACACCACGACCGACGGAAGGAAGAAAAAAATCAAAACCGTTGGAAACAAGTGGGCTACGCTTCAAACTGAAACTTTTGTCAACAACAGTCAGCCATATTACGTCTTAATGTCGCCGGACGAAAAATTGCTCAACGTTCCGGTTGGATATACCCCAGATGTGGCCGAATACAAGGAGTTTCTTGATTGCGGTTTGGACGCATACGAAGCCACAAAGGCAATGGCGCTTGATAAATGAAACCACTAAAGCTCGGTTATCTTTTCCTTCTTTTTCTTTTACTCGCTTGTCGAAAAGACAAGGTGGATGATGTCAATCCGCTCATTCCACCTGGTGATGGTCACGATCATGGTGCTCCTATAGAAAACACAGCTTCGGTAGAAGGTTATTCTGATAAGGTCGCTTATTACCCAGGTGACAGTGTTCGATTGATGATCTCTACTGCCGCCGATTCTATGGTCTCTATTGCCAAACGAAATAGGTCAAACCAATTCCACATCTTCCCATCACCTTCAAACGGTGAGTTAATGATCTCCCCTTCAAAAAATAATGTGGAATACTCCATAACTCTATTTGACGCTGAAGGAGACCTGCGACTGTCGACCAAATCCATCCTTGCGCAAGAATTCAAGATGGATTTGCGCTCTTTAGCTTCAGGCATATATTTTCTAAAAATAATTTCCTCTAGTGGCATGGAAATGCATAAGATAGTCTTGAACTAATTTCCAAGGTGTGCTACCTTCGCGCCCATGATCAATGGCAAGAAGGTCGTGGTCGTCATGCCGGCGTATAACGCGGAAAAAACCTTAGAAACAACCTACAACGAAATCCCTTTTCACATTGTAGATGATGTTGTTTTGGTTGACGACAAGAGTTCCGACCGCACTTCAGAACTGGCTCGAGAAATTGGCATTCAGCATGTCATTACGCACCAGAGCAACCTAGGATATGGTGGAAACCAAAAGAGCTGCTACCGTAAAGCGCTCGAATTGGATGCAGACATCACCATCATGGTACATCCAGACTATCAGTACACTCCCTTGCTCATTCCAGCCATTGCCAACATTATCGGAAGCGGCTTGTATGACTCAGTCCTAGCAAGTAGAATACTTGGAAAAGGAGCTCTCCGCGGTGGAATGCCCATGTATAAGTACATCGCCAATCGGTTTCTAACGCTCATTCAAAACATTCTCATTGGGCAGAAACTTAGTGAATACCACACTGGCTATCGTGCATTCTCTAAAGACATTTTAAAGACAATCAACTTTGAAGCAAATTCAGATGATTTCGTCTTTGACAATCAGATGATCTGTCAAATATTTCATGCTGGTTTTGAAATTGCCGAAGTCACTTGTCCGACTAAATATTTTGAAGAAGCATCGTCCATCAATTTCACCCGTAGTAGTAAGTACGGTCTGGGTGTGCTTTGGACTTCTATGCAATATTGGCTGAGTAAAAAAGGTCTTTCAAGTCCAAAAATATTCCAGACGGCCAATGTTTAAAACGCAATTCGCTATTCGGGAATTTTCGCTTCCTATGATGATTTGGATGCTGCTTGGAGCAGGCATCATATTTGGAACCGATAAACTTGATTTACATCTCTGGATAAATCAGCTCAACCATCCACTTACTGATACAATCTTCCGCTACCTGACTCATCTCGGTGATGGCATTTTCGCGGGATTAATCGTTTTGATCATCTTCTTTTATAAGATCCGTTATGCCGTGATCGGATTAGTTGGAGTTTTCGGATCTGGGATATTCTCTCAATTGTTGAAACGTTTGATATATGATGATCACTACAGACCATCTAAGGTTTTTGAATCCTTAGCTGATTTACATTTTGTGGATGGAGTCATCCTTTATAGCCGACATTCATTTCCTTCAGGGCACGCAACAACGGCATTTGCCTTGTTTCTTTTCTTGGCCTTCCTTGCTCCATATAAGTGGGTAAGAGCTGTGTGCTTTGGCCTAGCGATAGTGACCGCATTTAGCCGAGTCTACATCAGTCAGCATTTCTTCGAGGACATTTATGTAGGAAGCTTAATTGGGTTTACGTTCATGTATGCCGCGATCATTTTCATAAACTCCAAAAATTGGGGTGATCGAGGATTACTCTCACAGTTTGATTCGAAAAAATGAACACCGTACGGGATCATCTTATTCTTCTCGTATTCGCACTTCTTTTATTCATTCCGTTCCTTGGAAGCGTCCATCTTTTCGATTGGGATGAAATCAATTTCGCCGAGAGCGCGCGAGAAATGCTCCTCACGGGCGAGTGGTGGAGAGTTACCATAAACTTCGAACCCTTCTGGGAAAAACCTCCCCTTTTCTTTTGGTTACAAGCCCTTTCAATGCGGCTTTTTGGGGTGACAGAATTTGCCGCCCGTTTACCCAACGCACTGTGCGGAATTGCTACTCTAAAGGTGCTCTATGAAATTGGAAGACAATGGCATGGGAAGCGGTTTGCCTGGCTTTGGGTATTTCTTTATGCTGGCAGCTTCCTTCCACATCTCTACTTCAAGTCAGCCATCATCGATCCTTGGTTCAACCTCTTTATTTTTCTAGCCGTCTATACCATCTTCTACATATCCGAGCACGCGAAAAAGAATCAGATTAAACTTGGTTTCATCGGAGGTCTGCTCATTGGTTTGGCAATTCTCACCAAAGGCCCCGTCGGACTTTTGATTCTGGGGTTAACATTCATGGTCTGGCTAGTTCACACCCATTTTAAGTCGGTTCCATCGTTGAAGGTTATTGGAGTATTTGGAGCGACCGCACTTGTTGTCTCGTCCGTTTGGTTCGGATTTGAAACCATTCAAAATGGACCTTGGTTTATCACCGAATTTGTGGAATACCAAATCAATCTTTTCCTCAACCCTGTGGCTGGACATCAACAACCCTTCTTCTACCACTTTGTCGTGGTATTGCTTGGTTGTTTCCCTCTTTCTGCGCTCGCGTTGCCAGCATTCTCAAATCGGTTCAATGGCGACTCTTTCAAGCTGTCCATGTGGATGAAGTATTTGTTCTGGGTTGTCCTCATACTCTTCTCTTTGGTGACCACTAAAATTGTTCATTACAGCTCGATGGCTTATTTACCTCTCTCCTATTTAGCCACGCTGGCAGTCATCCAATCTTTAGAGAAAAATCGAATCAAGAATTGGGTTAGGCTTTGGATTTTAGCACAAGGTGCTGTGATTGCTTTTGCATTGATTTTGACACCAATTCTACTGTCGAATATGAATCTCTTGACTGATCGAATTACTGATCCGTTCGTTCTTGGGAACTTGGCTTCTGCTGTTGAACCTGTTGGGTGGGAATGGATTATTGGAACGATGTACTTCGGTGTTTGTCTCTCTTCTTATTTCCTCTTAAAGACTGACCCATATCGCGGTCTATTGATTCTTTCAATTGGTACGGCGTTGACGATATTTTCAACTATGATCTCAATCGTTCCCTTGATCGAGTCTGTAAGTCAGAGAAGCGCAATTACCTTCTTCGAGAACCACGCGGATGAAGAGAGTTACAAAGCGACCTATGGGTACAAGAGTTACGCTCCATATTTCTATGGAAAAGTAACGCCTGAGACGGCCCTAAAGCTTCCGATTTCCAAGAATTCAAAGCTTGATAAACCCGCGTACGTTTCAGTAATGATCAAAAGGAATGACCGATTTCTTGAAGAGTTTCCTTCAGCTGAAAAGCTCTCAGAAAAAGGCGGTTACGTGTTTTACCGATTGCCTCCTACTCTTCCATGAGTTGGAGTATTTCCCACTGGCCCTGCTCAACTTTCTGCTCCGCCAATTTGAACTTAACAACCTTGGTTTCTCCCGATTGGATGTCTCGAATTTCTACGCGGTCGTTCCGTCCTGGCTTCTTATCTACCCTTACTGGTTCACGCTTCATTTCTGACTGACCTGAATTGTTCCCTACTCGAGGATCCGGTGCTTGACCTGGGGCAACTTCTTGCTTTGTAGCAGTAACTCTATCAAGGGAAGAATCAGCCTGCACCCCTTGCGTTGCATGTGCCTGACTTGCTTCCTGATTAGGTAGGTTAGCTCTGAATAGGAATGAGACGATGTCTCTATTCACTTTTTCCAAAAGCTTCTCAAATAGATTATAGGACTCAAACTTATAAATCAGCAATGGATCCTTTTGCTCGTACTGAGCGTTTCGAACGGACTGCCGGAGATCATCCATTTCGCGCAGGTGCTCCTTCCATTGAAGGTCAATCATCGCAAGCGTAACGGACTTCTCAAGTTCAAGTTGAATGTTTTTTCCTTGAACAGCCAAAGCAGCTTCCATGTCCACCACAACAGGAAGCGCTTTGCTACCATCGGTGAGTGGAATTTCAATATTCTTGAATTGATCGCCTTGGGTCGAATGCACACGTTGGATTACAGGTAAAGCTACTTGAGCGATGTACTTATTCTTGTCTTGATAATGAGACAGGGCCTTGCTAAAGACAACATCAGCAAGCTCATCTGGCCCTCGTTGCAAGAATTCTTCCTCGCTTACAGGACTCTGAATGGTCAATGTCCTAAATAAATCGAGTTCAAAGCTCTCATAATCACGCGCCTCCTGATGCTCGTTTACCAATGCTACGCAGACACTGTGAATTGCTGTAGATGTTTCGACGGTCATTCTTTCACCAAACAACGCATGTCGCCTTCTCTTGTAAATAACCTCCCGTTGCATGTTCATGACGTCATCATACTCGAGCAAATTCTTTCGAATTCCAAAGTTGTTTTCTTCAACTTTCTTCTGTGCCCGTTCGATGCTCTTGCTGACCATGCTGTGCTGAATCACTTCTCCTTCTTTAAGGCCCATGCGATCCATCAGTTTAGCAATTCTCTCTGATCCAAAAATTCGCATCAAGCCGTCCTCCAAAGAGACAAAGAATTGGGATGATCCAGGATCTCCTTGACGTCCAGCTCGACCTCGAAGCTGACGGTCAACACGCCGCGATTCATGGCGTTCCGTACCGACGATGGCGAGACCACCGGCCTCTTTCACACCAGGTCCCAATTTAATATCAGTACCACGACCTGCCATGTTGGTGGCGATTGTGACAGTCCCTGGTTTACCTGCAGCGGCAACGACTTCAGCCTCACTTTGGTGAAGCTTAGCATTCAATACCTGGTGAGGTATCTTTTTCATTTTGAGCATCCTACTCAGAAGCTCAGAAATCTCGACTGTCGTAGTTCCGACAAGAATAGGTCGCCCGGCATTTCGAAGTCGTTCTACTTCTTCAATGACTGCGTTGTATTTCTCCCTTGCAGTTTTAAAAACTAAGTCTTCTTGATCGTCTCTGGTTATCGGTTTGTTGGTAGGAATAACAACCACATCCAACTTATATATCTCCCAAAACTCACCCGCTTCTGTTTCAGCAGTACCAGTCATACCACTTAGCTTGTTGTACATCCGAAAGTAATTTTGCAGCGTCACTGTGGCATAGGTTTGAGTCGCTGCCTCCACTTTCACATTTTCCTTCGTCTCAATTGCTTGGTGGAGTCCATCAGAGTAGCGACGCCCTTCCATCACACGTCCGGTTTGTTCGTCAACAATCTTGACTTTCCCATCCATTACCACATACTCAACTTCCTTTTCAAAAAGCGCATATGCCTTTAAAAGCTGATTGACAGCATGGATTCTTTCGGCTTTTTCCGCGTAGTCCGTGATTAATTTATCCTTGACCTGAGAACGTTCCTCGATATCTGGAATTCGATTCTCTAGATCGCTCAATTCAGAGCCAATGTCAGGTAAAATGAAGAAAGATGAATCATCTCCTTGGTCTGTGATTAGGTCAATCCCCTTTTCGCAGAGCTCAATACTATTGTGCTGTTCTTCGATAGTGAAAAAGAGCTGATCATCGATCTTGTGCATCTCCTTCATCTGATCCTGCATGTAATAGTTCTCCGTTTTCTGCAGTGTCGTTCTTACTCCGGGCTCACTTAGAAATTTGATGAGTGCCTTGTTCTTTGGCAATCCCCTGTAGCATCTGAGAAGTTGCTCTCCTCCAAGTTTGACTTGAGATTCGTAAACTTTTTTGTCACCTACTTCTTCAGGATCCAGCGCAAGCAATTTTTTGGCTTCCGCGAGTAATTCATTCACAAGTTTTCTCTGGGCACCAACCAACTTTTCTACACGTGGCTTTAATCCTTCAAATTGTTGCTCATCCCCTTTAGGAGTGGGACCAGAAATGATCAATGGAGTTCGCGCATCATCAATTAAAACGGAGTCAACCTCATCAACTATGGTGTAGTTGTGCTCTCGCTGAACCAAGTCTTTTGTTCTGCCCGACATGTTATCACGGAGGTAGTCGAATCCAAATTCATTATTGGTTCCGTAGATGATGTCACTTTGATAGGCATTTCTCCTTTCCTCACTATTCGGTCGGTGCTTATCAATACATTCAACCGAGAGACCATGGAACTCAAACATTGGAGCCATCCATTCGGAGTCACGACGTGCCAGATAGTCATTGACGGTTACGATATGAACTCCTCGCCCGGTTAGCGCATTCAAGTAAACGGGAAGGGTTGCAACAAGCGTCTTACCTTCTCCTGTGGCCATCTCAGCTATATTTCCGTTGTGCAAGACCATACCACCGATCAACTGCACATCATAGTGGAGCATGTCCCACGTAATGTCAATACCAGCAGCCTCCCACGTGTTTTTCCAAACCGCAGTGTCACCCTGAACAATTACATGTTTGTGCCTAGATGAAATCTCACGATCATACTCTTCGGCAGTCACAGAAAGCTCCGTATTCTCTTTGAATCGTCGCGCGGTTTCTTTCACCACCGCAAATGCCTCGGGCAGTAAGTCCCCCAAGACAACCTCAAGTTGTTCTGTAAGGATCTTGTCTAGTTTGTCGATCTGTGAATACAGATCTTCTTTTTTTAGATAGTCTAATTGTGGGTCTTCAACCTGTGCCTTCAACGAGTCAATTTGGTCTTGGACATCCTTGGTTGCTAATGCGATTCTAGTTCTGAAATCCGCAGTTCTAGCTCTTAACTCATCATTGGTCAGCGTAGAATAAGACTCAAAAAAGTTATTGATTTCTTGAACGCGCGGAGTCAATTCTCTGATGTCCTTTTCACTCTTGTTTCCAAAAACGGTATTAAGGACTTTATTGACTATTTCTAACATCTCCTTTCAATTAATGTGGTGAGGCTGAGTTCAACTCTCTTGCCAAATCAGTTTGCCTGACATATTGCCACTTTTTCAATAAAGCGGTCAAAGGTAATTAGAATGCGATGGTGTTGATTTGACGACTGAGAACAAAAAACCCCCGACAAAGCCGAGGGTTCGTTTCAAATTTCATTTTTGACCCAAGCTAATACTCATCTTCATTGAAGAAGAAGTCCTCCTTGGTCGGATAGTCTGGCCAGATATCCTCAATTGTTTCGTAGCTCTCACCTTCATCTTCAAGAGCCTGAAGATTTTCAACCACTTCGAGTGGCGCACCTGTTCTCATTGCAAAATCAATGAGCTCGTCCTTAGTCGCCGGCCAGGGCGCGTCTTCGAGGTATGATGCTAATTCTAATGTCCAATACATTTCAATCCTTATTTAAAGGGTCTACTGAGTCGGTAAAAATATATTTTATGCCATATGATACAAGCTGAAATTGCATCTGCGTTTTGTTCTGATTTTCAGACACTTACGCTATGAACGTGGTTTCCAAGGTATTTCGTCAACCTCAAATTCCTGCGTAAGCTTTCTAGATAAGACGAAAAAATAATCGCTGAGGCGATTTAAATATTGAAGAATCAACTCGTTAACTGGATCATTTTCATCGAGGGCCACGCAAAGTCTCTCCGCACGGCGACATACACATCTACAAACATGAGCTGAGCTCACCGATGGATGTCCACCAGGAAGAACAAACGACTTCATTTCAGGAAGTGATTCATCCATCTGATCCATTTGATCTTCCAACCTCAAAATATCATCTTGAGAAATCATGGGGAGTTCCATTCGATTCTTCACAGGATCAGAGGCCAAATTTGAGCCGATTGTAAAAAGTTCTTCTTGAACCCTGATTAAATCAGAACTCTTATTTGCTGGAACGTGATCGCGCAACACGCCAACAAATGAATTCAATTCGTCAACAGTCCCATAGGCTTCAATCCGGAGGTGATGCTTAGGTAGTCGCGTTCCTCCAAGAATACCCGTTTCTCCTTTATCTCCCTTCTTGGTGTAGATCTTCATGTGTTCAACAATAGCCATTTCCTAGGCAACTTCAAACTGTACTTTTGGCCGCCCATGATCCCGGGCAAATGAACTTAGATTATAGCAACAAATTCATTCAATGGATTGTACTCGCCCTCCTCGGTTTAACTTGGGGAAGCTCCTTTATCTTGATGAAGAAAGGGTTGATCTATTTTTCTCCGGAGGAAGTTGCTGCGTACCGCCTTTCTGTTGCCATGATCTTTCTTCTTCCCGTAAGCATCAAAAGCCTGAAAATTCTTAGAGGTAAGTTTTGGCCGCTGCTCGCAACTGGTCTTTTCGGGAATGCGATTCCAGCCTTTCTCTTTGCTTATGCGCAAACAGAAATCCCAAGTGGCCTCAGCGGGATGCTTAACTCGCTAACCACCTTGTTCACTCTAATAATTGGCATCGCTTTTTTTAGAGCCCCGATTTTGAAAAGTCAAATCATCGGCGTTCTCGTAGCTTTAATTGGCGCAATGGGTCTGATTGGATTCGAGGTAATTGGAAGTTTCGGCACCTATGCAAAGTATGCGTCGCTCATTATCATGGCCACTGCGTGTTACGGTCTCGCGGTGAACGTGATCAAATCATTTCTTCAAGAAATCAAGCCAACGCACATTACGTCTGTGGCATTCCTGCTCGTTTCTCCGGCCGCTCTTATCTATCTTTTAGTTGCAACCCCCTTTGTAACAACGATCATGACGGACAGCTCGAGTTGGGTTGGACTAGGTTATCTGTCAATATTAGGTGTGGTCGGAACCGCCATTGCGGTGGTGATATTCAATCAACTCATCAAAGAGACGACGGCCATTTTTGCGAGCACCGTCACCTATCTGATTCCAATTGTGGCCATTGGGTGGGGAATTGTAGACGGTGAAACAATCACATTTTACGATGTGATGTACATGCTTCTCATTCTTGGCGGAATACTTCTGATCAATCTCAGCCGCTCATCGATTGTAGCTAAGATTCGGAAGGGATCATAACCTGCAAAAAGTGAATGGATTAAGCCTTAAAAACATTTATCCACGAACCTTTTGTTAATAACCGATATTCCGTTACTTTTGCGCCCCTTTTTAAAAGTAAAAGAAAAGCTATGTACGCAATTGTAGATATAGCAGGGCAGCAGTTCAAAGTAGAAAAAGACCAAAAGGTTTTCGTTCATCGCTTAGATGCAGAAGAAGGAAAGAAGGTAAACTTCGACCGAGTTCTTCTCATTGATGACAATGGGAAAATCAACATTGGCGCCCCAGCTATCGACGGTGCACAAGTAAGTGCAACTGTCTTAGAGCACCTTAAAGGTGACAAGGTTATCGTCTTCAAAAAGAAGCGAAGAAAAGGATACAAGAAAAAGAACGGGCATCGCCAGTATTTGACTGAAATCCAAATCGATAGCATCAAGGCGAGTGGAGCCAAGAAGGCCGCTCCCAAGAAGGAAGAAGCCCCGAAGGTAGAGGCAGCTCCGAAAAAAGAAGCCCCTAAAGCTGAAGCTAAAGTCGCAAAGACAGAAGCACCTGCCGCTAAAGCAGCAAGCAGTGATATTAGTTCTATGACAGTAGCTCAATTGAAAGAATTGGCTAAAGAAAAGAGCATATCGGGTTACTCTTCTATGAAGAAAGCTGAATTGATCAAAGCACTTAGTTGATTCAATAAAATTTTAAAACATGGCACATAAAAAAGGTGTTGGTAGTTCGAAAAACGGTCGTGAATCAGAAAGTAAACGCCTAGGCGTCAAGATTTACGGAGGACAAGCTGCAATCGCAGGAAACATAATCGTTCGCCAACGAGGCACACAGCACAGACCAGGTCTAAACGTAGGAATGGGTAAGGATCACACCATTTTCGCTTTGATTGATGGAACTGTTCAGTTCAAAAAGAAAAGAGACAACAAGTCTTACGTATCAGTTCTTCCTACCGAAGGCTGACTAGATCATTGATCGTATTCTAAATCCCGATCAAGGCTTTCAGCCCGGATCGGGATTTTTTTGTTTCATTCGTTCGATATTCAATCATGCTACAGATCGCACACATAAGAGAAAATAGGCAATCAGTTATTGAAGCTTTGCGAAAACGAAAGATCGACGCAACGGCCGATATAGATCACGCCATTGCTGTTGACGAAAAGCGTCGTCACGCTCAATACACGCTCGACCAAAACCTCGCCGAGGCTAAAAAACTAGCCGGCGAAATTGGGAAACTGTATAAAGAAGGCAAGGCAGACCAGGCAAACGCAGCAAAAGAAAAGTCTACTGAGCTGAAGACCTATAATCAGCAACTTGATCAAGAATTAAAAGAAGCTGAATCTCAGCTCAGAGCCATTTTAGCCACTATTCCAAATACTCCGCATGCCTCTGTTAAAGAAGGGAACTCGGCGGAAGAAAATGAGAGTCTCAGAACTTGGGGTGAGGCAATTGATGCTGATCATGCCACACCGCATTGGGATCTCACATCCAAACACGGGTTGATTGATTTTGAACTTGGTGTTAAAATCACCGGAGCTGGTTTCCCTGTTTACAAAGGAAAAGGAGCAAAACTCCAACGTGCCCTAATTCAATTCTTTATTGATGAGGCAGAGAAGGCAGGCTACGAGGAGATTATTCCGCCCCTCATGATCAATGAAGAGTCAGGGTTTGGTACTGGCCAGCTTCCTGACAAGGATGGGCAGATGTACCATGCGACCGTAGACAACCTTTTTCTCATTCCGACAGCGGAGGTTCCAATCACGAACTTGTACCGTGATGTCATACTCAATGAAAAAGAACTTCCCATAAAAAACACAGGCTACACACCTTGCTTTCGTCGTGAAGCCGGATCCTACGGAAAGGAAGTTAGAGGTTTGAACAGGCTGCATCAGTTTGACAAAGTCGAGATTGTTCAAATTTCAAAGGCCTCAGATTCTTATGCGCTTTTAGAAGAAATGCTTGAACATGCTGAAAGCCTTTTACAGAAATTGGAGCTGCCCTATCGCGTACTGCGTCTTTGTGGTGGAGACATGGGATTCACTGCAGCATTGACATACGATCTCGAGGTATATTCTGCTGGCCAAAGCAGGTGGCTCGAAGTGAGTTCGATTTCTAATTTTGAAACATTTCAAGCGAATAGGATGAAGCTTCGGATTAAAGCTAGTGACGGTTCCAAGGAATTGGCGCATACGCTCAACGGAAGCGCCCTCGCGCTTCCTAGAATTGTCGCCGCACTCCTCGAAAACAACTTTGATGGAAAACGAATCAAAATTCCCGAAGCACTCGTACCATACACTAGGTTTGAATACATAGAATGAAAGCCATCGCTTACATATCAGGTATACTAGCCATTTCGTTATTGGCTACTTCGTGTGACCGAAAGGTCAAAGAAGAGAGGCTTCAACGCATTGATGGTTTAGAAATTCACTTACAGAACTCTTCCGAGGTTCTAGGCCAATTAGATTCTATGCTTATTGTCAATCGGTTGGCAGATATTGATAGAACGGGACTTTGGATCTATGACAACGTCACCGACACTTTGGAACGACAACCTGGTATCGCTTTCGGCGACTTCATGCGTACCAAAAAGTACTACAATCAAGCACTGACTAGATATGTTTCTGTGAGCACTGAAATCTCGTATTCGGAGGTGCAGCTTCAATCCCTTCGTTCTGACGTTAAAAACAGCTTCTACAGTGAACAAGAATTCAAAGGTTTCTTCAATGCTGAAGCGGCGTCCATAGCCAAAGTGGTCGAGGCGACGTACGAACTCGAAGAAAAATATGAGTTTTCAAACGATAGATACGCTAAATTCAAACCGGTCGTTAACTCAATGGTTGACTCAATAAAAGCAATCATTTATGCTCCTGAATCGGTTAATCCATAGCATCCTACTTTCTCTCTTCATTCTTGGCTCGTCCGGTTTGCAAGGGCAGGGCACTACGGATGATCAGCTGGCCGCGCATTATTACCGAGAAGGCGATTATGAAAAGGCCTTGCTCTACTACCAAAAACTGTACGATGCAAGACCTAGCGAGGATAACTATCGCTACTACCTCAAATGCCTTCTTGCGTTAGAGGAATATAAACCCGCAGAAAAACTCGCCAAGAATCAGGCGAAGTATAACGCCAGAACATTGCGTTACCAGGTTGACGTCGGTAATGTTTTACGCCTCGCTGGCGAACCCTCAAAGTCATCAAAGCATTTTGATAAAATCATCAAGGAATTGGATAGAGCGTCGGTCACTCAGATTCTTGATATGGGAAAAGCCTTCAGTGAAATTAGCCTTGAGCATCGTGCCTTAGAGGTCTATAATCGAGGTCGAAAACAGATTGGAGATTCTTATCCATTTCACTTTCAGATAGCTTCCGTACTCGGGCAAATGGGTGATGTAGAAGGAATGATCAACGAATACCTCGATGTACTCGAAGTGAGTCCTAGCTATTTGCAAAATGTCCAAAATACGCTCAACCGAGTGATTGGATTTGAAGAAACAAACGCGTACAATGAAGTACTACAAGATCAGCTGCTCAAGCGTGTTCAGAAGAATCCATCAAGCGACATCTACAGCGAAATGCTGACATGGATGTACATCAAACAGAATCGTTTTGCGGCCGCTATGACCCAAGTAAAGGCCATCGATAAGCGCAATAAAGAAGATGGCATTCGGGTGATGAAGCTGTCACTTTTAGCCTTAAACAACTACAAGTATCAAGTGGCGGTTGACGGATACAAGTACGTAAGAGAGAAAGGCCCGAGCAATTTTCACCACGTTCTAGCGAGCGTTGGTATGCTCTGCGCGATGAAGGAAGACGTCATTTCGAGTGAATACACGCTAGCAGCTATTGAAGATTTGCTCGATGAGTATTTGAGTGTGCTGGTAGACCTAGGGCAAAACAAAGGTTCTTGGGAAATCATCAGAGACTATGCTCATCTGAAAGCCTTTTATCAAGGGAAATACGACCAAAGTGCGGTCAAGGAGTCCATTGACGTATTGTCAAATGCCGTTCAATTACCTGGGCTTTCCGAAATTGAATTGGCGCAACTAAAACTAGAATTAGCGGATGTCTATGTTATTTCCAATAAAATTTGGGATGCGTCCCTGCTATACGGTCAAGTTGAGAAGAAATTCAAATATGAAGAGATTGGATTCGAAGCTAAATTGAAAAATGCGAAGGTTTTTTACTACTCCGGTGATTTTGAATGGTCAGAAGCTCAACTGGATGCATTGAAGGGATCAACGTCAAAACTGATCGCCAATGATGCGTTGGAATTAAGTGCGTTTATCTCAGAAAACACTGGACTAGATACAACCATGGATGCCCTAGCCCTTTTCGCTAAGTCAGATCTGATGATTGTTCAGCATAAATATGACAGCGCTCTTTTCTTTTTAGAATTAATCGAGAGCAATTATCCAGGTCATGAGTTAATGGACAACATACTTTTCCAATTGGCTAGGATAAACCAAGCTCAGTCGCAACCTGAACGTGCAGCAGAAACTTATCTAGAACTCGCTGAGACTTATCCTTTCGGCATTTTGGTTGACAATGCATTGATGGAAGCGGCACGCATCTATGAAAACAAGCTCAATCAGCCTGAAAAGGCAATGGAACTCTACGAGCAGATTCTAACAGAATTCACAAATAGCCTTTTCGTTATCGAAGCAAGAAAACGATTCCGCCATTTGCGAGGTGACTTGCTACAGTGATGGATGAATAAACGTGTGTTAGTTATTTTCTTCCGTCTTCAAATCCACACATTCTAAAAAATCTAGATTCGCCTAATGGCTCGCAAATCAGAAGAACGATTTCAGAGACGCAGACTTCGCGGCTCATACATGAGTGTGATTCTCAGCGTTGCGCTGGTTCTATTTACCTTGGGTCTTCTTGGATTGGTTATTCTGTACGCCCAAAAGCTAAGTACGCAAGTCCAAGAGAACATTGGGTTCACCATCTACCTCAACGATGACGTGAAAGAGTTAGATGTGACTCGACTGCAACAGGCAATTGAACTCTCCGATTATGCTCTTGAAACCACGTACATTTCAAAGGCCCAAGCGGTTGAACTCTTAAAAGAAGACTTGGGTGAAGACTTCTTGCAGTACTTAGATTACAACCCGCTTCTCGCAAGCATCGAAGTCAAGCTTAATGCAGAATACGCACATTCCGACAGTCTTGCCATCATCACATCTCATTTGGGGCGCAGCTCGAAAATCAAGGAAATTGATTATCAGGAGTCATTAATTCAGATGGTTCAGGAGAACATTCAGCGAATGAGTGTCCTGTTGTTTAGTTTCTCTTTGCTTTTATTAATAGTTGCTATTGCATTAATTAACAATAGCATACGCCTCTCAATCTACAGCAAACGTTTCCTTATTAAAAGCATGCAGCTAGTAGGAGCCACCCAAGGATTTATACGACGACCCTTCATCAGACAAGGAATCATGCATGGCATATACAGTGCTATGATTGCCATCCTTCTCATCATGGGAGTAATGTATTATTCGCAGCAGTATTTGCCCAATCTAATTCAGATTCAAGACATCGAAATTTTAGCCTATTTATTTGTCATCGTTTTGATACTTGGAATTGTAATTTCGTGGCTCTCTACAAGCTTAGCCGTGCGTAAATTTTTACGAACAAGAAGCGACAAATTGTATTAAGATGAGCGACACAGAAAACAACAAAGACTTTCCTCTAGAACGACAAAACTTTATGTTTATCGGAATCGGCATGCTGGTAGTGATCGTCGGGTTTTTCCTAATGAGTGGAGGAGGCGCCGATGATACGACATCATTTAACCCAGACATTTTCAATGTCAGAAGAATGTTCATCGCTCCGATTGCCATAGTTACAGGCTACGGTCTGGTTATGTGGGGAATCATTAAAAAGTAATCCTCATCTTGAGCATTCTTGAAGCGTTTATTCTCGGTATCGTTCAAGGCTTAACCGAATTTCTTCCTGTTAGTAGTAGCGGTCATCTAGAATTGGTGAAGGCTCTGCTAGGAAATGATAGCCTTCCTGCTGAAAGCCTCCTATTGACCGTCGTCCTTCATTTTGCAACAGCACTTGCGACGATGGTAGTCTTCAGAAAGGATATTGCCCAAATTTTCAAGGGCCTCTTCCAATTCAAGGCAAATGAAGAGTTCACATTTTCATTGAAAATCGTGCTGTCGATGATCCCAGCCGCAGTGATTGGAGTTCTTTTCAATGATGAAATTGAAGCTCTTTTCTCTCAGCAAATTTTACTCGTCGGTTTTATGCTCCTGCTCACAGGAGGTCTCTTATTTCTCGCTGATCGTGCGAAAAAAACAGACCGTAATGTGGGTTATACCCACGCCCTGATAATTGGAATTGCACAAGCCATTGCCATTCTTCCTGGCATAAGTCGAAGTGGCGCCACAATATCCACAGCAGTTCTACTGGGAATTGACCGCGAAAAATCAGCCCGGTTTTCGTTTCTCATGGTCATCCCACTAATTCTAGGGAAGATGGCGAAAGACATAATGGAGGGACAGCTCATGGAAACTCAAATTGGGTGGGCTCCTTTGATCGTGGGAGCGACTGCTGCTTTTATCGCTGGACTATTTGCATGCCAATGGATGATTGCATTGGTAAAAAAGAGTCAACTAAAATATTTTAGCTTCTACTGTTTGATCGTAGGAGTTTTAGCAATCGTCTTTTCATGAGAAGTGCAGGCCTTGCGACCTGCACTTTGATTGAGTCGAAACTTGCCTTAGCCAACTCAATCGCTCACAAAAACGTAGCATGGTGTGTTCTATGTCTCACTCATTATAAAAGCAATTTCTCATCATTCTAAGGCGTGCAACAAATGAATGGTGTTCGGATTCGTAATTCAATACGTTAATCACCCTATTTAGGACCAATGAAGCCCTTTGGACATACTTTGTTTATCGACAAGCCTTTAGACTGGACATCTTTTGACGTCGTCAATAAAATCCGATATGGAGCGAGAGATATTATTGGTGTCAAAAAGGTCAAGGTGGGGCACGCGGGAACATTGGATCCTTTAGCCTCTGGATTGGTCATCATCTGTGTTGGATCCCATACCAAGATAATTGAGGGTTTTATGGGGTTGGACAAAACCTATTCTGGATCGTTTGTTTTAGGTGCCTCACGACCTTCCTACGACATGGAAACGGAAATCGATCATCGATTTGAACTCCCGCCGAATGAATTGACATTGCTAAATGATATGGCTCAATCCATGACGGGAGACATGGACCAAATTCCACCGATATATTCAGCTAAAAAGATCGGAGGAAGGAAGGCATACGAACTGGCGCGAAAAGGGAAAGACGTTGAACTGAAATCATCACGAGTCCATATCGAATCATTCGTGATCGATAATTCTCGTTTTCCAGAAATTGGTTTCGAGGTGAAGTGTAGTAAAGGAACGTACATCAGAAGCCTTGCTCACGACTTTGGTAAAAACCTTGGTTCTGGTGCTTATCTCAGCTCTTTGCGGCGGGTCGCTATCGGCCCTCATAACATCGACGAAGCGCAGTCGATTGAAGAAGGAATAGAGGAGCTCCGGCGATCGTATTCTATTTACCAAACTGAACATTCGGAATAGAGCGCAGAAATATTAAATTTGCAGCCCTTTTTCAATTGGGAATCATACAAATAAGTTACTCTTCATGAAGCTTTCACAATTCAGATTTGATTTACCACAGAATCTTATTGCTAAATACCCAACAGAGCACCGCGATGAGTCGCGACTCATGGTTGTTAATGCTGCCGAAGGCACAATTGAGCATAAAGTGTTCAAGGACGTTATCAATTATTTTGATGAAGGTGATGTCATGGTGCTCAACGATACCAAAGTATTTCCTGCGAGGCTTTATGGAAACAAGGAGAAGACTGGAGCAAAAATCGAAGTATTCCTACTTCGTGAATTGAACAGGGAGAGCCGTCTTTGGGATGTGCTTGTAGACCCAGCTCGTAAGATCAGAATAGGAAATAAACTCTACTTCGGCGATCATGATTCATTGGTAGCAGAAGTAATTGATAACACCACATCAAGGGGACGTACGCTGCGATTCTTATTTGATGGAAGTTATGACGAGTTCAGAAGCACTTTGATGAGCCTTGGAAACACGCCTCTTCCAAAATACATCCATCGGGATGCTGAGCCGGAAGATAAAGCGCGATATCAAACTATTTACGCACAGCGTGAAGGCGCTGTTGCAGCTCCAACTGCAGGACTTCACTTTAGTCGTGAGGTATTGAAGAGATTAGAGCTGCAAGGAATAGACTTCGCAAACTTGACACTGCATGTTGGCTTGGGAACATTCAGAAATGTTGAAGTCGAAGATTTGACAAAGCACAAGATGGATTCTGAGCAAGTTGAAATCTTGCAAGAATGTTGTGACATTGTGAACAACGCCAAGAAGACCAAGAAGCGCATCTGTGCTGTTGGAACAACTTCGATGCGAGCAATGGAAACTTCCTATTCCACCGAAAGGCTTTTGAAGCCATGCGCTGGTTGGACAAATAAGTTCATTTTCCCTCCGCATGAGTTCAGCGTAGCTGACAGCATGATTACAAACTTCCACGTTCCAGAATCGACATTGTTGATGATGGTCTCTGCCTTTGGAGGTTACGACTTGATGATGGAAGCATATCAAACAGCCATCAAAGAGAAGTATCGGTTCTTCAGTTATGGAGACGCGATGCTCATCATTACCTAATCCGCGTGGATAGACATGTCGTAATCGTTGCAGGAGGAAAAGGAAGTCGCATGCGAAGCGAGCTTCCTAAACAATTTCTTCTTCTGCTCGAAGTGCCTATTCTCATGCATACCGTCGAACGATTCGTACATGCGTTCGAGGACATCAATATCATTGTCGTTCTTCCCAGTGATCAAGTCAAGGCTTGGGAAAATCTATGCCTCCAGATGGATTTTGACATTCCACACAAAGTTGTTGCCGGAGGAGAAACTCGCTATGCCTCTGTCACAAATGGACTGAACTCCTGTGAAGGATCTGGCGTAGTAGCAATTCATGATGGGGTTAGGCCTCTATTAAGCCCTGGCTTCATTCAAAAATGCATGAATCACGCAGAAAAGAACGGTTCCGCCATTCCTGTTCTTCCGATTAAGCAGAGTTTAAGAATGGTAGAAGAATCCGGAAGTTCTGCAATTGATCGAAAGGGGATTCACACCGTCCAGACACCGCAGTGTTTTCATTTGGATGAGCTGAAGTCCTGCTACGCTCAAGATTACAATCCAACATTCACAGACGACGCGACTGTCTATGAAGCTGCTGGCAAATCAGTGTCTCTTGTAGAAGGAGAAGAGAGCAACCTCAAGATTACCACGCCCATTGACATCAAAATTGCGCAGACGATTCTGAAGAAGTCTAAGCGTTGAGCCTACCTTTGAGTAATGTCCTCTCCAAAGCGCAACATACGCTCCTTAAGCACTGAAGAACTAATCGAGTTTTTCAAGGAGATAAATCAACCCAAATTTCGAGCAAGTCAAGTGGAGCAATGGCTTTGGCAGAAACATGCCAAGACCTTTGACTTGATGACCAATCTTCCTGTCGAAACTCGTGCTGCACTCGAGGAGCATTTCACAGTTCATGCGGTTGAAATAGCTGAAGAACAGGTAAGCAGTGACGGAACGATTAAATGTGCGTTCAAACTTCACGAAGGAAAGGTTGTCGAGGGCGTTCTCATTCCGGCGAATGATCGAATGACCGCCTGCATTTCTTCTCAAGTGGGGTGCAGTCTAGCTTGTAAATTCTGCGCTACCGGACGATTGAAGCGAATGCGAAACTTGGAGCCTGACGAAATCTTCGATCAGGTTGTTGCCATTAAGGATGTTGCTCGCAGGCATTATGACAAACCGCTGACGAACATTGTCTATATGGGCATGGGAGAACCATTGTTGAATTATAAGAACGTGGTCACGTCCATCGATCGGATCAGCGCCGACTTCGGTTTAGGAATGTCCCCGAAACGAATTACACTTTCCACTGCTGGAATCTCGAAAATGATTCATCGAATGGGCGACGAAAAAGTGAAATTTAGATTGGCACTTTCACTGCACGCTGCGAATGATGAAAAGCGTAGTAAAATCATGCCCATCAATGAACAAAACAGCCTTGATAGCCTGATTGATTCTATGAATCACTTTTACCATGCCACAGGAAATCGAGTGACATATGAATACATCATTTTCAAAGACTTCAATGATTCTATTGAGGATGCCGATGAGCTGGCCGCCTTCGTCCGCAAGGCACCTGGAAGAGTAAACATCATTGAATACAATCCGATTGACGATGGTGAATTTGAGCAAGCTTCACCTGAAAAAGTGGATGCATTTGCTGCGCACCTCGAGCGAAAAAGAGTGATCGTCAACATCCGTCGAAGTAGAGGAAAGGACATTGATGCTGCTTGCGGCCAGCTAGCCAATAAAAACGAAATCGCCACCAGTGCGGCTTAATTTCTTCATACTCATATTTTGCCTGGTCTCAATTAATTCCGTGAACGGACAGTACGTAGAAGCAATCAACTGGTCCCAAGAAGTCACCGTTGACAAAGGAGAAAAAGTATTGGACCTGTTTGTCGTCAACGATTCGAACGCAGGGATTTTGGTGGAGTCCGTTTCAGGTATATCAACTGTAGTCTTTGCCCCCGAACCCGAGCGAATTAACTTGACCACCGATGCATGTTGCTCGGTATATCGGCATTTCGTCAGAGGTGATGTTCTTTCTGTCTTTACTCGAGTAAATGTGGAGATTGGCGCTTCGCGCCGATTCAGCCAATACGTCTTCAATGCTGACTCGGTTGAGTTACAATCGAGCTACGACTTTGGTTTGGGTCATAGCGCAGGTTCCCAAGCAAAGCCGACCTTCTCCTATGTTAGTCCAAATAGCGAATATGCAATGGCCTGCCAGCAATCGCCATTCAAACGGAGCGTAAAAGCCTCCATTAAACTCATTCTCTTTGACGACAAAGAGCAGATCGATGCTAACATTCCAACGGATTTTTCTGGAGATGATTTTGAGATTCTCGGAGCCTCAATTGATGACAATAAGCAGGTCTATATCGTGGCAAAAACGGGAATTAAACTCAATAGTCCATTCAGAAGGAAGCATCTTCTGCTCAGCTATAATCACGCAGAACAAAAGCTCACGGAATTCGACTTGAGTTCAGACAAACTGTTCATTCAAGATCTCCTCATTCGGACAAATTCAGAAGGAATTGAATTGGCAAGTCTTTACACTGTTGAACCGCTGGAAGAGACCTACTCGGATGGGTATGTTTACATCAAAACTGATCCGATCGGTGAAAATCTGATTGATCGCCGAATCAGGACCTTCAGTTCTGAGATGATTGCCTCCCATCGCTCCGTTGATGACAAGAAGTCTGGAATCGAACATGTTTTTCTTGATGGAATCTTCACCGTAGAAGGCGAACCTTTAGTGACATTCGAAAGGCGATTTCAAGACCAAGTATGTACGACTGACCCGAGGACAGGAATAGTTTCCTGCACAGACATGTTTTATTTCAAGGGAGTTTCAATTGAAACTCCTCGTGATAGAATGATTTCATACACCATTCAGCGAAATCAGGTAGATGTTGATCGCCTCTCGGCTTACTCAACACACGCTTGGACCTCCACCTCTGAAGGACAGATGATCTTTTATAACGATCACTTCAAAAACCAAAACCAAGAGGGCGAACGCATGATGAATAATGCATCTCGATCCGCTCTTCGATTTGTCTACGTCGATCATAGAGGATTTAGTCATACAGGAGTATTGACTGAAGAGAAACAAAATGATTTTGTATTCGTCCCCATGGTTGGAATTGAAACCAGCGGAAATTGGGCATTTCTTATCGCTAAAGACGGACGTGAGCATAGAATTGGAAAGCTCAATTTGAACGAGCTCTTGCCTCGACCTAAGGGTAACTAAAGTCGTAAGTTTGGATCATTGAATGTAGTTGAAAGCATCAAGGCTCCTATTGCGGAGGACATGAAACTTTTTGAAGAGAAGTTCCGCGCTTCTATGAAAAGTTCCGTGCCTCTTCTAGATCGCATTACCCACTATATTGTCAAGCGTAAGGGAAAGCAGATCAGACCGATGTTTGTTTTTCTCTCTGCCAAGATCTTCGGTGAAATCACGGAAAGTACACATCGCGGCGCATCGCTGATTGAGTTGCTACACACAGCAACATTGGTTCATGACGATGTAGTCGACAATGCCTTCGAACGTCGTGGGTTCTTCTCGATCAATGCTCTTTGGAAGAATAAAATTGCCGTGCTCGTCGGTGACTACTTACTCTCGAGGGGCCTTCTTCTGGCCATTCGCAATAAGGAGTTTAAGCAACTAGAAATTGTTTCCACTGCTGTTGAAGAGATGAGTGAGGGTGAATTGCTGCAGATTGAAAAAAGCAGAGGCGTTAATCTGAATGAAGAAATATATTTTGAAATAATCCGTCAAAAGACCGCAACACTCATTGCAAGTTGCTGTGCTTGCGGGGCTGCTTCAGCTGGTTGTGACGATGAGATGATCGAAAGAATGAGGATGATCGGAGAGAAAATTGGGGTCGCTTTTCAAATAAAAGATGATCTATTCGACTACGGTCTTGGAGGGAAAATTGGAAAACCCACAGGCATCGACATAAAAGAGAAGAAAAGTACTCTTCCTCTAATTTACGCTCTGAATCATTCCGCAAATGGCGAGAAACGAGCCATGCTGCGCATCGTAAAAAAGGATAACAAGAAAAAGGCTGAGATTGACAAAGTCATTCAATACGTCTTGGACAGTGGAGGAATTGAATATGCTGACCAGAAAATGAGGGCACTTTCATCAGAAGCCAGAACTGAAATCCTGAAATTGCCAGCTGGTGAAGCGCGGGATTCACTGTTAGCGCTGGTAGAATTCACAATAAATCGAGAAAAGTAGATCGTTGATTTTCCCGACTAATCGAATGAAGGCTTAGCTTTGGAGGAAATAAACCATTAGATTATGAAGCGAATAAATCTACTTTTTGCTGCCGTTGCACTTTTCGGCATGATTTCACTTAATTCTTGTAGCAAATGTCAGACATGCAGTGATTGTCCAGATGACATCACTCTTTATGATGATGCTGGAAACGAAGTTTCTGAAACTGAAGTTTGCGAAGATGACGCAGCTAGCAAGGAAGAATTTGATCAAGGTATCGCGCTTATCGAAGCGTTTGGATGTACTTGTAAGTAATATCTACCTTTTTGAGAATTATGAACCCGGTCTAGTACCGGGTTTTTTATTTAAAGGCGTTTTCACCCGTAATGTCCATCCCTGTGATCAACAGGTGAATGTCATGGGTTCCTTCATAGGTAACGACTGATTCGAGGTTCATCATATGGCGCATGATAGGGTACTCATCCGTTATTCCCATCGCACCATGAATTTGTCTTGCCTCTCTGGCAATTTGTAGCGCGATTTCAACGCTATTTCTTTTTGCCATGGATATTTGGGCGCTCGTAGCCTTTCCCTCATTCTTCAATTGCCCAAGCCTGTGAACCATCAACTGAGCCTTGGTGATTTCAGTGACCATTTCGGCGAGCTTTTTTTGCTGCAATTGGAAACCGGCAATCGGTTTGTCGAATTGCCTTCTCTCTTTAGCATAGCGGAGGGCGCTATCATAGCAATCCATCGCTGCGCCTACAGCTCCCCACGAAATTCCATATCTGGCTGAATCCAAGCATCCAAGAGGAGCTCCGAGCCCGGACTTATTGGGTAGAATATTTTCTTTTGGAACGCGAACATTGTCAAAAACCAATTCGCCAGTATCAGAGGCTCTTAGCGACCATTTACCGTGCATGGTTGGGGTCGAGAACCCTTCCATTCCTCTCTCTACAATCAAACCGTGGATTCTCCCAGCTTCGTCTTTAGCCCACACAATTGCGATGTCCGCAAACGGTGAATTAGAGATCCACATTTTAGCTCCGTTCAAAATGACGTCATCTCCGTCTTCTACAAAATTTGACGTCATGCCGCCTGGGTTGGATCCGTGATCGGGTTCGGTAAGCCCAAAGCAACCGATCATCTCCCCTGTTGCGAGCTTGGGTAAATATTTTTGTTTTTGATCTTCAGATCCGTACTGCCAAATAGGGTACATGACCAAGCTGCTTTGAACAGACGCGGTTGACCGGAGGCCACTGTCACATCGCTCCAGTTCTTGCATGATCAAACCATAGGAAATATGGTCCAATCCAGGACCACCATATTCCTCTGGGATATACGGACCAAAAGCGCCAATTTCTCCAAGACCTTTAAGCAAGTGTCTTGGGAACTCGCCTGCGGCGAATGCCTCTTCAATGATGGGAGAAACTTCTTTCTTAACCCAAGCCCGAGCTGTATCCCGAATGAGCTTATGTTCTTCGGTTAAAACATCGTCTAAATCGTAATAATCAACTCCTTGAAATCGGTCTTCTCTGTTAGCCATATTCAGAATACTGAGCGTGCGAAGGTAGGAGATTGTTCTTCCTGTGCCAGCTCTTATTAGCTTTGTCCTGCCTATGATAGAAGTTCCAGCACAATCGAATACCATTGAGTTCATCATGCTGGGAATCTTACTCATTTCAATAGGGTTCATACGGCAAAGTGAAGGTGCTCGTATGTCTCTTTTCATTCGGTCATTTGTGAATGAGTCACTCGCCTCTCAACAGATTAGACAGGAGAGGTCATTCAACCGCATGGCAATTCCGGTATTCATCATTTCAGGCTTCAGCGTCAGTCTATTCGTTGCTCAGATTGCAATTCAAAGTGATCGATTCGAAGGCACACATTTTTTGACCGCCTTCATCGCCGTATTCGCAAGTTTGTCTGTTCTGAGTGCAGGCAGGTTTGCAATCTATTCAGGAATTTCTTGGTTGTTCAATCTAGATAAGCTGATGAGCATTTTTTCCTTCAATTGGCTGCTGAATGTATTCATCCTTGCCTTGGCACTCATCCCGATTTCTGCGTTTATCGCGTTTGGTCCAAAGGGATGGGAATATGTCCTTGTTCAATCAGGATTGATGTTGCTGATTGGCTTTTACATCCTAAGAGCGGTGCGTATGTTCTCCATAGTTCGAAAGTCCTTTAAGGTCCCTTTGGTGTACAATCTTTTCTACCTTTGCACGCTCGAATTATTGCCTTTAGTCATTGTGATTTCGGCAATTTCGAAACAAGGATTAGGATAAACCTCAAGTCAGGATCTAGATATGGGCACGGAAACGAAGAACGCAAACAAGGTAAAAACCATTCTAGTAAGTCAGCCGAAGCCGGATGGAGAGAAATCTCCCTACTTCGATTTAGCTAAGAAGCAAAAATTAAAGATTGACTTCAGACCATTCATACACGTTGAGGGACTTACCGCTCAAGAATGGAGAAAGCAGAGAATTCAAATCCTCGATAATAGTGCGGTCATTTTCACGTCAAGAAACGCTGTGGACCACTTCTTCCGATTATGCGGAGAGACTCGTGTGACTGTTCCTGAGACCATGAAGTATTTCTGTATGTCAGAAGCCATCGCCTTCTATTTACAGAAGTATGTTGTCTACAGAAAACGAAAGATTTTTGTTGGTGAACGCAAGTTCGCGGATTTAATGCCTCTCATAAAGAAGCACGGCAGTGAAGGATTCTTATTGCCCTCTGCAGACAAGTTAAAAGAGGACATAACCAACCAACTGGAGGCCGCTGAGATCCGCTATACCCGAGGCATTTTCTACCGAACTGTGATCAGTGACCTGAGCGACCTTGAAGACGTGAAGTATGACATGCTGGTCTTCTTCAGCCCAAGTGGAATCAAATCTTTATTCCACAATTTCCCAGAATTCAAGCAAGGAGAAACAAGAATTGCGGCCTATGGTGCCACTACGCACCAGGCAATTGCCGAGCACAAGCTAAGACTAGATTGCTCTGCACCAACACCTGAATTTCCTTCCATGACGGCTGCGATCAAGACCTATGTAAAAGAGGTCAACAAGTAATTCCCACTTTTGCGAGGAATTCGAAATGATGAATTCCTTTCCTTCCATAGAACACCTCAAGCACAAGCGCTTATTCGATGAATTATTTTCATCGGGAAATCGCGCATTTAAACATCCAGTGATGGTGCTTTGGAAAGAAGACGATTTGTCTGAATCCGTTGCTATTCAGGCTGGTTTCAGTGTTCCTAAAAAGCACTTTAAAAAGGCAATTCAACGGAATAGAATCAAGCGAAGACTGCGCGAAGCTTACCGGACTCAAAAAGCGCCATTTATCGATCGGTTGAATCTGTCTGGAAAACAGCTCACCATCCTATTCGTGGTGGTCAAGCCGGATAACATTTCTTATGAGGAGCTACAGCCTAAAATCCTCTTACTTTTACAAGGAATCGAGGACGCCGTATTCAATGCTGAGTAAGCTTTTCATTTTATTTATTCGTTTTTACCAAGGGGCAATTTCGCCGATGTTCCCTGCAACTTGTCGCTACACTCCTACTTGTTCTGAATATGGCGTTCAAGCTATAATAAAGCACGGAGCACTAAAGGGAGGATGGCTTGCGTTAAAAAGAATAGCTTCCTGTAATCCATTTGGAGGAAGTGGATATGACCCCGTTCCATAAAGAGAGACCGATGAAAAAGAGATTGATTTGGATTAGTATCGCCGCTGTCACCGCCATAATTGGTTCAGCATATGTTCAGAGTTATTTCGAGGTCTCCAAAAACCTAGATATTTTCTCCAGTGTGTATCGTGAAATCAACGTGAGCTACGTTGAAGAGACCAATCCCGGTGAGCTGATCAAGACTGGCATCGACGCTATGCTTGGTTCACTTGATCCATACACCAATTTTATTCCTGAAGCAAACATTGAAGATTATCGATTCATGACGACACATGAATACGGTGGTATCGGGGCGCTCATTGGCACTCGAGATGGAAAGGTGATGATCACTGAACCTTACGAAAACTCGCCGGCTGCTCAGGCTGGACTAAAGGCTGGGGATATCATTATGCATGTTGCCGGCGAAGATGCAACTGGAAAAACATCGTCTCAACTCAGCGATATGCTACGCGGGGCGTCTGGCACTGCCATTGAAATAGCAGTTTATAGAGCGGCGACAGATGAGAACCTTACCAAGACCATTGAGCGGAAGAAAATCAAAATAGATGATGTCCCTTACTATGGAATGGTATCAGAAGGAGTAGGATATATCAGCTTGCGGGGATTTACCGAAACGGCGAGTCAGGACGTAAAAAATGCCTTTGAAGATTTAAAGAATAATCATGATATGAATAAGGTTATTCTCGATTTAAGAGGGAATGGCGGCGGATTGTTACGAGAGTCGGTTAACATCGTAAACTTCTTCGTTCCTAAAGGGAAAAAAGTAGTCGAAACCAAAGGGAAACTGAAGGAACACTACAGTTTACACCGCGCCTTGTCTAACCCGCTTGATTTAGATATACCTGTCACTGTATTGATTGACAATGGTTCTGCATCAGCGTCAGAAATTGTTGCTGGTTCTCTTCAGGACTTGGACAGAGCTGTGGTCATTGGACAAAATAGCTTTGGAAAAGGACTTGTCCAGATGACACAAGATTTATCTTACAATTCAAAGCTGAAGCTCACAATCGCGAAGTATTACACTCCGAGTGGTCGTTGCATTCAAAGAATCGATTACGGCCATCGTGACAATCGCGGAAAAGCAAATGTTGTTCCAGATTCTCTCATTTCTGAATTTCAAACTGCTGGCGGGAGAGTTGTTAAAGATGGAATGGGTGTAGATCCAGATGTTTTAATCGAACCGGAGATTTATAGTGACATGCTCGCTTCAATGTTGAGAGAGAACTTCATTTTTGATTTTGCAACCACGTACTATTTCAATCATGACTCAATCAGTCCCCCTGAAACTTTTGAATTGAGTGAAGATGAATTCGGTCAATTCGTATCCTATGTGCTGGGCCAAGAATTTGAATACAAGACTTCTAGCAACGAGATGATGTTGGATTTGAAAGTAGTCATCGAAGAAAGTGAGTTCTGGGATGATGTTGATGAGGAGTTTCAAGCGCTCGACGCGAAACTTCAAAGAGGCAAAGAAGATGACCTGAAAAAGTTTGAAGAAGAAATCAGATTGGTGCTTGAAAATGAAATTGTCGGGCGCTACTATTATTCAAAAGGTCGAATCAGGGCATTCATGAAAAGTGACCCGGAAGTGATTAAGGCCATCGAAATACTGAATAATTCGGAATACTATAATTCCGTTCTTATGGGAACATGCGAAGACTGTCTCGTTAAAAAAGGCTGATATTCGTAGACCTGCTATGCTGTCTACCACCCACCATCGTTGGATTTATCTTGCGGGGCTTGCCCTCATAGTTATTGGCTTGCCATTTTCCAAGGCATTCATCAGCATCGGTGAAATAGTCATTGCGGTAAATTTCCTCCTCGAAGGCCGGATTAAGGAACGATGGAATGAGTTAAAGCAGAATCGAACTGCACTTTTGTTCGTCGCTTTCTTTTTTGTCCATATTCTGGCTCTGCTTTGGACGAACGACCTCTCATTTGCACTGAAAGACCTGAGGGTAAAGCTTCCACTTCTGTTGTTCCCTGTTGTAATTCCTCTTTCTCCGAAACTTTCTAGAAAGGAATTTCACTGGATAGTTGGACTGTTCATTCTGGCCGTTCTCATAACCTCGGTGATGAGCACATACCAATACATTCACGTCAGAGATATTCTAGGCACGGACTATCGGGATTTATCCTTGTTTACGAGCCATATTCGATATTCATTGATGGTCTGTTTTGCCTATCTCTTCTTGCTGTATGCTGCCTGGAACGAATCCAAGAACATTCTATCGAAGCTCACATATGTCGCGCTCGCCATTTGGTTGAGTGTATTTATTTTCATCCTTCAGTCCATGACGGGCATGATCGTTTGGTTCATGTGTAGTTACTTACTTCTTCTTTACACAATGTTTCATATCCAAAGCCAGCGGATCCGAACTATTGGATTTACTGTTCTCGTTGTTACACCTTTGATTATTGGTTCTTATGTTCTCTTACAGATTGACGCTTATTATCCAAATGAAAAACCCGACTTCTCGAACCTTGATCAGTACAGTGCGGGAGGCGAATTATATGATAGTGACACGACCAACCTGAGCTTGGAGAATGGGCACTACACCCAATTGTATCGGGCCCATAACGAGATGACAAGAGAATGGGAGGAGCGCAGCCCTATTCCTATCAAAGAAGGTCGAGATAGAAAAGGACATTTCGTACGGACTACGCTCATTCGTTATTTAACAAGCAAGGGTCTGAGGAAGGATTCAGTGGGTGTAAACTCTCTTACCGACGACGATGTCCACGCTATTGAAAATGGAATTGCAAACGTTCGATTCACCTATGGGAATCCAATCGACAATCGGATCTACATTGTTATTTGGGAGTTCGATCGACTGCTAAGAGAAAAACGAGTCCAAGGACATTCGGTCACTCAACGCATCCTCTTTTGGAAGACCGGATGGGAAATTTTCAAGGAAAACTGGCTTTTTGGAGTTGGCACAGGTGACGCGAACAGAGCGTTCAACGCTAAATACGACGAACAGGTCGAAGCGCTTCCAGATCAGTATCGACTGCGGGCCCACAATCAGTTTCTGACCGTAGGAATCACGATGGGAATCCTCGGGCTTTTGATATTCCTAATTGGTGCTGCCTATCCTTTCACAAAGTTGAAAACGGCCAATTCTTTCTTATACATCGGGTTTGCCATCATCCTGTACGTGAGCATGTTCAATGAAGACACCCTCGAGACGCAAGTCGGCGTGACCCTCTTCGCTTTCTTTAATGCCCTGCTGTTATTCGGTTACTCAGCGGATTCCGAAGAGATGACTTCCTTGTAGATATCGAGGGTCTTTTGTGCTGTTAATGACTTCGCAAAATTGGCTAAGGTTTCCAACCCACTTGCTTTGAAGCGCTGTTGCATTTCTTGATCGGATAGCAAAATTCGGACGGCGCCTGCCAGTTGGTCCACAGACCCGACTTTGCATAACATCCCATTGACCTGATTTTGAATTATCTCTCCGACACCGCCAGCATTCGTTGCAACGATTGGCAACTCACTAGCAAGTGCATCAATCAGCGATGTCCCCAGTCCTTCTGTTGTAGAAGTCATCAGAAACAGATCCAATTCTCGAAGAACTACAGGAATGTCCTCTCGGAATCCACATAGAATAATGTGTTCTTCC
The DNA here is from genome assembly GCA_018660685.1 of Flavobacteriales bacterium. Lineage (GTDB taxonomy): Bacteria > Bacteroidota > Bacteroidia > Flavobacteriales_G > Salibacteraceae > SHAN690. The sequence goes on from JABJJW010000023.1 coordinate 73,692, forward strand.
ATCTCGGAATCCTTAATCGCTTGAATAACTTCCTTTCTACTTGGACCTTCCCCAACTGCAAGAAATTTAGCCTTTAATCCGCCTTGTATTAATGACTTAGCAGTTGCGATAAAAGTCGGATAATCTTTATGAGGTGCCAATGCTGATACATTTCCGATCAATACATAATCTGCTGGAATATTGAACTCCTCTCTCAATCTGCCATCACTTACGACTCCCTTGAACCGTCGGGCATCGACTCCGCTGTGAACGACTGCCAATTTGCTCTTGTCGTTAATCGAAGGTTCCATCACCTCCTTGATCGCCTTGGACACACAGATGATTCGCTTAATCTGAGCGTGATTGTACTTGAAGTGTGACATCGAAGTGTCCTGAACTGGAAAATCTACGCGCCTCGAAACAACGATGGGAAGCTTGTTCTTGGTGAGAACTGCGCTTAGGATGGCGAAGTTGTGAGCGTGGGAATCGTGAACGTGAATAAGGTCAATCTTTTCTCTCGAACAAACATGATTCACTCGATAGGCGACCATTGGATTGGCAGAAAACCGCTTGAAATAAGTGACATGATTTAGGTGATGCTTAAGGCAATATCTGTGAACTTCAGAATTGAAAGGACACATAACCACCTGATCAATCCCTAGTTCTTTTAATTCTTCAACGAGATATATTAGCTGTTGCTCTCCGCCTCTCCATGTCTTAGGTGATGATATGTGAAGCACTTTCATGATTCCCTCTGAAGTGCTAATAGTTTCTTGTATCGCAGATAGCTTGCATAAGCTGACTTGGTGCTGATAACCCATCCATAATAACCATCCAAAAAGCCCGCTTTGATAATGAATGCTTTTACAAATTTGGCGGTGGGTTTGACCATCAATTTCAGCAATGAAGACCTGGCGCCCTCATCGTACTTGGCTTTAGCAGCAATGTCCGTGAATTTTTCAATCTGACGGTCATGTTCTGCGATGGTGTAGAACGAATAATGCAGAATGTCGCCGCTCAGGCGCCCTTTCGTTTTTCCTTCGTTCAAAGTGAATAAGTCGTGGGGGTTTGTGCCTTTCCAAATTCCCGCATCTTTCTTAAACAATCTGATTTTTCGATCGGGATACCATCCACAGTGGCGAATCCATTTGCCGCAATAATTGGTGAGGCGGTTCATTTCATAACCATCCTCAACAAGTTTCTCTTTGATATCTTGAACGTTCTTTACAAGATTGTCATCAAGTGCCTCATCGGCATCCAAACTCAAGACAAGATTGTGACTCGCTTGCTCAATTGCAAAATTCTTCTGTTCAATATGTCCTAAAAACGGTTGTTCGACCAATTTGGCTCCCATCGAACGGGCTATTTCAGCCGTTCGGTCTTTTGACAGCGAGTCTACCACAATCACTTCATCTGCAATATGCTGAACACTTCCTAAACATCGGCCGATGTTCCGTTCCTCGTTAAGAGTGATTATGACCACTGAAAGGAGCTCCATTATTCTTGGTGGTAAACGCGGCGCACTCGCTCGGATATTTTAGTCAGTATTTCATACGAAATCGTATTCAGCTTTTCAGCCATGGCAACAACCTCACTCGAACCGGCAAAGACAATGACCTCATCGCCTTCCTGAGCTGCGGTGTTCGTTACATCGATCATGCACATGTCCATGCAGATATTACCGACGGTTTTGCATTGAGTGTCCTGCCAGAGGAAGGACCAATTTCCATTCCCGAGTCGTCGATCAACGCCATCTGCATATCCAATAGCCACCGTGGCGATCCTTCTCTCACGTTGCTCCACGCCATTTCTAGCATAACCAACCGATTCATTTGCTGGCACCGATCTAACCTGAACTATATAGCTCTTTAACTTGCCAAGAGCGTGAAGAAACTTACCGTGTTCACTTCCCGAAAAGCCATAGAGCCCAATGCCCAAACGAACCATATCAAATAGAGAATCAGGAAACCGAAGAATGCCTGTTGAATTCAAAGCATGACGCGTGGGCATATAGCCTATTTGTTCCCCTATTTCTTCCGATAAATCAGCGAACTTGGTGAGTTGCGCTTTGGTAAACTCGTCAGATTGAGGATCATCAGTTGCAGCTAAATGCGTGAAGATCGACTCAATTTTAACAAAAGGAACATCATTTACTCGATTGCACAGCACCTTTATATCGCTTCTCTCAAAACCCAGTCGATGCATTCCAGAGTCAATCTTAAGGTGAATCGAAAACTCCCTGAAAAGGTGTCGGTATGATTTGGCCGTATTGATGAAGTCTTCTAAGCTGTTCAAGCTATAGATCTCTGGCTCAAGATCATATTGAATCATGCTCTCATACGTCTCCTTTGAGGGACTCATGACCATGATTGGAATGCGAATTCCTTTTTTCCTCAGCTCAACTCCTTCATCAGCATACGCTACGCCGAGGTAATCAATTTTTTGTTTTTCAAGGAATTGGGCCACTTCATATCCTCCACTGCCATAAGCGAAAGCTTTGACCATGACCATGATTTTTGCACGCCCTTTAATCTGATCACTGAAATAGCTCAAGTTCTGAGCCATCTTGTGTAGGTCCACCTCAAGCACGGTTTCGTGATGCTTCGCCTGGAGACGTTTTGAAAGGTTCTCCAATCTAAATTTCCGTGCTCCTTTGATTAGAATCGCCTTGTTTCGAATTGCTTTTGCATCCAAGCTATTCCAATAGGAATCCACATCGTCAAAGCAACTTATTCCCATTGGCTCGAAGGCTCCAGCATTTTCAGCGATCTGAATGCCAATACCAACTACTTCATCAACCTCCGCTTCTCTCAGCATGCTTCCAATTTGCTCATAGAGCTGGGTTGGGTTAACGTTTTCCCGAAAGTCAGATAGGATGACCAATTTCTCTCGGTCCATTTGCGTACTCAAGTTCTCAAGAGCAATTCTCAGCGATCCTAAATCGGAATTATAAGAATCATCAATGATCACACTCTGTTCGATGCCCTGCTTAACTTCCATTCGCATCGCAACCGAAGAAAGATCTTCAAAGAGATCAATGACCGGTTTTCGTATTCGACGCAATAGTTCAATGCAGACAAAGCAGTGTATGGCGTTCTGAATGCTCGCTTTATCTGTAAAAGGAATAGTGACAGTATGACTGCCTGATTTTGATCGTACCGAAAGGACGGACTTCTTATCCTGGGTAATTATCCGCTCGATAAACACATTTGCGTTCGGGTCTTTCGTAGACCAACAAAAGCATCTTTTCCGATCTTGTTCACTCAGCCATCCAAACCAGTGGTCGTCACAGCAACCAACAATCTTTTCTGCTGAATCAAAAAGCTTCCACTTCTCTCTAAATTTTTGTTCGTCATTGTCAAAATGAGCGGCGTGCGCATCTCCAATATTGGTGAGAATTCCAATGGTGGGACGAATCATTTGAGACACCACCTGCATTTCGTCTGGTCTAGAAATACCCGCCTCAAAAATCCCAAGTGAGTGGTCAGGTCCGAGGTTGAAAAGAGAGAGTGGAACTCCAATTTGAGAATTATAACTCTTCGGACTTCGGCAGATCGAGTGCTCATTTTCGAGTAGCTGATTCAGCCATTCTTTGACAATGGTTTTGCCATTGCTCCCGGTGATAGCGATAACCGGAATATTGTAATTGTCTCGGTGCTCAGCGGCAACTTTTTGCAGCGCTTCAACAACATCTGTAACCAAGATGAAATTCGCCTGTCCTTCAAACGACTTTATGACGTCCGGATCTGAGACGAGAAAATGGTGCAGTCCAGATTCGATGAGACTACCGATGAAAGAATGACCATCCACCCGCGCCCCTTTTAAGGCAGCAAACATGGCGTCTGTTCCATGAGGCTCGCGATGATCAATTATTACCTGGTTCACCAATGAACCAGGAATCGAAATGGTCGGTGCGCCATTGCAGAAATCGGCTATGCTCTCAATCGTATAATTCATGACCCCTTGTTGCTTGGTTTCAGCCCACCATAAAAACAAGCCCTGCAAAGGGGTTTGTACTCGCCTGCTTCTCCTAGCTCTACAAGATTTGAACTATCCGTCGTTCTATGTGAGTGATTGGCCAGCGATCCACAAACGACGCAGATTGCGTGCACCTTAGTAACGTATTCAGCAATTGCCAATAGTCCGGGCATTGGGCCAAACGGTCTACCTCGGTAGTCCATATCTAGTCCCGCGACAATCACTCGCTTACCCATGTTTGCCAATTGATTACAGACGCTGACGAGCTCGGAATCAAAAAATTGCGCTTCATCCACGCCCACCACATCCGCCTCGTTGGATAGTATTAAAATGTTGCCTGAAGATTCAACTGGCGTAGAAGAAATACTGTTTTCGTCATGAGATACGACCAGTTCTTCGTCATATCGCTGATCGACATCCGGTTTAAAAATCTCAACTTTCTGTCCTGCAAACTGCGCCCTTTTGAGGCGGCGAATCAGCTCCTCTGTTTTTCCTGAAAACATGGAACCACATACTACCTCAATCCATCCATATCGATTGCCATTCGTGCCTGTGTACTCAAGAAACATTGTCCTACAAATATGCTAATCGAAGTCAAGCAAATTTTTGACTTGGATGAAGAATCACTTTCGAAAGATTAACGGGAAATGGGGCGAATGATGATATCAATTTCGATCTTTGGAGCTATTCACAGCGCTTACCATGGAAGAACTTCGAACGCGATTAGAAGAAATAGCTGAACTCATCAACCAAAAGGAAGGCGAGATCTCATTACTCAAGCAAGACTTAGAAGCTATTCGAGTGGCCTTGGAAGTCGAAGAAGAACGTCGAGATTCCGAAGAAGTTCCATCGGAGGAAGAAACAGTGGAGCCAGAATCTCAAGCGATTGAAGAACCCACTATTCAAGAAGTTAAGACAGCGGAGCCGAAACCAATCAAGGTAGAAGAATCTGTGGAGGAGTCCGAAACCATCATGCATGCGATCGACATGATGACCCATGAGATGGACGCCCAATCCTCTTCGGCTAATGAACAATTCGAAGAAGCTGCTACAGTTGGAGACAAAGCGAACACTAAGCATCTCTCAGATTTGAAAAAAGCAATCGGACTCAACGAACGGTTCTTGTTTGCGAATGAGTTGTTCAATGGGGACGTCGATGCGCTTGGAAAGGCAATCGAAGAACTTAACCATGTTGAACAGGCTGATGCAGAACGTCTGATGAATGAAGAATTTGCAACTCGCTATAAGTGGGATGATGAAAATACCACTGTAATCACTTTTAAATCTTTAGTAGCGCGGCGTTTTTTATGAGCCGAATTACTCTGCTACTCATCCTCCTTTCTTCTGTGTCACAGGCGCAGGATATTGACTTTCTGAAATCGCGAATAGATTCTCTTTGTGCACCTCGCTATCACGGGAGAGGATATGTTGAAAATGGTGATGTAAAAGCAGCCTCCTTCCTTCAGCGCGAAATCACGGCTATTGGCCTGAGTAAAGTCCAAGATACATCCACCCAGCCGTTTGAACTTGGAGTGAATACGTTCCCGGGAAAGATGTCAGTGAGTTTTGATTCCCAAGAATTAAAGACAGGTGTTGATTACATCATTGACCCTCGCTCAATGGGATTGGAAGGGGAGTACAAAACGTTCAAGTTCAAAGACAAATGGATCGACGACCGCAAAAAGCTATTTAAGATTAGGAACAATCCCAAGTTAGGAGAACGAGCTGCGGTAATCGACCTGAGGGAATCGAGTGAGGAAATGAAGTCGTTTGCGAACCGAATCGGTGAAAACCCGTTGGATGTTCCTGCTTATGTCATCTTAACTCCGGACAAGCTGACTTGGTCCATTGCGAGAAGAACGGTGGACTTTGCATTGGTACGAGCCCAAACCGATCATCTAGAGAAGGATCCAAAATCGGTGACGCTCCAAATTGACCAAGAATGGATTAGTGACTATTCAGCGCAGAATGTCATTGGAATGATTCCAGGTGAATCCGATTCAATGATTGTCTTTACGGCTCACTATGACCATCTGGGAAGAATGGGCAAAGACATTTACATCCCAGGAGCAAATGACAACGCAAGTGGATCGGCAATGCTGCTCGACCTAGCAAAAGACTATGTAGGTTCAAAACCAAAACACACTTTGGTCTTTATCTGGTTCGCCGGTGAAGAAGCTGGATTGGTTGGCTCTCGGTACTTTGTCGACAACCCCATGATTTCTCTGGAGAAGATCAAGTTTTTGATCAATCTTGACTTAATGGGAGATGCTGGCAAAGGAATTACAGCAGTCAATGGGAAAATATTCACGGATCATTTTGACCAGCTCGTAGAGATCAATACTAAGAACTCGCTATTGGATGAAGTGAAGGCAAGGGGAGTTGCGGCAAATAGTGACCACTTTCCATTTTTTGAGAAAGGAGTTCCGTGCTTCTTTATATACACACGTGGTGAATACATGCATTATCACGATGTCAATGACAAGCCTGAAAACTTAACTCTTGTAAAATATGGGGAGACTTTTCAGCTGATCAAGCTATTCGCCGAATCGCTCTAGTTCCCGATAACCGTAATGAAAGACTTAGTCTTTCGACCTTTGTATTGGACTCCGTCGTAATCGAACGCCATGATAATGAAGTAAACTGTGTGAGTGCCTTCTAGCGTTTTTCCTTTTGTATCAGTTCCACACCAGCGGAACATTGGATCTTTTGTTCTCTCAAGAAGTACTCCTTCCCGTGTAAAGATTTCGATTTGAAATTCTGCCACATTGTTCATGTATGGCAATTCGAAACAATCGTACAAACCTCCTTTTCCTGGAGCAATGGTAATGTTTCCATCTTCAGGTATTCCTAAATCAACCATTGAAATAGCCTCAACTTGTTGCTCATGGTTCGTCGGAGTTTCTTCGTTCAATCCAGGCTCTTCCTCGTTGGCCGTTTTATTTGCCTCTCCGCCCTCATCAGTACTTTGACCAGTCGCAGCCTCGTCTTTCTGCGGTTCAGACTTAACGGGCTCACCTTCAGTCACATTGTTCATTTCAGGAGTGGTCTCATCTACTTCTGAACTCGGAGTTGTTCCAACGACCAGTTCCGAAATCTCTTCTCCGGAGGCAATCTCTTCAAAGTTTACTATCTCAATTTCCGTCGTCACAAATTCTGTCGTTGCTTCAATCTCAGCAATGACACGCTTAGCTTCATCCCGCGTGATTGTATCCGCTGTTGGCTTTTGATCAACATCCGCTGCTACGTGTTCAACCTTATCGTTGGCAGAAATAACTTCTTGGTTTTGGTATTGGATCTCTCCAATTACAGCTACGGTACAAAGAGCGGCAACAATTGCCGCAGAGGTAAGGCTCATTGCCAAACTGGACGAACCAGCAGCCGCAGAAGCTCCAGCACCAGCAGAAATCGAAGCCTGAACTCCTGTCCAAACATTCGGATTCACCGGCATCTCGTGGTTAGCGAGTCCTTCGCGAAATAGATCTTCGATATTCGATCCTTTAATTGCCATTTAAATATTCTCTCGTTCTACGATAATATTCATCAAATATGTCCGCGCCTTGCGGAACTGTGTCTTTGAAGTGCTTTCTGTTACTCCTAACTGCTCAGCTATTTCCTGATGAGAATAACCTTCGATGGCGAACATGTTAAAAACAGTTCTATATCCCGGAGGCATCTCTTCAATCAGCTTCATCATCTCCTCAACTCTCAACTTGCTTACAGATTTCTCATCATCGCCAGCTAGATATTCTGCTTCCGAAATGTCCGTGTCAAGTTTCATTTTATTTGCTTTTCGCAAAAAATCCAATGAGGTATTGACCATCGTTCGGCGTATCCAACCTTCAAAACTTCCTTCACGCTTAAATGCGCCAAGATGTTTGAATACTTTGACGAATCCATCTTGCAAGATGTCTTCAGCACTTTCATTATCCCCAGCATATCGATAGCACACTGCCATCATCTTGCCGGAAAATCTGTCAAACAACGCTTTTTGTGCCCTTTGATCTCCTTCCAAACACTTATCAATAAGCTCGTCGTCGGTCATTGGGTCCAAAACAAATGAATAGATGCAAGTTTTCGTGAAAAAGTTGTCTGCGACACAAAATATTCTTTGGCGGTTCAAGTTTAAGGGTTGAAAATCTTGAGATTTGGAACTACCAAGCCTCATCCAGAGTTTTACTTTTACCGCACATTAAGCGCATGAAAATCTCCGCATCGCTCTATTCAAGCAAAGACGTAGCACTAAAAGATCTAGTGGAAGAACTGGATCAACATAAAATCGACTTCTTTCATATCGACAGCCGTGATGATGAGAGCGTCTTTGATGACATTGCAAAGATTCGAACGTATAGTTCAACGCCCATTGACCTTCATCTTATCAGTGCAAATCCTGAGAAGTATTTTGATAGGATCAACGAATTGAAGGTTGACCATGTCACGCTTCAGTTTGAGGATTTAAATGGCTATGAATATACCGGTGGTTTGAATTCAGACATGGGACTGTCCATTGTGTCAAACACTCCAATCAGCGCTCTTGAGGGTCAGTTTGAACACTACGATTTCATCTTGTTCATGGCTACTACGCCTGGTGAAAGCGGAGGTCAATTCGATAAAATCAACTTCCGAAAAATTCGTGAGTTTAGAAAGATGTTTCCTGGCAAAAGCATCCATGTGGATGGTGGAGTGAATGACGAGGTAAGCTTCATACTTCGGAATATGGGAGTGCGAGTTTCCGTCGTCGGATCATACTTATTTCGTGATCAGTCTGTTGGTGCAGCCTTGCTAAATTTAAAAACACACGAAATCGACAGTCATTTTCAGGTGGCCGATTTCATGAGAACTCGAACTGAGATTCCGTTGTTGAATCGATCGCAAAGAGGATTGAAAGATGTGCTCCAAAGCATCGAAGAACATAAGCTAGGATTTACAATATTGGAAGACGAACAAAATCAATTAGAAGGAATTGTGAGCAATGCTGATTTGCGCCGTGAGTTACTTGCCCACGTGGATAATCCGTCGGACATCACCGTTGAATCAATGATTAACAGAAATCCCATTTCCGTAAACGAAACGAGCACGGTTGAAGACATGCTTAAGCAAATTCGACAATTCACTTTCCCAATAAATTACCTCCCGGTGGTGGATTCGAACAATCGCGTTACCGGCGTAGTTTCTTTCCTCAATCTTGTCAAAGGCGAATTATGATTATTCACACTAAAGATTCTACTTCAGGACAACGAGTTGAAGAGATAACGAAAGCTCTCAAAGCTATTTCCTTCGAACAAGAAGGATCACATGTCGTTGTAACCAGCTCTTCTCTCAAAGAAGTCCCATCACAATATGCGGACGACATCGAGGACTATTGGGTCATGGATACGGATATCCAATTAGCCAGCAATAAATATCGCGGTGAACGCCGAGAGGTTCGGTTAGGTAAACTCAAAATCGGTGGTGCTACCTCCAACACCATGGTCATAGCTGGCCCTTGTTCGGTGGAATCTGAGGAACAAATTGAACAGAGTGCTTCATTTATGAATTCACTTGATGTTCATGGATTCAGAGGGGGTGCGTTCAAACCACGAACTTCTCCCTATTCTTTTCAAGGCATGGGTGTCGACGGCCTTAAACTGCTCGGCAAGATGCGTGAGAAATACGGTTTTGTAATTTTTAGCGAGGTTCGAGATGCTACACACGTCGATGATGTCATTGAGCATGCTGATGTCATTCAGATTGGCGCAAAAAGCATGTACGATCACGGCATACTTCGGGCTTGTGCCAAAACCACAAAGCCAGTGATGATCAAAAGAGGATTTGGGACTACGTTACAAGAGTTTGTGCAGGCGGCAGAATTTATCCTGAGTGGTGGTAACCCAAATGTCATTTTATGCGAGCGCGGAATTCGAACCTTTGAGACCAAGACGCGATTCACACTCGATCTGTGTGGAGTGGCCTGGCTGAAGGAAAACACAAATCTCCCAATCATCCTTGATCCTTCTCATGCGCTTGGCTACCGATATGGAATATCCGATTTAAGTAAGGCCTGCATGGCGATGGGGATTGATGGACTGCTCATTGAGGTACATCCAAATCCCGCAGTGGCTAAAAGTGACGCTTCTCAGCAACTTCATCATGAGCAATTTGAACAACTGCTCAGAGAGCTGGAGCCAGTGGCCAACGCCGTAAACAGAAACCTCGTTTGAACCAGTTCCTAGAAAATATAGACTACATCAGAAGTCAAGATTCTAGTTTTCCTGTACTCGACACCAATTCGACCTGGGAAGAAATTACAACTGCTTTTGACGAGTCCAGCTACGATCTGTCCAACGCTCTGCAATACAACTTGAACGCGCAAGCACTCAACTGGAACTCGATCAAGCTGGTGCTACTTGATGTTGACGGCGTAATGACCGAAGGAGGAATGTTTTATACCGAGTCCGGAGATGAGTTTAAACGCTTTGACACCAAGGATGGAATGGCCATCAAACATGGAATGAAATCTGGAATTGAATTTGGAATAATCTCCTCTGGAATCAACACTCAGATTATTGAGCATCGGGCTCAAATGTTTGGCATCGAACGGGTTTACGTCGGAACAGAAAAGAAGCTTGCCATCGCCGAAAAATGGCTCGAAGAAATGAACCTCGAATGGCAAAATGTCGGGTACATCGGAGACGATGTCAACGATATTCAGCTGTTTGATCGAGTGGGAATCTGCGCAGCACCATCCGATGCTACCAATCCAATCAAAGAAGCATCTGATTTTGTCTTAAATAGCACCGGTGGGCACGGCTGCATTCGTGAATTCATGCGATATCATCCTGAACTAAAGGGGCAGTTGTGAGTGGTAAACTAATCATCATTCCAACGCCCATTGGGAACCTCGACGACATCACACTTCGGGCACTTGAAATTCTAAAGACGGCCGACGCAATACTCTGTGAAGACACTCGACACAGCTCGAAACTGTTGAAGCATCACGGGATTGAAAATAAGTTGATGCCCTTCCACCAACACAATGAACACAAGGCATTGGAATCTACATTGAATAGGATAAATACCGGTGATGTGTTGGCCCTCATTTCTGATGCTGGAACCCCAGGAATCAGCGACCCTGGTTTCATGCTCGTGAGAGGTGCGATAGCAGCCGATCTTGAAGTTGAGGTGTTGCCTGGCCCTACCGCCCACATTACCGCTTTAGTGGGATCAGGACTGCCCTCAGAAAAATATGTATACCTCGGCTTTCCGCCCCAAAAGAAAGGAAGACAGACTTTTTGGAAATCCTTGTCCGAACAAGATTTCACGATGGTGATTTACGAAAGCCCACATCGTATTCTAAAAGCTCTAAATGAAGCAAAGGAAGTTTTGGGAATTGAACGACTTGGGTGCGTTGCACGAGAGTTGAGCAAAATCCATGAAACGTATCATCGTGGCAAATTACATGAGCTAGCAGAAGCGTGTGAACAAACCCCATTCAAAGGCGAAATCGTTCTCATATTAGAAGGTAAAGCCCATTTCGAAAAACGTCAAAAAGCATGAAGGCAGTTGTACTGGTGAGAGAAGGTCAGGCTGATCAAGCCTTTGAACTTCGTGACATTCCGAAACCAAGCCCCGCTTCACATGAGGTGCTCATAAAAGTAAGTCACTTCGGGTTGAATTTCGCTGATGTAATGTCGAGAAACGGTAAGTATAATGATCGTCCAGAGCTGCCATGTGTGCTTGGCTATGAAGTGGTTGGCACGATAGAAGCTCTCGGTTCAGATGTTAGTTCATTTAGTATTGGAGACAGAGTTGTAAGTCTGGTTCAATTTGGAGGCTACGCAGAATATGCAGCGGCAAATTCCCAAGGTGTACTGAAACTGGGAGACAACGAAGACGCTGCCGAAGCGACAGCATTGGCTACGCAGTATTGCACTGCATGGCTCAGCGCCTGCATGATGATCAATTTGAGAAAGGGAGACCGGGTTCTAATCCACGCAGCTGCCGGTGGTGTTGGAACTGCTCTTGTGCAAATTGCCAAATGGAAGGAATGCGAAATATTTGGCACTGCAAGTCAGCCCGACAAAATGGACTATCTCCGAGAACAGGGAGTGGATCACCCAATCAATTACAAAGAATCTCGGTTTGAGGAAGAAGTCCAAAATCTTTTAGGTGACAAGAGGTTAGATGCAGTTTTTGACCCCGTGGGCGGAGCCAATTTTAAGCGCTCTCTTAAGCTTCTCGGATCTGGTGGCAGGATCGTCACATTTGGCGCGAGCGATTGGGCTTCATCGAAAGGGAGTTTCATCGACAAGCTTCGTTTGGCATTTGGGTTCGGGTTCCTCCACCCTATTGCGTTGTTGATGAAGTCAAAATCAGTCATCGGGGTTAACATGCTCCGGATAGGTGAAAATCGTCCTGATTATGTGAAGGCGGCTTTTGAAGAAGTCATGGTTCACTACCGAAACGGAACGCTCAAACCAACAATAGATTCAGTTCATCACGTAGAGGACATCCAAAAAGCCCATGAATTGCTCGAAAATCGGAGTACGAAGGGAAAGGTCGTCGTCCGCTGGAATTAAAATGTAAATCTTCCTTTAAATTCAGTCAGTCTTTCGAGAAGTGATTTCCCTTTGTGAAACTGCGGTCCAAGGTTGCCATTGACCAAGTCGACTTTCAGCTCTCTCAGTTTCATATTATGATTGATGAATATTGTCTCCAAATCTGGATACAATTCTTTGAGCGCAAGAGCAATTTCATTTATCTCATAGTTCTGGCCCACTAAATTGTAGGTCCCTGGATCAATCTCTGATCCGAGCATTGCTCCCAATACTGACTGAACGGTTTCAATAAAAACAAATGGACGGTGCTGATTGCCATTGCCATGAATATTGATTTTTCCATTGAAGTTGGCTTCAAATAGCAACTTGTTAATCACCGCATCGAAGCGCATGCTCTTGTTGTATCCATAAACATTCCCACATCGCACAACGAACACTTCTTTCTTTTCCGCGAGACGACGCACGTGTTCCTCCCCACGCATTTTTGAGATCCCATAGAACGTTCGGGGATTCAATTCAGACTCGAGCGTTTTTTCGTTCTCTCCAGATCCGTATACCGAAACGCTACTCACATATACCAGTTTCGCAGCATCACTTTCTTCGACTGCATAACACACCTCGGCGGTCCCCCAGTGATTGACTTGCTCAAATAAGTGCGCATCCTGATCCGCGAATGGCGTTGTCACTTTGGCTGCCAAATGGAAGACTACATCAGCTTTCGCTATAGCTCTTCTCAGGTTTCGACTATCGAGTATGTCGCCCTCGATAAATTTGAATCGGTGATCTAACTTCTGAAAACCCATAAACAGATTGTAGTTGTGTCTGCTCAGGTTGTCATAGACAACAATCTCTTCAACTTGGTCATTGGACATCAGCTCAGCACACAATGCTGTGCCGATATAACCTGCCCCGCCTGTAATCAATACTTTCATTTACTTACCAATTCAGTATGAAGGCCACACTCTGTCTTTGATTGGCCCAACCATCGTCCATCCCTTTCCTCTCCCAGGGTAGGTTTAAGTGTGCACGGCTCACAACCAATGCTCATATAACCTTGGTTATCCAAAGGATAACGAGGAAGGTTCATTTCAGTAATGTATTCCCATATCTCCTTACGAGACCAATCCAACATGGGATGATACCGCATTCCTCCTTGAGGAGTGTTTTCAATAGAATTTAAATTTTTTCTGTTTGCATTTTGATCTGCTCGAACTCCATTCACCCATACGTCGAACTGAGCAAGCAGAGGCTGCATGGGTTGAGTCTTGTTGAGAAAACAACAATAGTCCGGATCTGAAGTGAAATAAAGATTTCCCTGTGCATTTCTCTGCTGAGACTTCGGCACGTGAGATTCAATGTTCTTTAAAGTGAGATCGAACTCTTTTGCGACCTTATCTCGAAAAGCAAGCGTTTCAGGGAAGTGGAATCCAGTCTGGATAAAGTAGACGGGTAAATCTGCAACGCTCCTGCCCAAGATGTGAAGCATCGGTAGGCTATGCGTTTGAAATGATGAAGAGGCAAACAGACTTTTTTTGTCATCTTGAAAATCCGCAATCTGTCGATGAATCAGCTGGACTTTATGGTCAAGATTTGAGCTTAGTCCCATTCTGCTGCTTCAAAAACTACAATGGCATCCGCTTGGAGTCTGCCAACAACCTCAAGGTCCAGCGTATCCTCCTCAAATTCTCCCCATGAAGCCAAAAGTTCAGACATCGGAACATTCGGATTAACTGGGTACTCATAGTTTGCCTCAACGTACAACGATTGAGCGTCTACCGAGACAAGGTATTCAAGTAACTTAATTGCGTTTGTCTTGTTCGATGCTCCTTTTACAACTCCCGCTCCGCTAATATTTACATGGGCCCCGCGACCATCTTGATTCGGGAAAAACGGAAGAATTTTCGCCGCGGCGGCTCTTTCTGCTTCGTTTTCCGAGTTGAGCATCAAACCAAGATAATATGTGTTTGCCAAAGCAATTTTTCCGGTTCCGCTGACAATGTTTTTAAGTTGATCTCGATCATTTCCTTTAGGGTCAGTTGCCATGTTATCTCTGACAGATGCTGCCCATTCCGTTGCTTGTTCAATTTTATGATGCGCAATTATTGAAGATAACAATGAGCGATTGTAAATGTTAGTTGATGACCGAACGCTGATTTGACCTTTCCATTTATCAGTTGCTAAGTCTTCGTACGTGCTTAATTCGGAAGGATCAACAAGATCTGTGTTATACATGATTACACGAGCTCTTTTTGTAAGTCCGAACCATTCGTTGTCACTATCACGTAAATGGGATGGAATGCGCTCGATGAGCGTTTTAGAATCGGCATAATCTAGAAGTCCAAGGTCCTGAGCATAGACCAAACGACCAATGTCCGTTGTAATCAGAAGGTCTGCCGGAGAGTTTTCGCCTTCCGCTTGAATGAGCTGAATAAGGCGGTCGGCATCGTCCATCTTGATGTTGACTACGATTCCTGTTTCTTCTTCAAATCGCTTGAACAATTCCTTGTCCGAATCATAATATCGATGGGAGTAAACATTTACCTCTCCTGAATGCTTGATTGCCTTGTCCGCATTAGAATCATTTGATTTCGCATCCTGTTCTGCGCAAGACCATATCAGGATTGTGGCCAATAATATGAACCCAACACTCTTCAATTTCATAACCCCCATTTGAGAGGACAAGGTTACGGCCTGTGAGTGGCTTATGCAAGCTGCTTATTGTCAATAAGTCTTACTTCTCCAGCGTAGGCTGAAATGACTCCTCGGACCTCTTTTTGACCCTCAAATTGATGCATTCTTTCAAAATTGCTCGCATGAATAATTTCAAAATATTCAAGTCTCAATTCAGGATCATTTTTAAACATGTCTTCAACGTGCTCATTAATGTCTTCTACTGAAGATTGGCCCAGCTCGTCTGCTGCGTATTTCAGCGCCTCATATAGAAGGTTTGCGTGACTTCGCTGCAGGGGTGTGAGTCGACGATTTCTCGAGCTCATCGCTAGGCCGTCGCTCTCTCGAACTGTGGGTAAGCCTACAATATCAATGTCCAAGTTGCACATGTCAACCAGCTTTCTAATCACCTGCAATTGCTGAAAATCCTTTTCTCCAAAAAAGGCTGAATGAGGTTGAACTATTTCGAATAGGATGTGAACAACTTGCCCGACTCCCTTGAAATGGCCCGGCCTAAAAGCACCCTCAATATTGGTTTCAAGTGCTCCAAAATCGTGTAAGTACTTGGGGTCTTCGATTGATTGGGTGTAGACCTCATCCTTGTTGGGGATAAAGACCAAATCACATCCGGCTGCTTCAAGCAATTTTAGGTCTCCCTCAATATCAATCGGGTAGGCATCTAGATCCGTTGCATTGTTAAATTGAGTGGGATTGATAAAAATGCTGCAGACTGTATAAAGCTTAAGTTTCCTACTCGCGTCAATCAAGGAAATATGCCCTTCATGCAGAGCTCCCATCGTTGGCACAAAGCCAATTCTCGAAATGTCCTCAAGTGCATCGCGCACCTCTTCTTTCTTTTTAACAACTTTCATATACCCAGAGGCTTGCATCTATTGACGAGAAGCCTTATTATCCGTAACTTCGCGTCTCTTTTTGACAAAATTGAGTTCTTTTCGTTAAACCCAAGGATTCTTTATGAGTAATTACGATCGAGTACTATACGTATCCCACGAGATAAACCCCTACCTTCCTGAAAACTACATGTCCTTTATGGGTCGACAGCTTCCACAAGAGGCTCAAGACTTCGGCAAGGAAATTAGGCTTTTCATGCCAAGGTTCGGAAGTGTTAATGAACGACGCCATCAACTTCACGAAGTCATTCGGCTTTCTGGTATGAATTTGATCGTTGATGATACGGACCATCCGTTGATCATCAAAGTGGCCAGCATCCAACCAACCCGCATGCAGGTTTATTTTATTGACAACGAAGAATTTTTCAAGCGTAAAGCAACATTTTGGGATGAGGATGATAATTTCTTCCCAGACAATGATGAACGCTCTGTTTTCTTTTGCCGTGGAGTATTCGAAACGGTCAAGAAACTTGGTTGGATGCCAGAGATCATCCACTGTCAAGGATGGTTTAGCTCATTGATGGCTCTTTATCAAAAGACATTCTACACCGACGATCCTCTGTTCTCGGATGCGAAAATTGTTTTCTCCATTTATGATGAAGAATTCGAAGGTTCTCTTGATCCACGCTTTATTGAAAAGCTGGCCTATGACGAGATTGAAGGCGAGGACGTGGAGCTGATGAAGAACCCGACTTACGAGAACGTTTTGAAGCTCGGAATCAAGCATTCTGATGCAATTGTCTTTGCAACAGAATATATCAGTGATGAGATTCGTTCTTATGCCAAAGCTTCGGGTAAGTCAATATTGGATGCGCAACCAGAAGAGAACCTCATGAGTGTATTTGACGACTTCTATTCTGAAGTGATGGCAAGTGACTCAGTTATGGCTGAATAATATTGATCGCAGACAAAGTGCTTAAATTTTTAAAACAACGGTTGGCCATTTGGCGAGCCGTTCTTTTTTTCTCCATTATTCTCATCAGCGGAAGCTGCAAAGACGACCGACTGCTCGGGTTAGATGTCTTGCCAGATGGATCTCTTGATCACCTTCAACTGATTGACACGCTGACCATCGAGAGCTACAGTTTCATGTCAGAGTCGCAGAGATCGGATAACTACCGAAATTTTGTCGGAAAGCTGAACAGCCCAGAATTTGGAACAAGTTCATCAAATTGGGCATTTAACCTTACGTCCCCTTCAGAGGCTGTCACCGTCCTTGAAAACATCGAAGACACGGTAGGAATTGACTCTGTTGTTCTATACATAAGGCCGGTTAATGTTTATGGCGACATTACAGAGAATTTAGAAATCGAAGTGTATGAATTGGCTGAAGCATTAGATGACACGGCTTATTTCTCTGATACCAATCTCACGCTCAACCCACTTCCCATTGCCACAGAGACGTGGAGCTTCGAAAGTCACGATGACTTCTTAGATACGACAGTGATCGTGACGGACTCCTTCCTGTTCAAAATTGGCGTCTCACTGCCCAATTCAATTGGGTCTAGACTTTTAAAGGGTTCTGGCCGTGATTACACCGACTCAGAATCGCTGCAAAGGTTTTTTAAAGGGCTGATGATCAAGGTTTCTGACAACTATCAACCGGCTGGAAATGGTGCATTGTATGATTTTATCACCTCGTCTGTCAACTCATTTGTGCAGGTCTTTTACACTGTAGAAGAAGAGGATGGTACCACTTCTCAATACTTCGTTAGATATCCAATCAACAACTCATCCTTGAGAGTGAATGAGCAGTCAAATGACCCAAGTGGTAGCCTGCTCGATCAATATCTTCAAGACCCATCAAAGACAGATGATTTATTATTTGTGCAAGGTTTATCTGGATCGAAAGCTCAGATCAATATTCCTCATCTCAACAACCTTGGGGAGAATACACTGTTGGCGGTTAGTAAAGCAACCTTAACCGTCCCAGTTGCATCTGAACAACCCACTAATTTTGACAGATCGTCAAAACTCTACCTCTTGGATGTGCAATATGATGAAAGCAATAACGATTCAGCGGAGACGCTGACGCTCGACTATGTATTTAGTACAACGAGGCATGGTGGTTTTTTGGTAGATGATGAATACGTATTCGATGTCACGCGTCAAATTCAACAGGCTCTACTTGACGCAAATGCCGGAAATAATTCGAACTATGGATTTAGGCTCAACGCCCAAGTTCCAATTATCAATGGCAACGTAAGAGATCAGAACATTTTGAAAGGGTCAGAAAATATCGTGCTGAGAATATATTACACCGATATAAGCAACTAATATGTGCGGAATTGTAGGCTACACAGGGACTAAAGATGCATTCCCAATTCTGATAAAGGGCCTCCAAAGACTCGAATATCGAGGCTACGACAGCGCGGGAGTGGCCTTGGCCAATGATGGGTTACAACTCTACAAATGCAAAGGAAAAGTTGTCGACCTACAAAATCACATTGGGAATGGTACCACCCACGGTAACTCCGGAATAGGGCACACGAGATGGGCGACACATGGTGAGCCAAATGACGTCAATGCGCACCCGCACTTTTCAATGGGAGGTAACATTATCTTGATTCACAATGGAATTATTGAGAATTACGACAGTGTAAAAAAGGAGCTCGTAGCGAGAGGATACATCTTTAAATCAGACACTGACACTGAGGTGCTAGTGAACCTGATTGAGGAAATCCAGAAAAGTGAGAATTGTAAGTTGAGTGAAGCCGTCCGCAAAGCCTTGAATGAAGTCCATGGAGCGTACGCGATCGTTGTGATGTCGGAAGATGAGCCAGGAGTGATCGTAGCAGCACGAAAGAGTAGTCCTCTAGTCATTGGAATAGGAGAAGACGGTGATTTTTTTCTCGCATCCGACGCCACGCCAATCGTAGAATACACGAAGAATGTGGTATACCTCGAAGATGGAGAGATAGCTGAAATCGTCCCAGGTCAAGAATTAAAACTTTTCACAGAAAAGAAACAAAAAGTCACCCCGTACATTCAAGAGCTCGAGCTGCATCTTGAGGAGCTTGAAAAAGGCGGCTACGACCACTTCATGCTGAAGGAGATTTACGAGCAACCTCGATCGGTACACGATAGTATGAGAGGTCGACTGAGCGTCAAACGTGGTTTAGTCCATCTCGGTGGAATGGGAGATTACGAAAAGAAGATGCTCGCGGCGGACAGAATCATCTTCATTGCTTGTGGCACTTCTTGGCACGCGGGGCTTGTCGGAGAGTATTTGATTGAGGATCTCGCTCGTATACCTGTTGAGGTTGAATACGCTTCTGAATTTCGATACAGAAACCCAATCATCACCGAGCGCGATGTAGTGATTGCTATTTCTCAATCTGGAGAAACGGCTGATACATTGGCAGCACTAGAATTAGCCACACGAAAAGGGGCAACCATATTGGGTATCTGCAACGTTGTTGGGTCTTCCATTGCGCGAATCACCGACGGCGGATCCTATACACATGCCGGTCCTGAAATTGGGGTAGCGAGTACCAAGGCATTTACTTCGCAAGTAACGGTCTTATCTCTGCTTGCACTTATGCTTGGTCAGGCAAAAGGCACCATAGAGCGATCGCGTTTCCATCGAACCCTAGTTGATCTTAGCGTTATCCCTGAGAAGATTGAAGCAGCGCTTCAAACCGATGCCATCGTCAAGAAAATTGCGGCTGAATTCAAGGATGCCAGAAATTTCCTCTACCTCGGTCGAGGATACTGCTTCCCATTAGCGCTAGAAGGCGCTTTAAAACTGAAGGAAATTAGCTACATCCACGCCGAGGGTTATCCAGCGGCGGAAATGAAACATGGGCCAATCGCCCTCATCGATGAAGAAATGCCTGTGGTAGTTATTGCGACGAAAGGTCCATCTTACGAGAAAGTGGTAAGCAACATCCAAGAGGTCAAGGCTCGAAAAGGAGTTGTAATTGCTGTGGTTTCTGAAGGGGATGAGCAAGTTAAGGAGATCGCAGATTACACTATTGAAATTCCAGAGACAGAAGAGATGTTCGCTCCGCTAGTGGCAAGTGTTCCACTTCAGCTGCTGTCCTATCACATCGCTGTGATGCGTGAGTGTAACGTCGACCAACCACGGAATCTAGCCAAGTCGGTCACAGTCGAGTGATTTTTTCCAACACAAACATTTGAACCCCTCAACGAAGAAAGTGAAATAGGTTTTCTGAAAAAAGTTTAGTTCGGATTACATTAAAATACCCCACACTTATTCAATCAATCCCTTAGTTTGTTTGTTGATTTTGTAAAGTTGATACGTAGATATTCCAGTTAATAGGTTATTTGTGTCTATTGAAGAATTTATACCTTTTATTGTAATTGGCATTCCATGTAAAATCTTCAAAAAAACAAAATCACAAAATATATATTCTGGAGGTAAAAAGCCAAAGTTGATTTTAGTTTTAAAAAGTCCGGAGATTTCATTCAGTCTTTTTGATTTTTTTTCTCATAACTTTCAGTTCTAAGAATTGTATTTTCTTCATTCTTTTGAATTTCGTGTTGCTTGGATACCATTCTTAATAAAAAGAACATATAAGTAGCAAAGATTAATAATCCTATTATGAAAATTTCTGTGTTTCCCATTTTTAATCGTTTTTTACTACTCTGATGAATATTCCTAAAGCTAAAATAGATGGAACCCATATTCCAACAAACATACCTTCATCTTTCTGGCCAATGAACCATAAGTAAACGGATAAAAGAAAACTTAAAAATGCAAGTATAACCGGGTAATATTTTTCTAAAAATTTCATTTTTTTATATAATTGTTTTTGTGTGAGGTGCAAAGTTAAAAAACTAGTTTTTTAACTTTTATACCTACAATAAGAGGAGAGAACCTCCTAAGTAGTCTCCTGGGTTATCAGACCTACATCGGTATCTGAATACTAAAATGGTTAATCAACCTCAGGAGGTCAGCCAAGAATCACAACCTGATTTCCAATGGAACAATATATGGAGTAAGAAATGAGAATTGGAGAGAATGGTCTCCTAATACATCAAATGTTGTTTAGATTTATCTCTCCAACCTGATTGATTCTTATACTTCACAAAGAATATCTTCAAATCACTTTGGTTTGGATAATCAACAAAGTATATCTTCTTATCGGATTGGTTAGGGTAATCCACAAAATACCATAACCCATTGTTCCCATCAGATTGATTCGGATAATCTACTTTGAACACCTTCAAATCACATTGATTTTCATAATCTACTACATATACCTTAACATCAGATTGGTTAGGATACTTAACTGAGTACACCTTCTGAGAGTATGAGGTAAGTGGGAGTAGAAATAATATGAAGAGGAGGTGTTTCATGTGTTACTCAATGATTCAACTGTTTTTTCGTAGCCAGCGTGGTCTCCATTAAGCTTGATTTGTCAAATTGTAAATTTCATTGCTGGCATGCTTGACATTGAGAATCCGGGAGCTATAGGGGCTCTAAGCAAAATAATTCTACCCTATAGTCCCCTATACATTGCGGAAAAAACTGATCAGACACCCTGAAATCGGCTTGGATCTGAGTGGAATCTCCTAGTGATGCTGTAAAATTAAACTGAGAAATATTTGCAGGCTCATAAATAAGGCTCTCGGAAATGATTACAAAACTGCACTCATTCGAAATATTCGTTCTGACTAGGGCGTATGTATTTGAACACTCGGCAACTGAACCTGTACATCCGCCTTGAGTTAAGCAAATAATGATTAAACTGATATTCAGCGTTGCTATTAATAAAATGGGTGGTTTATTCTTCTGCATTATCGTAATCAATTCTATTGATTATTTCTCCTTGATCATTGTAAATGTTTAAATGCCCAGAAATCTCTCCTCTTTGCATAAATGCGGAGCTCACTAACACTCCGTTTCCATCGAAAACCTCCCAATCCCCATTCTTCTCTCCGTTAATATAGTTTCCGCTTTCCATCACTACACCATTTTCATGATACGAAACAAACCGACCTATCCTTTTGTTATCCAAGTAATTACACTCTGATTTAAGTTGACCACTTGAATAATAGGTTAAATGCAGTCCATTCAGAACGTTGTCGCGATAACTCAATTTTTGAGAAATAACTTTTGAATCCACGTGGTATATCACTGTTTGACCTTGCAACCTTCCACTAACATAATTTTCCGACTTAATGAGCCCTCCAGCCTCTAAATAGTATAAACGCTTTCCATGTCTTATACCTAATTGAAATTTTGAAACCTCTCTTATTCCTCCCGATTCGAAATAGGTAGTTGTCTTTCCTTCACGTAAGTTCTTTTTGTAAAGGCTTTTTTCCAAAAGTGACCCATTCTCAGTAAAAAAGATTATCCACCCTTGGAGTAAATTATTTCGATACCTACCATAGCAACTGAGTTCTTCTGTTTGAATATGATACTTTTCGAAAGAGCCGTGTTGTTTCCCCTTTTTATAATTTACTCTCTGTTCTAAATACCCATTTCGATCAAATAACCTCCACTCACCGCTGAGATTATTTTTTTTATATCCCCCCATTTGATCTGGCATCCCGTTTCTGTAAAACGAATTATAAAAGCCGCATCTAATAGTATCTCCTTCTTGATTTATTTTAACTAAATATTCTTCCCTTACAACTGTATCTCCCGTGTAAGTTACGACTACAGTGTCAGGCTCCTGCAGAGCGTTTAATGGAAATAACGCCCCGAAATACATGAATATAATCAACACCTAGTCTAAAACAATTTGAACTCCCTTTAAATCCTCATTTGGGCTATAATCCATCAAAACCGTTAGCATTGCTTTTGGATACTCATGATCGGGAATCTCGGTGATTAGTGTCTTCTCTTCCCCAGGCAATAACCCAGCTGCCATTTCGTTTATCTCTACTTCGTCTCCCGTCCTAACATTAGTAAGGAGAAACGTGACTTTTGCTTTTAATTTCGAATCCCCGGTATTTCTAATGAGCACACTGTATCCTGAGTCGATTTTTTCAGGAGTAAAAATTTCCGCATCGGGCATAGCTTGGTCGGTATGCGCATATACTATTACTGAAATGGCAGGTTTTATTTTGACCCCCGCGCCCAACGATGCTACTTCCTCAAGCACTGACACTTGGTTCTCAGCAATTATTGTCAATTTCCCCCATCTCATTTTGGAGCTCACAATAGGGTCAATTGTTACCGTGAAAAAACTTTTCTCATTTGGCTGCAATAGCAAAGTTGAGGGAGAGATATTCAATGCTCCCTTCAAAGTTCGGGGTGTAGAACCAAACTCGGCAGACATCTTTTTCCCTTCGTCTTCTATGATAAAATCATATTCCTTGACATTAAAGATTTTTGGGGAATCAGTATGATTAAAAACCATGATGTCTCTTGATACACGCCCTCGGCTAGCATTAGCCTCTATTAGAACCGGGCTCACCTCAAAATCCTGCGCTACGAGGCTGTTAGCCATAACAAATAGTAAAAAGGGGAAATATCTCATCTGTCTTTTTAAAAGTCAACACAAATATAGTTTCCCCAAGCTCCACAATCCAATTTTTCGTTACGCTCACAGAAAATTCGTAACCGTATTAGAATGCAATGTACTTTTGATGTTAGGTTAACTCAAAAAAAGTATAAAAATGAAAACCAATCACCTAAATTTATTAACCGCGTGTACCATTCTGGTCAGCCTAATGGTTTCCACCCTCTCTAGTGCTCAAGCCGTTAGAGATCGTAATGTCATTCCTGTAGCAGTAAACTTAAACCAAGTTTTAAGAATGTCTATTTACGATGGCGGTAACATTGAATTCGTCTTCAACACCATCGATGATTATCGTGATGGTTTATCCGGTGACGCAGCGTCTGCTTCTGCTAATGCTGCTACCTCTTTCGGGTTTTATCAATCCTCTTTTACAATTTCATCATCTACTGAATGGGATTTAATGTATGGAGCCGAAAACGCAACTTTTATCGGAGTAGATGACGGGTCGACTCCAAACACTTTAGCATTGGATAATGTAGGTCTTCAACTTGCAGCAAATGGAGCACACACCTTTGGAACGGGTGAAATCATAAGCGCCCCCACCACGCTCGCTACTGTTGTGGCTGACCTAGATTTGTATCCAGTTGAGCTCATAGGTTGGGATAATACCGGCGCCTCTAATGCAGGAGATGAGGCAGATAATGATTTCACCATCACGTGGAGATGTGGCACTGCAGAAGGAGATATGAATGCTGTTTCATTAATTGAGCAGACAGCAGTTGATCCCGATAGATATGTTGTCAACGTTCTATTTGAATTGCAGGTCTCTGATAATTAAAATGTTAATATAAGGCGAAAGATTACGGTTTTTCGCCTTTATCTTTTTATGAATCTTCTGCGAAACTCCGTCCTTATTTTTGCGCTTTTTTCAATAACACAGGCCCGAGGACAGTGCTCTCCTTGCAATGATCCTGCTCCAGTTGGTATAATTGATTATAACAGCGCTAGACTTAGCGTGCTATCTGGGTCGAGTGTAGATTTCAATTTCCAAACCATCAGCGACTATAAGAATGGAATAACAAAATCCAATAGTACAGTCATGGGAATATCAGTTTGTAATTGCAATTCCGAAGGGGGTACCTCTGCGGATCCTGTAGCAGGATCGACCATTACTGGTTACTCAATATATTTAGACACAGATGACCCCAATTTCACGGGGTTGAATCCTGCCAATTCGCTTCCACTCTGTGCTCTAGAGGCCTCTGCAACAGTATCAGCAGGTTTCGCTGCATCCGCAGTAACCGTCACGGGTACGAAAGTTGCTTTGGACCAAATACCAACCGCAGAGGGGCCAATCTTTCAAGAAGATAATTCCCCTTTACAGGTAGCTGATCGGTTTTGGACGACTGATCAAATTAGTATTGATTATTTTATGGGAGTATCTCCAGCAAGTGGACCTTGTGCTTTATCCGTTCCTTTTATTGATGCGGCCGGAGGGTATGTGCCAGATGCATACTATGTTACTATATCATTCACCTTGGTCCCTGAGTGCACAGTATGTCTAGACCCTAATTACTAGAGGTCTATAAAAAATGCGATTAGGCCAAATCATACTCTTGTCCTTCTTTTCCGCGGTAATAACAGCTCCCGCCTTCTCACAGCGCTCCGATACGAATGTTCTTGAATTAAGCGACAGCGCAGTGAACGAGCTAACAATAGACAGTTTATTATTTCTAGACAGCATAGCTAAGTCGATTGATCCGTTTTTTGATAGATCCGACAGTATTAACGCAGAAAAATTAACCCTCCCAACTGATAGTATTAGTAAAGAACTTAAGTTTTCCATTTATAAGCAAGATATCGATGATCAAACCTCTGTTTTCAATAGTTTGGTTTTTCTCAACAACTCACAGGAGCTCACATCAGGTGAGTTAAGTCTACAATTACCAAATGGCTGGAGCCATTTGGCCTCTCAACAATTAGAGTTTACAGCTAATCCTGGTGAAACAACTTATATTCCAATGCGACTGATTGCCCCTAAGAATTTAGAAGGCGGTCGATCATACATCATAGGCGCCACAGTGAGCCTTAAAGATGGCGAAAAATTAAAGGCTTATGCGTACGTCCAAAAAACAACTCTCTTCAATTTAACTGCTATAAATCAAACCAGTTCCATTCGTATAAACCCCATCACCCTCGCTGGTGAGACAGGCATAAGGATAATCAATGATGGCAATGTGAATGAACCGATTCAAATATCTTTTGACCATTCACTTGACTATGATTTGATTACCCCTAACTCACTTGTCTTGACTTCTTTTAATTTAAAGGCAAAATCAGACACATTAATTTCTCTAAAGATTAGGAGAACGCTGATTAAGGATTCATTAGATGGTAATAATGCTTTACGGGATGAATTGCGCTATAAGATCTCCTCATCCAATGCACAAATAGAGGGGGGCTTTTTTATTGAAAATTTTCAATCAAGCCTATTAGATGACACGTATAAAAGACTTTCACCGCTATTCATTTCGGGAGGAGTTTACAATATAGGGAGTCCTGGCGGAGAACGATATATGACTGCTGCAGGTGGGAAACTTCAATTAAGTGCTAAAAAAGATTTAGATTATTTCTTAGGAAGCTACAATTTAGGCCAAGTTGGAAGCGCAGCACTCGGAGATGGCGCAATTAGAGGGGTTTACCAATATAGACTTGGATTTAGAGCCGGGTTCAATCGATTTGAATTAAACAGCCGACTCAATAACAAGCATATCCCAATCTGCTATCAAGGCATAAGATATCAATACCATCGTGAGAGAATTATCTTTTCATCAGAATTAGGCAAGAGTTACCGCCCCGATACTTATGTGTCTAGCTCTTCACTTGCGGTAAGCCGATTCGGATTACCCTTCAACTTAGGATATTCCCAAACCTTTGGGAATAGAAATTATAATTTAAGTGCATTCGAAGCCGGAATTAAGACGCCTGTGTTTCGTTTTTTAAGATTAGGTGGTGGTGCTACCTATTACATGGGCGAAATAACCACACCTACAGCGGCAGCACCACGAAGTATTAATCAATTTGGTTATTACGCTGCTGGAGATTTTAATGCAGGAAAAGTTTCTGTGTCCGGACGTTGGAATTTTAGGCCCGTCAATGGCTTTACTATTTCTGGTGATCGTGCCTCATTGGTATTATCAGGAAAAATTAAGACCAATAATGCCTTTAATCACCGTTTTGACCTTACTAATATGAGTCAAGATTTTACACGTGAAGATTTTTCTAATAACATAGAAAATAGATTCGCGTCTTGGACAACCACTTACAATACTGCTAGTAATATGATGGTGAGCCTCACACCTCAGTATCGCAGTTTGGTCAGAGAGAATGTCGCGCCCTCCTCGACCACTAGACTAAGCACATTTTATTATGGTTCATCCTTTGGCATTAGTAAAAGGCTAAGTCACTTAGATGTTATTTCGGTTTTTGCTAACCCAATGATTACCACTGCCGTCTATGATTTTGAACCAACCCTCATAAGAGGTTACACTGTTCGAACCGACCTAAATCCGGCATACAATTTAGGGTTGCGCTATACTAGAAATAATACATTAAATATCACAGGAGACGTATTTAGGGGCCCTTTCTTTATTTATAACTATTCCGTAATCACAGCAGATACAGCGATCATCCCGTTCTCCTCAGGCTTAATACGAGTATCGGCAGGATATAATAAAGAATTCAAAATTTCGAATATTGATTTAATTCTAAATCTAAGAACCTTTTATAGCCTAGACGTTGTTACCTTATCAGAGCAATTTAATGTTGGAGCTAATGCTGTCGTTATGCTTCCGAAAGGAATCAGCATAACTAGCTACGTCAATTGGTTTGCTTCTTCCTATGAAAGTCCAACGGGAGAGATTAGCAATAAAAACATCAACATAAACGCAGCAATCAAAAAGTCCTTCTATTGGCAACAACCCTATGAGAAATTTTATAAGCTGATAATTTTATGTTTCGAGGACTTAAACGGTAACGGAATCAGAGAAAATAATGAGCCCATTTTGCCCAATGTGAATATTAGCTTGAGAGCTGAAAAACAAGATTTAATTAATAAAAAGCATTCCCGGTCACCCAATACTGATCTCATTACGGATATTTCTGGCAGGGTAAGGTTTAACAAGATCCCTGCTGCGACTTATGATATTAAGTTTTATGAGCTTTTTAATGTGTCTGATTTGCACCCGACTTTTGGGTTTGAGCAAGAAATACTTCTAAATGAGGATAAGATAATTGAAGTCCCATTTATCAAGAATTATCACGTCCGAGGTTCAGTAGCCATAATTAAAGCCAAGAGATCGCGATTAGCATCATTTAATTTGGAGAGTCTCATAATTACCGCAGAGTCAGAAAATGGTGAGGTTTATAAAACATTGACGGATGAATTTGGCAACTACAATTTATCAATCCCAGGAGCGGGAATTTACAACCTGACCTGCAAGCATGGCTACCAAGAAATGTTAGAATCTAAAAATGCCGAGGCTCTTGTTGACTTCAATGGAATGAAGGAATATAGCTACGACTTTATATTTTATGAAAAGGATCGATTGATTGATTTTTCTGGAGGAGAGTTAGGGGAAAAGGAGCCAGCGGAAGAGCAAATAATGGACGAAATGAAGGAGCCTTTCTCCCAACCCAATGAAATGCCAGATTTCTTTAAGTCTCTGGCTGATGAAATGAGCGGGGATAAATTAGAGCCATATAAATACCCTGATAAAACCATATCTCGGCAAGAAGCTATTGAACAAATTGGCAATGATTTCGAAAGACAAATTGAATATAGATTAGTGATCGGCTCCTACAAAGAGTCTTTAAAAAATGAAGACTTAGAGCGAATGATTGACGTAGCTAAAAACAATAAACTCAACATTGAAGTCATAAACAACTACTTGATAGTGAACCGTGATTTTATTGATAAAGAAAGTGCTGACAGGTTCTCTGATAGTCTCAGAAACGTTGGGATTAAAACGGCTGTCATGCTAGGAAAGTATGAAGGTGTTCTCATTGAGCTTGACGAGTAAGCTTAACTCAATGACGCTTAACAATGACAAGTTTCTGCTAAGATCTCAAATAAAGAAATTCCCATCCCACCAGACATATACGCAGGTCTGAGAATAGTTATTTAGAGCCTGAGTCGAGAAAACATTTGATTAAACCATGCTTGATCAACTCAGACTGTTTGAATATCCCCCTGTAATGCATCCCCCCCAGAATAAGCACAAAAAACCCCCAGTCTTGATTAAGACTGGGGCCTTTGATTCTTACTATTCTGATCTATTTTCCTGCTGCGAATCTTGCAGAAACCTCATCCCAATTAATAACATTCCAAAACGCTGAAATGTAGTCCGGTCTTCTGTTTTGATAGTTGAGGTAGTATGCGTGCTCCCAAACATCAATTCCCAATATTGGGTGACCCCCACAACCGACACCAGGCATCAGTGGATTGTCTTGATTTGGAGTACCACACACATCTAATTCACCCCCCTTGTGTACACAAAGCCAAGCCCAACCTGAGCCGAATCGAGTAGCCGCTGCGTTGGCGAAGGCATCTTTAAAAGCATCAAATGACCCAAAGGCACTATTAATTGCTTCAGCCAATTCTCCTGATGGTTCTCCACCACCATTTGGTGACATTACTTTCCAAAACAAGTCGTGATTGTAATATCCGCCGCCGTTATTTCGTACAGCTCCGTTATTCATGTCCAGGCCACCAAGAATATCTTCAATGGACTTTCCATCTAGATCTGTCCCAGCAACGGCACTGTTCAATTTGCTCGTGTATCCAGCATGGTGCTTACCGTGGTGGATTTCCATAGTACGTGTGTCAATATGTGGCTCTAATGCGTCGTGTGCGTAGTCCAAAGCCGGTAGTTCAAATGCCATAGTTTGTTAGTTTTATTTTTGTTCGGACAACAGAGATGAACCTAATTTGCCGTTTTCTGCTCCGATTCGTTTGACTTAATTTGGCTCAAATATTTAGTTTCTATTTTAAACCTATACCTCTAGAGATGAAAAAAGTGTTAGCATTTTCAATAGTAGTCGCATTTGTCGTGGTTGGCTGCATGAGTGAAGAACAAAAAGCAGAAGAGCAGGCCAAGAACGAAGAGATGGTTGATGCAAAGGTTGACGAGATCATGGAAAAGTTGGACGAAAGTTCTCCTGTCAAGGAGGTCGAGGCTGATTCTGCTTCCGAAGAGATGCCCGATTCTGCTTCGGTGGACTAAGGCCTTACGACGCCTTAGATGCTAGGGCTTCTATTGATGCTCGAATGTATTCATCGGAGACATTGTTGATTTTGAAATAGACTTCTTCTCCATAGATGCTCCGAGCAATTATTCCTTGCGCTCGACCTATCATATGTCCAATTGAACGGGACCATTCTTTCTCATTGATTTCATAGTCCTTGCCAATTAAGTATGCCCGAAGTTCCTGTTCGAAAACAATGGTGTCAAAATTCATTACGAAGTTTTCGCCCCCATGAACGGTTATTTCTTCGACATGTTGATCTCGAAAGCGGTAAGCAAAATCCCCGAGCCATGCACGGTGCACGAGTTCAGCATATAGCCAAGTGATTCCAGATGTATCTCTATCAACTTGAACATCCGGGTCAATCCCACCTTCGGAAAAGGTGGTGTCGAAGCTATTGCTCGAGACAGATTCATATTGTTTTTGAATACTTCTTCCTAAGGGTGTGAAATACCTTGCCACCGTCAACCGCGTCGCGCTGCCATCTTTCCACTCACTTTGTTCTTGAACCAATCCTTTACCAAAAGATCTCGTACCGACTATTGTTGCTCGATTGTGATCTTGCAACGCGCCAGCCACAATTTCAGATGCACTTGCACTATACCCATCGATAAGGACAATTAGGTTAAGGTCTTCAAACGCCCCTTGGTTTGTAGCGGTGAATTCCGTTCGAGGTCTGGATTTTCCTTCGGTATAGGTGATCAACATATTGTCGACTAGAAATTCGTCTGCAAGCCACACAGCTTCATCTAACAAACCGCCTCCATTGCCTCTTAAATCGAGGATGAAGGACTCCACCTTATCATTCTTCAAGGGGTAGACTCTTTTTTGAAATTCTTCGTGGGTAGTTTTAGAAAACTTAGAGAGTCGTGTATAGATTGTCTTCTCGTCCAACAAATAGGCAGCATCAATGCTGGCGAGTGGAATAGTGCCTCTTTCGATGTCAAAATCTATCAGATCAGTCTCATTCTTTCGCTTGACCCCCACACTAACGCTTGAGCCTTTGGGCCCTTTCAGTAGAGCCATGACCTGTCTGTTACTCTGCCCTGTTCCAGCAATGACTTGACCATCAACAGAAATGATTCTGTCCCCTCCTCTCAATCCAGATTTCTCACTGGGGCCGCTCGGTATTACATTGATGATGTAAATGGTGTCTCTTCTCAAATTGAATTGCACACCAATCCCTTCGAAGCTTCCTTCAAGAGGTTCATTCATAGAGGCAAGTTCATCTTCCGAAATGTAATAACTGTGTGGATCGAGTCTCTGAAGGAGAAAGGATATGATTTCGTCTTCCAGACGACCTTTCGAAACCGTGTCTACATAGTCATTTTGAACGTATTGAAGAATCTGCTCGATCTTGACCCAGCCTTCATTACTTTGCTTTTTCTGGAATGGATTTACCAACCCACTTCCGAGCCAAACGCCAAGAGCCATGGACGCCGCTAGTAGAAATGGTATAGTAGTATACTTAGATTTCATCTAAGGCTCTATTTGCTCAATTTGTAATATCTCCAGGCCAGCTTTTCCCAAGAACTCCAGACCGCTTTGGTCTTTGTATGAATTTGTGTAAACGAGTCTTTTGATGCCCGCTTGTAGTACTAGTTTACTGCAGTCTTTGCAAGGAGCGTGCGTCAAGTATAATGTGGCCCCGGCAGCTTGACTACTGGTTCGCGCAACCTTGAGTAAAGCGTTGGCTTCTGCATGAAGTACATACCATTTGGTCTCTCCATTCTCATCTTCACATTGATTCTCAAAACCTGTGGGTGTTCCGTTGTAGCCATCGGCTATAATGGTAGAGTCTTTCACGATTAGAGCTCCGACCTGCTTGCGCTTGCAGTGGCTCAGTCTTGCCCACTCTGTCGCAAGTCTGAGGTATGCCTTATCATAGCGCATTTGCTTTTGTTCCTTGACGTTCGGACTCATGTCGCGAAAGTAATAGCTGAACATGGCACTCCTTAACCGAAAAAACATGAATTACACCTTTCACCACAGGAAACCGAATAAGAGCCGACTATTCTGTTTTCTTTGCGCCTCACAAATCAAACAAAACAATGAAACGTAACAGATTATTAGCTTTTGGTCTAATGGTTTCAATCGCTGCACTCACTGCATGCGGTGGCAGTAATTCTGAAGATTCAGCGAGCATGACAGAATCAATAGCTCCAACCATTGAGTTGGAAGACTTTTTCAAGAACCCTGAGAGAACCAGCTATCAAATTTCTCCCGACGGGAGTCACTATTCTTATTTGGCGCCATACGAGAATCGACGAAACATCTTCGTAGAGAACATCGAAACCGGCGAAACAAAGCGGATCACGTCACAAACAGACAGAGATATCGCTGGATACTTCTGGGCTAATAACGAGCAACTCATTTTCATGCGTGATGACGGTGGGGATGAGTTTTGGTATCTAGTTGCAACGGATGTAAGCTCAGGAGAGGAGAAGGTTCTCACGAAGGCTGACAGTGTCCGAACTCAGATCATCGATGATCTAGAAGATATTCCAAATGAAATGATCATTGGGTTGAACAAGCGTAATCCTCAGGTATTTGATCCGTATCGACTCAACCTCGAAACAGGTGAAATGACAATGGTTGCTGAGAATCCTGGAAATATCACAGGTTGGATGACCGATCATGACGGCAAACTAAGAATTGCGTTCGTGACAGACGGAGTGAACCAATCAATCATGCACCGAGCGACTGAAGAAGACGATTGGGCCAATGTGATTACAACCAACTTCAAGCAAAATGTATCTCCGCGCTTCTTCACATTTGACAATCAAAACATCTACGCTACCTCCAACGTGGGCCGAGACAAGGAAGCCGCGATCATTCTCGACCTTTCCAATGGAGAAGAGATTGAGGTGCTTTATGAGAACGAAACC
Organism: Flavobacteriales bacterium; assembly: GCA_018660685.1. Lineage (GTDB taxonomy): Bacteria > Bacteroidota > Bacteroidia > Flavobacteriales_G > Salibacteraceae > SHAN690. Next base: position 106,400 of record JABJJW010000023.1, read on the forward strand.
AACGATGTAAGTGGTCTCATGTACTCAAGGAAAGACAAGAAGATTATTGGCGCTAGTTATTACACAGATAAGGCAGGTCGTCACTATTTTGACGAAGCTTCAAAGGCACGATATGATCGACTTACCAAAGAATTGGAAGGTTATGAAGTTGCCATTACAGGTTACACCAAGGCTGAAGATAAATTCATGGTGAGAACTTACAGTGATAGATCGTTAGGTGATTATTATCTGTATGACGACAGCACAGATGAACTAAAGCATCTTGCCAATGTGAGTCCATGGATTAATGAAGATGATATGGCGTCGATGAAGCCTATCTCTTATAAGTCTAGAGATGGTTTAACCATTCATGGCTACCTAACCTTACCTAAAGGAATGGAGAATGCAAAGAACCTTCCAGTGGTCGTTAACGTTCACGGTGGCCCTTGGGCAAGGGATCGATGGGGATTCAATCCGGAGGTCCAGTTCCTAGCTAACCGAGGGTATGCTGTCCTTCAAATGAACTTCCGTGGTTCAACCTCTTACGGTCGTGAATTCTGGGAAGCTTCTTTCGATCAGTGGGGATTAAGCATGCAAGAAGATGTGCAAGATGGAGCCCTTTGGCTTGTGGAACAAGGGATTGCTGATCCTGCTCGATTGGCAATTTACGGCGGAAGCTACGGCGGTTATGCCACTCTACAAGGATTGGTTAAAGATCCTGACTTTTACGCTTGTGGCGTAGATTACGTCGGCGTTTCGAACCTCTTCACGTTCATGAACGGTATTCCTCCTTACTGGAAGCCTTACCTCGAAATGATGTATGAAATGGTTGGAGATCCTACCGACGCAGAAGACAGCACACGCATGGCTTCAACATCACCGGCATTGAATGCTGATAAAATCACTGCACCATTGTTTGTTGCTCAGGGAGCGAACGATCCTCGTGTGGTGAAGTCTGAGTCAGACCAGATGGTCGACGCTATGAAGTCAAGAGGTATCGAGGTTCAGTACATGGTAAAAGATGATGAAGGTCACGGGTTCAGAAATGAAGAAAACAAATTCGATTTCTACCGTGCTATGGAATCATTCTTGGGCGAGCACATAGGCACGGTTGAGGCAGAAGAAGCTGCAACTGAAGAGACCGCGTCTCACTAGATTAAAAACAATACTTGATTTGAAAGGCTCTCCCAGAAAGGAGGGCCTTTTTTAGTGTACCACCTCTATTTCTACGCGGCGGTTATGCTCTCTTCCCGCTGGCGTATCATTGGCCATTAGGGGACGGAGCGATCCGAATCCCTCACATTTAATGCGGCCAGCATCAATTCCTTTTGCAACAAGGTATTTCTTGACCGTTTCTGAGCGATCCAGTGACAAGACCATGTTGTCTCCTTCGGAGCCAACATTATCGGTATGGCCCATAATTTTGATCGTTACGCTTGCCTGGCTCTCCATAGCAATAGCCAGCAAATTCAATTCTTCATTATTGGCCACGGATAGCTCACTTGAGTTTGACTTGAATTTTATTGTTTCAAGCGTAAGAGGCTGATCGATGTCTTCAAGATGTTTTAAGTCCCTTACTTTCATTGGCCCGTGATCGACTGCCTCCATTCGCTTTAACTGTACTTCTTGCTCCGGTAGTTTTTCGAATCGGAAGTATCCATCATCGTCTCTGGTATCAGAATTCGCCCCCGAATACGGTACGTTTAAGTCATCGACTAAAACTATTTCAACGTAGTCTTTATCAGGATTGTGATCGACTTTTACGACATACTCTTTCTTCTCGAGATTAGCGAACTCAAACCTACCATCCGAATCTGTTACTGCTTGAGTTAGGAGACTTTTATCTGCGGAATACAACCCGACGGTTACACCCTCTTTCCCAATCAAGAAAGTCTCTCGGTCGACCACCTTGCCCACCATGCCGCTTTCGTTTTGAGTCACATCTACAACCACATCTTTGGCGGTCAATACTGTAATCTGCCTGAAAAAGTGATCCCGTGGGTGGAAGCTGTACATTCTGTGGCCTAGCTTTCGAGCCTTTCCGATAACTTGCCCTTTGTGATCGTAGAGGAACATTTTTATGTCTAGATCTGCGTCATCCTCAGTCATTCGAACGAGAAGAATACTGTGCGGATCGATATTGAAAAACCTATAAACTCCTTGAGCATAGGTGGTGTACTCATCAACGACCACCAAGTCATCACTCAGCAATTCCACTTCAAAACCCTGAAGCGGCTTTTTATCTGGCCCTTTAATGCGCCCAAAAATCCTTGCTTTCGACGGATCAATCTCAACCTTCTTCGGTTTTTCAGGTTCTTCAACCTTAGCCTTTTCGGGCTCCGGCGAAGAAAACCGGTGAGTGAGGTTCAGGGCAAATGTTTCTTCACCTCCAGATCCCCCAATCAATACCAAATACTTCTTATCGCGCTCGATGCCGTATACATCCAAAACGAAATCTCCCTGCTCATCTGTGGCCTTTTGACAACTTACTTCTTTGAGAATTTCAATTCCTTCAACGGTGTCAATTCGCCCAATGTAAATGAAAGGAAACGTTAGGTCTCCCCAATTCATCCCTGTAGACACTCTGATTCTGAGCTTTCGTGAAAGAGGGTAAAACTTGAACCACTTTCCACTTTTGACCACGGTGGTTTTACACTTAGAGTCAAGCGCTCCCCAGCTGAGGTCCTTAGTCTTGAATTGCTTAGGTTTTGGAGTCTGCTCCGCCTTAATGCTTTTTGGAGCACCGATTACGTAGTCCTCTTGAGCGCGCACTTGAATGAATAAAATCATCCAAAAGGCGAAGAATAGGGCCAGGCTCTTCATTGGTCGAGCACGAATTTAGGCGAATTTGAGCCTCAAAATGCATTGAGAGATGGCGCTTGTGCACTCTTCGTTAGTGATTTCTTTGGAACTCTAATAACAATCAGGAAAGCAAGGGTATACGCTCTTATTCGACGACAATAAATTCGACTCGGCGGTTTTTCCTCTTGCCTTCATCCGTTGCGTTATCTGCAATTGGTTTGGTCTCGCCAAAACCCTTGAAAGTAAGTCTCGCTTTATCAACCCCTTTGCTGATTAGATAGTCTTGAACCGATTTAGCCCGATTCTGGGACAGAATGAGGTTAGTCGAGGACACCCCAGTATTGTCCGTGTGTCCGCTAATTTCAATTTTGACACTAGCTCTGCTTTGAAGCTCCTTGACTAGCCGGTCCAGCTCGCTGTGAGAAGTTGACATCAAGTCTGAAGAGGCACTTTCGAAAAGAATGTTTTTGAGAATGATTGGAGCTCCTTCCTCCATTGCAGAAAAATCAGTTCCACCAAGCGGCATTCTTGTGTCTCGAACTTCCATTCTCTTTAATTCGACCACTTCAAGCGGAAGTCGTTCAAACTTGAAGTAGCCCTTCGAATCGGCCATGGATGAATTCGAATATTCGTACGGTACGTTCAGGTCATCAACCAACACCATTTCCGTGAAATGTTCATCTTTTTTCTCGTCAACTTTTACGACATAATCCTGACGATCCAAATCGCTGAACTTAAACGAACCATTTGCATCTGTACTTGTTTCGTTGACTAAATTCTTATCTCCAGAATACAGTCCAACGTTGACTCCTTTGATTCCATAAAGATGTGTTGCAGCATCAACGACGCGACCCATAATACCAGATTTATCGCGTTTAACATCGATAGTCCAATCGCGTTCTTTCAACAACTGAAGTTGGTTGAAGTCACTCGACTCGGAACTAAATGCATATAACTTATCTCCGATTTTCGTGGCCGTTTCTGAAATATGACCTTCTCCATCGTACAGATAAATGTCCACTTCCAATTTCGGCTCTTCGGCTTCAATTCGGGCTAAGTATACTTTCAATGGGGCCAGCTTCTCAAATCGAAACATGCCTTGAGAATTGGTTTTAGCCGAACTAATGAGCTTGTTTTCGTCATCGAGCAGGGAAACCTCCACTCCTTCTCGGGATTTGCCGTACTCATCCCTGACCCGACCCATGATTGTTACCTCATTACTTTCAGGGGCCTCCTCAGCTGGAGCTTGATAGACAAATTTCTCAGTAACTGAGATTACAAACCGTTCTCCTTTGTCCGCACCTCCAACCAGGGCATAGTATTCTCCCTTTTTGTTGAGGTCTTTTGCTTGAACAGAGAACTCACCATAATCTTCTTCCGCTTTCGTGCAAGAAAGCTCTTCGATGATTCTCCCGTCAGGAGTCTCTTTTACCTTCCCAAGATAGACATAGGGCGCTTTAAGATCTCCCATTTTGTCTCCTGTGTGAACAGTAAATTGAACCTTGTCAGAGGATACGTTTACTCGAAACCATTTACCGTACATGATTTTGGTATCCGTACACTCAGACGCCACTCCACCCCATTCAAGCTCTGAGGTAAAAAAGCTGTTCTGAGGCATGGGCTTCCACTCAGCTTTTACGTTATCCGCCTTTCCAGTTTTGTAGTTGGACTGGCCTATTCCTAAGAGCGCTGAGGAGCTTAATAATAGAATGATTAGAAGTCGGAGCATCATGTGTGGTTATGACAAATGTATTACTTGGTTTTCACCATGCAATTCCTCGAATTCAATATTCGGGTAGTAATTCTATTTTCGGTGTCCAAATTGCCTCCGATTATGCTCAAAATTGACATGCACTCTCATATCCTCCCCGGCAGCCTCCCAAGGTTTGCTGACAAATTCGGCTATGGCGATTTCATCTATCTCGAGAAACGCTCGGATGGAGCGGCAGACATGATCAAGGGGGATAAGTACTTCCGGACAATCCAGCCAAATTGTTGGGATGAGCAACTCCGGATAGATGAGTACGCAACACATGGAACGCAGGTTCAAGTGGTGTGTACAATTCCCGTAATGTTTAGTTACTGGGCCAAGCCCGCCGACTGTTTAGAGCTGTCGAGGTTTCTGAATGATCACATTGCTGAGGTGGTAGCGAACAACCCAAAACACTATATCGGCTTGGGCACAGTCCCAATGCAAGACACTGACTTGGCGGTTAAGGAATTGGAGCGAATCAAGAATGAATTAAGACTTCCAGGAATCCAGATTGGAAGTAACATTAACGACCTCAACTTAGACGAAAAGCAATTTGATCCAATTTTTGAAGCTTGCGAAAGACTTGACCTCGCAGTCATGATTCACCCATGGAACATGATGGGAATGGACAAAATGACTAAGTATTGGTTGCCGTGGTTGGTGGGAATGCCTGCAGAGACTTCAAGGGCAGCATGTTCCCTCATATTCAGCGGAGCCTTTGAAAAATGGCCAAAACTGAGGGTTTGTTTTAGTCACGCAGGAGGTTCGTTTTTTGGAACATTGGGTCGTATCGAGCACGGTTACAATTGTCGGCCAGATCTGGTAGCTGTGGATAACGATCACAACCCCAGAGAATACTTGGGTAAGTTTTGGATTGACTGCATTACACATGATGAGAAAGCTTTGAATTATATTCTTGAGCACATCGATGCGAAGAAGGTCTGTCTGGGCTCTGATTATCCATTTCCACTTGGCGATTTAACCATCGGAGAGTTCATCGAGAAAGGCGAATTCGACGGCCAGGTCCGCGAGGACATCTTCTCCAATTCAACCTTGGAATGGTTAAATCTGGATAAGTCACAATTCATCACCCCGTAGGGCACCGAGCACAGATTCCTTTTGTAACTCACAAATTCTCACTAGAATTACCATTGATGCTAATCACAAATAATCCATTTCTAAAGCCGGTCTTGGGCGTTCTACTATGTCTCAGTTCCGGAATTTCAATCGCTCAGGGTTATTGGCAACAAGAAGTCGAATACGACATCAATGTTGACTTCGATCATGTTTCCCACCAATTTGAAGGAGAACAAAATGTGAAATACACCAACAACTCCCCTGATACGCTCCATCAAGTCTTTTTTCACTTGTATTTCAACGCTTTTCAACCTGGTAGCATGATGGATGCTCGCTCTCAATCCGTGGAAGATCCAGATCCAAGAATTGGTGACAGGATTAGTAAGCTCAAGGATGATGAAATTGGATATCACCGAGTCTCTAAATTGAAACAAGACGGCAAAAAGCTGGCCTACCAGGTAGTTGGAACCATAATGGAAGTCGATCTCTCGGAACCCATACTTCCAGGTAAGTCTACAGACTTCAGTATGGAGTACATTGCTCAAGTTCCGATACAAATCAGGAGAAGTGGCAGACACAACTTTGAAGGGATAGACTACACCATGACACAGTGGTACCCAAAGCTGGCCGAGTATGATCGAGATGGATGGCACAGCAATCCATATGTGGGCCGAGAATTTCATGGAGTATTTGGAACCTACAATGTCAAGATCACAATTGATTCGTCATTCACACTCGCCGGAACCGGTGTTGTACAAAATGTAAATGACGTAGGTCATGGATACTCTACAAACAAGAAGGATTCGCCTCGACTTGAATGGCAGTTCACAGCGGAGAATGTCCATGATTTTGCATGGGCCGCGGATCCAGAGTACAGGCATTTGCGAACGACCCTCGACAACGGAACTGTCGTTCGTTTTTTTCATCGAAACGACACGAATCTCAATGCCAATTGGCAGAAACTGATCCCATATACTGAGAAGATGTTCAAGATCATGAACGAAAAGTTTGGGGAGTATCCATATCCCGAATTCAGCGTGATCCAAGGCGGCGACGGAGGTATGGAGTATCCAATGTGCACGATGATCACGACTTCTGGAACATTCAATGGACTGATTAGCGTGACCGTTCACGAAGCGATTCACAACTGGTATTACGGCGTCTTAGCCAGCAATGAACTTAAGTATCCGTGGATGGATGAAGGGTTCACCACATTTGCCCAGAATATTGTTTTGGATTCATTGCACCAGAAAGGAAAACAAAACAAGCATCAAAGAAGCTACAATGGTTATATCCAGAATGCACGTTCTGGCAGAGAAGAACCTTTGACAACGCTTGCCGATAATTATCATTCAAACGGGGCGTACGGCGCCAATGCCTATTCAAAAGGATGTTTGACTTTAGCCCACCTCGAGCATATTGTCGGAACAAAAGCCTTTTATAATGGCATGAAGAACTATTGGAATCTCTGGAAATTCAAGCATCCAACTCCTACCGACTTTAAAAGGTGCATTGAGAAGTCGAGCAGGATGGAACTTGATTGGTTCTTTGAATACTGGATCGGTACCACAAAGACAATCGACTACGAAATTGGAAACGTTTTTTCATTTGAGAATAAGAGTGAAATTGAAATAAATAGGCTTGGCGGAATGCCCATGCCTATTGAGGTTTTAGTGGATCACGAAGGGAAGCAGCGCTACTATTACATCCCATTGGAAATCATGAGAGGTCAGCGGCAAATTCCAATCAACCGACAAAGCTCAATCTCAATTTTAGAAGACTGGCCGTACACCTATCCGACCTATGTCCTTAAGCTCGATTTTGCACTAGACGCTTCCTCACGAATCACGATTGATCCACAATCAGGGTTGGCGGATATCGACCGCGGGAACAACGAATTTCCAAGAAGTAAAATTCAGTTTCATGGGGAATAACGACTAGGCTTTCGTCTGTAACCGAAACGTGATATTGTGGTCGATCCTTTTGCCCGTGCCAACTAAAATTATATTTTTTGTTAGCGAACCCTAGAAACGCAACCTTCCGAACCAAGTGTTTAACCCACACTTTTTCAGTCAGTATTGAGGTGATTTCAGTTAGCTGAGATTCCTCAATTCCCCGTGTTTCCAGAAAATAAATATTACCTTGAAAAAGTAATGAAACATCAATTTACATCTATCATAGCTTCAGTCGCGTTGGTGGCTGGGCTATCGTTCAGCTCTTTTTCACAAGAGCTGGAAATACTAGGTAGTGCCGGAACAGAAGCTTCCTCAAGTGGAGCATCCATTAGTTATACCGTTGGTGAACTAGTGGTAGAAACCGGCGTCTCCTCTTCGTCTGTGTTGACTCAAGGGTACCAACAAGGTTTCCTGACGCCAACAGCAATTGACGAAGTGCCATCAGAGTTGGAGCTTTCGCTTTATCCGAATCCAACTTCTGAATTCCTGATTATCGAGTCCGTTGACCTAAACAAGTTTGACCAAATCACGATGTACGACATCAATGGCAAGCTTCTGTGGTCGGAAAACGGCAATTCTCATGTTGAAAACAGACTACGGGTGGATTTTACACCATATGCTGCGGGGAACTACATACTGAAGATGGTTGACAGCCAGAATCAGGAGAGTTACTCATACAGTGTTGTGAAATCCCATTAAAGTTGGAGTTGGAACAGATGAGCCAGCAGCGAACCTCAACGTAAAAGGTTCATTCGTTGATCCTGACAATGCAAGTGGAGCATTAATGATTGGTGATGTTGACAGCGCTCATCTTGCAATGGACGGTAACGACATCCTTGCGAAGTACGGCGCAGATTCTGCTGATCGTGTTTACCTACAACGAAGAGGTAAGTTGAGTATTGGTAATTGGGACCACACACAATACAAGGCAATATTTGCTACTGATTCCAACGACTACCAAGGTGGATATGGTGGAATCTTTAACTACCGATATTACCCCCAAGGAGAACATGGCTGGGCCGCGATGTACAACTTTAATAATGCGTCTTCAGGAGGTTCGAATACGTTCGGGGTTATCAATATAAACCAGAACTCAGACAGTACTGATTTTGGAACGTACAATTTCAACTATGGGAATGGTTATGGCAACTCTTATGGAACCTATAACGATTTGATGTACTCTGCTGACAGCGCTTTTGGAACGTACAATTCCGTGGCTAACCCGACCACAAATAGTTTCGGAGTATATAATAAACTGAAGTCTGATAACTACTATAACCACTACGGGGTGTACACTCAAGTTGACAGCACGTACTATGGTTATGGTACATACAACGATTTGGATGAAGGAACGTATCAATACGGCACCTATAATAACATGTGGGATGCTAATTCGTATGCCTACGGTAATTACAATAACATCTACTATCCTTACTATGGTTATGGTAATTATTCAAGGATTTACTATCCCAACTACGGATATGGTTCTTACAATTATGTCTATTATCCGACGTATTCTGGTTATGGAACATACAACTACGTAGCAGCTTCTAACGGTTATGGCCAATATGGAATTTACAATTATGTTAACCAAAACAGCACCGGCCAAGCTATGGGAATGTATAACTATACACGAGGCTCCGGTTATGTCTATGGTTTGGATAACTCTGTCTATGGTTATGGTACCTACGGTAACTTGTATGCTGTAGATAACTACACATACGCATCAGGTACTGCGAGTGGCTATACCGCCTATGGAACCTACAACAGAACTTACAACTATAGATCGGGCTATTCCGCGTACAATTATGGTCTTTACAACTACACGTACTCTGCAAACGGAACCTACAATTACAACTATGGGTTGTACAATTATTCATATACAGGGTCCGGTACGTACAGATATAATTATGCATTGTATTCATACGCCGGCGGAGGTACCATTGTGAACTCAGCTGGGTACTTCGTGGGAGCAGTATATTCAACTGGGGGTTATACTTCCTCTGATAGAAATATCAAAAAGAATATAGCCGACTATGACGGTGCGCTTGGCGATGTCATGCAGCTCAGAGCTAGGACCTACGAATTCGATCTTGAAAACAATCCGACGATGGGCCTACCTGAGGAAGGTCAAATCGGTGTGATTGCGCAAGAATTAGAAACCGTATTTCCAGAGCTTGTCAAGACGATGATCAACCCTAAGGTTCGTCTTGGTGAAGGGGCAGCGCGTGAGCAGGGATTAAAATTCACGATAATTGAAGAGGCTCAGTACGATGATGAAGGAAATCTTGAGAAAGAAGCTCAAGTGGAAGCAGGTGAAGAACTTGAATTCAAGGCTGTAAACTATGACGGTTTGATTCCCGTCCTTATAAAGGCTACACAAGAACAGCAAGAGATTATAGAATCTCAAAATGCTACAATCGACACGCTGATTCAGCGAATCGAAGCTCTTGAGAACAATTAATTAACGAGCACCCATTTTTGAAAAGCGCTCCATTTGGGGCGCTTTTTTTATTTGGCCATATTTGAATATGCGCACGCTCATTTTTCTTGCCTTATTTCCCATATCACTATTCGCCCAAGTCCCTACCAATGTGATTATCTATGAGGAAGAAGAGGAAGAATACGCGCCTTGTGAGCCGAGCATTGCCGTGCACCCAAATGATCCGTCCATCGTGGTTGGAGCTGCGGTGCTTGACTACATTTTTACTTCCTCCGATTCCGGGCAAACCTGGAATGTAGATCGTAACGAATCACCTCATGGAGTCTATGGCGATCCTTGCATTGTCACTGATGCAAAGGGCAATTTTTATCACCTACATCTAAGCAATCCCTCTGGAGAAGGATGGGAAAATCCAGACATCCTTGATCGTATCGTTTGTCAACGCAGTGAAGACAATGGAAAATCTTGGACAGAAGGCGGCAGCATTGGCCTTAATCATCCGAAAGATCAAGATAAAGAATGGGCTGTGTACAGTGCTGAAAATGGACATTTGGTTGCTTCCTGGACTCAATTTGACGAATACGGAAACTCCACTCCAGAATGTTTTTCAAACATCCTCTTCAGTTGGTCCTCTAACGGAGATGAGTGGTCAGAACCCGTTCAAATTAATGAACATTCAGGCAACTGTATTGACAACAGTGGTACTACAGAGGGAGCGGTTCCCGCTGCTGGACCAGACTCTGAAATCTACATCAGCTGGGCAGTGAACGGAAAAATTTACTTCGATCTTCTTGCTTGGGATGGAGAGAAGTATGATCAATTACAGTATGATGTCGAAGTCGTTTCGGACAACGCCAATTGGGATTTTGAGATCCCCGGATTAGGCAGGGCAAACGGCATGCCCATTACAGACTGTGACTTGAGTGGTAAAGAACATCAAGGAAGGATATACATCAACTGGGCAGATCAAAGGAATGGAGATGATGACACGGACATCTGGTTGGCATATTCTGATGACAAGGGTGGTTCATGGACAGATCCAATTCGGGTCAATGATGACAATCCCGGAAGACATCAATTCTTTACGTGGATGGACATAGATCAGAGTACCGGATATATCTACATTGTGTTCTATGACCGCCGACACTACAAGGATAATCGGACGGATGTGTACTTAGCAGTCAGCAAAGACGGGGGTGACTCATTTGAAAATCGTGTGATAAGTGAAACTCCCTTTTCCCCGCCCAAGAAGAAATTCTTTGGAGATTACAATAATATCTCTGCGGTGAATGGTGTAGTACGGCCGATTTGGACCCATCATGAAAAAGATAAGCTCAGCGTCAGGACGGCCTTGATCAACGAGTAACGTCCAGAGGCCAACCATAATCTGACCGATCTCAGTCGTAACACTGCCTGCGGTAATAAACTTTCCAGCAATTTTACTCGTACATTGTAAGAACAATAGCTAGGAATGAAAAAACTGATTACCGTACTATGTACACTGACCTTTGTTGTGCTCGGGGCCATGGCTCAAAGCCCAGCAAAATTTAACTATCAAGCAGTTGCTCGCGATGCCAATGGCGCCCTCCTTGACAACACTTCTGTAGGAATCAAGATTAGCATCCTTCAAGGATCCTCTTCAGGCACTGAAGTTTATTCTGAAGAACATACGCCTTCAACAAATGACTTTGGACTGTTCAATCTTCAAGTTGGAGCGGGTAACAATGTCAGTGGCGACCTCGAAACAATTGATTGGGCAGGTGACAGTTATTACCTCCAAGTTGAATTTGATGAAGCTGGAGGAACGAGCTACTCTCTCATGAGTTCATCGGAACTGGTCTCAGTTCCATATGCTCTGCTTGCCTCGAATGTTGCCAATGACAGTGTTTTGGACGATGACGGCGATCCGATGAATGAAATGCAAACGCTGATGTTGATGAATGACACCTTATCCCTATCAGGAGGCGGCGGGGTTGACTTGAGCGGATACGATCAAAGTGCTGAGATATCGACAAATTCATTGGCGATCGATAGCCTTGGAGATGAAATTGACACCGTTGCCTTGGATCTGGCGGATCACATAAACATGGACTTTGACATTGACACAACCAATGAGTTGATTACTGGACTTGCGCTCGACAATGACTCGACCCTGACGATTACGGAAGCTGGAACTGACTTCGATGTAGACTTGAGTGCCCTTATCGATGATGACGATTGGGCTAGAATGGATGACAGCACGATTTACAACACTACCGACAACATTGGAGTAGGCACGGAAGACCCTGAAGCCAAACTTCATCTGCTCGGAGATATGGTCATTGGTCATCCGGACAGCGCACATATACTTTATGACAGCAATCAAGTCCAAGCTATGAATGGCTCCGATGATGGCTCTTTGTGGTTGCAATACGGTGGCAAACTCAACATAGGGAAGTTCTTCTACGATCCTTCGAAAGTCATGCTAACGGCCGATTCAGGGATGGGTCTGGTAGTGTATCGCGATCAAGCAAATGGATGGAATGGAACCTATGGAAACGGAGTTTACATCTATGATGATCAATCGACAGCATCAGTAACTAATGGTTTAGTTTCAGAATTGTATGCGCCTACTAACCTCGCTCGTGCTCAATGGAATTTGATGTCGTACATGGGTGGAGACGGCTACGGAATGCACACGCAAATGGCTTATAGCACTGGAGACATGTTCGGAATCATCAATGATTTAGACTATACGACAGGCAGCGCTTATGGCGTGTTCAATGACATACAGAATTCATCTGGGATTGGTTATGGTATTTACAACTACATATTAACGAGCAACGCATCCCCTCAATATGGAACAAGAAACTATACGAGAAATAGTAGCACCGGGCCAGTATATGGAGCATACAATTTTGGTCAAGGGTCAGGTCCGACATACGGTGTCTTCAACTATGCATTTCAAACGGGTTCCTTGACAACTTCAATCATGTATGGTGCGTACAGCCGCGCAAGTAATTCTAGTTCTAGCACCACAAAAACGACCTATGCAACCTACAACTATGGTCAAAGCGTAAGTGGTGGAACATCTTATGTCTACGGTTCATATAACACAACTGCCAACTCGGCGACCACGGCATTTACATACGGTGTTTACAGCGAAGCAACCGGTGGAACAGCCTATGCGGGATACTTCAGTGGATCAGTTTACTCCACAGTTGGCTTTACGACTTCCGATGCAAAATTCAAGACGAACGTTCAGGATCTTGGATCGGGCATTAGCACAGTGATGAGCCTAAAGCCTAGAACGTACTCATTTAAGACCGATGAGTATAGCATGATGGGATTACCACAGGGTGAACAAATTGGTCTGCTCGCCCAGGAACTTGAAGACGTCATTCCTTTTCTCGTAAAGGAAACGCACCAACCCGCCCGAATTATTCCCGAATCAAGAGCGGTTCAAGAACGTCTTGATTTCGAGGTGGTGGAAGATGCCATATTGAATGAGGCCGGTGAGGTGGACAAAGAGGCGATGGTTAAAGTAAGTGACGGAATAGATTTCAAAGCCATCAACTACGAAGGCCTAATACCTGTACTTATCCTCGCTACTCAGGAGCAGCAAGAACTTATTGATCTTCAAAATGAGCGGCTAGAATCTCAAGAAAGCGTGATCAGCGAATTACGTGATCGGGTTGACGCTCTCGAAAAGTAAATCGCATTGCTTACCTCGGGAAGCGCTCCTCAGAAATGAGGGGCGTTTTTCATTGCATAAAAAAAGGCTCTCGAGGAGAGCCTTTGTACCCGGGGCCGGGATCGAACCGGCACGATATTGCTATCACTGGATTTTGAATCCAGCGCGTCTACCAATTCCGCCACCCGGGCTAAAATTGTGGGGGGCGAAAATAAACATATTGGCTCTTAATTCTCAAACCCTAATGAGCAAGATGAGCTCGTTCAGATCAATTGGAAGTCGAGCAGAAAACCCAATTACTGAAAATTCAGCTATTCCCCTCGTTTTCAAGAAGTCAATAATTACATTTGCAGCCCTCTAAATGGATGGAATGACCGAACTCGTCAAAATATGCGCTGGTACTGCTTCCATAGCTTTAGGAGAAAAAATCTCCCAGACCTATGGTAAGGAACTTGCCAATGTGAACATCCTCAGGTTCAGTGATGGTGAATTTCAGCCGTCGTTTGAAGAGACTGTCAGGGGTGCTGACTTGTTCATTATCCAAAGCACAATGCCACCTGCAGACAATCTAATGGAGCTGCTCCAAATGATTGATGCCGCCAAAAGAGCATCCGCAAAGAACATAATTGCAGTCATCCCTTACTTCGGGTATGCGCGGCAAGATCGAAAGGATAAGCCAAGAGTGTCAATTGGTTCAAAGCTCGTTGCTAATTTGTTGAGTGCGGCTGGCGCAACGCGAATCATGACCATGGATTTGCATGCTGATCAAATTCAAGGGTTTTTTGAATTCCCGGTCGATCATCTGTTTGCATCCACGTTATTCATCCCTTATATAAAAAGTTTGAATCTCCCGGACCTTGTAATGGCTGCTCCAGACACTGGGGGAACGAAACGAGCGAATGCGTATTCAAAATTTCTGAATTGTGATCTTGCTATTTGCTACAAGCAAAGGAAGGTTCACAACCAGATCGAATCGATGACCGTAATTGGGGATGTTAAAGGAAAAGATGTTGTCATCATTGATGACCTAATCGACACAGCAGGTACTTTGACTAAGTCAGCTCAAATGATGATGGAGCACGGAGCCAAGACGGTTCGAGCGTTGATCACTCATCCGGTGCTGAGCGGTCCTGCTTATGAAAGAATTGAAGATTCTGTTTTGACAGAGTTGGTGGTGACTGACACCATCCCTCTCAAACAAGAATCAAGTAAGATAAAAGTGTTGGGCGTGGCAGATTTATTTGCGAGCACCATGCGCAGCATTGTTAGTGATGAATCAATCAGCTCGCAATTTATAATTTAACCAATTACGAATCGATAATGAAAACGATCGAGATAAAAGGGCATTTGCGAGAGGCGACCGGTGGTAAACCCACTAAGGAGTTGCGCAGAGAAGGCCACGTTCCATGTGTAGTTTATGGTGGAGAAAAGAACATCCACTTTTACGCAGACGAACGCGAATTAATGAAACTTGTTTATACGAAAGATGTCTATCGTATCAAGTTTGATCTAGATGGAACTAGTGTAGAAGTTGTACTTCGCGAAACTCAGTACCATCCGGTAAAAGACAATATCATGCACATGGATTTTGTTGAAGTAGTCGTTGGAAAGCAAGTGTCTATTACACTTCCAGTATTACTCAATGGAAGTTCAGTAGGAATAAGGAATGGAGGCGTTCTTCGACGAAATGCCAAGAAGGTATTCGTGCGAGGGAGGATCGAGGATATCCCGGAAGCCATCCAAATTGATATTTCCAATATGAATATTGGTGAATCAATCAAGGTTGGAGATTTGAACATCCCAGGCATTGAAATTTTAGAAGCTGCCAACCGAGTCGTTGTAGCCGTCAAAACTTCTCGTAGAGCAATTGCTGAAGAAGAGGAAGAAGAAGAGGGCGAAGAAGGAGAAGGTGAAGAAGGGGCTGAAGAAGGAGCTGAGGGATCTGGCGAAGGCGGAGAGTCTAAATCTGAAGCCTCTGCAGAAGCAAAGGCTGAGGAATAGTAACCTCATTTATGAAGTATCTGATTGTCGGTCTTGGTAATCCCGGAGAGGAGTATTCCAACACCCGACATAATATAGGTTTTAAGGCATTGGACGCACTTGCAAGTGCGTCCAATGTTGTTTTTAGCCCTGGGCGATATGCAGATACAGCAGAAATTAAACACAAAGGGCGTACGCTGATTCTGGTCAAACCCATGACCTTCATGAATCTCAGTGGGAAAGCAGTGAACTACTGGATGCAGAAGGAAAAAATTCCTGTTGAACGCATCCTAGTAATTACTGATGACCTTGCCCTTCCTTTTGGCAAGATTCGAATCCGAGCGAAGGGAAGTGATGGAGGCCACAACGGATTGAAAAACATTCAGGAAATTCTTGGAATCAACGCCTATCCACGAATGAGATTCGGTGTGGGTGATGACTTTTCAAAAGGGCAGCAAGTCAATTATGTGCTTGCCGAATGGTCCGAAGAAGAGCGGGGAACACTGCAAGAGCGTCTTAAAAAGGTGAGCGAAGCGGTCCTCTCGTTTCCGGCCATTGGTCTAGAACGGACCATGAACTTCTTTAATAATTCTTAGGCTCTAGAAGTTAGCTCTTAAGCTCAATAAATAATTTCGACCCGGCGCAGCGATGCCCGATGAGTATGGTCGATACCTCTCGTCCAAAATGTTCTCGACTCCGGATGAAATGAGCAAGTCCGTGGTGATTTGGAATTGCGCTTTAAGGTTCAGCGTGTACCAAGATGGAGAGTACGGCACCCCGTTTTGGTCATTGGCATACAAATGAGGTTTATTCCGTTCTGACGGAGCCAACATCGAATTGCTGATTTTACCATTCGCTTGTGCATACGCTATTATCTGTAGCTTTTTTCGCTTATAGGACACATTGAACATCCCAAATGAAGGAGCCACGTGTCTCAGAGATTCCCACGAACCGTCGGCGAGTTGTTCTTGACCAATCTGATAGTTGTAGCGAGCAACAGATGACCAGTGTCTGCCAATCTTGAGTTCATATCCAGCGTGAAATCCGTATACGAATGCGCTTGATGCGTTTTGAATTGTCTGGACTCTACTTAAGTCGCCTTGGTAGAGAATACTGTCAGCGCCATCGAAGGTTGAATTTCTTCGCACCATTGCGTTTTCAAGGATTGTATAAAACCCTGTTACATCAATTTTCAAGACATCATCGATCACTTTTAAAATTCCGAAATCAATATTGTAGGCGTGCTCAGGTTTAAGTGTGGTGTTTGGCAGTACTACTGCTCCGGGTTCGGAATCAAAGACTTTGGCCAAATCATCGATGTTTGGAGCTCTGAATCCCGTAGAGGCATTGAAGTTAATCTGCCACGTAGACGAAGGCTTGTATGCAATTCCAATACTTCCATTCGCTGCAGCATTACTGTTCTGTAGTTGCGACAACGGGAGTTTGATGTAAGTGGTATCCAACGTCCCATTAGCTAGGATGTAATTGGCTCTTATCCCTGTCTGCATCGTCCATTCTCTGCTGAATCTCCATTGGTGTGCGGCATAGAGAGCGGCAGAATACCACTCACTTCCATCCGGATATCTTGTTTGAGTAGCCGCTTTAGAATCATCATTCACATTCAATAGCGTTGCGGTCGATCCAACCCAATTTCCAACCCCTTCAAGACCGTAGTACAAATTCTGTTTCTTATTGAGCCTCTTCGTTAAATCAAGGTTTAAGCTCACGGCATGCAAATTCTCATGTTGATTCAATCTTTGTGTGTCATTGAATAATCGGCTGTGTCGACTCTCTTTGAATTCCTGATACGCGAGCGTGAGGTTTAGCCCATCGTATAGATTGGAATCTCCTGAGTGCTCAATCGAAAGATTGTGCATCGTCCATTGTTGTGGTCCATAATACCATTCTGCATACTTGAGAGAATCCGCTTCGTACTCAATTAGACGATCATATCGCGGAATGTTCGACGTCTTTGCAAAATGGCCTCCATACTTGACCTTCAGGCTTTTATTCGGTTGAAAAAGAATCTTCTGCATCAGGTTTATCTGTTCGTAGCCAGAATAAATCTGTTTCCGGTCATTGTTGCTGAGCAAGAGTGTATCGCCCTCCGGTCTAGCCACAATAAACTCAGGCCTTAGGTATTCGCTTGGTCCATTCGAGCCCATCAGGAGGTCATCATACGCTGAAAATGTAATACTCGACAGTGAGGCCCACTTGCCTCCGTCAAAGTTGATCTCTATGTGCCCTGTTCGTTCTTGATTCGCTGTGGACGTCCGCGCCAATGCGCTTCCCGAAACGGCTTGAGAATCCGTCGTGTAAATTTTAGGCCCTTTTGTAAAGTAGCTAAGGACACCGCCAAGAGCATCGCTGCCATAAATGACAGATCCGGGTCCATAGTTCACCTCTACTCGATTGACAGATTGGGGGTCGATAGATATCACATTCTGCACGTTGCCGCTCCGGAAAATAGCATTGTTCATTCTCACTCCGTCAACAGTCAGTAAAACCCGGTTGGCCGAGAAACCTCTAATCATTGGACTACCACCCCCAAGCTGTGACTTTTGTACGAATACTTCTCCTGATCCTTGGAGAACGTCCGCTGCCGTTTGGGCATTATCTATGGCGATATCATCCGGTGAAATTGAAACAATCCTATTGGGCACATCACGTCGACTTTGGCGCCATCGAGTTGAGCTGATGATAAACGTATCGAGTGGAAACGAAAGTGAATCAAGCTTCAATGGTAAGGACACATACATGGTTAACTCCTGATACGTATACCATTTTCTCAAGAATCCCAATCGGCTTATTTGGATGCTATCGAAGCCAGTGAACTCGCTTATGTCCACTTCTCCGTTGGGGTTAGATATAGAAAGCATCTCAGGATTGAATGACAAGACATTCACCAATTCGAGAGGTTTACCAGTCATTCCATCAACAATTCTGATTGTCTGCGCCTTTGCGGCGGAATGGAAAAATGCGATTATAAAAATCACTCGGTATAGAAGTAAGAGAAACTTCTTCATGAGGTCCGCGGAATCAACAAGAATTAAGCCATGAATGCAAGAATAGCCCTAGTAGACGGCTTCTCTAATTTGCTTTGAGAGTTCGGTAGAAGGAACGCGATATTGCTTCATTGAATCACGCTCTCGGATGGTTACCGTTCCGTCTTCCAGGGTCTGATGATCCACAGTCACGGCCAGTGGAGTACCAATCGCATCTTGTCTTCGATACCGCCGGCCGATAGCATCCTTTTCATCGTACTGACACATAAATTCGCCTTTCAAGGAATTTAGAATTTCTCGACTCCTTTCCGGTAGTCCGTCCTTTTTAACCAGCGGGAATACAGCTACTTTATATGGCGCCAATACAGCGGGAATTCGCATCACTACCCTCTCCGATCCATCTTCGAGTTTTTCATTTTGAATTGAATATGACAGGATCGCTAAAAAAGTTCGGTCAAGCCCAATGCTTGTCTCCACTACATAAGGCACATAGTTCTCGTTTATCTCAGGATCGAAGTATTGCAGTTTTTTACCGCTATGTTCTTCGTGTTGCTTCAAATCAAAATCGGTCCGAGAGTGGATTCCTTCCAATTCTTTGAAGCCAAATGGGAAATTAAACTCAATGTCACAGGCCGCGTTGGCATAGTGAGCAAGCTTCAAGTGATCATGAAAACGGTACTCGCTTTCTGGAATCCCCAGCGATGTATGCCATGCAATTCTCTCAGTCTTCCAGTGCTCATACCATTCTTTTTCCGTTCCTGGCTTCACAAAAAATTGCATCTCCATTTGTTCAAACTCTCGCATACGAAATATGAACTGTCGGGCAACAATTTCGTTTCTAAATGCCTTCCCAATTTGAGCAATGCCAAAGGGAATTTTCATTCGGCCAGTTTTCTGAACATTCAAGAAATTCACAAATATTCCCTGTGCTGTCTCAGGTCTTAGATATATCGTGTTTGCCCCTTCAGCGACCGAACCCATTTCAGTACTGAACATCAAATTGAATTGACGCACATCAGTCCAGTTTCTGGTTCCACTGACTGGATCAGATATTTCCTCATCTACGATAAGCTGCTTAAATTCTTCGAGATTCCCATCATCCAAGCACTGCTTCATACGGGTCTCAACCGCCTCTATCCTCTCAACATAACCCTTTACTCTAGGATTAGTTTCTCTATACATCGAGGCATCAAATGAATTTCCAAAGCGCTTTGCCGCTTTTTTGATTTCCTTATCAATCTTGCCTTGAATTTTCGCTATATGATCTTCCACAAGTACATCCGCCCGATATCTCTTTTTACTATCCTTATTGTCAATCAGTGGATCGCTAAAAGCATCAACATGTCCTGAAGCCTTCCATGTTGTCGGATGCATGAATATTGCAGAGTCCAACCCGACAATGTTCTCATGCATTTGAACCATGCTCTTCCACCAGTATTTCTTAATGTTATTCTTAAGCTCGACTCCTAGCTGTCCATAGTCATAGACTGCGCTCAATCCATCGTAGATCTCGCTGGAAGGAAATACAAAGCCGTATTCCTTTGCGTGAGAAATAACCTGCTTAAAATGATCCTCTTGATTCATGGGCGCAAATGTATCTACTTGCTATTCGTGTAAATAAAAAAAGTCCCCCGAGATTCGGAGGACCTTCTATTAAGCAAATTAATTATCTAAACATTAATTGTCCCAGAATACTTTACCATACTTGTCATCGTTCCCGCCATTAGCGCCAGAAACGTTGTCGTTGTTAATAGAGTACTCATCGACACTGTAGTTATAGCGCGTTGGAGGCGTTGTACCTGCCTCAGCTGCTACAGCCATCATTGGATAGTCATAGAATCTCCAAGTAGACCAAGCTTCAAAGCTATTGTCATACATAGCGATCCACTTCTGCGTTCCGATGATCTCATTCCAAGATGTACCCGCAGCCAATAAGCTGTCGGCATTCACCATAGGATGCATGATATATGTTGAGCCATCAACACCCCAATCAGAGCAAGAAGCCATGATACCGGCATGATAGTGCGTAGCAGCAGCTGCGTCATCACCATTCGTCGCGTCAATGTGAGCTCTAAGGAATTCAACTTCAGCAGTCGTCATCAATTGACCTGGGTGAGTTGGATCCTCAAGCATCGCGCCTGGTTGTGAGTAGAGCGGATAAGCTCCACCACTACCATGTGGATTACCTGTGATCTTACCTCCGTCAATAGAATCTCCAACATTCTTGAAGAACATGCCTCTCCTTGGATCCATTCTATCATTCAGGATATCACCAAATGTTGATGAGGCAATATAATCTGTACGTCCACTTTGCACTAGAGCTTCCCACAATGGGTTGGTGTTTGGCGCAGATCCTTCAAACGTCATCATAGCACTTGAAAAACCAGCTCCTGGATCAGCTGCAGCGGCAGCTGCCATATCACCAGTTCGAACAGCCATCTTCATTTTGAGGGCTCCTGCAAAAGCAGCCCAACTAGACGCGCTACCACCATAGATGTTATCAGAAGCTCCAAGCTCTCCGGTGCCTCCGCCAGCATTTAAGTCGGCGATCGCTCCATCAAGATCAGACATTACACTACTATAAATTGTAGCCGCATCATCATATCCTGGAGCTAGATTATCAAGCAGCTGAATTGCATCTGTATATGGAACATCGTTAAAGATGTCTACCAATACGTGATAAGCATAACACTCAATAATTGTGATCAATGCAAGCTGAGCCTTCTCATCGTTTCCGGTGACAAGTTCATCTTTTCCAATGATTGCACGGGCTTCACTCAAGTCTCGAAGAACGTTGGCATAAAGCCTGTCGTAAACTCCTCCGTTAATGTTTCGCTCCGTCAATTCATAGTTAGACTCATCCGTATAAGTAGTTTGAGTCCAGTGCTGGGACCAAAGGCGGAATGTATTCACATTCACATTTGGACTTGACATGTAGTAAACTAGATCCTTTTGAGCATTTGCATAGAGCATCGCTGCTGGCACCTCTTCAGGGGCCTTAGGATTCTTGTTGAAGTCGGTAATATCCTTCGTACAACCACTAAGGATGAATACCGCTAAACCTGTATATATTAATACCTTTTTCATTGTTCGTGGATAATTAGAATTTAAGTGTAACGTTAGCACCGAACTCACGAACAGCAGGATAAGCCCCTGACTGGTAACCCTGAACATTACCAGCACTTAAGCCAGCTTCAGGATCTGTGTAAGGTGAATTCTTGTGCAAGATTGCAAGGTTTCGTCCTACGAGTGATATATCAAGTCCTTGAATTGGCCACTCTTCTACTACACTCTTTGGAATGGAGTAAGTAATAGTCAATTGACGAAGCTTGATGTACGTCGCATCGTAAATGTGCATTGCGTTTGGAGCAGTAGCCCATCCATATGCGTTAGCATAGTTTCCGAACCAACCATTCTCTTCGTTTTGTGTTCCATCTGAAGTCAGGTTACCATCGTCATCGAAAATGTAAGCCCCTGTTGCATCAGTAGTCGCAACAACACCGTCAAGAAGAATTCCTCCTCCATCTTCTGGTGCATCCCGAACTGGGTTTCCAGCATCGTTAGTTCCGGCAGTGATATCATAAATACCAGTTCCGTATCCATACCAAGTATCAAGTGAGAAGAAGTTTCCTCCTTGCTGCATGTCAATCAATGCACTCACAGCAATATCCTTGAACTTAATTGTGTTGAACCATCCACCCGTCCAATCAGGAAGCATGTTACCAATTACCTCAGGTGTAGCTGATCTCCAGTATCGTGTTCCACCGAATGGGTGAGCGTAAACGATTGGCTTTGATTCATCATCGTTGTAGTAAACGAAGTTGGTTCCCTTAATAACTCCATAAGGTTGTCCGACTTCAGCCTCAACAGTGATACCGCCTTGCATAGATGTCAACTGGAATGCATCCAATTGGCCATCAAGCTCGATTACTTCGTTTCTGTTCAGCGCCCAGTTTATACGAGTTGTCCATGAGAACGACTCAGTTTTAACAGGGTTTGCATATAGAGAAACTTCAACTCCTTGGTTCTGAATGTCACCAGCGTTAATATACTGGAAGATTGTTCCAGAAGCACTAGATACACGTGCAGGAAGAATTTGATCTCTCGTATTAGTCTTATAAAGAGTAATATCAAAACCAATCTTATCCTTAGCAAACTTGTTCTCAAATCCAATTTCCATTGATTGAGTGTTCTCAGGTACTAGTCCAGAGTTCAAGTTTGTGTTTGGCGCTGATGCCAATGAACTTCCCATGAAAGATGTGTTCAGGTTATAAACTGAACGTACACTCTGCACAGGTGCGTCATTACCAACTTGTGCATAGTTCAATCTCAACTTACCAAAGTCCATGAATGAAACATCAAATAATTCGGAATAAACCAAACTAAGTGTTGCTGCTGGATAGAAGAAAGCGTTGTCTCCATCAGGAAGAGTCGAGCTGATGTCATATCGACCAGCAAGGTCAACATACAAGAACTGATCATATCCCAATGTCATTCGACCATAGTATCCATCAACAGCACGTTGCCATTCAGCTTCGTAAGGTTGATTAAGAATCTTGTAATCGTTAGATGACGGCAAGAAAGTTGGAGCAATCATACCATTCGTTCCGTTAGAAAGGGAATAAAGACCTGGAACAATCAAACCACCGTTTGTCTGTCCTTCAGTCTCAGTACTCTTCTGACGTCGAATGTTAGTTCCTGCGTTACCATCAAAGCTGACTTTACCATCAGTACCGAATGATTTCTTCCATGAAAGAATGAAATCATAGTTTCTCTCATAGTAGCTGCGTGTATACTTATAGTACATAGGAACATCGACTGATCCATCAGCAATTCGCTCCTCACGTAGTTCGTCATAACTATCATTAGTTACACGACCCATGACGCTTAACCAATCAGTCAGCTGATATGTTGCAGCTACGTTACCGATGATTCTGTTACGAACATCGTTTGCATAACTTTCATATCGCATGAAATATGGATTGTCAAAGTAGTGTGGACGCTCACGAGTTCCTTCTGCGAAACCAAATCCAAGTGGATTCCATGTAAGGTTCTTTCCAGTCTTGTCATATGCCTCCCACTGAGCTTGGTAGTCAGTACCGACATTGTACCATTGACGGAAAGATTGGTTTACGTTTCGTGAATCGTAACCTGTTCCGTAACGTCCAAGTCCTTCGTTCTTGACAAATGTCATGGACGATGAAACTGAAAGCTTATCGCTTAGGTTGTATGATACATTAATAGAAGCGTTGTTTCGACGTAGGCTACTATTAGGCATGATCCCCTTGTAGCGCATGTCACTAACACTCATACGGTAAGTTCCGTTTTCGTTTCCTCCATCAACAGACACAGAGTTTGTAAGCTGCATCGCTGTCTCATAGAAAGTTGTTGCGTCATTTTCCGCTGCCTCGTAAGGCTGTGGCTTAAGGTATGTGTCTTCCAATTCTGGATAGATAGACTCCCAAGTAAGAAGCTCATCAGCGCGATCAAATGCAAGTCCGTAAGACGCATCCTCACCAATTGGAGAAGCTAGTCCATCAATGACACCATCGCCATCTGTATCTACTTCTTCAACATATCCATCATAGATATCGCCGGTGAACACAGTATCAGAACCATAGTATTGTCCATATCCAGGACCGTACTCTTTCTGGTATACAGGCATTGTGTTATTGTTGATCACACCAGCCATCACACCTGATGAAATGGTAACACCAACTCCGTTCTTATTCTTAGCTCCTTTCTTAGTAACGATAATCACAACACCATTCGCTGCTCGCGCTCCATAAAGAGAAGTTGCGGCGGCACCCTTAAGTACTTCGATTTTCTCGATGTCTTCTGGGTTAATGTCCATTGCGGCGTTACCGTAGTCAAATCCACCACGACCAGTCCTCTGGTTACGTGAGTTAGTAATCGCGTTACTAATAGGAATACCATCCACTACATAAAGCGGTTGGTTATTACCATTAATAGACTTATAGCCTCGGATTATTACGTTAGCAGAACCACCCATAGTTCCACTGTTCTTAATTTGAGCACCGGAGACTTGTCCTGAAAGTGCGCTCATGAAGTTTACGTCCTTCACGCGAGCTACATCTTCACCAGACACTGATTGGGTTGAATAACCCAGTGCTTTTTTCTCTCGGGAAATACCGAGAGCGGTTACGACAACCTCGTCCAATACCATTCCGGAAACCATTCCGACGTCAATATTAGATTGGGATGCTACAGGAACTTCTTGGTCCTCCATTCCGATAAAGGAGTATATCAATACCGCGTCATCATTTGGGACTTGGATTGTATACTTACCATTCTCGTCAGTAGTGGTACCGTTAGTGGTCCCCTTAATGGTGACGTTGACTCCTGGTAGAGTCGAGCCGTCATCCGCTCGTACGACCCCCGATAAGGTCCGTTCTTGTGCTAGTAATATCTGAGTCATAAACACAGATATTGCTAAGAGAAATAGTTGATTTCTTCTCATAGTTTAGGTAATGTTTAGTTAAACGTTTCCTCACAAAGAAATAACAATAATTAATACCTCAACCCCCGAAACGTTAAAATTTGACGGTGAATACCCTTTTCACTTCGATTTAATATTTTAATGCTATCGGGCTTCTAAGTCAATAAATTCGCCACCAGATGATCATTCAAATTGATGACAAGCTTATTTCGTCCGATCTGCTTGAAGAGTCCTTCGTTTGTGACCTAAATGCCTGTAAAGGTGCGTGTTGTGTTGAAGGCGACTCCGGCGCACCCCTACTTACCGAAGAATTGGAAAATCTTGAGGCAAATTTTGACTCCATTAAGGATTTCCTTCGGGAAGATGGGCTAAAAGCAATCGAAAAACAGGGTTTATACATAAAAGACGAGGACGATGAATGGGTAACTCCTTTGAAAGACGGTCAAGAATGTGCCTACACCTTATTTGATGAGAAGGGAGTAGCGCAATGCGGAATCGAAGTAGCTTGGAAAGCTGGCAAGTCAAATTTTCAGAAACCTGTTTCTTGTCACCTTTACCCTGTTCGAGTTAAGCGCTACGAAGAAATCACAGCATTGAACTATGAGCAATGGAATATTTGCTCCCCCGCTTGTTCACTGGGTAAAGAATTAAAGGTTCCGGTTTTCAGATTTGTAAAAGATGCTTTGGTCCGTCGATTTGGAAAAGACTTCTATTCATCTCTCGAATCAACCTCGATCGAGTGGAATAAAGTGAACCATTGAGGTGGATTTTCCAAATCTTTTTTTACAACATCGAGCTAATTAACAGGATAAAAATTTCCGAGCTCCCATTAACATTGAGTTGAGGATACCAAAAGATTTTTTTTAACATCCATCCGGGAAACCGACTGTTCAAAAACTCCCTCAATTGTTGATGAATTTGGTTTGACTCGGGTCGCATTTTTCTCAAGTTTTGTTGAACAATAAAAACGGAGCAGTTACCCTTCTGATTCGTCACCTAAAGCCACCCTCGCTTTTAACTTATTGTATATCAGTTGATTAAAACATAGTTGGTGATTTCGACTAAGGAACGTTTTGTCCCTAATCGCAGCGTCAGTAAAGAAAGTAGAAGATAAATGGACCAGAAAGAAATTCAAAAAGCAGAGACAGACCTCAGTGACGTTTTACCAGAAAACATGCCCGTGCAAACACAAGAGAATTCGACCGAAGAACCAATCCTAAAAGAGGACCCAAGTCGGTTTGTTCTCTTCCCAATTAAGCATGACGACATCTGGGCATTTTATAAAAAGTCGGAAGCGAGCTTTTGGACAGCTGAAGAAATTGACCTTGGTGCAGATCTTTATGATTGGGATAATAAATTGAATGATGATGAGCGATTCTTCATTAAGCATGTATTGGCATTTTTTGCCGCAAGCGATGGAATCGTAAACGAAAATCTCGCGGAAAACTTCGTTTCTGAGGTCCAATACACAGAAGCCAAGTTCTTTTACGGTTTTCAAATCGCCATGGAGAACATACACTCCGAAACTTATTCTCTGCTCATTGATACATATATAAAGGACAAAGCAGAGAAGAATAAACTTTTCAATGCTGTCGAAACCATACCCTGCGTTAAGAAGAAGGCTGATTGGGCGCTCCGATGGATTGACAATGGCTCCTTTGCAGAACGCCTCATTGCCTTTGCAGCGGTTGAAGGAATTTTCTTCTCCGGATCATTCTGTTCCATCTTCTGGTTGAAGAAAAGAGGATTGATGCCAGGACTTAGCTTCTCAAACGAGCTAATTTCAAGAGACGAGGGCATGCACTGTGATTTTGCCTGCTTACTGTACACTGATCACTTGATCAATCAGCTTCCGAAAGAGACCGTAACGGGCATCATAAAAGATGCTGTGGAAATTGAAAAGGAATTCGTCACCGATGCCCTTCCAGTTTCTCTTATTGGGATGAATGCGAAATTGATGCAACAATACATTGAGTTTGTTGCGGATAGATTACTCCTCGAACTAGGGTGTGAGAAAGTATGGGGATCAGAAAACCCATTTGATTTCATGGAGATGATCAGTCTTCAAGGAAAGACAAACTTCTTCGAAAAACGTGTGGCTGAATACCAGAAGTCCGGAGTCGCCAATGGCACCGAAAATCAAGTATTCAAACTAGACGAAGACTTCTAAAAACCTATTTGCTAAATAACCAAAAGCCTGTTAGCCCATGTTTGTAATGAAAAGAGACGGAAGAAGTGAAGCCGTCAAATTCGATAAGATAACCGCCCGAATCAAAAAACTCTGTTACGGATTACACCAGAGTGTTGATCCAGTCAAGATCTCGATGAAAGTCATCGAGGGGATTTATGATGGGGTCACGACAAGTGAATTGGACAACCTTGCTGCCGAAACAGCTGCATCACTTACTACCTCTCACCCGGATTACGCTCTTCTTGCCTCAAGAATTGCCGTGTCTAACCTCCATAAGAACACTGAGAAGTCATTCTCAGCTACGATGGACGCAATGTTCACGTATGTCGACCCCAAAACGGGGAAAGACGCCCCATTAATTGCGGAATACGTTCACAAGATCATCAGCGATAACGCAGAACAACTCGATAGTCATATCATTTACGATCGAGATTTCGGGTACGATTTCTTTGGTTTCAAAACTTTAGAGAGATCGTATTTACTTAAAATGAATAACCAAGTGGTTGAGCGTCCTCAGCACATGTTGATGCGCGTTGCTATTGGAATTCACAAAAACGATTTGGATTCAGCAATTGAAACCTATGACCTAATGTCTCAGCGTTGGTTCACTCACGCTACACCAACATTATTCAATGCGGGCACACCAAAACCTCAAATGTCAAGCTGCTTTCTGCTCACCACGAAGGATGACAGCATAAGCGGAATATATGAGACGCTCTCTCAGTGCGCCAAAATCTCTCAATCTGCAGGTGGAATTGGGCTTTCCATCCATGATATCAGGGCAACTGGTTCGTACATCCGTGGCACTAACGGAACGAGCAATGGAATTGTTCCAATGCTTCGAGTATTTAATGACACTGCGAGATACGTGGATCAAGGTGGCGGAAAGCGGAAAGGTTCATTTGCAATCTACGTTGAGCCTTGGCACGCAGATATTTTTGACTTTCTCGACCTGAAGAAAAACCACGGAAAGGAAGAGCAGCGCGCTCGCGATTTATTCTATGCCCTTTGGGTGCCGGATCTTTTCATGAAACGTGTTGAAGAAGGCGGCGATTGGACTTTGATGTGTCCTGATGAATGTGCTGGCCTTGCAGATACGCATGGAAAGAAATTTGAAAAGCTATACCTACAATATGAGAAGGATGGCAAAGGCAAGAAAACAATTAAAGCACAAGACTTGTGGTTCAAAATCCTTGAATCTCAAATTGAGACTGGAACTCCTTACATGCTTTACAAGGACGCGGCAAATGCTAAGTCAAACCAACAAAACCTCGGCACGATAAAGAGCTCGAATCTGTGTACTGAGATTATTGAGTACACCGCTCCTGATGAAGTGGCTGTTTGCAATTTGGCTTCTATCGCGCTACCAATGTTCGTCAGTGAAGGCAAATTTGATTTCAATAAATTGTTTGAGATCACCTATGTAGCCACGAAAAATCTCAATAAGATCATTGATGGAAACTACTACCCAGTTCCTGAGGCTAAAAATTCAAACCTGAGGCACAGACCGATTGGGTTAGGTGTTCAGGGCTTGGCAGACGCATTCATATTAATGCGTTTCCCATTTGATAGCGAAGAGGCACAATTGCTAAACCGTCAAATCTTTGAAACAATTTATTATGCCGCTCTAACCGCGTCAAAGGACGAGGCCAAAGAGCATGGTCACTACGAGACCTATCCGGGTTCACCACTGTCAAAAGGGACATTCCAACATGACATGTGGGGCGTAACTCCGACGGATCTTTGGGAATGGGATGTATTGAAAGGCGAAATCGAGAAATATGGAACCCGTAATTCTTTGCTCCTTGCTCCGATGCCAACCGCATCTACATCTCAAATTCTAGGAAACAACGAGTGCATTGAACCATACACTTCAAACATTTACACCAGAAGGACTCTTAGTGGTGAATTTGTCATCGTGAATAAGCATTTGATGCGGGACCTCGTAAAACTTGGTCTTTGGAATGAGACGTTGAAGAACAAGTTGATTGCAACCAATGGTTCGGTACAGGAAATTGACGAAATCCCTGATAATCTCAAGGAATTGTACAAGACAGCCTGGGAAATTAGTCAGCGTGTCATCATTGACCAATCTGCTGACAGAGGTGCGTACATCGATCAAAGTCAGTCGTTGAACATTTTCATGGAAGACGCAAACTTTGCGAAGCTGACCTCCATGCACTTCTATGGTTGGAAAGCTGGATTGAAGACAGGGATGTACTATCTCCGAACGAAGGCAGCTAGAGACGCAATTCAATTCACGGTTGATAAGGAGAAGCTCGAAGAGCCAACTGAGCAGGCTGAAGAAACTGAAGTCGTAAGCGCTGAACAGCGTCAGGCGGAAATAGCATGTTCTCTAGACGATCCGGACGATTGCGAGATGTGTGGAAGTTAAACGTGGCCTGCCGGAAGGAACAAACCCCAGGTCTTAGACTTGGGTTTTTTTGTTCCTTTTTCGGTGAATAATGAATGTTTTAATAGTCAAGAGCTAATAAATAATCGACCCAACCAAACCTTCAGACTATGAATCGCGTATTTTCGTAGCTACGGATTAAGCAATGCCTATTAACGGACTTCGATTTCGATCACTCCAGCTGGTGACTGGAACTTTTTTGGTTATACTGTTATTGGCTCTACCTCAACAACTTAGTGCTCAAAGTACTATCACCAACACCTATAGTTACACCGGCGCTGTCCAAACTTTTGTTGTACCAATCACGGTTGATTCAATCACGGTTGATGCCATTGGGGCTTCAGGTGGAAATGGAGAAAATGGGGCTTTTGGAGGTTTAGGGGGTCGAGTACAATCCACGATACCTGTAACTCCTGGCGAAACACTTTACATTTATGTAGGCCAGCAAGGAACAACATGCGGAACATGCAATTCATCTTCGATATTTAATGGCGGTGGAGGCACCTCCTCAAACCTATCTCAAGAACCTGGCGCTGGTGGTGGGGCTACTGACATCCGAAGTGGAGGTACAGGTTTTGCCAACCGAATTTTAGTCGCTGGTGCTGGCGGTGGTGGTGGATTCACAGGAACTTTCAGCAACGGTGGTGCTGGAGGCAGTCTTACTGGAGCAAATGGGTCTCAGTGGAGCTCATATCCAGCTGGAACAGGAGGAACTCAATCTGCCGGAGGAACCGGAGGTGATGGCTCGCCTTGGGGTCAGCCTAGCGGCGGCAACGGCGCCTTCGGTCTTGGAGGAGCGGGCCAAGGCTGGACCGGCGGCGGCGGCGGCGGCGGTGGTGGCTATTACGGCGGCGGCGGCGGACTTATTTCCGGCGGTGGCGGTGGTAGTAGTTATATACTGCCCGGGGCCTCAAATATCATTCACACCCAGGGTTATCAATCAGGGAATGGATCAGCCAGTATTACTTATACAACGTACTGCACTCCTATATATACTTACGCTCTGCCATATTCATGTAGTGATGGTGACATCATCAATAACTTTAGCACAACTGGCGGCACTACTAATATCACAAACAATGGTACTGGGTGTAGCGTAAATGGATTCGGGAACTACACAAACTTGGTTCACACGGAAGGACAGGGTGAAAGCGTGTCGTTTTCAATTCAATCAGGTCTCTCATGGGCCAATGGGTTTGCAATTTGGGTAGATTGGAACAATAATTACACATTTGAATCAACTGAACTAATGTGGAGTAGTGGTTCGGCGAGCACTTCTACATTCAATGGAAGTTTCACAATCCCCTTTGGGACTCCAATTTCTTCGTATCGCATGAGAATACGAAGTGCCTATAATACAGTACCAACGGACCCTTGCTCTTCTTATACATATGGTGAAACTGAAGAATACACAATTGCTGTAGAGTCGCCATACTGTACCCCGACAATATCCAATGGATGTGCACTCGGAGACTACATTAACAACTTCAGCACTAGCGGTGGAGGAACGAACATTACAAATAATGGTTCAGGATGCAACGGCAGCCCCGTAGGCGACTACACCTCTCTGATTCATACTTCGAGCCCAGGAGAATCTGTTGGCGTGAGCGTTCAATCAGGTCCAACTTATGCACAGGGCTTTAGGATATACGTTGACTGGAATAAAGACGGCGTGTACGCTTCAACTGAAGAAGTTTGGAATAGTGGCACGTGGGGCCTAGGTGCATTTACTGGTTCATTCGACGTACCATGCTCCGCTGACACTGGCACAACCTATATGCGGGTAATTTGTAATTATATTGCTCTTCCCCCTTCGGCCTGTGGATCACAGACATATGGAGAAGCCGAAGATTATACCTTCGAACTTGCCTGGGACACGACACCTCCAATCGCCGACGGTCACGATATTACCGTGGCGCTTGACGCAACTGGCTCAGTCACGGTTTCTGCAGATTCTCTTGATAGCGCAAGTGTTGACAATTGTGGGTTAGACTTTTCCCTCAGTGACTCGATTTTCAACTGTGCGGATACTGGCGATAATAACATCTGGTTTTACGCGACAGATGCCGGTGGTAATGTTGATAGCGATCTAGTAGTGATTACCGTCCTTGATACATCTCCCCCAACTGTGATTACACAGAACATTTTTGTTCAATTAGCGGCGAGTGGGTCGGTCACGATTGACACCTCAGATGTCAACAATAGTTCATTCGATAACTGTGCAATTGCAAGTATGCAAATTGACTTTGACTCATTCACGTGCGCAGATGTTGATTCAACCCATTTAGTAATTCTCACTGTCTTTGATGTTTCCGGCAATTCTGATACCGCTCATGCTTACGTCACGGTTACAGACATTCTTCCTCCAACTGTTGTCACCCAAAATGATACAGTATACCTAGATAGTAGTGGTGATGGTTCGATTACTGTTGCCATGATCGATAATGGGACGTTTGACAACTGCACGGTCGACTCGATGTACTTGGATGTTACGTCCTTCGATTGTTCAGATACTGCAGCGCCAAACACGATATACTTATATGCGGAAGATGTTTCTGGGAATGTTGATTCTGCAATGTCAATCATCACTGTTTTTGACACCACAAGACCAATAGTGCTGGTTCAAAGTATTACAGTCTATCTGGACTCGTTCGGAAATACTTCAATTGTTCCGGGTGGTCTTGACAATGGATCATCTGATAACTGCACAATTGACTCGACATGGTTAAGCATGTATGATTTTGATTGTGGTCATGCGCCAGATAGCCATTGGGTGGCAATGTTTGTTCGAGATATTAGTGGAAACTTACATCAGGGCTCTGCTTACGTAACTGTTTTAGACACAGTTGCACCACAACCAATAATTCAAAATCTTACAATCTATTTAGATAGCACAGGTGAGGCTGTAATTGATGTTGACTCGGTGAATCTTGCCACTTGGGATAGCTGTGGGCTTAATATAATGTATTTGAGTCAAGACACTTTTAACTGCATTGACGTAGGTTCGAACAATGTCACTTTCTACGCAGAAGACGTACACGGGAACATCGATTCGGCTATTAGCACTATTCAAGTCAATGACACTATTGCGCCGGTAATCGTTATTGTTGATACTCAATTTATCTACCTAGACTCTTTCGGATTTGCCACGACAACAGCGGACTCGGTGGATATTAGCACTTCTGACGCTTGCGGGATTGATACGATTTCAATTGACACAAGTTCATTCGACTGTGCTAATCATGGTGACACATTAAACGTGTTGTTTACGGCGACTGATGAAAACGGAAATACAAGCTACGATTCTTTGATCCTGGTTATTGAAGACACATTAGCGCCTTACATCTTTGCTCATTCAGACACGGTATACCTCGACTCCAGTGGTCAATTCGTAATGTACGCTGCCTCACTTGATGACAGCACCCATGACAACTGCACCTTGGATACGATCTATTTGAGCGACACCCTTTACACCTGCTCTACTGTAGACTCTGCGATTGACATCATATTCAATGCTGAGGACATCTTCGGAAATCAATCTACAGACACGCTTCAAGTTGCGGTAATGGACACAATCCATCCGATCATCACGTGCAATGACAGCATAATAGTTCTGAATGATTCAGGCGATTGTGTTGCTATCGTTGACTATAGTTGGCCAACCGCTTGGGACAATTGCTCCATAGATTCAATAATACAGATTGACACTACAGGACTTGATAGTGGAAGCTTCTTCCCTCTTGGATTTACCCAGCTGACTTACGTCGCATACGATCAATCATTGAATACAGACACCTGCAGCTTCATAATTGAAGTTCAAGATTGGGAAGCGCCTCAGTTGTTTTGCCAAAACGACACAACTATTTGTGACAGCATATTCACATACAGCCTACCCATCTTCATTGACAATTGTACTTACCATACCGTCGTACTCGATTCCGGAATTGCTTCAGGGGGATTCTATCCTGTTGGTTTAACTATCAACCGGTTCATCGTTACAGATATTTATGGCAATGCAGATACATGCCAGTTCGAGGTGTTTAGGTATGACTATCCGGATACAGCCCTTGCTGGAATCGATCAAGAAAAATGTGAAGAATACGATGGCACGATGGCCGCAAATAACCCGGCAATTGGATTTGGGTTTTGGACGGCACTGTCAGGAAATATCACATTTACGGATAGCACATCAAGCAACACTGCGTACGATGGTCTAGAGATAGGAATTACACAATTCGAATGGCGAATAGAAAATGGTGTCTGTCCTGTACTTTATGACACCATGGAAGTTGAGGTTTACTTAAACCCTATTGCAGACGCAGGAGACGATGTAATTGTGTGTGATAGTTTAGGCGCAGAAATTGCTGCGAATCTTGGTTCAATCGGCATTGGAACTTGGCTGAATCCAGGAGATGGAACTACCCTGGCCGATACAAATGAAGCAACAACTCAGATAGACGGATTACAACTCGGGACCTACTCATACCGATGGATGGTTATCAATGGCGTATGTCCGCCAAGCTATGACGATGTAACGGTCGACGTTGTCCCGTTTCCAGTGGTTGAAACGCTACTTGACACAACCTTCATTTTCGCTCCTTCGAGCGTGGAAGTGGAAGCGACAAGCGATCTAGATGTAATCTTCGAATGGTGGCCGAATATTGGGCTTACGAATGGTGATCAAGCCGTTGCAACGGTTGAGCCTGCAACGACCACTACTTATTATATTAATGGTACCACGGCAGATGGTTGTAAAACAACAGACACCATCTTGGTGGAAGTTAATGAAGGGTTGAAACTGCCTACCGCATTCACACCGGATGGTGACCGATTCAACGACGTGTGGAACCTGAAAGAACTTGCCAACTATCCTGATTGCGCTGTAAAAATTTATAACCGTTGGGGAAATGAGATGTTCGCTTCCAAAGGATACCAAATCCCATGGGACGGAACATTCAATGGAAAAGATTTACCTAGTGGTAGCTATTTCTTCGTAGTGGAACTCGGTGTCCCTGAGGTTCCGCCGATTACAGGGTCAATAACGATCATCCGATGAAAAATATAAGACACATACTCGTTCTGGTTGTGCTGGTCTTTTTCGGTTATCAGCAGGCTAAGTCTCAGCAGATCTATCAGTTTAGCCAGTACTTACAGAATTTGTACTTGCTCAACACGGCCTCTGGTGGAATTCACAACTACACTGAGGTGAATCTGTCTTATCGAAATCAGTGGGTTGGAATTACCAATAGCCCAACGACCTTCTATGTAAGTGCTAATGCTCCAATTGGAAGTCGAGTTGACGTGAAGCCAATAAGCTCATCGGTTAGGATAAGCAACGTTGAGTCTTACAATTCCATCGTTCGCAAATCTTACCACGACATAGGAGGCTATATTGCACGAGATGGCTATGGACCATACGCACAAACCATGGGCGCGCTTTCATACGCATTTCACCTTCCGGTAGCCAAAGAGATTGACCTGAGCTTCTCGCCAAGCATTGGCTTCAGCTCTGTCGTGTTTGATGCTACTAAAGCAGAAGTAGAATACGCTGGCGATCCAACGTACATCAACTACATCGGCACAAGAGATCAGAGTTCTCAAATGGACATTAACGTCGCATTTTGGCTCGAACATCCCAAGTTTTTCTTTGGCTATTCATCAGATCAACTCATACAGGAGCGACTAAAGCTGAGCAATCAAGTCACCTTCGAGGACATTAAAGCTCATCACAACATAATTGGAGGTTATCATTTTAAGCTCGTAAACTACATGGAACTGACTCCCAGCATATTGGTTAAATACGTTGACCAAGCCCCACTGTCGTTCGATTTAAACCTCAGATTGGACATGCGAGAAATGTATTGGGTCGGTCTTTCTTACCGTAATTCTAACTCGCTTGTTGGAATGATCGGGCTGCATTTATCAAACACACTTAGATTTGGATACGCTTTTGACCTTTCTTTGTCGACGATCCAAACGAATAATATTGGAAGTCACGAAGTCATGCTTGGATTGAACTTGTTCAATAAAGAGAAAGCAGTCTTTTAATGTCTAGATGAATAACCTACTGACCTGTATACTGCTGCTAATCAGCGGGTCTCTGATCGCACAGGTTGAGGTTGAGGTTGATCAAGTAATACCCCTACCTGACAATATCAACTCAATCTACGAGGAGTCTGTGCCTATATATGACCCTGCGAATCATCGTCTGTACTTTACGCGTTCGCTTCACCCTGAAAACAAAGGAGGGAACTCATATGGTCAAGACATATGGTATAGTGATTACATTTCTGGTAGCTGGTCGAGCCCAACCAACGATCTAAAGCTTAATAACGCACTAAACAACTCTGTAATTGGTATTTCAACCGAAGGAGATAGACTATTTCTTCAAGGGACGTACATCAAGAAGATTGACCTACAAAAAGGATTCTCTTTTGCACCGCGTACTGAAGACGACTTTGCCAAGCCTTCAGTCATTGATATCCCAGGGTTAAACATCAAAACTGATTTTTATGGCGCCTTCGTTGTTCCGACTGAGGACATAATGATCATCTCGATGCAGTCGAAATATTCGAAAGGCCTAGAAGATCTTTACGTCTCATTCTTCCAGGATGATAAGTGGACGAAGCCTCTTTGGCTAGGTGATAGCGTTAATTCCGAAGGGTTTGAGATTACACCCCATCTGCTTCCAGATAACAAAACCATGTTGTTCGCATCGAACGGAATGGGTGGAGCTGGAGACGCTGATATATTTTATGCATATCGAAAGGATGACTCGTGGACGAACTGGAGCCCCGCGAGGAATGCAGGAACTCCTCTAAATTCAGAAGCGTTTGATGCTGCTCCATTCGTTGCTGGAGAGATTATATACTTTTCTTCGAACCGAAATGACAGTCTCAGCAATATTTACAGTGCAATAATAAATCACCGGTTTTATAAGATCGCAGATACGTTGCGTCTTTCTTTCGAAGGCATTGCTGGTAATCGCTTTTCTGACGTGAATGTCGAAGTATTCAAAGATGGTTCTTCACTCGGAATCTATAAGGCCAACTCCGAAGAAGTCATTGAAATTCCTGGACTTAAAGAGAAAAACGAATATCAAATCGTGCCTCAGCATGATGAAATTGATGCCACTCTTCTCAACCCAATGGTCCTAAACCATGAAGGGCTATACCTCGAAAAACTCGATTATAGTTCAGAGGGGCAAGCATCTGTTACTCCTCAGACCGAAGCAGAGAATAGAGCTCGCGAGACAATTGAGCTTCAACAGCAGCCTGCTGGCATGCATGGAATCCTAGAGGTAGATGGCGTAGGAGTAAAGAACACCATTCTCGCTTTGGTTGATGATGATGGAAAGGTTTACCACTATGCCGAAACGGATGATAAAGGAGGGTTTAAATTTCCCGAAACCGATGATAGCCTAAACCTTCACATGAAGCTTATTACAACGTTAGAGTATGTAAAGAAGAATGCGGAGATATACTACACGGACGCGAACGGAGTGCGCCTGTTTAAGACGACCGTGAAGGAGAATGGAGAATTCGATTACCAGAAACTTGAGGCTAGGCAAATGGCTCAACTCAAACTGCTGGAGGAAGAAGGTGAGGATGCCCAGCTAATTAATGAAGGGGTGTTCAAGTTTGAAAACCTGCCACAGCAGGGCGTAAAACTCTTCCTCTACGATGAAAATAACAACGTTATCGAAGAAGTGGTCACCGACGAATCAGGTAAGTTTAAGTTTAGCAAGCTTGATCCCGATATGAATTATAATATTCAGTTGGCTGATCCAAATTCAGCATACGCAGATGGATCCCTTGCATTGTACAGCAGTAAAGGATCTGAAGTAGGTGTGATGGACAAGATGTCCGCCGGTGGATTTCAGTATCAGGCAATCACACCTGACATCAAAAAGAACTTGGACCGCTTGAGCGAAGTAGATCAAGGGTCGATCATCACTCCTCATTTTGTATTCACTATTGGTCTCTTCAAGTATAAAAGCCTGCCTAAAGACGGTATTACATTGCGCCTATTGGACGAAAACAACAACGTTGCAGAGATTGTGCGCACAGATGCCAACGGTCAATTCGTCTTCTCCATGCTTGAGGAAGCCGGTAACTATAAAATCGAAGTAGAAGAATTTGAAGGCAGTGACATGCTTGAAAGTCAGCTCTACTTTGTTGACAAGGAAGGAAACGTTCGAACAGCTAAACTTGGCGACGACCGATTGTACACCTTTGACAAACTCGATGGTGACTACTACTTCTCCATGTCACAAATCTCCGAGGACGAAGCCAAGCTTCTCTACGAAAAGAGTTTTAGAGATGTCCAAGGTGCATTCACGTTCAATGATCTCCCTCAGGAAGGTGTAGAACTATATCTGTTGGATGAAAACGGAAAGGTCATTGAAACAACGTACACGGATGCTGACGGAAATTTTGTTTTCTCTCGACTGGCGACTGAGTCCAATTATCTGGTTCGCCTTTCTGAAGATGTTCTCAAGGCTGGTTCCCAGCTTATTGTATTAGACGAAAATGGAGAAGAGCTTGTTCAGGAAGGAGAAGACGGTGAATTTGCATTTCGCACATTACCAAAATCTCAAGCTAGGCTTGCCGGAGTTTCTTCTGGGGACAACCTAAGTCTTGACTTCTCGAAATTCCTTTCGAATGACAAAGGATCCAAGGCCCTTGAAGACAGCAAGAATGATGTCAAGCTTAGCACGATTTACTTCAACTTCAACAGTGTACGATTAAGCAATAACGATCGATACAAGCTTAATCACCGAGTGGTTATGAAGGCCAAACAAACTGCTCAGCCAATCCTCGTGGTTGGATATTCTTGTGATCTCGGGTCTGATGAAGCCAGCGTTCAAGTCGCAGAATTGAGAGCAACACAGATCAAGAAGTATCTAATGAATTGTGGGGTATCTGAAGAACAAATTGAGCTACATGGCATCGGCGCCAAGGGTGAGGGCATGACAAATACCGAGCGAATCGAAAGCCGTAGGGTTGAGATTTACCACCTCGCCCCCTGACATTTCCATGACATAATTTTTACGCGTCAGAAGACCTTTGCAACTGCGTGAATCAGTTCAAAGTAATAGCCCTGACACACCGCTCTCTCGGTCTAGAACTTGTTGGAAAGTTTCACATCGAAGCGGAACTGCAAAAGGCAAGACTAAATCCAATAGTCAAGCATTTTGAAATGCGAGAGTTCATGTTCCTGTCAACATGTAACCGCGTTGAGTTCTTTTTCCGAACACCTCAAACTCTCAACGACGAATTCCTCACCAACCTCTTCAAGCGACTCTATCCTTCACTTGAGGAGCACGAATCCAGCTTAGCCATCGAAAAGAATCGGCTCTACTACGGATCGGATGCTGTGCGTCACTTATTCCATGTGGCTAGCTCGCTTGATTCTTTAGTCGTGGGCGAACGTGAAATCATCACCCAGGTCAGAAATGCCTTTGAGCTCGCGCAGAAAAATGGCTTTACAAAAGACTTCATCCGACTTGCAGCAAATAAGGCGCTCGAAACTGCGAAGCAGGTATATACCGAGACCGAAATAGCAACAAAGCCGATCTCCGTTGTTAATCTGGCTTATCGCAAACTGATTGATGAAGTGGAGCTTGATGGTAAGAACATTGTTTACGTCGGCGCAGGTCAAACGATCGAGGCGATTGCGGGAAACCTGAAAAAGCACAATTTTGGTTCAGTCAAAGTATTCAACAGAACAAGGGCCAGGGCAGAGAAACTGGCAGGCCTTCTTGATGGCGAAGGATTCGCGCTCACTGAGCTGACTTCCAAGGTCAATGACTTTGATGTCCTGATCACCTGTACTGGAGCGGAAACCTCGATTGTAGATAAAGACACGTACAGTCAATTAGTTAATGGAGGCGTGTCCAAAAAGACGGTGATTGACTTGGCTGTACCGAACGACATTGATGGGTCGGTGTTAACCCATTTCAACCTTGATTATACCTCGATTGAAGACCTCAAGGGACAAGCGAAAGAGAATTTGAAGTTCAGAGAAAAAGAAATTTTTCATTGTGAAGCACTTGTCGAAGAGCGACTGGAAGAATTTGAGGAATCCTTCAGAACACGCAAATTGGAAATCGCGATGAACGAAATTCCTTTGCTAATGAAGAACATTAAGAGTCAGGCAATTGGGAAAACCTTCGCCAAGGAAATCGAATCCCTTGATCCCGAGAGTCGAGAAACACTCGAGAAAATCGTTGACTATCTAGAGAAGAAGTATATCTCATTGCCAATGAAAATGGCAAAACAAGTAGTACTCGATCAAGATCTAAAAGACCCGATAATTGAGTAATAGAGTAATCCGAATTGGCAGCAGGGGAAGCGACCTTGCTCTCTGGCAAGCTAACTTCTTTATGGGTGAACTTGATGCAATAGGAGTCTCCTCGGAACTCATCATCATTACCACCAAGGGGGACAAGATTCAAAATCTGAGCTTTGATAAAATTGAAGGGAAGGGCTTTTTCACAAAAGAGATCGAAGACCATTTGCTCGATGACAAAATTGACATTGCCATCCATTCGCACAAGGACCTTGAAACCGAATCCCCGCCCGGCCTATCGATTTCTGGCGTGTCATACAGAGAAGACCCTGCTGAGTTACTCTTGATCAGAAAGGAGAGCGTCGATCGTACTTTAGACCTTGAATTCAAGAAAGGCGCCGTGGTGGGCACGTCGTCCGCTCGACGGAAAGCACAAATCAACAGCCTTCGTCCGGACATTACATTGAAAGATATTCGAGGAAATGTACCAACAAGAATTAAAAAGCTACGTGATGGTCA
The DNA here is from genome assembly GCA_018660685.1 of Flavobacteriales bacterium. Taxonomy (GTDB): domain Bacteria; phylum Bacteroidota; class Bacteroidia; order Flavobacteriales_G; family Salibacteraceae; genus SHAN690. Next base: position 146,943 of record JABJJW010000023.1, read on the forward strand.
ATTTGATGCAATCATGCTTGCTAAAGCTGGTGTAAACAGGCTCAATCTTGATGTTTCGGACCTATACGCCGTACGAGTTGACGAACGAAAATTTATTCCCGCTCCCGCACAGGGTGTTCTCGCATACCAGTGTCGGGAAGATGATTCTGAAATGCATTCAATTATTACCCAGATGGCAGATGAAGGGATGGCGCACCTTGTAAAAATTGAGCGAGCCATCTTGAACAAATTTGGAGGTGGTTGTCATAAGCCTATCGGTGCATATGCTCATCCAGCTGAAGGTGGTTACAAAGTCCGAGTCACCTACGCCCAAGATTGGGAAGACACACCCCGCCGTGTGAGCTTTGTCGCCAAGGATAGTGAAGAGGCGAGAATTAAATTCGAGGCGCTTCAAAACAAGAGTCTTCCAACATCGGTATTCATAAGTCGCGATCTAAGCGATGAATCTTTCCTTAAGCGGCAGTGCCAATTGACGGGAGTCAGGTTAGAAGATCAACCACTGATCAAAGTCAAATCGTTGGAATTTGAACTCCCTGAGAGTTTTGATTGTGTCTTTTTTTCATCGAGAAATTCCGTGCGTGAATTCTTCCGACAATCGCCCATTTCCGTTTCGAGTGGTGTTACCATGGCTGCGTTCGGCGAGTCCACGGCCAAAGAGCTATCTCATTTCGTTAATGAAATTGCATTCATCGGTAGTGGGAGTGACTCAGCACTGGTTGCTCAGAATTTCAAGGAGTTTCTCGGAAATCGATCAGTCCTCTTTCCTATTTCTGAGCAGTCCCTGAGAACCATACAATCTTCATTAGACCTTGCTCAGGTCAAGGAAGTAATTTGTTATTCTACGACCGCTGAGCTCAGTAAGATTGAGCCCGTCGATTGTTATGTATTCACTAGTCCTAGTAATGTGGAGTCATTTTTTACAGCTGGAAACTCCATCGGAAAAAGCAAAGTCATTGCAATTGGACCGAGCACCGAAAAAGCTCTTAAGAAACATAACATAGACTCTTTGTCCGCGAATATTCCTGACGAGACCGAGCTTTGGACTTTGATCGCGTCCTAGAATTCCAGACTTTTGATACAAACCAGTTGCGCCTTAACTGCGTACTGTTCATAGCAAACCAACACCAATGAGACTTACTATACTCGCCTTTATCGCAATTTCAGTCCTTCCTCTCTCTTCTTCAGCTCAGCTAACAACCTCGGTCACTTACCAAGATGAATCATGTTACGGCGCTGCTGATGGGGCTTTCACCGTAGAGGCAATCCTTGGATGCTTCCCTCCCATTATCATGGTTCTAGACTCAGATACAAGTGTGTTTGGTTCTTTGATTAGCAATGGATACGACTTCATTCATCAAGGTGAAAGTCAGGACACGACCGAAGCCAACGCAATTTGGGGAGGAAACTCAAGCATCGGAGAGGTCTATGTGACAGGCGGCTATTATCGCGACTCCATAAGCTTTGGTTCAACAACCTTGACATCGGCGGGCGGCCGGGACGGCTTTTTGGTCTGTCATAACGCCCTCACAAACGACCCGCTGTGGGCCGTGTCGATCGGAGGAGTTGGTTTTGATGGGCTTCTCGATGTAACAGTGTCGAACAACACGGTCTACGCTGTTGGGTTTTTCTCAGATTCGATGGCTGTACAAAGCTCTTCTATCTCTAGCAACGGTTCACTCGATAGTTATATCGCTAAGCTTGATTTGGCCACTGGTTTGGTGGATACACTCGTCACCATTGGTAGCGCTTCTCCGGACTTTGCAAACTCCATCAAAATTGAAGGCAACGAAGTTTATGTGGGTGGAGGTTACCTCAGTTCAATCACGCTAGCAAGCACAACACTTCCTTCATCTGGCCTCAGCGACCTTTATGTGGTAAACATGGATACCAATTTCTCTCAGGACTGGGCGGAAAGCGCCGGTGGAGTTGGCAATGACGTCCTCAGTGATCTTACAATTTCGGATGGCAAAACATATCTGACCGGTGCCTTCAGAAACACCGCGTCGTTTGGATCAACCAGCCTTGCTTCTACTGGACAAAGCGACGTCTTCGTCGCCTCATTATCTTCCACAGGAAACTGGTTGTGGGCAATTGATGGTGGTGGTGGTGGTGCCTCTGCTTATGATCAAGGATTTGGAATTGACGCAACACCTACAGGAGACACGCTTTATGTCGGAGGCTACTATTTGAATAGCCTTGACTTTGGCAACGCAAGTGTTTCAAGCAATGGTGGTTATGATGGTTTCATTCTTAAAGTAGACACAAGTGGAACAGATCACGGCATCATGACCATCGGTGGTCTTGCAACGGATGCGGTTTATGACTTAGATGTCATTTCTGACGAGCTTATTTCGTTTGCAGGGCAAATGGAAGGAAACGTCATTTATGGTGACAGCACCTACGCGAGCAACGGTGGTCTCGATGCATTCATGGGAAAGCTCACAAGTTCATTTGATGAAGTATGGGCAAAAAATCTTGGCGGGTCAAATCAAGACTCTTACAACACAATCGATAGGGGTTCGAGTGATCGCCTTTATTCTGCAGGATTCTTCATGGCGGATGCTTCTGCATATCAAAGCGGCCTCATCTCCGCTGGTGCGCGAGATGTAATGATTACCAATGGCTCGTTCTTCGGTATGGCCGATACTTCAATCACAATGACCGGCCTGTCAGCTGGTGAGTACTACATCTATCTAGCCGATGGTGCTGGGAACACGGAAATTGACACCATAACCATCTCTTCTCCTGATTCACTCTCCTTGAGTGGAGTAGTAACCAATGCTTCTTCTGGAGCTGCGAATGACGGCTCAATAGACCTCACCGTTACTGGTGGTACGCCTGGCTATTCCTACATATGGAGTATTGGCGCAATAACACAAGACATCATGAACCTGACTTCCGGGACCTACTGTGTGACAGTTACGGACAGCAACGGTTGCATGGACTCAACATGCTTCTTCGTTGATACGACTGGCGGAAGCAATCCATTCATGGTTACGTCCATGTTCATGAACATTTCATGCTTTGGCGATTCGAATGGGTCGATCAATCTCACTGTCTCTGGAGGCATTATGCCTTATAGCTTCAGCTGGAGCAATGGTGCCGGAACTGAAGATCTTACAGGTCTTGGCGCCGGCACGTATACCGTCACCGTAACTGACAGCGATACTTCTCAATTCATTGATAGCTTTAATATTACGGAGCCGGCTGAAATTGTCTTGAGCTCGAACATCACTTCTCCTTCTTCCGGAACAGCGACTGATGGCGCAATTGACCTTACCGTCAGTGGCGGTGTTATGCCCTACTCGTTTAACTGGAGTAATGGACCAACATCTGAAGACCTAACCGGAATCGGCATCGGAAATTATAGCGTTACTGTGACCGATTCTTCAGGCTGCGTCGTAACTGCAACCTTTGCAGTAGATACGTTGGCCGCCTTGTCGTTGGTTCTTGCAGCAAGTGACGTGACATGCATCAACACAATAAATGGTGCAATTGATTTAACTGTTATCGGTGGCGCGGCTCCATTCACGTTTGCCTGGAGCAACGGTGCTACAACCGAAGACATCTCTGGTTTAACTCCAGGAGCTTATTCTGTAACGGTCACAGATAGTACTGGACAAATTGCTACAGGAACCGACTCTGTCGGATCAAACCCAATTCACCCCGACCCAACAGTCGGGCCGATAACAGGCCCTGGCTCGGTTCAAGCGTGGACCAACTATAACTACAGCGTGCCGAGCACAAACGGATCCGCGTTTACTTGGACTGCTACAGGAGGAAGCGTCATTAGCACAGCGAGTAATGCTGCTGTAATCCAGTGGAATGCCGGCCCGAGTGGTCTCATTACCGTGGGTGAAACAGACGCGAATGGATGCGCTGCTGTAGACACTTTGGGCGTGATCATTTTGTTCGTTGGTACTGAAAATGTCTCTGAGAATGCAGTGGTCATTTTTCCTATCCCAGTTGTCGATGTACTGAACATCCAAGTGCCACAAATTGTACAAGGCGCATCCCTTGAAATTTCAAACATGATTGGCCAAAGCGTACACACCTCAGTATTGAACAATGCCTCGAATCAGGTTCAACTTGGAGGTCTACAGACTGGAACGTACCTCATCCTTATGACCAAAGAGGATATCCAGTTGTCTACGAAAATTGTGGTAAAATAAAAAGGGCCGCAAATGCAGCCCTTCATTATTGTTATTTCAAGTCTCTTAGTCTAAGTAGACTTTCTGCGTGATCGAATTCTTTCCCGCCTCTACCTTGACAAGGTAAATTCCAGAGCTCAAATCATACACAGGAATATCAAACGTGCTTGTGTTGATTGCCTTGCGTTCAAATATTCTTTCTCCGAGAAGATTATATAATTCAACCGTAGTCATCGCTTGGCTCCCGATTAATCGAAGGCTTTCTTCAAGCGTTGCAATCTTGACTTCAAATCCTTTTGTTTCTTCAATACCAAATGGATCTCCCAGGTAGCAATCGTTCACATTCAACGTGATCACATCTTCAGAAAAACATCCGATCGTGTCGTATCCTGTCACATCAATATCAATTGCGCCCGGGACATTAGGTGAGATGATTTGTGTGTTGTTTGGTGTCGTAACAGTCGAACTTGGTAGCTCCCATGTATAGCTACTGCAAGTCGAGCATGTGATGACTATTGAATCAGTTTGGTCAAGGCAAATGGCCGATCCGCCAGAGCTTTGAAAATAAGTCATAGTGGGGCCGCTAAGCACAGTGATTTCAATTTGATCCGTGTTCGTGCATCCATTTAATGTCGCTGTCACTGAATAAGTAGTAGTGGATGTTGGAGAGGCGATGACGGTTGATCCGGTCGTTGTATTCAAACTTCCACCCGGTGACCACACGTAGCTAAGCGCATTACTCGATGCGTCCAGTGTAGCTGACTCACCGCTGCAAATGATAGAATCTTCTGGAGTAACTCCAATAGACAAGAATGGTGGGTTGCTATTCACATTGATAGTTTTCGACATGGAAGCAGTACATCCGTTTGTATCTGTAACCACGACAGTATAGATTGTTGAGGCCGATGGCGTTCCAATAACCGTCATGGATGTCGAATCATTTAAAGACGTCCCTGGTGACCACTCATAGGTGGCAATCCCGTTTGCGACTGCGGTCATTGTAACGCTGTTACCAGCACAAACATTTCCATTGTCGTCATCCGATGTAATGGTTACGCTTGGTGATGGATTCACAGTTAGTGTAATGCTAGCCGTTGCCGAACAGCCATTGTCCGTCACGGTAACGAAGTATTCTGTTGTTGTGGTTGGAGAGGCCATGACAGTGTCTGTAGAATCGGAACTCAATGAGCCAGCTGGTGACCACATGTACGAATCAGCTGCGGCAGGTGTGACAATTAGCTCACTACTTGATCCTGAGCAGAACTCGCTGCCTGCGCTTGAAACGATTGCCACATCCGGCATTTGATTCACCGTAATAATAACGACGACTGTGTCTGTATCTGCAGGCAGAACATCAAGTCCAATCGCTAGGATAGCGAACGTCCCAACAGAGTCCGTTGAAAATTGATAACTCGGGTTCGTTGTCGTGTCTTGATTCAGCGTGTCGAGCCAACCCATGATCAACATTCCGGAGGCCGTGTATGTGACGGATTCACCCGTGCAAATCGAAGTATCCCCGGGGGAGACAGATAATTGGGCGAATGAACTCACCGAGATAAGGATGATTCCGAGGAGGGTAGCAATTCTCTTCATACAACAGCTTTTTCGTGTAAACTCGCAAATCTACCTGTTAAACGCATATGGACAAAAACAAATGAGCAAATGACATTGAGCTTGAATTCGGACGAGCACTTCATGAAACTTGCGTTGATGGAGGCCGAACTTGCCTATGAAAAAGGAGAGGTTCCTGTTGGTGCAGTAATTGTCATCCGTGACAAGGTAATCGCTCGATCGCACAATTTAACGGAAGCCCTGATGGATGTTACTGCCCACGCCGAAATGCAGGCAATCACCTCCGCCAGCAATCACCTTGGAGGAAAGTACCTACAAAAATGTTCTTTGTATGTAACGCTCGAGCCTTGCGCAATGTGTGCTGGCGCCTTATTCTGGTCACAGATTGGGAAGGTGGTTTATGGTGCCTCAGATCCAAAAAGAGGATTCACAAACCATAAGCAAGCAATGCTTCATCCAAAGACAGAGATCAAGGTAGGCGTACTCGCTGAGGCTTGCTCTCAAATCCTTCAACAATTCTTCAAGGAACGAAGAGCGAAGTAAACGGCAACAATTTGATTCCGTAGGTGTTACCTTCGTACAAAATAATTTGACTATGTATCCAGAAGAAATTGTAGCTCCAATGAAGTCAGAGCTTACTCAGGTAGGGTTTGACGAGTTAACAACTGCACAACATGTTGATCAGTTGATGAACTCCATGGAGGGAACTGCTTTGATAATGGTAAATAGTGTTTGTGGTTGTGCTGCTGCCAATGCTCGACCTGCGGTTAGAATGGCGATTCAAAACGCTAAAAAACCAGTACAGTTAACGACTGTATTCGCAGGAGTTGATCAAGACGCAACCGCACAAGCACGAAAGTATTTCTTACCATATCCCCCTTCTTCACCTGCAATTGCGCTGATGAAAGATGGGAAACTAGTTCACTTTATCGAACGGCATCATATTGAAGGCAGACCGGCTGAGCTGATCGCTGAAAACCTCATTGCCGCATTTGATGAATACTGCGACTAGTAAAATTTAAATTGAAGAAAGGGCTGCAATTGCGGCCCTTTTTTATTTGTGGAGCACCTTGGGTACTTTGAAATAATCAGAATCTTTTGACGGTGCATTCTTGAGCGCAGCATTCTGCTCGAGCTCGTCCTTGACCATATCCTTCCGTGGTTCTAAATTCTCCTCAGTCATGTAAACTAGAGGCTCGACACCATCCGTTTCAATTTCATTGAGCTTATCAATGAAGTCAATCATTCGCTCGAGATCAGCCTTAATCTTATTTCGATCCTCCCCTTCGAATTTGAGTCGAGCCAAATCAGAAAGCTTGTCAATTATATCGTCATTAATCTCCATTTTGATCCAATGGTTTTTTGATGATGTCAAAAGTATTTCTTTTCAATTCAGACATGGTCATAGATCGTATTTGATCTGGCATAATAGCCTCATGAATGACCACTCTGGATGGCCCTGGACCACCTTTAACTCTTAAGGCTGCCCCTGCCTGAAGTCGGTTCACATTATCAATAAATGTAACCGGGAGAATCGGCACTTCCATTTCCTTGGCCAACTTGAATGCTCCATTTTTAAACGGTCCAAGTTCCGGAGCTCCATTCGGAATTGTTCCCTCAGGAAAAAGGACAATGCTTTCCCCTCTTTGTAATGCCTCCTTAGCAAGATCGTAGGCGTTTTTAGCGCCTTTCATGCTTGAGCGATCGACCGATATATTCATTCCTGTGTTGAAAAACACATTGAACATCGGCCAAGTCAAGATCTCCATCTTACCCATGAAGACAACATAATTTTTAAACACGCGACACATGGTAATGATGTCCAAGTATGAACTGTGATTTGGGCATATGATGAAGGGCGCCTCGGGTTCCACCCCCTTTTGAATTCTTCGCATTCGGATCCCAACAAGGGTTAAAACCCACCAACTCCAATATCGCATGAACTTGTAAGCAAGTGGAAACCTCTCCCTTTTAGCGAGTCCCCAGCGGAAAAGTGGATAGAAGACCGTGAGTGTCAATATGAAGAAGAGAAAGAAATAAATCTTCCAAAGGACCCGAAGAGGCTGGAGCACGTAGTACACATTGCAAAAGTAGCACGACTATGGTCCGCCCATGAACTTTCCTTCGGATTAAGATTTAGTCAGAGTTTTATCACGCACTGCTACATTTGGCAAAATTTCTATGGCACGTATTCTAACAGGTATTCAAGCGACTGGCGTTCCTCACTTAGGCAATATCCTAGGGGCAATCAAACCAGGCATTAACTTGTCCACTACAGGGGGCAACGATGCATTTCTGTTCATTGCTGACATGCATTCTTTGACGGTGATTAAAGATGCCGCCCAGATTAAAGAGAATACATATGGTGTGGCTGCTGCTTGGCTAGCCTTTGGTTTAGACACTAAAAAGAACACCTTTTACCGTCAGAGCGATGTCCCAGAAGTTGCAGAGCTCATGTGGTACTTGAACTGCTTTACGCCTTACCCGATGCTCGCTAACGCACATTCATTCAAGGATAAGAGCAGTCACTTGAGTGATGTCAATGCCGGATTGTTCACTTATCCTGTTCTCATGGCGGCTGACATTTTACTATACGATGCGAACTACGTGCCTGTAGGAAAAGATCAACAACAACATCTCGAGATGACTCGGGACATTGCTGGTTCATTCAATCATTCGTATGGTGATGTTCTGGTTGTCCCCGAAGGCAAATACGATGAACGTGTCATGATTGTTCCTGGAACGGATGGCCGAAAAATGAGCAAGAGCTACGATAACTTCTTGAATATTTTTCTTCCAGAGAAGCAGCTGAAAAAGCAAGTCATGGGCATTGTTACGGACGCCACTCCACTCGAAGACCCAAAGGACCCTGACACTTGTAATGTATTTGCATTGTACAGTTTACTTGCCGAAGCACCGGACACGCAAGAGATGAGAAATAAGTACTTGGCTGGAGGTTTTGGGTATGGTCATGCAAAAAGCGCACTCCTAGAACTGATTCTCGATTCATTCAAGGAAGAGAGGGTCAAGTTTGACTCTTGGATGAATGACAAGACTACTATGGATCAGGAATTAAAGATTGGAGCTGATAAGGCGCGAATTGTAGCAAGCGAAACTCTGTCCAGGGTAAGAAAGGCTGCAGGGTATTAATCCACTCCGTGTTTCTTCATAAACTTTTCGGCCAATCGACTTTGGTGGTTCGAGAGATCGATTGGTTTACCCATTATATAAGCCGCTTCAATCTGATTGGTTCGAATATCAAGAGGATCTCCTTCACAGAGAAAAAAGGTCGCCACTTTACCCGGTTCAATCGAACCGATCGTTTCTGATACTCCCATTATTTCAGCAGGAGACAGGCTCAATGCTCGTATTGCTTGCTCATATGGCAACCCGTGATAAATTGCAGTTCCCACCTGGAACGGGAGATTTCGACCGATCATGGTTTCCATGCTTCCGGATGTGGCAAATGCAATCTTTATCCCAGCTTTCTGAAGCACCCCTGCAATTCGATATGGCTTTTCAATCGGATCATCAGTATGGATAGGTAGCTTATGAACTCGGTCAATGATGACGGGGATGTCATTCTCTTTCAGCTCGTTGATGACAAGATCAGCTTCTGCACCTCCAACAATTACCATGTTCTGAACCCCGCTTTCACGAAAGAATTGAACCGCGTCAAGAATATCTTTTGCATGGTCTACCCTCACGTACAATCGTTGATCGCCATTAAAGAGGTCCGCCATAGATTCAAATCTCAGGTTCGCATGAACGTGACCATCCAGCGCCTGGTCGGCTTTGGCCTCGGCAAAAAACTGAATGATTTCACTCACCTGATCCTCGTACTTCTTGTTCTCTTTTGACTTACCCGGTTCTGCCCACCATCCAGTCATTCTTGCCCTTGACGGCCATTCAAGAAAAATGCCCTCGTCTCCCTGAAATACCGATTCCTGCCAATTGTCACCATCCAATTTCATCAATGAAGATGTGCCTGAAATAACGGCTCCATTTGGAGCTATTTGCGCCATCAAAACTCCATTTGATCGAATGGTCCGGAGAATCTTAGATTCAGCATTAAAAGCTGGAAGGGCCCTTACGTTTGGTAAGAACTTGCCCGTTTCTCTAAAGTCATGTGTAGCTTTTACTTGATCAATCTCAATCAACCCGATCCTCGAGTCCATCAAGATAAAGCCGGGATACAAGTGTTTTCCATCAGCGTCGATTATAGTGTCATAATCTGATGGGTTAATTCGTGATTTATTCGCATCCGACACTCGGCTGATTTCAGAACCATGGAACACAACATAGGCGTTGTCAATGACCTCTCCATTGCCTACGTGGACTGTAGCGTATCGAATCAGCGTAGATTTCTCCTGCTGTGCTATGGAAACATTGACCGCTAAGACGAAGAACAAAACCGCCGATATGGAACCTAGATTACTCATCTTCTAATGAATCACAGTGGTACAATTTGGGGTTAGAAGATTTGGCTGTCACTTTCTTGCCTTTTGCAGAGTTCATCAATGCAATAATCCTGGATCTCTCTCGGGAAATTTGTGTTTCCAATTCAGCTTGATCCTTGATGTCAAAGTACTTCACACCTTCAATAAATGTCTTCTCTGCTTTTGAGTAAACAGACAATGGGTGGTCACTCCAGAGAACTAAGTCTGCATCCTTACCAACCTCGATACTTCCAATTTGGTCGTCGAGGTGAAGCATTTTTGCTGGGTTGATGGTGACCAACTTCATGGCCTCTTCTTCACTCAACCCTCCATATTTAACCGCCTTGGCCGCTTCCTGATTCAAACGCCTACCCATTTCAGCATCATCAGAGTTGATCCCAACATTCACTCCCGCCTTCGTCATAATGGCGGCATTGTATGGAATGGCGTCATTCACCTCGTATTTATATGCCCACCAATCAGAAAATGTTGACCCCCCAGCTCCGTGTTCAGCCAGCAAAGGCGCAATCTTATATCCCTCCAAAATATGGGTGAACGTATTCACCCTAAAATCAAACTGATCTGCCACATCCATAAGCATCAAGATCTCAGATTGAACGTAGGAATGACAGGTGACGAAGCGTGATGAATCAAGAATTTCCTGCACTGCCTCCAGATCGAGATCCACCCGTTCATTTGGATCGTACTCTCTGGCTCGGGTGAAAGCATCTGCAAAAACCTGTTCCACTCCCATTCGAGTCAATGGAAATCTCCCCCCGTCTTCTTTTCTGTTTGACCGTTTCACATTTTCTCCTAGAGCGAACTTGATAAACCCTGGCGCTTCATCGATCAGCATTTCGGTCGCGCTCCTTCCCCATTTGTATTTCACCAATGCGCTCTGCCCTCCTATGGGGTTGGCAGAGCCATGGAGAAGTTGGGCAGTCGTAACCCCGCCCGCAAGTTGTCTGTAAATATTAACGTTCCAAGGGTCTAAGGCGTCTCCCATTCTTACTTCTGCCGAAGATGATTGGCCCCATTCATTTACCCCTCCTCGAAGACCTATATGCGAATGTTCATCTATTATACCTGGGGTCAGGTGCCTTCCGCGAGCATCAATTCTTTTGACATCACTCGGAAACAGCTGACCGGAGCCGATAGATTTAATCTTTCCATCAACTACGTAAACATCTGTGTTTTTTAATCTCCCGGTGTCAGCGCAAGTCCAAACAATGGCATTGGTAATGAGAAAAGTGGTGTTCTCATCCAGGCTATCCCATCCATATGCGCAGTTAGGAAAAGAGATCTTGGGGACTGACAATGTATCCTTGGTGGCCTTTTCATTCTCTGCTTGAGGTTCGTATTTTCTGTCTCGGATGGCCGCCCAGGATATCCATTTTCCCTTTGCGTTTTGACCTCGTCCATCCCAGACGCTTTGGTTGAAACTAAGTTTACCTGATAAGCTGTATACAAGTATTGCTGGATCGGAAGACCATATATTAACGGTGAGTAGCTCTCGCTCTACCTTGACCGTGGTCTTGAGCTTTTGCTCACTTACGTCTGACTTAATTTCCGCCTCTATTCCATTTTCAGAAACCTTTAAAATGGTCACTGCATATTCCTTCTCCTCGATCACGAGGTTATATCTGCCAATGAGCTGGTCTGGAGTAATTGTTTTCTTGAATGCCTGTACTCCATTGGTCCAATGCTCAAGCACTTCGAATGATTCGGATCCCAGTTCCTCTTTTGACAAGAAGAAATTTGCCCTTTTCCCAGAATGCAGCGTGCTAATTTCATTTTCGAGACCCAGAATTCGGGCGGGATTAATCGTGAGGGCTGCAAGAAGGTTTGAATGGGAAACTCCGGTGTTTGATATGCGCGTCAAGTTTTGAATAACTTCTTTGGCCTTGCTTGTGTCTCGAGTTAGACTCACTTCGGCCTGAGCCTCAATCAACAATTTCATATTAAAGGGTGCCAACTCCCAGTGCTTTAATTGGTCGAGACCCGTCATCCGAGCTTCAAAAGGATCTTCAATGCTATAAGGCACCGGAAATGAGAGCGGAGCAATTATCTGACCTGTCGGGTTTAGCTCTTCTCGTACGAGGTATTCCTTTCCTGTGCCTCGTAGCACAAAAGGTAACTCAAACTCGTTTGAAATCTCATTGGTGTTTCGAATAGAAAGAGGATGATTAAGCTGGATAATAGTCGTTCGTGAGTCAATAGTCTGTAAAGCCTCCAGGCTTGCGTTGAACTCTTTCCTTCTGCTTGTTCTTCCGTACCACTGAGCGTCGTACAGGGTTTGACGAATGAGTGCTATTGCCCCTACGTGAGATGTTGGATAATCTGTTTTGCTAGATCCTTTATTAAAGGAAAAATGGTTTGTCACCCCTTCTTTGATGATTGCCAGGTTTGGTTGATTTTCTCCTAGAACGATTAATGCAGATGTCCCTCGCATGATGCCATCCCGGTTATGAATATTCAGCAATCCATATCCGATCGCCAGCCAATCTTCTTGCAGCTTTCGGGGAATAGGCGCCTTCAGTTTGTATCCTCTTTCAGGGTGAATAGCTGAGTTCCAGCTTGACGCGCCGAACGTTTGAGGGTCCTCCTTTTTTCCCTTCTTCTTTTTCTCAGCTTTCTCAACAATCGCGTCAGGATCAATGAATGATGGATAGATGGTCAAGCCTTCACAATCATGAACAACGGATCCTCCGGGCAAAGTACCTACGGCCAAAACGGAGACTACTCTTCCGTCCTGAATTAGGAGTGTTCCCGAGTCAATAGTCTCTGTAGGTGAAAGGTGAATTTTCGCGTTTGTAAAAGCGTGGTAAACCTCTCTGTTGTCATGTACACCGTTCACAGGAAATGTCTCTTGCCCAAGGGCTTGAAACAGCAAGAAAAACATGGCTAATGAGAATAGGAGTCTTGGCGACATAAGCGTGGTCAAAAATACACGCACGAAAATGACAAACACCGTAATGATAAAATCATTTTGACCGCCCTATGTTCAAATCGGCGAACCCAATATTGTTCATGGCCAATGCTACATTTGCGGAAAATCTGAATATGTACTCAGGCCTAACTCATCTTCATAGCGCTAACCGCTATTTGATTTTAGTTTTCATACTCTTCACTATTGTTGACGCTTTACTTTCTGGGGGAAACTCGAGCTACAGCAAAAAGAGTAAGATTATGGCTCTAATTGCTTTGATTCTTATTCATGTGCAAGCAGCGCTCGGTCTTGTTCAGTATTTTCTAAGTCCTTGGTTTAAGGGCCTTATGGATAGCGCTTCAGATGTGATGTCAAATCCGCAGGCGCGATTCTTTGCTGTTGAGCACTGGTTGATAATGGTCGTTGGAGTTGTGCTGATAACCGTTGGATACAGCAAGGCGAAACGGATTGAAAAAGTTGCAAAACGCTACCGAACCATTCTGATTTATTATGGGATTGGTTTAGTCATATTCCTCATCGGTATTCCTTGGCCCTTCCTTAAAACATTTGGCACTTGGATATAGCCTCTCATTGAATGGAGCCACACTCTTCCAAAGGCCAAACTGAAAAGGCAATTCTTGTAGGGCTTTCTCACCGTGAGCAGAGCTCCGAAAAACTCGAAGAGTATCTAGATGAACTTGACTTTCTCTCGAGAACCCTTGGTTTGAAACCTGTTCATCGGTTCACCCAAAACTTAGACATGCCACACATAGCGACGTTCGTCGGTAGTGGTAAACTTGAAGAGATTAAGACCTATGTCAAAGACAATAAGATTGACGTTGTCATTTTCGATGATGATTTGAGTCCATCTCAGATGCGCAATATTGAAAAGACATTGGATAGAAAGATCTATGATCGCAGTTTATTAATTCTCGATATTTTTCAATCTCGTGCTCAAACAGCGCAGGCAAAAACTCAGGTTGAGTTGGCCCGAAATGAGTACTTGCTTCCTCGATTGACAAGGATGTGGACCCACCTTGAACGTCAGAGAGGTGGTACATCGACAAGAGGCGGCGCCGGTGAAAAGGAAATTGAGACCGACAGGAGAATGATTCGAAATCAGATTTCGGTTCTAAAAAAGAAGCTGGAAAAAATTGATAAGCAGGCATCAACCCAACGCGCAAACCGCGGTAGCTTAATCAGAGTTTCTCTTGTTGGTTATACAAATGTCGGGAAGTCTACGATCATGAATTTGCTCTCCAAGAGCAAGGTCTTTGCTGAAAACAAACTGTTTGCAACGCTCGATACAACAGTTCGAAAGGTTGTGATTAAAAACTTGCCTTTCTTGCTTGCCGATACAGTTGGATTCATCAGGAAACTCCCACATCAGTTGGTCGAATCATTTAAGTCAACCCTGGATGAAGTTCGAGAATCAGATGTTCTTCTACATGTCGTCGATATCTCTCACCCTCAATGGGAAGATCATCTACAAACAGTTGAAAAAACACTCGCCGAAATTCACGCAGCGGATAAACCGGTTATCGTCGTATTCAATAAAATTGACAGCTACCCGGAACCGCCAAATGAAGAATGGAAGTGGGAAGGAGAGATCAACCCAGCAACTAGGTTGAGTGATTTAAAGAAGTCTTGGATGTCAAAACAGGACCATGACGTCATTTTTATTTCGGCCAAGGACCGAACCAATCTTGAAGAATTTCGAGAACTTTTATATCGGAGGGTGCGGGAGATTCATATGAAGCGATATCCTTACAATAGCTTTCTCTATGAGATCCCCGAAGATGACGTTAGCTAGCGCTATTCATCTCACTCGCAACAAGAACCGCTTCATTCAACTGAACATCTTTTTTCAGCTTTTTCATCCACTTCTCATTGATATCGACCTTGATTGTATCTGACTGAATATCTTCCAAATCAGACGCTAAATTCGAGACCAAGAGTGATTCTATGGGAACCAGCATATCCTTAAACTCTTTCTCTTGCTCTTCAAGATTCATTTGCTTGATTACGTACTCATCATATTTAAGTGATGCGACTGTTTGTTCAGATTCAGCCTTGAGACGAATACCATTTTCATCAATTTTATTCATCACTGAGTTGCCTTGAATTCTCTTCTTGCTCCGTACAATAATGTCCTCCTCATTGTAGGTAGGATTCCAAACTGTGTAAGAAGCTGCTGGAATTTCATCCCATTCCATCACGTGGTCATGCTCCTTTTCCCCAATATCAATGTGGTTGTATTGATCTGGGAACATTATGTCGGGGCCGACTCCTTTGATTTGAGTGGCATCCCCATTGATTCGATAAAATTTCTGTGTGGTTACTTTCAATGCGCCTAAAGGTCTCAGGTCTCGATCTGCAGCGGTTAATGCTCGATCAAGCTCCAAGAATCGTTGGACCGTTCCTTTTCCAAATGAAGAACGTGAACCCATGATTATTCCACGGTCATAGTCTTGTATTGCAGCCGCTAGAATCTCGGAAGCGGATGCGCTAAAATGATTGATCATCACAATCAGTGGCCCATCATACACAACGGTCATATCATTATCCTTCTTCACCTCTGGCTTCGTATATCGTCCTTTCACCTGAACCACAGGTCCCTGTTTCACAAAATGACCTGTCATTTGAATTGCGTCTCTCAGCGAGCCCCCGCCGTTTCCTCTCAAATCCAGAATGACCCCATCAACCTTTTCTGATTTCAATTTCTCAAGTTCAATTTTCACATCCTTGGCTGCTGACCGGCCGCCGGTTTTATTGAAATCTGCGTAGAATTTAGGCAGTTTGATATAGCCAATTTTATCCCCCGTCTCATTCTGAAGAATTGCCGACTTAGCGTAGGTTTCAGCTAGGACAACGATGTCACGAATGATCGATATCTCTTTAATTTGACCGCTAATTTTCTTAATGGTCAGTCTGACCTCAGTTCCTTTCTTTCCTCGAATGAGTTTTACAGCTTCGTCCAGTCTCATGTCGACCACGTCAACTGGTGCATCAGTTGCCTGAGCGACTTTGAGAATCATATCTCCTTCCTCTAATTCACCTTGTCTGTAAGACGCACTGCCTGGAACAATTCTCGTCACCTTGATATAGCCATCCTTTTCTTGGAGTTGGGCGCCAATTCCCTCGAGTTGACCGCTCATTGAAATGTCAAAATTCTCCTTATCCTTTGGGGGGAAATAACCTGTGTGAGGCCCAAAAACATTCATAATCGAATTGAGGTAAACCTCTTTCAAATCGTCTCTGTTCCACTTCTCCATTCGATCAAAAAAGCGTTGATTTGACTTGCTCAAGCTCTTTCGAGCCTTGGCCTCCACTTGCTCAAACGAACGAATGGTCATGGTATCATTATCTGCGCTTGTCTCCTCTTGCTTTTTCTCCATCTCATGAATCCGAGCCATCATCTGGTATTTCAGCAACTGTGACCATAAAGCCTTGAGCTCCTTCTTCGTAGATTGAAACCCCCTCTTCTCACCATCCAGCTCGACCTGACCTCCTTCTGAATAATCAAATGATTCGGACAGCAACTCCTCATAGTAAGACCTTGACTCCTTTACTCTCTTTGTCAAAATCTCAAAGGATAGATCGAAGAATTCGTAATCTGATGTCTTGATGGCATCATCGATTTGACTCTTGTGCTTGGAGAGTTTCTGCACATCCTCTTCTAATAAAAACCTTTTCGCGTAATCCAATCTCTTCAGGTAGAGATCAAAAACATCTTCCGAAAATTCATCATTGATCTGCTTCGGGCTATAGTGACTGCTCTTCAAACTGTTGATCAGCACTTGCATGAGGACCTCATCCTTTTTCGTTGATTCGCTTGCTGTTGGCTCTCCGAAAGTGGGTGAGCTCGTTTCGAATACTATGTAAGAGGATAGGGTGAGAGCCGCAATTGTTGCAACTAATATTTGAAGACTTCTAAATCTCATAATCATTATTTCGCTTTAGAATCACAAGAAACCTTGATAATTCGAGTGCTAGATTATCAAAAATAACACCAGTGCGCTTACATTTAGGCCGCTTTAATGTGAAAAGTCCCTAACTACTATGATAAAACAACTACTTACGCTGTCTCTCTGTCTCGGAATTATTGACCTAATAATTGCCCAAGACACCGCTCCGCTTTCGCTTACAAACGGAACTTTCGAAATTGAACTTGATGTAGATAAACAACTGAGTTCGGATGAAGTAAAGTCTTGGCCCTCATATGGCGCGAAGTTTTTGGGCCTAGTAAAACTATCTCAATACCCTTCCCCAGCTCAGACCAAAGTGCTGATTGAAGCTGGGGTCCAGATCCTTGATTACTATCCCAAAGGGTTTTACTCTGTGTCGATCGACAAGGTCGCGAACTTAAGCTCATTGACCGGCTTTGGAGTCGAAGCACATTCCCCGTTTAAGGCAGAGTATAAACTCGGACTAGATATCAATTCAATTCCAGCCAGAGCTGTTGCGAAAGACGATAAGGTTCTTGTAAACCTGCTCCATTTCAAGCATATCGATCACGAAAGATTCTTGGGCTGGTTGGCCAACAATGAATTTGACATCATTGGGGACAAGGTGTCGTATGATTTTATTACGGTTTCTGTTGATCCTGATGAAATAATGGCATTAGCAGGAATTGCCGCTGTTGAGCGCGTTTCATGGGTCTACGATAATGGAGTGCCTGAAAACTATACTGGCCGAACGAGTCACCGAACGAATGTCATTTCATATGGAAACTCTTACGGATTAGGATATTCAGGTGAAGGCGTAAACGTCATGCTCCAAGATGATGGAGGAATCGGAACCCATATCGATCATCACGGTCGAGTTGCTATGCAATTTTATCCTGCTGAGGGAGGAACACATGGGGACCACGTTGGAGGTACAATTGCTGGTTCTGGTAATCTCGACCCGACTGTGGAAGGACAAGCTCGGGGAGCTGACCTCTATGTCTACAAGGCAGCAGATGCTGATCCAAATTGGAACTATCAAGGGTTTGATAGTGTTTATAATCATTACGACGCGTATGATGTCGTTATATCATCGACCTCTTACAGCAACGGCTGTAACGCTGGATACACCGCATTCGCGAGACTCATGGATGCGCAAGTCTATGATCTACCTAGCATGATGCATGTTTTTTCTGCCGGAAATAGCGGCACCTCAAATTGTGGCTATGGGGCGGGATCCGTTTGGGGAAATGTAACCGGCGGGCACAAGATTGGCAAGAATGTAATCACCGTTGCGAACCTAACTGGAACTGATGTTATATCCACAAGCAGTAGTAGAGGACCTGCGCACGATGGAAGAATCAAGCCAGACATCAGCGCAAAAGGAACTCAAGTACGCTCTACTATTAGCAACAATGAGTACGACATCTACTCCGGAACATCTATGTCATGTCCAGGCGTTTCTGGGACACTCGCTGTCTTATATGAAGCATATGAAGATGTTCACGGTGAGAAACCAAACAGCGGGTTGATAAAGGCCACTGTTTTAAACACCGCCGACGATCTTGGAAATGATGGGCCTGATTTCATCCATGGGTGGGGCCGAATTAATGCGCGAAAAGCATTTGAGGCTTTTGAATCAAGTCAATGGGTACTCGATAGTTTGGGTGATGGTGACTCAGCCACATTGACAATCAACGTTCCTTCCGGGTTAGAGAATGCTCGTTTCATGCTGTACTGGGTCGACCCAGAGGCATCGGCTGGCGCGTCCACCGCGCTCATCAATGATTTGGATTTGACGGTAACTGATCCAAATAGCGGAGTCAAGTTCCCATATCTACTCGATCATACACCAAACGCTACGACGTTAGCATTGCCTGCCATCAATGGAGCAGATCACCTAAATAATATGGAGCAAGTCGAATTTGACTCTCCGACAGCAGGCGACTATACCTTGAAAATTAAAGGATATGATGTCCCAATGGGGCCGCAGAAATTCTATGTCGTTTATTGGTTTGAGGAGCCGGCCATAACGTTAACATATCCAGTCGGCGGAGAATCATTCTTTCCGCAAGGCAGTGAGCTCATTCGCTGGGACAGCCCTTTAGATAGTGGCGCTGTTCTACTAGAATACTCAACCGATGCCGGCGCAACTTGGACCACGATCTCATCGAGCACTTCGATATCTCAAAAGTATTACACCTGGACTCCACCCGCAGTTGCCGAAGGAGATGTGCAAATCAGGATATCCCAAGGCTCTGCATCGGATCAATCTGATAATTTTTCCATCATGGCGGTTTCTTCGGTCCTTGACGTCGCTTTTGCTTGCCCTGATTCTATTGGGTTGACTTGGTCAAATATTAACACTGCCTTGAGCTATGATGTCTACAAGCTAGGGAACAAGTACATGGATTCTATTGGCACATCTACAACCACTGAATTTGTAGATTACTTGTCCAATCCATATGATGACATGCTTTGGTATTCAGTTTCTTCAGATGGACCAGATGGCGCGAAGAGCAAAAGAAAAATAGCTGTGAAGAAGACCCCTGGATTGACAAACTGCTTTCTTCCAATTGATTTAGAAGTAACAAGCGTCCTTCCCTCGAGCACTTCACTGTTCGCATGCGAAAGCGACAGTCAGTCAGTCGCTATGATCGTTACCAACACTGGAAATAGCCCTGTCGCTTCAGTTGATGCTGAAGTGAAACTTGGTGGCACCGTAATGGCTAGTGAAACATTCAGTATCAACCTGGCTCCGCTGGCTTCAGATACACTCACTTTTTCATCCGGGATTCTTTTATCGCCTGGAGTTAATGAGTACACATACAAGATTGACTTGACGAATGATGCAAATCCATACAATGACAGCTCCATCGCCACGTACGCTCTAGACGAACGGAGTCAGTTTCAAGCCTTCTGGAGCGAGAGCTTTGACTCCTATCAGAGTTGCTTTACAGATGCGAATTGTGAACTCGGTGTCTGCGAACTAGACACGACGTGGAAAAACGAAGAGAACCAAGTTATAGACGATATTGATTTTCGCGTAAATCAAGGGGGAACGCCTTCCCAGTTCACAGGGCCATCTTCTGATCATACATCTGGCGGAGGTAAATACTTATACTTAGAAGCCAGTGGGGGATGCACAGGGCAGGAAGCCTTATTGATCTCTCCTTGTATAAATTTAACGGGAGATGTCCAGCCGATCATTTCGTTCTGGTTTCACATGTACGGAGCCAACATGGGTTCATTGCATATGGATGTATTTGATGGCGCGAACTGGACGAATGATGTCATGCCTGTAATTTCAGGTGACCAAGGAAATGTTTGGAATATTGAAGAGGTAGATCTTTCAGCGTTTGCTGGAATGACAATCAACATTCGGTTCAGAGGAATCACCGGGGCAGACTATTCCAGTGATATAGCAATAGATGACATCTTACTTTATCATCCTCCGATTGCAGATTTCGAATATGAGACTTTGCCGGGGCAAACGGTACTCTTCACGGACGAAAGTTATTATGGAGACACCATGTCTTTTGATCTTGGAAACGGCGTTGTAATGGGAAGCGTACCAGCTTCGTACACATATTCTCAGGTCTCAGCCTACACGGTCACTCAAATTGTGTCAAATCCAATTGGATCAGACACAGCGGTGCGAGAAATAAATAACCTCGGAACCATCGAGACCAGCGAGGGTCAGGTGCTTGTTTTTCCAAACCCAGCTTCTGAAGTTCTGCACTTCATGCTGCCACCGACCCATCAAGTAGAAAGAATCGTGCTTCTCACAACCGATGGCAGAGTCATTCATACCGTCATTCCTTCTCGATCTACTCAAGTTCAGATGAGCGTAGGTAGTCTTGCTAACGGGACGTACTTACTCGAGTTTGTTGGAAACGAGCGATATTCGATGCCCGTAATCATCCGCCACTGATAGATGATTTTGGTATCACTTTTGCTTTGTTTGGATGCAATGCACTTGAATCCGTTTCTTTGGACTTGAATATTTGGTATGAGATCTATTGTGTACTTACTTATCGGCTTACTCGGATCTATGAGTTTAACATCTGAGGCTCAAATGACATTTGATGACGTAACAATGCCCGCCGAGTACAAGCTCAACGAGCAAAGTCTCAAGCTGAATGGAGCTGGTGTGCGAGAAAAATTCTTCCTCGATCTTTATATTGGTGGGCTCTATTTGCAGTCCCCTTCAACCAGCGCCGATGGGGTAATCAAGGCGGATAAGCCTATGTCCATCAAACTCCATATAATTTCAGGCTTGATTGACAGCGACAAAATGATTGACGCCATCGATGACGGAATGGATAAGGCCACCAAGGGAAACTCAAGCCAATTTTCAAATGAAATTATTGCCTTTAAAAAGGCGTTCGAAGAGGAAATTCAGGTTGGCGATATTTACGATATAACTTACGATCCCTCAAAAGGAACCGTCATATATAAAAATACCAAACTGACAACGACCATCCCAGGTTTCGATTTTAAACAAGCGCTTTTTGGCATCTGGCTCTGTGATGACCCAGCTGATGAGGACTTAAAAGAAGGAATGCTAAAGGGCTAATACAAATTCATTAATCTACGTTTATGAAGACGATCAACTTATTGTCTGTACTATTTATACTCACGACCCTACCTGTATTTGCACAACACGATGCGGGTACGGCTCACGACAAAGAAGGTGTTGTGGTTTTTCTCGAATCCATGCCTGCCAATCAGTATCGGCACCTTGGTACAGTACAGTGTTCCGCTGTCAGTCCTGACAAAATAGAGCCAATGATCAGCCATATGATCAAGCAAGCCCGTAAAACTCACGAAGAATTTGATGCTTTGATCTTTCGATCAAACAAGGGTCTGTGCAAGGCTGATATCGTTCAGTACTTCCGTGATCCGAAGGCAAAGCGAAGCAGAAGCCGCGGTAGAAGTGACGAGGTACCAACAGTGAAGCCTGAATACAAAATGTCCAAGCTTCGAATGAGGAAAGGAACGAACTTGTTCATTCAGAACAACCCGACCGACCCTTACACCTTGTTAGGCAAGGTTGAGATCCCAACTAAATTCAAGTCAAGCAACCTAGAATCACTCATGGACGAGATCGTTCGAGTTGCAAACGAAGCTTACCCAGACAACGACGCTGTAGTGGTAGTTGGAGGGACGAATGTTCGCAAAGCGAACATCATAAAGTTTAAATAACAACCTTTATAGGGAAACTTACGTCTTAGAAATAAGACCCGCGGATGATCATAACAGAAGACGATATAAAAGGCTGCATAAACGAAGAGCGAAAGGCTCAACGGAAGGTTTATGAGACCTATTATCCTGTTCTGTTAGCCATTGTCCGACGATATATCCGGGATGACGAAGAAGTCTTAGATGTCCTAAACCAGGGCTACATCAAGATCTTTAAGAAGGTAAATAAATATCATTTCGAAAATTCATTTGAAGGTTGGTGCAAGCGGATTGTAATCAATACGGCTTTGGACCATCTACGATCTTCTAAACGCTATCGAGACTTATTTTCTTTCGATGCCATCATGCCTGCAAAGCAGATTTTCAATGATGGATTGAATGAATTGTCGATCAGTGAACTCATGCAGATCATTGATACTATATCGCCAATTAGCAAAGTCGTCTTCAACATGTTTGCAATAGACGGCTATAGTCACAAAGAAATCGCTGAACATCTCGGAATATCGGTTGGGACGTCCAAATGGCACCTTTCCTCAGCGAGGAAACAGATTCAATCGAAACTCAAACTAGCCTATCCCGAGATTTCATTACTCTATGGATGATAAGCATCATATAGACGAGTCATTTAAACAACGATTCTCCGATCTTAAAGACCACTCCACAAATCCTTCAGAACAGTGGTTTGGGTTTGAGTCGAAGCTAAGTATGTTTAATACCGTTGCTTCTTCAGCTGGATCGTCGTCCATTGTGGGTGTGTCCTTTTTGAAGATGGCTGCAAGCATTGTATCAGTTATTGGTCTTGCAGGACTAACAACACAAGACGCCCGGGATTCAAATCAGCAATCAACTGGCGTGGAGAAGATAGAAGTGTTCAGCGCTTCTTCCTATGATTTTTCCAACTCGGCTGCGACCTCTATGAGTAACGGCGTAATACATACTGAGTTTACAGCGCCGATTCAGCAAGAAGAGGTGATGCTCGCGTCGACTGACGGGATTTCTGACCTTGTCTTTGAAGAAGAAATTGACGAGTACTATTCTCCGTCAATATCGTCACTGGCTGATAATTCTAGGCCGTCCATTACAGGAATGCTTCGTTTCTCTCGAGAGGAATCGCCGGCGTTTCTTGTGGATGAAAACAGAAGTATTCCCAAGAATGACTTCAACCCAAAATACTACAGCCCAGTTAGCTATTACGCTCGGGCGGCCATTCGCGTTGGAAATGGCGAATCAAACTCTCGTGTGATTGAAAACTCCACTACACTCAATGGTGTCCTCGGTATTGGGTTAGCCTATTCCATTACCCCAAATACCTTCTTGAGTATCGAAGCAAACTACCTTAAACGGTCCGGAAACGGCATCGAACGATCAAAAGAATACGATATAGATCCGGTGGTTTCTGCCTTTAGCAATTCAAATTACCTCAACAGCAATGAATTTTCAGCGGAAGATTTCCGAGTTCAGAAAAGCCTTGTTGCCACTGACTTGAACTATTTGCATCTTCCCGTAATGGTGCACGTGGTCCTTAATCACCAATCCAGTGCTTCTATTGGGTTTTACACTGACTATTTGATTTCTGTTCGGAATGAGAGTTTTATGATCTATAACTCAGAACACTACATCACTACCAAAACCTTCCTCGCCGAAGAGCGATCTAAGAAAGGTTTAAATTCAATGCGCTATGGATTGATGGCTGGGTATCAGCATTCAATCAACTCCAAGATATCTCTTGACGCTCGGGCGATGCTTCCAATTAGCAGCAGCTATGACCGGTCTAGTGAATACGATATTGAGCGGGAGCCAAATCAATTGGTTGACCTTAATATCGGTCTGATCTATAAGATCTAAAACGTAGAGATCTTAAACTTCTTCTTTCGTTTACCAAAGTGAAAGCTAGGTAGTTTAAACCCCCGTTTTTTTCCTTTGAACTTTCGCTTTTTCTTTCTTGCCGACTTATCCTTTCGGGTCTTGTTCTTGTGCTGCCTGTTTGAAATCGACGGCCCAAACGCCTTGCTCAAAGTAACTTGGAAGAAAAGGTAAGTATCATTGCTTTCGGAATTTCCCCTAGGCTGATCTTCTAAATACCACTCCCGATCTGGCACATCTGGCAGAGAAACGCTTGGGTTCGCAAAGTAGGCGGAGAGTTTTCCAAAACGACTTTCAATTTCATCATTGTTATAATAGTATCCACTTGCATCATCGATGTAGTCCGTGATCGTCCATCGATAGCCAAAGTCTAGACCAAGAGTGAAATTCCGGTTAAGAAGCATGTACACACCACCGCCCAAGGGGAATGAGGCGCTAAATCTGCTATACGGCGCGGGTCCATCCGGTAGTCCTTGACCTTCAGTTGACAATGGCTTTAGTGCATACCATTTTCCGTCGAATTCAGACTTGGAGTTAAAGAAGAATAATCCAGCCCCTCCTGCTGCGTATGCCCCAAAGCGGTTACCCGTAAAGAGCTTTGTAGTTTGGGCGCCAGCTAACTGAAGTGTTTTTGGCTTTAAAAAATGAAATTCATAGTGCACTGCCGCCTCGATGACTGGAGCCTTAAAATGAATGTTTCGGTAATGCCGCTTTTCATAGGTAGTTAATGCATCGTTACCCCTAATCTGAGCATAAGTTAGAGCTCCTCGAACTGCGTGCTGTTTGAGGAGGAAATACCGAACTGCTGTAGAGACTGCGTATCTCGTTTGAGTAGGCTCAAGATCAAAAAACAGGGGCTTTCCGATATCATTTTGACCTCCCAAGTCTCCAAGAAACCCTGATGGCCCAACACCGAGCATAAATTCTAGCCGAGTAGGCTTCCAGGAAATATCCCTCTTTTTGTTCGCCTTTGGGGTTTCGAAAGTTCCTTTTGCCTTAGATTTTGAACTACCCTTTGGTGGCTTACCGAAGTTTGATTTCTTTTGGGCGTACGTTGTGCCTGAGCTAAGAATTAAGCAACAGACAATCCAAACTATATATTGGGAATTAGCGCGCAATGTTCGACCGAGTTGTCACAAAAGTAACGGCTTCAAAATAAAGATTGATTTTAACAGCCCTTGACTCACATCATGCCTACATATAACCCGTCTTTGTGGACTGTGATATTTATCCTGGCGCTTGTTGGAACTGTGAGTTTCACAACTTCGTCAGCGCAGTCAGACTTCGGGCTGGAGGAAAGCCTAGACAATCTAAATACATCAAATCGCGATTTGGCTATTTCAACTCTTGATAGCTTATGGGTTTCGTTCAATCATGATTTGGACACAAGCAGCCTTCAGTTTTTCCGAAATGTAGCTAAGAAGTATCGTGGGCTTAATGCGCATCACAAGAGTGTCATAGTATATGAGTCCCTTCTTGATTTGGCCATCAGGCTGAATGATACCGCATTGATCTGTGAATCTGAGTATTACCAAGGTCTTGGATACAGGAACATGGGTTTATTCAATGAAGCCCTCGAACATCTATTTCATACCCTTTCATTGGAAGAGACTTCAGATCAATCAGAATGGACACGGGTTTCCTTGATCCAAATTGGAATTATTAAAAAGGAACAGGGGCTTCTACATGAGTCGATTGAGCATTTTGAACGGGCATTAGAAATCGCTCGAGCAAGCGACAACATCACCGGAATTGCATCTGTCCTCAATAACATCGGGAGCGCATACAAGTTGTTGGGAGAATATCAACTAGCCAAGGAATATCTCCAAGAGGCTATTGAGCTGAACAAATCTGACGGGAACTTAAAATACCTCAGCTACAATTACAATACCCTGGCTAATGTCTATGAAGAGACCAATGATCTGGAAAATGCCTTGACTTACCAAAATAAGAGCATTGAGTATAAGCGTCAGCTGAATGATAATGCGAGCTTGAGCGTCAGCTATCTGAACAAGGCCATCATCCTCAATAAGATGTCTAGGACAAATGAGGCCTTTGAGCTTCTTGAGAAAAGCCTTGAGATGTCCAAGAGATACGAGCAGGCCTCCCTCACTCCCCACATTTACGAAGAATTAGGGAAAGCCTATTTCTCGGCGGATCAACCAGAAAAAGCCTATGAATATGTGGTTGCATCATCCAACTATCAGGATAGCCTCAATGAAGCGGATAAAAAAGCATTGATCAGCGAGATGGAGGCGTTTTATAATCAGAGGAAGGTTGAATCTGAGAACTCCACCCTTAAAAAGACCTTGGAATCTGGGGCTACCGAAATTAAGAAGCGAGAAACGTTGCTTTTCAGTCTGTTTACAATAATTGGAATCCTGCTTATACTCGTTTCAGCATATATAATTGCAAATAGGAAAAGGGTTTTTGAGGCGAAGGCCTACAAGGATCAATTTGAAGCCCTTCAGGCCAGAAGCACGAAGATTCAGGATCAATCACAGCGAATCGAAATGAGCACGTCTCGACTAGAGCAATTGAAAAATGACAATGAGCTCTGCCTAACAACTCTCCGGAGTGACGTTCGTGGCCTGGTGAGCGCATTGAATGCTTTGCTCGGGGTGATTCAAAAGAGCAACCAGGATTCTCAACTAAATGAGAAAATCGCCTTGTTAGCTTTTTCCAGTGAGAACTTAATGTGGTTGATAGAAAACATTTTAGAATTCGAATCAGACTTATCTCAAATGAAGTCAACATCTCAAACTCTCGATGTAAAGGAAGAGCTTGAGACTATCTGTTCTAATTTCCAGCAGCTATTCGATGACAAAGGCGTTGATTTTATTGTTCAGGTTCAAATTGGAGAATCTTCTCGAATAGCCAGTATAGATCGGCTTCATCAAGTGACATTCAGCCTGCTTGATAGTGCCTTTAAGCTGACGCAAGAAGGATTTGTAAAGTTTGATGTAGAAGAACATGGTGGCTCGATTAATTTAAATCTCGAGTGTTCCAATCCAGAAATCCCCGCCGGCTTCCTCAAGCGTGTCTTCAATCGATTCTATCTTACGTCTGAAGAGAATTATAAAATTCTCGGTGGCAGCGGCCTGAATCTATACATGATAAATCGAATTGCAGAGCACAACAACTGGTCTTTTGAAACAACGCAACCCCCTGAACGTTTACAGTTTAAGTTGAGATTGCCATTGAAAATCCCTACCCCTGCTGAGTCAATGTAAACACAGTAATCTCCGGTAGAATTCCGAACCTGCCCGGATAACCAATGTATCCGAATCCCCGATTTACGTAGAGCATTTGCTCTTCTTCTCGATACAAATCGGCCCATTCAGGATAGAAGTACTTCACAGGGCTCCATTTAATTTGACCGACTTCAATTCCAAATTGCATCCCGTGCGTGTGGCCAGAAAATGTCACATCAATATCCTTATAATTCTTGGTCACTTCTCCTCGCCAGTGGCTTGGATCATGTGACAATAAGAGCTTTACTTTTTGGTTTTCTGTTCCTTGATATGCAGACGCCAAGTCTCCATATTTTGGAAAACGGCCTTTGCCTCCCCAATTCTCTACTCCTAGAATCGCGATTGTGTCTCCCTCGCGTTCAATAATTCTATTCTCGTTAATGAGTAAATCCCATCCCATGTCTTTCTGAATCTGCTTGAGATTGGATAGGTTGTTGACTTTATCTTCTGGACTATCCCAAGGAACATAATCACCGTAATCGTGATTCCCAAGGATGCTAAAGACCCCATCTGGCGCCTTCAATTGTCCAAAAAGTTCCGTCCATCCATTGAGTTCGTCCGACTTATTGTTCACTAAATCTCCAGTAAAAAAGATGGCGTCGCCTAGCTGATCATTGATCAACTTAACCCCTCTTTCAACTGCTCTTTTACTCCAAAATGAGCCGACATGGATGTCCGAAATTTGAACGATGCGATAGCCTTCGAAGGCCGGCGGGAGATTCTTCAGCTTGAGATCTCTCTTCCTAATAGTATAATCATGTGCCCCGCTGAGCACTCCCCACCCCATTGTGAGTAGAGGCAGCGTTGCCGAAACGGCCCCCACTCCTGTAATGAATTCATTCCGGCTAATTCCAGTTTCAGTGTCCTTGATTTGCGGGTTCAACTTGCTCCAAACCCATTGGATTGCTCGCCATCCATCTGCAACCAAAAGCCAAATTGCAAATAGTAGCTTCCCCAGAATGTTGGCAACGCCAATGGTAGCAATGATGGCTAATACACTTCTTCCTCCCTGTGTATTTGATAGTGGTTCGTATAAAATGAAGGATAGAAGCGTTATCGCTGTGAGGACCCAGAACAATATTTTAACTGCACGTTGGACTGGTTCCCACCATGATGCACTAATGAATTTTAGCCCTTGGTAGGCGTATAGATCGAAGAGCAGTACCAAGCCACTCAAAATCACAAAAAGAAGTAGTCGATTCACAATGCAGGATTAACCAAAAAAACCCCAGAGATGACTGAGGTTTATGTTGGAGGAAATTTGGAGGTCTCGAGCGGATTCGAACCGCTGTAGATGGTTTTGCAGACCACTGCCTAGCCACTCGGCCACGAGACCTTTTAGAGTGGGCGAATTTACTACTTATTCAATCTCCTTTTACGCGTGGTGACCACAGATACATAATCCAATTCGTGGTGAACAGGGGGTGCCATTTTGCGAACGACCACCTCAACTTCTTCCGCGCGAGGAAAGGCTTCTATCATCCGATCAGCAATGTCAGCAGCCACTGTTTCAATAAGGTTTTTTGGAATGCCCATGATTTGTTTCACGATATCCATGACTTCAACGTAATCGATCGCCTCCTGAATGCTATCGTTCTTTGCTGGAATCGTATTATCGGTTAGAATGACAATGTCGGTTTCGAATACTCCACCTGTCAAACGCTCTTCTGCATGGCACCCATGAAACGCCTTGAATCGAAGTCCTCTAATTTCAATTCTGTCCATCCTGAATCTTTCTTAGACCATCTGACAATCGTCGCGTTGATTCCTGCTTCCCGAGAAACTCCATTATGTCAAACATGCCTGGTCCGGCTGGTTGCCCTGTAATTAAAACTCGAAGTAGAGGCATAGCCGCGCCCATTCCTAATTCTTTTTCTTCGAGATAGTTCATAAATAGAGCCTGCAACTTCGTAGATTCAAAATCTGTGGCGGCTTCATAGAGCGTAATAAGCTCCTCAACGATCAATGGGCTGTTTTCCTTCCATTTTTTACGGATCGTTTTTTCGTCATATTCAGCAGGGGCTGCAAATAGATACTCGCCTTCCATCATGTCCGCAACAAAAAACGCTCGCTCCTTCATCAATTCGACAAAAGTATTGGTCTGTTCGGTCGTAAAAGCAATGCCCGCCTCCTCTAGATGAGGACCAAGCGCAAATGCCAACTCCTCCGTTGATTTTGAACGAAGGAATTGTTGATTATACCAATTCGTTTTGTCCGCATCAAATTTTGCCCCGGACTTACCGACTCGCTCCAACGTGAAATCTTCAATGAGTTCGCTAAGTGTATAAAGTTCTTTTTCAGTTCCGGGATTCCAACCAAGAAATGCCAGCATGTTTATGAAGGCCTCTGAGTAGTATCCTTTTTCGCGGTAACCAGAAGAGATTTCACCAGTACTAGGATCTGTCCAATCGAGTGGGAATACTGGAAACCTTAGCCGGTCGCCATCCCTCTTGCTCAATTTACCATTCCCGTCAGGGCGAAGAATTAAAGGAAGGTGAGCGAATTCGGGACGAGTGTCTTCCCAGCCCAAAAAACGATATAAAAGGACGTGCAATGGCGCGCTCGGCAACCACTCTTCTCCTCGAATCACGTGCGATATCTTCATCAGGTGATCATCAACAATATTGGCTAGATGATATGTTGGCATTCCATCAGACTTGAAGATTACCTTATCATCCAAGTTTGAGGAATTGACCTGAACCCAACCCCGAATGATGTCTTCAAACCTGACGTCTTCATTTCGAGGAATTTTCACCCTAATCGTGTATGGCTCGCCTGCGGTCAACTTTGCATTAACCTCGTCTGCTGAAAGGGTCAACGAGTTTATCATCGTCATTCGAACCGATGAATTGTATTGCGGGTTCGGCACTTTGGCTCTTTTTAGACGCTCTCGCATCTCCCCTAACTCTTCTTGTGTATCAAATGCGTAGTATGCGTGTCCGGACTCAATAAGCTGATCTGCATACTGTCTATATATCTCTTTGCGGTCGGATTGACGATAAGGTCCAAACTCTCCTTCGTTCCATGGACTTTCATCAGGCACCATGCCTGCCCACTCCAGCGCCTCTTTTATATAGTCCTCAGCGCCAGGAACATACCTCGCCTGATCCGTGTCTTCAACCCGAAGGATGAACTTCCCTCCGCTCCTTCGAGCAAACAAAAAATTGAACAACGCTGTTCGAACGCCACCCATGTGTAATGGGCCAGTTGGACTAGGCGCAAATCGTACTCTTACTTCGCTCACTTCTAAAAATTTAAGCGCGCAAAGATAGAGAGCCAGAAACGATTGAAATTCAAGGTGCAGAGAATCTTTAACCGTACTTAACAGCTAAGCTCTGTCTCCGATGATATCTTTGAGAGTCGGGTCCGATTCCATGGAAATAAAAGAAAACCTTCAACGCTATTCGAGAAAGCTCCAGGTGAAGCAAATGATCACCGGGGGAATCATCTCGTCATCGCTATTAGTTGGTGTCTGGATTGCGCTTTCCTTGATGGAGTACGAATTGCGCCTAGGGATATCAGAACGGACAATTCTCTTCTTTTCGTTCGTTGCCACCACCTTGAGCGTCCTTGGCTACTTGCTATTCATTCCCTTCCTCAGATGGCTCCGGCTCCTTCCTTCTCGATCAAACCACGACCTGGCTTTAGAAATTGGACGCGATATTCCACAAGTTGAGGATCAACTCCTCAATTTTTTGGCTCTGGAAAACGAACGGCAAAACAATGCCCTCGTCCATGCCAGCTTGGAACAGAAATCTCTCCGTTTTGTGGATTTTGATTTTAGCCAGACCGTAAATCTTAGGTCAAGCCTTCAAATATTAAGGGTTGCCATCATCCCCATGCTGTTGGCCTGTATAATTCTTCTTTGGGACTCTTCACTGCTGATGGAAAGTGGTTCTCGTCTGGTCCAATTCAATAAATCATTCATCCCGCCGGCTCCATTTACTTTCAATCTCGAAAATCAACTTCTACAAGTTGCTGAAGGGAATGATCTGGAAATCGTCGTCTCTGCAGAAGGAAAGGCCGTCCCAGAAAATGCGTTCGTTCTCATGAATGATGCCGAATTCAGGATGAAACGACTCTCTACGGGAAGCTTCTCATTTCTCTTCAAAAATGTTCGAAAGGATCTAGATTTCCAGTTGCGCGGTGCTTCTGTTTATTCAGCCGCTCATAGCATCACTGTGCTCCCTAAGCCGAGATTGGTAGAAACGGAGGTATACGCTGATTACCCGGCCTATACTGGGCTTAAAAATGAATCTTTCACAAATCGATCTCGACTGGAAATCCCAGAGGGAACGGAATTAAACTTTCAGTTCTTGACTTCAAAGTCGAAAACACTCCAAATTGCTGAAGATGGCATGAGTATGCCGATTGAAATTGAGGATAATATTGGCGTTTATAAATCTCGTATGACCGAGGGTCAAAACCTCATCGTCATCACTAACAACACTTCTCTTTCTGATACAGCAACCATCGCAATTGCCATTATTCCAGATCAATTCCCTGCCATCAAGATTTACGAACACGTGGATAGTTCAAACCTATCCTTCAGGTACTTCAATGGGGAGTGCTCTGACGATTACGGAATAAGCAAGGCCACATTTAACGTGTCGATGACTACAAGTGGGTTCACAACTTCCCAAATAATCGCCCTCCCAATCGCTGATCGAGCTCAACAAACGCTCTCACACTTGTGGAACGTTGATAGCCTCATCACGACCCCTGGACAAAAGATCGAATACTTTTTCGAAGTCTGGGATAATGATGGGATCAATGGAGCAAAATCGACTCGTAGCGCCAAATGGACTTATACGGTGCCTTCGCTGGACGACATGAAGACGCAAGCTGAGTCTCAAAGCGATGAGTCAAAGAAGGCGCTCGAGACCAATATGGACGAGCTCACTGATATGCAGGAGGAAATAGACGCCCTTAAAAAGGACCTGCTTCAAAAGAAAAAGCCAGAATGGCAAGATCGCGAGCGCCTAGAAGACCTCCTGAAGCAACAGAAGGAGATGATTAAAAATTTGGAAGAAAAATCGACTCTTCAAAGAACCGAGCAGGAAAAGCTAAGCCGTTTTGAGCAGATGGATGAAGACCTCATGCAAAAGCAAGAACAGATTCAAAAGATGTTCGAAGAACTCTTTGATGATGAATTCAAAGAAAAATATGAGGAGTGGAATGAGCTGTTAGAGGAGCTTAGCAAGGAAGAAATGCTTAAGACCTTGGAGCAGATGGAAATGGACCATGAAAAGCTCGAAAAACAGCTTGATAGAACCTTAGAACTGTTTAAGCAATTGGAGTTTGAAAAGAAACTTGATGAGTCTATTCAAAAAGTGGATGAGTTGATAAAAGAACAGGAAGAGCTCATCGAAGAGACTGACAACAAGCAAAATTCCGAAGATGAATTAAGTGAGAAGCAAGAAGAGCTGAATGAGGAGCTTGAAGAACTTCAAGAAGAGCTTGAGGAGCTCGAGGAGATGAATAAGGAACTTGAAGAGCCAAACGAGCTGCCTGAGTCTGCAGAAGAAAAAGCGGAAGAAGCTTCTCAAAAAATGGAAGAAGCCGCGGATGATTTAAGTGGGGGTAAGAGGAAAAAAGGAAAGGAAAGCCAAGAAGGGGCCAAAGAGAATCTTGAAGAAATGCAGGAATCCTTGAGTCAGTTCCAAGAACAGATGGCCCAAGATCAACAAGCTGAAAATCTTGATGACATGAGACAGCTCTTGGAGAACATCGTTGACTTATCCCACGCTCAGGAGGATGTGATGGAAAACATAAAAGGGACCAAGCTCAGCGACCCAAAGTACATCCAATTAGCAAAGACTCAAAAGGACATTGTAGATGATGTTAAGACTGTTGAAGATTCGCTCCTGGCCTTGAGCAAAAGAGTTCCCCAACTCGATCGAGTAATCAATGATGAAATCACATCTGTGAAACACAACATGGACAAGGCTCTTTCGAACCTCACAAATCAGCCTCCAAATCAGGAGAGGAGATATAAGGAAATGGCTGTGCAGCGGCAGCAATTAGCCATGACCTCGTTGAATAATCTAGCACTCCTCTTTGACGAAATCATTCGAGACATGCAAAGCGACCTAAGCGAAAAGGCTTTTGGTAAAGGGGCGTGTAAGAATCCTGGCAATAAGCCAGGCGGGAAGCCCTCTGCAGGTGACATGAAGAAAATGCAGAAGAATTTGAACAAACAACTTCAGAAGTTGAAAGAAGCCATGGAAAAAGGGCAGAATCCAAATGGTAAAAAGCCAGGGGGAATGCCTGGCATGCCGGGCATGAGCAAGGAGCTGAGTCAAATGGCCGCCCAACAGGCTGCTATTCGTCAGCAATTGAGGCAACTTTCCGAATCATTAAGCGAAGAGAAAGGCGGGAAGCAAGGTGGTAACGCACTACAAGAAATTCAAGAGCTCATGGAACAGACCGAAGAAGATATTCTTTACGGGAAGATTAGTGCTCAAACGATGCAACGACAGCAGGACATTTTGACCAAATTGCTCGAATCAGAGAAGGCAGATCGAGAGCGAGAACTAGACAAAGAGCGCCAAAGCAAAAGCTCTACTATTTCATATGATGTTCCTGAAGAAATATGGGAACTATACTTGCAGAATAAAGAACGGGAAGTTGAATTGTACAAAACTGTTCCTCCCAATTTGAAACCTTTTTATCGAAAAAGAGTAAATCGCTACTTTAGTACTTTCTCCGATTGATCATGTTCAGCAACCATTTCGAACTCTCATTTCCCGCAGATATTCAGAATCTTTCTCTGGTGGAGAACGCCATTGAAGGTCTTGCCGAACAAGGAACAATTCCAGATACAGTATTCGGAAACGTCATGGTGGCATGTACAGAAGCCACGCTCAATGCAATTCATCATGGTTCATCTGATGACGCAAGCAAATCTGTCAAGTTGAGAGTAGAAATTCAAGACGATGAACTCAATATTTACGTTCATGATGATGGTGACGGTTTTGATCATGAAAACCTTCCTGACCCGACCCAACCTGAAAACATCGAAAAGGCCAGCGGCCGCGGAATATTCATCATCAGAAATCTTGCTGATGAGTTGGAGTTTCTTGAAAATGGGTCCAGCATCAAAATGACATTCAGCTTAAACGTTCCTGTTGTAGCAGAGGCGTAACTTTGCAGGCCGAAATGGAGAGGTCTGATTTTCACATATTTCCTGAAGTAGAAACAAACGCCAACTTGGAGTTGCTATCTGAGTTAGGGTTTCACGCGTATCAGCATATATCTACTGATTTCAACCAGAATCCGAAGACAATAAACGTAATTCTCCTTCCCGATTCCGACCATACTGATTTGAATATCAAACATTTAAACCACCACTACTCTACTGACGTTCTAACCTTCGACCTGAGCGATGAAGTTGGGATACTCGAGGGAGAAATCTATCTGAATGTGGACATGATCAAGACGAACGCTACGGAGTTTGGTGAATCATTCTTCGACGAACTTCTTCGAATCATAATCCATGGTCTCCTCCACCTTGTTGGATTAAATGACCATACGTCAGACGAAAAGAAGGAAATGAGCGAGAAAGAAGATTTCTACATTAACCAGGCTAAAGTTTCATGTGAAACATTATGACGCAGGAATTTGACATAATCGTTGTAGGTGGTGGTCACGCGGGTTGTGAAGCCGCAGTCGCCGCTGCCAAGCTCGGCTCAAAAACGCTATTGGTTACCATGGATATGACCAAATTCGCTCAGATGTCATGCAACCCAGCTATGGGTGGTGTAGCTAAGGGACAAATCGTCCGTGAAATTGATGCTTTGGGAGGATACTCAGGGCTTGTGAGTGACTACAGTGCTATTCAGTTCAGAATGCTCAATAGATCCAAGGGACCTGCCATGTGGAGTCCAAGGACTCAAAACGACCGCGCATTATTCACCACGAAATGGAGAGAAATGCTGGAGGATACTCCGAATCTATACTTCTGGCAAGATTCCGTTACAGGCATTCTACTAGAATCCAATATCGCTGTCGGTGTTTCGACCTCACTCGGAATCAATCTTAAGGCGAAGTCGGTGATTCTAACCGCAGGAACATTCATGAACGGAGTCATTCATGTAGGAGAAAAGCAGCTAGGCGGAGGCCGAATGGGAGAGAAGTCTTCACAAGGGATCACTGAACAATTGGTCTCATTAGGCTTCAATAGTGGTCGAATGAAAACGGGAACTCCACCGCGTATTGACGGGCGCTCGCTCGACTATGATAAAATGGAGGCCCAAGTGGGAGACTCGGATGCTAGATCCTTCTCATTTCTAAATCGATATCCAATTAAAAAGCAAAGGGATTGTCACATCACCTATACCAACAACACGGTTCATGAAATAATCAATGACAGCATATCACAGTCTCCGCTCTATAATGGCCAAATACAGTCGATAGGTCCTCGTTATTGCCCTTCTGTAGAGGATAAGGTGCAGCGGTTTGCAGATAAAGACAGGCATCAAATTTTCGTTGAGCCGGAAGGTTGGAAAACGCACGAAGTTTATGTCAATGGCTTCTCGACCTCACTCCCACTGGAGGTTCAACAAAAAGCCATTAAGCACATTCCTGGCTTTGAAAATGCGGTCTTATTTAGACCTGGTTACGCTATTGAATACGATTTCTTCCCTCCTACCCAGCTCAATCTGTCACTTGAAACCAAAAACATTCAGAACCTATTCTTTGCTGGACAGATTAATGGAACAACTGGATATGAAGAAGCCGCTGCTCAAGGATTGATGGCTGGTATTAACGCACATCGCAAAAACACTTCGCAAGAAGCCTTAGTTCTCACTCGTGAACAAGCATATATCGGTGTCCTCATTGACGACCTCATAACCAAAGGAACTGACGAGCCGTATCGCATGTTTACTTCTCGCGCCGAATATCGGATCACACTACGTCAGGATAGCGCAGACATTCGACTGACTCCGATAGCTCATGAGCTTGGATTAGTCAGCGACGAAAGAATGGACCGGTTGAAAGAAAAGGAGAAGCAGAAGACCTCACTGCTGCGGGCTGTCAAAAAAAGCAGTATCACACCAACTGAGGCTAACGACTATTTGATTGATCAAAGCTCAAAACCAATTTCTCAGAGTGTCAAAATTGAAAGCTTGCTTCTACGGCCAAACGTAAAACTGGAAGATCTCATTCCGCTTTCGAGAGAGTTTTCCAAAACCAATGCTTCTGGGCACTATCAAGAAGAAGTGATTGAAGCCACTGAAGTACTCATCAAATATGCCGGCTATATCAAACGAGAAAGGGAAATGGCCCAGAAAATGTTGAATTTAGACAAGGTCAAAATTCCAACCCCTTTCAATTTTGAAATACACCAGAGCATTTCAACAGAATCTCGAGAAAAACTTCAGCAACATCAGCCAGTGAATCTTGGACAAGCAAGTAGAATTCCTGGAGTTAAACCGGTGGACATTTCTGTACTCATGATCGCTTTGGAAAAGCATGTTTCACATGAAACATAGAAATAAGCCTCTATTCACATCCCCCATCAAAATGGATGCGCGATATTCACACCGTCTCGATCTCTTATTACAAGAGAAGTCCATAACAGGCTGTTAATCAAGTGTTTGTGCCATTTCATATCATTTTCGCCAAATTCATCGTTAATCCCGCAGTGAAGTACTTCAGCGCCCTGCTTTTTCTTACCCTATCAATTTCAGGTTTGGCCCAGCATCAAGTTGGACAATGGAGATCTCATCTCCCAATGGAAAATTTTAAATGGGTTGGCGAGCTTTCTCAAAAACTGGTATACGCAAATGAGTACGGTCTGCTAGTCTATGACAAAGAGGATCAGTCTTTAACTGCCCTCACCAAAATCAATCATCTAACAAGCACCGGAATCACCTCCTTTATTTCTTCCTTCGAGCATGACTTGTGCATCATCGGGTATTCAGATGGTAACATTGACATTTTAGAATCAGGTGTAACGATAATCAACCAGCCCGCTGTTGCTACTAGCAACATAATTGGCGACAAGGCCATCAACGATATTGAATTTGACGGGGATCTGGCCTTGCTGTTTACAGGATTTGGTATCCTGCAGCTCGATTTAAATTCTTACAATATTCTCGAAAGGGGAGAGGTCGTAATCGGAGGCAACAATGTGATTCCAACAGAAGGTCTTGTAAACAGCTCCAACATTTACTTTACCTCCTCGATTGGGACCTTCAGAACGCGTAAAGAGAGCTTTTACACGAATCCCACGTTTGAGGAGTTAGACATCAATCATCCCGATGGCGTCATCACGCAATTCTTTGAACTCGGTGATGACCTATTTGTTGTTTCGGTCAACGACAGCTTCATGCTCGATTACATCTACAAGCTCGAAGACACTGCTTTTACCCGTACAACTTGGGTTGAAAATCGAGAGATTCGCTCAATTACGGTCGAAGATGATTTCATCATAGCCTCACTTTTCGACGCGGTTGAACAACACTCATTTGATCTTGAATATCAAACTCACATCTTCACGTATGGAGATGGCGCAGATGGCATTAAAGGGCAGATGGCGATTAAATTGAGAGATGGGAATATCACCATTGCCGATGCGCAATATGGCGGCGTCATCACCACCTTCGAAAATCAATACAATTCCCAACTTCTGGCTATTAGCTCTCCATCTTCAGCGCAAATCAGCAGGATCTCTAACATCGATGACCAAATTATTGCGCTGCCGGGCGGTAATGAATTCACCTTTAACAGTCCACTTATTCATTCCTACGACGAATTAGCGTGGAATAGTATTGATCTTAATATTCTTCTGAGCGTTGGGGTTCGGAACCCTGTTCAACTGGTTCAAAATGATGAATTTCGATATCTCGCACTTGACGGGGCTGGGCTATTGCAACTTAATCACGACAATGCGCCTATTCAACTCTTCAATGAGTTCAATAGCTCGATTGAAGACCGGTCCGACGTTGATGCCGACTATTATGGTATAACGGATGCGGGAGTTGATTCGAGGGGCAACATTTGGATTTTGAACAGCTTGTCAAGTCATCCGCTAAAAGCGCTTCATAACGATGGCACATGGACGTTAATTGACTTCTCAGATTTTCCATCGCCTATCACCAAAGATCTTGTCGTTCTAGAATCTGATTTGATTGTTTTCTCACTAAAAAATGAAGGTCTAGTTATATATGACCCAGCCGGTACCCCACGAAACACATCTGATGATGATTTCAGGATAATTAATAGTTCACCAGCTAAAGGCAGCCTCCCCAGCGACAACGTTCTCTCATTTGTTGAAGACCGCGATGGCGAGTTATGGATAGGAACTGATGCGGGAATCGGCATCATATTTAATCCTGAAAGTGTTTTCTCTACAGGTTTCGAAGGGGTACAAAAGATCATTGTAAGCCAAGATGGATACAATGGCTACCTATTCGAATCTGACGCCGTACAAAGCATTGCAATTGATGGCGCCAATCGTAAATGGATTGGGGCAAAGGGCGCAGGTCTTTTCTTAATATCTGAAGATGGTCAGGAGCAACTTGGAAGGTATACTCAAGAAGATAGCCCGCTGCTCAGCAACAACATCCAGAATATCGCCGTTCAACCAAGCTCGGGTGAAGTCTTTTTAGCTACAGAAAAAGGGCTTCAGGCTTATCGTTCGGACGCAACAGAGCCTGCTGATTTTGCCGAAGAATTAGAAGTGTTTCCAAACCCCGTTTCTAGTGGATACGATGGTTTGATTTCTATTACTGGCATGGGGTCTGAAAGTAGGGTACGAATCACTGATGCATCCGGAAACCTTATGTATGAGACCTTGAGTAATGGTGGTTCCGCTACTTGGACTGGACAAGATAACCAGGGAATTCGGGTACCAAGTGGGGTGTATCTAGTCTTTGCTTCTGCGCCCGACGGAAGCAACGGTCAAGTATCCAAAATAATGTTCAATCATTGACATGATAAAGGATAGGGGTGTCATTCTAAGACGTGTTCCTTACTCTGATTCCGCCATCATTCTAAGCTGTTTCACACATGATCGTGGTCTAATTTCCCTCTTTACGAGAGCGCAGAAAAAATCCACCACGGGTCACCTTCAAATCGGCAGCTTCATCCTTTTCACCGCGAAATCTAAACCTGACTCCGATCTATTCACCCTTATCGAGGGTCAATGGGATTCGAACATCCCCTCCCAACCGATCCCATCTGCATCCCTTGGGGTTTGGAGCTTTACAATTGAAATCCTTTACAAGAGCTTAGCCACTTCATTTCCCATTCCACAATTATTGCATCAAGTATCCGGCTACTATGCCCACTTGTGCTTAGGGGACATCAGTACACACCCATACGTTCCTTTATGCTTAATTCTTCATGCTATCGGTATATCAGACTTAAGGAACCGCATAGATGATCAAGCGGTCTACGACTCCTTGACAGAATTCAATTTAATCTCAAGTGACGAAGACTCTGAATCCTTCTCCCCGGACCGTGCATTTAAGAAAGAACTAGTTCGGTTTCAGCAACATTTCAATGTTGATCAAATCGAGTCTCTCTACTTGGTAGACTAAGAACTCGGTATCTTAGTAGGCTCTATGCGCTTGATTGCCATAATATTGACCCTTCTTTTAGCGTCACAACTATGTGTTGGTCAAAAGAAAGAACAATCCGCACTGGGAGATTTTTTCAGCAACCCTTATGCATCTATCGAAAAAGGTCTGATGTCCAGTCCGTTTTCCAAAAAGCTGAAGAGCTCAAAAGAGCGAACCCTTTTAAAAAGTGCGTTCTCACTCAAAGCAGGAAAAAAGAAAAGCCGAGGACAACTCAGTAGCGCCTTTGGTTCAAAAGTCAAGAAGCCTTCAGAAAGAGGACAATTAGCCTCTTCGTTTTCATCAAAGAATAAGAAGCCCAGTGAGCGAGGGCAAATGAGTGACCACTACTCTTCAAAAGTGGGTAAGGGCACACGTTCCCAACAAGATTCTCATTTTGGTAATAAGGTGAAAAAGCCGAGTAAAGCAGGTCGACAAAATGACTATTTCGCATCGGCCGTTGGGAAGAAAGAGAAGTCCACAGAATCCGATCACTTCAAGAGTTCGGTCTCAAAAGTGGATCGTCCAAATCAGAAGGATCATTTTGGCTCTCCCATAGGTAAGAATGAGAGGAAGTCTCAATCGGATCATTTTGGATCAAAAAACAAGTCCAAAGAAAGAAGCGCTGATGAGCTGGTCGAAAAGGGCCGCAAAAGGATTCGGTTGAGAAAGAATTTCAACGGAGAGCGATACCGGCTCTTTAATAAAGACCCGAACAAGACGAAAAAGGAGAATCGAGATAATATTCGCCCAAAAAGACCGAAGGATCCTTTTGGAAGAAAGGCCAAAAATCTTGACCGGCCTCGGATGCCACGAGGAGAAAGCGATTTGTTCGGGCCTGGAGTGGGTCCTAAAATGGCCGACTTTCGAAAAAAATGACATGAAAAAGCCCACTCAATTGAGTAGGCTTATCGTCGCTTTCGCTCCCCCTATTATTCAAAGATGCAGCACAACTAATTCTATTAGTGGATTAAATTATTCTTTTTTACGAGGGAATTAAGAATAAGAAATAAATGAATTGTGCCGATATGTAATTGATAGTTATAAATCAAAAACAGAAATTAAGGGAAATATTTGAAGGATGGCAGTCCAGCTATAGCCAAGTTGATGATGTTTCCGTCTTGGGATTGAGATTTTAGAAAATTGAAGTTAACAACTGATAATCCCCCCAGATTACTTCAATCAGACTCTTACTCTTTCAAATACTCTGGGGCGATAGAAATCTACAAGCTTACAGGCTCATTAGTCAAGCCAAAGAAGGTGACGGTCATTCCAGCCTTAAAATGTATCCCTGACGTATTTAAGGGGCTTATGAAGTAGCTGAATTAACCGAGGAGGATATGCC
>JABJJW010000010.1 GCA_018660685.1 Flavobacteriales bacterium
CAGGCAATAGCTCTTCTGTAACAGCTGACATCACTGTTTTAGATACGATCTCTCCTACGATGGCGAGCCAGAACTTGACGGTTTACCTAGATGCAACTGGCGGAGCTAGCATCACTGCGGCACAAGTCGACAGTGGCTCATCGGACAACTGCAGTGTGGACTTAAGTCTTTCTCCGAGCGATTTCACTTGCATGAATGAGGGATCTAATACAGTCGCTATGATCGGAGTTGATCCATCGGGTAACACTACCA
Organism: Flavobacteriales bacterium; assembly: GCA_018660685.1. GTDB lineage: Bacteria > Bacteroidota > Bacteroidia > Flavobacteriales_G > Salibacteraceae > SHAN690. The sequence goes on from JABJJW010000010.1 coordinate 253, forward strand.
TTGACTCATTTATTGTAGAGGTGGTCGACACGCTCTTCGAGGTAAGTGCAATCCAAGGAACAGAGTCCTTACCCCAAGGGGCAGTTCATTCTTACTATGTTGATTCTATTGCGGGAGCGGTATACCAGTGGAGTGTGGTCAATGGAACCCTTTCAGCTAATGGTGCAAGTTCAGAGGTAACATGGAATCAGGACTCACTCTCAGGGCAGATCAGCGTCATTCAGACTGTAGAACAGGGCTGCTTGGACTCTACCTCGCAAGTCATTACTCTGTGGCTTACAGGAATAGATAATCTCTCTCTATCGGAGCAAATCAATTTGTTCCCTAACCCAACAAGAGATAAAGTCAATCTATCACTGAATCAAGGTAGACTTGAACAAGTAGAGGTCAGAGTATATGCCAACGATGGAAGGCTGGTATTAACCCAAAGCAACCTAACACTAAATCAATCAAATCATGAGATTGATCTAAGTCAGTTCGCAAGAGGGCAATACACCATTGTGGTATCTCAGGCTGAAAAAGCTAACCAGTACAAGGTTATTCTGAATTAAATTACCGATCGCTAATATGAGAGCCTCACTCTCCGCACAACAAAACATCCTCGCCTATGGCGGTGATTTTTTGTTTCAGGCTGGATCAAACTTGTCTAATTGAGGCCAGCAATAAATAAGCCCTGGCGTCGAACGACAAACGGATGATTTGGTTTCCGTTGGATGTTTCAAACATTTATTCCAAACGAGCAATTGAGAAGCTCTTTACGCTTGAGGGTGAGTTATGTCTAGGCTCACTAATCCTTAAACATCTTCACTTCTTCGCGACCATCGCTGAGCTTCCATCCACGGAACATTCCTGGTGTGTTAAATGGTGCACTGACATTTCCGCGTCGATCGAGCGCAATCAAACCTCCTTTTCCGCCAAGGTTTTCAAGCTCTACATGAATGACATGACTTGCTGCTTTATCTACGTCCCATTCTCGGTGCTTCATCAGCGCAGATACTTCGTGCGCCACGGCTAGTCGAATGAAGTATTCTCCATGACCCGTGCAAGAGACAGCGCATGTGGCATTGTCGGCATAGGTTCCAGCGCCAATGACCGGGGAATCACCAATTCTATTGTACATCTTGTTGGACATGCCTCCAGTGCTGGTTCCGGAGGCGAGGTTGCCATCTTTATCCAATGCCACAACACCCACAGTGCCAAACTTTGAGTTCAACACATCTGAAGGTCCCTTTCCACCTTTGTATTGATCCTTATCCAGTTCTTGACTATTTCGCTCCTGCATCTTCTTTAAGCTTTCTCGTTTCTCATCAGTAATGAAGTAAGAAGGCTCTTCCATTTCAAGTTTATTCTGTTTTGAAAACTTTTCGGCTCCATCACCAGCCATCATCACATGCTTACTCTCGTTCATCACCAAAGCAGCAGCTTTGATTGGGTGTTTGGTTGTTGTGACGCCTGCCACAGCTCCGGCACTTAAGTCTTTGCCTAGCATGATAGATGCATCCATTTCAACTTGACCTTCCGCATTCAATACTGAGCCTCTTCCTGAATTGAATAATTCATTGTCCTCGAGGAAGGATATTACGTTGATGATGGCAGTTTCAGAGGACTCACCTTTCTTAAGCGTACTGTATCCAATTTCTAAAGCAATTTGGAGTGCGTCTTTGTATGCTTTGCTCTTTTCTGGACCCAGACTTTCAGGAGTCATGTAGCCAGCGCCGCCATGTAAAGCCAATCCGTACGTTTGAGACCATGCGTGATGAGATTGTAAGGCTATGAGAACTAAGAGGATAGAGGTGAGGAGTCGGATATTAACCATAAGACATTTAAAAACTAGTAGTTACTGATTATCAATTAGATTCAAATCTATATTTTTGCGCCCCGATTTAGAAATGCAACGATCATGGCGAAGAAAGGAAATAGGGTTCAGGTAATTTTAGAGTGTACAGAGCATAAGGAAAGTGGTATGCCAGGAACGTCACGCTATATTACTACTAAGAACAGAAAGAACACTCCGGATAGATTGGAAATGAAAAAGTACAATCCAATTCTGAGAAAGATGACCGTTCACAAAGAAATCAAGTAAAACGACTAAAGAAACGAAGTCATGGCTAAGAAAACAGTTGCAGGATTGCGTCAACAAGGAGCAAAAGCTTACACCAAGGTTATCAAAATGGTGAAGTCAGATAAAACTGGAGCATACAGTTTCAGAGAAGAAGTTTTGCCAAAGGAGGCAGTGAACGATTTTTTGAACGCTAAGTAATAGGCGTCAAACAACATTGATGAAAGCTTCTTTCCAACGAAAGGAGCTTTCTTTGTTTTAAAGAACTCAAATGGCCTTATTCGGACTATTTAAATCCAAGAAGGAATCCCTTGACAAAGGATTAGAAAAGACGCGTGAAAATGTCTTCTCTAAAATATCCAGGGCTGTTGTAGGGAAGTCTAAGGTGGATGATGAGGTTCTTGACAACCTCGAAGAAATCTTGGTTACTTCTGATGTTGGCGTGGATACAACATTGAAGATTATTGAACGCATTGAAAGTCGAGTCTCCAGAGACAAGTTTGTAAGCGCCCAAGAGCTAAATGATATTCTTAAAGAAGAAATTATTGCTCTGCTGGAAGAGAATAAGGCAGGAGAAGTAGAAGATTTTGATTCAGCCCTAAACAAGAAACCATATGTCATGATGGTTGTGGGTGTTAATGGAGTGGGGAAAACAACCACCATAGGCAAGCTTGCACATCAATTTTCGAATGCGGGTAAGAAGGTAGTGGTTGGAGCCGCGGACACTTTTCGAGCTGCAGCAATTGATCAACTCAAGGTTTGGGGCGAACGAGCGAACGTTCCTGTAATTGCTCAAGAAATGGGCAGTGATCCAGCTTCTGTTGCCTTTGACACCTTAGAATCTGCTCTTACTCAAGATGCGGATGTGGTCATCATCGATACTGCAGGGAGATTGCACAACAAGGTTGGTTTAATGAACGAGCTAGGAAAAATCAAAAGAGTCATGCAGAAGGTCGTTGAAGATGCTCCTAATGAGATTCTCTTGGTATTGGACGCATCTACTGGCCAGAATGCATTTGAACAGGCGAAGCAGTTCACTGCTGCTACGGAAGTGAATGCGCTTGCGCTGACTAAGCTTGACGGAACAGCGAAGGGTGGTGTTGTAATTGGAATCAGCGATCAATTCAAGATTCCTGTGAAGTACATCGGAGTGGGTGAGAAAATCGAAGACCTCCAGCTTTTTGACCGAAGAGCATTTGTTGAATCTTTATTTATGGCTGAAACAGCCGAAGGATGAGAACGAAGGGAGCCAGAACCGAAAAGATTAACGTCGTAACGCTCGGATGTTCTAAGAATATTTACGATTCGGAGGTCTTGATGGCACAATTAAAGGCCAACCAATTTAGCGTTGAACACGAGAGTGAAACAGAAGACTTTGACACTGTAATCATCAACACATGCGGTTTTATCGATAATGCAAAGGAAGAGTCTGTCAATACTATATTACAGTTCTCAGATGCAAAGAAGAAAGGCTGGGTTGAAAAAGTAATCGTCACAGGATGTTTGAGCGAACGCTACAAGGAAGATCTTGAAAAGGAAATTCCTGAAGTCGATGCTTGGTTCGGAACACGTGACTTACCAAGATTGCTCAAAACATTAAAAGCAGACTACAAACACGAGTTAGTAGGTGAGCGGTTTCTGACAACTCCAATTCATTACGCCTATCTTAAGATCTCTGAAGGATGCGACCGCCCGTGTACCTTCTGCGCCATTCCACTTATGCGAGGCAAGCACAAGAGCACACCGATCGAGGATCTGGTAAAGCAGGCTAAGTCGCTGGCAGCACAAGGGACCCGTGAGCTTATCCTGATTGCACAGGATTCCACATACTATGGATTGGATATTTATGGAAAGCGAAACCTGGCCGCACTACTGCAACGATTGTCTGAAGTAGAAGGGATTGATTGGATTCGTCTGCACTATGCATACCCATCAGGTTTCCCAATGGACGTCATTCAGGAGATGGCTAAGAATCCAAAAATCTGCAACTACCTCGATATTCCTCTCCAGCATATTAACGACGACATGCTAAAGTCGATGAAGCGCGTTACCACAAGGGAGAAAACAGATCGAATTCTCAATGAAATGCGATCCATCAATCCAGAAATGGGGATTCGCACAACGCTGATTACTGGCTTTCCGGGTGAGACCTTAGAGCAATTCAACGAAATGCGGGATTGGGTCGCTGAGATGAAATTCGATAGACTGGGTGTGTTTACATACAGCCATGAGGAGAATACAGGCGCTTACGTTTTGGAGGATAATGTTCCCCAAGAAGAAAAACAGAGAAGAGCAGACGAGATCATGAGCATCCAAGAAGGAATAAGCCAAGAACTCAATGATCGAAAAATCGGAAGTACCCAGAAAATTCTGATTGACAGAAAGGAAGGTGGCTTTTACGTGGGACGTTCAGAATATGACTCACCTGAGGTAGATAATGAGGTCTACGTTTCGGCCGAAGAGCATTTTCTGCGTGTTGGTGACTTTGTGAATATTAAAATCACGTCAAGTACTGCATTTGACCTTGAAGGTGAACCTGTTTAGAATTTCTGTGACAGACCTTTAAAGTGAGAAGGAGTTTTTAGATATTGTTGCCACGACAATGGGTCAATTCAACCTCCATACTTCGCTCAGCCCAAATCTTAGCAATCTAATTTCAAAGTACTTGGACGGCGACTCAGAGCTCCGTGATCTATATAAGTATACTCCAGATGTTGATGGGTTGAAAATGGCGGCGAAAGGGCGCGCTGATTATCCTGTTGATAGAGAACTTCTCGTTAAGGTCTTGAAAGAGCAATCCCAGCAGAGCGAGTATACGACTCAAGAAAGTTTGGCTCACATCGATAGATTGTCTGATCCAGACGTATTTACAGTCACAACTGGACATCAATGTTGCCTGTTCGGAGGCCCAATGTATTTCATCTACAAGATTATTTCTGTTATTCGGCTTGCTCAAATTGCTGAAGAAAATGGGGTGAAAGCCGTTCCAATATTCTGGATGGCGACAGAAGATCATGATTTCGAGGAAATCAATCATTGTTGGGTCGGTAGTCAGAAGCTCTCGTGGGAGTCGGCGCAAACAGGTGCGGTGGGTCGGTTCGATTTAAAAGAGCTTGAACCTGTTCTCGGAGAATTACAGACCCTATTTAAGTACCAAGATGAAAAGATCGAGCTGGTCAATAAAATCAAGCAGATATACTCGTCCCAAAAGACTTTGGCTCAGGCGACCAGAGATCTTTGTTCCTTTCTTTTTGGCAAGACCGGATTGGTAATTCTGAATGCAGATGCGCCTGCACTAAAGATGCAGTTTCGTGATTCGATTCGAGCGGAATTGGTCGAATGCATCTCTCTAGGGCCAGTGACGAAGACTTCTGAACGACTCCGTGAAATGAATCTCACGACACAAGTCAATCCTAGATCAATAAACTTATTCTGGCTAGATGGTGGTGTGCGAACACGTATTGAGAGGGCTGGATCTGATTTTAAAACGGCGGATAATACGTTGTCTTGGTCAGCTGGAGAATTGCTCGAATTAGTAGATACTTCGCCCGAGCGATTTAGTCCGAATGTGATTCTAAGGCCCGTCTATCAAGAGCAGGTCCTTCCTAACTTGGCTTATGTTGGAGGACCGGGAGAATTGAGCTATGCACTCCAACTTAGGTCTATGTTTGAGACGCACGGTACATTTTTCCCGATGCTCGTGCTCCGCGACATGGCTTTGATAATGAGTCGGAGTTCTGTGGAAAAACTAGAAAAACTCGGGATTACGGTCGAGGATTTTAAGATGGACTATCATCAACTGGAGGCGGAGATTACAAGAAAACATGGGTCGCACGAATCATTGGTCGATGATCCAGAGAAAAGAATAGAAGAGCTTTTGGACAAAATTCAGGATGATCTGAAGGGCTTTGATGAAACTTTAGGGCAGAGCGCTGAAACCGAAAAGAAAAGGATCATCAAGCGCCTGGAGGTATTGAAAAAGAAGGTCCTCAAAGCAGACAAGCGCCATCATCAAGAAGAGTTGAACACCTTACGGAATATCGCAGATGAAATCTTTCCTGGTGGTGTACCTCAAGAAAGAATGATGAATTGGCTCACATTCATTGATTCTGTTGATCAATTCACTGATCATCTTTCCCCGCACTTTAATCCTTTTGATCAAAAGATGAAGGTTTTCATCTCGGATAAATAGGCTTCATTTTAGTTCAACCTATCCTTGGCTTTTTTCAACACGCATCGTTAATAATCATTCTGTGTCGTTGGCCTCCTCAAGTGATGCGTATATCTACATTTGCGCATGCAGGAAATGATTCTGATTCTTGACTTCGGTTCTCAATACACACAGCTGATTGCCAGAAGGGTACGCGAGCTAAATGTGTACTGTGAAATCCATCCCTACAATGACTTCCCAGAGATTAATGACGCTGTAAAAGGGGTGATTTTGAGTGGTAGCCCATTTTCTGTCCGGGATGAGAATCATCCTAGCCCTGCATTAGGGAAGATTAAAGGCAAGATGCCGTTGCTTGGAGTTTGCTACGGAGCACAATATTTGGCCATGACCAATGGTGGCAATGTAGAAGCATCTACTAAGAGGGAATACGGTAGGGCAAACCTCAATTTTGTTGATCAATCAGACCTCTTGATGAAAGGGGTCGCAGAAGACTCACAGGTCTGGATGTCACATGCTGATACCATTCAAAAGCGGCCTGACAACTCTACGATAATCTGCAGCACAGGTGACGTAGAAAATGCTGGATATAGAATTGATAATGAGGATACTTACGCCATTCAATTTCATCCTGAGGTTTATCATACCACGGATGGTAAGACTGTCTTGGCAAATTTTGTCAATGGTATATGTGGATGTGAGCATAGCTGGACACCCGAATCGTACGTAGATTCTACGGTAGCATCTCTTAAAAAGCAAATTGGTGACGATAAGGTTGTTCTTGGGTTATCGGGAGGAGTGGATAGCTCAGTTGCCGCCATGCTTCTTCATCGAGCCATAGGCGAAAACCTGTATTGCATCTTCGTTGACAATGGCCTTCTGCGGAAGAATGAGTTTGAAAGCGTTCTTCATCAGTATAAAGATCTCGGCCTGAACGTAAAAGGAGTGGATTCTGCTCAGCGATTCTATGATGATCTGAAGGGGGAGAGTGACCCTGAAACCAAACGAAAGATTATAGGAAGAGTCTTTATTGAGGTTTTTGATGACGAAGCGCAGCAGTTAGAAGGAGTGAAGTGGTTAGGGCAAGGAACAATCTATCCCGACATCATCGAATCGAAGTCTGTAAAAGGTCCTTCAGCGACTATTAAATCTCACCACAATGTGGGTGGGCTGCCTGATTTCATGAAACTACAGGTGGTAGAGCCGCTTAGTTCTTTATTTAAAGACGAGGTAAGAGAGGTTGGTACCACTCTGGGACTTTCTCAGAACATTCTTGGTAGACACCCATTTCCTGGTCCTGGGCTCGGAATTCGAATTCTAGGTGACATCACTGAGGAAAAGGTTAAAATTCTGCAAGACGTAGACTATATCTATACTGAGTCGTTGAAGGAAGAAGGTCTATATGATCAAATTTGGCAAGCTGGATCGATCTTATTGCCGGTTCAGTCAGTTGGAGTTATGGGGGATGAAAGGACTTATGAAAACGCTGTGGCGCTAAGGGCGGTTACGTCAACCGATGGCATGACGGCAGATTGGTTTCATTTCCCTCACGAGTTCTTGGCGAAGGTTTCAAACAGAATAATCAATGAAGTTCGAGGTGTGAACCGAGTAGTTTACGACATTAGCTCCAAGCCACCCGCAACAATTGAATGGGAGTAATTAACCCGCGTATACTAGCTTTTCTTGTATTTGTCTTGACATCATTCGTGATGATGTCTCAAGACAAGCCCGCCGTACATAAGATCAATGGCAAGAAGTATTATCTACATGTTGTCGAGAAAGGCAACACAATCTATGGTATTCACAAGCTCTATAATGTGACTGTGGATCAATTGATGAGCGAGAACCCTGTTGTGAAGAAAGAAGGGTTAAGGGTCAATCAAACACTGCTTATTCCAGTCACAACTCAGAACAAGAAAGAACTTGGTGCTGCAGTCCAGATATCAGCGGAATACGTCACACACCAAGTGCAAGCGAAAGAAACGCTCTATTCCATTTCTAAACAATACGGCTGTGATCTAGATGATATACTCAAGGCTAATCTAGAAATCAAAGAGCTGGGTCTCAGGTCTGGCGATGAAATTAGAATACCTGTCAAGTCGGTGAAAGTGGAAGAACCATACCACATTGCCGTTGCGGAACCAGACAGCTTGGAAGGGCATAGGGTTGAAAAAGGCGAAACATTGTATGCCCTTGGTCAGAAGTATAATGTAAAAGTTGAGCATTTAATTGAGTCAAACAATGGTCTTCCAATTGGACTGAAGGAAGGGATGGTTCTGAGGATTCCTGGAAACTATGTAGTTGTTGATATTCCGATTGACTCGACTCCCGCTTTGGATTCTATAGCTCGTGTTGACATCCGAGATTCAAGTGAAGTGAACGTCTTGCTTCTTCTTCCGCTCATGCCCTCATTTCCAGATTCTACCACCAGAGGTGATTTTGAAATCAATGAGGTACAGAGGGTAGCGTTGAGTTTTTATCGTGGGTTTATCTACGCCATGGAGCGAAGTAGGATAAACAAATTTAATATTCAAGTTTATGATACAGGGAAGGACTCGGTGGCAATTCAAGCTTTGCTCGAGGATCCTACTATAGATTCATCACACGTTGTAGTCGGACCATTTTATACTGAGCAATTTGAAATGGTCGCCGATCACTTTTCCTCATCTCGTATTCCAGTGATTTGCCCAGTCCCGAAACCATCGAAAATTCTCTTTAGAAGGCCGAATAGCATCAAGACTACCCCGAGCCAAACCATGCAACTAAGTTCCTTAGCAGAATATCTAGCCTTGAATTACCAAGATTCAAATGTTGTGCTTGTAAATAGCAACAAATTTGAGGATCAGGAGAATCTAGAATTCTTTAAGACTCAGTATACGAGCGCTTTGAATCTTCCTGACACGTTCGTAGATGACGCCATTCGTGAAATTATGCTTTGGGACATCAATCTTGAAACAATAAAGATGCGTCTACCAGATTCTGGCAGATACACATTGGTCGTACCATCGACTAACAAAGTCTTCTTTGCCAAACTTCTCGGCGGACTGTTTGAAGTGAGTAATCAGTCGGATTTTATGTATCAATTTAGAATAATTGGAATGGAGAGCTGGAAGAGAAGCGTAAAGGATTTTGACATCAATCATGTCCATAAACTCAATTTGACGCTGCCATTAATTTCTCACGTAGACTTCGATGATTATAGGATTCGCAATTTCTATTCAGACTTCTCCGTTGACAATGAGTTTGAGCCGGATGAGCATGTCGTTTCAGGCTATGATCTAGGGATGTACCTCATTGAAGGTTTCAGCTCAGATGCTTCAAATTGGTATAACAAGCCAGAATCGACAACATTTGATGGGTTGATTTCCGATTTCTCTTTTGCTCGAAAACTACCCGGAAGCGGAGTTGAAAACCGAGTAATCCATCTCTATGAATACGACAACTACAAACTCAAGAAGCTAGTCACATGGCCATCAGTAGAGAAGAAATAACCGATTGGTTTAGGGAGCTTCAATCGAATATCATTACGGCCCTTGAGGAGCAAGACGGTTCGGGGAAATTCATACGAGATGAGTGGGAAAGGCCTGGTGGGGGCGGTGGATTAACCTGCGTAATTGAGAATGCCGCTGTGCTCGAAAAAGGAGGTGTAAATTTCTCGGCTGTGCATGGCCCACTTCCTGAACGAATATCGAGCGCTCTGCAAGTACCACCTTCTGACTTCTATGCCACAGGTGTTTCAATCGTGATGCATCCTCATAATCCCTTTGTTCCCATCATCCACATGAATGTTCGCTATTTTGAATTGTCTTCTGGCTTGTGGTGGTTCGGAGGAGGAATTGATCTCACTCCTCATTATGTCAATGGAGTGGAGGCGGATTGGTTCCATTCAAAAATGAAAGAAGCTTGTAATCACACTGATGAATCATACCACGATCGTTTTTCGAAGTGGGCGGATGAGTATTTCTACATTAAGCATAGGCGAGAGTCCAGAGGAGTGAGCGGAATATTCTTTGATCGATTGAATGAGACGTCTGAGCAGAAGTCGAAAGAGGAGCTATTCTCATTTGTTCAAGATGTCGGTAATTCATTTGCTCCGGTCTACACGAAGCTCATGGAGGCCAATCACGAAAAGGAGTTCACACGAGCCAACAAAGAGTTCCAGTTCTTTAGAAGGAGTCGTTACGCTGAATTCAATTTAGTCTACGATAAAGGAACCAAGTTCGGATTAGATACCGACGGTAGGATTGAGTCAATTCTCATGAGTCTTCCACCGGAAACAGGGTGGCACTATGATTCAAATTGGCCTGAAGGTTCGGAGGAGTCAAAAACGATATCATACCTACAGACAGCTCATGTGCCATCCTAGCTATTCCATATAGCCCAGCTGTGCTCAGCTTGTAATTCAAGCATTCTCAATCCGTTTATTGTCTTTGAGCCACTCAAACCACACTTTCTGAGAAATGCGGACTCAGGAGGGTTGTAAACTACATCAAAGGCAACATGGGCCGAAGTAAGCGCTTCGTATGGGATGTCAGGAAACTCCTTGACGCGAGGACTCGTCCCCAGCGGAGTACAATTCACGATTAAGTATGATTCGCGAATGTGGCCAGCATGTAGATTGTTATAATTCAACTCACCACTTCTCGAAACTATCGTGGGCTCAATATTGTTAGCGGACAGGGCATGGGTAATGGCTTTTGATGCTCCACCAGATCCCAGGACCACAGCTTTATTGACTTTGTTCAAGTCAAGAGAACCTTTAATAGAATTCCAGAATCCAAATGAGTCTGTATTGTACCCGACGAGCTGACCATTTTTGCTTCGTTTCACACAATTGACCGCGCCAATTTCTTCCACCTCAGGAGCGAGGTTAGCAAGGTGAAATCGCATGTCTTCTTTGAAAGGAATGGTGACATTGAATCCATTTAATCCAAGGCTATCAGCTATCTGCATGATTTCGCCGGAGTCCTCCACCTCGAATAGGTCGTAAGAGCAATCGACTATTCCTTCGTTTTTAAACTTGTGTTCGAAATAGGATTTAGAGAAAGAGTGAGAGAGTGAACGACCGAATAAACCGAAGCGTTTCATTCCGTAGTCTTCAAACGTTTGGTGAGCATCTCTACCAAGAATACCGTCAAGAAACCCGCCGCCATTGTGATTAAGCAACCCAGGAATTGAGGGTCATTTCCATAAATCACATTGTTAGTAAGAGTAGAAAAAGTCTCAGGAAGCACACTAACAGAATGGACAACGGTCTGTTCTCCATCTGGCTTTTCCATCGTGCGAATAACGTGCTGCCAAGGCCAAATCTTGTTCAAGGACCCAAGCAAGAACCCAGTTAAGACGGCTAAAGTAAAATCGTGATAGTTTTTAAATGTCCAACTCAAGACCCTGGAAAAGATGATCATGCCTACCAGCATTCCTGAGCCAAACGTGATCAGGATGATGAGCTTATCAGCTTCAAACGTTTTGATGGCCTCTTTTACCGTTGGAATAATGTATGAATACATGCCCATGAGTAATAAAATGAAGCTTCCACTAATTCCTGGGAGTAGGAGAGCGCTCACGGCAATCATTCCAGAGATGAACACATAGTACAGTGCCGGATTCCCAGGAGCTGGAACTGAAACGGTAATGTAGTAGGCAATGCATGCTCCAATGGTAACAGCAAAGACTCTTTGGCCGTCCCATTCATTGATTTGTTTTCCGACGAAAAGTGCACTGACCAAAATGAGCCCAAAGAAGTAGGACCAAACCAACAGTGGGTAAGTATCCAGGAGGTAGGTAATCAGAAAAACGCCAAGCACGATGCCAAGCACCATCCCGGCTAACAATGAGACGAGGAACGTTCCGTCCAGCTTATTCCAAACGCCAGTGAGCCCATCCTTTTTGTAGGCATACCACAGTTCAGGTCCAATAGACTTTATGACGTCAATAAGGCGCTCATATATTCCTGTAATGAATGCTATAGTTCCACCAGATACACCGGGTATTACTTCGGCAATTCCCATTGCCATTCCTCGAAGGGCGATAAGGAGGTTTGTTTGCATGTTAGTATTTTGGAATCGATGAGTCTATCTCATCTGACCAAGCGTAGATACCGCCAGTGAGATTGATGACATTGTTATATCCTCTCGCCATCAAGGCCTGTACCATTGAACTTGATCTACCGCCTGTCTTGCAGTGTAGAACTACGTCTTTGTCCTGCGCAACCTGATCCAAGTTCGTCATCAATTCTCCCATAGGGATATTCTGAACTCCAATGTTGCAATAATCATATTCGTTTCGTTCTCGGATGTCAATAACTTGAACGTCATCCCCAGCGTCCATACGACGCTTTAACTCGGTAACACTAATCTCTTTCATGAATAAAGGCTTGGCTTGTGTCTTACGAATATCGAACTATTTCAGCGTTTCAATCAAGTGCTGAATTTCCTGAATCTCAATACCTTTTGGAAAATAGAGGATAAACTCTTGAATCAATGAAGGCTCTGTAATAAGAAGCTCGACAAGTTGTTCAAACCCTTTCTCTTCTTGATTGGTTCGATACATTGCTACACTCTGATATAACCTCAATAGAGTATGATCTGGGTACAGATCATGACCTCGTTTGGCGATGCTCAGAGCAAGATCATCATCATTGAGCGAAAGAGCCAACTGAATATAATCTTCCCACAGATCTGGTTCCGTATATCCACTTTCAATGGCATGTTCGAATGATTTAGCACTCTCAACGTGGAGATCATACTTCATCTGAAGTCCGGCGAGATAGCACCAATAATCACCATTTTCATTATCAATTTCGATGGCCCTTTTAGCATATTCGAGCGCTTCCAATTCTCTTTCTAGCATATCTAGGGAGCTACTCGCACCGATCCAAGCCTCTGCCATCGTATCGTCCTTCTTGGTCGCTTTTTCGAAGTAGGCCAGGGCTTTCTTATGATTTCCCAAATGGTCGTAACAGTCACCGATGTAGAAATAGATCAACGAATCAAGAATCTCAAAGGAGAGCGCCTTTTTGTAGAGATCGATCGCTTCTTCATATCTCTCTAGCCTCACTAGGACGTTCGCTTTATTGAAGTAGGCTGCGTGGAAATTATCATCGATAATGATGACATAGTCGAATGCTACCTGTGCCTTTTCAAAATTACCTTCGGCTTGGTAAGCCGCGCCTAAGTTGAACCAGACATGACTGTTGTATGGTCCTAAGTCAATAAGTTGTGTGAAATACCGAACTGCGTCTCCGTGCTTTTTACCGAGTTCAAAACAGTATGCAATTTCATAAATGGCGTCCTCGTTCTCTGGATTGATTTCGAGCGCCTTTTTAAGGAATGCAATTGCTTCATCAAATTGCTCAAGATTTTGATGCTCAATGCTCAGATTGATATAGATGGCATCTATGTCGTTCGAAGTGCAGTCCAAGGCTCTATGCAAACAACTGATGGCTTTCTCGTAGTGGCCGGTCTGACTAAGAATGCTCGCTTTGGTAATGTAGAAATCAGGATTGAATCCCTCTAGGTATTCAATCTCACTTAAAAGATTCAACGCTTCAGTATGCTTGTCCGTAAGCGAAAGGAGTTCAGCTTCTTTTATGGCTAGCTGTTTGTTCGTAGGATACTGCTGGTGAAGAATTTCTAAAACCTTAAAAGCAAACTCGAGACGGTGCCGTTGAGTGTAGTGATCCAGAAGTTCTTCGAGGTCATCGACTTCATAGAAGCTTGACTCGCCTTCCTTGATCATTCTTTCAAATCGCTCTGTTAGCTCGTGAGAACCATCGTGCTTAAAGAAACTATCATCTAATGAATCCATAGATTAGAAGTATGCCCAAATTTATAACTACACCATACGGTTCCCTTTACAGCTTGAATCTCTTATCAACACGCTTGTGAACATAAGTGTCGCGTACTCCGAAATTTGTGGGCTGTAACCGATTCAACATGGGATTTAGCTGTTCCTGAGACGTACTACCACAGGGTAAAATTTATCTTTGCCAACCGTTTAAAATTCTATGACTTTAATCTCCTCAATTTCAGGTACTAGAGGCACTATTGGTGGCTCGCCTGGAGATAATTTAACCCCCGTTGATGCAGTGCAATTTGCAGCGGCGTTTGCATTGTTTATAAAGGATCAGTCCAATAATTCAAACCCAACAGTAGCTATTGGGAGAGATGCTCGACCATCGGGTAGTTGGTTAAGCAATATTGTCGTCGGAACTCTAAACGCCTCAGGAGTAAATGTTGTTGATCTAGGCCTGAGCACTACTCCTACAGTCGAAGTGGCCGTTCCTGCTCTCCATGCAGATGGGGGAATAATATTGACAGCTAGTCACAATCCAGCAAACTGGAATGCCCTTAAATTGCTGAATAGCAAAGGTGAGTTTATCAATGCTGAAGAGGGCGGAAGGCTGCTCGATTTTGCTAAATCTGGAGATTTCACATTCCCCGAAGTGGAGGCCACGGGATGGTACCGAAAGGACGAGGGTTGGATTGAAAAGCACGTGGAGATGATTCTCACCCACCCACTTGTCAATTTGGAAGCGATTAAAACTGCGAACTTTAAAGTCGCCGTGGATCCTGTAAATTCGACAGGCGGCCTTGCGATTCCAATTTTGCTTAAAGAGCTGGGAGTTACCAATGTTGAAATGATCAATGGTGATGTATCAGGGAATTTTGCACACAACCCAGAACCACTGCGTGAACACTTGGTGGAGACTAGCCAACTCGTTACTCAAAAGGCATGTGACTTAGGAATCGTCGTTGATCCTGATGTTGACCGTTTAGCCATGATCTCAGAGAATGGAGAGATGTTCGGTGAGGAATACACATTGGTCGCTATTGCAGATTACTATATGGGTAATCAAGCTGGCCCTACGGTATCGAACCTTTCGTCCTCAAGAGCGCTTAGAAGTGTCACAGAACATGCTGGGCAAAGCTATTTCGCTTCCGCAGTTGGGGAGGTGAACGTAGTGACAAAAATGAAGGAAGTAGGAGCTGTAATTGGTGGAGAAGGAAACGGAGGTATAATAGTTCCTGACTTTCACTATGGAAGAGATGCATTAATTGGCATAGCTCTATTCCTAAGTCATTTGGCGGAATCAGGAAAAAAGATGAGTGAATTACGTTCTGGTTACCCTCATTTTGAAATGGCCAAAAACAAGGTTCAGCTGAAGCCTGGAATGAACCCAGATGAGTTGATCTCACAAATGATTTTGAAGTATTCGAATGAAGAGACGAGCACCATTGATGGATTGAAAATTGATTTTAGCGAAGGTTGGGTACATTTAAGGAAGAGTAATACAGAGCCAATCATTAGAATCTACACTGAAAGCTCCTCAAAAGAAGACGCGTTGGCACTAGCTGAACGTTTCGAAAAAGAATTGTTATCGTTAATATAACTACTACAGGATGAATGTATACTTAGACAACGCAGCAACGACTCCACTTGATCCTGAGGTGATTAAAGAGATGAACCTTTACATGGTAGAGGCTTTTGGAAACCCGAGTAGTACCCACGGATTTGGTCGGAAGACCAGAGCAGCACTCGAGCTTGCTCGCAGAAGGGTCGCGCAGCATATCAATGCAGAGCCAGGGGAAATCATCTTTACGAGCGGTGGAACCGAAGCGGATAACATGGCCATCCTGTGCAGCATTAATGACTTGGGGATCAAACATGCAGTGACTTCAAAAATTGAACATCATGCAGTACTTCATCCATTAGAAGACCTAGCCGCGAAAGGAGAGATTAAATTGAGCTATGTTGAAATTGATGAGATTGGGCATATCAAATTGGATTCGCTTGAAGAAATCTTATCTACCAACGAGCGGACATTTGTTTCGTTGATGCACGCCAATAATGAGATTGGTAATCTATTGCCTTTGAAGAAAGTAGGAGAATTGTGCGCCAAGTATGACGCAGTTCTTCATTCTGATACTGTTCAAACAATAGCACACTACGCATTGGATGTGAAAGAACTCGGAGTTCACTTTATCTCATGCGCTGGGCATAAATTTCATGGCCCGAAAGGCGTTGGATTTCTATTTGTAAGCGATCGAATTAAGGTGCATCCTATGATTCAAGGTGGCGGACAGGAACGAAACATGCGCGCCGGAACTGAGAATGTTTATGGAATCATGGGATTGGCCAAGGCGCTCGATATGGCTTATGAAGACTTGGAGGAGCATAAGGCTTATCTCAGTGGATTGAAAGATTATATGATCAAACGTTTGAGAGAAGAGTTTCCTGGGGTCCATTTTAATGGTGATGCTGAAGGCGAATCTTTATACACCGTATTGAGTGTGTGCCTTCCCAAAACGGATAAGGCCGAAATGATGCTTTTCAATCTGGACATTGAAGGAATTGCTACATCTGGAGGTTCAGCCTGCAGTTCAGGAAGCGATATCGGGTCTCATGTTCTTGCGGAATTGAATATTCCGGAAGACCGACCTGTCTGCAGATTTTCGTTCAGCAAATTCAACACCATTGAAGAATTAGATTACACAATTGAAAAGCTCAAAGCAATCTATGCTTTGCCTTCCGTAATCGCATAAGCATTGTCTGAACTCAAAGTCACCTTTCTTGGCACCGGGACTTCAATGGGTGTGCCTGTCATTGGGTGTACTTGTGAGGCTTGCACGAGTAGTGATGTCAAAGACAATCGGCTACGTTGCAGCATTTTGATTCAAAAAAATGGATCCAACTTTGTAATTGATAGTGGACCTGACTTTCGATACCAAATGCTCAGGGCAAAAGTCACCTCACTACGAGCACTCATCTTCACTCATGAGCATAAGGATCATACTGCGGGCATGGACGATGTTCGAGCGTTCAACTGGATTCAACGAGAAAAAGTCAACATCTACGCGACGGAGCGTGTGGAAAAAGCGCTTCGGAATGATTTTCATTATGCGTTTGCGGATATTAAATATCCAGGTGTTCCCGAGCTCGAAATCCATAACATCACGAAACAACCATTTAGGATAGATGATGTTGATTTCATACCTGTTGAGGTCATGCATCACAAACTACGGGTCTTAGGATTCAGAATTGACGACTTTGTTTACATCACTGATGTGAACCATATCCCGGAGGAAGAGATGAAGAAACTGAAGGGCTGTGATACGCTCGTTCTTAGTGCGCTGCGACAAACGACACACATATCTCACTTTTCACTTGAGCAAGCTGTCGAGCTTATTCAGCGCGTCAAACCTCGTAAAGGATATCTAACGCATATTAGTCATCAAATGGGCAGGCACAAGGATGTATCAACAGCGCTTCCTGATAATGTGGAGATCGCCTACGACGGACTGGAGCTTACATGGTAGGCTTGATTTCCAGCCTTTCTGATCGGTAAAGGATGTCAATTTGACCCCAACCAAATTCACCGGTTCCAAAAGTGTTTGTGAATTCAAGTGTGGCTTCGAAAACAGGCAAGTCTGAGCCTTCAGGAACCTCGACAACTTTTCCGATAAATCCAGTTCCGCCATTGACGAATCCAGATGTTATCAATCTGTTTTGTGTTTCAGGTAAATAATCAATGTCGCTGATGATAATAGAATAAAAGTCAGTTCCTCGATCTGAACCCCATTCCCAAACTTGCTGGATCGTCTTGTTCCCATCATTTACTTTGTACTCAACACCTCTCGAATATGGCGCTGCGTTTCCGAATGCTCTGTTGTAACCATTGTCAAACATCGCGATGTTGCCATTTGGTAAACGCATAGGGGCGTGCTGTCCCCATGGCCAGTCAAAATCCGAGTTTACTGCATTACCGTTTTGAAATGAGGTGTCAAGTGCGTTCCCTGATGCGTCAACTGCTGTGAGTAGATAATCGCTTGTTTCAAATCCGGTTCCGTCTCTTCCGGCCATGCCCCAGCCTTTGTGGGGTGCCATAATCCAAATAAGGTCTCCGGATTCTCGGTCTATTTTGACTACGGATTGATTTCTACCGGATACAAGAATGGCGTCATCCACCTCGTCGTACCATACAGCGTTCATATGAAACCAATCTACCGCATTATTACTTAGGTCATATCGGTCAACATCTTGGATCGCTCGCATGTCATATTCATGGACAACGGCTCCTGTCACTCGATCAACCTCAATAATATGATCGTCAGTCGTTTCGATTTCAGAACCTCCCACATCGATCGTGGCCCCATACTTCTGAACCGAAATAAGAAAGTTTTCGTTCGGCAATTCGATCAAGTCATGATGACCTCGGTATCCTAATGTCTCCCAATAATTGACTTGATGGCCTAACCAATTAAACTCAACAACACCTGCACCATCCGTAAAGAAGAAGTTTCCATTCTCAAAAACTTGAACAGGCCAAAGGATTGTCTCTTTATGACTCAAGTCAAGATGCCAACGCAATTTACCAGAGTTATCAAAAATCATCGGGTGAGATCCAAAATAGGCTCCATATCCTAAGTGTAACCCCTGGAGATGCATTCCTGGCTCCATCATCGATTCTTGTAATTCATCGATGGTAATCTCAGGAAGATATTCCGGTGTATCTTCAGTTTTAATCAGAATATCTCTTTCTGATGTAGCGTCTTCCTTAGTTCGAAGTCGAATGGTCACTTGATTATTGACCCCGGGATACAATCCAACGATCGGAACCGTGTGACTTGATGCATATTCGTCAAGGCTGTATTGCACCGGTTCAGCTCCGTCAACATAGATTTCAACACTGCATTCTTCCGATGTTTCGAAGCTTACTTCAGCGCTCAAGAACGTAAGGCCCGTTGGGTTGAGCGATACTTCGATCTGCTCAGCCACTAGCAAGTTCCATTCAACTTGCTCTCCTGGCTCGATTTTCTTGTTGTTGCATGATGCAACAAAGAGGAGGATAGAAAATGCTAGAAAAACTCTCATACTTAATTTGAAATTACTTTACCCCTTAGCGTCTGATTGATATAAGGGGAGTTGTGGGATTTAGAAAAACAATTCTTGACTGTGTATTCCCATTCAGAGTTCGGGTCGAATACAGTGAAATCAAAAGACGACTTTTCACTGAACTTAGGTTGGGGTAGACCAAATATATTTCGAGGATTGATCGCAAGTGCGCGAATTATGTCATCCCAGGCGACCTCGCCAATTAAGTTCATGTTGATGGCGGATAAAGCCGTTTCCAACATTGTCATTCCAAATGATGCATGATCAAATTCGACGTCCTTCGATTCAATTTCTTGGGGCAAGTGATCAGTGCTTATGACATCTATCAATCCCAAGCTAATCGCCTTAAGTAGGGCTTTCGATGTTTTGACAGACCGCAGAGGTGGTTGAGTCTTAAAGTTAGTGTCAAATTCTTCGAGCCTTCCTTCGTCAAATAGAAGACTTGCTAGTGTTACTGCGCAGCTAATGCCTAGACCATCCTTTTTTGCCTGTTTGATCAGTGAGAGACTTCCTGTTGTACTAATAGAAGAAACGTGCATGCGCCCTTTCGTATAGTTCAGTAAGTAGAGGTCCCGGTTCAGCATAATTTCCTCTGCAAGCTCTGGAGTACTTTTTAAGCCTAGGAGCGTATTGCTTTCACTTTCATTGACCATCCCGCCTGGAGCAATTCGATCGTCCATAGGGTAGGAGACGACAATACCATCAAAACTTCGGGTGTAGTCCAATGCTCTCTTCATCATATTGACATCGGTGATGGGTTTCTTCCCATCTGAAAACGCAACAGCCCCACTCTGATGCATGTCAAACATTTCTGACAGCTCTTTTCCATCAGTGCTCTTAGTTATGGCTCCATATGCGTGTAGAGTAACCCCATTGGTTCCGCTTGCACGTTGTACAAACTCAATTTGAGCCCTATTATCTACAACGGGTTCTGTGTTTGGTAGCAGAATGACGTCTGTGAAGCCGCCAGCCTTTGCAGCTTTTGTCAGGGAGTCAAAGCTTTCTTTGTGCTCAAATCCAGGTTCTCCGACAGAGCATTGAGTATCCATCAGCCCAGGAAAGCATAACAGGCCTTTCTGATCTTTTACTGAGTCTGCTTTCACAGTTAGCCCCTTTCCAATCTTCTTGATTAAACCATTTTCAACCAACACATCGAACTTCCTTCCATGCTCCGGTGTCCCCGGGTAAATCAGCTTAACTTCCTTGTAAAGTGTTTTCATCCCTTCAAAACTTTAAGTAAAACGGTTTCTGCTAGTAAAAAGAGTAGCGCTATTACAATAAATAATGGCCAGAGCTTCACTCCAAGATCGGCTTCTAGTATTTCATTTTTCAATCCTTCCATATCGCTATCCATTATTGAAGTTTGAAAGCCTCTATCATTGAGAAGATCAACAATTGTCTGGGTTAATGCGTTTTCGACCTTGCTTTCAACTCTACTAAAATTAATAGCGAATTGGTGACTTAGCGAATCACCCTCCATCAGCTCGTAAATCCCGGCTTCAGTAAATCTGTTCTGCACTACAATTCCTTTAAATGAAGGAGAGGGGATGAAGTATGAACTGTCACCTGTTAGACTAACTCTCGCTTGTTCCGATCTCGTGTAGAAAGGAAGATGGGTCGTTGTTATATCGTAGGATGCAGGTTGCTCAATTTGTGAACGGATTGCCATGTTTATCAGTGCAGGTACGAATAGCGCATGTCGATGAAGATTGGTGAAGTCATCGTTTAATGGTGAAGCAATCTTAAATACTTGACCATCGCTGAAGTTCTTGCTAGACATAAGAGAACTTCCATCAAGAAGAGTGAGAATTTTTTCTTCATCACAAGAAGAACACTTCCAGTGACCTTGTACAGAAGGGAAGTCTATATCGTCATTTGACTCTTCGAAAACGCTGCTATATAACTTCGATTCTTGATTTAATCCAATCACACTCTGTCTCACAGTATCCCATTTCCCAAGATTAATATTGAAGCTCTCCGAAAGAGAAGTATTAAGTGCTGAACTTGCGTTCAATCCTGGGATAATAAGGAGGTTTTTCCCTTTGTCTAAATGATCTGTTATGATCGAAATCACCCCCGAGTTTAATCGATTGATCTCATTCAAGACGATAAAGTCAGAATTCTCAAGCTTCTTTAGATCCAGGGACGACTCGTTCATTGAGGTGGCTTGGAAGGGAATCTCATCGAAGACAGAATAAATGGCTTTAGCATTTGCGTCGTCACCTTGTATGATAGAAATGTTCACCTCACTAATGACTGGAAGGCTCACGTGTAAAACATTGTCAAACGTAATTGGGAAGTCTTCAATTGAAATCTCTCCTGAAATGAAGGACAGTGAACTAGCCTCAAGGTCTATTGAAGTGTCGATTGATGTCTCGGGGTCAATGTCAAGCATTAAGCTCTGAGATGGGGCAGAGGCTAAACTGATTTTTACTGGAGCTGATTCAATTCTTTCATCTCCGTGATTAGTAATCCGAAAAAACAGCCTTTGATTGAGTCCTTGTTGGAAAAGAGGTTCCTTGGTCCAAGCACTATCTATAGAAACATTGCTGGCATATTGAGTTTCAAGAGGGAGTACTCGAATATCCAGGTTTGAGTCAAGAACTATGTCAGTATTTTGAGTGGTGTCAGAAACTCCCTTGAAGTCCGAAATGAGATAAAAGAGATGCTTTCCTAAGTCCTCAGAAGAGGATTGAAACTTCAGCACTTCTTCGATGTTTCGATGCTTGCCGCTAATATCTACATCGTCGAGCTCATCAAGGAACTCATCTTGGCTTAGATATCTTTTTTGTTTGACCTCAAAGTCGTTCGTAATCAGTCTAAGTCTGATGTTAGCATCATATGATTCCGATATCTCAAAGGCAGCTTGCATGGCTTCGTTGAGCAGAGGTCCATTCATACCCTCGTTTTGCATGCTAAATGAATTATCGAGGTAAATCGATACCGACTCTATGTCTTCCGTGCTTGTATCGGCAGGAATAATGGGCTCACTAAACGCGAATACCAATGCAGCAATAAAGGCAATTCGAGCGAAAAGTATCAACAGGTCCTTTAGTCGGTTTTGAGATTTTGATTTTGTCTTCGCCTCCTTGAGTAGACTGATGTCCGGGAAGTAGAGCTTTTTATATCTCTTGAATTGAAAAAGGTGGATGATAATCGGGATGCTGAGTAACCCTAAAGCCCAGAGGAAGTACGGCGAGCTAATTATCATTAAAGCGCAAAGGTACTACTTGGTTAAGTAATTATTCCGATCCTTTAAGATGGATCTTAAGTACGAAGTATGGAGGCTCTTCTGAAATTTCGCGAATCTCATATTCGATGCTATGGCCAGAAATGCTTCGAAGTCTCATCAGCCCAGTGCCCTTACCGTCTTTCGAAACACGGTCTACAAATGCCTTCACTTCTTCTTTGCTGAGCTCATTAATTGCAGCAACACTTCGTTCTACAACTTCTTGGGAGCCTTCATGTATAAAGTTTCCTGTAAGCATAGAGAAACCATCTTGTTCCTTTTGTAACATGAAGACACCTGGTTTGCCAGACTCGCTGAACCTCGAATATGCATGTTTCGCAACGTTTCTAAGAAGCTCAGTCATTACAGATCCTAATCCGTTGTTCTCTTCGTCATCGCTGAGGGTTGTATCAATGTGATTCGAGAGGTGGTTAACATTGCTCTCATGCAATAATCCCTTGAAAACAATCTGGGCATCACATTCGAGCATTTCCTTGTGTAAGTGCATTGCATCCTTGATGTAGTCCCGTGGAAGGTCCTCATCAAAGTTGTTTTTATCAATTGCGATGATCAGATTCAAGTAATAGAAGTAACCCTTTCCTGCCGGAGAGAATTCAAAACTGAGCTTACCAGAGGACTTCCTGGCCATGTCGACCAATCCAAGTCCAGCACCACCCTTGGTAGAAAACCCTGAGTTATTCAAGATTTCCATGTAATATTCCTTCAGTTCCGTAGAATCTTTAGAAACAATGGTATCTAGCCGTTCTGTGAGTTGCTCCTTAATTTCACTGGATACCCAGTTACCATAAGTAATTGAATAAACATCTTCTCTACGGTTAAGGATGAAGAGACCGCCTTCAAAAGGACTGCCTGACTTATCGTAGTACTGATGGCGCGTAATATTCTGGAGGCCTTCAACCATCAGGTAATAAACTTTCTTGGCCACTTTAGGTGAATCTAGCTCAAGAAGGTTCCCCTCCGTTAAAAACAGAATATTGTCCGTGATAGTGGAATTGAAATTCCCACGACAAGCAAAGAGAAACCTTTCAGTCTCTATTTTTTTGCATGTATCGTAGACAAGCTTGAAGGCAGGTTGTCTAGTTTTCTGAGTCATCCCCCGAGACGACAAAATTTTGAATCTTCTTTAATTAACCACAAAATAGTTTTATTGCGATTATGAAAGACGAATATAAGAAGGACTTATCCTGGTCTGGCAGTAACAAGAAAAGAATAAATGCACTTTCAAAATCACTTCAGAAGAACAGGCGTACTGATCATATAATCAATGATTTACACCATGACGTCTTTGAGAAAATAGACTGTCTTAGTTGCGGGAATTGTTGCAGAACTACAGGGCCGATGCTGTTGAATAAGGATATTGAGCGCCTTTCTCGCCATTTGAAGGTGAGAGAAAACGCCTTCGTTGAAACATACTTACGCGAAGATGAAGACGGTGATTTCGTCTTTAAATCGATGCCATGTCCATTTCTTCAAGAAGATAATTACTGTTCAGTTTATGAACATCGACCTAAAGCATGCAGGGCTTACCCGCATACCGACCAAAAAGGACAATTGGGCATAATGCACATTACAAGGAAAAACTCACGAGTTTGTCCAGCCGTCAGTCAGATCTTTCAAGTATTAGTTGAACTTGACAGTTGATTTGAATGGAACAGGGGTTTGTTTAGAATCAAATGGAAGAAAAGCATACCAAGTGCATAGCAGAACACATCTAACTAATCACTTGTGAATCGTGCATCGAATTGAGGGAGAAGCATTTCGAAGTAGATGGAAAATGAAACTAAAATGACGATCATGTCAGACGCCTTTACTACGTAATTTTTGTAACGTTCACGACACAGTTGCAGTACGAGAAGTGAAGACTTCAAAATGACAGGAATGGCAATTATATCCTCAAAATAACCAGACCAAAACAAGTTAAGCTCTACGCTGTGTTCAACTAATTTAAAGAGGTTAAAACCCATCACGAGAATGGTGTAAACCAACCAATCAATACGTGACTTTAGTGTGCGCATGCCGTTGAGAGGTAGATGAAGAAAGCAACAATCGCATAAAGGATCAACTGAACCACTTGAATGGGGCGTTTTACAATTTGAAGCCAAATCGGATCGGTAGGATGAACTTGCCAAATTGGAACGGAGAAGTCAGAAAGATCACGGCGTTTCTGAAGTTCCTTTTTTATTTTCTTTCTATGCTCAAACCCACAATGATTGCATATGTCAAGCGAGGCGTCGAACCATTCGTTGCAGTCCGGACATCGCTTTTGGTGATGCTGTCTCTTAGACATGAGACTTTGGCTTTATAGTAGGTCGTTGGCTAGATTAGCTAATTCAGATCGTTCGCCCTTGGTTAGGGTGACGTGGGCATACAGGTGATTTCCTCTCAAACGATCGATGATGTAGCTGAGACCATTTGACTGCTCATCTAAATACGGCGTGTCAATCTGATGAATATCCCCAGTGAAAATGATTTTGGTGTTCTCTCCTGCACGGGTAATGATGGTTTTAACCTCGTGTGGAGTTAGGTTTTGTGCTTCATCGATGATGAAATAGACGTTAGACAAGCTTCGACCTCGAATAAAGGCTAGCGGAGTGATTTCAATTTTCTTCTCCTTGAGCATGATCATGATCTGCTTGTATCGCTTTTCATTTTCACTGAATTGACTCTTGATAAATTCAAGATTGTCCCATAACGGCATCATGTAAGGATCTATCTTACGTTCAGCAGTACCCGGTAGATACCCAATATCCTTATTGCTTAAAGGAACCAAAGGCCTTGCCAGGATAATCTGTAGGTATTCCTTTTTTTGTTCCAACGCTGCTGCAAGTGCTAGCAAAGTTTTTCCTGTTCCCGCGACGCCTTGAATTGTCACCAATTTGATATTATGATTCATCAAAGCATGTAGGGCAAATGTTTGCTCTGCATTCTTTGGTTTAATACCATATGTGTACAGTTTTTCAACCCTTTCAAGGCTTGCACTCATCGGATTGTAGTAGGCTAGGGAAGAGGACTTCCCGTTCTTAAGAATGTAATAATGGTTATCGATGACCTTCTTGAGAACGGACGTGTCTTCGCTGGAACCAGAAGTGTAAAGTTTGCGTATGAATTCGCTTTCAATGTCTTCGATTACCTCACTTCCATTGTATAGCGCCTCGACGCTGCTGATTTTTCCCGTTTCGTAATCCTCAGCTGGAATATTCAATCCCTTGGCCTTTAATCTGAGGTTTATGTCCTTGGTGATCAATGTGACTTTGGCTCCTTTCTCCGCATTCTGTAGATGCAGAACAGTGTTCAAAATTCGGTGGTCAGCTTTGTTGTCATTAAAGATTTTCTCAGCGTCGACGCTCAATTTGTCGTTGTTGAGAATGATCTTGAACTTACCTTTCTTCACACCTTCGAGGGGGATCCATTCCTGAAGCGTGTAATCAGCACTCAGCTTATCAATAAGACGAATGAACTCTCTGGCTTCGTAGTTCTTGGTGTCTTTGCCCCGTTTAAAGTTATCCAGCTCCTCCAATACAGTAATGGGGAGGCAGAGGTCGTGTTCGTCAAAATTGTTGATGCTTTGGTGATCATGGAGAATGACCGAAGTGTCGAGAACAAATATTTTTCTCGTCTTTTTTTTAGGAGGCATACAATACTTTTTATGCTCTCAAAGTACATTGATGAAAAAGGGTTTTTAGGAATATTTTAAGAAGTATTCAACCTTTCGATTGTTGATTTCTATTTTGAGAAAATACTTGTTAATGAGACTCAGAATTTATATCAGCCTATCCATTGAAGTAACCTCTCAGCTTCCTTTTCCCAGCTAAAATTCCCTTCAACGTAAGCCTTGCCTTGGGATGCAATAGTCGCTGACTTCTCAGTGTTGGTTAACAATACTACGATTTGAGCTGCAATCGATTCCGCATCATCTCCAATCATAATTTGACTTTCAGGTTGCGCCCCTAAAGCGTTATTTGCCAGCGGTGTCGTTAGAGATGGGACCCCGCAAGCCATCGCTTCAAGGAGCTTATTCTGAAGTCCGCTATTGATCAGCATCGGGGCCACGAAGACACGAGAGCTGTCATACACTGATTTTATGTCGTCCACCCATCCAGTTACTTCAACTTGGCTGCTTTTAAGCGAATTGACTCCACTGGCAGGATTCGCCCCAGCCAATGTGACTTTAACTTGTGGCAATTGCTTCCAGACTAATGGCATTACATTATTTACGAGAAACCTTGCACTCTCAACATTTGGGCGGTAGGACATATTTCCTGTAAATAGAATGTCTCTAGTCTTGGTAGTATTGGAGGCTTCGAAAAATTTAGGGTCAACTCCGTTCGGAAGAACATGAAGTTCTGCTGGGAGAGACAGCAACTCTTTATCCTGCTCAGAGATTATAAACCGAACATCAAACTGGTCGAGTATGTCTAACTCATACTTCCTCAGCTTTCTATACTCTGTTTTCATGATGGAAGACATTGGCCAATTTGCCTTATCAGCCATTCGATTCATGCCTACGCTCAACGCGTCCATGTAGTCGATGGATTTTGGAATGGTGCTGAAGGGGAGGGCATACTCAGCTGTCCGCACAAGTTGACAAGATATGTGCTGAGGAATGTGTTGCTCTACAAATCGATTGAAAACTCGTTGAGCATTTTTTGAATAGAAATAGCTGACTTGAAATGGCTTAGAATTGAAGAATCCCATCATCAATCTGAATATCCGGCCAATTCCAGAAAGGCGATGAATGTAGACTTCTGAACAAAATTCTTTGAGTTTGCTTTCTGCATCAGGGTGAACAGCAGTATCGCTCAAGCAAAATAGATTGACTTCATGTTCATGCGAGAGTTCCTTTATTAAATGATAGGCTCTCAGTTTATCTCCCTTTTCGAGAGGATAAGGCACCCTGCTAAGCACAAACAGAATTCTCAATCTAATTCGATTTTGGGTTGGTTCTTTTAAAGAGGAGCAGGGAGAAAAAGCGTTGAATACTCTTCGTGTAGGTTTCGAGTTCAAGCACTCTGCTATCTGTGCTCGCTTTGTACGTCAGAAAAAAGCCAATCGGCGTCAGAATGAGAGAAGCGATCCACATTCCAATAAGCGGTTCAATCTCGTCTTGTTTTGCTAATTTCTCAAAGGTGATGGACGTGATGTGATAAGCCAAGAAAAACATGACGGATACGACCACGGGTAAGCCAAGCCCGCCTTTCCTGATGATGGCGCCTAATGGAGCTCCAATAAAAAAGAGAATAATGCACGCGATTGACAGCGTAAACTTCCGATGCCATTCAATTAAATGACGGTTGATACTCTTCTGATTTGATTTGATGATTTCTCCCTTGGCTTTAGTGAAAGTCTTGTTGCTTCTCATTTGAGATAAGGCAGTCTCTATGAGCTTACCCTTTTCTCGATCCATGAACTCGAAATATGCTGCCGTTTTCAAGCTATCCGCTCGATCTACTTGTAATATGATGCTAGCAGTATCAAAATCCCGTGGTAGTGATTTCTTTTTGATCATACTAATGTACTCCGCCTTCTTGTCGACCATTTTCACCTTATACGTATCGATGGCATTCTCGAGTTGACCCAAGGTCAACATCTGGTAATTATCCTTGAAGATGTTCTTGTCTGTCCGTTCCATTTGGAATCCGCTCAAGTCAAACCTCATGATTTCTTCAGAAAAGGAAGACAACATATGCGGTCGTCGTTCTCCTTCAATTTCTTCATAACTAGCTCCTTCAAAAAGTTTGAAAACAAGGTAGCGCTGATCTAGAGTCATTTCCATTCTTCCAGAATCAGAACGAATCACATGTACATTCCCTTCTTTTCGCGTGTGGTCATAGATGAGAATATCGTTGAGGCTTTTACCATCTTCATGTTTCTTACCTACTCGGATCACATACCCATCAATCCCACTGTAATAAACTCCTTCGGTGATGTCAAACGCTGGTTTCTTGTGCCGGATGTCATATAGAAGGGATGCGAATTCCAGATTGGCCTTTGGCCAGACATAGTTGGTAAACAGAAAGGCCCCAATGCTTGTGAGCATCGTTACCAACAGAAGAGGGTACATTATTCGGAGCAAACTCATTCCACTGGACTTCATGGCCACCAACTCGTAGTGCTCGCCAAAACTTCCAAAGGTCATTATGGACGCGAGGAGAATAGCAAGAGGTAATGCCATTGGAACGAGGTTCGCAGATGCATAGAAAAGAAGTTCAGCGATCAAATACCACTCAAGTCCCTTGCCCACGAGTTCGTCGATGTACTTCCAAAGGAACTGCATGACGAAAATGAAGAGCGTAATGAAAAACGTCAGGATAAAAGGTCCGAGGTAGGACCTGATTATGAGCTTGTGAAGCTTTTTCAAGGTGTGCTTTTGATTGCGCACCAAAGTTAACGGGAGTTAGGCTTAAATATTAGCTACCTAAAATATGTTTTAACTCTCCGATTTGGGATTCCCAAAGAAGTCGTTGTTCCTCTTCCTCGTCTTCATCCACAAAGTCAGTTATTAAAAGAGCGACGTCACCAGTTAATGGGTCTGTTTTAATCAGGAACTCGAAGTAGTAATCAGTTCCTTCTAACTCTAGCATCTGATATCGAATAAACTGATCTTGCTTTTTAGCAAGAATAGTTGCCTCTTCAGTATTGCCTTCCCAAACAAACTTTGCTTCGTCCCTTTTGATGGTAACATCATCCGCGAACCATTCGCTCAATCCACTCGATGTACTTAAACACTGATAAAGGATTTTTACCGAGCTTCTGATCATGAACTCTATCTCAATCTGCTTCTTCTCTGCCATATTCAATTCACGTTGCTGAGGCTTGCTCAGGAGGGTCGCAATATAGGCTTTTGGGTGAGATATCAAAGTGAATCATGGACTTCTTCACAACTTGTCTGAAGAGGGTGAGAGGATGACAATAAATCTGAACTCTTCAGGTATAAATTGTATTGTGATGAAATCTATATTTGCACCCCGATTTTTAATCAAGAATTAGGAATTTGGCGAGGTAGCTCAGACGGTTAGAGCGCAGGATTCATAACCCTGAGGTCGGGGGTTCGATTCCCCCCTTCGCTACGAGCAAAGCCACTCTTTCAAGGGTGGCTTTTTCATTTCCAATCGCTTCTCTTAGATTCGCGAATCATCTGAATATTAAATCATGCACAACCTTTCGAAAGCTACCATTAAGAAACTAGTAATTCATAGAGTAGGGAATAGTGGGAGAGAGGAACCATTAGTCCTGAGTGAACGACACGTCCGATCACTTAAAGAGGAAGAGCAAGACACACTTTTGAATTACTTTCTTAAAGGCCTTAAAGGGCCTGAGTATCATTCTTTTGGATTGGACGAGGAATCCAGTGAAACCCAAAAGGCAGTGGAAGCAATCTTTCAAACGGCCGTTAGCTTTATCGATGGCAGTCATTCCTTAGCTAAAGAACTTTATAAAGCTTCGACACATACCCAAGTGAAATCAGGCGACTTGATTGTGGTTGAGTTTGAGAATGTTGTGTTTAACGAGCTCGTGACGAATGCAATAGGCCTCTTCAAGTGTGAAACAAAAAAAGGAGTGATGATGATCGACCCGTCATTAGAACAGTTTTCTCTTGAATTCCTGGAAGGATATGACCTTGGTAAGATGGAGAAGGGATGCATCATTTTCAATTCTGAAGAGAAGGATGGATACAGGTCCATTTTGGTGGACAACGCGTCCACTGTTGAGTTAGCGAATTACTGGAAGCGTGATTTTCTTGATATGCACGTGATTCAAAATGATTTCACGATGACAAAGGATTACATGACCATGTGCAAGTCCTTCGTACTTGAGCAAGTTCCAGAAGAATTTGAAGTAGATCGCACCGTGCAAATGGAACTCCTGAATAGATCATCGGGTTATTTTGAAGAACACGAAGAGGTGAATACCAAGGAATTCGCAACATCAATTTTAGAGCAGCCCGAGTTGATCGAGTCATTTGAGAATTATAAGGAACAGTATCAAGAAGAACGAGGAGTTGAAATACAGGATGAATTTAAAGCCGATAAGCCAGCCGTGAAGGCTGGAAAGAAGTTCTTTAAAAGTGTCCTCAAGCTCGATAAGAACTTCCATATATACGTCCATGGTAATCCTCAGAATATTGAAAGCGGATTTGACGAGGAGCGAGGAATGAAGTATTACAAGGTGTTCTTCAAAGAAGAACGATAAGCTTCCTGCGAAGATTTTGCCTCATTCTGCTTGAGTATTTCCAAGCCTCCTCTGAAAAAGAATATCGAGGCAACCGCCATCCAAATATGACTGAAAGATCTGGAATTGAACCACTGATGGACATTCAGGTCATTCATAAATATTAACGCCGCCGCACCTGCCGCAGCTATTCCTATTAGCATATTCAGACTCGCTTTGTTTCTCGTTTTGAGAAACAGCCAACCTTCAAGACTGAGCACTACGAACATCAGCCCATAACCTGAATGGAGTTCAACAAAGAAGAAATTGACCGTATAGCTCACAACTCCTAGGAAAAATATGAGCTCGACTACATTGATCACTCTCAATGCCCGAATCATTTTGCCAGGGAAGAGCATGCCCGCGTGTTCGATGGCTGTTCGTTCAATCAGCATAATGGAGAACATGCTCGTAATCCACCCAATGAGCTTCATTTCGTGCGGCACGGCATACAGAAATCCATGACCAAAAATCCCTCCTGACAATGTGGCTATAGCCATGAGCAGGTTGTAGTATTTGAAAAAAGTGATGGTTTTGGATTTATCTCTGGATTTATAAAAAACCCAGAAAAAATACGCACACAATACAGTAACGAGTAAGTCAGTAATAGTAACGATAGGCTCTTCAATCCTAAGATCCCATAGATAGAATACATTAATAGTGTCTCGGCTAACTGCTGGATTTGGAAACTCCATTTAGTCAAGTGTTATACTAAGGGCACCTGAGGGACATTTTGACACTTGATCGACAATATCATCTTTAGAGGCGTGTTCCACTTGAATCCAAGGTTTGTCCTTCGGTCTAAACACATTAGGTAATCCGCGAGCACAATTACCAGAATGTATACACTTGGATGGTTCCCATACCACCTTAACGTCTTCTTTCGGATATTGCTTGGTTGCAGACATGATCAATGCTCTTTTGGTTAAACTGGCTTTAAAGGATTATGTGGCCCTTCAGGTAATTCTACAGAAACATAATCATTTACCTGAACTTTTCCGCCTTTTAAAACGATAGCCATTATTCCTGCCAAACGTATTATCGATCCGTCATCCTGTTTTTGGAGAACCCTACTCATTAAGGTAGGGTCGATGCTGTTCAATTGATTGCAAGGATTTCTTAATCCTGTAACTTGAATTGTAACTTCATTTCCGAGTTTCAAAATTGCTCCTGTTGGGAGCTCGAGTAAATCAATCCCAGCTGTTGTTACATTCTCGCCCATAAAACCTGGTTGAACAGATATGTTATACTCAGAACTCAAAAAATGGAATAGCTCCTCATGAATCAGATGGACCTGTCTTAAGTTAGGCGCATTGGGATCTTTTTTAACCCTGGATCGGTGCTTGACTTTTTTGCCCGCATGAGCATCTCCTTCGATGCCGTGGCCTTCCGTAAATTGAAGTTCCTCTTTGCGGTCTTTTCTAAATGTGTGGGTGCTGCTTCTACTCAGAGCGACAACAGTTCCATCAGTCATTCGATTCTTGTTCAGCGAGTGTTTTGAATTTGCCTTTACTCTTTCTGATTTTCACGGCAACAACTTTATATTCAGGGCACATCGCCTCTGAATCGTGTTCATCGCTCGTTATTTCGTTCAACATGATTTCTGGGAAGTGGAAAGTTGAACTAAGAATCCCAGTCTTTACTTCGTCTGTCACCCTGGCTTTGATATCCACTTTACCACGAGGCGATTCAACACAAACAAACTCTCCATCCCCAATTCCTTCCTTCTTGGCATCCTCGGGGTTAATCAGAAGAACATCCTCGGTCAGGATTTCAACGTTGCCCGTTCTGCGGGTCATAGCTCCACAGTTATAGTGTTCGAGTTCGCGATTGGTTGTGATGATGTAAGGATAATCCTTGTCGTATTTATTGAGTTCATTGCTCTTCTCAAAATCGAAGAAACTAAAAGCTCCTTTTCCTCTTTTGAATTCTGTAATGTGAATGAGCGGGCTGTCCGTGCCATCTGGCTTTACAGGCCACTGCTTGCCATTATCACCAAGCTCATCCCATTTCACACCAGCAAAAAATGGTACTATCTGGCTTATTTCTTCCAGCATTCCATCAGGAGTGTAGTCAGCTTGTTCATAACCCATTTTGTTCATTACATCAATCACCTGTTGCCCATCGGGCTTGGTGCCTTCAATTGGCTCGATTACTTTTTGAACACGCTGGATTCGACGCTCACCATTCGTAAATGTTCCGCTCTTTTCTAAGAAGCTTGCAGACGGTAATATCACCGTAGCGTGTTGAGCTGTTTCTGTCATAAAGAGCTCAGAAACAATCAATAGTTCTAATCCATCCATGGCCTTTCGGACTTTCGAAGTATTGGGATCAGTTTGGACCACATCTTCTCCGATTATCCAAAGAGCTTTAAGGTCTCCAGCTATTGCGGCATTGAACATCTCAGGAATCTTGTACCCAATGTGGCTTGGGACTTCCCGGCCGTAGAATTCATTGTATCGCTGATTGGCAGCAGGATCAGTTACATCCATGTATCCAGCGCCTTGATGCGGTTGGGCCCCCATGTCGGCAGCGCCTTGAACGTTGTTCTGGCCGCGCAGTGGATTCATACCCGAACCCTTTTTACCAATGTTTCCGGTAATCATCGCCAAATCTGCAATCAATTGTACAGTGAAGGTTCCCTGAGAGTGTTCAGTTACTCCAAGTCCATGAAACTCCATTGCCGCATTGGCACTTGCATATGCTTTAGTCGCTTCCCGGACTAGATTCTTATCTACACCTGTGATTGTCTCCAGCTCGTCGATATCCAAGGCAAGGATTTCTTTTTTAAGCTCATCATAACCTTCGGTCCGGTTGTTTACAAAATTGAAATCCTCCCAGCCTTCACTTATGATGAAGTAGAGCATCATGTTCAGCAAGGCAACATTGGTTCCAGGTTTCAGCTGGAGGTGATATTGAGCATACCTAGCCAGCTCGATCTTTCGTGGATCGACAATAATTCCAGTCACACCCTTCATCATGGCTTGCTTCAATTTAGCACCTGTAACTGGGTGAGCATCCGTTGGATTTGCTCCGATTACAAAAATGCAATCCGTGTATTTGATGTCTTCAATTGAATTTGTCGCTGCACCAGTTCCAAATGCACGCTGCATACCTAGCGCCGTAGGGCTATGACATACACGAGCGCAGCAATCAATATTATTTGTGCCAACTACAGCCCTCATCAACTTCTGCATGAGGTAGTTTTCTTCGTTCGGGGTTCGAGCCGATGAGATTCCTGCTATGGCGTCTGGGCCATTCTGATCTTTAATTCGATCGAATTCCGAAACAATGAAGTCATAGGCTTCATCCCATGATACTTCTTCAAATTCTCCGTTTCTCTTGATCATAGGAGATTTGAGTCGATCTGGATGATCCACAAACTTGAATGCATACCTGCCCTTCAAACATGTGTGTCCTCCATTGGCTTCAGCATCATACGGTGCTTGAATGCTCAATATTTCATTGTTGGTGGACGATACTTCTAGGTTGCACCCAACACCACAATATGTACAGACGGTTCGTGTCTTCTCGGTCGCCTTAATGGCCTTCGACTGGAAAATATCTGAAATAGCAGAAGTAGGGCAGGCTTGAGAACAAGCACCACAACTGACACATGGGGATTCCATAAAGGATTCATCCGCACCTTTAATAATTCGGCTGTCAAATCCACGACCCGCCATGCTTAGTACCATTTCTCCCTGTACCTCGTCGCAAGCTCTGACACATCGGTAGCAGTTAATGCACTTACTCAGATCAGAAGTCATATAAGGATGACTCATATCCTTAGCTCTGTCGAGGTGATTATCTCCGGCTGGATATCTAACCTCGCGAATTCCAACTTTCGCTGCAACATCTTGAAGTTCACAATTGCCATTCACCTCGCATGTCAAACAATCCAATGGATGGTCAGTGAGTACGAGCTCCATGATGTTCTTTCTGAGCTTTTGAACATTCTTGGATTCGGGATAGATCTGCATGCCCTTCGAGATAGGGGTGTGGCAGGAGGCCATTGTCCGAACTGCACCATTTTCCTGCATCGCAACATCTACACTGCACACTCTGCATGACCCGAAAGGTTCAAGGTTTGGGGCGTCGCACAGTGTGGGAACCGCATCTTGACCTTGATGTCTCTTGATAAATGACAGTATTGTTTCTCCAGGAACCATATCAAACGGAACCCCATCTATAAATGCAGTTTCCTTTTGAGCGATCTCTTTGATGTTGTCTACTGCGCTTGGATTTTTTGTCATGTCCTTCCGATTTTTTTGATTGGCTTAATTGTTTTCAAAATACACGCTTAGTTCTGAGTCGAAATGCTCGAGAGCATTCTTAA
This sequence comes from Flavobacteriales bacterium, assembly GCA_018660685.1. Taxonomy (GTDB): domain Bacteria; phylum Bacteroidota; class Bacteroidia; order Flavobacteriales_G; family Salibacteraceae; genus SHAN690. The sequence continues at coordinate 35,171 of JABJJW010000010.1, forward strand.
CTGGGAGAGGAATCCCTCCACCATGAGCACAAAGTGATCCGAGTTCAAGCGTATCGAGAAGGTCGTCAAAGAGTTCACGGCTAATCTTATAACCGTCATGGGAAGCTTTATGTAGCAATTCTTCCGCTCGCTTTGTCCCAAGTCGACAGGGAAAGCATTTACCACAGCTTTCATCGGCCGCGAATTCAAATAAGTGTTCTAAATAATCTACGAGTGGAAAATCTTCAGGGATGCAGATCACGGATGCGTGTCCAAGGAGGAAGCCGGAGTCTCTAAAGGATTCAAAATCAAGACTCAAATTATCTACCATAGAGCTGGGAACCATCCCACCCAAAGGTCCACCGATATGGAGCGCTTTGACTGGAACCCGATATCCACCTCCGTAATCATGGATGATGGTTTTCATGGAAGTTCCCATGTCGGCCTCAATCACCCCTGGTTCGTTAAAATGACTGTCAAGGCTAACCAGTTTGGTACCCGAAGACTTTTCAGTTCCACGGCTTGCGAAAGCAGTACCGCCATGCTCTAATATGTATGGAATAGACGCGAGAGTTTCCACGTTATTTACGACAGTTGGCTTATTAAATAATCCCTGTTGAGCCGGATATGGTGGGCGCACTCTAACTTCCGGTCTCTGACCTTCAATGCTATTGATGAGAGCGGTTTCCTCGCCACAGATATAAGAACCTTGGGCTCTAATGACTTTAAAATGAAAATTGTTGTCTGTTCCAAGAATTCCATCACCTATGAGTCCGCTATTTGAGAGGTCTTCGATTGCAGCTTCAATTATGCTCACCGATTCAGGATACTCACCACGGATATACACAACGCCCCAATCAGCTCCGATCACATATCCGGCAATCACCATTCCCAATAAAACCTCGAGAGGTCTTTGCTCCAGTAAAAATCGATCTGTAAACGCTCCAGGATCACCTTCATCTGCATTACAGATTACGAACTTGGTGTCATTATCTTCTGCCTTGCAAAACCCTAGCTTCATACCAATCGGAAATCCAGCGCCGCCTCGCCCTCGAAGATTTGAGTCTTTAATTTCTTTTAGTACTGATTCCTTTTCAGCTTGGAAAACTTTTGTCAGAAGCTCTTTGTAATAATCAATCCCTTTAACTGCTCGTGTGAGCACGGGTTCGCCAATTGAGCGGACATTATAGGTGTCAGTAGCAGGAGCTCCTGATCTTACAATTTCAGCTAGCTCATCTGTATTTTTTGCTGAGTAGTTGTTTCCGTTAAATTGAAAAGCGCTGTTTTCATGGCACCTTCCAAGACAGCACATCTCTCCAATTTCACTTTCTGAAAAATGAGTTTTAAGATTTTCCTTCAGACTATCTTGTGTGCCTGCACAGTGACAAACTGAACCATTACACACGTAAACTTTCTTCCCTTGGTTCTCAGGTTTAAGAAAGTCATAGAACGTTGTCGTGCCATACGTGTTCGCCACGCCAATGAGGAAATCATCCGCAAGTTTCTGGAGTTTTTCTTTAGGAACTGTTCCAGTATCTTGAGAGAGCTTACCCAGTTCATCAAACAGATTTTCTTTAAGTCCTTTTCGACCTGAGAGTTCACTTATATTTTTAGACATAGAATAGCGTGGATGTTTTAAGGCGTTCTAAAAATAATGATCTGGAGCATATGTCTCATTCCGAATCAATATAAGCGGGTCGAACTTCGGAAATGAATTACATCAAAAAGTGGTTTTCTCATGTTGCAACATCTATTTCTCATTGAGTCTCAAGAGGATAGTAGAATGAGTCTAAATAAAAAGAGTTGTGTGACAAATATTACTTTGGCTTATTAATTCAAATGTCTATTTTCGTCTTGTACGAGTTCTTAACTCGATCAATAGAACAAACTCCTACGATTAGGCCGGAGCAATATGGTTCAATAGGGTTAGAATTAGATTTCAATCGTCTCCGGCCTTTTCTTTTTTCATTCCAACTTATTTCTTAATTAAAAGCTGAATCAGATCAATGCTGTATCGCATCATTGCCTGCATTTCTTGCACTTTTAGGTGGGAAGTTTTGTTGAAGACCAGAAGCTTTCCCCCCGTACACTCTACATGATAATCACTGTTCAGAACAACAAAGGATCTTAATTCCGAATGAAAAAGGTCTCGTGCGGCACCAACATCCGATGCTCTGAGAAGCGCTTTATCGGAAAATTCTTTGTCCTCTTCGAAATCAATATCACCAAATCCCGCTCTCTGAAGAATTTTGTCGAAAAGTTCTTCCTTCTCTAAAACGAATTCTGGAAGCTTTTGATTGAGGTCGATTGTGATGACGGTTGTGTCGTAGACGATTTTACCCATCCAAGCACCTTCATCAAATACCACATCTTGCATGACAAAGTAGAGATTTAGGTCTGGGAGCAGTCCCGTAATTGTATTGTGAATGTATTCGACCGGATGACTCCTAAAAACAGGAAAGACATTTAAATTACTTGTTTGAAATTCTTTTCCAATAACGAATTGCCATCCATAGTGTGCAGATAATTTCATCATCTCACGTTGATGTTCTGTCATCCATCTGGGAGAAAGTTGATATTGAGGTTGTAGCATTCTCATGCTGTAGGGATGGGAGCTGGTTGATTCATGATTTCCAAGCCCGCGTACTGTCCAATTTCCACCTTTAGATTGATAATTCTTTCCATATTCACCCAGGTAGGCCATTGTAGTGTGATCGATAAGAATTGCTTCTTGAAAATTAATGACGACGCGTTCGTTCATCGGCAATTTCTTCATGGCCGCTTTCGTTTTCAGGAGGTTCACGAAAGTGAATACACCGCCAAGTTTAATTTCATATTTATCATCCAACTGTTGTCCTGATAGACGCGGTTTCCATATTGCGAGAAGGAATGATCTAATGGTCATTCTAGATTTAATCCACTGCACTAAAAAGGCCATCGAAATTCCGAGTGCAACCCCCCAAAGCAGTCCATATATTAGAACGGCAAGTACAGTAAAGGCCATCTCAAGCAATTGTTCTTCCCCTTTTTCATAGGCATCAACGAATTGCTTTGGCGCCGCTAATCTGAAGCCAGTATATATGAGAATTGCTGCAAGACAAGCGAGAGGGATTTCTTCCACAATTGGTTTTAATGCTATAACTAAAATCAGCAGCATGGCACCATGAAAAAGGTTCGAGAGCCTTGTTTTCGCATTATTTGCAACGTTTACCGAGCTTCTCACTATTACAGCCATAACCGGCAAGCCACCGATAAGGGCAGAAATCGAGGTGGAGAACCCTACCGCAATCATGTCCTTGTTCAGATCGGTTTTACGTTGTAATGGATCAAGGTTGTCAATCGCTTTCAGGCTAATCAGAGTTTCTATGGAGGCCACGAACATCACCGAGAACACAACGAGCCAAAAAGAGGCACTCCCTAGTTTGTCAAAATTCGGAGATTCCAGTCCAAGTATGAGGTCGTCAGGAAGATCAATCAGCTGTGATAATGGGAATGTAATGTTAGGATCCGTAATGTCCATTACATCGCCAACGATATACTGATAGAGAAGCACGTATGGTATAGCAAAGATCAGAACCCAAACTGGGGCCGGAAGGAAGTGAAAAAGCTTATTTCTTACTTTGGGGTAGATGATCATTATTCCCAAACTAATGATCGTAATTACAGCGATCCTCGGATCCAGCTGGAAAAGGCTTTTTGGGATTTCAAGCAAACTCCCCATTGCAGAGTCTGCAGTTGAGATATGCCCCAAACCAATGTGAGCCTGTTTCGCGAAAATTATTATTCCAATTGCAGCCAACATTCCTTCCACAACCGAGTTTGGAACCAACTCACCGAGCCTGCCTAACTTGAATAACCCAATGAGCATCTGAAGAACTCCAGCTACAAAAATGGCTGCCAAGACATATGGAAAACCGCTTAATCCACCGTCGCCCAAAAGTTCATTCCCAGTTAGTATGACAACTATTATTCCTGCTCCTGGACCATTGATGGCGACATGACTACTCCGAATGAAAGTTGCGACAAAGCCACCAACAATCGCAGCAATAATTCCTGAAATAGGAGGAGAGCCCGAAGCGATTGCTATTCCCAGACCCAACGGCATAGCAACCAAGGCTACGCTAATCGCCGCTACAAGATCGTGCTTCCAAAAAGTTTTGTAAAGCTCCTTATTGGTGAGGTTTTCTGCTTTCAAAGAATTGGTTTGAGGCGGGTTAATATAGCAACATTTCGTTAGGCGGTAATTCGATAATTTAATGACCGATCAGAGCAATTCTTAAGTTGCTGAAAATTAATTGAGTAATCATTGTTTCAGTTATTATTTGTTTCCGAGGATTCATTTATAATATTTAAGCAGTTTCGTAGTGTGATAAAACCAACTCAATACATAGTCCTGCTTTTCTTGCTGCCATTGCTTATGTCGGCTTGTCGAAAGAAAGGGTGTACAGATCCAATTGCTTCAAATTACAGTGAAAGTGCTCAAATTGATGATGCTTCGTGCGAGTACTTGGATGTCACTTCGCAATTAAGAGCAGAGGTCATGACGCAATATGCGGACATCGTCTACTTTACCTATGAAGACTGTTATCTGGAAGCATTGGTTATGCAGGAGAAAGTTTCCTCCTTTTTGGAATCACCATCCCAGGAAGGTTTAGAAGAATGTAGAGAAGCTTGGATGCTGACGAGACGTCCATTTGAACAAGCAGAGGTTTTTCGATTCTATGAAGGACCAATAGACGGTGGTTATTCACGACTGAGCGAATGGATGATCGACCCTTCTTATATCGATTATGTGAGTGGGGATCCTTTTTCGGGAATAATTTGGGATTCTGAAAATTTCAAAACCATCGATGAGGAGGAATTAATAGATGCGAATCAGTCAGAAGGCGAGACCAAGGTCACCATTGGGTTTCATGTGATCGAATTTCTTCTTTGGGGTGAGGACACCGCATCGCCTTCTCAACTTACTCCTGGAATGAGGGGTTTTAATGATTTTGCCGCAAACGACAGTGCTGCGACAGATAAGATTAGAAGGTCTCAATATTTGGAAGCGGCGACGAGTATTCTAGTTGCAGATTTAGCTTCTCTAGTCAAAGACTGGTCTTCGTCAGAGTCTGGGAACTATCGCCAGTCATTTTTAGGTATGAATAGCACTAAAGGCTTTCGAATGATTTTAACCGGAATGATCAGGTCAGCTGAAACGGAACTCGCCCACAACAGGCTGCGTGTCTCACTTGATAGCTTGGATACAGAACGTGAGGTTTCGAAATTCAGTGACAATACCTCAACGGATGTGCTCATGACCACCATTGGTCTTCGAAATGTATTTGAGGGCAAGTATGCTCGAGTGGATAGTTCAATAATTAGTGGAGCTTCTGTTCTTGATGTGGCGAGCTTGATCGATGATACACTCTCCAATGAAATCCATGACGCTGTCAATGCATCTGTAAAAGCGAGTGCTCTGATTCTCTCTCCTTTCGATTATAGATTATCCGAAGAATTTGCTGCGGAAAGCTCCATTAGCAACACTGCGAGTGAATTGGAAAATTTGAGTAAGCTCTTGATAGAGTTGGGGCGGAAACTGGGTTACGAAATCGACCCAACTATCCGAACAAGATAAATCCTACCTACCTTCTTCTTTCATCTGAGTTTGATCATTATCCAATATTGGGACTTGAAATACTAGTCTACCTAATGAGGTGGTAATCAAACCGTTCAACAAGGTGAATATCGTATCTGGGATTCAATAGGCTAGAAGTCACAACCTTAGTTTTGATTGAGTTGTGCTGATCTCCGTATGTATAGCTCTGCTAACGCTAATCGCACACCCACTGTCGCGATTGTTCTAACTAATTAATTGATGCCTTGATTTCAAGGCATGCGTAAGGAAACGCTTTCTGGAGCGACTTAGAGCCATCAAAGCAAATTGTGAAATGAAGAAAATTTTAATATCCGTAGCAGCAGGTGTGTTGATCTGCGCAGGTACCTCCATTGCTCAAGTCGCTAAAAAATGGGGCATCGATAAATCTCATGCCTCAGTTACTTTTAGCATCGATCATTTTTTTAGTGAAGTTCCTGGGAAATTCAAGCAATTTGATGGCGACATTTTCTTTGACCCTGCAAATTTGAGCGGGAGCAAAGCAAGTTTCGAAATTATGGTTGCTAGTATCAGCACTGATGAGAAGGATAGAGATGATCACCTTCAGAGTAGTGACTTTTTTGACGCGACAAATAACCCAATGATCGTATTCAAGTCAAGCCATATTGTCAAAGCATCTGATAAGCTCTACAACATTCACGGTGAGTTGTCAATGCGTGGAGTGACCAAATCCGTTGTTCTGCCAATGAAAATAAAAGGCAGGATGGACAATCCATGGAAAGAAGGGTATGAAATCCTGGGCATCTCGATTTCAACAACGTTGAATCGATCGGATTATGGAGTTGGGACTGGAAGTTGGGCAGCAACAGCCGTCGTCAGCGATGAGGTTGAAGTGAAGATCAGCATGGAGCTGGATGCTCCGATTGACCCGACTTTATAATTGATAAGGCGCCTTCTAGACTTTCTCTCTTGTCTCGACTCCAAAGAATCGCTCGAATATAATGCAAGCGGTTATGTCGCCAGTAACATTGACGGCCGTCCTAAACATTCCCATGATGCGATCAATTCCAATTAACATCATGATCCCTTCAGCTGGAATGCCTGTTCCTTGAAGAACGCTGGCCATTATGATGATTCCTCCACCTGGAATGGATGGGGTACCAATGGAGGCGGCCACGATTGTGAACATGATTAATGCAAGGTTTGCGATACTCAGTTCAATGCCATATACCTGGGATATAAATAGGGTAGCGGCGCATTGAAATAGTGCTGTTCCGTCCATATTAATGGTAGCTCCAATTGGAATAATGAACTTTGAAATGAATGGAGAGATTTCAAGTTCTTCTTGCGCAGTCTTCATGCTCAAAGGCATAACCGCAGCAGAGCTTGCTGTCGAAAACGCAACCAACTGAAGATCCTTCACCTTTTTAAGAAATGTCCAAGGATTCCTTCTTCCAATTATGACGACTAGAAGAAGGTAAACCAGAAGAAGTAACAAAAGTCCGATCAATGTGGTGAGCATGAATGCCCCAAGTCCCAGGATGCTCGAAAAGCCAACTGAAATGATGAGCTGGGCCATTAATCCGAAAACAGCATACGGCGCTATTTCCATTGCCCATCGCACTATAGTCATACAAATCTCCTGGACTGAAGAAAGAAGGTTAAGGATCGGTTGAGAATTCGGTTTTGACATGACCGAGATGGCAATCCCGATTATGATGGTGAACAACACAATGCTCAGCATCTCTCCAGTAACCATGCTCGCCAATGGGTTGGAAGGCAGAAGGTTCGAGATAACATGAGGAAGCTCTTCAATAGTCGGCAAGCCGGGTTGACTTGATAAAGAGGCATCGACAGCTGGTAGCTCTTGTGGTTTTTCAAAGTATTGCCCTGGTTTGATCAACTGGGTTACGGTGATGCCAATAACAACCGCTATGACCGTAGTCGACAAAAAGTAGACTACTAGGTTTAAACCAACCTTTTTCAGTTTCTCCGTATCCGTATTGCTCGCAATTCCTGTGATGATGGAGGAGAAAATGAGGGGAATCATAATCATCTGCACCAGTTTGATGAAGAGCACACCTGGAAAGCCCAACCACTGAGAAGCGTTGTTAGATGTGCTTTCAGATACCAATCCCGTGTCTGGTGAGAGAAAATAACCCAGCGCCAACCCTAGAATCATTCCAAGCAGAATTTTTGCCCAGAGTCTTGTCTCGAGAAGTCTCTGTAAATAATGGCTGAATTCTGTGAGTTCTTGAAATCCGGGTCTCATTGACATCAAAGATCAGCCTTGTTTTTAGAATGAAATATGAAATTAATCAATCTTCAGGGTGATGTACTTGACGCTCACGTTCTAAATCCCAATTGGAAAAAGGGCTACTATTTCACTAGAAAAAGAGGCCGTTAGCTGGCATTGTCTTATCCTAAAAATGGGTATCTATAGTCAGTAGGCGGAACAAATGTTTCCTTAATCGTTCTTGGGCTAACCCATCGAATTAAATTCCACATTGATCCAGCTTTATCATTGGTTCCAGATCCTCTTGCACCTCCAAATGGCTGTTGATTCACCACAGCGCCAGTTGGTTTGTCGTTGATGTAGAAGTTTCCAGCACAATCTTCTAACGCTTTGCAGGCGAGGTCTATAGCGTAGCGATCACCTGAGAAAATACTACCAGTCAGTGCGTATGGAGAACTCTGATTCAATATTGACATGGTTTCTTCAAACGCCCTATCCTCATAAACGTAGATGGTCATGACAGGGCCGAAGATCTCTTCGCACATGGTTTTGAACTTAGGATCTTTCGCTAAAATGACCGTTGGCTCAATGAAGTAGCCTTTACTTCCATCGTAGTTTCCGCCTGCTATGATTTCAGCATCGGCACTTTCTTTGGCGTAGTCAATAAATCCCGAGATCTTGTCAAAGGCTCTCTTGTCAATCACGGCGTTGATGAAGTTGCTCGGGTCTTCTGGAGATCCCATTTTAAAGGACGCCAAATCTTCGACGATTCCTTCCTTGACTTCATTCCACATACTTGACGGAATGTAAGCCCTAGACGCGGCAGAACATTTTTGACCTTGGAATTCGAATGCTCCTCTGGAAATCGCCGTTCGCACTTCTTGGGGTTCAGCACTGGAATGTACCATAATGAAGTCTTTACCTCCAGTCTCACCTACAATTCTAGGGTAGGAGTGATACTTGTCAATATTCGTTCCTATCTCTTTCCACAAAGTTTGGAAAACACCGGTGGATCCAGTGAAGTGAAGACCCGCAAATTCGTTATGTTTGAATACGATGCCTCCAGCGACGGGCCCTTCAACAGAGATCAAATTGATCACACCATCTGGAAGACCAGCAGCCTTGAACAAGTCCATTATAACTTGTGCAGAATACATCTGAGTCTCAGAAGGTTTCCAAACGACTGTATTTCCCATCATAGCAGCAGATGCTGGGAGATTAGCCGCAATGGAAGTAAAGTTGAATGGAGAGATTGCAAAAACAAATCCTTCTAGAGGTCGATATTCCATTCGATTCCAAATACCAGGCTGAGAGTCAGGTTGGTTGCTGTACATCTCTTGCATCAAGTATGCATTGAACCTAAAGAAGTCAATTAGTTCGCATGCCGCATCGATTTCAGCCTGCATCACATTCTTGGACTGCGCCAACATAGTTGCAGCGTTCATTCGATCTCTGAATGGACCAGCCAATAGCTCTGCGGCCTTTAGAAAAATGCTTGCTCGGTGTTCCCAAGGAAGCGATGACCATGCAGCTTTAGCATCGAGAGCGGCGTCAATAGCCGCTGTAACGTGAGAAGCATCCCCATAATTGAAATGCCCAAGAACTTTGGCATGATCATGAGGTGGATTTATCGGCATTTTATTACTCGTTCTAACCTTCTCAGCTCCAATGTACATAGGCATGTCAATTGGCTCTTGATTTAGCATCTCGTGATACGTGGAAAGAAGTGATTCTAATTCTTCTGATCCAGGTGCGTAACCCAATACAGGCTCATTGTCTGGATAAGGTATTTGATAAAGTCCTTTAGGCATCTTTTCTCTATTTGCAGTTAGTTGATTTAATCTCTTTCGAACCGGAATATCTGAATCTCTAGTTCTTTAAACTTATGTCCCTTTATGTTTGACTGTTTGATGTACTTCATCAAACCTCCAATACGATTATAGAGTTTTTGAATCTGAAGGATGTAAGATTTATCTTCTTCTTGAATGTATGGCCGGTCATAGAATCTAATGCACTGCGACTTCAATTCTGCACATGATCCTTTTGAAATAGACAGGAATTGAACAAACTCTCTGTTTCCTTCTCGACCAAACCCTTCGGCAATATTGTCCATAACAGAACCAGAAGTCTTGGTGAGTGCATTGGCAAGTTCAAAATCATGATTTCCATAAGCGATCAATGAGAGGGAATAACTAGCCTTCGCTATTTCTCTGGCTTCTTGCCATATCTCCAAATCCTCAAATCTATTTATCGTCGCCATTCTCAGCTTCTAATGTGAACATCCCAATAACCAAACAATCAAACATCCGAACAATCAATAACGCCAATTTTACTTCCTAAAGTTATCTGCTACAACTAATTCTTTGGTTCCATGCCTCCAGGAGTAAAAACCTTCGCCTGATTTTATTCCGAGTTTTCCTGCAGTCACCATATTAACCAAGAGTGGGCAAGGGGCATATTTTCCGTTTCCAAAGCCGTCATACAATACGTTCATAATACTCAAACAAACATCAAGTCCAATGAAATCAGCAAGTTGAAGTGGCCCCATTGGGTGAGCCATTCCAAGTTTCATAACGGTGTCGATCTCTTCCACGCCAGCCACACCTTCATGCAACGTAATGATTGCTTCGTTGATCATGGGCATTAAGATTCGGTTTGCTACAAACCCAGGGTAGTCATTTACCTCGACTGGAACCTTGCTGAGTGCACTGCTTGCGTCCATGATGGTCTTCGTGACCTCATCAGATGTAGCATAACCTCTTATGATTTCTACCAGCTTCATTACAGGCACCGGGTTCATAAAATGCATTCCAATAACCTTGTCAGGCCGCCCTGTTACTGCCGCTATTTTGGTGATCGAAATAGAAGAGGTGTTTGTGGCCAGAATGCATCCTTCTGGTGCTTTGGAGTCTAAGTCCTGAAAGATCTTAAGTTTTAGATCTACATTTTCAGTTGCAGCTTCAACGACCAATTCACGATCACTCACTCCTTCCCCAAGATCAGTATATGTCTTGATTCGAGAGAGCGTGTTTGTTTTGTCTTCCTCGGTAATTCGTTCTTTACTGACTTGTCTGTCAAGGTTTTTGGTGATCGTAGCGATGCCACGATCAAGAGAGTCTTGAGAAATGTCAATGAGGTTTACTTCATTTCCAAATTGAGCAAATACATGAGCAATTCCATTACCCATTGTTCCTGCACCGATCACCGCAATTTTGTTCATTCTATTTCCTTTTGCTTTGAGCGCGCAAAAGTAGAAAGTAAAACAGCCTAACCAAGCCATTTTGGACCTTGGTGATCGAGAAAATATAAAAGTCTAGAAATGGATGATTTTCAACTCAACCCTTCTGTTGGCCTGTTGATCCTCTGGTGTCATTTCAGGAAAAACTTTAGGATCAGAACTCCCAAGACCTTTGAACGACATTCGATCTTCATTAATGCCATTTTCAATCAAGAACTCATAGACAAACTGCGCTCGGTTTCTACTCAGAACTGGTTCCCCTGTGTCGTTGTCCATTCCATCAAGTTCAACATAATTGCAACATATATGACCATGGATTTCTATCTCTAGAGTTGGATACTCCATCATGGTCTCAACTAAGCTCAAAAGAATGGGCATCGATTCAGGAAGAGGATAGTGCCTTCCGCCATAAAATGAAAGACCTTCTAGAACAATGTTCTCTTTCGAGGTCGTATCGATCTCTATTGCCTCAGGAGCGCGGGTTGACTTTACGGGTGAGGAAACAACTTCTCTTTGTTTTGGAGCAGGGGAGATTGGAACTGCACTTTGTTTAGGGGTAGCAGATGAGCCATAAACGATATCGACTCTTCTATCCTTTGGCTTTCCATCAGAACTATTGGTACCACGGGGCGGGAGTTCACCTTTAGCTTCAATATTTCCTACGGTGATTCTTTTCGAGTGATTCTTTCTGAGGTATTTGGCTATGTGATAAGCTCGATCGAAGGAAAGTAGCAGATTGTAAGATTTGCTGCCTAGGTAATCGGCGTATCCTATCAATTGAATGTTCTCATGGCGCTCGAGAGTCCTTGCAAACGCATCCAGCTGAGTATGATTATCCAGGGTGCGCTTGTCTAAATCAAAATAAACGGAAAGGGTGTCTTGTGCGTTGGTTGCATCAGGCATGAGCAAGACACAGAAACAAACCCCTATGAATGCACGCATCATCATCTAACAAATTACGAAAATCGAGAGGGACCATTTTTTGTCCTCCTCAACTCGTTTTCTTTGCTCGGTTGTTCATAAAGTGGAATTGAACCTAATCATAGAGTTGTTATCCGTAGGGTTTAACTTGGTTTTTATCATCCTTCTGATAAAAGAGAACATCTGGTGTTGGCCATTTGGTATCGTCGGTTCGCTATTAAGTGTCTACCTCTTCATCCTGGTTCAGCTCAATGCCGAATCACTCCTGTATGTCTTCTACGTGATAATGGGCGCTTATGGTTGGTGGAACTGGAGTAAACCGATAGGAGAGGAGTTATTAATCAGCAAATGGAATATTACACCCCACCTTACCCTTGTTATTGGTGGAGTAATACTTGGGCTGGCTCTGGGGTGGATTTTTGACAATTATACGGAGGCCGTCTATCCGTTCGTGGATTCACAAACTACTGTCTTCGGAATAGCAGCCACTTTTCTCGAAGCGAGGAAAAAACTTTATGCTTGGATTTACTGGATTGTTCTTAATGGCGTTTCAATCATTCTATACGCAAGTAGAGACTTATTCATCTACAGTGGGCTTATGGTGGTTTTCTTTGCACTGAGTGTTTACGGTTTTAGAAGTTGGTCTGTGAAGTTTAGCAAACAATGAAAACAGAAGTTTCCCAAGATATTGATAAGGCTCGTGTACTTCTGGAAGGCGGACAGTTGGTTGCAATCCCAACGGAGACCGTTTATGGCTTAGGAGCGAATGCACTCAATGAGGACGCGACTAGGCAGATTTTCAAAGTAAAGAATCGGCCATTTTATGACCCGTTGATTATCCATACATCGAGGGTTGAAAGGCTGCATGAATGGGATCTAACCATTCCCAGTTCATTGGAGCAATTGGCGAAATCCCATTGGCCAGGCCCACTCACAATTCTAATTCCGAGAAGCCATCTAATACCTCCAATAATAACGGCGGGATTGGATCGTGTTGCTGTTCGCATTCCTCGTCACCCCATCACAAATACACTTTTAGAGTCATTAAAATTTCCTGTTGCCGCGCCGAGCGCTAATCCATTCGGCTCTGTGAGTCCAAGTAGGGCAGAACACGTTCAGAAGTATTTCGATGGAGTTGTGGAATTAATACTCGATGGCGGCCCAGCTCAGGTTGGAATTGAATCTACCATCGTTGGAGAGGAGAACGGACGAATCATCGTCTATCGGCTTGGAGGTGTCCCTCTGGAAGAAATTGAAGCATTAGTCGGAAAGGTTGAGGTGCGCACATCTTCTTCTGAACCTTCTGCTCCAGGTATGCTTTCGCAACATTATTCTCCGGGCAAATCGATTATCTCTATTGAAAGTCAAGAAAATTTGGATCAACTCAGCGATGAATCTACGGGCGTAATCGTTCATTCTCTAACTGACCCTCTATCATATTCCAAGCTGGTTCGGATTGAAACAGATGAGAAGATGGAGAATACTGCTCAGTCATTCTATCACGCTCTCCATCAGATGGCAGAAAATGCTGCAACCAAATCAATCTTGATTGAACGAATCGAGGATTTTGGATTGGGAAGGGCAATCAACGACCGACTAAAGAGGGCAGGGGCTTAAGTTCAATTGGTTTTCTTCATTCTGTTTTAATCACCTTCGCAGCCGCCAAATGAAAAACAAGAAAGCCGCCGTCGGCTTCATTTTTATCACGCTCATCCTCGATGTTACGGGTATTGGGATTATCATTCCGGTTATGCCTAGTCTGATCATGGAGCTAACTGGTGAAGGACTTAGTGCTGCTTCTGAGTATGGAGGCTGGCTCATCTTCGCTTATGCATTTTTTCAATTCCTATTTGCACCAATTGTCGGTGCCTTAAGCGATCGGTACGGCAGGAGGCCGGTTCTCTTAATATCCTTATTCGGTTTTGGGGTAGACTATCTGTTTTTGGCAATGGCACCAACCATTGGGTGGCTTTTCATTGGAAGGGTAATTTCTGGGATTATGGGAGCGAGCTTTACGACCGGCGCTGCATATATTGCTGATGTCAGTCCTCCAGAAAAACGAGCCCAAAATTTCGGTTTAATCGGCGCCGCATTTGGATTGGGATTCATCATTGGCCCTGTGATCGGCGGTTTGCTAGGTGAGTTTGGTCCGCGAGTTCCGTTCTACGCTGCAGCCGCACTCACCTTGTTAAATTGGATTTATGGCTTCTTGGTATTGCCTGAATCCTTGCCATTGGAAAACCGAAGAAAATTTGAATGGAACAGAGCCAATCCCGTTGGCAACCTTCTCAATCTCAAGAAGTATCCAATAATTACCGGATTAATCTTCGCCTTAATCTTCGTTTATGTAGCTGCTCATGCCGTCCAAAGTACTTGGTCCTATTTCACCATGTATCAGTTTGATTGGAGTGAGTCAGATGTAGGTTATTCTCTAGGGTTCGTGGGTATTCTGAGCGCATTAGTTCAAGGAGTGCTCATACGTTGGACGATCCCAAAACTTGGTCAAGTAATGAGCGTTTATGTTGGGTTGATCCTATACATGATCGGTTTAGTTCTGTTCTCAATCGCTAGTGAGGGATGGATGATGTATCCTTATATGATCGTCTACTGTTTAGGAGGGATTGCCGGCCCAGCCATACAAGGAATAATGAGTAACCAAGTTCCAGCCACCGAACAAGGCGAATTGCAAGGAGCTATGACGAGTATGATGAGCGCCACTTCGATCGTTGGTCCTCCTTTGATGACATATCTGTTTGCCTATGGAACTCGTGATGACGCGCTATTCCATCTTCCTGGAGCACCGATGCTGCTTGGATCCCTTCTCGTCCTGCTCGGTCTAATCTTCTCTTGGAAGACATTAAGTGGCTACGCTCGTAAGTCAAAAGAACCTAGTTGACGATTCCTTCAACGCCTAATCCAAACAAGGCTAAATCATACTTAACAGGGTCTTTCGGGTCAAATGACCTGAGCTTAGAAGTAAGCTCTTCTACGGCTCGCCAGTCATCCTGCTTGCGTTCGAGTAATCCAAGAAATCTTGCAACTCTCGCTGTGTGAACATCAAGGGGTAGCATCAATTCTGAAGGCTTAATTGAATCCCATATTTCAAAATCGACTCCTTCAGAAGAAGGCCGGACCATCCATCTTAAATACATGTTTAGCCTCTTGGAAGCAGAACCAGTTTTTGGGTTGCTGACATGTTTTTTGGTTCTTATTTCTGGATGATCTGCGAAGAACCATTGATGGAAAGACGTAATCCTGTTCGCCATGGTTTCTCCCTGGCTAAATAGCGGTTCTAAGCCAGACTCATTCACATATGCCTGTTGTAGTTTTTCGAGAAAGAACATAGCATCTTCTCCATTGAATGTGCGGTGTACAAAGCTTTGGAATCGGAGACGATCTTTAGGCTCGTGATTCATTATAAAGTCACACGGAGCATCGTCCATCAATTCAATAAGTTGGGAGGCGTTTTTAATGATCGAAACTCTTTTACCCCAAGCAATTGTAGCGGTAAGAAAACCAGCTATTTCAATGTCCTCTTTTCTCTGGAAGCGATGAGGAATTAGAACCGGGTCATTCGGAACAAAGTCCTTTGTGGCGAATTGGACATACGCATCATCTAATATGCCCTTGATATCCAATCCCATTTACTCAGGATTGAATCCTTCCGTCAGCGATCGTCAACTTTCGATCTGCAAGTTCAGCCAACTCTTCATTGTGAGTTACAATTACGAATGTCTGACCTAGTTCGTCTCTGAGATCGAAAAAGAGCTTATGCAGCTCTGAAGCATTTTTAGTGTCCAGATTTCCAGAAGGCTCATCGGCAAATACGACCTTGGGTTCATTAATGAGTGAGCGGGCAACCGCGACTCTCTGTTGTTCACCACCACTTAATTGATTTGGCTTGTGGTTCGCTCTGTTCTCGACGTTCAAGAATTGCAGCAGTTTTTTTGCTTTAGCCTCTGCTTCTTTACGAGTCAACCCTTTAATGAATGCGGGTAGGCACACATTTTCGATTGCCGTAAACTCTGGTAGCAGCTGATGAAACTGAAATACGAAACCAATCGACCTATTCCTGAAGTCCGAGACGTCTTTGTCTTTTAGATTAAAGACATTCGTGCCGTTGATGACAACTTCTCCAGCATCTGGCTGGTCCAAGGTTCCAAGTATCTGAAGAAGAGTGGTTTTACCGGCACCAGAAGCACCAACGATGCTTACAATTTCGCTGGCAGAAATTTCCAAATCAATCCCTTTCAACACCTCAAGTGTGCCATACTTCTTCGTCACCCCAGAAGCTTCTATCAGTGCCATGCGGCGAATGTACGATTTCAGCTTGCCCTCTAAAATCAGCCCATTACATTTGAATCGTCCATCATGAAAAGAGCGCCTGTCTTTCTTCTGTTATCACACCTGATAATCGCCATTTGGGGTTTTGTTAGATACGATGTAGCTGAAACAGATGTCATACAAGGTGATGGTTATGGATACTACTCATACTTACCCGGGTGGTTTGAGCATGGCGACTTTTACTTTGAGTTTTTTGAGGAACTTGAAGATACCGAAAAGCCTCGGTATTGGCTTTATCCACATGGAAAAGGTCGCGCGATTCCAAAGATGACCATGGCCATGGCATTGTACTGGATGCCATTTTATCTCGGGGCAAAAATTCTGGCGCCCGTTCTTGGTTATCCCGCTGATGGTTGGAGTCAACCCTTTCAAGTTGCCGTTTGGTTAGCCGGAATAATCGCTTTGATTATTGGGTTGTGGAGCCTTTGGGGAGTGCTTTATAGGAGGTTTTCAGGTTTTGTCTCAACGTTGACAATACTCCTCATTTTACTAGGCACCAACCTTCTACATTATTCATTGAAGGAGAGCTCCATGTCTCACGTTTATTCATTTGCCATGATCGCTGTTTTTATTGCGATTTGGGACAAATGGAGGGGCAAAAACAACTTCTCTTCACTCATCTGGATGGCAATCGTGTTGGCGATTATAACAATGATTCGACCTACCAACATTATTGTTGGAATCCTTCCATTGAGCACCTTGATGAGCAGTCTTCCTCACCGTCGGCAATTGCTTCAGCCAAAGTCCTTGATTCTTCCGCTAATTTCAATATTGATCTTCCTTCCCCAAATTATTCTTTGGTATCAAGTCACCGGAGACTTGCTCTACTATTCGTATCCAGGTGAACAGTTTTTCTGGACGGATCCGAACATTTTGAACGGGCTCTTTAGCTATAGGAATGGATGGCTGCTTTACACTCCAATTATGGCCCTTGCCATTGTTGGAGTTCCCATGTTGAGGAAGATTGACAAAGATTTGACGTGGTCGATCACAGCCATATTCCTTATCCACCTTTATATCGTATTCTCCTGGTGGTGTTGGTACTATGGTGACAGTCTTTCCATAAGACCAATGATCGATATTTACCCCTTTCTCAGCATTCCGCTTGCTGCATTCATTGCATGGATGATTAGGAAGAGAACTTGGCTTATTTCACTTGTTCTGCTTTTTCTCGGAGGATGCCTTTTTTACAATGGAGTACTCCATATTCAGTATTTAGATCAAAAGCTATCAGGGAGCGCAATGACTAAAACCGCATTTCATGAAATGCTGTTTCATGTCAAACATGATGGAAACCTTGGTATGTTGGGCGCTTATCGATACCCAGATACGGAAAGGTTACGCCTCGGAAAGAACGAGCGGATTGAGATGGATACTGCACTACTTCGAAATATCGATCAGCTGCAAATTGAAGACAGCTTAAGTTTTGTGTCAGAAAACAATCGCTACAGTCAAGAACTGATAACTGGTTATGATGCTTTCGAAACAGAGAAAGGTGAATACTTATTGATACGATTAAACCTTAAGTCAGACGATCAGTTGTCATCGGCCTATATAGTTACAAGCTTCGATCAGGGGGAACATAATTATGGATATGACAATGTTTCCTTGGGGATATTTCAAAATACCAACCGAAGCCACGAGTATGTGATTAGAAAGCCGCGGAGCCTGCCGTTGGGCGGAGAACTCAGCATCTATGTATGGCAAAAAGGGGAGGGCGAGTTGGAGCTAACCCAAATCACTTTAGACCTTGTCAAAATCAATTATTCAGAACCACTTTAATTATCGATCAATTTTCGAGTGGGTTGGCGTCTTCATCCTACTTTCGCCGCGATGTATAAATCACTCGTTCGGCCAATACTGTATTCCCTTCCACCAGAAAAGGCGCATTACTTCACAAGTGGCTGGTTAAAGAGAGCTCATTCTCTCGGAATGGGATCAATTATCCGTAGTCTTTTTGATTTTCAAAACACGAAACTTGAAACCGAGGCATTTGGCTTGAAGTTTCCAAATCCAGTGGGATTGGCGGCGGGGTTCGACAAAGATGCGAGATGGATTGATGAGTTAGCTAGCTTGGGTTTTGGGTTCGTTGAAATAGGAACACTTACTCCAAAGGCGCAGCCTGGAAATGAAAAACCAAGATTGTTTAGGCTTCTAGAAGACGACGCGCTAATCAACAGAATGGGGTTCAACAATGGTGGTGTTGATGAGGCGGTAGAGAGAATAAAAAGAAGTCATACTAAAGTGCCAGTAGGCGGAAACATCGGAAAAAACAAAGTGACGCCTAACGAAGAGGCGGTGAGTGATTATCTCTATTCGTTTAAAGCTTTGTATGACCATGTCGATTATTTTGCGGTCAACGTGAGCTCTCCGAACACGCCAGGTTTGCGCGAACTGCAGGGAAAAGATGAGCTGAAGAAAATTTTTAACTCTCTATTTGAGCATAGAGAGAAACAAACCAAGAAAAAGTCGGTCCTCCTCAAAATTGCTCCTGACCTGAACGAAAATCAATTATCAGATATTATTTCATTGGTTAAAGAAATTAGTATTGACGGTTTAATAGCAACGAATACAACACTCAATAGAGATGGCCTTAGATCTGAAAACAAGAATGAAAGTGGTGGTTTGAGTGGCATTCCGGTCAGAAGTCGTAGTACAGAGGTGATTCGCTTCATTCACCAAGAATCTGGGAAATCGATTCCTATAATTGGAGTTGGTGGGATTCATTCGTCGCAGGACGCGCAAGAAAAGCTTGATGCAGGGGCGAAGCTGGTCCAATTATATACGGGTTTCATATATGAGGGGCCTGGATTAGTGAAGAAAATCAACCGATCATTGGTGTAATTATGGGAGTTAAGATCATAGAATGCCCTCGAGATGCCATGCAAGGAATTGATGAATTCATTGCTACCGACAAAAAGGCCAACTACATCAATGATTTGCTCAAGGTCGGGTTTGACACCATTGATTTTGGAAGCTTTGTTTCTCCGAAAGCGATACCTCAATTGAGGGATACCGCCGAAGTTCTGAATCAACTTGACCTGAGCGAAACTTCTTCCAAACTCCTAGCCATCATAGCCAACAAGCGCGGGGCAGAGGATGCTTGTCGCTTCGAAGAGATTGATTACTTAGGATATCCTTTCAGTATTTCTGAGACATTTCAGCAACGAAACACCAATGCGTCGATCGATCAGTCTTTGGCTAGGGTAGAGGAGATCCAAAAAATGGCAACGGACCATAATAAAAAGGTCGTCATCTACATCTCAATGGCCTTTGGTAACCCATATGGCGATTCATGGAGCCCTGATTTGGCCGCAGAATGGATTTCAAGGATTGATGAGAGCTTAGATATAAAGGTGTTTGCGCTAGCTGATACTGTTGGAGTTAGCAACGCTGAGAGCATTCGTTCCATGTTTGAAACGGTTATACCCGCTTTTTCCAATCTTGAAATTGGAGCGCACTTACATTCCACATATGAAGCAGCTGCTGAGAAGACTAAAGTAGCTTATGACGCTGGTTGTCGAAGATTTGATGGGGCAATCAAAGGGCTAGGGGGTTGTCCGATGGCCGAAGATGAATTAGTAGGAAACATGCCAACCGAAGTCATGATAGAAGCGCTGAAAAATGTCGATCAACTATCCATTGATAATAACCGGTTTGAACATGCAATGAAAACGGCTCAGGTGACGTTTCCTTTGTAAAGCCAACTCTATTAATTGTCTCACGTCTTTTTGAAGGACGTATTTCCGTAATTTTGACCGCCATATGAAAGTGATTTCAAAGAATTTTGGATACATAGCTGTTTTACTGTTCTCAGTTTCTCTTATCACAGCTACTTCATGTAAGAAAGGTGCAACCTTAGGAATTGTGGGTTTTGAAGATACGGTCCCGCCGATACTCTTCGACACTTTTACTATTCCGACCTGCGACTACTTCTTCTATGGAAAGTTCAACGGTCACTATCGGTCGTGGTGTGATAACGAACGTTCACTCTGGGATACTGCTACTCGGGTTTACAATCCCTTCGACCCAAATCATGATACAAATCGGTGGGTTACGTGGGATCCTTACGACGAAAACATTTACTACAATTTCTGCGATCAGGAGATCGGGGATTACTGCCCAGACTCAGTAACTAATCTTTTCACGCATACCACGCGATTTATTAGACCTGAAAATCCAGAGGATAGACTCCAACTTTCATTTTTCAAGTGCGTTGATGTGACAACGGACATGGATACCATTGATGAATTTGATCCTCGGCACGGTGAACAAGTAACTAAGTTGTTTATTGACGAAGTTGCCAATCCTTTCTCCAGCTCGAATTACTTTAGATATGGCGCTCAGCTAGCATTTACCGATGAAGATCGGAATGTATGGGCAACCAAAGAAGGAAGTGGTCAACTCAGAGACACTTACATCCGAATTACAGATTTCTATCCTAGAGATTTCAAGACGGATACACTAGACACCTTTGCCATGTATATCGTGGAAGGCGATTTCGCTGGCAGACTTTATAACGGCAGACATGAGATCACGGTTACCGAAGCAAAGTTCCGCGCAAGAGTGGTTCCTCAGGTTGACTTCATGCCGTAAGCATTCGTATTTTCGCAATTGTTATTGGTTCACGTTTTTGACGTGATTAAAAGGGAATCAGGTGTAAATCCTGGACTGTCCCCGCAGCTGTAACTCTCGTTTATTGTCTTGCACGATGCCACTGTTAATACGGGAAGGCGCAAGGTTAGAGAGGAGTCAGAAGACCTGCCATAATGTTCAAAGCGAAAAGCTTTCGGGATGAAAGGCAGATCGGATGAATAGTCATATTCTCCTTTCCACTATTCTAACGCTTTTCGTTTCATTTTGATTTAAAAATCTGAGAAATTGAAACGAATAATTATTCTTGTGGCCTTCGGCCTCCAAGCAATCGCGGGATCAACTCAAGACACTTTAGAGCTGAAAGAGCTCCTAATTCAAGACTCCATTACCCCAGCGTTACAGAGCGGGTTTACCCTGCACCTAAAACCTGATGAGCGCAGACTCGGAAGCGACCGAAGTTTGAGTGATTATCTTTCGAGAATGACTTCTCTGCGGTTCAAAGACTATGGGCCGGGTTTGACCTCTACACCAACATTCAGAAGCGGAGACGCAAATCATACCCAAGTTATATGGAATGGGTTTGTACTCAACTCTCCAATGCTGGGAAGCGTAGATTTCTCAAACCTTCCGGTATCTCAGTTTAGGTCCATTGATGTCTACTCGGGAAATAGCTCCAATCTCTATACGAATGGAGCTCTTGGTGGATCAGTCCACATCAACCAGTCGGCGGAGTCTAACGATGATGGATTGCTGTTGGAAGCTGGCGGTGGATCATTCGGAAACTTTGGTGGCAACTTCCGATATCAGAGTGAGATTAAATCCAAAAAGTCAAAGACATCCTTATCGCTAACCGGAGAGCTTCTTCAATTGAATAACCGCTTTCGATACAAAAACACCTTCCTAGCTGATAACCCCAGAGAATTGATGAAAAATTCTCAGTTTTCAAGAGCCAACATGTCCGCCAATCTAAAGACAGTTTTTGAGAGTAGCGATATCCAGTTAATCTACTGGTATAGTGGGTCAGACAGGCAGATTCCTCAGCCTTTAAACTTCTATTCGAATACATCCCAAAATCAGAAAGATTATGCTCATCGGGTCTTGATGGGGTTCAATAAAAAACTGAAGAATGATGCCATATTTAATGCTAAGATCTTTTATGAAAACAACCAAAATATTTACATCGACACAGTTTGGGGAATTGACAATAACAATCGCTTTCAGACTATTCAGACCCAAATTTCATATTCACAGCGGCTTATTTCTAGGCTTAAGTTAAACGTTCGGCTTAATCCGAATTGGACCGAGGCCTCCACGGATAATTACGCTAAAACTCACGATGCACTATCGGTAAACGGAGTCGTTTTGCTAGAGGGGTTCTGGCTTAGTCAAAATCGACTTGTTTCAGAGTTAGGGGTGAGGATGAATAGTTTCGCCGACGACTATGCAACCACACCATTTGGCGGCCTGACATACTATATTATTCCTAGCCATTTAGGCTTGTTTGGGTCCTATTCAGAAAATGTTCGATTTCCGACCTTTAACGAGCGGCATTGGAACCCTGGAGGAAATATTAATTTGAACCCTGAAAGGGCAAAAATGCTAGAGGGTGGTGTGAGGTACAAGAAAGGGCAAATGCTACTTCAGGCGCTGGCATTCCATGGAGATTTCACAGATCGAATTAGATGGGTGCCATCTTCAGGCTGGATCTACAGTCCAATTAACATTGATCAGTCTCGCTCGAGGGGAGTTGAGATCAACTACTCCCATGAGGTAAAGATCAAGAATGGCGGTGTGTTTTGGTCGGCCAATGCTAATTGGACGCAAGCGCAATGGATGACAGACACTTCAGAATTTCAATTGAGCTACGTTCCCAATTTAGCGGCTGGAGTAAATGCGGGATTTAGGGTTTCAAGCTTTCGATTCATATACGGTCATCAATATACCTCTGAAAGGTTCATTGTCTCGGACGAGTCATCCAGTTTGCCTTCATATCATATCGGAACCCTCTCTATGAGCTATAAACCAATTGACCTGGAGGATAGTCATTCCTTGGAGCTCCGATTTGAGATCAATAATATTTGGGATTCTAGCTATCAAATTATGCCTTGGCGTCCTATGCCGGGTAGGGAGTTTGTATTTACTCTGAGATATTCACTTTAAAGACTCCTTTGGATATATCAAAATGAAACGGTAGGGTACTTTGGTGACTGCTGACGATTGATTGTCTCAACCAATTCTCGCCATGCTTTTTAGCCAACAGAGATGTAAGTAAGATTTAGTTTGCAATATTCTAGTTAATAAAATCGTTTTGCTAGTTGACCAAATGTCAAGTCTATACGTCTATTTCGTAAATTCGCCGGTTAAGAAATCAATGAGCATGCTTAAGAAACTGCTGATTTTATTTTTAGTCTCTGTTACACTTGCTGGTTGCGAGGATCCAGTACCAGTGGTAATCGATGTCCCCATTGTTAAACCACCGGTTAGCAAACACGTTATTGATACGTACTACTACGTACAATTTGCTTGGGGCAAGAATCAAGACACCATAACACTCGAGGTTCCAGATGATACATCGGACCTATCTGATTTTGACTACCATGCATTGGTACGCGAACTTAAGAGTGAGCCGATAATCGACACCACCGATAAAATAAATATTGAGTGGCCTGAAGTAGACACGGTTGGTTGGCACTATGCACCAGGTGGTTCTTTAATGCCTGACATTTTTGTCCAGTTGATGCGTTCGGAGCAAAACGCAACTCCGGAAGAAGCAGAGGCTGCGACGAAGAATATTATCACAATCTCCTTCCCGTATGAAGTTAAAGGTGATACATTACCTTATTGGGACATTTCAGATTACCTGGTTAATCCATCCTTGGTAAAAGGGCCTGTGAAATGGGGAAGAGTTGGGAATAACATTTTCAATGACACAATCTGGAACCAAGATGTTCAAGCGGGCGCAATGATAAGTTTTATCGATGATCAAGGACGGGTGTGGGAGTCTGACAACCATCCCACGTTTCAACCATTTGGTTATTTCGAGTTGACCCAGGTCATCTACAATAACAGGGATGGGCGTTCGTACGGAATCATTCAAGGTGAATTCGCCGTCCGACTGTACAATGAACTTGGTGAATACAAGGATATGCGTGACGGAAAATTCCGAATTCGAATCCTTGGCGATATTGAACTTAGTCCACAACCTGAGTAGGCAATAGTCCCTATAATTTCCTCGTTAATTCCCTTTCAGGGGCCATTGAGCTAATACCTTATATAGGCCACTGTACTTGGTAATAACATTGCCTACCTTCGAGATTCGCGATTTGTTATGAGGCTCAAACACATTCTATTCACCATATTATTTATTGGCATTAGCACAACGCTAATTGCGCAAAAGAAATTTAACAATCTCGCTATCGAGGGGGTTGTTAAAGATGACAATGGCAACAGACTAACAAGCTCGACAGTCACGCTGATTCAAGATGGCGCAAAAGTGGATAAAGTGTCAACCGGTAAAAATGGACGATTTGATTTCTACTTGGAATTTGATCACGAATTTATTGTGGTAATCTCCAAGTCAGGTTACGTAACCAAGCGGATTGATTTCAATACAAAGAATATTCCTGAAGACGAAAAGCAATGGGGTTATGAAAGAGATATCAGTGTGAACCTTTTCAAGGAGGTTGAGGGAGTTGACTACTCAATTCTCAAGAAACCAATCGGCAAGTTTTACTATGAGCCCAACATCGAAAATTTTGTGACCGATGTAATTTATACGAAGTCAATCAAGAATGAGCTAGAACGCCTCGAAGATGAGTATAAGGAGAAGGTCAAGGATTTGGCAAACTCCGAGAAGCAAGAGGAACGGCATTACCTTCTTGCAATCAAAGACGCTGAGACCGCACTGAGCGACGGCGATTTGGATCATGCCAGAGACAATATCAATGCCGCCCAATCCCTGAAGCCTGATGCGGCGAGACCGACACAACTTTTGGCAGAATTAAATCAGAAGCAAGAGGCGGATAAGAAAAGGAAGTCAGAATATGATAATGTTGTCGCGGGAGCTGATGTAGCTTTCAAGTCGGGTGACTATCAAAGTGCTAAGAACGCATATTCTCAAGCTTTGGTGATTGTGCCAAATTCTTCTTATCCATTATCTCAAATAACGGAAGTCAATAAGAAGTTACAAGAAGAGGCTTCCGCTCAGCTTTTAAGGACAAAAAAGGAGTTAGAAGAGAAAAAGTACAAAGACCTCATCGCTTCTGCTGATCTCGCATTCAATGGGGGAAATTTCCGAGATGCCAAGACTAAATATCAGAATGCTCTGGCTCTAAAAGAAGAAGCATACCCAAAATCGCAATTGGGAATAATCGAATCTAAACTAGCTGATCTCGCTGCTCAAAAAGTGGTCAACGAAAGGGCGGAGGCTCTCGAATCAGAATATCGAATGAAAATAGACAAGGCTGACGCAGCATTTAATTCAGGCAGTTGGGTTGCCGCACAAGGTCATTATAAGGATGCATTAGAATTGAAATCTAGGGAGGAATACCCGACAAAACAGCTCGTAATCGTCGAGCAGAAGTTGAAGGACATCGAAACTAATCAGCTTGCACAAGCCGAAGCCGATGAAAAGGGCAAGCAATACCAGAAGCTTATAGTCAATGGAGATAGAGCAATGAAGGTTAAGAATTATGACAAGGCAAAGGAAGATTTTAAAAATGCAATTGAACTCAAACCGAATGAGTCTTATCCGCAAGAGCAGCTAGCGTTGATTGCCGTGAAATTAGAACAGGATGCTAGTCGAAAAGCGCAGGAAGCCGCCCAAGCAGAGAAGCTTAATCAGTACAGTCAAAAAATACTCGAGGCCGATGACAAGTTTCAGAAGGAGAGTTACAACCTAGCCGCAACCCTATATCGCGAAGCGCAAGGATTAAATCCTAATGATGATTATCCAGCCCAGCAGCTTGCTAAAATTGCACAATTAGAGAACAAAGCAAAAGCAGACCAGGAAAAAAAGATAGCGTTTGACGCTTTGATAAAAGAAGCAGATAACGCCTATAATAATGCTGACCTTATCAATGCACGAGTGAAATATGCTGAAGCCATTGGTGTACTAAGTTCTGAAGAATATCCTAAAAATCAGCTAGCCATTATCGATCAAAAATTAAAAGAAAGGGATGTTGCTCAAGCGGAAGATAAGAATCGCAGATCGCGATTTAATGAGTTCATGAAGCGCGGCAACGAGGCCATTATTCGGGAGAATTGGGCAGATGCTCGTACAGCATTTAATGAGGCCATCAAGGTGTTGCCTTCGGAACCAACCCCAATGGCCAAGTTGAAAACTGTGGACATGCTCGAGCGAAAGGCTCGGGACAAGGCTGTCGAAGCAAAGTACAATACACTCGTTAGTGAAGCGGATCGAGCCTTCTTAAAGGAAGACTACAATTTGGCTATGCTGAAATATAATGAAGCCCTAAACGATAAATCAGATGAGAGGTATCCACAAATGCGAATTGAAAGAATCAAGCTCATTCTCGCTGACTTAAAGGAAGAAACAGTAGTTGAAGAAGTTGCTGTCGAGAAGCGAATCGAGGAAGAAGAATATGAGGAAGGAAGGAGTAAAGTGACAATTCGGCGTGTCATAGAAGGAAACAAGGTCCTATCATATAAACGTGTGGTACATGCTTGGGGTGGGAAATACTTTTTCTTAGACGATCAAACCATCACCGAACTCGTTTGGAATAGAGAAACGACTAAATAATCATCAAATGGAAAATGGAATCAAAAGACTGACCGCGACTGTTCTAATCCTTGCAGTACTATTTTTCTCAACCTTGGCTGTATTGTCAATTTGGGAAGTAATAGATATCGAACGCATCTTCCGTAAGAGTCTCTTGACATTGGTCGTCATATTTTCCGCTTCAGCCATTATATTATTTGTCTTTAGCAACTTTTTAAGAGGAGATGATGGTCGAGGAAATATTCTTCCTAAATAATTGGTGTCAGTTTCATCGATTATTCTATTTTTAAGTACTAAACCACTCAGTTTTCATGGATACTAGCCAGTTGACGCTCGAAGGAGCCCTTAAGGAGGTATTTGGATTCGACACCTTCAAAGGAATGCAGAAGGAGGTAATCGAAAGCCTAACGTCCGGCAACGACACCTTCGTCATTATGCCAACTGGTGGAGGTAAATCTCTCTGCTATCAGTTACCGGCAATGATGCAGGATGGGACTGCCATTATCATCTCGCCTTTGATTGCACTGATGAAGAATCAGGTCGACTCTATTAGGAGTTTTGGCACTCAGGATAGCATTGCTCACTTCCTTAACAGCTCATTGAATAAAACGGAGATCACTCAAGTTAAGGAGGATGTGACAGCTGGAAATACCAAAATGCTCTATTTGGCTCCAGAATCACTGAACAAGGCAGAGAATCTGGAATTTTTGAAATCCGTCAACATCTCGTTTGTTGCTGTAGATGAAGCGCACTGTATCTCCGAGTGGGGACATGACTTCCGACCAGAATACAGACGTATTAAAGAGATGATCAAAGGGATTGATCAAAACATTCCTGTAATGGCACTCACCGCTACGGCTACCCCAAAAGTCCAAAGCGATATTCAGAAGAACCTTGGCATGACGGATGCCAAAGTGTTCAAAGCCTCGTTTAATCGACCGAATCTGTTCTATGAAGTACGATCGAAAATTGAAGCTGCAAAGCAGGTCATTAAATACATCAAAGGCAACCAAGGGAAATCGGGTATTATCTATTGCTTGAGCCGTAAGAAGGTGGAAGAAATCGCTTCAACGCTCCAGGTAAATGGAATTAAAGCCTTGCCATACCACGCGGGTTTTGATGCAAATACTCGATCGCGGAATCAAGACATGTTTCTCATGGAGGATGTGGACGTCATTGTAGCGACGATCGCGTTCGGAATGGGCATAGACAAACCAGATGTGCGCTTTGTTATTCACTATGATATGCCGAAAAGCCTCGAAGGTTATTATCAAGAAACAGGAAGAGCTGGTCGTGATGGAGGAGAGGGTAGATGCATTGCCTTTTACGACTACAAAGACATTGAGAAGCTCGAGAAATTCATGAACGGAAAACCTGTAGCAGAACAGGAAGTAGGTCGTCAGTTACTCGAGGAGGTCGTTTCTTATGCAGAAACCGCTTTATCGAGAAGGAAGTTCCTCTTGAATTATTTCGGAGAAACATTCGATGAAGTCAATGGTGATGGAGCGAAGATGGACGACAACGCCTCTAATCCGAAGGAGGAAATTGAGTTCATAAATGAAATGAAGCTTTTGTTCGAAGTGATTTTAACAATTAAAGAGCGCTTTAAATCCAAGCATATAGTCGACATATTATCTGGTAAAAATAGTTCGGAGGTCTCCACATATAGGCACAACAACTTAGAACGATTTGGGGCCGGAAAAGAGATTGACCCAAAACTATGGATGGCTGCACTTAGGCAGGCACTTGTCCAGGGATACCTAAGAAAGGATATTGAAAATTATGGCCTCGTAAAGTTCACTGATAAGGGAAGAGAATTTGTCGCAAATCCGCCTGAGTCGTTTTACGTATACAAGGACCACGATTATTCTTCAGAGATTGATCGAAGCGCTGAAGTAGCGTCGTCATCCAAATCCCAAGGTGCTGCGATGGACGAGACCCTTTTGCGAATGCTGAAAGACCTCAGAAGAGAAATTGCCAAGCAGAAGAACGTGCCGCCATTTGTAGTTTTTCAAGATCCATCTCTTCACGACATGGCCAACCAATTCCCGATTACCCTCGAGGAACTCAAGAACATTCAGGGTGTAGGGCAGGGGAAGGCGATGAAGTTTGGAAAGCCTTTTGCAGACCTCATTGCGAAGTATGTCGAGGAGAATGACATTGAACGGCCACAAGACATGGTGGTGAAGTCGGTTGTGAATAAAAGCGGACGAAAAGTATACATCATCCAGGGCATCGACCGTAAAATCCCCTTGGATGATATTGCCAGCGCGAAAGGAATGAAGTTTGACGAGCTACTCCAAGAGCTCGAACATATTGTTGATAGCGGAACCCGATTGAACATTGACTACTATATCAACGACATTGTTGATGAAGATCGGCAAGATGAGGTTCATGATTACTTCATGGAAGCTGAAACTCCAAAAATCGAAGAAGCATTAGAAGAGCTCGGTGAAGATGAATACTCGCCGGAGGAGTTGAGAATTCTCCGCATCAAATTCATGAGCGAAGTTGCCAATTAAAAAAGGCCCCGTTTAAGGAGCCTTAATTTTTACTTTTCTGCGTCTTTCTTCTTACGAGGTTTCTTTACGCTTATTGCGATGTTATCTTTGGCCTTGTTCAAAGATGCGCGTATTCCAGCGCCTTCTTCAATGTTTACCTTGATGATTTCTTCCGCCATCGGATCTTCAAGAAATTTCTGAATTGCTCGTTTCAAAGGACGAGCACCATACTTTTCATCAAAACCCTTCTCTGCAATGAAGTCCTTTGCTTCATCTGTGACAGTTAATTTATAGCCCATATCCTCAACGCGCTCATAGAGAAAAGCCAACTCGATATTAATGATCTCTTTAATATGCTCTTTCTTGAGGTTATTAAATAGAACGACATCATCAATCCGATTGAGGAATTCTGGGGCGAATGCATTTTTAAGCGCTTTTTCAATGACTCCTCGGGCATGATCACCGGCCTGTTCTTCCTTGGCCTGTGTGCTGAATCCAACACCCATTCCAAAGTCTTTCAATTGTCTTGATCCAATGTTAGATGTCATGATGACTATGGAATTCCTGAAATCAACCTTTCGACCAAGACTGTCAGTAATTTGACCATCGTCCAAGACTTGAAGGAGTAAATTGAATACGTCCGGATGTGCTTTTTCTATTTCATCCAACAGAATAACAGAGTAAGGTCGTCTTCGCACCTTTTCAGTGAGTTGTCCACCTTCTTCATACCCAACATATCCGGGAGGTGCACCAATAAGCCTTGATACCGCAAATTTTTCCATGTATTCGCTCATGTCAATGCGAATCAGCGCATCTTCTTTGTCGAATAGAAAACGAGCTAGCACTTTAGCCAGTTGTGTTTTACCAACGCCGGTCGGACCAAGAAATATGAATGTTCCAATGGGCTTGTTTGGGTCTTTCAAACCAGCACGATTCCTTCGAATCGCTTTCACGATCTTACCAATGGCTTCATCTTGTCCAACAACAGAATTTCTCAATTCATCATCCATTGAAACCAAACGACTGCTCTCGTTTTGGGCAATTCTTTGTGTTGGAACCCCAGTCATCATTGCAACTACTTCAGCAACGTTGTCTTCACTTACGGTTTCGCGATGATTCTTAGTCTCTTCTTCCCACTTCTTCTTTTCGGTTTCTAACTGTTCAATTAGCTGCCGCTCTGTATCCCGAAGCTTGGCCGCCTCTTCGTACCGTTGGCTTCTAACAACTTTGTTCTTTTCCTCTTTAATGTCCTCGATTTTCTTTTCAATATCGATAACAGCCTGAGGAACCTTGATGTTTGTTATGTGAACCCTTGAGCCCGCTTCATCCAATGCGTCAATCGCCTTGTCTGGCAAGTGGCGATCGCTTATGTATCTATCCGTCAAGGAAACACAGGCTTTAATCGCAGCTTCGGTGTAATTGACATTGTGATGCTCTTCGTATTTCTCTTTGATGTTTATTAGAATCTGGGTGGTCTCCTCAATGCTCGTTGGTTCGATCAACACTTTCTGGAAGCGGCGCTCCAATGCTCCATCTTTCTCGATGTATTGTCTATACTCGTCTAATGTTGTTGCACCAATGCATTGAATCTCTCCTCGCGCCAAAGCTGGTTTGAACATGTTTGAAGCATCTAGACTGCCTGATGCTCCGCCAGCTCCAACCAGCGTGTGAATCTCATCAATGAACAAAATCACTTCCGGAGACTTCTCCAATTCATTCATAACCGCTTTCATCCGTTCTTCAAACTGACCCCGATACTTTGTGCCAGCAACCAGCGAAGCAAGATCAAGTGTAACCACTCTTTTACTGAATAAGACTCTTGAGACTTTTCGTTGAACTATCCTTAGGGCAAGACCTTCAGCGATAGCCGATTTTCCAACTCCTGGCTCACCAATTAGAATTGGGTTGTTCTTTTTGCGACGACTTAGAATTTGTGAGACACGCTCAATTTCCTTCTCTCGACCTACGATTGGATCAAGTTTATCATCCTCAGCAAGCTTGGTTAAATCCCTGCCGAAATTATCCAGGACGGGGGTTTTTGATTTTGAATCTGAAGTCCTTCTGGTCCCGCTTCCGGCTTCTCTCCCGCCTGTGCCGCCATAGGTTGCTGAATCATCATCTTCATCCTCATCGTCCGATGGTGGCTCCGGGTACTCGGCTCTTGGCTCGCCTTGCGCAAGCATCGCTTCTAAATCTTCTTTCACAGAATCATAGGTTATATTAAATGCAGCTAATGCTCTAGACGCAACATTGTTCTCATCTTTTAAAATCGAGAGGAGAAGATGTTCCGTGCCAATGACATTACTTTTGAATAGTTTGGCTTCGAGGTAGGTTATCTTGAGTGTCTTTTCGGCTTGCTTGACCAAAGGAATATTGCCAAGACTATTGAGAGGCTTTCCGCTCTTCTCAACACTTTTAACAGAATTCTCAATCAATTTTCTAAGCTCGACTAAATCCACCCCAAGGCTTCCCAGGATCTTAATGGCCATTCCTTCGCCCTCTCTAATCATGCCCAAGAGGAAGTGTTCAGTACCAATATAGTCATGTCCTAAGCGCAGTGCTTCTTCACGACTAAAGGAGATCACGTCCTTTACTCTTGGTGAAAAATTTGTATCCATAAATTGCTTTTACAAACGACCATTACTCAAGCCGTATGCCAGAGCAAAGTAGTAGAAATTTTGTCTTATTCAAATCTAAGTCGAACAGATTGTTGAAAACCTTGCAAAACCAGTGCCTACTAACAAATTTTTGTTTAAAAATAGAGGGTGAAACGCAGCTGAAATCGAGGGGTCGAATGTTACCTTCGAATTCGCTTCAAAGTCGTACCACGACTTAAAATATAGTTACCTAGAAAGACATTATGGCAGAAGGAGAAAAGATCATCAGCGTCAACATTGAAGATGAGATGAAAACGGCGTACATCGACTACTCGATGTCCGTCATTGTATCGCGCGCTTTACCTGACGTTAGAGACGGCTTAAAACCAGTGCACAGAAGAGTATTGTATGGAATGCTCGAGCTCGGGGTTTTGTCCAATCGTGCCTACAAGAAGTCTGCTCGTATCGTGGGAGAAGTTTTGGGTAAGTATCACCCACATGGTGATTCTAGCGTTTATGACACGATGGTTCGGATGGCTCAGCCATGGTCTCTCCGCTATCCACTCGTGGATGGTCAAGGAAACTTCGGTTCGGTAGATGGGGATAGCCCAGCCGCAATGCGATATACTGAGGCGCGATTGAGAAAGATTGCTGAAGAGCTTCTCTCTGATATTGATAAAGAGACGGTTGACTTTCGATTGAACTTTGACGATTCCTTGCAAGAACCTACGGTACTTCCAAGTGGGATTCCCAACTTATTGATCAACGGTACCAGCGGTATCGCGGTTGGAATGGCAACGAACATGCCGCCTCACAACCTTACCGAGGTTATCAACGGAATCATCGCCTACATCGACGATAACGATATCGATGTGGCCGGACTAATGGAATATGTCAAAGCTCCAGACTTTCCAACCGGAGGAATTATCTACGGTTATGAAGGTGTTAAGTCTGCATTTGAAGAGGGTAGAGGACGCATTGTCATGAGGGCACAAGCGACCATTGAAGAAGATGATAACGGTCGGGCATCTATAATTGTGACGGAGATTCCTTATCAAGTGAACAAAGCAGACATGATTCAGCGCACAGCTGAATTGGTCAACGAAAAGAAAATTGAAGGCATTCGGGATATTCGGGATGAGTCTGACCGACAAGGAATGCGGATCGTTTATGAATTAAAGAACGATTCAATTCCAAACGTGGTACTGAACCACCTTTATAAGTACACAAATCTCCAAACAAGCTTTAGTGTAAACAACATCGCCCTTGTCAAGGGCCGGCCGATTCCACTGAATCTAAAGGATCTTATTCTTCATTATGTCGATCACCGACATGAGGTTGTAATTCGGCGTGCTAAATACGAACTCAAAAAAGCAGAAGAGCGTGCGCATGTTCTAGAAGGACTGTTGATTGCACTCGATAACATCGATGCTGTTATTAAATTGATTCGGGGCTCAAAAACTCCAGATGAAGCGCGAGATGGATTGATGAACAGCTTTAGCCTAAGTGAGATCCAGGCTCGGGCAATTCTTGACATGCGTCTGCAGAGATTAACGGGTCTTGAAAGAGATAAGATTAAGGCAGAGTATGACGAGTTGATGAGCACCATTGCTGGCTTGAAGGAGCTGCTTGAGAATGAATCACTTCGAATGACGATGATCAAAAACGAATTGATCGAGATTAAGGAGAAGTATGGCGACGAGCGTAGAACTGAAATCGTCTATGCTGGTGCTGATTTCCGAATTGAAGACATGATTGCTAATGAGGAGGTCGTAGTAACCATCAGCCACCTTGGGTACATTAAGCGGACGCCTCTCACAGAATACCGCAGACAAACACGCGGAGGCGTGGGTAGTAAAGGAACATCGACGAGGAATGAGGATTTCTTGGAGCATCTCTTTATTGCAAGCACTCACAACTATCTACTCGTGTTCACGGAGAAAGGAAAGTGCTTCTGGATGAGGGTATTTGAAGTCCCAGAGGGAACCAAACAAAGTAAAGGACGCGCAATCCAAAATCTATTGAACATCGAGCAAGATGACAAGGTCCTTGCCTATATCAATGTTGAAAATCTGAGTGATGATGAGTTCTTGAACTCTCATTATATAACAATGTGCACTCAAAATGGAGTAATTAAGAAGACCCCATTAGAACAGTACAGCAGACCGAGAACGAATGGAATTATTGCGATTGGCATTCGTGAAGGAGATAGACTTCTCGAAGCTAAATTGACCAATGGCAGCAATCATATCATTATGGCCCTTCGCTCAGGTAAAGCGATTCATTTCCATGAGGATGCAGTTCGATCCATGGGTCGCGGCGCAAGTGGTGTACGAGGAATTCGATTGGCGGACGATAAGGACGCCGTAATCGGAATGATTTGCGTGAATGATCCTACCAATTCGGTGCTTGTTGTCTCTGAAAAGGGATTTGGAAAACGAACACTGGTTGAAGATTACAGGATCACCAACAGAGGAGGAAAAGGAGTTAAAACCCTTAATGTCACGGACAAAACTGGATCTCTCATCTCCATCAAAAATGTTGATGATGAAAATGATCTGATGATTATCAATAAATCTGGTATTACGATTCGCATGTCTGTTGCTGAGTTGAGAGTCATGGGTCGCGCCACACAAGGTGTGAAACTGATTAACCTAAGAAACGGCGACGCAATTGCCGCTGTCGCTAAGGTTGATGCTTTTGACGACGAGGAAGAATTATTGGAAGGAGAGGTAGGAGAAGTAACCAACGAAGAAGGATCTTCTGAATCCTCAGAAACGAACCAAGAAGAAGACACTAACGAGAAGGATACAAGCACCGAAGATTAATATTTGGTGTTTGGCCTTATCCTTGATTCTCTACTTTTGAACACAAATTATTTTACACCATGAGAAGGCTACTAATAGGAGGAGTATTACTTATTCTGACCGGTTCGGTCATGGCTCAAGGCGCTAAAGTGCTGAATGCATACAATTACCTTCAAGATGGAGAGTTACTGAAGGCTAAAATTGAAATTGAACCAGCTACTACCCACGCCAAGACCGGTATTGATGGGAAAACTTGGTACTACCGTGGTATGATCCACGAACAGATCTATTTCAGCGAAGATGAAGCATTGAAGGACCAAAAAGCAGGAACTTTAATTGAGGCGGTTAAATCATTTTCCAAGGCGCGAGAATTAGGAAGTAAGAAGATTAACATGAATGATCTGAATGACAGATACCGTAGACTTGGGGCTTATTGCTACCAAGAAGGAGTGAATATGTTTAACGTGTCTGACTTTAATGCGGCCTATGACTATTTCACAACATGCTCGAGCGTTGCCACTGCGTTCGATGTAATTGATTCGGGTGCCGTTTTTAATACTGCGATAGCCGCAATGAGAGCGAAGAAATATGATGTTGCAATTGAAAAATTCAAGGAGAGTATTACACTCAACTATTCGCTGGAAGAGAGCTATATCAATCTAGCCAACACCTATAAAGGTTTGGGCAACACAGAAGAGTATAAGGCGACTCTTGCCGCAGCTCGAGAAGCTGTACCAAATAGTCAGAGCATAATTACCGCTGAGATTGATATCTATTTGGCATCAAAGGAATATGACAAGGCGCTTTCAAACTTGGACGTAGCAATCCAAAATGATCCTAGTAATTCAAGTTTGTTTTTTGCGCGCGGCAATATTCTAGACCACCAGCAAGCAAGTATGCTTGCCGATGGGAATAGGGAAGAGGCCATTCCGGTATATGAGAAGGCTTTGGTTGACTATAAAAAGGCGCTAGAGCTAAAGCCAGATTTCTTTGATGCTGCCTACAGTTTGGGAGCGTTGTATTATAACAGGGGCGCTGACATGATCAACGAGGCCAACATGATCACGGATGACAACAAGTACAAACTAGCCAAAGAAGATTCAGAAGAGGTTTTAAAAACAGCATTGCCTTATCTCGAAAAAGCACATGAAATAAAGCCAGATGACGTGAGCACCATGACGTCATTGAAGGAGCTCTACGCTCGTACCAACCAAATGGAGAAGTATGAAGTGATGAATAAGAAGTTGAGTAACTAAGAATCCTATAACCAAGCAACAGGAAAGGCTGCAGAGAACTGCGGCCTTTTTTATTGCGTACTTTTGTGTTCTTGCTCAAATTGCTCACATACATTGGCTTGATCGCCTTCATACTTAGCTTTCAATCTTGCTTTAATCGATGCAAAGAGCTGAATTGCCTCAATGACGCATACTGCATCGAAGGAGAATGCTTTTGTCAACCTTGGTATTCAGGTGAAGATTGCTCTTTGATGTTTAATCGCAACTATGAGGGCGAGTTCAAAGGTGAGTATGAAGAATCGGGCTTGAGGGGTACGAGCACATTATCATTTACCCCTGATCCTGAAAAACCCAATCGAATTTGGCTTGAAGGCGACATATATTTTGACTTCCTGAACGACTCCTTGCTTGTTATTCCTACTCAGACTGTGGTAGCCGAGCCGGTTTCTCAACGTTACGAGGGAAGAGGTAAATATGATCTCAATCATATCTCATTTGAATACACAATGATTCTTCAAAATGAAGATAGGAGTGAGGTTCAACTTACTTTTGAAGGAACCCGCTTGGTTCCAAGTGACCAATAGTCAGGAGTGCTCCATTAACCAACTCATCGCCTTGTCGTAATCTTTAAATACTTTGACCGGGAATTTATATTTCCGAAATCGTCGAGCTTCCTTTGCGATGATGTAATGAATCGGTTTACCAAGTACCATAGCAGCCGCGGAAATAAGATCCGCTTCCCTTTGGTCATTCATCGCCATGATCGCCTTGAAATCCATTCCAGATAGGTGACGCAAATCCATCAATGCCAGCATTGGATACCGGAGGTCTAGGGTTTGACGGGCTTCATAGTTCTCGACCGTATCTTGAACCGTCATATTGTGGTTACTCTTCAATTTGGAGATGAGAACATTTCCTTCGAGGGTGTAGATGGTAGAGGTAGTTTCGATCCGTTTCATGATTCGCTTAACTAAAGCAAAGTAGGAAAAATGAATTTCTTAAGGGTTGTGGCGAGTGAAGATCTGCATAGAAGGAATTCAAGAATGCCATACTGAGCGGCAATACATTATTTGGAATTGTTGGAATCCTCAGGAAAGATTGATAGCTTTTCAACCCAAACGAAAACTTATGATGAAATATTTACTCATGTCAACCGTCGTAGCGCTGATCAGCTGCCAAGACGAGTGCGCCAATGTTGTTTGCGAAAACGACGGTGTTTGCATCTCAGGCGACTGCGAGTGCCCTGCATATTATGATGGCGACCGCTGCGAGATTTATAATCCAGAAGGAGTCAAAGGTGAAGAGACCGGAGAAACTGGTGAGCACCAGTGCGATAACGAAGGGAAGTAGTATCGTTCTGCAAGGCTGATGCTTAAACGGTTGTTCTGAAAGGCGCCGGTCTCTATAATGTCTACATGGTAGGGTTAATCAGATAAACACCATTTAACATAATATAAATTATATAGTAGAAGATGAATGTATTGATCAATTTGAGTCAGACAGGATGACCCCCTGTATTGAGGGACCAACTAACAGTAGTCCTATACCAATTCAATCTATTCCTCTGTCAGCCTAAATACTAAATATGGTTCAACATTGAAGAGGGAAATCACTCAAATGATCTAGAGTGAAGTAAACTAAGCCTACCTTTGCGCAAATTCTTACTGAGCAGTCCTGCTTAAACATCGTTTGGTGTAAAGGAAAATGCTGAGAAGAAGAAATGACACTAAGATCATTTCCAGAGCACACAAAATTTAAAGCTCGAGCATTAGTACTTAGAGAATTATCACGGCCAACTCGGCCAAACAATCATTAATAAATAAGGCCATATTGGCCATGGACAGGAGTAATAATCCTGTAATCGTTATGAATCATTCAGATAAACGATCCTATAAGAGATCGAAAAACACAAACAGCTCCAATTCGAATCACAATCGTCGAGGTGGCCGTCAAGGTGGAGGTTTCAAACCCTCTACTCTTAACCCAGACTTACTCGTTCGAAAGGCGACAATGCTGGAAGAAGAAAAATTTGTCCCAACTCGCAAAATCACCGACCTACCGGTAAACCAAGGGCTCATTGATAAACTAGTCAATAAGGGCTACGAAGTCCCGACGGAGATACAAGACAAGAGCCTTGAAGCTTTGCTAGATGGCAGAGACTTTCTGGGAATAGCTCAAACGGGCACCGGTAAGACAGCTGCCTTCCTTGTTCCAATCATCAATGACCTTATGCGCACGAGACGGAAATCAAGTGCCATCATCGTTGTACCAACTCGTGAACTCGCGTTGCAAGTCGAAGTTGAATTCAAGAGCATTACTAAAGGCCTGGGCTTATACAGCACACCGCTCATTGGAGGAACAAACATTAACCGAGACCGAGCGAATACGCAACGAAAGCCGCACGTTATCATTGGCACACCGGGACGGATTCTAGACTTAGTCAGCCGTCAATGGTTAGACCTAAGAAGTTTTGAAACACTTGTATTGGACGAATTTGACCGCATGCTTGACATGGGATTCCAAAAGGATGTGATGAGAATCATCAACACCGTCGGACATCGAAAGCAATCAATGCTCTTTTCTGCTACGCTAGATAAAAAGCAGCAGCCGCTGATCGATGAAATCTTGACCGACCCAGTCGTAGTAAAGGTTAGTACCGGTACGACAACTGGAGAAAACATAGATCAAGAAGTGATTAGAATAGGTGCCGATCAAAACAAATTTGACGTGCTACAAGACCTGCTTGCATTGGATGAGATTGAAAAGGTCTTGATTTTCGAAGAGACGAAACACAAGGTTAATAAGCTATCCAAAATGCTTAACCAAAAAGGAATCCGATCGGATGAAATTCACGGAAACAAGACCCAGTCCGCGCGTCAGAAGGCCTTGAATAATTTTAAAACGGGCAAAGTGAATGTCCTTGTGGCTACTGATGTAGCAGCTAGAGGAATTGACGTCAGCGACATTACACATGTCATCAACTACCAAGTTCCACAGTCCTTCGATACTTACATACATAGAATCGGAAGAACTGGACGGGCAGGAAAAGTCGGAAAGGCCTATACCCTACTTGGTGGGTAGCACTCCATTCAAAGCACATTTTTGTGCTAGCGCCTTGTCAACCATGACTTGGCGCTTTTTTTATGCTGTAACTTTCGTCTTAAAAGCTCCAATGATCATGATGATCAGGGACGCCGCTACTCCTAAAATACCAATCATTCCAATCGGCGGAACGTTAGCTGGGTCACCACCCATTACCCCTGTCAAAAACAATCCCACTGGAAGCATTATTGCGGCCATTGCGGAATAAGAGCAGATCTTCTTGAGGCGTTCACTAATCATTAAATTCTCTAGGGTTAATCCAATGAGAATATTGAAAATGCTCATGAAGTTGCCGTGTGAGTGCCCTTCTCTTAGGTAAAATCGCGCCATTCCGAGGATGTGATTTCCCTCTTGAATACTGTACTCATTGAAAGTTCCACCCAAAGCTAAGCCACCCCGTTAAGGACTCGATTGATACAGTTTTGCTCTAACTCTTCCTGCAACACAATGGTTTGACGTACCGAATACAAATCGGTTACATATTATTAAAGGAACTGTGACAAGATAATTTTTTGTAACCGATTTAATATGGATGCGTCAAAGCAGCAAAACCAATAAAAAGGATAATATGGAAGCCATCTTAATACCAGGAATCGTTTTCTCCACCATGTTCGGAATCGCATTTCTATTCTTCACCACACGCAATAAGGAAAGACTTGCCTTAATCGATAAAGGGGCCAGCGCCGACCTTTTTAGTCAAGAAGGGAAGCATCAATACACAGGATTGAAAGTCGGGATTACTTTCATCGGTATATCGATTGGAATTCTAGTCGGTTACCTACTGGGTAATGCTGGAATCATGGATCGTGACGTAGCCTTTCCTGCCATGATATTCTTATTTACGGGAATAACCTTAGTAATCACGAACACCATGCTCCGGAAGATGAAGACTGAGTAAGAATTTGCTTTGACTGTTTAGTTAGGTACCCTAGGGCTTATAGCTCTGGGGTATTTTTATGGACCGCTGCTCGGCATTGCTAATCGCATTCATTCAGCGCTTTTCTTCGAATTGAATTTTTTCCTTGATCGGAGGTAACATTTCCCATGGTCTACTTAACTTCATGCATTCTTTATGCTACGAGATAAATTCGGAAGAAGACATAACTATCTGCGCCTCGCAGTGACGGATCGCTGCAACCTTCGATGCTTTTACTGCATGCCCGAAGTAGGCATATCCTACCTCAACAGAAAAGAGTTGCTATCATATGAGGAGATGCTGCGGATTGCAGAAATATTCTCCAGCGAAGGAGTCAATAAGATCAGGATAACAGGCGGAGAACCTTTCGTAAGGAGCGGGATGAATGATTTCCTTAGAAACCTAATCCAGGTAAAAGGAATCGACGAGGTACATGTTACAACGAACGGATCCTTAATCAGTCAACACATCGGGTTTCTTGAAGAAATTGGAATCAAATCAATAAACTTAAGTCTCGATACTTTGGATCGTGAACGGTTTGCTGCAATCACGAGGCGAGATAAGTTTCCTGAGGTTTTCAAGACTCTTCAAGACCTTATTAACTCTTCCATTGAGACCAAAGTCAATATGGTAGTCATGAAGAATAAGAACTTCAACGATATTCTCCCAATGCTCGAATTGGGAAAGGATAATCCAATCTCTGTTCGGTTTATTGAGGAGATGCCGTTTAACGGCGACCCGAATCAAGGGAATGGAGAATACCTTAACCTAACGCAGATACTAGACTACATTACATCTGAACATTCCATCTCCAAACTCAAAGACAGCCCCTCCTCTACTTCTCTTAACTATCAAGTGAATGGATTCGAGGGCTCATTCGGTATTATCCCGGCGTATACCAGAACGATCTGTGGGTCATGCAACAGGCTGCGATTAACTCCACAAGGAGATTTAAGGACCTGCCTGTACAGCCAAGGAAAAGTTAGTCTTAGAGACACAATGAGAAATGGTTCTAGCGACGAGGAGATTACTGATTTGATTCGGAAAGCATTAACAGGTAAAGCCCGGAATGGGTTTATAGCTGAATCGTTGAGAGACTCTTCAAACCCAGCGCATGAATCAATGGCAACTATTGGAGGATGAAAACAACATTTGATCAGGCAATGGCAGCAGTGCTAGCAACTGCCAAGGACTATGGGATTGAGTCAATTTCTTTAATTGAATCAGTACACAGAGTTCTTCGAGAGGATGTTTCAGCTGATCGCGATTTCCCTCCTTTTGATCGAGTTGCAATGGACGGGATAGCAATAAATTTCGATCACTTTGACCATAAATCAAAAATGGCGGAGATAACGGGAATAGCAGCTGCGGGATCTTCTAAACAAGAACTAATAAATCGCAAGAGTTGTTTCGAAGTCATGACGGGAGCAGTGCTACCTGAAGGAGCAGATACCGTTATCCGCTACGAAGACATCAACATTGAAGGAAGCACAGTTACCGTAGCGGATATTGAGCTAAGGAAAGGACAAAATGTGCACAATCAGGGGCTTGATCGACGCGCTGGAGATTTAATAATTGATCAAGGAACTCGAATCAGTCCTGCCGAAATTGGAGTTGGCGCATCCGTGGGTCAAACACATGTCAGGGTTAGTAAACTGCCAAAGTGTATTATCATCTCAAGCGGAAATGAACTAGTTAATATTCATGAGGAGCCCAAAGCTCATCAGATTCGTAAGAGCAACTCCCATCAAATTGGCTCAATGCTCAGTGCTAAGGGTATAGTAGCTGATGTTGAACACCTCAATGACAATGAAGAGGAAATTGAGAATAAACTGAGTAAATTCCTCGATCAGTATGATGTCATCATTGTTAGCGGCGGTGTGTCAAAAGGGAAATTCGATTTTATCCCTGGCGTGTTAGATAAGCTTGGTGTCGAACGATTATTTCACAAGGTTGAACAACGACCGGGAAAACCCCTGTGGTTTGGACAACATGGTGGCGGAACCCTTGTGTTCGCGCTACCAGGAAATCCAGTCTCGAGCTTCATGTGTGCGTTAGCATTTTTCAGCCCTTGGTTGCTTAAATCTTTAGGGAGTAAAGAGGAAGAGTCGACATATGCGATGCTCTCTGAAGACGTTTCTTTCAAACCTAATCTCACCTTCTTTCTTCAAGTTCGCGTTAAGAACGAAAAGGGCCAGCTAAAAGCATACCCAATAAAAGGAAAAGGATCAGGGGATTTAGCTAACCTGGTTGATGCTGATGGCTTCCTTATTATCCCACAGGGATATGACAATTATACGGCCGGATCAGCACACCCTTTTATCAGTTTTCGAAATCTTACTTGATTGTGAATGCTTTTAGCTCCTCAGGAGTGTTCACGTTGATCAAATCCTCATAGTACCGGGGTTCGTCGATCATTTCTACATTACTATTGATAAGAACTTTTCGTGGGCAGCTCATTCCATTTGCAAGAAATTCCAACATGACATGATAAGCTCTAGGCTCCCAAATTGTGATTAGAGGTTCAGGGAATTTAGTTTCCGGATTATAGAAGCAAGTGGCCACTTTAGAAGGGTTTCTTCGTTTTACCAATTCAGTTACCAACTCACTGCTTAAGCCTGGAATGTCCGTAGCCACAACAAGCCAAGCACAATCTGGAAATCTCCTGAAAGCACTCAGAATACCACCAAAAGGTCCGAGATCCAAGAATGAATCGGCAATGAGCTCGTATTGGCTTTCAAACGTTGTGCTCTCGTCACGAACAGATAAATAACTATTTCCTACTATGGCCTGCAAAATGTCAGCCGCGTGCTCCCGTTGAGCCTTCCCATGATAATCGATTGAGCCTTTGTCCTTGCCCATTCTCGAGCTTTTACCACCAGTCAATACCAATCCTTTGAGCTCGGTTGAATTCTGCCCAAATTTCTTCTGTATTTCTTGAGATATGAGATTTACTTCGGCTATTCGATAGATCGGTGTATTTGATAAGAATGGATTCAGAAAATCGAATGGCTCTTCCATCCCTTCGTCCAGAATAATCATAAGTACATTAGTTAATCCATCGAGCTTCCGACTCAGCGATTCCTTCTTTTTGCTATTTACAAGCACAACTTGATGTTCTGCTTGAAAGTGATTGCCATTGACAAGCGCAATATCAGCCTCGTTCAGCAATTTCCGAATGCGTAGGTCATTATCCTTGCCAAGTAAATCGATTGAAGTGGTTGCCGCCTGCTTTTCTAGTTGGGCAGTAAATGGTGATTTGTTGGGTAAAGTATCATGTGATGCATCCACATAAGCACAAGTTAGAACAGGCTCCAGTTCTTTTGCCAATGATGCAGAAAGGAGTTCTATAATCGCACATGGAGCTCCAAGAATCGCTACCTCATTTCGATGGAACTTCCCACCTCTTGGTTTTATGGTCTTGCCGTGTTTTCTATGTGCTTCCATGATTAATAACTTCCTCTACCCAAAGTGAGACAACTGATGCCTAGGGTTGTCAATTAATACTCTAAAGATAAACATGAGATTCGCCGGTTATCTAGAAAGTGGGAGTCTAGAATTCAAATCTGAATTCCCCAAGCATTAGCGAGGATCAATTTCAGGCCAACGTAGGATACGAATAACGCTGTTAGCAACCTTATCATCCTTCGATTTAATTTGGTTGTGAGGACATAATTACCTACCAAGCCCCCGAGAAAAACTGATGGGAGAGCCAATATCAAGAGATCGATATTGGGGGCTAGATGAGATGAATACGCAAGTCCCGCAAGACCAGAAAGAGAATTGCACAGAATGAAAAAGGCCGATAAAGCTGCAATGGTCTTTGCTTTTCGCCAATTCATCAGGTGTAGCGTTGGAGACAAGAAAATCCCACCGCCGATACCAACAAGCCCTGAAACAAATCCGATTGCACCTCCAGTCAATCCTCTTTGGACTGTATTCAGTTCGATTGTCCGACTCTGAAGGTTCTGGCCTTGAATTAGCATAAAGATCGCGGCAAGCATGAGCATAATCCCGAGGAGAACAAAAAATACTTCTACGCTCAATTGGACTTGTGCTCCAAGAAATGCTGTCAGAATACTTGAAAGAACAAATGGCATAAATAGCTTGAAAGACAATAGTCCTTTTTG
The DNA here is from genome assembly GCA_018660685.1 of Flavobacteriales bacterium. Taxonomy (GTDB): domain Bacteria; phylum Bacteroidota; class Bacteroidia; order Flavobacteriales_G; family Salibacteraceae; genus SHAN690. Next base: position 79,112 of record JABJJW010000010.1, read on the forward strand.
GTAAAATCTAATGCTCCCTATCATTACGACAACGACATTCAAAATGAGTGCTGTGGTTCGTATCTCGTCGAAACTAGTTGCTACAAGAGCGAGAATGGCGAGGTAGCTGGACCCACCTCCAAAGCCCACACTTGCGTAGAGGAAGGCAATCCCGAAGAATATTAGCGCTATGACTATATCAGACATTCTATCTAAGCAACAGTAAGAACGTTTTGGGATTTCGTCACAAACCGTCCTATAATGTCACTTGGTAGGTCATGCCTCGAAAGAATCTGAGCGATACGTAAGGCCTCGGCTGGTGACACAGAAAGTAACAATCCCCCACTGGTTTGGGGGTCTGCAATCAAACGATGGTCAACCCCATTATTTAAAACCACTTTCTCCTTATAGCCTTCCCAATTACGATGAGTTCCACCAGGCGACATGTTCAAGTCAAGATACTTTTGTGTGAATGGAAAGATTGGGATTTTATCGTACTCAAGAACCGCGCTCAGATTACTCGCCTCCGCCATTTCGATCAAGTGACCTGCAAGCCCAAATCCTGTCACATCTGTTATCGCGTTGACACCTGGCGCAGATGCGACAGTCTCGCCAATATCATTGAGCGCTTTCATCGATGACACTGCCAAAGCAATGTCTTCATCGGTCGCTTCTCCCCTTTTCTGAGCAGTTGCAACAAGCCCAACTCCAATTGGTTTGGTGAGGAATAAGATGTCATTTTCCTTTGCTCCATCATTTCTTTTGATCAAAGAAATTAGAGCAGAACCCGTAACCGCAAGTCCAAAAATGGGCTCAGGGGAATCAATGCTATGGCCCCCAGCGAGAGGAATTCTGGCATTTGAGCAAACCCTTTTGGCTCCAGCTATAACTTCTCGAGCTACTTCAGGTCCAAGCTTTTCAATCGGCCATCCTAAAATTGCGATAGCCATCATGGGTTTTCCTCCCATTGCATAAATGTCGCTGATTGCATTTGTCGCTGCGATTGCACCAAAGTCGAATGGATCATCGACAATGGGCATGAAAAAATCTGTCGTGCTGATTATTGCGGTCTTGCCATCAAGGCTATAGACAGCTGCATCATCTTTAGAATCATTGCCAACAAGCAGGCGATCAAACGCTCCTTGCTTTTCACCTGTAAGTATTTCCTCCAAAACTTGAGGGGAAAGCTTGCAACCACAGCCCCCACCGTGACTGAATGAGGTTAGATTAATCGACATGTGTGGCGTGCAATAGTTTTTGAATGACTTCTTCTTCGCTTAGCTTATCTGTGTCGACCACATCGATGACAAGTGATTTCTTTCGATCCACAGCTTCTTTATAGCGTTTGTCGTAGTACTGCAGAATTTCACCTGCGGCACCTTTCCCGTTGTTTTGTTTCAACATTTCGAGGACCAACTGATAACGATCTCCGCCTAATTTTCTCTTAATTCCTTCTACAGCGAGTTGAAGTTTGGATATATCAATGCTCCCATACTCCTCGAGCAAATTTTGTATTCGCTCTTTCTTATCCACTTCTATGATAAGGTGTGGTGACAGATTCTTTATTCTGTATAGCGCTGCTGGTAAGTGAACTCTCCCAATGGAAAAGGACTCATCTTCAATCCAAACTTGTTTTTGAGGGTCAAAATTTCGCATCACTTCATAGAGATCGTTGTGAAATTGCTCCGTAGTCGGCTGAAAAGTGGACTTCTGATTCCCAAAACTCGATCCTTGATGATTGGCGAGGCCTTCGAGATCAACTACTTGCTCTCCCGAATCCCTCAGCATTTTTAGATATCGGGTTTTACCACTACCTGTATAACCTGTAAGCACGATGTATGAAAACTTCTGTGCAAACAGTTCAAGTTGGCTTCTCTTATAGGCTTTGTAGCCGCCGGGCAAAGTTGATATCGAATAGCCAGCCAGAGACAACAGCTTACCCATGTATTCAGATCGCATTCCACCCCGCCAGCAATGAACATGAAACTCCTTGGAATTGTGCTTTTTAGCCTCCAAAACTAACCCTCGTAATTTGGGTCCAACAATGTCGAGTCCACGTAAAACAGCATCAAATTGCCCCTTCTCCTTGTAAAGAAGGCCAACTTCCGCCCTCTCTTCATCCGAAAAAAGAGGAAAATTTTTGGCGTCTGGAATGTGTCCTTTTGCAAACTCCGACGGAGAACGAACATCCAGTATAGTACCGTTATCAGAGGTGTTCAGGAATATATTGACATCAAGCTTGTCTTCGGGCATTGCCATCAAAGGGAAGGAATTATCGCGAACGAATGAAAAGAATTGCATTCTTAGCTCATCAAGTCAATTAAATATCTCTCTTTTGCACTTTAAATTGAATTTTTTATGAAATTATTTGTGGCCAATCTCAACTATCGTGCAACTGACGATGAGTTGAAATCAATGTTTGAAGCTGTAGGGTCGGTAGCATCTTGTAAAATAGTAACAGATCGCGATAGTGGTCGCTCTCGCGGCTTCGGATTTGTTGAAATGGAATCAGACGACGATGGACAACGCGCTATCGACGAAGTGAACGGTGCAGACTTTCAAGGACGCCAGTTGGTAGTTCGGAAGGCTGAGGACAAGCGATAGTAAGTCCTTTTATCCAACATTTTCTGAGGCGGTGAGCTTTTCATTGCCCTTTCCATTAGGGACTTAAGTCTCTTACTCCAGTAAATTGTAATGTCTTTTCAGAAGTCGTTTGTGATTTAGATGGGCAAATTGCACCTTAGAGGTTCCTCTGCTCTTGCAATAATCTTGAATGCCTATGAAAACTCGAGTTATTGCAATTATTGATGATGACAGAATCTGTCGTCTGGTAGTCAAAAAGCAAATAGAAAGCAATCCTTCGTCAACCCATATTCTGGAGTTTGACAACGGCCGTAGTACCCTTGACTATCTATTGGAGAATAGGAACAATCCTGAAGCGTTGCCCGATCTAATCTTCTTAGATCTGATGATGCCTATTATGGATGGATGGGGGTTTTTGAATGGACTTGGTGAGTTCGTGGGCGACCTTATAAAGGTTACTAAAATCTTCATTTTGACTTCCTCTATTGATCCAGAAGACAAGCTTCGGGCTGAGCGCTTTGATTTGGTCAATAGATTCATTAATAAACCAGTGAATCTTAGAACCATTCAGCGCATCATGAATCAGGCTGAGTCATTTGGACATCAAGCGGCTTGAATTTACTGCAGACGGAGCGTCTCTCCAACAACGATCAAATCTGGATCATTAAGATTGTTTAATGATGCTAGATCCTGACTTTTAAATCCGTCACCCAGACGTGATTGAGCTATACTCCAAAGTGTTTCTCCTTCAGAGACTACATGTGTTCCACCTGAACTTGTGTTGACTGGTTTGGGCTGTTCGATGCTTGCTTGTGGCGCCTCTTCCTCCGTCACTGTTGAAGATTGTTCCTCCTCCACTTCAGGAGTCTCTTCCTCTTCTTCCATTGAAGAAATGGTCGCTTGCATATTCTCAATCTGAGTCTGCAGCTCCTCAATATGATTTGTTTTCTCATCGAGCGTATAGCCAAGGTTACGTAGCGAGTCGCCTGGGACAACAATCTCTCCTTCGCCAGCGCTAGACAATCCATCATCCGTTGTAATCATGAATAAGTAGGCAGCGCTGAGAATAGCCACGAAGACCAAGGCAAAAGTCATGGCAATCTTCTGGTTTCGCTGATCTCGATTGCTCTTTTGAAGCGCCAAGACAAGATTATCACCGGTAAGTGGTGTGTTGCATTTTGGGCACTCTTCAGAGCCTTCTTTGATGTTAGTATGATGACAAACTGGGCAAATCATAGTAAAGGCTTAGGTATGAGAAAATTATAATTTTCTGAACAATGACCAAATAGAATTTCAGAGAAATTCAAGGTGACTTCCTAAAAATCTCGTGAATTGACACTCCAATGCAATTCATTGAGGGTTATCAAACGCGTATATGAATCACTCTAAAAATGCGGCTCCGAACTTGGTCATTCTTGGTTTGATAGGCTCTGGAAGCTCATTTTCGCCCAACATTTGACGCAAGTCAATTTCTATTGTTCGACACAATGCAGTCATCGGTGTATCTGCTGCGCGTCCTTCGAACGGTTCTTCAGTAATGGTCCCTGATTTATCGAGGATTTCAAAGACAAATGAAATTGCAACGCTGAGCGGAATACTTTCCCAGCCCATTTCATCCACAAGCGCAAATGGCAAAATCACCAAGAATAGTCGTAGAAATACCCGAGTAAAGTAATTGTAGTAATAAGGGAAAACTGTGTTTTTAATTCTCTCAGCCTTCCCCTGGAGATTATAGAACTCTTCAAGCTTCCTATTCAATTCAAGGTGCTTAAACTCATTAAGGGCATCTTTTTGAAAGATTTCCTCCACATGATTTGATTGTAGGTTGAACAGTTGCGACGGGATGTTCTTAAACTCTTTCACTAGTTCGGCATCGCGTGAATTAAGAAACGGGGCTAAAGTTTCTAGTTTCATTTGCTTCCTCAGGTGCATCGCCATTGCGTAGAGCCAAGCAATGTGTCGATAAATCAGGATTCGTTTGGCTTCATTTACCTCCGGAGCGGCCAGACGATCTACGGGTTGGATAAAACTGGTAACTTCCATTCCCCACGTTCTACTGTAGTTGACAATGCCACCCCAAATTTTTCGAGCTTCCCACCAGCGATCATAGGCCGAACTATTTCTAAAGCCAAGGAATATGGCGAGACCCACACCGATTATACTCACAGGTGCAACAGGTAAACCAACTTGCTCAAAGTGTAGAATATGGTAGAAAACGTAGACCAGCGTCGCCAGAAGGGCTGAAAGCAAAACTGACTTTCGGTTGTATTAGAGGATTCCCCAGGTGCGTACCCAAGGATTTGGAGAAAAGTGAATCAGCATTCTTGAATGATTGGTTTGGCTTAATAAAAAAGTAAAGTTATCTCAAAGGGATCAAAACAGCACAGAAGCGCAAACAAGTGGGAACACTTATCGCAATCCTCTTTCGATACCAGACTTCGAGACTATGATTTGATCTCGAATTACTTTGACCTGACCTCTGTGATCTGTGTACTGTAGCGTGAAAGGATAAGTTCCTACAGGAACGATTCTACCATCACCAGACCGACCATCCCATCCTCTATCCGGCCTATTTGCTCTGAATAATTGCTGACCCCATCGGTCATGGATAATAAGATCAAAGCCGTCACTGGACATTCCTTCTCCACTGATCTTAAACTCTTCGTTGAGCCCATCGTCATTTGGGGTAAAGCTTTTCGGGTAATATAACAGAGTCTCCTCCACATAAGGCAGATTGTACTTCACGGTATCGACACAACCATCAATTGAAACCGCAACCAACATCACTTGATTCGTGTCCCAGTAATCATCAAACTCATACAAAAACACATCATCATATAGAGTGTCGTATGTGTTTATGTACCACGTAATGTGATCTGTATTGATGCTGGTATTGAAAAAGGAAAGTTGGGGCTCAATATTCGTTGGATATGCTGGTCTTCGATCAAAACGGGCGTCGGGTTGCACAAGAATCTTCACGCCGCACTTGTCTTTCTGTAAAGAATAACAACCATATTCAGTACGGACACCCACGCTGACTTCATGGCACCCTACTTCAGTCAATTTAAAGGTCACCGAATCATATTGATAATTACTCTGAATTACTTCATCATCAACATACCAAGTGTAACGACTCTTTGGATTCCAAACATTTACTGACGCCATGATCTCGCTGGCTGCACACGCCTCTGCTGGCTCAAACACTAAATCAGGATGCTCAGGATTGCCAACATATACTGTAACCTTCGCAACATCAGGCTCCGACAGACATAGATCTGAAATTGTGACTTCGTATTCAGTTGTTTTTTTAGGCTCAATAAATTGCACCGGATAGGAATCTGGTGTGTGAGACCATTTGTATCTGTACTCCACAGGTCCTTTGTGACCACCTCTAGCACTGGCTGTCAGCGTGGTTATTTCTCCATTACAAAGTGAATCGTCTTCAAGTCTAATTATCGATGATAATGGTGAATAACCCCCCACTTGTACGAACACACTATCCGTATAAACCGGAGTACCACATGCATCGCTCACCGTGACGGCATACCAAGTTGGCTCATCTGGGCTAATGGTGTTAGCCTCACCAAAAACGCCACTTGCCCATGAGTAGGTGTAGTTAGAGTCCCCGCCAAGTCCTACAGCTAGGATATCAATCGTGTCATAAGGGCAAATCGTGTCAACCTCTGGAAAGTCCAATCCTAATGGTGGTCTTACTTTTACCAAAACTTCAGAACTGTCTCCAACACAACCATTTGAGTCAGTTGAAACCACAAAATACTGTGTTGTGGTCTCTGGATAAACAGTCGGAGTCCCATTTGAAGAGACAAACGAACCATTTAGGGAAGTTTTGGTCCACACATAGCTGTACGGAGGAGTGCCTCCAATGCTTGCAACCGATATTGCTGCCGCGTTGGTAATGCAGATAAGAGTATCGCCAAAGCCGGTTGATTTAATGGAGTCAGGCCTCCAGATGTCGACATAAGCAGAATCAATACAGCCATGAGCATCAGTCACGGTAACATAGTTGGTGTCCGCACAAAGAGATGTGGCAGAATCGTTTGTTTCACCATTGCTCCATGCATAAGAGTATGGCGGCACACCTCCTGATGCGGTCCCTATAGCTCCGCCATCGCATATCTGTACTCCCGGGCAGGAAAGACCGTATGGGCTTATTATTGAAGGGATGTGATCGGTTGGTTCGATAATTTCAAGCGAATCTTCGATCTCGCATCCAGCGGAATCCGTTAGGGTCATGAAGTATTGACCGGCGCACACTCCTGTATGATTGGCTGTAGTATCTAAACTGCCGCTCCAATTAAAAGAAAATGGAGCAGTTCCCCCAACGACTTGAGTTTGAATTGTGCCAGTGCAATCTCCAAAACACAGTGCATCAGACGTGGTAAACTGAGGTTCGACAAATCCATCAAAATAGAATTGCACACTATCAATGGTATCGAGGTTCCCGCAAGCGTCCTCGATATAGCCAAACCCTGGCTCAACTTGCAGTGTATATTGACCAATCTGTGTAACTGGAGGGGTGAAATGAATGGTGATGTTTTCCGTATTATCTGCTCCACCACTACAAAATGGACTAGTGACACTTGATATTGTATGATATCCAGAAGGTCCGGAAAGTGAGAAGTCTCCTACATGAAATGAATCGCACTTCATTGGTTCGCTAAACTCCACGACAAGGCTGTCAAACGAGCTACATTCAAGAGAAGAGCTTATCGAATCGATATATGGTGGTATCGTGTCTCCTAGAATAGCGGTCGAACTAGACATGTCCAGCGTGAATCCATAACTTGAACCCGTCCAATTTGAAATATGCAAGAGGTATCTGTTGCCAGCTGGAACATTCAAATCAGCACACCACTTCGGGCCGTTTGTGGTACCCGGACCATTGCAAGTTCCAGTTCCTCCGTTTGGAGTACTCACCCCTGTAGATCCGTTAAAGCCCCACGCTCCCCAAGTATTGGACCTCACCATCGCCGACGCGGCACCAGTAGAGGTACTCAATGTTGAACATGCAACGTTTGTCATGTTGAATAGTGTCCAATCATGATCTTGATTTGTAGTTGTAGGATTCAGCTCGAACCTCAAAATTCCCGCCTGAATTACAGTGAATTCGAACCAGATACTTCGTTGTTCTGGTGCATAGCATGTAGAAACGTTGGCTATTTCGTTGCTGAAATTACCCATTCCATTATGGCTGAAATTCACTATGAAGCTGTCCGCACAAAATTGAATAGCTCCCAAACAATCTTGAAACGTTGGCGTTTGAGCCTCAACTTTAGAAAAGCTGCAGATGATAATTATACCAGCTAAAATTGCGGGTTTAAAACGCATAAACAAGATTAAACATTACTACTAAGACAGACGCAGGTCTGACAAATGGTGTGGTCGTATTTGAAACAACTGTTGATTTAGGCCGTTAGATGCTTGCCATAATACAAGTGATCAACACTAGAGCCAGCCATTACCGCGGCATTGGGCATTCTACCCCATTCCGAATACATATGTGATTTCAAGAGGTTAATGCTGGCCATATTATCGCCAAGCAAGATTGCAATAAGAGTCTCAATCTTCATTTTACGAGCTTCTTGCTCCAAATGCATCACTAGCGAATTACCGATCCCTTGTCTTTTAAACTTGGGGTCAACATAAAAACTGATCTCAAGAGTGCCATCGAATGAGGGTCTTCCTCCTCGATACTCAGTTAAGCTACCCCATCCGACAATCATTGAATCTATCTCAACTGAAATTAAACATAACGAGTTGCTATGTAATGAGTTAAACCAGTTATCAGCAATAATATCTTTAAGTTGTTTGACATACCCATTTTTCCCTTCTTGAATGGCAATATTCATAATGCGAATTATCTCGGAACCATCTTTAAGAAGTGTTGGGCGAAGTTGGTGCATGCTCCAAAAATCTTCAATTTGACGAATTCAGCAGTAATTCTATTTTCAGAGCTCAAAATTCGAACATGCAAGAACAAACAATGTGGGGTCATCCCAAAGGGCTTTATATCTTATTCTTTACGGAACTGTGGGAACGATTTAGTTTCTATGGGATGAGAGCGATTCTTGTGCTCTACTTGACAGCTCAAACCACCGGGGATAATCCAGGATTAGACTGGACCAGCAAAGAAGCTTTGGCGTTATATGGTTGGTATGGCATGTTTGTGTACTTCATGGGGATTTTCGGTGGAGCCATCGCAGACAAATGGCTCGGACAAAAACAATCAGTTTTGGTTGGTGGAGTTTTGATCATTCTTGGTCAGTTCTCAATTTCAATTGACAGCCTCATGACCTTTTATTCGGGGCTCATTCTTTTGGTTTGCGGTGTTGGTCTTCTCAAGCCCAACATAAGCACGATGGTTGGCGGACTTTATAAGAAAGGCGACATCCGAAGAGATGCTGGTTTTACAATCTTCTATATAGGAATCAACATAGGTGCGCTGGCAGCTCCTCTGCTAGTCGGTTACATTGGAGAAACCTATGATTGGCATTTGGGCTTTTCTCTTGCTGGAATTGGGATGATACTAGGCCAGATTGTGTACGTTTTTGGCAGGAAACATCTCCAAGGAATAGGAGATTTACTGAAGCACTCCGCCACTGAAGCTCACTTAGCTACTAAACCTTTGTCTAAAGTTGAAAAGGATAGATTAATTGTGCTTCTGTTGTCCTTCTTAATTGTCATTGTTTTTTGGGCTGCTTATGAACAAGCGGGCGGTTTAATGAATTTGTATGCAAGGGACAGTGTAGATAGATTGTTGTTTGGGTGGGAGATCCCGACAAGCTGGTTTCAATCCTTGCACGCATTCTACGTTGTATTGATCGGCGGACCCATGGCGGTGATTTGGTTGAGGTGGAGCAAGAAAGGGAAAGAATCATCTGCCGTTTTTAAAATGGCCGTTGGAATGATCATCATGGCGGTAAGCTTCTTGGCATTAATGGGAGCGGTTTATGACGCATCCCTGAGCGCTATTGGAAAGGCGCCTATATACTGGTTACTCCTATCCTACTTCCTCCATGTAGTTGCAGAATTGAGTATATCACCAGTCGCTCTATCATTCATCACCAAGTTGGCTCCAGCAAAATATGCGAGTCTGACGATGGGTGCCTATTTCGCGATTGTCGGAATTGGAAATAAGGCCGCAGGACTTTTAGGGGAAGCTGCCCAAGAATCCGGAGTAATGACTGTTTTTGCGATAATCGCAACCATGTGTTTCATCGTAGGTCTTCTGGTTTTTGCCCTCGTAAAGAAGCTCAAGACGTTGACTCATGGGGCTGAAGATGAGATTCTCGAATCACCACATGACGAAGAGGCCCAGTCAATAGCCGAATAGACCATGGAGGTCGAGCTCGTTCTTGCTTTTTGTGCTGCCGCCTTCCTTCTCGCGCTCATGCCAGGACCCGATAACATTTATGTGTTAAGTCTCAGCATCTCAAACGGTTCCAAGCAAGGCATCGGTTTAACCACAGGTCTTGTCAGTGGCGTTGTTGTTCATACGTTGTTGGCGGCAACAGGCTTATCCATTGTCTTATACAGCAGCGACTTGGTCTTTTCGCTGGTGAAATATGCAGGCGCCATTTACCTGTTCTATCTAGCTTATGGTGCAAGCCAAGAGCAAACAAACACACTGAGAGCGTTAGAAACTGAGAACATTGGAATTGGGAAACTCTTTCGGCAAGGAGTTATGATGAACGTGCTAAATCCGAAAGTATCCCTCTTTTTCATTGCGCTGCTTCCGCAATTCATTTCGAGTCCTGGATGGAACCCGATGGTTCAGATGAGCATTCTCGGGATGATATTTATGTTGACCGCATTCCTCACGTTCTCCTCCATTGCTTTGGTTGCAGGAAGGCTTTCACAGCTTGTCGAAAATGACAAGTTTTGGATAATTACCAAATGGGTTAAGGTTGGAGTATTGGTTATTCTAGCATTAACCCTAGCACTATCGAGTAAGTGAAGCACCTATTAATCGTCATACTTTTCATTATGAGCTTTGATTGGCTAAACGCCCAAAACCCCACGATTATTTACGTCGGTGATCCTATGTGTAGTTGGTGCTACGGATTTGCTCCGGAAATTTCCAAAGTCAGAGAAGCGCTTCCTGACCATGAGTTCAAACTCGTGCTGGGTGGATTGCGACCACACGGAACAGAAACCAATGCGGATATCGGAGACTTTCTGAGAGAGCATTGGGAAGAGATCCACAAGCGAACTGGACAACCCTTCAAGTATGATATTCTAGAGGACAAAACGATGGTCTACGACACCGAACCAGCTTGTAGAGCCGTTGTTGCTGCCAGAAATCTAAATCCTGAAATTGAACTTGAATTCTTCAAGGCTGTGCAAGACGCGTTCTATGCAGAGAATCGGAACATGCTCGACATTGAAACCTACTTGAGAATTGCAGATGAATTCGAATTAGACTCAGATCAGTATCGTCAAACCTTCGACTCTGAAGAGTGCAAGTATGAGACTGCTCAGGAATTTCAGTTGTCCTCAGAAATGGGCATTAGAGGATTTCCTTCGGTGGTAGTTCGTCACAACGGGCAGTTATTTCTAGCATCCAATGGATTTAGGACAGCAGAAGATCTGCTCAGAACCATCAAGAACATTCAAAAAGAGGGAAACTAGCTTTCTTCGATTTGAGACTTAAAAATCGCCGTAACCTCTTCTAAAAACTCTTTGACAATCTTTTCATTTTCGGAATTGCGAATGACAGCCCCATTCCATGAGCCCGATCTCCACTCACCATGCTTCAGTGGCTTCAAAGCCAAAGTATCAATTGAATCGTGGCCTTTATAGCCAGCGACATAGAAATAGTAATCATCAACCATCGAGTCAGGGATCGCCATCCCGTAACCAATCGACCCATTATTAAAGGTGGCAAGAGAACCAGTATCAAAGTGATGAGGCCAAATTCTTGGTAGACTAAAAGCTTCTAGCTCAGAACCCAAATTCGTAAACAACCTATCCGCGATAGACCTATCTATTGCTAATTGTTCTAAGACCTCAGTCTCGATTGACGGAAACACAAAATCATCGGATATAGCTGTATATGGAAGTTCATAGTGAAAGTGGTAGTTATAGTCTCCTTTGAGCTTCATAAAGGCGCATTCCCTAACTACCCAATTAACGACATCTAGATGTCGAGCGCCACTCAGAGGATAGGAGGCGACCTCCCCTTCAGTCGGGTGTACGAAGTCAAGTGAGTAATAATTCAAGTTCAGAACTAACCTTAAGCCGTCTTCACTGAGGTCATAAGTGAACAGGCGCTTGCCTTCAGCTCCCCAGCCAAGATTACTGTGGCTATCATCCTCCTTGGGTGTTACGAAACTGAGGTTGGCCGCCGCTAAATACTGCGAGGCTAAGTGAAGTATTTCAGTAGGGTTGGTCACGCTATTTGCCCACCTCTACACCTTTCCAAAATGCAATGTGGCCTTCAATACTCTTGGCCATAGAAGATGTTTCTGGGTAGTACCAGGCTGCATCAACGTTCTTTTCGCCATTCACCTCAAGCGTGTAATACGAAGCCATTCCTTTCCAGTGGCACTTGGATTGGGTGCTCGAATCTTTAAAATAGTCTTGTTTAATTGATGATGATGGGAAGTAATGATTCCCTTCAATGATTACTGTTTCATTGCTTTCCGCCACTACTTCACCATTCCAAATTGCTTTCATTGTTCTTTGATCTTTGTCAACCTTAGAAGATTGAATTCTTTCTTCCTTTCAGTCCTTTAATTTATCACTTGAATCCTCACTGAGCCCAACCGTTCTACATCAGCTTGAACGTCAGAATCTGGCTTAAGAAACACCGCGGCTGTTGCGGCTCCAGCCATTATCACATGGCCTTCCTTGATTGGTTCTCCATATTGTTCAGCCAATCTAGTCGCTGCCTGTAATGATTTCCACGGATCACCGAGGATGTCAGCTGAACTCCCCTCGGCAACCATTTCGTTATTAAAGGACTGTGTCATTTTTAGATCACCGATGTCTCTGCTTGGCTTTTGCCACTTGCCTATAACCAAAGCGCTAGAAGAGCAGTTGTCGGCCACCACGTCTTCCAGTGAAAATTTAAAATTTTCGAACCTTGAATCGATGATTTCAATTGCCGCTGCAATTCCATCTACGTATTCATCCAAATCCTTCAACGGAATTTCACCTTCAATGTCTTTGGATATTCGAAAGCAAACTTCGGGCTCTGCCCTGGGATGAATAAAATTTCCCAGGCTTAGTTCGCCGCCGTTCTCGATGAGCATTGAATCTGTTAACCTGCCCCAAATCATGTCATGCACACCCATTTGGATCATTTTGGCCTCACTGGTAAACCCCATTTTTAAACCAATCAGATTTTCTCCTCGATCAATTCGTCGTTTTATCGCACGCTTTTGAATCTCGTAAGCATCTTCGATGGAAAATGATGTACCTATACTCAGTTGGGAGATTGCCTGCGCCTCCTTTGCAGCAATATCAACTGCAGCCGCCATTTTATCTAACTTATCCATTCGGTGTATTCTTCATATCAAGGGCAACATCGACAATCATATCTTCTTGACCTCCGACCATTTTACGTCTTCCTAATTCTTCCAAAATGTCTCGGGTATCGATTCCGTATCGTTCCGATGCTCGCTCTGCGTGCAACAAGAAGCTTGAGTAAACTCCCGCATATCCCAGAGCAAGCGTTTCTCTATCCACTCTAACGGGTCTGGTCTGCAACGGCCTGATTTTATCATCCGCAGCATCCATCAGCTTGTTCAGGTCACTATTATGTTCCGCTCCCATTCTGTTCAACACAGCAATTAAAACCTCCAATGGACAGTTGCCTGCCCCAGCTCCCATTCCTGCTAATGAAGCATCGAGTCTCGTCGCGCCGTGATTCATAGCTACAATCGTATTTGCGACTCCAAGCCCTAAGTTATGATGGCAATGCACTCCCAACTCAGTTTTATCATCCAGAACGTCTCTAAATGCCTTCATTCGATCTGCTACATCATCCATCAAAAGAGCACCTGCCGAATCAGTCACATACACACAGTCAGCACCGTAACTTTCCATGAGTTTTGCTTGCTGGGCCAATTTGATGGGTTCATTCATATGTGCCATCATCAAAAAACCGGCGACATCCATTCCAAGATCCTTGGCTGCGGCAATGTGCTGTGCTGAAATGTCCGCCTCTGTACAGTGTGTTGCAATTCGAACGGATTCTACACCAAGATCTTTGGCCCTTTTCAGATCCTCGATTGTTCCAATTCCAGGTAGCAATAGGGTGGTAAGCTTTGCGTGTTTCAACTCTTCAGCAATTCCCTCTAGCCATTCCCAATCGGTATGGGCTCCGAATCCATAATTGAAGCTTGAGCCTGCAAGCCCATCACCATGAGCGATCTCGATGGCATCAACGCCGGCATTATCTAAATCTCTCGCAACATCCCTAATTTGCTCTTTTGTGTACTGATGTCGTATGGCGTGCATGCCATCTCTAAGCGTGACATCTTGTATGTATAGTTTGTTCATGGTGCTTATGGATTATGCGGTAATTAAACTCGCTAGTCGTTCTCCAACAGATTTAGCCGCGCTGGTCATGATATCCAAATTGCCTGCGTATTCTGGCAAATAGTGCCCTGCTCCCAAAACTTTCAAGAATACGGAGGTTTTTAGGCCACTTACGTGTCCGACTCCTTCGATGAAAACCGGCTTATCTTCTGGGATGTCCTCAAATTGAACTTCTTGATGCAATTCATATCCAGGAACGTATTTCTGAACCTCGGCGACCATCTTATGAATGCTGTCTCGTATTGCTTCTCGATCGGCGTTTTCACTCAATGTGAACACAGTATCTCGCATAACCAACGGTGGTTCAGCTGGATTAAGAACTATAATGGCTTTGCCCTTTGTCGCTCCTCCCACTTTTTCAATTGCCTCTGCCGTGGTTTCGGTAAACTCATCAATATTGGCTCTTGTTCCGGGTCCAGCAGATTTGCTTGAAATGGAGGCGACAATTTCTCCGTAATGAACATTTGCAACTCGAGACACCGCCGCTACCATTGGAATCGTCGCCTGCCCTCCACATGTGACCATGTTCAGGTTGTCAAAATCAATATTTGCATCAAAATTCACTGGCGGAATGAGATAAGGACCAACCGCCGCTGGAGTTAAATCAATCATCCTCTTTCCGAACGGCTTGATCTTATCGTAGTTGTAGAGATGGGCTTTTGCTGATGTCGCATCGAATACAATCTCGACATCGGCGAATTCGGGCATTTTGATCAAACCATCGACTCCTTCATGCGTTGTCGCAACTCCCATTCTTTTCGCACGAGCTAAGCCATCCGACTCCGAGTCAATACCGACCATGACGGCCATTTCTAAAACATCGGAGGTTCTTATAACCTTGATCATAAGGTCTGTTCCAATATTTCCAGAACCAATGATTGCAACTTTCATTTTCTTCATGCTAATTCATTAATCAAACGTCACACTTATGCTGGGTAGGCCATCAATTGTAGCTACAAAGCTATCCCCAGATTGGACTGACGACATGGAGCCAAGGGCGCCAGCAAGGATTAGGTCTCCCGCCTTCATTGGCGTGTTTAAATCAAACATAGTCTGAGCCAACCAAAGAGCGGCGTTTAATGGATTACCCATGCACGCGCTCCCCTTTCCAACGGATACGGTTTCTCCATTTTTTGTCATCTCCATCGAACATCCTTCAAGGTCTATTGCCTCAAGGTTTACAAATTCATCTGCAACTACAAAGTGGCTAGCCGATGCATTATCTGCGATAGTATCCGTGATTCTAATATCCCAATTTTCAATGCGACTTCCAACTATTTCCAAACAGGATGTTGCTTTTGAGATAGAATCCAACAATGTCTCCATCACAGGCCGGCGATCACCGAGATCACGATCCAACACGAAGGCTATCTCCGTTTCAATTTTCGGCTGAAGAATGATCGAAGCCTCCATAGAACCGCCGTTCGGAATTCGAGTAATATCTGTCAGCACACCAAAATCTGGCTGATCAACTCCGAGCTGAATTTGAATTGCCTCAGAAGTCAAGCCGACTTTGTATCCAACTATGGCCTCTCCCCGATCTAATTTTCTTTTGGTATTGATTGCCTGAGCCTTATATGCAGCTTCGAGATCATCCGTACCAATCAACTCTCTCACGGGATTACAAACTTCACCTCGGGAATCAGCTTCCCATAATCGGTCAGCTGCTTCTTGGATTTGTGATGGGTTGATCATTTTGCAAATGACTAATAATCCAGTCAGTCCTGCAAATGGTCTTAAACTTTCTTGAGGATGTAGTCCGCGAAGTAGCCTTTGGAATCGGTGAGCTTGTTGGTTATCTGAAGTCCCGTGTCTTGAATGACACCTCGAAGAATAGAATCATTATACTTTCTGGAGATCTCCATGAATATAGTCTCCCTTTCTTCAAAGTCTACCGATAAGTCAAGAGCTTCGATCCTAACGGTCTGCTTTTCCTTAGACTGGAGGAAGCTTTTCGCAAACCCAGTGTCTTCTTCATAGACAGGTCGGTGAATGAACTTGTCTAAGTCAAAATTCCCGTCAAGCTCACGATTAATTCGCTCCAAAAGGTTTAGGTTGAACGCAGCTGTATGACCACTGGCGTCATTGTACGCCGGCAGGACAATATGACCTGGTTTCATTAAGTCTACGCCCAACAATAACACATCTCCTCTAGACATCGTTTCCGAGAGCTTACACATGAATTTGTGTGCTTTCTCATCGTCCATGTTTCCAATATTGGATCCCATAAACAAGATAACCTTGCGATTATCCGATTGCATTTTTCCTAGCGCTGAAAAGTAATCGTCTTGGATTCCTCGAACATCTACTTCGGGTAGCTCATTCTGGACGCGTTGCTCTAGATTGTGAATAGCATGGAACGATATGTCAATTGGATGATAGGTAAAATCAGCCCCATTAATTGCTCTAAGTAGTTCCATCGTCTTGGTGCCATCTCCTGCCCCAAGTTCATAAAGGTCAAAATGAGTCTCGTCGATATCTAGAACTTGAATCAGTTTCTCAGTTTGATCGCAAAATATCTCGTGCTCACAATTCGTCAAATAATACTCAGGCATATTCATGATGTCCACGAATATTTGATCTCCGCGTTCATCATAAAACCATCTCGAATTCAAACTTTTCTGGCTAGAGGTCAATCCCGAGTGCACATCATCCGCGAACTCCTTATTTAATATTTCAATCATTCTTCACCAATCTAATCCCACTGAATTGCCACTGCATATTCGGATGGAAGAAGTTTCTATATGTTATTCGATTATGTCCTGGGCTAGTCACGACAGAAGCGCCTCTTTGAACCATCTGATTCATCATGAACTTGCCATTGTACTCACCAACTGCGCCGGCTGGCTTTTTGAATCCTGGATAGGCCAGATAGGCAGAGTTTGTGTGTTCCCATCTTGTTCCCCAATTGAGTTTTTTTGATGCGATTTCCCATTCAAACTCCGTAGGAAGCCTCATTCCTTTCCACTCTGCATAGGCGGCAGCTTCATAGTGACTGATATGGGCAAGTTGGGCTTCAGGATTCAGCGTAGCAAGTCCACCAAGCGTGTATTGCGCCCATTGATCATCCACCTTATGCCAGTATAGTGGCTTAGTAATCTCATTTTCTTTTATCCAGCCCCATCCTTCATCAAGCCATAATTCGTGACGCTCATAGCCGGCATCCTGTACAAAGTCTAAATACTCTGCGTTTGTGACCAAGGCTTTAGATACTTCAATGCCTTGAATAAATGATTGGTGAAGTCCGTGTTCATTATCATAGCTGAATCCATTTCCACTAAATCCTACTTCATGCACCCCTTCATCAATAGTCGCCCAACCTGATTCGGCGTTACGATTGTTGACATAGGATTCTCCTTCGCGATATGCAGGAAACAACGGATTGTGACCCAATACATATTTAATATCGGTAAAGAGCAACTCCTGATGTTGTTGTTCATGATTCAGACCAATATCCAACAGGCTTTCAAGCTCATCGTTCAATTCACCCGACAGGAGTTCAGTCATATGCTCATCGATGTATTTTCGATACTCCACCACTCTTTCCAATGACGGTCGAGATAGATTACCTCTCATCGCCCGCTGGATTCTTTCTCCAATGGTGTTGTAGTAGCTGTTAAATACAAAGGCGAATTCCTGATCAAATCGTTTGTATGCTTTGAGATGCTTTGAAAGAATAAACTCTTCAAAAAACCAGGTGGTATGTCCCAGGTGCCACTTTGCTGGACTTACAAATTCAGCCGGCTGAGGAATGTAATCCTCCGCTCCTAAAGGGATGCAAATTGCGAGTGTGTAGCTCCGAACTTCGAGGTACTTGGATGTATGTGTGTCAGACATGAATTAAACTTCAACAAATATGACGAGTACCTTGGGTCATTCCTTTCGATTTTCGGTCAATCAATTGAAATATTAGTTCATTAAGCTCAAAAGTATCCTTTGATCTTTCTATGACAGCCTCAAAATGATATTCATAGTGAGCGAATATTTGCGATTGTGTTTTGGAACATTGCGCTGGTAATTCCAGAAATTTAGTCGTTCGGTTTTTTTTACGAATCAATCCATTACGTCTGTCCATTCCTAGTTGAGTTGATCAGAATTGTTTATAAATCGTAGTAACCATTTTGAGTACAGCCCGTAACTATGTTGGATTTAAGGATTTAATCTACCATGAGTGTTTCTATTTCGGTTTGTGGTTTATACTTTCGATGCGGATTCTACCTAGAAATGATAAGGACATTTCTCTTTTTTGTATTGCTAATTGCGATCATTTCGCCTCTAGATTCTTACGCCAATTTTGAAGGTGAAGAAGATAAAGTCGATGCGGCTGATGATGGAAATAGCGGCATGTACCGAGACCTCGAAGCGATCGACTTCCAAGCTCACCGAATCGGTGATGTCGTAGAACTCAAATGGATTACATCCGGTATTGTTGAGGACTTTCTAATCGAACGCAGCCTGGATGGTGATGACTGGTTAGAAGTACTATCTATGAAAGGGCCATTATCAAGTTCATACGTTATCGAATACATGGACTTCGATTTTGAAGTTCCTAGCGCCAAGCTCTTTTATCGGGTAAAGAAAAAGAAGCAGACTGGTGATCTACAATATTCCAAAACGTCATTTGTGCCCTCGTTTAACGACTTGAGCATGTTCGATGAACGTTTGATCAAGACAATCACAGATCCCATCAGAAAAGGGAGTAGAATCAATCTTTACTTTGCCAACTCTGAAAAGGAGAGTCTTCTCCTTATTCTTCGAGATGGCTGCGGCGTTGACTATTATGCCAAAGTGAAGTATTTACCTGAATCTGATATATACGAGGTAGTTGACATTAGCGGAGATATTCCTTCCGGTCAATATCTCATCACATCTTCCTCAAAGAAGAGCGTATACAGTTCTCAGCTAACGATCGAGTTCAGCCGATAACCTAGCTAATCTTTCGCATTCTTATACTTAATGGAGTTACCTCGAGATATTCATCTACTCGAATGTATTCCATGGCTTCTTCAAGGGAGAATTGAATTTTAGGCGCAACCTTAGCTGCATCATCCGAACCAGCAGCACGGACGTTTGAGTGCTTCTTCCCTTTGATAACATTCACCTCAAGATCGTTGTCACGAGTGTGTTCACCAACTACTTGGCCTTTGTATACCTTTTCGTTTGGATCAATAAAAAAGCGTCCTCTATCCTGAAGTCTATCGAGTGCGTACATCAAAGCTGCTCCCGTTTCTGCTGAAACCAAAGCGCCTTTTTCCACTACTCCAAACTCCCCTTTGAATGGCTTGTACTGATGGAAGCGATGCGTCATTACAGCTTCACCTGCTGTGTTCGTGAGTACTTTGTTTCGAAGACCGATCAACCCTCTTGATGGGATTTCAAATTCAAGGTGTTGAATATCTCCCTTGCCCTCCATAATCAGGAGTTCTCCCTTTCGTTGTGTTACAAGCTCAATAGCTTTGCCACTGTACTCTTCTGGAACATCAATCACGAGAGTCTCATATGGCTCCGACTTGATACCGTCGATTTCTTTGAAGATCACTTGAGGTTTTCCTACTTGAACTTCGTAACCCTCACGTCGCATTGTTTCGATGAGAATACTTAAGTGAAGAACGCCTCTACCGTAAACGTTGAATTTGTCTTCGCTATCGGTGTCTTCGACTCGAAGCGCTAGGTTCTTTTCTGTTTCCTTATACAGACGGTCACGCAGATGCCTTGAGGTTACAAACTTTCCTTCCTTTCCAAAGAACGGCGAATTGTTGATTGTGAAGAGCATACTCATTGTTGGCTCATCGACATTGATTCTTGGTAGTGCTTCTGGATTATCAAGAGAAGCCAATGTATCACCGATCTCAAAGTTTTCTAGCCCAACCATTGCACATAGGTCACCACTGCGTGCTGAGTCAACTTCTGATCTTCCAAGTCCTTCGAACACGTAGAGTTCTTTGATTCTATTTTTCTTGACGCTGCCATCTCGCTTCATCAAGGCGTAGTCACCGCCTTTCTTTATATCTCCTCGGTAAACCTTTCCAATGGCGATTCTTCCCTTGTAGCTACTAAAGTCTAGAGATGTGATCTGCATTTGCGCTTCCCCGCTATTGTACTCAGCCTCTGGGATGACTTCGACGATGGTATCAAGAAGATGCTGAACTGTATTGGTCGGTTCCTTCCAGTCATGACTCATCCAACCATGCTTACTGGATCCATAAAGCGTTTCGAAGCCAAGTTGATCTTCGGACGCGTCCAAATTGAACATGAGGTCAAAAACCTGCTCATGGACTTCATCCGGACGACAGTTTTCTTTGTCTACTTTATTGACGACAACAATTGGTTTCAGGTTTAACTCAATAGCTTTCCCAAGTACGAATCGTGTTTGTGGCATTGGTCCTTCGAAAGCATCGACTAATAGAATAACTCCATCAGCCATTTTCAATACACGCTCTACTTCGCCTCCAAAATCGGCGTGACCTGGAGTGTCAATGATGTTCACCTTGACCCCTTTGTGCACGACTGAAACATTCTTACTGAGAATCGTAATTCCACGTTCACGCTCCAGGTCGTTGCTATCTAGGATGAGTTCACCTACTTCCTTTCGATCATCGAGCACCTTGCTCTCGTGGATAATCTTATCGACCAAAGTCGTTTTACCATGATCAACGTGTGCGATGATGGCTATGTTTCTAATTGACTGCATACCAATGCTTTTTGCGGCCGCGAAAGTAGTCCATATAAATCAGGAATTATGGGAAGGGTTGTGATATTTGAGGAGGTAATCGCTCTACTGATATTATTCATCTTTGTTTTATGTCCCAACCAAGCGCTTTACCGACAGAAGTCACTCAGATTGACGGTGACGTCCGAAGCACCAAACTCGACCTGCTCAGCGTTGAAGAACCGATGGAAATCAGGCTTGGTTATGGTCCTGAGGATGGCCGGGAACAAAAGAGCCTCGCCATCACGATGCGCACGCCAGGGCATGATTTTGAGTTGGCACTGGGTTTTCTCTTCACAGAAGGCATTATTGAGGGCATGGAACAGATTCAAAACATCGTGTATTGTACGGATGACGAAACTGGAGAATTAACGGACAATGTGGTCAGGGTTGAGCTAAGCCCAACTTTGAAAATCGAATGGTCTCAATTTGAACGTAATTTCTACACCAATTCAAGCTGTGGGATTTGTGGAAAGGCCTCGATAGAAAGCCTTGAATCATTCTGCCCAACAAAAGTCAGTTCGAACATCAAGGTGAACGACGCTATAATTCACGGCCTTTCAGACAAAATGCGTGTGAAACAGAATGTCTTTGAACATACAGGCGGGCTCCACGGCTCCGCAGTGTTTGACCAAAATGGTGAACTGCTCATGATGCGTGAAGATATTGGCCGTCACAATGCAGTGGATAAGATCGTTGGGGCTTCGCTATTTCAAAAGATGCTTCCGTTGGAGTCGCATATTTTGATGTTGAGTGGTAGGTGTTCGTTCGAGCTTATGCAAAAAGCGATTTTAGCCCGAATTCCTATCATCGTAGCGATAGGAGCTTCTTCAAGTTTGGCGGTTAACACAGCGCAGGAATATGGTGTTACGCTGCTTGGTTTTACACGCAACAACAGTTTCAATATTTATAGCCACCCGGAACGGATCGGTTGATTAAATGGCGACGACCTCACCATTGTCTTTATTGTCCAATACAGATTTTGGGAGAGATTTAACAATGCTATCCCTCATGGCATTAATCATACTCTCTTTTAGTCCCTTCCTCCTTGTAATCGTGCTAATCTCCCGAAGTGGGTTCGTCGAACCAATAAATTTCACACGATCTATTTGTTCTTCCGTAATTACGTCCAATGCAAGTTCGGGAATAATGGTGCTTCCTCCCTCCTTGTCGACCAAGCGCATCAATGTCTCAATGGATCCACTCTCATAGTTGAACTCTAGGTTCTTGTATTTGGTTTGATTCAATGAACAGAGATTAAATGTTTGATTTCTGAAACAGTTACCCTCACTCAGAATCCATAGTTTCTTTGAAAGCATTTTGTCAAGTTCGATCCTATTCCCCTTAGTTGAGCTTAGTTCATCATCCGCATAGGCCAGGAGTTTTTCATAGAACAAGGGTTTTTCTACGATGGAAGCAATTTTAAGTGGCGTGGCGAGTATTCCAACATCAATGGATTCATTGTTCAGGCGCTCTACGATTTCTTCGGTTTTAAATTCAGTAACCACAAGCTCTACCTCAGGATATTTCCTTAAAAAATCACCTAAGAATATCGGCATTAAATAAGGCGCGATGGTTGGGATGATCCCTACTCTCAGCTCACCAGCAACCTTTCCTTTACTTCGATCAATAATATCATCGATAACCTTCAATTCTGAAAGAGCCTCACGCGCCTGTTCCACAATCAGCTCTCCAATCTGGGTGAATTTAAGCGGTTGTTTTGATCGATCTAATAGCGGTAGGCCAAGATCATTTTCAAGTTTTTTGATCTGCATACTCAACGTAGGTTGAGTTACATAACAGTGTTCGGCAGCCTTACTAAAACTTCGATAGCGGTCAATTGCGACTAAATAGGTCAATTGCTGAATAGAGTAATTCATTGATCAAGAATTTCTATTCAAATGTAGAATATATAACCTAGGCTGATATTCGCATCAGCTACTGATGACATACTTCTTATAGTACGCAACAAGTAATGATGTCATAGGTATAGCGATGATGAGTCCCATTAAACCGAGAAGGCTACCCCAAATACTCAAAGACAACAAGATAATTGTGGGATTGAGTCCTGAGAACTCACCCATGATTTTAGGAGTGAGTACTGCGTCCTGGAGTAATTGAACGATGGCAAAGACGGCGACTGTCAGCCCAAGCATGAGCCAAAAGCTTTCTCCTGTTTCTAGCGAGTTTAACCCAATCAGAGCTATAGCTGGGAGGAACCCAACCAATTGCAAGTAAGGAACAAAGTTTAGCAAGCCTACGAACAGCCCTAGAACAATCGCAAAAGGAAGTCCGATGATTTTAAATCCAACGGCAAACAGAATACTCACGATCAATACAATCTTTGATTGCGCCTTAAAATATCCGTTCATCCCAGCTTCGAGGTTGCTAACCAGCTCTGTCACAAAACTCTTTTGCTTCTCTGGGATTAGTGCCTCCCAGCTATTCGACAAGCGATCGTAATCAATCATGATAAAGATGAGGTACAAAACGTACGTGACTACAGAGAACAGTGCAGCAATTACACCCATCACACCGGATATTGCTTCCCATATCCCGCTGAGTGTGTGCAAGGCCTTATCGGTCATTCCTTCTTGACTCAGAATAGCGGTGAGGTCAAACTTGGCTAAGTACTCGCCTGCTCTATCCACGATGTCTCGCGGCAGCCACTCAGGCCAATGCAATTGACTCACTTGAGTGGAAAGAAGACGCTGAAGAACCATCACCTCATCCACCATGAGCGGAATGAAAATGATTGCAGCGAGAGAAACCAGTAAAAGAATGGAGATCAACGTCGTGAAAACAACCAATGAACGATGTTTAATCCATCGGTGAAGGAATCGGTTTATTGGCTCTAACAAATAGGCTGTAAGCCAAGCGAGAAAGAATGGAATCAAGACCGTCGAAAGTCTATCAAGCAAGTAGTAAGCTAAGACGACTAAAGCTATTCCAAACAGAATTCGAACAAAGCGATTAAAATCAATGGGTTTGTCTCCGAACATCGATCAATATTAAGGAATGAGACTTTCTTGTCCAAAAATCAGAGTCTCTGCGGTGAGGGTTACAAGGTTATCATGATACCCACAGGACATCCTTCCGCCTCGTTTAGATAATTGATGCGCCTTCATTTCATTCTTAGCAAGTCTTTCTGACCAAAAAGGAGTTAAAAGCATATGTGCGCTCCCTGTGGCTTGATCCTCAAGGAAGCTTACGTAGGGTAAAAACACGCGAGAAACAAAATCTGAGTCATCGCCAGTAGCTGTAACAACGTAGGCGAAGGTGTTTGATTTTCTCAGGGCGTTCCAATCTGGGTTCATCGAACAAACATCATCTGCGTTTTCAAAGAGGACAATGTCTTTGTTGCTCGAAGTGTAGTAGGCTGCTGCCTTTCCTTTAAATCCAGTAAGTACATGTGATGGTATCTCGACTTCTGCACTGAGAATCGGTGTGCCTGTGATCGCTACTCCAGACACCTCCCTTTTCCCTAATAGAATTACCTCTCCGTAATGAAATGAGATTTCATCGATTGATGGATCCGCTTCAAACAGCACTGCAGAAGCAGCGATGGTCCCGTGTCCGCATAGATTTATTTCTCCTTCGGGCGCAAACCATCGAACTTGATAATTGTGCGCATCCATGCGACGAATGAAACTAGTAGCTGGCAGATTGAAGTCAGCCGCTAGATCTTGAAGTCTTTGTGAATCTGCAAGGTCATCAAGCAGCAATACGCAACATTGATTTCCCTTCGCTAAGTGACCAGTAAAAGCATTGACGAGGATGAAGTCTCCTCTATTCATATTATACTGGCTTACGTCCCAAATTCTTCATCGTACGCTGATGAATCTGAAGAGCTTCCCTAAATGACCCTGCACTTCGATATGGTAAACCAAATTCTTGTGCTGTTGCCTTTACGATTTTAGAAATCGCAGGATAGTGAATGTGAGAAATGTTCGGAAAGATGTGGTGCTCAACTTGATAGTTCAACCCTCCACAATACCACGTCAACAGCTTATTCGTTGGAGCGAAATTAGCCGTCGTCTTTAGCTGATGGCCTTCGTATGACGATGATATAACCGAAGTATCTCCCTGAATAAATTCATGCTCTTCCATGATGTGCGCAGGCTGAAAAATCATTGCAAGCAGTAGGCCGCCAATCATGTGCATCATTAGGAACGCAGCCACAACAAGAATTGGGTTGTAACCTAACATCAACGGAGTAACGATCATGTAACCGTAATACACAATTTTCGAAACCACAAGAATGGCCATTTCAGAACCGTACTTAGCACCCTGCGCCTCAACCAAGCCTCGGGAGTTGTACGCACTCAACCTCTTGAAGTCCTTGAGTGTAACCCATGATACAGTCATCAATGAATAGAGGAACCATGAATAAATGTGTTGAAGCTGGTGACGTGGCTTCCAAGGCTCATTCGGTGTAAACCTCATGATATCTCCTCCTTCTAAATCTTCATCCACACCATGAACATTAGTAAAGCTGTGGTGAAGTACGTTGTGTTGAATCTTCCAATTCAAGGCATTTCCACCAATGACATTCAATGAATAACCCATCATTGTGTTAACCCATCTCTTCTTAGAGAAAGATCCATGGCATGAGTCGTGCATAATTGCTAGACCAATTCCTGCCACACCGACTCCCATTATTGCAGCACAAAGCACATATTGCCATGCTGTTAAGTTCATTGTAACCATCAGTGCATATGGGCCAAAATACATGGCCAGCATTGAAATGGTTTTGAGGGCGACTTTCCAATCACCTGTTCGGTCAAGATGGTTTTCCTCGAAGTAAGCATTCACTCGCTTTCTTAGCTGTCTCGAAAAATCTTGATCTACTGTCCTGTCAAAACGTGGTGCATTTTTCACTCGTTACAGTTTTTAATTATTATTTGTCGATTGCGACTATCTTGATATCGAAGGTCAAATCTTGGCCTGCTAACGGATGGTTAGCATCCAACTTAATTGACTCTTCAGTTATTTCAGTTATTGTAACGGGAATTTGTCTCCCATCTTCTAGACTAGAAACTAATCTTTGACCAACATGTGGCTTCAATTCGTCTGGAATTGAATCCTTTGGCACATCGTAGATCAAATCGTCCTTCATACCACCGTACGCTTCGTCAGCCGGAATGGTAAACTTCTTAGACTCATCCACCTTCATTCCTTTCACGGCTTTGTCAAACCCAGGTATTACCTGTCCTTCACCTACTTTAAATGCAAGTGGCTCTCTTCCTTCAGAAGAATCAAACTGCTCTCCGCTCGACAACGTTCCTGTATAGTGTAAACTTACTTGATCTTCGTTGTCAACTACTGTACTCTCGCTCATTCCTATTCCTTTTATAATCAGTGGTTTCTTCACTAATTTAGTGCAAAATTAGTCTACTTATTGGAACCTCTACTACCCCCTGACTCTTCTCATTCAAAATGCATTGTTGATATCAATAAAAAACCCGGCCTCATTGAGAACCGGGTCAAGTTTAAATATTTGTTATCGTCAGATAGGATAGATGATTTTCGTCAGTATTTCACTCGGATCTGTCCCTTCTGTCGGATCCGTCACATACTCTTCCGCCGCCACTTCTCCGAATTCTATACCATGCCACTTCATGTACTTTTCCATTGCCTCGTGAGCCTTGCCGGTTCCCTCATATTCACCGTAATACTCAATCACCAAGCAATCGCCAGATAATTCATAACTCTCAAATCCCTCAATGGAACCAGACGCAATTGGAGCGCCAGCAAGCATATCAGCTCTTTGGTTCTCTTCGTCCCACATAAAGAAAAGGCCCATTGGCATTCCAGCCATTTTCAACCCATTTTCTGCGATGGCACCTGCGGTCTTTGGAAGGTTTTCCATGTAAAACTCTTTCATACCTGCCCACTCAACGGTATCTCGAATACCTATTACAGTTCGAGACTCCATTGTCTCGCGCATGACCGTATATCCATCGAACTCTGTACGGTTCGCCTTTGAATCTTCAACCATGGTCTTCAAGTTTTCGAGTCCTTCTTGGTATGAGCCTCCTAGCATATCTTCCAAATCAATGAAGACTAACATCATGTTTCCTGGGAATGATTCATCCGCATCGTAACTCCATGTGACATCAGTACCTGCTTCGGTTTCTACCAAATTCATAGTAGCATCGGCCTCCCCTGCCATGGGTGAGAAAAAGGTTAGATGTGTGACCATTGAACCTTCTCCCATGCTGGTTATTTCCTGCTTTCCAGTGCCTGTTTCTTCTCCTTCCCACTCCATTGTAGAGCCCACTTCTCCGTCATTATCCGAATAAGTAGTTTGCTGAGTTGTATCCATGGCAGCCCAAGGAGACCATTCTTGCATAGAGTGAAAATTGTTCACGTTTTCCCAGACCATATCACTCGGTGCTTCTATGCTTACCGTTCGTTCTAGGTGGGTGTGTGTTGGTGCTAGAAAGGCTAAAACACCTATAATTACTGCCAGAACGAGAACAATCGCTCCGAAAATTTTTAAAGCTTTCATATTTGAATAGATTAGTGTTTGACTTCTCAATAATAATGAATCGCGATAAACCCAAGACCAACCCAATAATTAACAGATCTAAATCTTCATTCTCGATACGCAGATCATTGGTCATGGTGATTTTATTTACTACCGCTCTGTGGTCATGCGAAAACGTGAGAATGCAGAAGGACTTAACCACAGTTTTTGAAGCTTCTGATTCCTTAGAGACAGCGACATACGATCAAGGAATAGCATGGTGGAAAGACCTAGAAACCTCTTCTCCCTACGTTTCTTTGCAAAGCTTTGGGGAAACAGACATTGGCAAGCCCCTCCATCTCGTTGTCATTAATGCAGAACGGAATTTTAGTGCGGAGAAATTGCGGGACTCCAGTAAAACGGTCATTCTGATCAACAACGGAATTCACCCAGGCGAACCGGACGGAATCGACGCCTCCATGTTATTTGCGCGTGAATTGGTCATGGATGATGAATTTGAGGAGCGTTATCCCGATGTGATCATTGCCATCATTCCCTTCTATAATGTGGGTGGCGCCTTGAATAGAAACTGCTGCAGCCGAGCAAATCAAAATGGGCCAATGAGTTACGGCTTTAGGGGGAACGCAAAGAACCTTGACCTCAACCGCGACTTCATTAAATGTGATAGTAAGAACGCGAGAAGTTTTGTCAAGCTATTCAACGATTTGGACCCAGATGTTTATTTAGAAACGCATGTCAGCAATGGAGCCGACTATCCATATACGATGACATATTTGATGTCTCAGCCAGACAAACTTTCCGAGCCTCAATCCGATGTTATGACTGGAGTATTTGAGAGTGGGCTTCTAGCGAAGATGAAAGCAGAAAATGACGACATGACTCCATATGTCAATCTTTTTGGAACTTCACCTGATTCAGGCTTCGCAACGTTTTATGATTCCCCAAGGTATTCTACCGGGTTTACAGCTTTACATAATTCGTTTGGACTTTTGACAGAAACTCACATGCTAAAGGAATTTAGCCAACGAGTGATGTCCACCCTGCGATTCATGAATTCCCTTGTAGAAATAGTACAGAAACATTCAAAGCCGATTCGTGATGCGCGAGATGCTGCCTTCACCAACCTCAAGGCTCAGAACACCTTTCCTCTTGATTGGGAAGTTGATTATGAGAGTCACAAGGATCTTACATTCCTAGGATACGCTGCGTACTATGACACAAGTGATGCAACTGGTCAACTCCAGCTTTATTACGACCAAGACTCGACTTGGGAAAGCATCATTCCTTACTACAATCGTCTCAAGCCCACTAATTCAATTCGATGTCCAGAATACTACCTGGTTCCCAAGTCGTGGAATGATGTGATTGTGCGACTAGAGCTGAATGGCGTAGCCATGTCCTTGATGGAATCTGATACCGCCGTCGACTGTTCGGTTTATAGAATCAATGAGTTTGAAACCTCGAAACAACCATACGAGGGCCATTATTATCATTCAAAAACGAGTACCGAAAGCCATGAATCGACCGTAGTAATGCGAGGAGGTGAATACTACTTGGTCAGCACTAATCAGAAATCTAAACGATTTATGATTGAGGTCTTGGAGCCCGCCGGTCCAGATTCCTATTTCAATTGGAATTTCTTTGATGAAATTCTCCAACAAAAAGAATGGTTCAGTGCTTACGTTTTTGATAAGGAGGCAGCTCAGATGCTTGAGAAACGAGAGGTCAAGGAAAATCTTAAGAAGTTCATTTCTCAGAACCCTGCTCTGCGCGATAATGGATTTGCTCAACTTTATCATCTCTACAAGGAGAGCGACCACTATGAGCGTGATAGACATATGATCTACCCTGTGTTTAGAATTGAGTGAACCTGTTGATATACTCCGTTCGTATTGGGGTCATGATGGTTTCAGGCCTCTCCAATCTGATATTATTGATTCAGTCATAGATGGAAATGACACGCTCGCTCTACTACCCACTGGTGGTGGGAAGTCAATTTGTTTTCAGGTACCAGCACTAGCACTTGAGGGAATCTGCATCGTTGTTTCTCCGCTAATAGCGTTGATGAAGGATCAAGTCCAAAATCTCAAAGATCGAAACATAAAAGCCGTTTCAGTTACCTCCGAACTCGATCACAAACAGATTGATGCTCTTTTCGATCGTTGCATATATGAAGACATCAAATTCTTGTACTTATCGCCAGAAAGATTGAACACAGAACTTGCGAAGGTCCGGATAGCTCAAATGAACGTCGCCATGATCGCGGTTGATGAAGCCCACTGCATTAGCGAATGGGGTTATGACTTCAGGCCTTCATATTTGAACATTGCGGCAATTCGCGAGATCATCCCCAATGCTCCGCTTATTGCGCTCACAGCAAGCGCTACCAATCCTGTGGTCAAGGATATTGCAGATAAGCTGCTTTTCAAACCGGGACATCGTGTATTTAGGAAGAGTTTTGCACGATCTAATCTAAGCTACCAAGTAAACTGGACGGAGAATAAGTTCAACAGAATTATCGAACTCGTCAGCAACCTTGAAGGAAGCGGAATAATCTATATGCGTAATCGAAAAGGAACCCAACGAGTGAGTCAGGAGCTTCAAGAACGAGGTATCAGTATTGACTTCTACCATGCTGGATTAAGCACAGAAGAACGTTCTAAAAGACAGAGCGACTGGATGATGGGAAAACTTAAAATCATTGTCGCAACCAATGCTTTTGGAATGGGAATAGACAAGTCTGATGTACGGGTGGTCGTGCATCTGGATATTCCAGACACATTAGAAAACTATTATCAAGAATGCGGTCGCGCAGGCCGAGATGAACAAGATGCGCTTGCTATTTCCTTGCTCACCGAAAGAGACGTAGAATTCTACAAAAGCAGAATACTCGACTCTTTTCCTGAGATGAGCGTAATTAAAGATGTATACCAATCTCTAGGGAGTTTTTTTCAATTAGCTGTTGGAAGTGGTGAAGGAGAATCCTTCGTTTTTGACATTTCACAGTTCTCGGATCAATTCAGCTACAAGCCCAAGCTTGTGAGGAACTCCCTAAAGTTCTTAGAGCTCGACTCATTCATTCAAATAATTGAACATGCGAACCATCACTCAAGTGTGCAAATACTCAGTTCGCATGAACGTATTCGTAATCTGAAAGAAGGGAACGAAAAAGTCAGGCCACTACTTGAAGTGCTCTTACGCTCGTATGGAAGCCTTTTCGATGAGCCAACGAATATTTCTGAATGGCTGCTTGCAAAACGATCTAGATGGCCCTTGGAGAAAGTTGAGAAGGTTTTAGAGTGGTTGTCAGCTTCAGGATACATCGATTACCAAGGAGCATCTTCGTTGCCGTTGATTAGATTCTTGACTGAACGCTTGTCAAAAGACAACATCAGCATCTCAGACAAACACTATAAGCTGAGAAAAAAGGTAATTGAAGAAAAAAGTAGGTCCGTTATCCAATATTTAAGATCGGGCGATGAGTGCAGAAGTCAAATGATTCTGAAATACTTCGGAGAAACCAAACCCGTTAAATGTGGGAAATGCGATATCTGCCTGAATATATAGCGGAGATAATCATCGCTGTGGTCATCGCGGCTGTTGCGATGCCTGGCTCAGCTCAAGTGCACCTTGATCATGTGGTCATTGCGGATAAATCAACAGGTGAGCCTATTCCTTACGCCACATTAGTTTCACTATCAAGTTCTATAGGTTTTGTGAGTGATGAACTTGGCAAGATTGACTCCATACACTTTGAAGAAGCTGACTCGCTAGAAGCGCGCTCAATTGGTTACGAGAGCATTCGTTTTCCAGCAACGAGCATGAACTCTTTAGACATTGACCTCAAGCCTAAAATTCTGGAGCTTAATGAAGTGGTGATTCGACCCATTAACGCTTCTAGATATGTGCTTCAGGCTCTGGCAGAAGTCGCCACCAACTACTATGAAGATTCGTTTGCGACCACAAATTACTTTCTAGAAAGACTGACGGAAAATAGAAAGCTTTTGCTGAATACAGAGGCTTTCCTCGAAACAGTCCACCCTGATTATCAAGCAACCAAGGATTCGTTCGAAATTCACATGATAGCTTCGAGGTCCGCTTCAAAGGACAAGCTCGAATTCATGCAAAAGGAACGGGACAAAGACGCGAGAAAGGAAATTAAAGCAGCAGCTAAGGACGGTGAGGTATTGACCGCAGAGGAGCTCGAATTCGCATTCGAGCTAGGCCACCCTGCATACATTCTATACCTAGACCCACTCCGGCATCCCAAAAGATCCATTCAAGTTAATGAAGACAACATCGATTTCTTGGACAGCTTAAATCATGAAGACTATGAGTTTTGGCATGGAAAACCGGTTGCTTTTGGCTCCCAAAGTCTAGTTGTCATTCACTTTGACCAAAGAGAGAAAGTGAAGAGATTAATGTTGACCGGCACCCTTTGGATAGATCAAGACACGAAGGCCTTTGTCAAAATTGCGTTTGGCTTGAGCAAAAAAGGAGAAAAGCATCTGATTCCAACCTATGCGAAAGCCGCACTCTGGGTTTATGGACTTTCTTATGAGCTTTACGATGCTTGGGTTGAGTTCGATTATCGAACACTAAATGATCGGTGGTTACTATCGTCCGTTCGATTGAAAGCCGATCTCTTTTTAGAAAAGAGGCGTCTATTCTCTGAAAATGAAAAGGGTCGGTTCAAGTATGCTTGTGAAATGATAACGTCTCAGCATTTTGCCTTGCCTTATACTTTCAAGTCGCCCACGCATTTCAAACCTGAAGAACGCCTTTCCGAACAATTGCTTGATGTGTCCGACAGTAAATGGAAGGAGCTTCAGCAGAATCGCAGAAGCTATCGTTGACTAAAGTCTACGACTACCCTTCCGGTTGTTTCTCCTTGAAGAATTAGATCCATCTGCTCTATAATTCCTTCTACCGGAATGAACGTTCCATAATCCTCAAGTCCATCGATCTTCCAATCTCCAGCCAACTTGGTCCATAATTCCTCCCGGAGAGCCATATCTGTCTCTGCAGAATCCACGCCCAGAATGTTGATTCCATTTAACAAAAACGGATACACGGTCATATTCAAGTCGTGGTTACCCACTAATCCACAAGCAGCCACGCTGCCCTTTCTACCACACGCTTTGACGCAGGTCGCGAGCGTGTTCCCACCAACGGTGTCAATAGCACCAGCCCATTTACTGCGCAACAACGGCCTGTTTGAGTCATCATTAGCATAAGACCGATCTTCAATTCGTTTTGCTCCTAAACTTCTGAGATGGTCGTGGGCGTTTGATTTACCTGTCGTTGCAATGACATCGTAACCTGCCTTCGCAAGAATTCCAACAGCCATGCTTCCGACACCGCCAGTAGAACCAGTCACTAAAATTTCTCCCATTTCGGGGCTTTGACCAATCTTCTCCATCTTATACAAGCTCAGTGCTGCCGTGAATCCGGCGGTGCCATTGACCATCGCTTCCTTCAGTGACAACCCAGCTGGTTTAGGGACAACCCAATTTACAGGCACTCGAACATACTCTTGAAATCCACCAGAGGTATTCATGCCAAAATCATAACCAGTTACAATCACCTTGTCCCCGGGCTTGAATTTATCGGAGTTGCATTCTTCGACTATTCCACAAGCATCCACTCCAGGGGTATGAGGGAATTCTCTGGTTATTCCTTTGTGACCAGATGCAGAAAGTGCATCCTTATAGTTCAGTGCAGCGAACGAAGTGCGAATCAACACTTCCCCTTCAGGTAGATCCGAGACGGCCTTCTTTTCGACGGCTCGTTGAAAGCTTCCATCTTCCTGCTCTCGGACCACTAATGATCTAAACTTCTTTTCCATTTTGATTAATTAAACAGCCCCAGATACAATGGATTCAACAACGGCCGGATCGAGCAATGTTGAGGTATCACCAAGGTTTGACGGATCACCTTCAGCAACTTTTCGCAAGATCCTTCGCATAATTTTCCCTGACCTCGTCTTTGGAAGTCCAGCCACAAATTGAATTTTATCCGGTTTGGAAATGGGCCCAATCTCCTTAACGACCGTTGAAGTAATGGAAGCTCGTGCAGTGTCTTCATCCGCTGGCATGGACTCGCAAATGACATATGCGTAGATGCCTTGCCCTTTTATCTCATGTGGATAGCCGACGACGGCTGACTCAATTACCGCAGGATCTTCGTTGATTGCGTTTTCGATTTCAGCAGTGCCAAACCGATGTCCAGAGACATTTATCACATCATCGACACGTCCGATGATTCTATACATCCCATTTCCATCTCTTCTCGCACCATCTCCAGTGAAGTACATGTCTGGATATGCTGCAAAGTAGGTCGTTCTACACCGTTCATGATCGCCATAGGTGCTTCTTAGAATTCCTGGCCAGGGAAACTTCATGCATAGAAGTCCCTCTACTCCATTATCTTCAATTTCTTTCCCATCAGCGTCGAGCAAACATGGCTGAATGCCAGGAAGTGGATATCCAGCGAATGTTGATTGTTGAGGAGAGTGCCCACCTAATCCTGAAATCATGATTCCCCCGGTTTCCGTTTGCCACCATGTATCAACAATTGGCACAGAGCCCTTTCCGATCATTCGTTTATACCATTCCCAAGCTTCATGATTGATCGGTTCACCGACAGTACCAAGCACTTTCAATGAGCTCAAATCTGCCTGATTTACAACACCTTCACCACACATCATTAAAGCTCTAATTGCGGTGGGTGCGGTATAAAATTGGTTGACTTTAAGTTTATCAACTACTTGCCAAAACCTACCTCCATCTGGCCACGTTGGAACGCCTTCAAACATCACCGTTGTTGCCGCATTTAGTAATGGTCCATAAACGATGTACGTGTGACCAGTAATCCATCCTATGTCAGCGGTACACCAATAAACATCATCCTGTTGGTATTGAAATACGTTCGCAAAGCTGTAACCCGCATAAACCATGTAACCTCCACACGTATGAAGAACCCCTTTTGGCTTCCCTGTGCTTCCACTGGTATAAAGAATGAACAGGGGATCTTCGCTATCCATGCTTTCTGCCTCACAGCGATCGCTTTGGGATGGAATTAAATCATCCCACCAGACATCTCTGGAATCATTCCAATTCACTGATTCATCGGTACACTTCTTCACCAAGACATTTTCAACACATTCACATTGCTCGAGTGCTGTATCTACAATTGACTTTATAGGAACTTGCTTAGCTCCTCTATACAAGCCGTCTGAGGTGATGACGAGGCTGCATGTGGCATCATTGATTCTGTCTGCTAATGCTTGCGCAGAAAAACCTGCAAAGACTACAGAGTGGATCGCGCCAATCCTTGCACATGCAAGTACAGAAATCGCCAACTCTGGAATCATTGGCATGTAGAGACAAATTCTATCTCCCTTCTTGGCCCCCAACTCTTTCAATGCATTGGCGGCTTTGCACACATCGGCATGCAGCTCACTATAGCTTAAGCGGACATTTTCTCTATCTGGAAAATTTGATTCCCAGATTATGGCTGTTTTATCCCCATTTGATTTGAGGTGTCGGTCTAAACAGTTCTCGGTAATGTTGAGTTTCCCATTTAGGTACCACTTGACATCCGGATCACGGAAATTCCATTCAAGGGTTCTATCCCATTTTTGCTGCCAACTGTAGTGACCGGCAACCTCTGCCCAAAATCCTTCTGGATCTTCGACAGATCGGCTGTACACCTCTTTGTATTCTTCGAATGATTTTATCTGAAAATCCATGGTTATTACTTGGATATTTTGATTGCGTGTTCAGCTCTCTCTAGAATAACGTCATGATTTTGCAGTACGGAATCAACAATGGAGAAATATGGCATGCGGCTTTGCTGCACGGCTCCTTCAGCCTCATACTTACTGCGCGTGTCATCATCAATTTTAAAATAGATCTGGCCCTTAGTGTCCACGATGCCGAACATTTTACCATCGTGAAAGACCCCATATCCTCCGAACATCTTTTTCGTGGAGATGCCTTCTATTCCTGCTAGTTTTTCGGTTAGCAATTGCTCACTTAACCCGGTGTCCCGACTGTGCTTACTGCCTTTCTCTCCCATTGGTTGAATTTCTCCAAATCTAATAATGAGTGATCATCTCATTCAGAATGCTGTCGATTAATTCAATTTTTAAGTCTTCCGCAGGGTCAAACAGTAATATTTTGATTCGTTTTCGCCCATCATCGATCAACGCTGGATGATCGAGCATTCGCCCTTCCATCAGGCCGATGTAAGGCAGTCCTGAAGTCTTGTCTTTCCAGAAATAGCAGAAGTTCTTCCCTTTTAATACAAAGAATGGATTGCTGTATTTCCAGGCATCCTTCATTTCAGGATGCAGACTAAGAATATGCTTTCGAAGGTAGATGAGAGCACTTGCCAATGGCTCCGATTGCTTGTCATAAAACGATCTAGATCGCTAAGATTTAGCTCCATGACTTTAGATAAAGTACGATGCCAACGGCTACAGATAGATTTAAGCTATCAACAATCCCTTCCATTGGCAGCATAAATGCCTGGTCAGAATTCTCAATCCAGAAATCAGTCAATCCCTTTGATTCCGCACCAAAAACGAATGCAATTTTACGCGCTGTCTCGAGCTTAGAAAATTCAACAGAATTATTACCAATGGCAGCGGCATATGTACTATGGTTGTTGTTTTGCAACCAAGCGAATGCCTCTTCATTCGAAGTAAAAACACATTTAATACCGAAGGTTGCGCCCCGACTATTCCGCAGAACATTTGGATTGAATAAGTCGATCTCTGAATCGCAAACCATGATTTGATCGAAACCAGCAGCATCACAGGTTCTTAGAATTGCGCCTAGGTTGCCCGGCTTCTCTAATCCTTCCAGTACGACTACATTTTTGTTTGGATCCAAGTCGGTCAGCTTGTGAGACCAATCTTTTAAAACGAGGATGAAATTGTCTGGAACACATTGATAGGCCAAATCATCAAACAGCGCTTTGTCCAGTTTAATTAGGTTGACATCCCCTACCAATTCTTGGACGTTGGCTTCGGAAATGTAACTCTCACAAAAAGCCGCAAGCTCGATTTGAGTACCGGAACTTATGGCGTGGTCCAATTCCGGTCGGCCTTCCATTAAAAAGAGATTCTCCTTTTTACGATTCTTGGATTTAGCCAGTGATTTTAGCCACTTGAACTTCGGATTTGAAAAACTACTTATTTGGAGGGTTTGACTCACAGGCTTGACTTCAATTGTTCCCAATCCATGGAGAATGGTTCGGGCACAAATGTATAAGGCACTTTGAAGTTTTCACTTGCTGCAACCCGTGAGTCATTGTTTGGATGGCTCATGATCCATTCAAGGTATTCGCCATAGTCTGCCTTTTCTTCGCTCAGCTTCCGAAAGAATTCCGCAAGGGCCAATGGATCAATCCCGGAATCTAGCAGGAGCTTCATCCCGAATTCATCGGCATCTTGTTCTTGCAAACGGCTGAAATAGGAAGACGCCAGCGTCTTGTAGATATCGTGCATGACAGTTGCGTCACCACCTGTGATCACTCCAATCAAGATTGACATGCCAATTTCAGCAACCAATTTATCCACGACGTGTTGCTCCTCAACATGGCCAATTTCATGTGCCAGAACTGCGGATAGCTGTTCTGGAGATTCACAAAAGTCAACCAGCCCTGTGAAGACTACGATGTTGGCTCCGGGAAAAGTGAGCGCATTGACCATCGGATCATCAACGAGATAGAATTTGTAGTTGTATGCTGAGCTATCGACTTGAGACAGAAGTCTAGACTGAATGACGCTAAAAGCTGAATCAAAACGCTCCGATTCAGCGAGGGTGTGCCCAGCGAGTACCATGTCGAGCATCGCTTCGCCCAACTTCTCCTCCTGTTCGATAGAGAGACCTATTCTCTCAGTGCCGTCGAACCAACCGTCCGTGAAATTTTTCGGGAGAAGCTCAACCACGAGGATACCAACTACCCAGATGAGCAAGAAGCCACCTAGTAGTTTCACCAAATCTGTAAGGAGACTTTTATTCAATTTTGGTAAGGAGAAAGGTTAGCTGGTTCCACGGTTTTTTCACCCTCATAATCAAAGTGGCGGGCTTTACTAAAGACTTGCTCAAAGCTGAATTTGCCAAAAAATACGAAATAGTACATTCTTCCTTTTCTCGCACGCACTGCGGCCAGTAGGCTAAATATGAAGTATAGAATGTTTGCCACGATGACCATGATAAGATATCCATAGAAGACATCATCTGCTACTCCGTGATTCAATAGCCAAATGTGAATTGACCAGTAGAGCAAGCCCCAGTTTAAAAACGTGGTTGGAAGCTGAGAAAGCAAGCTTTGTAATGTGTGAAAATGAATAAACCTGCTTTTTCGCCTATTAATGTAGAAATAGATGACGGCAGCAATTAGGTTGATAATTGGTAGCGGCAGTGCAACGGCTACGGCAGCAAACATCATCAAATACGCACCCATCGCATCCTCTCTTTCTCTCTCTGAAATCTCATCCGGTTGCGGCAATGGATGATACTTCTCTGCTTTTATTCCCTCTTCTTCTACCATATCTTATTTCATTAATTCTTATTCGTCTATTGCTCAACGCGAAGTCTAGTCCCTTTTTTCTTCGTCTGGAAAACCCTCGCTCGTGCCCGAACTCTCCTCTGTAGAGTCAGGCCCTGGATCAGGTTCTGGTGTCGGCTCTGGATCAGCTGCTGGATCTGGCTCAGGCGCAGGTGTTGGTGTTGGATTCGTCGCTAACCCCTCGTCAGGAGCTCCAGAAAACGGTGGATATGTTGGGGTCATATATGCCATATAAAGTGAAACTCGCTGACTCCAACGTAAATACATCATCGAGAAATTAAACATCGACTCAGGATAACGACCGGTAAACAAAACCGCCCACCATGCTATGAATTGAACAATAGCAACAGCGTACCCTAGAAGGCCAAGGACGATGCCGTGTGGAATGAGAACATATATCCATCCGAATAGCCCCCGCAATAGAATCGAGCTTCGTGAGAGCGTTTCTGGGTATTCAACGTCAAACGTTGTGTGTTCATCCGTAGCATTCAAGCCAAAAGCAGGATAGCCATCGCTGAGATTCATTATTCTAGCACTAAGTCGAACTCCCCATCTCATATATTTCACCTGAAATTCAAACCAGCTTTGTGGATACCTTCCTGTGAAGAGTATGACCCAAAAAGCCAAGAATTGAAGTACACCTGCTGCTATCCCAACGAAAAGGAGCAGGAAAATATGCGGCAACACGATGTAAAAAAGTCCAAAGAACGATCGAAGCAACAACTCACCTCTCGAGTAAGTCTCCTGTCGCTTTATTTCATATGTCATCATAGTTGGTATAGTTTGGTGAGTCAATAATAGCTCATCATGCCAAAACAATATTTTAACTTTTTATGAAAGGTAATTTTGAGTGGTGAACACGGTACTATCTGGTACGTTTATGTCAGCGAGGCTAAAAACTTGAAATAAGAAATTGATCAATATGGATTTGTTTCCGAGTTGATCATAGCGCTCTAAAACTCTTACACTCATTTCATTCATCAAAAGCGTCGGATACAATTCGATTGAATTAAATTCGCGGCACAGAAAACAGAAAGTATTCATGGATTTTGACTTGATATTATTAGGCAGCGGACCTGGGGGTTACGTAGCCGCAATTAGAGCTTCTCAGCTCGGTCTTAAAACAGCAATCGTAGAACGAGAATCGCTCGGCGGTATTTGCCTGAATTGGGGCTGTATCCCAACGAAAGCGCTTTTAAAAAGTGCTCAAGTGTTTGACTACCTCAATCACGCAGGTGATTATGGAATCACTGTAAAGGACGCTTCTGCTGACTTCGGTGGAGTTGTTTCTCGCAGTCGCTCCGTTGCCGAGGCAATGAGTAAAGGCGTCGAGTTCCTTATGAAAAAGAACAAGATTGAGGTCATCATGGGAAGTGGAAAGCTACTTGCCGCTGGTAAACTTGAAGTCACAGATGCCAAAGGAGGAAAGAAAGAAGTTACCGCAAAAAGCATCATCGTTGCGACAGGAGCTAGATCACGAGAACTTCCTCATATCAAGCAAGATGGAAAGAATATCATCGGTTATCGAGAAGCGATGACACTTCCTAAGCAACCGAAGTCAATGGTTGTAATGGGATCTGGAGCTATCGGATCTGAGTTCGCTTACTTCTACCAAACAATGGGAACTGAGGTCACACTGATCGAATTCATGGACAATGTTGTCCCTGTGGAGGATGAAGAAGTTAGCAAGCAACTTGGCCGTTCGTTCAAAAAGTCTGGAATGAAGGTCATGACAGGAACAGAAGTAACCGAGGTGAAAACCGGAGCGAAAGGATGTAAAGTGTCTTGGAAGGACAAAAAAGGAAAAGAAGGCACGATTGACTGTGATATAGTTCTCTCTGCTGTTGGCGTTATTTCAAATATTGAAGGAATTGGTTTAGAAGATGTTGGTGTTGCCACAGACAAAGGCAAGATCATGGTCAACGACCACTATGAAACCAACATCCCAGGTGTATTTGCAATTGGAGATTGTGTTCCTGGTCAGGCTTTAGCGCATGTTGCTTCCGCTGAGGGAATCATTTGCGTTGAGAAGATTGTTGGACAAAACCCAGAACCACTTGATTACGGCAACATCCCAGGATGCACTTATTGTTCTCCTGAAGTTGCGAGCGTTGGAATGACTGAAAAGGCTGCCAAAGAAGCTGGTTATGAACTCAAGGTTGGCAAGTTTCCATTCAGTGCTTCTGGTAAAGCAAAAGCAGCTGGACATGCTGATGGGTTCGTCAAACTGATTTTTGATGCCAAGTATGGCGAGCTCTTAGGAGGCCATATGATTGGATACAATGTCACTGAGCTGATCGCTGAAATTGTTGCGGTTAGAAAACTTGAAACTACGGGACATGAACTCATCAAAACTGTTCACCCTCACCCAACGATGAGTGAAGCGGTAATGGAAGCGGCTGCAGCTGCTTACGATGAGGTGATTCACTTGTAGAGTACACAATTCAGAATACGAAAGGCTCGCCAGTGGCGGGCCTTTTATGTTAGAAGATGTTCCAACAAATCACCCGCGAAAAAGGCAAGCAACGCTGCTGCTAAGCCCAACCCTACAGTTTCTAATATTTCTCTGAGTTGGCTTGACTGTGTCACATAGCTCTTCATCCACCCAATGAGCATGAACGCGATTGAGGTGATGATTGCCGAAGTGATAAACTTATCGATTTGAACTTCCGCTACATAGTCGTAGATGTAAATGGATAAGGGAATAAAACCAAAAATGTTGAAGCTTATGAAAGTGGCCAACCCAATCATGAACGGAGGTTTCTTCTCTTCAATCATTTCTAGTTCATGCTTCATCATTACATCAACCCAACGATCCTCGTTTTCCGTAATCTTAGAAACTACTTTATCGAGCATCTCTCCTTCGAAGCCCATATCACTAAAAATGCCTTCTACTTCCGCTACTTCCAAATGTGGAACTTCCTCAATTTCTTGATATTCACGACGCTTTTCTTTTTGGAAGCGATCCTTTTCCGATTTGGCGCCTAAGTAGGCACCGACGGACATC
The DNA here is from genome assembly GCA_018660685.1 of Flavobacteriales bacterium. Lineage (GTDB taxonomy): Bacteria > Bacteroidota > Bacteroidia > Flavobacteriales_G > Salibacteraceae > SHAN690. The sequence continues at coordinate 120,035 of JABJJW010000010.1, forward strand.
GAAAACCCATCTGCTATGAGATTGGCGACTCCTAGAATGATGACAATTGTATTTGGCAGTCCCGCACCTTCTGAACCTGCCACTACAGCAAATGTGGTGATGCAGCCATCGATGCCCCCATATACCACTTCTCCGAGGTGTTCTTGTATCCAGTTTCTCGAGCGTTGGGTCATTTTGTTCTCAATAGCTGATAACTCTGTTCTTCTTTACTCGGGTTTCCATTTCCAATCAGCGTAATAGTCAGAGCAGAATCTGAATCTAGCTGATAAATTATTTTGGATGGGAAATCATGATCCTCATTTTGAAAAACAAATACTTGGCCGTCACTGTGTTTCATCGCAAAGGTGTATGGGCCATTATCACCATAGACAGCCGTGAATCCAGGAATACCCTGGTATTCTTCTAGAAACAGATATTCCTTAAATACTGTATCACCCTCCGACACATGGTATCCAAACCCTTCAAAACGATGCTTGTTCCACATCCAGTGTTCTACGACTTCTACATCGTCAAGCGTACCACTCCATTTGCCACTAATCCATTGAAAGCCATCTCGAAATTCGTTTTCTTTCGGACCGCATGAAAAGGCCATTGCAGCCAATAAGATTGTGAGGAGTACAGATCTGTGTGACACGTATCAAATTTAGAAAACCAAGAACGAAAGCGACGATATTTGACAGCTAATGAGAATTGTCTTCTACGGTACACCCGATTTTGCAGTAGCTAGTCTATCAGCCCTCGTCGAGAACGGTCACAATGTTGTTGCGGTTGTAACTGCCCCAGATAGACCTGCAGGCAGGGGTCATAAAATGCTTCCTTCTGCGGTTAAGATCTATTCAGAGTCCAAAAAACTACCGGTGATGCAGCCTACCAATTTGAAATCGGAGGATTTTATAAATGAACTCACATCATATTCACCGGACATTCAGATTGTAGTGGCCTTTAGAATGTTGCCTAAAACGGTTTGGGATTTACCACCACTAGGAACATTCAATGTTCACGCTGCACTCTTACCGAACTATCGAGGAGCAGCTCCGATCAATTGGGCCATTATAAATGGGGAAGTTGAGACTGGCGTTTCGACCTTCAAATTGCAGCATGAAATTGATACCGGCAGTATCCTTCTTCAAGAGAAGGCTTCTATAGGTGAAGATGAAACTGCTGGCGAACTCTACAATCGTTTAATGAACCTCGGGGCCTCCCTCCTGCTTGAGTCACTCAATTTGATTGATTCTGGGAATTATGAGTTAGTTCCTCAAGTAGTTGAGGAGCATCACAAAGTAGCGCCAAAAATTTTCAAGGCCGACTGTGAAATTGATTGGAGTCGATCGAAGAAGGAAATTCATGACTTCGTCAGAGGCTTGAATCCGTTTCCTGGAGCCTTCACTTACTTCGAGCATCAGGGCGTTACGGATCGAATGAAGGTTCTGAGCGTTAGACCAATTGATTCAAGTCAAACAGGCGAACTTGGATCCGTTCTAATTGAGGACTCACGCATTTTAGTTCAATGCTCGGATGGCTGTGTTGAGCTGCTCGATATTCAGTTACCTGGAAAGAGACAGCAAAATGCCAACGATTTTGTTTTGGGGAACAGAACCCTTCTCGAGCAAGCGAGACTCATCGTAAAATAAAAACACCCACCTGGTTTCCCAAGTAGGTGCATTAAAGAATGTGTCGATCAATTACTGCTTCACAATCTTAGAAACTTTTCCTTGACCGTTTTGTGTAATTGTTAAGATGTAGACGCCTGAGTCAGTGTCCTCAATATCGTACTCATTCGAGAACAGACCCTCAAAGTCCTCCACATTTTCTTCAACTATTTTACGACCATTCGCATCAAAAACTTTCAGTTGCATGTCACCTGGTTCTGGAAGTTCAAATTTCACGCGGAACTGACCGTCATTTGGATTTGGAGTGATGATTAATCCATCGACTTCAAGCGTGTTGTCTGTAGTAAACTCGCCATCCGTTTTGGAAGCAAAGTCTTCTATTTCATCATTCTCCATTTCCTTGACATCTACAAACTTGAATCTGTATGACTTTTTCATGTGAGGATGATGTGGATGCGACATCTTCTGAAAAAGATCTACATCCGCCTTACTTCCTAAACTGATGGTTTCTTTCATTTTCTTTCCTTCTCGTTCGAATTCTACTTTGAGATCGTCACCAGGTTCAAGATCTCGAATAATTTCAACGAGTTCACCTACGTCTTCGACTTCCTGATCATTCAATTCAAATATTCTGTCTCCTTCTTCCAGATCGCTTTCTTCAGCGGCGCTTTCTTCAAAAATCTTGGTGATTCGTACGCCACCTCCTTCTTCAACACTTTTTCCTTCGATTCCTAAAAACGCTTTCTTTTCGAGGTCCTCATGTCTTCGCTCCAACATTTCATCCCTCTCAAATTCGAAGTCAAATTCAAAATCGAAATCACCGTCCTCGTCGATGTACTGATTGAAATGCTTGATTCGGTGATGTTGTTCACCTAATTGGGTAGATAGATTCTCCTGCTTTCCATCTCGCACGTAGCTAATTTCCACTTCTTCGCCGGGTTCATGACTTCTGATTGCCTTGGCCAACGAGCTAAAATCTGGAGTGCTCTCGCCTCCAATTGAAGTAATTATATCACCTTCCTTCAATCCAGCTTTTTCAGCCGAAGAACCTCCAACAACGTTCTCAATTAAGGAGCCTTGCTCGATGTCATACTCCTCTAGATCATCGCCTTCAATCTTTGTTGCGACAACCCCCAGAAATGCAGATGGCTTTCCTTCCATATGCCATGCGCCTGGAGTGTCAGGCATTGCCCTCATTCGATGGCGGTACCTTGGATGAGGTGTGCCATTTTGGTGACGGCGAATTACAATCTCCAAATCGGTTTCTTCAATATCGCGGACGGCTTCCTCGAGGATCATTTCGATTTCCTCGACCATCTCTTCTAATTCTCCATCTATATTAGATCGATTTAGTTCGATCTCTTGGGTAGACGTGCTGGTCTTACCATCTTCGGTAACTTCAATTTCTACTCGAACACGTTTCTGAGGTGATTGATCCTGGGCATTGGATATGATCACAATGCCTAAGGCTAACATCATCGAAAAGACTACTTCCGCGACGTTTTGTTTGGTAATGGTTTTAATGCTAAACGGTTTTGATGAATCTCAAAAATAAAAAGGCCTGTCGGTCAATTCGTTAAAAGAAAGTTTACAAGTGTGAAACGGTGTGAAAGGTTAAGTTTGGATGATGAAATCAGTAATGCTCGGGCTGACAATATTCTTTTGTACGTCGCTGCAGGCGCAAGAAGTCTTGATTTTAGGAGTTGCCCAGGATGCTGGCCATCCTCAGGCAGACTGTCACAAAAATTGCTGCGCCTCTGTTCATGACGGAACAGCCGATCCACACCTGGTTTCGAGCCTTGCCATAAGCGACGGGCTATCATTTTGGATCATTGATGCTACTCCCGATTTCCCGGAACAATTACGAATTGCCCAAGGGGCATTTGAAGGTCAATCGTTCAGCGGCGTCATTCTAACGCATGCTCATATTGGCCATTACACAGGGTTGATGTACTTGGGGCGAGAAGCAATGGGAGCCAAATCGGTTCCGGTGTTCGTCATGCCAAGGATGAAGAGTTACTTAGAAAACAATGGCCCCTGGAGTCAGCTTGTTGAATTAAAAAACATTCAGCTCATCCAGATGATTGACAATGAGCGGGTCAAACTTGGTGAATATTTAACGTTGACTCCAATACTAGTCCCTCATCGGGATGAGTTCTCCGAGACCGTTGGCTTTAGCGTTGCTTCCAATGAAAAAAACTTGCTTTTCATTCCTGACATCGACAAATGGGATCGCTGGCATCTATCACTTGATCAGATAATCGGGGAATACGACCACTTACTTCTTGATGGGACGTTCTACGATGGTCGTGAGCTTCCTGGCAGGAATATGGAAGAGATACCTCATCCTTTCGTGGTGGAAACCAATGAGCTTTTAAAGGCCCTTTCGCTCGAAGAAAAAGAGAAGGTTCAATTCATTCACTTGAATCACACCAATCCATTATTAAATCAGGATTCGAAAGAATATCAAGAAGTAATGCTGAGTGGATACCGAGTCGCTCGAAGAGGAGATTTGATTACGCTTTATTAACCTGGACTTTTCGCCCTTCCAATTTTACGCTTGAAAAGGAATTCTCAAAGCCTCCTGCTTTTTCTTCCCTCACGTCAAAATTGCTGGATCGATCGTACATATCAATTCGTCCAATGTGCTTGCTGCGCACTCCTGAGGAGTCGCAAATTATCTTCAAAAGATCCCCTTTCTGAATGTCGTCGCTCTTTCCAAGATTGATTTTAAAAGAAACCATGCCTTGTTCGGTATTCTTTTTCTTTCCTCGTGAGTCCTTTTGGAATCTTTCGCCTCGTGGAGCTCTTTCTTTTCTATTCGGTCTGTCGTCTCTGGATCGATCACCTCTCTGTCTGTCTCCTCTCGATCGATCTCCTCTTTGTCTATCTCCTCTTGATCGATCTCCCCTAGATCTATCTCCTCTAGAGGATTCGGCAGTTGCATTCAAGTCTCCATGTCGATCCTTATTGATTGACTCCAGATTCTTAGTAATCATCTTAGCCAGAAGATCCTCTTTCGAGACTCCATCAAGAGCTTCGGTATAAGCAAAAGCCCAGGCAAGTGCGTCTTCGCTCGCTTCTACAGATATAATGTCATCGATGCGGCCTTGAACATTCTTCATCAACACCTCTTCCATTGAAGGAATTGTATGCTTCTTAAACGTTATACTCAGCTGCCTCTCTAGGTTGTTGATTTTATAATGATCTCTTGGAGCAATAAGCGCAATCGCTGCGCCTGATTTTCCTGCACGTCCTGTTCGTCCACTTCTGTGAGTGTAATAAGCCAGGTCATCCGGCATGTCATAATGGATGACATGCGTTAGGTTGTCTACGTCAATTCCCCGCGCGGCAACGTCAGTAGCGGCTAAGAGCTTCACGTTTCCTGACTTGAACTTTCTCATCACCATGTCACGTTGAGCCTGACTCAAATCGCCGTGTATCGCTTCTACGGCATAGCCTTCACTGGCCATCGTAGTCGCTAACTTCTGAGTTCCCGCTTTGGTACGACAAAAGATCAGGGCATACATTTCCCCTTCTAATTCGATAATTCGCTGGAGAGCGGCCATTTTGTTATGTGGTTTTACGACAGCAAAACGGTGTTCAATATTTTGGTTGACTTTTTCTTCGGACTTGACGCTGATCTCTTTAGGCGCATCCATGAAGCGGTTTACGATCTGCCTTATATCCTTAGGCATTGTTGCGCTGAACAGCCAAATATTTTTGTCGTGTTGGGTAAAGGATAGAATGGTCTCAATATCCTCCTTGAATCCCATATTCAACATTTCATCAGCCTCATCAAGGACAACGAAACGCACATTGGTGAGATTCAACACCTTTCTTTTGATCAAATCAATCATCCGACCTGGTGTGGCCACGATAATCTGAGGCTTTTGCTTCTGAATTGTCTTGATTTGATTGGCAATATTGGCACCTCCATAAACGACTGCAATCTTGGTATCACGACGATGCTTCACAAAACTCTTCAATGAGTCGCTCAATTGCTGAGCGAGCTCTCTCGTTGGAGAGAGAATAATTGCTTGTACAACCTTGGACTGCTCTTCGATCTGCTCGATGAGAGGTAGTCCAAAAGCAGCTGTTTTACCTGTTCCTGTTTGGGCAAGGCCAAGGAAGTCAACTGCATCATCTAGCAACATTGGAATAGCTGCTTGCTGGATTGGAGTTGGCTCTGTTATAGAAAGGTCGTCGAGGGCCTGGACCAAATCTGGACTCAGCCCTAATTCTTTGAAAGTATGCAATGCGGAAAAATTGGGTGCAAAGGTATCTCATTCATTGCTAACGTTCTGCTATTAAAAAGTTTGATTCCAATAATATTTCTAAGCTGGTCCAATTCCTTCCTTCGTGATTAATATGAGTTTCCAACATATCATTGATACGCCTCTTGGATGGATGCAGTTGAGAGGGACGAAAGACCACATCCAATCTGCCTTCTGGCTCGAAGAAGAAGACACCATCATTGGAATGGCCAACGCCGATGTCGAGTGGAGACATGACGCAGAAGCGCAACTCTCAGAATATTTTGAAGGTAAGCGTCAACAGTTCTCGCTGCCGTTAATGGCATTGGGCTCGGATTTTCAGATTCAAATTTGGGAAATGCTAAAGCTTTTGCACCACGGGGAAACAACTTCGTATGCAAGTATCGCCGAACAACTAGGAGACAGAAATAAATCTCGAGCAGTAGGAACGGCGATTGGAGCAAACCCCCTTCTGTTAATTATTCCGTGTCATTGAGTAATAGGGAGCGATGGAGAACTAACAGGTTACGCAGGTGGACTTAAAAGGAAGCAATGGCTTTTGGAACACGAGGGCGCATTCAGTAATACTCAGCTACGATTATTCTAACCTAGATTTAGACCAAGCTCCCATAACTCAGGAAGCTCGTCGATGCAGATCCAAAAAGCACTCGCTAATTGATCACAGCTCAGTCTTTCAATGGTGACATGGATCTTTTCTTCCATCTCCATAATGCCTTCAACTCGAGTCATCATTCCATTAGGAACATGGGCTATGACCAACTCTAAATCATTAATGGTAGCGACAATGGCAATGGTGTTATTGATCAAGCCAAGAGGTTTAAACCGAACCTCCAGACCCTCAAAGAGATATTCTTCCATCTCCTCATTGCTGAGAAGCTTTCTTGCCGCCATAGCGTAAGGCAAGGGTAAAAAGTAGCTAGGTGAAGCTTTGGAAATCCTCTTCTTTTTTTCTTTCATCAGGTTTAGCTATTACGACGAATCGATCGTAAAGGTTGGCTAAATTAGGTCCTTGCGCCCTGAGATCAAAGCATTTGCGCTTATTTGATTAGAAGATTTTCAACACTAATCCTTTCAAATATTCTCCTTCTGGATGAAAAATATTTACGGGATGGTCTTCAGGTTGACGAAGATGATACAGCACTTTCACCTCTCTTCGGGCTTGAATTGCTGCGCTAATAATTGTATCATAAAACATCTGTCTATCAATAACTTGTGAGCATGAAAAAGTGAAAAGAATACCGCCACTGGCAATTCCTTTGATGGCCGCTTCATTGATTCTTCGGTATGCTTGAATGGCATTATGCCTCGCACTCTTGTGTTTCGCAAATGCCGGTGGATCAAGAACAATGAGATCGTATTCGTCCAGACTATTCGATTCTAAAAACGGAACGGCGTCCGCCTTGATTGCTTGATGACGTTCGCTAAACCCATTTAATGCTGCATTTTCTTCAGCGAGTTCGAGAGCCTTTGCCGACGCATCTAAACTTACAGCCTCGGTTCCGCCTCCCGCGAGAGACGCGATGCTGAACCCACCAGTGTAGGAGAATACATTGAGCATCTTCCTCCCTTTGGAATATGATTTTACCAAATCGCGACTGTTCCTTTGATCTATGAAGAACCCAGTCTTCTGTCCATGCAATATATCAATGTGATAGGTCAAACCTAACTCAAGGACTTTCTCCCTCTCTTCAATAGTCCCTGATAGCACTGTCGACTTCTCTTTACCAACTGGTTTCAACACAATCCGCTGGTATCCTAATTCAAGCAATGCGCTCTTGATAGACTCGAGAGACCTCTTCATCCCAGCGCTATGCGTCTGAATCACAGCGATTTCATCATAGATATCGATAATTAATCCTGCCAGACCATCGCCTTCTCCGTGAACCAGCCTAAAACAGTTGGTCTGGCTTGAGGGAAGGTTCAATTCTTCCCTGAGAACTTTGGCCTTTTTTAATCGATTTAGAAACCATTCGGCATCTATCACATCATTCTCGAAAGACAATATTTTAATGCAAAGTGAGCCTGAGGAAAAATGCCCCCTTGCCAAAAATCCTCCATTGTGATCGATAATATCAACCAAATCGCCTTCATTGATTTCTTCTGAAATAGATTGGACAGCTCCAGAAAAAATCCACGGGTGTCTTCGAAGTATGGAGCGCTCTCTCCCCTTTTTCAATCTCACATGTGCTACTGTCATCCTCTTATCATGAATTTGTGTTTTTCAATTGAGCCATCGAACTCTAATACTAGAGTGTAAACTCCCCACTCTACTTCGGTGGTTACAACAGAAAGTGTGTGTTTTCCTTTTCCCAAAAAAACCTCTTTACTAAATACCTCCTCAGCGCTCAAACTTTGGATCTTACAACTAAACGATCCTTGCAGGGCCATGAAGACCTCAATTTCAATGACAGTTCCTTGGCGAATAACTTCCGGCAGATTTGTAGTCGCAGAAGAAGTCGGAGCGCTTCTCATCGTATCAAGCAGCAACGATTGAAGAGAATCGACCCAATTATACATGAGTTGATATTCTGATTTATAATTGTCAATGTAGAATATATCTTGTGACGGTTTGTCCCATTTCATAGCCCAATGGCTATCTCTGGATAGGCTATCGACTAGGAAGCCGACGGTGCTGTCATCACTCGTTTCACATAGCGCAAAAGCTGCTTCATGAGGCGCTCCGATACTTACAGGAATGAGTTGGGGCGAAATGAACATTCCAGAGAACCCTTCATTCACCAACTTGCTAGCCATGAGAGCACCACCCCCCAGACTCACGAATTGAACTCGTTCGGACGGGATGCTGTCTCGATACTTCGTTACTAAGCATACGAGATGATCTTCCTTGACATCGGGTTCCGGAACGAGAATAATGGCCTCAGGCTGCTGAGTGATCTGAGCAATCATTGAACACCAGGTAATTGAGTTCCAAGATGAGCTTTTAGAATCAAGAAGGCCCACAATCACATGTGTTGCCAATGAGTCTGTGCCGCGTTTTGCATAGGAGAATGACTCGCCCTGACAAAGCCCTTTGTTTGTTAGAACCGATTGGCCCTTGCCACATAGGTTGACAAGGAGTGCAGAAAGAATCAGGAGTGTTCTCATTGGCGCGCAAAAATAGTAATGCCAGCATGCGGATTTTGAGGTTTCAAACTCATACTTTCGCGGCTCCAAAAACCCAAGCATCAATGGCAGGAACAATTACTTTCACAATGATCAAACCTGAGGCAGTCGCAGCAGGGAACAGCGGAGCTATATTGAATAAAATGGAGGGCGCCGGATTCAGAATCGTTGCCTTAAAAAAGATTCAACTATCAGCTCAAAGAGCTGGTAAATTTTATGAGGTTCACGCAGAGCGACCATTCTATGGAGAGCTCGTTGAGTATATGTCTTCAGGACCAATATTCGCTGCAGTTCTAGAGAAGGAAAACGCCATGAGCGACTTCCGAGCCTTGATTGGAGCTACTGATCCAACCGAAGCAGCTGATGGCACAATTCGGAAAGAATTTGCAGAATCAAAGGCAAAGAATGCGGTTCATGGTAGTGACAGTGATGAAAATGCTGCTCTCGAAGCATCATTTTTCTTTTCCGATCTTGAGCGATTCTAATGCTTCAAGCTGAGGACAAATCATTTTTTATTTCTACGATCGGAAAGCTTCGTGGACTCAAAGAGGATAGTGAACCCTCTTGGGGACGAATGACGCCACAACACATGGTAGAGCACATTGTAGGTTCATGGAGAATCTCAAATGGACGCGCTCGTATTCCGGTAAAGCTTGAAGGAGAAGAGCTTCAAAAGAGAAGAGATTTTCTGTTCAGTGACATGCCCTATCGTCGGAACATTCAGAATCCAATATTCAAGGATGGAGAGCTTCCCAAGCTGAGAAAACCTTCACTCGAGGCGGCAATCAATCAACTAGATGATGAAATGACTGCTTTCTTCGAATATCACGATAACAACCCTGGAGCAATTGAAAATCACCCAGTATTCGGAGCATTGAATTTTGATGAATGGATGTTGTTTCAAACAAAGCACATGAAGCATCATCTGGAACAATTCGATGTCCTTTAACTTGAGTCGTGTCTCTTCCTGAAGAAATATCTAAACGCAAGACCTTTGCGATCATCTCTCACCCGGATGCGGGTAAGACTACCCTGACCGAAAAGTTTTTGCTTTTCGGTGGGGCAATCCAAACGGCCGGCGCCGTAAAATCCAATAAAATCAAAAAGACCGCTGCCTCCGACTTTATGGAGATTGAGCGACAAAGAGGTATATCTGTAGCAACTTCAGTCATGTCGTTTGAATACGAAGGCAAGTTGATAAACCTTTTGGATACTCCTGGTCACAAAGACTTCGCTGAAGACACTTACCGCACACTGACGGCTGTTGACAGTGTTATACTGGTTATAGACAGCGTGAATGGAGTTGAAGCACAGACCAAGCGACTAGTTGAGGTATGTAGAATGCGAGATACTCCGATCATCGTTTTCGTTAACAAGCTGGACCTTGAGGGCCGCGACCCTTTCGATCTGTTAGATGAACTTGAATCCAGCCTTGGAATAAAAGTTAGGCCGCTGACTTGGCCAATTAATAAGGGGAAACTCTTTAAAGGTGTCTATAATCTTCATCGTAGAGGGCTGAATTTATTTGAGTCGAATAAGACCAAAATTGTCGATGAGGTAATGAGCATCACAGACTTGGCCGATCCTCAGTTAGATGAACTTATTGGAGAAGATGCTAATCAACTAAGAGAAGATGTTGAACTGATTGATGGTGTCTATGACCCATTGAACAAAGAAGAATATTTGAAGGGACAACTCGCGCCCGTTTTCTTCGGTAGTGCTGTAAACAACTTTGGGATTCAAGAGATGCTCGACACATTCATAGACCTCGCCCCAACTCCGCTGGCAAGACCGAGCTCTAAAGGACCGGTTGATCCGTACGGCAAGAAATTCAGCGGTTTCGTTTTTAAGATACACGCCAACCTTGACCCTAACCACCGAGATAGACTTGCCTTCTTGCGGGTTTGCTCAGGAACGTTTGAGAGAAACAAGTTCTTTCATCACACACGCCTTGATAAACAAGTACGATTCAACAATCCGTACTCTTTTTTAGCACGAGAAAAGAGCGTTGTTGAAGCGGCGTATCCAGGCGATGTCATTGGGCTTTACGACACAGGTAATTTTAAAATTGGCGACACTTTAACAGAAGGAGAGAACTTTCAATTCCAGGGCATTCCAAGTTTTTCACCAGAAATCTTCCGTGAAGTATTGAATCGAGATCCAATGAAATCCAAACAGCTGGATAAAGGGGTTCGACAATTAACCGATGAAGGTGTTGCGCAGCTGTTCATTCAACAACCGGGTAGCAAAAAAGTAATTGGGACTGTAGGAGAACTCCAATTTGAGGTGATTAAGTACAGGCTCGAAAACGAATATGGCGCGAGTTGTGATTTAGTTCAAAAGCAGTTTTATAAGGCCTGTTGGATAACAACGACCAATGATAAGCAGCTCGACGAGTTCATGAGAATTAAAGCCGCGGAAGTCGCATTGGACAAGGATGACAATCCTGTGTTTCTAGCGCCATCAGCCTGGATGCTTCAGATGGCTCAAGAGAACTATCCCGATTTAGTTTTCCACTTTACCTCGGAGTTTAAAACTGAATCTGAGGTAAATCCATAACATATTTACTATATATTGGCTGTGCATTCAGAGCCATCTCAATACCTTATAAACATTGAGATTGGGGATGGAAACAGTATTATATTAATTTCTATTTTTGACCTAATCAGAATAAGTGCTATTATCGCCTGACCAATGAAAAGACGCTATATATCCCTTCTGTGTTCCAGCTCATTATTAGTGATGATCTCATCATGTGGTGGAGAAACGGAATCAAATTCACAAGAAGCTGATGCAGACTCAACCGTCGCAGAGGTTGAAACTCAATCACTTGGTTTTGACGCACAAGGAGGAAGTTCCTATGCCGTTCCAAGTCCCAACGAGTTGTTTTCTATAATTAAGGACAGCCACCTTCCCTATGTGGACGGGTTAGTGAGTACTGAGCAACCCAATTACGAGACAAGCAAAGAGCAAGCCCTCAACTTCGGGAGACTTACTGCTGATATTGCATACACTGCTTCTTACGAGAAGTTCCAGGAATCAATTACGAATTTTGACAACCTACGAAAGATTGGAAATGACTTAGGTATATCTTATGTATTTGATGAGCTTTTAGTTAATCGATTTAAGAGTAACATGGATAATGCTGATTCACTCGAAGTAATTTCAAGTGGGACTTATCAATCCATAATTGCTCAATTAGAAGAAAACGAGAAAGGATCCACGTTAGCGATCATTGCAGCGGGAGGATTTGTTGAGAGTATTTACCTACTCACTACGCTCATCGGTGAGTATCAGGATGACGACGAAATCATCCAACGCCTCGCGGATCAGAAGCTGGTCATGGAAAACGTACTAGACTATCTCAATCTCTACGCTGAAGAAGATCGTGTGATCGAAGTGTTAGAAGAGGTACGGGGTGTTTCTGAAACGTTCCTTAACCTTGAAGAAGAAGAGGTCTCCGAATCTGTAGATACTGAAGGAGGCAAAGTGGTGTTAGGAGGAAGTCGAGTCATAATGACTGAAGCTGAATTTAATACGTTAAAAGAAGCCGCTGCATCATATAGAAATAACTTTGCTAACGCAACGAAGAGCTAAGATGACTACACTTATCAAGCATACAATTACAGGCCTTGCTATTGCGATCATAGGATTATTTGCACTAAATACATCTGCCCAGGATTGCCACAATTTCCATAAGCGTAAGTGCTTTGGATCTGACAATCCAGCGATGAGGCCAAATACTCAGTCTAAAAGTGGAATGTTCGTATTGGGACATACTTCTGACCTTGTTTTTGTCGCTCATTCAGGGCAGGACTACAGAATCAGTCTTTGCCATGAGAAAAAAGTCGAAGAGCCTCTGAAATTTAAGGTGATTGACGGACGAAGTAAGGAGGAGTTATTTGACAACGAAACTGCGGTTCTAGATATTCCAACAGAAGGAATGGAAGAAGGCGAAGAAGCAGGACTACCACAATTCTTTGAGTTCTCTGCCGATGTCACTAAGAAGATCATCATTCGCATCACTGCTCCAGGCCCGCCTCCTGAAGAAGGTGGTGAAGGAAAGAAAGGCAAGAAGAATGAACCGGATCCAGAAGATCTTTTCTGTGTAGGTGTCTTCATTGAAAACATGCCTACCCCTAAACTTGGATTTTAGATCTAAGTCAGAAACAAATTTCAAAGCCCCTCTCGAAGGGGCTTTTTTTATTACATCATCTTGAATCCTCCGATTTCTGCAACCTTCCGCTCCATGGATGGTAGGTTTTCTGGCTCAACTGATTTGAACTGTCCGCGAATAGCATCAATCCATATCCTCGCTCGGTCGTTCAGTTGAAAATCGTCGGTCATCAATCTGCCTCTCATCACGACAATTCCCATATCTGCTCCTTCATACAAGTACTCCCCTTTCTTCATTATTCTCAGAAAGAAGGCCTCGCTATCTGATTCTACCGCTCGTCTGTGTGTGTCCATTCGATCAAAGTGAATTTTACCATTGTCAGCCATCTGATAGATGCCAGATTTTGGAGCTTCGATCAATTGCAAAATCGTATCCTCTGTATGCTTAATCACCATTTGGCCCCAATCATCAATATTTTCAGGAAGGTGCCATCTTCGATTAATCGCATTCACGCTAACCTGATAGTCTCGGTCCATCCATTCCATAATGTGGAACATAAACAATGGAACATCGGCCAAGGCGAATACGGCATGGTTTGTAATCGAACTAGCGCCTGTAACTCTTGGATTCAATTCTCCCAAGTATAATTCCCCAGAGTCGGTATCAATCAAGAAGTCTAACTCAAAATACCCTTTGTAGCCTTCTTCTCTCAGTTGGTTTCCGAATTGCTCGGCGTACTTACGAGCCTTTCTTCTGATTTTGGGTGTGAAGCAATCTGCATAGATTTCATTTCCACACCAACCTCCTTTGTATGGAGTAAGCTCTTTGAAGCCAACAAGCTCAGTCATTAGAGGCGCTACTATTGTCCCGTGACGAGTTACACATGCCTCCATTGCAGCACCCATGCAGTTGATGCGCTTCATGACTTTCACCTCATCTTCTTGGATGATTTCGTCAGCATGTTTTTTCCAATCATCTTCAGTGTTGATAAAGAAAGTGGTGTGTCCACTATCACCGTACGGTGTTTGGACCACAAGCTCATCACCAAGGTGTTCGGATACTTTGCGTAATGTTTTAAAACTGTCGACTTTGGTCAAGACATTTGGAACTGTGGGCACGTCAGCTTTCTCTGCGATCCTATTCGTAACAACCTTATTATCGAGATAGTTCCGTAACTCAGCACTAGGGAACGCCAACTCCAAGCCGAGCTGCTTGGCTAATTCTTCTGTTTTGTCATCAAACATCAAGAACAAAGCCTTCCCAGGACCTCTTTCTTTAATGTAGTCTACGACCTCTTTGTGCTCAAGCAGATAATTGACTATGTCTTCAATACTCGTGAATTCCTCATGAGGCATTTCCTCCTGCGGAGAGATCACATTTGGGTGCAAGCCGTCAAAACACTCAATGTAGGTTATAAACTTGAAACCTTTAATCCACTCATCTGCTCCTAGCAAATTGAAGTTTGTTGCTGAAATGAAATAGATAGGGGTTTCGTTTCGGTAGAAAAACCTTCTAAGATCGTGAACTCCTCTAAGGGTCTTAGGCAGCTTAGCCTTCGACTTTAAAATTGCTTTCTTCTTCTTCGACATTTTGGGTTTCGGTTTGTGTAGTTCCAGTTTCTAAAGCTTCTGACGTAAATACTCTAAATCCAAGCTCTGCATTGTAGGAGTGGATTTCCTTCACGTCTAGCTCTTTCATAAAACCTAAAATATCCTTTGTCATCACCTGTCCGGGGACCAGCACTGGAAATCCAGGTGGATACGGAATGACAAATGAGGCAGAAACGATGTCACGTTTCTTACGAAGCGCTTTTTCGCATTCATCAATGGTCAAATACTCACATAGCTCATCATCATAGGCCATGAAAAATGCCTTCCTAATATGACCCTCTGGCGTCGGTTCGGTTTTGAAGCGAGAATGGAAGTAGCTAAAGTTTGGCAACGACGGTAAATTCTTGGTCAAATTCACCACTTTATGTTCATGGATAATCTCTTCCTTATTCGAAAAGGAGCTGGTCCTATCTTCGAGCTGTTGCGCAATTTTAATCAGCACTCCAATCAACTTGGCTACAGAGCTCCTCGTGGTTCCAATGTTCGTCATGAACAAAACGGTGTTCCGGGTTGTCTTGTTGACTTGGATTCCAAATTGATCCATGAGATATTCACGCTTGAACGTATCACCATCGATCCCTGTCCTGCCTATGTAAAGGTTGATCTTGGTCGGGTCTAAAACGAACTCATCGTGCTTCCACTCCGTGCTCATATTACCCCAACCGCGGTCCTTGTTGTAGTAACGTTCAAATCCCGATTTCCTATACTCATCAGGAATCAGATTCGTTACCGTCAAAATGTCGAAATACTTTCGCAACAATGGCGTGTTTGCGATTTTCACCCGGAGCATCATCGCTCTTTCCACGCTTCGTTCCACCAACTCATTCCCTTCTAGTTCAGCCTGTCTGCGACCCATGTCAAGCGACGCCAAAATTTGATAAGAAGGTGAAGTAGATGTGTGAGTCATATAGGCTTCAATGAAGGTATCCTCGGCCTTCTTGGCGAACAATTCATCATATATATGAATCATTGAGCCTTGTCTCAGACTAGTCAACGTCTTGTGAGTTGACTGGGTGGCATAAACACGAAGCTTAACTTGATCAGGATCGGGCATTCCTGCCATGCTTCTCCCCGACTCTAGCTGACGTTGGTATTGATCTCGGTACTTCTCCGAATGATACTTTTTATGGAGCCGTCTCACTGCACACATCGCAGTACGTCTGCGAAATAAAGATGAGAATCGCGCATATCCAAACCACGCCTCATCCCACAAAAACACCATGTCCGGCTTGATCGCTAGAATTTCTTCCATGTAGCGCTCCACATTGTAAACGACCCCGTCGAAGGTGCAATTCGTCAAGAGTACCATTTTTACTTCATCCAAACGACCAACCTTCTTAAACTCATTGAGTTTATTTTTGATCAGCTTTAATGGCACCCCACCATACATGGAGTATTCTTCCAAGTGATATGAATCAAGGTAGACTGGTTTAGCTCCACTGAGCACCAAACCATAGTGATGTGATTTGTGACAATCACGGTCTATTAAAACTACGTCTCCAGGACGAACGAGGGCTTGTACCACAATCTTGTTTGCGGTACTTGTTCCATTGGTTACAAAAAAGCTTTTCTGGCTTCCAAATGCTCGAGACGCATACTCCTGAGCTTTCTTTAACGGCCCTGTTGGCTGCAGCAATGAATCCAGTCCTCCGGTAGTTGCACTAGTTTCAGCTAGGAAGATGTTTTTTCCATAGAAATCCCCCATTTCTCGGATCCAATTGCTCTTGAAAATGCTGTTTCCTCTTGAAATCGGCATCGCATGAAAGACACCCGTCGGTCTTTTACTAAACTCGACGAGCGCATTGTAGAATGGAGTTTCAAATCGATCGTCAATTCCTTTAAGGATGTTTAAATGCAAATCGGTGAGATCTTCTTGCCGATAAAATATGTTCCTAAAGTTTCGCAGTGCCTCATCAGGGAGCTTTTCAGCACTGTAATCTGTAACAAGATAAAGGTCAAGCTCCGGTCTTAGCTCTTTGATTTTGCCACCCAAATAGTTCCCAATCATCGAAGAGTGCTTCGCTTCCACTGACTCTGCAAGCCAAGAAGAGAGAAATGGCCTCAGGTTCTTGATGTTATTGTTAGACTCAAAAGGAAAACTGTAGCGGATGACACAAGACTGAATATTATGATTGAAGTTCAGAGCAATTAATGCGTCCTGAAAAGTCTTAACCACTACTATTTCATAAATATAACGATCAGATTCTTGGCGTTCTGCCTGGAGTTCTTCTCGAATCTTTTTTTCATCTACGTGATCAATGTCATCATCCACAATGAGCACCTCGAAGTAATGTTTGTCATTTGATGAATGATTCAATGAATCTTCGTCGTCCTCCTGTTCTGCATCCGCAATGTTATGCTCACGTTGGTAGGCTCTGCTAATAAGCAGTCTGACGATGTCACCAACCGCAATATTGAACGCCTTCGGTTCTTGGCTGTCAAACAGTTCCTCTAATTCGAGAATTTGGGCGTATCCTGGGAAAGCCCAGTACTTCTCAATTTGCTTAAGGTCATTTAATAAGGTCGCAATCTCTTTCGCTTCTTCCTTTGATACCTCGTGATTAGCATGTTCAACCAGCTGTTCAGACAAGTCCTTTAATCCTATCCACAGCTCAGACCGATAGGCAGAGATGTTGTAGTACTTGCGATAGGTAATATTCGGCGTTGATTTGTTAGGTTGGGTTGTCATGATTCAGAAATCAAAGTGACTTCGGCACACCAGAACTCGCTGGTATAACATCCGGTTTTTCTACTCCAATGGCTTGTTTTAAGGATGTCGTCCTTTTTGGTTTTTCCAAAGGACCCAAATCCTGCAAATACGGCTGTACTTTATGTGAATCGTAGACATCAAAATGAACAGATCGATCCCTAAAGCTTTTTAGTGTTTGTCCTAATCTTAGAGTTCCTTTTTCTCGACTCTGTCTCACCCTACTCACATCAATTTCTAATGGTACAATCTCCTCGCCAGAATGAGCTTGGTAAAGAACACGACCATCAGGGCCGCATACAATCGACTGACCATTACCGCCCGTCTCAAGCCCATTGAAATCAAATATGAAGCATTGGTTTTGTGCCGCGGAGGCCCGAACAATACTCAACTCTACTTCACGATCAATGGTGTTAGTCAAGGTCGGGTGGAGAATAACTTCAGCTCCCATAGCCGCTAACGTTCGGGTAGTCTCTGGGAACCAAAGATCATAGCAAATCGACACACCGAATCGACCAACTCGTGGAACATCAAAGACAAAAAACTCCTCACCGGGTGACACGCCTTCTTCATATGGATAGAACGGAAACATCTTACGATAGCGACCAACGACTTGCCCTTTTGGATTATAGACTGTTGACGTGTTGTAGATTTTGTCGCCCACTCGCTCAAATACTGATCCTGGGAGAAGCCAAATCTTGTGCTTTCTGGCCATTTCTGAGAATTCTCGATCATAGTCCGTGATGTCTGTGGCGTAAGCCGTTAGTGGACCTCGAGCACATAATTCAGAATACATAACCATCTGAACCCATGGGTATATACTCATCAGTACGTCCAGCTTGTAATTCATCATAGGGATGTTGCTGTGCGCACCATTCACCCTCATCTGCACTCCCGCAATTGCGAAGTTTCTCATTCTCTCAAATATAGGTTTTCCCGATAGTGAATTAAGCCCGGCCTGTAAGTCTCAGCAACTCTTCCTCAATTATCGCAATTCCTTGGTCTAATTGATCGTCGGTTATTACGAGAGGACTAAGGATTCTAATTACGTTTTTGTGGGTGCCGGCACTCAAAAGTATCAGCCCTCTTTTCGCACATGCATTCACGAGGTCTGAACATAGTTTGGAGTCTGGTTGAAATGGATCGTTGTTCTTCACCAATGGGAATGCGATCATAGCTCCAAGTCCCCGCACTTCTCCAATTTCTGGACATTTTTCACGAAGCGCTTCAAAACGACTTCGACTAATATCCCCTACTTTTCTGCCTAGTGCATTGATGTCAATATCTTTCATGTGGCGAATGTTCGCTACTGCCGCTGCTGCGCAAACTGGATTCCCAGGATAGGTTCCACCAATGGTTCCGGGCGCCGCAGCATCCATTATTTCAGCCTTACCAATGACGCATCCAATTGGCATTCCTCCGCCCATTGATTTTGCCCAAGTCGTAAGATCCGGCACAACATCATAGTGGTGAAAAGCAGCCCACTCTCCAGTTCTTCCGAATCCACTTTGAACCTCATCAAGAATTAAAAGAATTCCAAATTCATCACAAATCGCTCTGAGTTCGTTCATGTATGCCGGTGGCATTGGGACAAATCCTCCTTCACCCAATACAGGCTCAACAATAATGGCTGCACAATCGCTTGGATCCATCGTTGCGACAATGGATTCTCTGAGCAACTTGATTTCTCGTGCTACGAAGTCATCATAACTGAGTCCGCGTCCATATCGAAAGTGATTTGGAAATCTGAATCGATATATCTCAGGGGCAAATGGGCCACATCCAGTTTTATAACTCGGCTTAGAAGTAAGGGACATTGCCATCATCGTTCTTCCATGGAAGGCATCAGAAAAGCATATAATTCCTGGTCTCCCAGTAGCTTGTCGAGCAATTTTTATGGCGTTTTCAACACTTTCCGCTCCCGAAGTGGTGAGCATTACTTTGGTGTGATCGCCATGCGGCAGAATTGAAATCAACTCATCAGCCAACTCCATATACACGTCGTAGGTGGCAACATTGAAGCATGTGTGAATCAATTTCTCAGCTTGTTCTTGGATCGCCTTGACGACTGGCTCAGGACAGTGACCAGAGTTCAACACACCAATTCCTCCTCCAAAATCAATTAGCTCCTTGCCGTCAGCATTGGTAATAATCGCTCCGCTCGCTGTAACTGCAGTGGAAGGATTAAATACTCCTACTCCATTTGTAACAACCCTCTTCCTCCATTCAAACAGGTCTTCACTTGTATGTTTCTTCTTCGTCTCTTCTGCCAACATTTCTTTCTAATTTTTCAGGTCACAAAATTATCAATACCAACGTGGTTGCAATTGAATGTGGCATTAATTTAAGGGCCCTATTTCGAGATCAATTCTCGCTACTTTCGCAGCAATGGAGCTCCCATCAAAATTCCTCGAAAAAACAGTCTCATATTTTGAATCGTTGCCCGGAGTTGGACGCAGAACTGCGTTGAGGTATACGCTACAATTGCTCAAAATGCCTACGGAAGATGCTCAGGGGTTTGGACGAGCCATTCAAGAGCTCGTTTCAGAACTAAAAACATGCGATAGATGTCACAACATTTCGGATGGAGAGTTGTGCCAAATCTGTGTGCACCCAAAGCGAGATCATGGTGTGGTCTGCGTTGTAGAGGATCTACGTGATCTATTGGCACTTGAATCTACAGGGCAATATTTCGGATCTTATCATGTTCTTGGTGGCATCATCTCTCCTTTAGATGGCATGGGACCTGCAGATCTAAATATTGAATCATTGCTCGACCGAGTAAATCAAGACGAAATAAGGGAAGTAATATTCGCATTGCCAGCAACCATGGAGGGCGATACCACCAGTTTCTACCTATTCAAAAGACTAAACGATGTCAGCGTCAACATCACAGCAATCGCCCGTGGTGTTTCAGTTGGCAACGAACTTCAGTATACTGACGAGATTACCTTGGGTCGATCAATTCAAGGCCGACTCCCCTATGAAAATGCCCTGAGAGCCAAGTAAGCTGCCGTGCTAAGCATCATCATCGTAAACTATAATGTAAAGTACTATCTCGAGCATTGCTTAAGGTCAGTGCTCATTGCGTGTCATGGAATCGAATCTGAGATTATCGTCATCGACAATGCTTCCACAGACGGAAGTAAAGATCTCATCCCGTCTCTTTTCCCAGAAATTAAGTATGAGTGTCAAAGTGAAAATTTAGGGTTCTCTAAGGCAAACAACCTCGGAATTGAGATTTCTAGGGGCGACTATGTGCTTTTATTGAATCCAGACACGGTCGTCCCTGAAGACTGTTTTACAACATGCGTTCAATTCATGAAAGACAAGCCAGACTGCGGCGGGTTGGGCGTTAAAATGATTGACGGAAAAGGTCACTTCCTCCCAGAAAGTAAGCGCGGTTTACCAACTCCGTCTGCCGCCTTTTTCAAAATGTCTGGACTGGCCAGGCTATTTCCTAAATCGGAGTCAATTGGTCGATATCATTTAGGGTATCTCGATCATGAAAAGAACCACGAAATAGAAATATTAAGTGGTGCATTCATGATGATGAGAAAAGAAGCCCTCACAAAAGCTGGTTTGCTGGATGAAGACTTCTTCATGTATGGAGAAGACATCGATTTGAGCTATAGAATTATCAAAGCTGGTTACAAGAACTATTACTTAGCTGATACTTCCATAATCCACTACAAAGGTGAAAGCACGAAGAAAGGCTCTGTAAACTATGTTTTCATCTTCTATCGAGCCATGGTGATTTTCGCTAAAAAGCACTTCGAGAAAGGACAGGCATCCATTCTTGGATTTTTCATTAATTCAGCAATCTACCTAAGGGCAGCTGTTGCTATTGGAAGAAGGGCCATAGGACATGGCTGGCAGTTACTATTAGACTATGCATTCCTGTTCGTTGCCTTCTTCTTCGTCAAAAATTGGTATTCAAAATTCGCTGATAAAGACTTTGATCTCCCATTTACAATTCCATTCATTGGGATATACTCATTGATCGGAGTAGTAACGCTTTACTACTCAGGGAGCTACGACCGTCCGCGGACGGTACTCGTGCAATTGAAGGGGTGGTTATTTTCCATTTTGGCCTTGTTGACTTTTTACTCACTTCTTCCCGAAGACTATCGTTTTTCTCGAGCGGTCATAGTCATAGGATCAGCATCGGCTTTTATACTTAGTTTCCTTTCCTACTATGTGATTAAATGGTTATCCAAGGAAGGCCAGATTGAATCTCCCAACAGAATCTTGGTTCTGGGGAACTCTAACTCTCTAGAAGTGTCAAAATTGCTTTTAGAAAGCGCTGGAAAATCCACAGACTTTATTGCAGGACTATCCAACGATGGTGAGGGAATATTGCCGAAGGATTTCATTGGTAAAACTTCTGATCTCCAAGCTGCAGTTGACGATTTCAAGGTGGACACTCTCATAATTGATGTAGTGCAAACTGGATACTCCAAGACGCTCGCTTGGCTCGAAAATTTAGAACATGCAAACATTCTTGTTCTCTTACTTCATGAGGGAAAAAACGCTTTAATCGGAAGTCATAAAATCTTAACACATCTTGAATTCGAATCCCTAGAAGATCTAACTGCATTGAACACTGACCGAATTGTTCGCCTGAAACGAAGCTTCGACATCGTGGCTAGTTTGAGCCTGATAACAACTCTTCCGTTGACAGTCTGGTTTATTGACTCAAAGGCTTCATACATGAAGAATCTATTCAGTGTCACCTCTGGAAAACGGAGTTGGGTGGGATTAGATGATCGTGGGTCTCACGCTTCCTTTCCTGCAATCAAGAAAGGAATCCTTTGCTCTATGCAGCACATCATCTGGCCCGATAATTCCGAAAAGCTCGCCATCAAAGAAAATGTCGAGTACTTGTCAAAGTATTCTATCATGTCGGATATCCGCATCTTCTTTCGTCATTTCCATGCACTTGGTAAGTGACATGTAGTAACAATCCCTTTTCCCTTTAGTTTTGTGTGTATGAGTCGATACTTAAGAAATAGTATTGGGATAATTCTCCTTGCCTTCATCACACTTCCTTCCTGTATGGTGTTGGATGGTGGTAACTCCAATCGCAAAAAGAACAAGTGCTGCGGAATTATTAAGTGTGACATGCACCGAAGGAGTAAGGTAAAAGGCCATAAGCGTACAGTGAACGCACACAAGAGTCTTAAGAAGCGAGAGAGCCGAATTAAGAAAGGCTATTAGTCAATTGTAAATTTTTCGTCTGTTCAGCTCCCGTTGGTAACGCTTAGCGTTGTTGATATGGTCTCTGTAGTTACTTGCGAAGTTGTGGTACCCCGAAAAATCTTCTTTGGCACACATGTATAAATAGCCGTGTTCTTCCGCGTCTAAGACAGCATCGATGGATGTCAATTCGGGAAGCAAAATTGGTCCAGGTGGCAATCCTGCATGGATATACGTATTGTATCGAGACTGAACCTTCTTATGAACATTGAGCACTCTCTTTATCGAGAAATCACCTAAGGCATAAATCAAGGTTGGATCTGACTCTAAACGCATTCCTTTTCGAATTCGGTTTAGATACAATCCTGCTACAATTGGTCTTTCATCGCTATGAGCAGCCTGTTCAGATTGGACAATGGAAGCGAGAATCGCGACTTCGGATTGACTCAAACCTATTTGACGTGCCTTTTCAATTCTTTCATCAGTCCAATAGCGTTTATACTCTCTCGCCATTCGCTCCATGAACTCATCAACATTTGTATTCCAATAGAACTCATAAGTGTTCGGTAAGAACATAGTTATAAAAGTGGTTTGGCTAAAGCCGTATCGAGCACCGTACACTGTGCTATTTAAAACCTCGAGTAATTCAAGACTATCCAACTCTAGATTTTTTCCGACCAACCCAGCTAACTCGGTCTTTGTTCTAACTGATCTGATCACCACATTAATTGGAGATTGCTCCCCGCTTCGAAGCAAATTGACAAGCCTATTGTTATTCATGCCATCAAGAAGGACGTAGCGTCCCGGCTTAATGAGAGATGGATATTTTTTTCGCTGAGAAACCCACATAAAGCTGTTTAGATCCAGGAGAATATCGAGTGAATCTATTGCGACAACCACATCTTCAAAATCTGCTCCAGTCGGAATTCGAAGGACTACTGATTCGGCCTCAAGTACAACATTGACTGAATAGATCCTATTATAGAGATCCCACGAATAGTATGCTCCAACCAAAAGAACTCCGAGAAGTACGGTAACAATAAATCTTTTGATGTTCATTCAATGGTAAGTTGAAACATGTGTTGATCGAGGTGATTGCCATCGTGATTCACCCAGTTCTTTCTGATTCCAATTTCTTCAAACCCAACAGACTTGAATAGATTTATGCTTGTAAGATTATCGCTAAGGACACCAGCGAAAAGCATCCGCGTTTTTAGTTCTTGTTTACAGAAAGGCACCAAGAGTTGGAGGGCTTCTTTAGCGTAGCCCTTACCTCGGTAAATTCGGTCAACAAGCACTCCGACTCCCACACGCCCGTGTTTTGGTTCATAGTCAAAAAGATCGATGCAGCCTATTCTTGAATCATTCGCAAGCAGCATGAAGCGACATTGGTTTGCGGCGAATATGTCGTTGTCATTCTCAATGAAATTTTTAATCTGTTCGAGCGAATACGGTTCGGTAGTTCCGCTAACGAGCCAGTTCTCATAATCGTTTTCCCATTCTACAATGGTCTGGACATCACTTGAATCCGCTAAGCGCAGAATAATATGTTCCCCTTGAATTCTCAATGTGCAAATGTTCCGCTGAAAACAAATTTGGCCGGCCCCGTTTTCCAGATGCCTGTGAATCCACCTGATTCTGTTGACTCGAACTTGACTTCCAATTCTCCTCCAAGAGCTTGGACTTTGATAGGACTTTTTAAGTTTCTTTTCCTAGCCGCCACGAGTGCGGCCGCAGCCACACCGGTTCCGCATGCTAAAGTCTCATCCTCGACTCCTCTCTCGTAGGTTCGAATTTTTAAGCCCTCCGGAATGTATTCTATGAAATTCACATTGATTCCAGCTTCCATATAAGTCTTATTGTATCGAATCGCACGAGCAGCTTCAACAACGTCCAACTCATCCAAATTCTCAACCTCTGTAACGAAATGAGGAGATCCGGTATTTAATACCAAGGCCTCACCATCGCTATGAAGGTTATCCACATCCAACATTTCTAAGGAGATGAGCGAAGCATCAATTAGTTCTGCTTTGTGCTCACCATCTATAGCTTTAAATCGTGTTTCTGCTCCAATAATCCCAAGTGAATTTGCGTATTGAACAATACAACGACCACCGTTTCCGCACATCGAACTCACTCTTCCATCTGAATTGAAATAAAGCATTTCGAAATCAAGCGTATCGTGATTTCGGAGCAGCATCAATCCGTCCGCTCCAATTCCAAAATGACGGTCACACATAGCTCTGATCAGCTCCGAATCACCTTCATCAAATGCCTTCTCGCGATCATCAATAATCACGAAATCATTTCCGGCTCCTTGGTACTTGTCAAATGAAATCATCCTGCGAACTTCCGAACAAAATTGGGAATGAAGAAACGGCTTTTAGGTCTAACATTAATTAACAGCGGAAGCACAACGATTCCCCAATTCCCTGAGTTATTTTGATGAACAAATTAGAAGAATTATGAATAGGTTTTACACCATCACTTTCGCCGCAATAGTTGGAGCAGCAGTTGCGCTTGGCTCCTCTTACTACTTCTACACCATGTCAATGGACAAGCTCATGACCATTGAGAGACTGAGCGAGCGATCAAAATCAGATGGAGACGCTCACCGGGTTAACGTCATGATTCCGACCGAAGCTTCCATCGACTTCGTGGACGCAGCGTCGAATACCGTGAACGCAGTGGTTCATGTCAAAACCACTTATGAACTTGATGGCGGTTATTACACCTATGATCCTATCCGACATTTCTTCTTTGGTGATGGACTTCAGCAAAAGAGACCGAGGCAAGGTGCGGGAGCTGGATCGGGTGTGATCATGTCTCAAGATGGTTACATCGTAACGAATAATCACGTCATCGATGGCGC
Organism: Flavobacteriales bacterium; assembly: GCA_018660685.1. Lineage (GTDB taxonomy): Bacteria > Bacteroidota > Bacteroidia > Flavobacteriales_G > Salibacteraceae > SHAN690. The sequence continues at coordinate 145,550 of JABJJW010000010.1, forward strand.
GAGTGCTGTAGAAGTAACGTTAAATGAAAACCGAACTTACAAGGCCAAGGTAGTTGGTCGAGACCCTAGCACAGATCTGGCCGTGTTAAAGATTGATGGCGAAAACCTCCCACACATAGAATTCGGAAATTCAGATCAAGTTCAGGTTGGCGAATGGGTTCTCGCGGTTGGAAATCCATTTAATCTGGAGTCAACTGTCACCGCAGGAATCGTGAGCGCCAAGGGTCGGGATATCAACATCCTAGGAAATGCTCCTAACGGCGCTAGCGCTGTGGAGTCATTCATCCAAACGGATGCGGCTGTTAATCCTGGAAATAGCGGAGGAGCCTTGGTCAATACAAGAGGAGAACTTATTGGCATTAATGCAGCGATCAAATCGAATACTGGATCATACACCGGATATTCTTTTGCGATACCGGTTAACATAGTAACCAAGGTTGTTGAGGACATTTTAACCTTCGGAACGGTCCAACGAGGCTTCCTAGGTGTACAGATTCAAAATGTGAATCAGGAGCTGGCAGAAAGACAAGACCTTGATTTAATCTCAGGTGTCTATGTTGCGAATGCACTAGATATGGGTGCAGCCAAAGATGCTGGCATTCAAAATGGCGATGTGATTACACGTGTCGGAGATTTGGAAGTAAAAACGGTAAGTGAGCTGCAAGAACAAGTAAGCAAGTATCGACCTGGCGATGAAGTACTGCTGCGCGTCAACAGAGGATGCGAAAAATTGACGATCCCATTGGTTTTAAGAAATCAATACGGAGAAGAACGATTAACCTCTAAGAAGGGAATGCAAATAAAGGAGAAGCTCAATGCGCTTTTCGTCGATGCCGATCCTGAAATTTTAAGAACATTGAAACTCAAGAGTGGCGCTCAAGTCAAGGAAGTAGGTCAGGGCAAGCTTAAAAGCGCAGGCATCTTACCCGACTTTGTGATAACCAAGGTGGATGATGTTGCAATAAAGTCTGCAGACCAGCTAATGAAGACCCTCGAGTCTAAATCTGGAGGAATCCTGATTGAGGGCTACTACCCAAATGGCAAGAGGGCTTATTACGGTTTCGGTATTTAGTGAAACTTTATTAACGCGCATACGTTTTACCCTTAGCGTACGTCTTATATATAGAGCGATACAGAGGGCGTTGCATTGTAGGCATAAATAGCCTACCTTTGCAGGCCCATTTGGGAACGCCATAGACGGGAAGTAATCAAAGAATATGAGGCAGTTAAAAATCACCAAGTCAATTACGAATCGAGACAGTCAATCACTCGATAAATATTTGACTGAAATCAGCCGCGAGGATATGATCACCGCGGAACAAGAGGTTGAACTTGCTAAGCTGATCAAGAAAGGCGACCAGCGAGCTTTAGAAAAGCTTGTTAGAGCCAATCTTCGATTTGTTGTCTCTGTATCAAAACAATATCAAAACCAAGGATTAACTCTTCCTGATTTGATCAATGAAGGGAACTTGGGGCTTATAAAAGCAGCACAACGTTTTGATGAGACGAGAGGTTTTAAGTTTATCTCTTATGCTGTCTGGTGGATCAGACAGTCCATTTTACAGGCTATTGCAGAACAATCCAGGATTGTTCGACTTCCACTTAATCAGGTAGGTTCATTAAATAAGATCAACAAGGTGTTTGCTCAACTTGAACAAAAGTTTGAGCGCCCGCCAGTTGCAGACGAATTGGCTTCGGCCCTTGAGATTCCGGAAGAGAAGGTAAAAGATACGATGAGCGTCTCAGGACGACATGTATCAGTTGATGCACCTCTTAAGGATGATGAAGATTTCAGTTTGCTTGACTTGATCAGCAATAATGAATCTCCTAGTGCTGATGGAGATCTCATGAGAGAGTCTCTTCAGAAGGAAATCGAGCGATCTTTAGAAACACTCACAGAACGTGAAAGGGATGTGATCAGACTATTCTTCGGAATTGGAATGAATCACGGTTTAACTCTGGAGGAAATCGGTGACAAATTTGATCTCACACGCGAGCGTGTGCGACAGATAAAGGAAAAGGCCATTAGAAGGCTCCGGCAAAACTCGAGAAGTCGACTCCTTAAAATGTATCTGGGAGAATAACAAATTAAGGGGCTGTGAGAAATCACGGCCCTTTTGCTTTAACACACTTTCGAAACAACTACATAATCCAATTGTAATGTCAAGCTCAGTCATCGAAAACGGAGTCAAAAGCGATTACCAAAATCACTTCAAAGAGCATATCGATCGCCAAAAATGCGCGGTTGATCTTCAAAACAGTATCGGACAACTTCTCTATGAAAAAGGAATTGAGTTGGTTCTCTTCCGAAATCCACTCGTCGACGTAAGTCGATCAGAGTTGCTTCAATTACACGACTACGCCAAAGAGGTCGTCGAAAAACCAATAACTGTTTATCACACTTCTTCCCTCGCGAGAGAAATTATGAACCTCGACCTCGCTCCTTCCAAGCTGGATATAGGACGTTTAGCGTTCGAATGGCATACTGAGCAATCTAATTATGCAAACGCGGCTGAATTCCTCTCTAATAAGCTTGTAGAGTTTCGGGTTGATTCTCAAGAAGAGATCAAACCTAAGGACGTTGTGCTTTTCGGATTCGGTCGAATTGGACGCCTTGCTGCAAGAGAATTAATAAAACAGGCTGGAAAAGGTCAGCAGCTGAGACTAAGAGCAATTGTGGTGAGACGCCTTGACGAAGCCCAATTAAAGAAAAGAGCATATCTCTTAAGAAACGACTCTGTTCATGGTCCGTTTGCAGGTTCCATCATCGAAGACTATGAAAACATGTCCTTGATCATCAATGGTCAGCGAGTGAAATTCATTGCTGCATCAAACCCAGAGGACATTAACTATACAGAATACGGGATTAATAACGCATTGATCGTTGACAATACTGGTGTATTTAAGGATAAAGAAGCGTTGAGTCGACACTTGAAGTCCAATGGTGCCACCCGGGTTTTGCTAACTGCGCCAGGAAAAGAGATTCCAAACATCGTTTACGGTGTAAACAACAAGACTTTAGAACTAGAAGAAGATCGAATCATTTCAGCGGCAAGTTGTACCACAAATGCGATTGTTCCTGTTCTCAAGATAATCCATGACAACCTTGGCGTTGAAAAAGGACACATCGAAACCGTTCATGCTTACACCAATGATCAAAACCTACTCGACAACTTCCACAAGAAGGAAAGACGGGGACGGTCGGCTGCCATCAACATGGTGATTACGGAGACCGGAGCAGGAAAAGCGGTTACAAAAGTGATTCCAGACCTTGACCAAAAACTTACGGCTAACGCAGTACGTGTGCCAGTTCCTAATGGATCATTGGCCATCCTTAGTCTAAACGTAAGCAAGGAAACAAGCCTTGAGGAAGTCAATAGTCTTCTAAGAGAAGCTGCACTTAAGGGTGATCTTGTTAACCAGATCAATTATAACATTAACGAAGAGTGCGTTTCTTCCGACATCGTTGGAAACACATGTTGCTCAGTCTATGACAGCAACGCAACGATTGTTCATCCTGACAAAAGGAACATCGTACTCTATGTATGGTACGATAATGAGTTTGGTTATACCAAACAAGTCATTCGCCTTGCTAAATACGTCGCAAAGGTTCGTCGTTTGCAGTATTATTAGTCAAACAATACAATCAAGAAAAGGCTGTTCATAATCGAGCAGCCTTTTCTTGATTACGACAATGATGATTCCTCAAATTTGGACTATGATTAATGAGTGGTGGAATAAATTACCCAAATGGTTGCGCAATCATTACGCTATAACCGTACTACTATTCTTTGTCTGGATGGCTTTTTTTGACCAGAACAACATGATCAATCAGATCGAGTTAAAGGCCGAATTGTTCCAGCTAGATTCGGATAAGGCGTACTACCAGCATGCAATCATTGAAACCAGGGAAGACCTTGACGAACTTTTGGCGGATAATTCCAAACTTGAGCGATTTGCCCGTGAAAAGTACTTTATGAAGAAGGAGAACGAGGAAATCTTCGTTTTTGTGAGCCAAGATTAGTTCTTACTCAGTTTGGCAAATTGGTTGGCTTCCTTCATCTCTACATTCAGTTGCTTGAAATCAATATCCCCTTCGCTCACAACAAGATGATTGGTCATTACCAATGCTCTTCGAATTTTGATTTCTGAACTTTTCACGTTATCCGACCAGTAGATCAATGTTCGCTGCCTACCTCTGGTCAGATTATGAAAAAGTTTGTTAGCTAGATGATCCTGGTCCAAGACCTCAAGCAACTCCTCGCTTATGGGCATTCCGTAATTTGAATTGTCCTTTTCCATTTCAATTTGAAACTCCTCACCTGTTCGTAGACCGAGTTTTTTTACACGACTCTGGTTGAACGTAATCACCTTCCCTCCTGCTCCATCCGAAAGAATTGCGCTATGAAACTACAGTTGCCCATTCGCGACACAAACAACCCTCCGATCTTCTTTATCAATGAATTTCTCGGCAATATTCTCAGGCACCCTGAAGAAGTAGTGATATAAGTCAGAATCAGCCCTATCCAGAACTGTTATAAAGCACTCCATTTGGCAAAAATATTCAAGAATATTGGAGATGATATAGCTATTTTCGCGGCCTGAAAAAAAACATCCATGAGAGCCTTTTTACTAGCCACAGCCTTTACCTTGATTAGCGGTCTGAGTTTCAGTCAAGCCATCATTAGCACACTTTCTATTTCCCCTTCTAACCCGTCGAACTGTGAGAATGTCACTGCCACAATTTCACTTGTTCTATACTGTGCAAATTACACGTACAACGGGGCAACTGTTAGTACTTCTGGCAACAATGTGACCATCAACCTCAGCTATTCCGCTGGATTGATTTGCCTCCCAGCGCTTCAATATCCTACTTTAACTGTAAACCTAGGCCAGCTCAATTCAGGAAGTGTCACCATTTCAGCTGCAGCCTACCTGAACTCTACGTTAAGCTCAACGAGTGCACCATTCAACACGACCGTTTCGTCTTGTTGTGGTGCGAATGCTGCATTCACTTTAAGCGATGACACCATTTGTGTTGGTGATACCGTTACTACAAATAATCAAACAGCGACTGCAGACAGCGTGAAATGGTTCGATCAATTAGTTTTTCACGACACGGCATTCAACACATCAATTGGGTATGATACGGCAGGATATCATCATTTTAGACTGGTCGCTTACTCAGACACCTGCAACGACACAGTTGATAAGCACATTCAAGTTTACCCGCTACCCGAAGTAAATCTTGGCAATGACACTAGCATTTGCGACGGTGAAATTCTATCGGTCAGTGCACCAAACGCAACTGGTTATCTGTGGTCCGACGGTTCAACTTCCCAGTCAGTCACGGTAGATACAGTAGAAACCGTCTGGGTTGAAGTCAGTTCAAATCAAGGATGCGTGAATAGCGACACATTCAGTGTGACGAGCATCCTACCCTATAGCACCGTCACGTTGGGTCCAGATCAGACCATTTGTCCTGATGATTCAACAGCGCTGACACCTGGATCTGGTTTTGCAAACTACCTCTGGTCAAATGGCTCAACATCTAGTTCAATGAATGTAAATGCCTATGGACTTTACTGGGTCGAAGCTAATCAGTCCGGAGAATGCTCTTCAAGAGATTCGATATTCATTGACCATCACACCATCGTTCCAATCCAATTTTTAGAAGATTCGAATAAATGTGGAACCAACACCATTTCAACAATGGTTGGCTATACTGCTTATCAATGGTCAACAGGAGTGATCAGTGCTTCAACTACGGTAAATGACACAACAATGGTGTCGCTTACAGCTATTGATGGGAACGGGTGCCCAATTACCGACTCTATATTGGCAGTGGTCCTGGAAGTGCCAGCAGTTAATTTAGGGAATGATACGCACGTCTGCCCCGGAGACCCGCTTCATCTCACCGGCAATGTTAGTGGCGCATCTTACTTATGGTCAAGTGGCGGCACAGGAACAACACTTGTGGTTACTTCTGCGGGTCAATACTGGCTCGCTGTGACAGGAGATAACGGTTGTACAGGAATGGACACTATTGACGTTGATCATTGCGTAGGGATAGAAGAAATATCCAATGAGTTCAAGATCTATCCTTCACCAGCAACAGATTTCATCACTTTAGAATCTAGCTCTAATTTAATTGGCACTGTTTTCATTTATTCGGTTGATGGCTCGTTGATCAGAAAGATTCAAAGCTCTGATTCCCAGCTCAATATTTCTGTCTTAGAGCTTGAAAGCGGCCTCTACTTCATAGAAACCCTCTCAAGCGGGAAAACAGAAGTGCTGCCCTTCATGGTTGGCAAGTAGGAAATCTTACGCACTTTCGAGTGATGAACTCTGCTGACTTCGATATTCCATTCAGCTCCCAATCAACGGAAGATTGGAAGAACCGGGTAACCAAGGAATTGAAAGGAAAGTCATTTTCTGACTTTCTTGAATGGCGAAGTGTGGATGGATTTAAGATTGATTCTTGGCAAGATTCAACCGACAACGCTCCTATTGATCTTCCTCCGTTAAAGAGTCCCTGGAAACTTCTTCATCCTGTGTACAATGAGGATGCCGTCACCGCTAACGCTGAGGCTTTGAATGCATTGATGAATGGTGCCGAAAGCATTTGGTTCGACAAGGGATTTTTGGGCGCAGCTGAAATACTTGCTCATAAGGATATTGACACTTCGGTTGCTCCTGTGTTCACTAGATCGTCTTCCATATTTGATGTGTTTCAAGAGTTTTTGAAGAATGATGTCGAACCTGATTTAACCCAAGCAGACAAAAACGGGCTGATCAATGGATTGAGGTTAAGAGAAAGAGGAGCTTCCATAGTCCAAGAAGTAGCTTATTCCATTTCTCAGGGTATTTCATTATTAAATTCTGGTGCTAAGAATGAAAACATCTATTTCAACACTGGAATAGGAACTTCCTATCTGGCTGAAATAGCTAAAACGAGAGCATTGAGACTTTTGTGGTCTAATGTTCTACGGGTTAGTGGAGATACGGAAGAAAACCCACGCTTAATCGGCATCAACCTCTCAATTGACTACCCCCAAGCTGACGAGTACAACAATATACTTCGCGCCACCACCTCTGCCCTTTCCGGAATTCTCGGAGGCGTAGAGTTCATGATGATTGAACCGTGGAATCGTCAATGGTCTGATGAATTACAGTTTTCATCTCGAATCTCAAGAAACATTCAGAACCTTATTCGGGATGAAGGTCGTCTCGAAAAGAATCTCAATGCAGCTGATGGCTCTTACTTTCTAGATCAGCTCACTCAGCAAATAGCTAAAGAGGCTTGGGTGAAGGTTAGGCAGATTGAAGATGCAGGCGGTTTCATTCAACATGTTAGGGCCGGCGGCCTGAAAAAGGAGTTAACTGATTCCAGAAAACAGCTCTTGGATTCTCTAAAGACTGGTGAGTCCAGCATTCTCGGGGTAAACAAGTATGAGCCAGCAGGTTTTGAACCAGAACTGGTAGTCACCAAAAGCTCGTATGAACATTTACCAAATTTTATTCATCTCCCATCCGAATTGCAGCAATAGTGAAGGTGGATTTTGGCGACATATCGTTTGAAGATCTCATTGGTTCAACTGCTAAGGAAAGCAGGAGTGAATCAAGTTGGATGAGTCCTGAGGGCATTGCAATCCGAGAATATCAAGCATATGAAAAGACACACCAAGAAGGGTTCGGGGCAGGTCAGCCACCTTTTCTGAGAGGTCCATATGCCAGTATGTATTCAATCCGACCTTGGACCATTCGCCAATACGCCGGATTCAGCACCGCAGAAGACTCAAATGCATTCTATAGAAGAAATCTAGCTGCCGGCCAAAAAGGTCTCTCTGTTGCATTCGATCTGGCTACACACCGGGGATATGATAGTGATCATGAACGTGTCAAGGGTGACGTTGGTAAAGCGGGCGTTGCCATCGACAGCGTAGAGGACATGAAGATCCTTTTCGATCAGATTCCTTTGGATGAAATGTCTGTTTCAATGACAATGAATGGTGCCGTGATTCCAATCATGGCATTCTTCATCGTTGCTGCCGAAGAACAAGGCCACGACCCTGCTGTCTTATCTGGAACGATCCAGAATGACATTCTCAAGGAGTTCATGGTGAGGAACACGTACATCTACCCTCCAAACCCATCGATGAAGATTGTCGGTGACATCTTTAAATACACTTCCAAAAAAATGCCTCGGTTTAACTCCATCAGCATTTCTGGATATCATATGCACGAAGCAGGCGCAACAGCGGATATCGAACTCGCTTACACGATTGCTGATGGCCTTGAGTACGTAAAAACAGGTTTAAGTGCTGGCTTGGGTATTGACGACTTTGCTCCTAGACTCAGCTTCTTCTGGGGAATTGGTATGAATCACTTCATGGAAATTGCGAAGTTGAGAGCGGGCCGGGTTCTTTGGGCAACGCTCATCAAGCAATTCGATCCACAAAATAAAAAGTCCTTAGCACTGAGGACGCACTGCCAAACATCCGGATGGAGTTTGACGGAACAAGATCCTTTTAACAACGTTGCAAGAACGAGCATTGAAGCACTCGCAGCAATTAGCGGTGGAACCCAATCACTTCATACAAACTCCCTCGACGAGGCCATAGCCTTGCCGACAGATTTTTCAGCGAGAATTGCGCGTAACACTCAGCTGTTCTGGCAATTGGAGAGCGATATTTGTCGTGCAATTGATCCTTGGGCTGGTTCGCATTATGTCGAGCACCTCACTCATGAATTGATTAACCAAGCGTGGAAACACATTCAGGAAATTGAAGAATTGGGAGGAATGACCAAGGCGATTGAAGCTGGTCTTCCAAAAATGAGAATTGAAGAATCAGCCGCAAAGAAGCAAGCTCGGATTGATTCTGGAACAGAGGTCATCGTTGGTGTGAATCGCTACGAAACAGATGATCAGACTGATATTGACATACTCGACGTAGACAACTCCAAGGTTCGATTACAGCAAATTGAGCGGCTTAATCAAATTAAGTCGACACGCAATCAAGCCGAAGTTGACACTGCTCTTGATAGTATAACCGCGAGCGCTGAAACTGGAAATGGCAATTTGCTAGAACTTGCTGTGGAAGCAGCTCGTTGTCGAGCAACACTTGGGGAGATTAGCTTTGCCATGGAAAAAGTGTTTACCCGCCATAAAGCAGAGAGCAAGAGCATCAGTGGTGTTTACTCTAGAGAAATGAAACAAGACAAATCCTTCAACCAAGCATTAGATTTGGCTTCGCAGATCGAAAAAATCGAAGGAAGACGACCCAGGATTCTTGTGGCAAAAATGGGCCAGGATGGTCATGACCGCGGGGCTAAGGTGATTGCTACTTCTTTTGCTGACATTGGGTTTGACGTAGATATTGGTCCACTTTTCTCTACTCCATCTGAGGTGGCGAAAATGGCTATGGAAAATGACGTTCACTTTGTAGGCGTAAGCTCATTAGCTGCAGGACACAAAACATTGATTCCAGACCTTGTAGAAGAGCTGAAAAAAGCCGGAAGAAGTGATGCCCTTGTTGTCGCAGGCGGGGTGATACCGAAGCAGGACTATGACTTCCTATATGAACATGGCGTCTCTGCCGTGTTTGGTCCTGGAACTGTGATTAGCGAAGCAGCAATTGAGCTCTTGGAAACGCTTCGAAATAAACTCCTTGAAGGATAAGGAAGATAATCTTCGACCTGTTCAGTGCTGAAGCTTCATAGTATCTTGCAACTCAAATTCAATCATCATGGACAATAACTGGATCAAAATATTAGTCTTCACAATTCTTGCTATAATCCTTGGATTTATTCTAGGAAGGGTAACAGGAGGACACCACGGATCGCATCACCGCGGAGAGCACAGCTGCGCGAAAGACAAGGCACATCAGGGCGTTTGGATTGACAAAGAAGGTGCAATCATTGAGATTCAAACGGATGGAGAGGTTTCAACAATTGATCTAGAAGGAGATGTATCAGCCATTGTCGATGAAATCGAAAGTTCAGACTTCGACGGCGATACCACCATCACTGCAGGAGGTGCATCAATCAAGATCAACAAGGACGGTGGCGAGATCAAGGTTAATGTTGAAATGGAAGATGATGCTGGCAATACCAAGAAAGTCGAAAAGAAGATCATGATCATCAAGACTGATGATGATTAATCATCATCCCTCCTCACAATAAGCACCTTTTCACTCTCCAATTCCAAAACACCCATGTCATAGACAAAGTGGTATACACTTCCCTGCTTTGTTACATACGTATTCGTGAAGTAGTTGAAGTTGTATCCGGCTTGCAAGAGCTTGTCTTTGGAGGTTGTCGCCTTATCCTTCTTGCAGATGGTCGTTAATATTCGCCTGTTCTTGCGAAGCGTGTGATTCACATTCCGAACCAGATTGTTTGAGTCTCGATTGAGTTTGTTGTTGTAAGAATTGCGGCATTGATCAGAACAGAGCTTTTTATCAGCCCTACCAATGAGCTTATCATCACACTCTAAGCATTGATTTTCAGCCTCTGACATCTATCAAATGTATCATACTGATGCTAAAAAGGGAATTTGTGAAACAGCGACATCCCTTTCCGCTATTTTAGCCGTTCTTAATAGGATTAATGGGAATCGAAGCCATCATAACCTTACTGGTCATTTTAGGAGCCATAATCCTCTTTGTTACTGAGCGTCTTTCGATTGACTTAATCGCCCTCTTAATAATAGGATCTCTAGTTGTTTCAGGAGTTATCACGCCTGTTGAAGGCATTGCTGGATTCAGTAATCCTGCAACACTCACAGTGGCATTTATGTTCGTCATTTCAGCTGCCATCCTAAAAACAGGATCGCTTCAGTACGTGGCCGGACAGTTGACAAGAACCTTCAGGAATCACTATCAACGTGGCGTCATATTGCTGATGCTCATGGTAAGCGCAGTTAGTGCTTTCATCAACAACACACCAGTTGTCGCGGTCATGATCCCGGTAACTACCCAAATCGCTAAAAACGCCAATCGGGCTGCTTCCAAACTGTTGATTCCCGTTAGTTACGCATCGATATTTGGAGGAACATGCACCCTCATCGGTACTTCCACAAACATATTGGTGAGCGGTATTGCTGAACAAAATGGACTCGAGCCATTTGACATGTTTGATTTTGCACCCATGGGCCTCTGCTTCGTGGCTGTAGGATCAATTTTTATGATTTTCATCGGTCAGCGACTGTTACCAAACAGGGAAGCTACGTCTGATGATAATTTAGAGCAGAGCTTGATTGATTATCTAGCCGAACTCGAGATTCTGCCTGATTCGGACGTTGCAAACAACACCATTATCGACTCTCCTCTGGTCAAGGAGCTCGACATAGAAATTCTAGAATTACGTAGAGGCAACACCATTATGAATCTTCCTCAAGGTGACACCATTTTAAAAATAGGTGATATCCTAAAGGTTCGCTGCAGTGTTGAAAAACTCAAGCAAGCCAAGGATCAACTGCGGGTAAAGGTTAAGCCCTTTACGGATGAGTCAGATACAGAGTACACCGAGGATAGAAGTTCGTTCGTTGAATTGGTAATCCCTACTAACTCTGAGCTCGAAGGAAAGACTCTCCGACAATTTGACTTTCGTAGAAGGTATAGAGCATCACCTTTGGCCATTCGCCATCGTGAAGAAGTACTACAGGATGAATTGCAAGATGTTACGCTAAGATCGGGTGACGTTATTCTTGTAGAAATGAAAAGTTACTTCCTTGAACAATGGAAGAGCAATTCAAGAGATCAGAGTAATCCATTCCTAATCCTGAGTGAAGAAGGTGTTTTGACCTTTGACAAAACGAGGTTTGGTATTGTCATTTCGGTCATTCTAGGTGTGATTCTCACCGCGTCACTCGGCTTGCTTCCAATTGTGATAAGCACATTGTTAGGAGTCTGTGTGCTGGTTATTACTGGCTGCTTGAACATGAAGGAAGTATATCGCAGTATTCAATGGCCTATCGTATTTCTCCTTGCTGGAGCACTCAGTCTGGGTGTTGCCATGCAAAATTCTGGACTAGCTGCAATGATCGCTAATGGAATTGTCGAGCACTTCCAACAATGGGGACCGATTGCCATACTCAGTGGAATTTATCTGTTGACGAGCCTGTTGACCGAAACGATGAGCAACAATGCAACGGCTGCCTTGATAGCGCCACTAGCGATTGCCACAGCCTATGAGCTGGATGTCTCTCCTACTCCATTCTTGGTTGCAACGATGTTTGCAGCATCCTTGAGTTTTATGACTCCAATCGGATATCAGACTAACACAATGATATATTCAGTTGGAGGTTACCGGTTCAGGGACTTCTTCAAAGTTGGTGTATGGCTGAATCTTCTGTTTTGGTTAATGAGCACATTTCTCATACCAGTTTTCTTCCCGTTTTAGATTATTGAAAGCCCGATTTTAAATACATTTGATTCTGAGACGCTAACCGCACCTCAACACCTTCTATTAATTCGCTATGTGTTAAACTCATGAAACAAATCAAATGAGAAGAAAGACCTTACTTACAGTTGCCGTGATTTCATCGCTCGTCTTGATTGCGGGTACCGTGGATTTGAACAATCTACTCAACTACGAAGACCAGAATACTCCTTCCTACGTCATAGAAGACAACACTCCACAGGATAATGAAATAAGCGATGAGGGAGCAACACTGGGTCGTATTCTATTCTACGACAAAAAGCTTTCAAAGGACAACACCATCGCTTGCGCAAGCTGCCATTTACAAGAGTATGCCTTCGGCGACACAGCGCTTGTGAGTACCGGGGTAAATGGAGTTACAGCGCGGCACTCAATGCGATTGGTAAATGCACGGTACTCAGATGAGGTTCGCGCGTTTTGGGACGAGAGAGCGGTTTCTTTTGAAGATCAAGCTTCACAACCCATACAAGATCACGTAGAAATGGGCTATAGTGGAACGAGTGGCGATGCTGATTTTGAGGACTTGATAGTCGAGCTAGAAGCCACGGATATTTATCCAGTTCTGTTTGAATTTGTGTTTGAAGATTCAACAATCACGGAGGAGAGAATTCAAAAAAGCATTGCTCAGTTTGTGAGAAGCATGGAGTCTTTTGATTCGAAGTATGACATAGGTCGTGCTCAAGTGAACAATGACCAAATGAGCTTTCCAAACTTCACCAGCGAAGAGAATTTAGGAAAACAGCTATTCTTTACCGGGCCACCGATGGGCGGGGCTGGCTGTATGCGTTGTCATGACGGCCCTGAATTCACGCTGATAACCAATACTGATAACAATGGTGTGATCGGCGTTGCAAATGATACCTCCTCAATTGATTTGACGAATACGCACTCCCCTTCGTTGCGTGACCTTGTAAACCCAAATGGAGAGATGAATGGCCCATTCATGCATGACGGAAGCTTAGATGACCTGGAAGCTGTGGTCGATCATTACAACGATTTGGAAGAAGTTGCAGCAAACACGAACCTGGACTTCAGACTTGCTGGGGCCATGCATGCACTGGATTTAAACCAAACGGAGAAAGACGCCTTGGTTGCGTTTCTTCACACTTTAACCGGAAGCGACATTTACACGAACGAGAAGTGGTCAGATCCTTTTGATGAACAGGGTGACATAGAACTCATCCCATTGGAAGGGGTTGGAAATCAGGATCTTGAAAGTGCATATGCGTTCAAAGTTTTCCCGAATCCAGCAACAACAAGATTCAAGATCGAATTGAAGGAAGGCTTCTATCAACTCGAAATTTTCGACAGCAATGGTGCTAAAGCAAAATCGAGAATAATCAAATCGCAGCACACAGAAGATGTGTCAGAGCTTCCTAGTGGTATTTACACGATTCGGGTTCTGAATCTTTCTACTCAGAGAGTGTCTTCACAAACTCTGATCAAGGATTAAGGCCTGCAGTTAAGTTGGAAGTTGGAATTCAGATCAGAGTTCCCCGCAGTCGTCAATAACGATTTTCTTCGATGTTGCGCCGGCTCGTGAACCAAACTGTTCAATTGCCGAAACAACTTCTAATCCTTCGGCTACTTGTCCAAAGACCACATGTGCTCCATCAAGCCAATCAGTCTTGATCGTACAAATGAAGAATTGGCTTCCGTTTGTGTTTGGACCAGCATTGGCCATGCTCAATACTCCAGCACCAGTGTGTGGTAACTCAAAATTCTCATCTGGAAACTTTTCTCCATAGACGGACTTTCCTCCTGTACCGTTGTGATTAGTAAAGTCTCCTCCTTGTAGCATGAATTCCGGAATGACTCGGTGAAACGAGCTGCCTTTGTATCCGTAGCCATGTTCTCCTGTGCACAATGCACGAAAGTTCTCTGCTGTTTTCGGAACAATATCAGCTCTGAGTTCAAATACAATTCTTCCCAATGACTCTCCATCTGCGGAGACATCAAAGAAGCATTTTGGGTTTGTGGATTCCATTCTGAGTAATTAGACCGCGAAAATGCTAAAACCAGCTTATACTACTTGCTTCGATCTCCAATTTTCCAACCAATCCAGCCCATTGGAATGTATGCGCCAAGTAAATCAAGGGCATTGAACCACATTGGAGAAGGCAACAGCACAACATTTGTAATTCCTCCCGCCAAGAAGAATACTCCGATTCCAATTGCCTACTTCATCTTGTGACCCGCCGCAAGCATAGCTACGGTTATTGCGCCAGCAAGCGTTCCTAATGCATGGGCAAGAAATGGAAATATGAAATGCTTCATTTCGAAGAGGTGCATATTGGCCTTTAAGCTTTCCATGTCGGATGGGTCAAAGACCTGGTTTATACTCCATGGAAAGAAGGCAATCTGAGAAGTAATTGGATTCATAATGAAGTATTTGATTGAAGTCTAAAGTAGAATTCTTCCTCCAAACAATAAAATTGGCGGATAGCAAGAATTAAAGTGTTCTGTTCTCAGAAGCTTAAATATCAGTTTTATAAGACATTAGCCGTTTTCAACTATTTACAAATCATTGCTAACGACACTAAGTAGGTATTAACCGAATCGAGCGAATCACTCAACGGTTATTTGCCTCATCGTTCTTTCAAATGCAAGTTTTCTCCCAATGTCAATAGAAGTAATAAAAGCCCCAGTGGCACACCAACGGACAATTGGGACAAGGACGAGCAGGTCGAAAGACATCATTTTAATAACCGTTTAAATTCAATTCTTATGAATGCACTTAGAAACAGAGTCCAACTAATTGGACATTTAGGCAACGATCCTCAGGTAAAATCTTTTGACAATGGAAACAAAGTCGTAAAACTCACCGTTGCAACCAACTCCACATACAATAACAAAGCCGGCGAGCGTGTTCAGGACACCCAATGGCACAACGTCGTAATGTGGGGTAAGACCGCAGAAATAGCGGAGAAATACCTACAGAAAGGTCAAGAGGTAGCCATTGAAGGCAAGTTGACTACAAGAAGCTATGATGACAAGGCTGGACAAAACGTTACATCACTGAAATCATCGTAAACGAGCTCGTAATGCTCGGTCGCAAAGAAAAAGCAGCATAAGCTCTTTCTTCCCTATCGAACAAGAGGCTTTCCGACCCGATTATATCGGAAGGAGGGCCTTTTTTATTTGACCAAAAGTTATTCCTTTATCAAATGGAATCATTCGAGATACAGTTCACTTTTATCGCTCCGGCATCTACAGTCTTCGAGAATTACTTAGATAGCGAGAAGCACTCTATGATGACAGGAGGAGAAGCCGAAATAAGCCCAAACCAAGGAGAGGGATTTACTGCTTGGGACGGATATATAGAAGGCGTGAACATCGAAATTGTTTCAGGGGAATACATAAAACAAGAGTGGCGAACAAGTGAGTTTTCGAGTACGGATGAAGACTCGGTTCTTGAACTTATCTTCCGGTCAGATGAAAAAGGAAACTGCCTTCTTACATTAAAGCACTCAAACATTCCAGATGGTCAGGGAGAGAATTACAAGAAAGGGTGGTACGATCATTACTTCCATCCGATGGAAGCGTTTTACAACTCAAACGGATAGGACAAGAAACCGTTCTTTCTGAGCTGAATCTTTCTTACGCTCAATACTTCCTTTCCAAAGTCCGGAAAGAATCTCAGTTAATTCATCCATCTCGGTGGCATGCGTCTCGAAGTATAACTGCTTCACCCCATGACTCATCGCCTTCTTTGTTATCACCCTAAAGAACACAAATGGGTCATTGTCCGGAGCAAACAATGCAATGTGAGGCTCGAACTTGAGAACGTTATTATCGACGAGCATTGGTTTGTCTGCTGGGATGTAGGGAGGATTAGAAACCCAGATCTCTCCACCAATTTCTTCATCGCTCAAGAGAACATCGTGATTTAAAAACTGCACGGCGGCATCATTTAACACTGCATTCGTTTCCGCTAATTCGAGCGCTTTTGATGACACATCAATACCCTGCACAGACCATTGAGAACGTTTGGAC
>JABJJW010000018.1 GCA_018660685.1 Flavobacteriales bacterium
ACATGTATGTGAGCTAATCAATTTCCACTTTGGATACGTGCCTTTTGCTGATCTGCCAGTCTTTGGGTTCATCAGGTTTCCTTCTGTTGGTTCATCAACCCCCACCAACTTACAGACCTCCTTTACATATCTATTGAACAGAGCAGAAGCACTATCAGGAGAAGCCCCGAAAGACTCTGGAAATTCTCCCCCACGAGAACTAAGAATATCCCTAACAATAGGATGAATAGGAATCTGTACCAGCTTATCTGTTTTAACCTGATTAAGCACAATAAACTGATGACCTTGAATCTCTTGAATCATGCTAGAATTCATACGTAGGAGATCACTTACTCTTTGACCAGTATAACAACCTATTATTAGCCAATCTCTAGCTCTTTCCAGAGTATTTGAATCAAGATCAAGAGAGTGAATGGAACTAAGCTCAGAGGGGCTTAAAATGACTTTAGGAACATCTTCTGTATACCCCCTTATATCGTCGATCATTGGACTAACATCAAGACCATTCTTTCTAGCATCTCTCAGAATGGTTTTAACCATTTTCACGTACTTCCCAGAGGTATTTGGTTTTAATCCATCAACATTGTCCAAATAGTCACTAAATTCTTCTCCAAACCTCCCCGTAACATCAGAAAGTTTTATGGTTCGATGAATATGTTGTTCATAAGCAACCAGCTTACCTAAGACCGTTCGATACTTCTTCTTGGTTCTCTCACTTGTGCCCTTGCTCTGTTTTCCTTTTTTGTGGGAGACTTTAGAGTCAAGTCTTGAGATGTAGTTCGTTGCGTAGTCAATCAACTCAGTAATTTGCTCATCTTCCTTTTGGCCTCGATTATAGAACTCCGCAATAACAGACTCTAACCAAAAACCATCAATCTCCAGACCTGCCATCTGATCTTTATTATGGACGTTAAATACATACTCTTCTAGAGTCGTCAGATTCGTATTGATAGCCTTTGCCGTAGAATTCCTTCCTAGCATCCTTCCTCGATCATTATCCCACAACTCAGGATTTACTGTCAATCCCGTCTTCCGTTTATAGTTAATTTGCCTTCCTGCTGAAAGTCGGCAGTAGATAGGAGAGTGTGGTCTATCGGATTGTAAAAGGAACTTGATGGAGGCCATATCTAGATTCTATTTAGACAACAAATATAAATTTTAGTCAACGTTATTCAATCACATTCAATAGACTCGTTAATCTTATTATTCTCTGTATTGTAGAAATACTAACACTTTCACACTGAAACAAGGGAAATTGAATAATATCAAATTGAATAGTTGTAGTACTGGCGGGGCTACAATTCCACCTCATGCCACGACCCAGAATAAATCGAAGCGAACATAAACCGATTCCCGTTGAAAAAGCGCCATTTCACGAAAGAAATAGGCACAGTGGAGAATACAACTTTGAAGACCTCATTGAATCCAATTCGATGTTAAGGGAGCATGTCATTCAGAATGAGCAAGGAACGGCTACCATTGACTTCTCTGATCCAGCAGCAGTAAAAGAGCTGAATCGGTCATTGTTAATGCACGATTACCGGCTTAAATCCTGGGATGTGCCAAATGGATATCTGATTCCACCAATTCCAGGAAGAGCCGACTACATTCATTACGCCGCTGATTTAATGTCAGGAAACTACCCAAAAAAGACAACTGATCCCATTCCCACAGGGACGCAAATACGCTGCCTCGATATTGGTGTTGGTGCCAGTTGTGTCTATCCAATAATTGGTCAAAAGGAGTATGGGTGGAAGTTTGTGGGCGCCGACATTGATTCAAGAGCTCTGAATGCTGCCCAAACAATTATAGATTCAAATGGACTTGATCGGTCCATTGAACTTCGGATTCAGGATGATGATCAATTCAAGTTTAAGGGTGTGGTCGCCAAAGGGGAATTCTTTGATCTGAGTATCTGCAATCCTCCATTTCATGCATCACAAGAAGAAGCTGATAAAGCAACAAAACGTAAGGTTCAAAACCTGAAAGGAGAGCCCACTAAAAATGTTACTTCGAATTTTAGCGGCACTCAAACAGAACTTTGGTGTGAGGGCGGCGAGATCAAATTTGTGACTGACTACATTGATGAGAGCAAATTATTCGGTGACCAAATTCTATGGTTCACAACCTTGATTTCCAAAAAAGAAAATGTGCACCTGGCTCTAAAGAGACTAGAAAACCTGGACGCTCTGAATGTTCAGGTCATTGAGATAAACCATGGGAACAAAAAGAGCAGGCTAATAGGTTGGTCTTTTAAAAACAGAAAAGGAAGGAAGACTTGGCATCGAACTCGATGGGAAGTTGCCTAATCTGTTTCTCGAGAATAAAGCCGAACGCCTACCGAATTGACCTCGAAGACTTGACAAATGGCGCATACCTCATAAAGGTCTATGATTTCTCAAGTCCAGCAAGGTTCCAAAACTTGATCAAGCAATGGAACTAGCCCATATTGGATTGGAGCGAACTATTCATTTGTTCGCGGCTTTCTGTTTGAATTCTGCGGTACGACCGAATTAAGCGTCGAGCATAAAGACGGCCATAAAGTCAAGGTTGTCCATATGAGTAAAGGAGATGGTTCTATGAGTCAAGAAGAAATGGATGAAATGGTTCAGGAAATGAGAATTCGTCACGCAGAATCTGCTGATGGTTCAGATGGTGAAGAAATCGTCATGAAGAAGGTAATCCACATCGACAAACGAAAGGACCATGAAGGTGAAGGACCAGAAGACGAGGTAGAGATTCGCGTTAAAATCGAAGATGGAGTCGAAATCATTGAAGCCACCAAAAATGGAGTAGAGCTCAGCGAAGTAGAGGCTCGAGAGCTTCTCGATAAAGAGAACATTCATGTGGTTGGTGATGGTGCTATTCAAAAGGAAATGATCTTTATTTCTGAAGAAGAAATCTCCGACGGAGAAAATGTATTCATCCAAAAGCATGAAATACGGACTAATGATGAAACTGAAAATATGGCCATCGCCATCATCAAGGAGTTCGCCGCTATGGGAACAGAGGAAGCGATAGATGCCAAAACCAGTCGGCTCAGCATTTATCCAAATCCCGCCACCGAAGAAATCAAGGCACAATTAGAAGGCGTTGAGGGAAAGTATACTGTTACCCTCACAAATCTCGCTGGTCAGATGATTCGAAAAGAAGTCGGAAATGCTAGCAATAGCGCACAGCACACAACCAATTTAAAAGGTGTTCCTGCTGGAACATATATTCTCAGCATTGATCACGAAGGGGGACTGAAGTCCGAAAAATTCGTAGTCGAATAATTGCTGTTTAGTTAGGTTAAAAGGCTGCCTTCACGGGCGGCCTTTTTTATTGCCCTTTCTCGAGTTGTAACACTTTTGACAGAAAGACCCGCTCTTCGATCAGGTGGTGTATTTTCAGGTCAACCCCCAGTTGTGCCAGAAGAGTTCGAAAGGCGCGAAAGGAAAATGATTGAGCAACTTCCGGATATTCCTTTTCTACCAATGGGATGATTTTAACGAGATCTGACTCGATAGAATGGTCGTGCTGAAGCATGAACGTGCTAATGGAATAATCACTTCGTCGATGCCCTTGGGCCAGTTCATTCGCATACGGAAATAGCTTTGACTCCTCCAATTCAATGTGTTCCAAAAGTTCATTTCGATATCGATGGAAAAAATGCTCCAAAATCGCTGATATTGGATGATCAGGAAAGTGCCTAGTTACATTGGCAATAGCCATTTCAATTTTGGGAAGCATCCGATTCGTGTACAAACCATGGGTTCGATTCAGATAATCCATAACCTCGGAAAGCTGATACTTTTCGAACACGCTCAAATCAAGTGTTTGATCAGCGTAGAGCCGAACTAAATCCAACACAAAGTCTTGGTTCTCTACCTTCCCTGTTGCGCGATCTATAAACTCCTTTTCTTCCGAGACTGACACGTATCTTTTCAAAGCAAGCGATGCAATTGGATCGAGATGCAAGGCTTCGATATAATTTGGATCTGAGGTAATCATAGCTTCTGCATTGAGTTTTCCGAAGCTAAAGCAAATCAGACATTTACCGTATCCCCCAAACATGGTAATTCCTCGGTAGTTATGAAATGACATTGTTTACATCACAGACTACTTTTGATTATCAAGATTTTTCGCCTTAAAGGACAAGTTCAATTATCCAAATGGACTATTTTCGTCCTCAAATCAAGAGACTATGTCAGGACAAGATCATCAGCCCGAAAAACCACAAGGTTTTCTAAACACAGTTTTTGATGAGACAATGGGAGGATTCGGAATTCTATTGGTGTCGATTCTACTTGTAGGAATTTTTCTTATTCTCTTTTTAGGTTAAACACCAGCGGTTAAATTAGTGCATCTTTAGCACTGTGGTAATCATACCAAAAAACATTCAGGAGCTCGTTTCTTATAAGCCGGGCAAACCCGTTTCTCAAATTATTGAAGAGTTAAGCCTAAAAGAATGGGCCATTCTCTGGAACAACGAAAACAATCTCGGGCCCTCACCAAAAGCTTTGGAGCGCATCCAGCAGACGCTAAATAATTCTCACTTATATCCAGATCCAGCTGCAACCCAGCTTTGTGCGATGATCGCAGAGCGGAACGACTGTACTCCGGATTTTGTGACCGTTGACAATGGTTCAGAATCTGTTTTTGACTGTCTGTTCCGAGCCTTTTTTGAAAAGGGAGATGAACTCCTTACATGCGATGGAACGTTCGTCGCGGTCTATATCTGGGCCAAGTCCAACAAAACGGAATGCCAGCGAATTCCGCTCGCTCGTGGATACCAGTTTGACATCGATCGGTTAGTAGACGCTGTCACACGAAATACCAAGGCCATCTACGTGGCCAATCCTAACAATCCCACTGGCGCGATGATTTCGCAAGCGCAGCTGGAACATTTGATTGACAGCGTTCCAAAGGATGTGCTGATCATCATTGATGAAGCCTATTACGAGTATGCTCACGCAATCACGGAAGAGTATCCGGACAGCTTCAAGATGCGGCAACCAAATGTGATCACATTGAGAACCTTCAGTAAGGCATATGGGATTGCCGGAATCCGCGTTGGGTACGCCCTTGGTGATCCAAGTTTGATTGAGGCGATCAGGAAGGTGAGAATGACATTCGCTCCCTCTAACATTGCTCAGGCTGCAGCAATCGGTGCTCTAGAAGATGAGCATCACGTGAAGAAAGCAGTAACGCTCAACAAAACGGCGCTTCAACAATTCTACAATGCCTTCCACGAGGCTGAGTTGGAATACGTGCCTTCTTATGGGAACTTCGTCATGTTGGATTTGGGGACAGAAGATGTGGCCAAGAAATTCACTGAACAAATGCTGCAAAAGGGAGTCTTTCTGCGACACTTGCGCGCCTTTGGGCTTCCGCACTGTGTGCGAATTTCGACGGGAACGCCGGAGGAGAATGAACTGTTGGTTCGATCCATCGATTAAAGGATTAGAGGATTAGAGGATTAGAAAATTGGGATTTAATTACTCTAGTACTTCGATGATGACAGAATATTCTAACCTTCTAATTTTATAATCTTCTGATCAGTAACTAAGCGTCCGCTCAATCGCCGCCCTCACCTCTTCTGCATTCGGTAGGTAAGTCTGCTCCATAACTTCGTTGAGAGGAATGGCAGGTGTGTTCTCTGAACCAATAACCAAGACAGGAGCGTCAAGACTCTCGAAACAGTCATCCACAATGCGTCCGGCGATTCCTTGACCGAAAGAGCTTCCTCGTGGTTCTTCTGTAACGACAATGACCTTACTGTGCTTTCGTGTTGCTCCGAAAACTGCCTCAGCATCCACAGGTGTGATACTTCTTAAGTCCAATATTTCGACTTGTCCTGGGAAATGTTCTGCGGCTTCCGTGCTCCAGTAAACTCCCCGACCATAGGTCATAATGACGAGGCTTTCGCCAGCGTCAATTCGACCTTGATCAGCTTCTTGAACGATTCGTGCTTTCCCGAATGGGACTACATAGTCCTCATCAGGCTCGGTAGTTTTAGCGGCTTCGGTTCCCTTGATCTTTGACCAGTACAAACCCTTGTGTTCAAGCAGTACACAAGGATTTGGATCGTAGTAGGCTGCCTTCAAAAGTCCTTTCAGATCAGCGCCCGTACTCGGGTACGCTACCTTGATTCCACGTATCCCTGACAAGACTGTTTCTATCGATGAGCTGTGGTAAGGGCCACCGCTTCCGTACGCACCAATTGGAACTCTAATCACACAACCAACTGGCCACTTCCCATTACTCAGGTAGTTACTTCTACTCACCTCGGTAAATAGTTGATTCAATCCAGGCCAGATATAATCTGCAAATTGAACTTCAACTATCGGTTTCAGTCCAACTGCGCTCATCCCGACTGTTGAGCCAATGATGAAGGCTTCTTGAATTGGCGTATTGAAGACTCGGTTTTTTCCAAATTGCTGCGCTAAAGTCGCCGCTTCCCGGAATACTCCACCTAAACGATGACCAACGTCTTGTCCATACAGCAACGCCTCTGGGTGTTTTTCTAATATTTCACGCATAGCAAACAGCGCGCTGTCAACCATTACAGTCTTTTCTTTACCCGCTGGATTACGCTCTCCCTTTTCTTCGGTAATTGGAGTTGGCGCAAACATGTGATCAGTTAGATCCTCTGGTCTCGGATCCTCGGCTTGCTGGGCCCTTTTGAAGTCTTCCTCAACAATGGTTATGGCCTTTTTCTCTATTTCGTCAAGCTCATCAGCCTTAAATCCTAAATCAAGCAATTGATTCTTGAAATATGGGTAAGGGTCGCGTTTCTGATCATCTTCCAAATCATCACGATACCATTCCATTCTCACTCCCGAGGTATGGTGACTCAACAGCGGAACTTTCAAGTGGATTAAGAATGGTCGACGCTCCTTACGCATCGTGGTAATGACCTCTCTTATTGTTTTGTAGCACTCGATGAAGTCATGCCCGTTCTCAACGGTTCGCACTCCCAAGCCGGCAAAGCCCTTGGCATATCCGGTTGCATCTTGAGCGCGAATTTCATCGGCACTCGCACTGATATCCCACTCATTGTCTTGAATGAAGTACATGATGGGCAATTTCTTGAGAACCGCCATTTGAAATGCTTCTGCGACTTCACCCTCTGTGATTGAAGCGTCACCTAACGAACAAACGACAATGGGTTTGTCATCGCCATGGTCTTCAGCGATTCCTTGCAATTCTTTGTACTGAATACCCATTGCGACACCCGTTGTAGGAATGGCCTGCATACCTGTAGCTGAAGATTGGTGTGGGATTTTCGGTTTGTCAGGGTCGTTTAATGATGGGTGAGAATAGTAGGTTCTTCCACCAGAGAATGGGTCGTCTCTTTTGGCGAAAAGTTGAAGCATGAGGTCATATGGCTTCATTCCAATCGCTAGGAGCATTGAATCATCTCGATAGTACGCGCTGAGGAAGTCTTGTGGTTTTAATTGAAGTGCCAATCCCAGTTGAGCGGCTTCATGTCCTCGACTTGTAGCGTGTACATATTTCGAAGTGACTTGGAGGTTCTCATTGTAGAGATTACTCATCCTCTTCGCGGTACACATAAGCTCCCAAGCTTGGAGCAGTGTTTCTTTCGTTACTTGGGTTTGCTTTTGCGCCGCTTTCGTTGTCTCGCCCATGTTACTTCAATTGAAGCTCAAAGATAGTATACAGCTCAGGGATGAGCGAATGTGTGGAAGGCAGTCTACAACGCTGGTAAATCGGAAATCTTTTGCATTTTAGTCAGCTACTAAAACGCATGGAAAGCCTAGTCTTGGAGATCGTCACATTTGCCTCAGTCTGGTTCAAGAAAAGACCGCGAAAAAGCGAAATAGAAAGATCACAAAACAGGCTGCAAAGGCACTCAAGTCAATTCTCTTAAATTAGTGATCTACCCATAATATATGTCTGCATACTCCCTCGTTATCGCTGCATCAGCGATCGTCATTCTTAGCTACTTCTATAACTTAATAGCAAAGAAGACGAACATACCTTCCGTTCTTCTACTCATTGCCACTGGAATTGTAGTAAAGCAAGCGATGAACTACTTCGAAGTCGTTCGAATCGATTGGTTTCCATATTTAGAGTTGCTTGGCATTGTTGGGCTGATTATGATCGTGTTGGAAGCCGCTCTTGATTTAAAACTTGAGCGAAAAAAGATGCCCCTCATAGGGAAGTCTCTCCTTGTTTCCCTCCTTGGTTTGATCACCTCTTCCTTTGCAGCAGCATTCATTATTCACTTGATACTCCCTGATTTTACTTGGATTCAGTCGATGATTTATGCGGTCCCGTTATCAATTCTCAGCAGTGCCATCATCATTCCATCGGTAATTTACCTTCCTGAAAAAAAGAAGGAATTCATGATCTATGAATCAACCTTCAGTGACATTCTTGGAATCATGATGTTCTACTTCCTCATTTCGCTTGCTGAGCCTGGTTCTAATCAAGAAGCCGTGGGTAATTTTGTTTGGAGCTTTCTTCTAACCATTGTTATCAGTGCAGTAGTGAGTTATGGCTTGATCTACATTTTTCAAAATATCAAGACGCAGGTCAAGACTTTCCTGCTGATAGCCATCCTGATACTACTGTATGCGATAGGAAAGCAATTCCACTTGTCCAGCCTCATCATTATTCTCGTTTTTGGTCTCGTCATCAGCAATTCAAATCTCTTCTTTCCTGGATTCTTAAAACGAACACTCAAGGTAGAAAGCGTTCAATCATTGTTTCACGAATTGCACATCGTCACTGGCGAAACCGCATTTATAGTCCGGACATTTTTCTTTGTGATTTTCGGAATCACGATCGTGTTGAGTTCGCTGCTTAGCGTGAAAGTGATTCTGGTATCTGCCTTGATTCTCGCTTCTATTTATGGACTCCGGTTCGTTATGTTTCAGATCTTTTTAGGTCGAGACATAATGCCAGAAGTTTACATCGCCCCGCGAGGATTGATCACTGTACTCCTCTTCTTTGCTATCCCATCACACCTTCAAGTTGCCTCCTTTGACAATGGAATACTTCTGTTTGTCATCATCGCTACAGGCATCATAATGACATGGGCTATGATTCGATCCAGCGACAAGGATGTTGAAGATGAAGTGCTTGATATGCTCGAGGATGACAAAAATGATGCTCTTGCCAAGAACGACGAGTTGCCTCTAAATGAATAGAAGATTATTCCAATCATTCTGGCTCTAGCCCTGGGATGTCAAGACCAGGTCTCTATCAATGATAGCCGTCAAATGAGATATGGTCTCAACGAAAATTAAATCCTTGGACAATTGCTTGTCCATTTGATTGAGTTGGTTTCCGCTTACCAGGACGTTCGCCTTTTTGGAAAACTTCAGCAGTTCAGACTCCACTTTTTTGAAATTTCTATCACTAATTTTTGAAACGAAAGTTGTGACGACTAAATCTGGACCAATTTTGTTAAAGGCCTCCTTGACCTCCAGAATTGGCACTTTTTGTCCAAAATAATGACACAAATAGCCGGCTTTTTTCAAAAGATAATAGAATAGTAAAATGCTGAACTCATGTTCTTCAGTATCGTGCAAAAACAGAATAGCAGCCTTGTCCGATTCTCCTTTACTTCCCAACCTACCAATATTGTAAATCAAGAACTCCCTAAAAATATTCGAGAAATAATGCTCGTGAATAATATCGATGGAATCAACCTGCCAGAGCTGCCCTATGCGCTTAAACACGGGCACTATTGTCTTTTCATAAAACTCATCAATCGTACACTCCTCTATCGCAAGCAGCATTTGAGATTTAATTTTCTCTCCATTGAAATCCAAAATTGACAAGGTGATACTATCCACAAGAGATTGGTCTTGTGCTTGGTTGGTGATCAAGTCTTTAGAAGCTTGCACAATTTCAGATTCTGACAGAGCAGC
This sequence comes from Flavobacteriales bacterium, assembly GCA_018660685.1. Lineage (GTDB taxonomy): Bacteria > Bacteroidota > Bacteroidia > Flavobacteriales_G > Salibacteraceae > SHAN690. Next base: position 9,888 of record JABJJW010000018.1, read on the forward strand.
TATGCTGGATATTTTGTGACCCGACTTGTAGAGGAGATGAATGTTCAATATTTTCTTTAAGTCTTCATCATTGTAGTATCGAATGTTCGTTTCTGTCCTCCTAGGAGTCAAGAGACCATATCGTTTTTCCCAAATCCTAATTGTATGAGCTTTTATCTGCGTGAAATTCTCAAGATCTCGGATACTATAACTTAATTCACTCATTCTTATTCGATTCCTTTACACCACATAAAATTAGAATTCTTTCATTGAGTCTGATGATAACTTCTGAACCGGCTTGATCACTTAACTAAACTCGTTATCCGATCATCCATCGGGTCGACATTTGAAGGAAAAATCTCAAGCAACCTTCCGGTTTCATCGACTAAGTATTTTTGGAAATTCCAGTTTACTTTCGAGTCGACACTTCCATTTTGAGAAGCACTCGTGAGCCATTTATAGAGTGGATGTTGGTTGCTGCCTTTAACATCGACCTTTTCGGTGATTAAAAATGATACCCCATAATTTCTCTCACAGAATTCCGCAATTTGTTCATTTGACCCTGGTTCCTGATTCATGAATTGATTGCATGGAACTCCTACCACAATTAGTTGGTCTTTGAATCTTTCATGAAGTGTTTGCAGAGCTGAATACTGCCTTGTAAATCCACATTTTGAAGCGACATTCACAAAAAGAATCTTTTTGCCCTTAAACTGAGAGATATTAATCGCCTCTCCTTCGATGGATTTAACCGAGAGATTATAAACCGACTCAATGGGCTTCACCAATTTTGTGATTGATGGTGTCATGGACATTAGCATATATCCTAAAAATCCCAAAAATGGGATACTGTAGGTAATTGATTTACTGATCATTACTATTGATTTATTAATTTGACGATCACCTCATTTCTTCTATTGATAAGCTGATAAGGAGGATTGTAACCCAGATAGCTATAACTATCCTCATACTTCAATTGTTCTTCCTCAAGGAGGGTTTTCAATTCCTCAAATTTGGATTCAAGAACCTTTTTCGATGCCCATCCAGAGAACTGGATAACCGCAACTTTTTTTGCGGGTTCGACTTGAATTCTTACATCGCTCCGATCTGGAACGGGTAACTCGCTTATCAAATATTCCGGAGGCAGATAAAAACTCATCGAACTGCTATCGCTCATGTCCATCTTAACAGGTGATGTCATTGAAATTTTTTTGCCTGAACTGTTCTTACCAAATATGTAGGATGCAATTCTGGAGAACCCAGTTCTTGCCATTTCGCTGTATGAAGAGCGTTCCAATTCCGTTGTGGCCACCGTTAAGTCAGGGTAGCTTCGAATCTCATATTTATCCATTTTAGACAAGATTTCATATGTGATTGTATTGGTTTCTGAAGTGCTTTTAATAACTCTCAGTTGTGCAATGACTCCAGTAGTCACGAGAATAAAAAAGACGATTAATAATTGATTCATAGCAATCGGTTATTTGATAAAAGGGGGGCCAAAATCGCCCCCCTAATTAATTATCATGAGCATATTATAGAATTTGCAGTCTTTGAACGCTGTTTACTTTTTCGCCTGAAAGTTCAAGCAAGTACATTCCACTTTCGAGGGATTGAACATCCACTGAGCTGTTTGCCGTCAGAGCAGTTTGCAAAATGACTTGTCCTTTTATATCATAAATGGTTGCATTATCAATTTCATATCCCTGTCTGTCAATTCGTAGATAATCTACGGCAGGATTTGGATAAACTTTGAAATTGAAGTTGAAGGATTCCTCAATCACAGTGGGAATTGGAGTCAAGACTCCATCGATCACGTGAACAACACCATTATCCACTTCAATATCCGCGATTGTGACATTGGTATTGTTGATTTTAACTCCAGAGTTAACATCTACGTTAATATCGTTTCCATTCAACGTTGAAACGGCCCCGTTCGTTAGAGCTGTAGATAACACGTTTCCCGCAACCACATGATAAAGTAGAATGTCAGCTAGATCTTCACTAGCCAGAAGGCCTGCTAAATCGGTATTCAAGGATGTAGCAAAGTTCAAAAAGGCATCATTGGTAGGTGCGAACACCGTATATTCAGCTAGTGGATCGCTCAACGTGGCCAGTAGCTCCGCTTCAATGACTGCTGAGGTCAACGTTGTGAAGCCATTGTCAATTGCTACATCGACTACCGTTTCTACAGGCAATACCACCTGGTCAAGTACATGAACAAGTCCGTTGTCTGATGCTATATCTACAGCTGTAATTTGCGCTTGATTTAGATAAGCATCGCCCGATTCCGTAAGCGATAGTTTCAGCGAATTTGTTGAACTAAGTGGTTCTACAATCGCGCCATTCGAAATTGACGATGATGCTACTTCCATTCCTATCACATGATAAGTCAAGATGTCTGCTAGATTAGAAAGTGCCAGAAGACCATTTATGTCGGTATTCAAAGCAGAAGCCAAATCAGAAAACGCATCGTTTGTAGGAGCAAAAACCGTGTAACTAGAAAGTGGATCGGTTAACGCTGGAAGTAATTCGGCCGTTATAACTGCGGTGGTCAAGGTAGAGAACCCATTGTCTATCGCAACATCTACTACCGTTTCCACTGGAAGAACTATTTTATCCAGTACGTGAACCATTCCATTGTCAGCACTAATGTCAGCCGCTACAACTTGAGCTTGATTCACATATACATCACCAGCTCCGGATACCGTTAATTTTAAGGTGTTCGTGCTACTTACAGGATTGACAATGTCACCATTGGTTATTCCTGTCGAAGCAACAGAGGCTCCCAAAACATGGTAGGTAAGAATATCAGTGAGATTTGGGAGCGCCAAAAGCCCTGTGATATTTGTATTGAGTGCAGCAGCTAAACTGTCGAATGCAGCGTCGTTTGGAGCAAAGACTGTTAGCTGAGCAGAATCATCTTGAAGTACCCCTTCGAGTCCTTCCTGAAGTATTGCGGCCTCTAAATATGTGTGATTCGGACTGGCCGCGATTATGTCGTCGAAGACATTAGTTTGTGAGTTTGCACTCAAATTGAAAAATATCAGTGCTGTTGTTACAGCATAAACTATTCGTTTCATAATAACTTTGTTTAATGTTTGTTTTAAAAGTTTAAACAAATGTATATTATGTTTAACGTTTATCGTTTTTTTTTAAACAAAAAATGTCACTAAATATCAATTTTTCCTGTATTTGTCTGTTTTTCAAGTATTTACATTTTTGTTTTTTTTCTTTTCGATTCCCTTAATCTGTCTAAATTGTCTCTAAACCTTCTTGGATACTATTTGTTCACACCCCAAATCTCTTAGAATACTATTCGAATTGAACTGTGGTATAGAGATGACCTTAGACCAGTATCAGCAATATCAATATACTAATAGGACATATTGATGTACATACATCTATTGTATGAGAATATATTTGAGTTCAAATTAGGAACATATGCATATTAAAACGGCAAACACCAAAACGAACGTCCACGACTTGATCAAAAAAAGATGGAGCGCGAGATCATTTTCACCGAAGCAGCTTTCGGAAGATGACGTTCAAACGATTCTTGAAGCTGGCACTTGGGCGGCGAGCAGCATGAATGAACAGCCCTGGAAATATCTGTACGCCATGAACGGCACAAAAGGGTTTGATCGAATGCACAGTTGTCTCATGACAGGTAATCAACCTTGGTCTAATAATGGGTCTGTTCTCATGATCTCATTAGCTAAGAAGAACTTTGAATACAAAGGGAGAATAAATCGGCATGCCATGCACGATATGGGCGCAGCTAATTCCACACTTTTGCTCCAGGCAGCGGATATGGACGTTTATGGCCATATGATAGGAGGTTTTGATATGCAAAAAACGCTGGAGGAGTTTAATATCGATTCCGAAAAATGGGAGATCGCCTGTTTCATTGTATTGGGCTACCTTGACGACGCTGAAAAGCTCGATGAACCGTTTCTATCAAGAGAAAAGAAGGCACGGACAAGGCGCTCAGTAAGTGAGATCTCAACCAAAATCTAACAATGGAATTTACTCATAACGAAGAAGGGGCAAAAGGACTGTTTGAGCTTTTCAAAGACGGAGAGTGCATTGCTAACATGACATATTCCCGCATTGATGCAAACAACATAATTGTTAACCACACAGCAGTTCACCCAAGTCAAAAAGAAAAAGGTACAGGCAAGCGTATTGTCTCAGAAATGGTTGCATGGTGCCGAGCGAATGATCAGAAGGTACTTGTCCTTTGTCCGTTTACCAAAGGGGTAATTGAGCGCATTCCTGAATATCAAGACATTCTAAGAAAGTGACATAGACTTATTGCTCGATGCATCTCCTTAATATTGTGCTTGGATGAACAATGACATCATGATATATGGACTTCAGCGTTCCGGAACGAACTACGTTGAAGCACTTCTCGTTGAAAATTTTGAAGGTGTCCAGATTTGGAACGAGCACTACCCAGACTGCCTTCCAACCCAAAAGCATTTCAGGCTGTATGATGAGAAGCATCTCATTCCGAGCCTTCAATTTCAGAACAATTTTCTGTACGATGGATTCTCGGATTTCGACAAACACGTTTCAAGGCTAACAGAGAAATCTCAGTTGTCATACGTAGTTGTGGTTAAGCATCCACTATCATGGTATCTCAGCTATTTCAACTGGGCATCTAAAAAGCACCACATTGATCATCGAAAAAAGGACGTGAACGGTCACTTCATCTTAGAATGGAATTTGTTTATGAAGAAGTGGCTTGCGTTTCAAGCTGAAGCTCCAGGAAGGGTACACATTGTCAAGTACGAGGATTTAATTGCAGATCACGATACAAGCCTCGAAGCAGCAAGCTCATATCTTAAGCTGACCAAACGGCATTCCGACTTCTTCATTCCAGAAAAAGTAGGAATGAGCAAAGGCTTTGGGAAGAAGCGCCTTGACTATTATAAGAAGAAGTCATATTTAGATGAACTTCCTGAAACTCATTATCGCGTGATTCGAGAGCTTGTTGACGATAATGTTTTGAGTGATTTGGGATATGAGATGAAAGATTCTCAGCCCACGTATTCGCATCAGAAGAATTACAAGGCGACTAGCTAGCTTACTTCACCCCATCCATTTCCTTCTGCTTACCAATGTCGGTAGGCATGAATAAGCCATCCTTCGTTCTCACTGGAGTGCAATCCAACGTGTTAGCTGGACGCATGAGCAGAACGCGTAAACTGAAGATTATCGGTCGATATCTGCTTCCAAAAAAACCAGTTGCTGAGCGAGGTGGTTCAAATGGCATCAGATTAAAAATCGGTGTTTCAAGCGCAGGAATCAAAATCCAGTTACCTCTCATTTTGATTCCAAAGCCCAGCTTGTAATGCAATTGTGCGCTGATTTTTCCTGGGTTCATGGTTTCAGGAGCAACCGTTCCTCCACCAAAATTTGCATTGAATGCGTAACCCGCATTGGCGCCGAGCGAATGCTGAAGAAAATTGTACTTCCCTAAACGCCAGTTGTGATTGAAATTCACAAATGCCTCTGCGAAGTGATATCCAAATGTTCCAGAAGTGGAATTAAACGTTCCTGCGATCGGTGTCTCGTTAGGCAATGTCACGTACTGACCTTCCGAACTCTCGCGCCCTCTGAGTCCTTTGTATGAGATTCCATAGTCCATGTACTTGAACACTTTCCAATATGGCAGCATGTGATATCTTCCAATTTCTGCGTACGCCGCTGGTCTACCAAGTGCTTTAAGCTTGACATCATATCGAGAGACATCAGTTTCATCAAACTTCTTGTTGATAGGAACAAACGGGGTGAGCATGTACGTAGCCCCAGGACCGAAGAACCAGCCGCTCATTTTGTACTGCGGAGAGTAAGGCATTATATCCTTGTAATGCTTTTGAAATGTGACTGGCTTGTGCTTCCCACGGCGCTTCTGGGCATACCCGAAGTTGAAGGAAATTCCAAAGATGAGAAGGACAAGTGCAAAACGCATAGATCAAAAGTAACTTAGAAAAAGTCCTGTTTATTATGTGAATCATAGTTTTACCTCCACCCATTGTGAACAACAACATCAAATGAAAGTCATAATAACAGGAGCGACAGGAATGGTCGGCAAAGGCGTTTTACTCGAATGTCTTGACCATCCAGACGTGACAGAGGTACTAGTAATTGGCAGAAGATCAACCAACGAAACACATCCAAAATTGAAAGAACTGGTCCACCAAGATTTCACTGACTTTTCTACGGTTTCAGATCAACTGCATGGTTATGATGCCTGTTTCGCGTCTATGGGAGTCAGTGCTGCAGGAATGAGTTCGAGCATCTTCTGTTCAACCTCGTCGGAATCCCAATTACTTTCAATCCCCTCAGTCGCCATCACTTCATCCATGATCTTTTGTTGACGCTGGCCTTCTTCCCATGCTACAGAATAGCGGATGTCGCTGAAAGTGGTCATGCTGTAGAGTGGCATCCATTTTTCAGGGTGTCGCTCAGAAAAACGGGCTTCGATCCTCTTCTGAAGTAAAAATCGCGGATCAGCCACATGATCTCGCATAACATGATAGTTGTGTAATGACAAATCCTGAAGGCCGTCGCCATCTGGTTTCCTGAAGGCGCTGTATTCTTCTAATATTTTATCCCAGTCATGATTATGCTTAATCATGAGGTCATTCATTACAGTACAGTCTTCGAATCCGGCATTCATTCCCTGTCCATAAAATGGCACAGTCGCGTGAGCAGCATCACCCATCAACGCCATTTTACCATGATGCCATGGAAAGCATCTGGTGATAGCAAGAGAGGATAGAGGATGATCTTCCCAAGCCTCTCCAATATTTGGCATCATCGTATAGAAGTCCGGAAAAGTCTCCTTGAAAAAGTCGTCGACATCTGCCCTGCTCTTTAGCTGACTAAAGCTCTTCTCTCCTTCAAACGGCATGAATAGCGTGCAGGTGAACGATCCGTCCTCATTAGGCAACGCAATCAGCATGAACCGGCCTCGCGGCCAAATATGGAGTGCCTTTTTCTCCAGCTTGTACGAGCCATCTTCATTGGCCGGAAGCAGAATTTCTCGATATCCATCCTCAATGTACATCTGACTGTAATTGAATCGATCGAGCTTTTGCATCGCATTGTATCTGACCGCCGAAAATGCCCCATCACAAGCAAATATCAAATCAGATTTAATCGACGTTTTCTCACCTGTATTGGTGTTTTCAAAGTGGCAGATTCCTCCTTCTAGATCCGCACCAGTACATTTCATACTGTAGAAAATTTTGGCGCCGCCCACTTTTTCTGCGATGTCCATCATTCGCGCATTGATTCCTCCTCTTGATACCGAATTGATGGCTTGCCCTTCTTTTCCGTACGCCTGGAAGGTTAGGTTTCCTTCGAGGTCATGCATCATTCTACCGGGCATCGGGATAGCAATTTCTCGAATCAAATCTCCGACTCCTACCGCATCGAGTGCCTTGAACCCTCTGTCTGACAATGCGAGGTTTATGGACTTCCCTGCTGAAATATCAGCTCTACGGATGTCTTCTCTCCGTTCGAAAATCTTGACCTTATATCCTGCTTTACTCAGGTAAACTGCCCACAATGAACCGACTAATCCAGCCCCTACAATCGTTACTTCTTTCATCTTAAAGCGGCTTGAAGAGTTTGACCAAATCGATATACATCCCCAAATGAATTATACAGGGGAACTGGTGCCATTCGAATGACGTTAGGTTCACGCCAATCAGCGATGACTCCTTCTGCTGTTAGTTTGTCAAATAGATCTTTCCCATAGCCATGCGCCACAACGCTTATTTGACAGCCCCGCCTCTTCTTTTCTTTAGGCGTAATAATTTCAAGATTGGCCGCTGTCTCATTGGCAACGCTCTCAATTACGAATTCAAGGTAATCTGTCAACTTCCGGCTTTTATCCCACAAACGCTCCATTGTAGCTTCTTGAAAGATTTCTAATGATGCGAGGTAGATTGCCATGTTAAACACTGGAGCATTGCTCACTTGCCAGGCTTCAGCGCTGTTCATTGGTTCAAAGTCTGGTTCCATTAAAAACCGTTTGTCTTTATCATGTCCCCACCAGCCAGCTTGAATGACCATTTTTCGGCGATGGTGATTTTCATGGACGAACAATCCTCCAACAGATCCGGGTCCGCTGTTTAAATATTTGTACGTGCACCATGCAGCAAAATCAACTTGCCACTCGTTCAATTTCAACTCAATATTTCCCATGGCGTGGGCTAAATCAAAGCCGCACATTGCGCCCACTTTATGCGCTGCGTCCGTGATCATCTGCATATCGAAAACCTGGCCGCTGTAATAATTGACTCCTCCGATCATGACCATGGCTAATGAATCCCCAAGTTCAAAAATCTTTTCGATCACTGCTGAATCCGTGATCGTGGCTGCTCCTGTCCCGGGCGCTATTTCAACGATAACATCCTCGGGATTTAATCCATGCATCTTCGCTTGAGCTTGTAGCGCATAGGTGTCAGATGGAAATGCCTTCTGCTCGCACAAAATGATGTTGCGAGTCGCTGTAGGTCGATAAAACGATGTCATAAGTGTGTGAAGGTTTCCGGTTAGGGAACCCATTGCTACGACCTCAGATTCCTTCGCTCCAGCAACATAGGCCATCCCTTTGCTGAAGAACTCATGATAGCTGTACCATGGTCGTCGTGCTTCAAAGTGTCCTTCTACTCCATACTTTCTCCAGTCCTCGAGTTCTTGTTTTAGATACTCCTCAGCCTTTTTCGGTTGCAGACCTAAACTGTTTCCTGTAAGGTAGATAACGTCGTCCCCATTGTGCTGAGGGAAATAAAATCTGTTTCTAAATGAGGCCAATTCATCTTGTGAATCTTGCTCGCTCGCGTATGCAGGTGTAAATTCCAATCTATTCAATTCTTCTATGCAATTTTAAGTAATGCCCAATGATTGACCCACTCAGAAAGGGATTGATAAATTTGATTCATGTCAGGATCTCAATCGCTGCTCATCGGACTTCTTATTATTACGGCGGCTTGCTCAACCTCAACTCCTCCTCCAGAGGAAGAAATTGAAGAATCAGTTCCTGAATGGGATCTGGTTGACCGACCGAGTCGAGCCAGTCTTCGTGGTCTTGACGTGGGTGCGGATGGATCTATTTGGGCGAGCGGAACTGAAGGAATAGTGCAACGATCTATCGACTCCGGAAAGACTTGGCAGGTATGGAGCATCCAAGGAGCGGGCGAATTAGATTTCAGAGATGTAGAAGCCTTTGACGCCAACCGGGCAAGTGTGATGAGCTCAGGACAAGGCGTGGAAGCTTATTTCACCAGTGATGGAGGTGTTACTTGGAATTTAGCCCACAGAGATGATGACACGCTCAAATTTTTTGATGGCATGGACTTTTTAGATGGTTTGGGGTATGCTTTCGGCGACCCAATCGACGGAAAACTCCAAATTCTCAAGTCGATAGATTCAGGTCAAACTTGGATCGAACTTCCACCAATGAATTTACCGAACACCATTCCAGGTGAAGCAGGGTATGCTGCTAGCGGAACTGGAATCGTGATGCAAGCCAATGCCTTGCTCATTGCCACGGGCGGTGGTAAAAATTCTCGCCTCTTGTCGAAAACATCGGATAGTGAATGGCAAGCCATGAATGTGCCAATAAACAGCGCAGCAGGATCTGGTATATTCTCCATGGCCGTGTCCAAAGGAGGCGAAATAATTGTGGTTGGTGGAAGCTATGTTGATTCAACGAACTCGGGTTCGAATGCGGCTATATCGGTCAATGGAGTCGATTGGACAGTCCCGAACAAGCGTCCAAATGGGTACCGATCATGCGTAACTATATCTGATAATCAAGAGCTGGTGTTTGCTTGTGGCAGAACAGGTTGCGACTTCAGTAGAGATCTTGGAAACGTTTGGCATCCACTAACTACGGATGGCTTTTTTGCCTGCACATCTCTCGGAACCAAATTGATCGGTGTTGGGAGAAACGGTAAAGTCGGGGTCCTCGATTTCAAAGAATTGATGAAATAGCTGGCTTCGACTCTAGGGCTACATTCTTCAAACGACTTGTTTTCAGAGACTTAATCTCGACCCCCAACCGTTCACCCTAAAGACAACGGCCCACCAATCGCCGGCAATGTCCTCGTCTTTCAGACTCTACTTTAGTCAATAGAATTTAGCATCATGAAAACTTCAATTATTTTAATCGGATTAGCAACCCTGGCCTTTTACCCCACGAAACTTGGAGCACAAGGAATTACTACACCTCGTACTCCCAGTCCTGCATCAACTGTTAGTCAAACGATAGGGATATCTCAAGTAGCAATTGCTTACTCACGACCCGCGGTTCGAGACCGCGATATTTGGGGCGCCCTCGTTCCATATGGTTGGAATGTTCAGGGATTTGGACTTGGAAACTCTGCTCCTTGGAGATCTGGAGCGAATGAAAACACAACCATTACTTTCAGCCATGACGCTTCGGTTCAAGGATCGAAAGTTCCTGCAGGGACATACGGCTTATTTTTCGAGATAAACGAAGACAACACCGGCGAAGTGGTTCTTTCAAAAGACACTAAAAGTTGGGGTAGCTTCTTCTACGATCAAGCGAGTGACGTCCTCCGCGCACCCATCACGATAATCGATCATGACTTTACTGAACTTCTGACTTACGATTTCGAAAACATTGCTAAAACCAGCGCTGATCTCGTGCTAAATTGGGAGAAAAAGCAATTCCCTGTTAAGGTCGAGTTTGACGTGGACAACATCGTAATGAGCAATGCTGAGGATCAGCTGAAAGGCTCCACCGGTTTTAGTTGGCAAGGATTCTCAAGCGCAGCCAACTATGCCTTGCAGAACAACACGAATCTCGATCAAGGGCTAAAATGGATTGATCAAGCTATTGCCCAAAATAAGAGCTTCACAACCCTCAGTGTGAAGTCAGGGATACTGCGTGCCCAAGGAAATGAAAAGGAAGCAGACGACATTCTTGAAGATGCCTTCAACACTGCTACAGAAGCAGAACTTAATGTTTATGGCTATCGAATGGTAAATAATGGCAAGAATGATGAAGCCCAGCGGGTGATGAAAATCAATACTGATCGCCATCCTGAAAGTGCTAATGCCTGGGATAGCTTAGGTGAGGTGCATGTGTTGAGTGGAAATAATGATGAAGCAATCAAGTATTTCTAAAAGTCGTTGAGCTTAGAACCTGCCGCCAATGTGAAGGCTAACTCAGAGAAATATCTGAAGCAGCTCGGCGCCCTCTAGTCATCCTTCAAATACCACTCTGGGTCCAAAAATTTGTGAGCCATCTCACCGTATGACTTTGAACGTTCCTCTGATATTTGAAATGTAGCTTGATCGCCGTATATGGCGGAGAAGATGATGGTATGTTCTTCCCCGTCTTCAGTCTGCATGAATATGCGGACCATATCCTTGTCCTTCTGGTAGTCGAGTGACCCTTTACAACTGGGACAATAGAAGTTTGTCTTCTCTCCTTTTTGAAGGTTCAGAGAAGGATGATGATGAACATTGTAATCTCCGAGTGTATCACTCATCAGCACAACTCCGTGACGGCCGTCTGAGGTTTTAATGGCTAGGACAAGTCTTCCATCCACATTCAAATGAACAGAACAGTTTGGGCAGGTGTAATGGTTCATGGGAAGGAAAACTAAAAAAAGTCAGTTAATTGATCAAGACTGAGCTTAGAAAATTCTTCCTCCAACATCCTAAAATGCAAACGCCCCGGGGTCTGAAGACCTTCCGGGGCATTTTATTTTTGTGTAAGTTGACTAGGCGACTTATACCTTAGAATTAAGGTCAGCTCCAGCTTTGAACTTAACTACATTTTTTGCAGCAATCTTAATTTCTGCACCTGTTCTTGGGTTACGTCCTGTTCTAGCAGCTCTGTTAGAAACTGAGAAAGATCCGAATCCCACTAGTGATACTCTATCACCTTTCTTAAGTGCTCCACCGATAGCGTCGATAGTAGCGTTCAATGCTGATCCAGCGTCAGCTTTTGACAAACTTGCTCCGTCAGCAATCGCGTCAATCAATTGTCCTTTATTCATAATTCTATTTTTTTTAATTGTGTTAATGGGACCGAAAAGCAGCAATAGCAAGCCTTTCGATTGTTAGCGTCACAAACCTAACATCCAAATCGGAAAATCAAAATGATAGTTATTAAGAATGTATATTGGATAATCATACGGCTACATTGTCTCTAAAATCAACACTCATGAAACTTCGCTACGCCAGACATACCAAAGATTTGAGTCAAATTGTAAGTTTCTACACAGAAATTGTTGGATTGACGATTTCAGGAAGTTTTCAAGATCATGACGGCTATTCTGGGGTGTTTTTAAACACGCCAAAAAGCGCTTGGGAGCTTGAATTCACTCAGAGTGAGAGAAAAACTGATCACAAGAGTGATCCAGATGATGCTTTGGTTTTCTATTCGAAAACGCTCGCGGAGTGGGTAGAATTGAAAGAGCGCCTGAAGAATTTCGGAATCGATTTAGCGAGTTGCCCCAATCCATATTGGAACGAGCATGGACTTTCATTTTTAGATCCAGATGGATTCTCAGTGATTATCGCAAAACCAAAGATTTCTTAGAATGAATGTTTATCAAACAGCGAATTGTGATAGCTAAACGCATCGTTGAAATCTTGAGCGAATTGATTTAATCGCGCATAACTTTCGAGAAACAGCCAAAGGAGACTCATCACACCAACTACTACGGCATAAACGAGAATAGTATCATTCGAATGGGCTGTGCCAAGGAATATCATTTTTTAAAAATAAAAAAAGCCCTCAAATTGAGGGCTTTATCTCATGATGAAATTCATCATGTGCGCTCAGCCTCCGCTTGGCGGATCGGAGGCCGCGGGCTGACTTAAAAGGTACATCAGAACTTGATATTCAGCCTGACGAATGTCGATTTGTAACTTGGAAATATGACCAATAACGCCAATCAATGGCCTTTGATAGAAATGAAAGGTTTCCCAGTCTACACTCTGGCCATTGTGATCAAACATGATTGATAAGTCGGCTGTCAACGAAGAATTCACTAGTGGTCTCACTTCTTCACTGTACACACCTTGTAACCCGTCGTCAACTTTTCGCAAGGCCTCACCTATGGCTCCAATATTAAACTCAGAACCTTCATCACCAAACAGGATGTGAGTTGGAATATCGTAGTTGTACTTTTTGCCCATGTGTGCCAGTGGCATTGTCTGAGCCTCAGCACGACTTATTCCCTCGGCTGTAGTGATTAAATGAATCTTGATCTCTTCTAGTTGTTGCCAACCACTCTGGGAAACGCTCTTTATGTCTGATGCAGCAGAAACATCTTCCAAAGCAACATACATCTTGGTGGATCTGTCTGTGTAAGAGTCGGTCATCGATTGCTGCTCAGCAAAGGCTAATCCCTGATCGAACTTTACGCTTGAATTTACATTTACCAAAGCGAACACAACGACTAGACAAGTCAGTGCAACTAATGAGGTAGTCAGAGTTATCGGCTTATTTACTGACGTCTGGTACTTCTTGAAATAGTAAATAGGAACATAAATGAAACCCAAGAATGCCAAACCTGCTATCAACATTACTCCTGCTCCTGGCCAGTGCATTATTTTGAATAGTGCGCCTACGGTTGCCAATGACATCCCTAAGTAGCCTGCCACATGAACAAGGCGTTCATTGGATGGCGATTCTTTCAATTTATGATACAAGACCATCGGTAAATACCCAGCAGCCAGCAGTCCTGCACCGACCACGATCATAAGACCGGCACCAAACCAATGTTGTAGTTTAAAAATAGTCCCCGCCAAGAGAAGAAAGGTAGAAGTCAGCCCGAATAAAAATGTTACTTTTTTCATTGTTTCATTCATTTCGGTTAATAATTCAAACGTTTGTTGTTGGACCTGTTTTAAGCCCCCAGGTCCGAATAGCTTTATCGTTTGTTCAAATGCATCTTCAAAGTTTTTTCCGTCGTCCATTAATCTTTCGATTGACGTACAGACATGGTCAAGTAAATCGTCATGCAATTCATCTTGCGCAATGCCATGCTGTTTTATATATGCGCTTATCAGCGCTACCTGCTGCTCGCTCAATTCAGACATTATACTGTGGCTTATAAATGAATGAGTCAATGAGTTTTCCCATGGTTTGGGTGAATTCTTTGAATTCAGCCACGAGCGATCCGGCTGTTTCAGAACCGGTTTTGGTAAGCTTATAATACTTACGCACGCGCTTTCCTATGTTCACCTTCTCAGTCAACAAAAGGCCATCCGCCTCTAATCGATGAAGAAGAGGATAAAGTGCTCCTTCGGTTAATTGAATTTTTCCGCCGGTTTGTTCCTTGACGTGTTGGGTAATCTCATAACCATACATCCTGCTGTGCTTTGCTAACAAGCTCAGCACAATGGTTTTAAGCGTTCCTTTTACGAGTTCATTCGAATACATAAAGCAAATATACATTGGTATCTTAGGTATATGCAAATCAATACCTAAGTTTTTTAGGTATTGCCGTGTAACTACCTGATTTCGTAGGTAAAAAATAATTGAACTCCCATTTTTACGAATTATACTTTTGGACCTCATGAGATTATTCGCGCTCATTTTAGTCATTGTCGTTGCTGGATGTCAAAGCCAAACAATGAATTTTACGTGCTGCAAATCCGAGTATAAGATCATTACTCAGAACTATAATGCAAGCAACGATTTTGACATTTGGATACCTCAGGCTTTTACGCCCAATGGAGATGGAATCAATGACGTCTTTCAAATTCACGTTACGGAGGGTGGGCGTGTTGAACGCCTGACGGTTAAAAAAGGATTGCGGACCATCTATGATAGTTCAGACTTCTTTGTGGTAATTTGGGATGGTAGTAACGAAGATGATGGCAGGTATCGATACACCGCGGAGATTCGAACAGATGAGGGAGACGTTATCGAGCTCAAGGGTAAAGTCTGCCTTATGCGCCTCAATACAATCAACCTTGACATTCTTGAAAATCAAGAAAATAAAATCTGTGACTGTGTCATGCCAGACATGATTGACGCACGCAGAGGAATCATATATAACTCTGTCGAATGTCCGACCAACTAATACTAGGCGACCTCATCACGCTTATTCAGCGCGATCTTTCAAGACTGAAACGCGAACTCGAACTATTCAACGACGAAGCAAACATTTGGAAGAATACAGAAGGCGTGACCAATTCAGCGGGAAGCTTAACGCTACACATTTGCGGCAATCTTGATCATTTCATCGGATCGGTCGTCGGTTCCACTGGATATGTTCGAGACCGAGAAGCTGAATTCAACGATCACAGCAAGTCTCGAGTTGATCTTTATCTAACCATTCAGGACACCGGTGAAATGGTAGAAGCAATTCTATCGGCGAAAGCCGAAGAAGAACTCGCTGCAGTTTATCCAATTGAAGTCTTCAATTCTCAAATGACGCTAAGATTCTTCTTTCAGCACCTCTACGGTCACCTCAACTACCATCTCGGACAAGTCAACTATTTGCGACGGATATTAGAGCCGTGATGTAATTCTCATCTTTAGTGTTGATTATTTATTCGTGCGTATCGCATTACTCATAATATGTATTGGTTCTTCGCTGATTGGCGAAGCACAAACACGCACCGATCGTGCTCAGCTAGAATGGGGTGATGAATTCAGGACAATGAAACGCATTGTTCAAAAAGGACTGGTATTATCTGACCAATCCGGATACTACAATTTGGTATTGGAGGGCATTGGTAGCAAACCGGTCCTTCAAAAGTTTGACAACAGTCTTCGCCTTGTACAGTCACAAGAGCTTTTGTTGAGCTCAGATGAGTCTGCCTTGTCATTCAAGTTCATTCAATCTCTAGGAAATAAGATTTTCGCTTTCGGTGGGCAACACGATTCGAAGACATTAAAATACGCCCTCTATTATTCCTCCATTAATAAGGACACATTAGAAAAAAATGAGGATTGTCATTTGGTCATGGAGCTCGAATATGAAAAGACTGAATTGGATTTTAACTCTGGGAAATTTCAGCATGTCGTATCCAAAGACAACGCTAAGTTGCTCATTCACTATCGCAGACCAACGCATCACGGGGAAAATGAGCGCTTTGGTTTTAAGATATATGACCAAGATATGGAGCTCATCATCGAGAAAGATGTCGAACTTCCTTATCCAGAAGAACATTTTGCCTTAGAAACAGTCAAGTTGGGAATTGACGGTACTGTATACATTGTTGGAAAAGTCTTTGATCAGACGAGATCTCAGACGCAGAATGGAGATGCAAACAACCACTTCGCTGTCGTGGCATATTATCCAGATGCAATTACCGGAAAGGTGTATCCCATTTCTCTAGAGGAGAAGTACATCTCCGATATTCAAATCACCATCCAAGAAGATCTGGATATTGTCTGCGTAGGCTTCTATTCTGAAAAAGGCACTAATTCACTTCGAGGCACCTACTACCTTAAAATTGACAGAAAGACTGCCTCACCC
The DNA here is from genome assembly GCA_018660685.1 of Flavobacteriales bacterium. Taxonomy (GTDB): domain Bacteria; phylum Bacteroidota; class Bacteroidia; order Flavobacteriales_G; family Salibacteraceae; genus SHAN690. Next base: position 26,369 of record JABJJW010000018.1, read on the forward strand.
GTAGATCAAAGTGTTCGGGATTTCAGCGTTGAATTTCTCAACCACGGATTGCGAGAACGAAAACTGGCTAAAAATGGTAAGAAGGTAATTCGAAAAGAAAACGCTGAATCCTATCAGCTCGAATTAAGCGAGATTATCACAAGAGATGATGGAGGGGCCATACTTGTAGGTGAACAATCTTGGATTAACATGGTCACCACAGCTTCAGGTGGTGCCAACGGTTCGGGAAGCACCATAACAACTTACTTCTATAATTACCTAGACATTTTTGTAGTGAGCATCAACCCAGAAGGATATATCGAATGGTATCAGAAGGTTCCGAAAAAACAAATTACATCGAATGACGGTGGAATGTTTTCATCCTATGGATTGAAGGTGGTCAAGAATAATGTCTTCTTCATATTTAATGATCATCCAGAGAATTTGTTTTACAGCCAAGGCGAACCGGCAACATTCTCAGCGAACAAAAGGCGGTTTTTGCCAATGTTCATCTCCATTGACATGAACGGCAATGTCGAGCGCGAAGCGCTCATGAACCAAAGCGACGGTGATCTTTACCTACGACCAAAATCAATGGTTGGAAGGGCCAAAAACGAACTTATATCCTACGGTCACGGCAAGCGAAATCACCGACTGGCAAGAATCAAATTCATTCCCTGATTCCTATCTACGTCCATTTATCTTTGCCGCCCGCTGATAATCGAGTCTTGCATGATAAACCGAAGTAGATCCAACCAACTTTTTGAAGAAGCAAAGAAATATCTCCCTGGAGGAGTTAACTCGCCAGTTCGAGCATTTCGATCCGTGAATGGCTCACCGCTCTTCATGACCAAAGGAAAAGGAAGTAAAATCTGGGATGAAGATGGAAACGAGTACGTGGATTTTTGTTGTTCATGGGGACCACTCATTTTAGGACATGCAAATGACGATGTCCTCTCCCTCGTAAGCAACGTCATGGCGGATGGAACATCCTTCGGGACACCGAATGTTTATGAAACGGAACTGGCCAAACTTATCGTGGACAATCACAGATTTGTAGACAAAGTGCGATTCGTAAGCTCGGGAACAGAAGCGGTCATGAGCGCCATTCGACTCGCCCGTGGATTTACCGGAAAACCAAAGATTATAAAGTTTGAAGGATGTTATCACGGACATGCAGACAGCCTTATGGTCAAGGCCGGAAGTGGATTGGCGACTTTAGGAACCAGTACCTCAGCTGGAATTCCTGAAAGTTTTGTGGAAGAGACAATTGTTCTCCCTTTGAACAACGAAGGAGCAGTGGATGAGGCAATCAAAAAATTTGGCGGAGAAATAGCTTGCATCATTATTGAGCCGATCCCTGCCAATAATGGCCTTCTTCTACAGAGCAAAAGTTTTCTTGAATTCCTTCGAAAACGATGCGACGAAACGAGTATTCTCCTCTTCTTCGACGAAGTAATTTCGGGGTTCCGAGTTGGCTTTGAAGGAGCCAGCGGATACTTCGGAATAAAACCGGATATTCTGTCATTTGGGAAGATTATCGGGGGCGGATTTCCAGTTGGAGCATATGGAGCACGCGCTGAATTGATGGACTGTGTTTCGCCCGACGGTCCAGTTTATCAGGCAGGAACGTTGAGTGGAAATCCTGTAGCCATGGCAGCCGGCGTCGCACAACTCCAAGTCTGCCTACAGGATGGGTTTTACGATTCTCTTAAGGAAAAAACTTCTAGACTAACCAGAGAAATTCAAGCATTCGCTGACGACCAAAATATTCCATTCCACATCTTTCATATTGGTTCCATTTTCTGGGCTTCATTTTCCAATAAAAACCGTGTCGCGACGGCGGATGATATTGACGCAGAGGCACCTGAGAAATTCAAGATGTTCTATGATGAACTTCTCGAACAAGGAATTTACATCGGCCCTTCTAGTTACGAAGTTGGATTTGTCTCTGCTGCTCACTCTGAATCTGATATCGATAAGACTATCGATGGAATGAAAAAAGCACTGAGCAAGGCCTATGATCGAAACTAAGAAAATTGGAAAAGGTTATGATCGGGTCTCTAGAATATATGACAGAACCGTCAATGTTGTTTTCGGAAAGAGCATTGACGTCTTTCAAGCAAAATCGATCAGTTCCTTAAACCGGTCAAAACACACCTTGATCCTGGGAGGAGGAAGTGGCAGGATTTTGCTTCAAGCACTCGATGCAAACCAATCCGCTTTTTTCACTTACTTTGAAGCCTCTCAAAACATGCTCGATTTGTCTAGACAACGGGTTTCCGAAACGGAGAAGAGCAGGATTCGCTTCATCCAGTCATTAGACGAAAGCATAGGTAATTTTGATACCGTCATTCTCCCTTTCGTCCTAGACTGCTATCGGAAAGAATCCATCAAAAGTCTTTTGGAACAAATCATAAATAGATGCGAAGCAGATTGTGAGTTTTTGGTGGTCGATTTTTCCAAATCGTATGACGCGCCATTTCTGTCAAAGAGGTTGCATTCGTTTCTGATTTGGATGCTCTATCAATTCTTCTTCAATATTGGAGCAACAGAAACGAAAACACTCCCAAATATTGATGCAGTTTTATCTTTCAGTGGTCTTCAAAAGAAGAGTGAAAAAGTTCTCTACTCTGGTTGGATTTCAGCAAGTCAATGGAGGTATGCCGAGACAATGATGGCAGCAGAATAACCTGCGATCAATCCTTCGAAAACTAAGGTATAGCTCAAGTTTTTCCAGTTTGGGTTCAACCGGAACAGGCCGCCAATAAGTATGGCACATAATCCAGCCTGCAAGAGCATATATTCGATAGAATAATTCCGAAAGAGAGCATTGATTGCAAATGAGATGGCCCAGACTGAGACCACCACTCCGCATAATCGCTTCGATGCATTAAAACCGAGTTCAGTGCCGACCGTTTCAAGGCCCGCATCCTTATCATTTACAATATCTCTCAAATCAAATGGAATTGTCACCGCTAGGATAAAAAGCATCCTTTCTCCGAACAACCCGATAAGGCCGGGATCTAAGATTGACTCAATTCCCCATGCTTCGAAAATTGGATAGCAAAGCGTGAGGTATGTCACCACAATCGAAATGATGAGAGGCTTGATGAACGGAATATCCCTTAGCCGATTCCAACCGTTTTTAGCAGGAATCAACGGGATCGTGTATGCCAGTGAAAATATTGCCGCGGGAATCAACCAAATGATCGTCTCATGATTATAGTTCGGAAGTAAGACCATAAACACCAAAACTGAAAAGCTCATCACAAGCTTCATTATGTTGGCATTTCTGACCACCCAAAGATGACGTTCGGCAAGTTGGTTTTTCGGAATGAAGTCTATTTTATACAGCCTGTGAAATGAATAGAGAACCAGACTGCCCAAATAGATGCTCAATGGCACGTACCATTTAAAAGGAAGTCCTTCAACAATGTAGTAGGTTGAAAGAGAAAGGAGTGCTAAGACTAAAGCAACAAATGCATTCGAGTAAACGAGCACTTTTAAAATCCGCATGTGATCTACTTAAAAGCGGACTGCCCAATCGCAAATCCAATAGCAGTGCCAACAATTCCTGAAACCAACGATTTGGAAACCCTCTTCGTTCGAGCAGCATGCTCATACCCTAGCACGTAGGCAGGTTCAGAAGCCAATGTTGGAGACGAAATTCGGCTCGTTTTAATCTTGTACTTCGGGATACTCAATGCGACCATAGTCACGGCAGGTACGAGAAAGATGAAAATGCTCGATGACGCGGCCAAGCCTGCGCCAACGGCAATTGGAATTCCAATGAAAAAAGTCCAATTGGCTTTATACGTCCTCATAGCATCTTGTTCACCTTGGATATAGAAACGCATTTCATCAACACTGAAAAAGTTACCTAACGCAGTGTCCATGTAGTAGATCACCTCTTCTTCCCCATCTTGGTTGTAGACGGCAAATACGCGTTCCATGTCGATCTTCCTCCCTTCTTTGACTTTGCCGCTGTTCTTGTGCAAATCGTAGTGCATATAAATACTATCCCTACTCACAATTTTTGCCTTGATTTTCTTTCCACTCATGAGCAAAATCTCTTGCGGAGATGTTTGCGAATTCACATGAGATGTGGAGGCAATTAGGAGAACAGCAATAACGAAGGCTCGCAGCATGCTGCAAACATTACAAAAAACCTTGAACTAATGAGAACCCGCTTGAAGCATCTGTACACAATAACTGTCATGCGCAAGTATATTTGCAAGCTTTAATTGAGAGATATGAACCGACACGATTCCTTCCAGGACCGGCATATTGGGCCACGCATTGGGGAGACCAAAGAGATGCTGAAAACAGTAGGTGCTGATTCTCTGGACGATTTGATCAATCAGACAATTCCAGAGTCCATCAGACTTAGTTCAGAACTAAACCTCGCAGAAGGGTTGAGCGAATATGAGTACAGCCTTCATGTTCAGGAGCTTGCAGCAAAGAACAAGGCGTACAAAAATTTTATTGGGCAAGGATATTACGGAACTATAATCCCGGCACCGATCCAACGAAACGTACTCGAGAATCCAGGGTGGTATACGGCGTATACACCATATCAAGCAGAAATATCTCAAGGAAGATTGCAGGCCCTTCTGAACTTTCAAACGGTGATCTCTGACCTCACTGGTTTACCGATAGCCAATGCGAGCTTGCTTGACGAAGGAACGGCGGCAGCTGAAGGCGCTCTGATGCTCTATCATTCAATGAGCCGAGCAAAAGCAAAGTCCGGAGCGGACAAGTTCTTTATTGACAGCCGTTGTTATGACCAGACCATTGCTGTGGTGAAAGCAAAAGCGGAAGCAAGTGGGATTAAGGTGGAAATAGGCGATGTGTTTCAATCCAATTTGGATGCAAGCTACTTTGGAATCCTACTCCAGTACCCAGACAAAAGCGGTTCTATAAATGACTTCAGAGATGTAGTTGATGCCGCAAAACAGCACGAAATAAAAACCGTAGTTGCGACAGACTTAATGGCCCTAACACTCCTAACACCACCTGGTGAATGGGGAGCAGATGTGGTTGTAGGTAATTCACAACGATTCGGAGTGCCAATGGGATTTGGTGGTCCACACGCCGGATTCTTTGCAACACAAGAAGATTTTAAAAGAAACATTCCAGGAAGAATAATCGGCGTGTCTGTTGACCGCGGTGGTCGCCAAGCACTTCGAATGGCGTTGCAAACGAGAGAGCAGCACATCCGAAGAGATAAGGCCACCAGCAACATATGCACGGCCCAAGCTCTGTTGGCAGTAATGGCATCCATGTATGCTGTTTACCACGGCCCTCAACGACTAAAATCAATCGCTCTTGAAATTGCTGGAAAAGCGAAGGGTCTTGCAGATACTTTGGCAAGCTATGGTGTCAGCATAAAACAAGATTCTTACTTCGACACCATCAGCATAAGTGGAGTAGATATAAATACGCTGAAGCAAACAGCTGAAAAGCATGAATGTAACTTTTGGTATCACGAAGACGGAACCGCTACGATAAGCGTAGATGAAACTACAAGGCTCGCCGATCTAAATCTTGCCTCGAGCATTGTCGCTGAGGTAACTGGTAAAGATTTTACTGAAGTTTCTATCGGAACTGCAAATTCAATCACTGAATCATTCAGTCGCAACTCTGAATACCTCACGCATCCAATTTTTAATTCTTATCAGAGCGAAACTGACTTGATGCGGTACATCAAATCTTTAGAGAACAAGGATATCTCTCTGACTCGAAGCATGATATCACTGGGAAGCTGCACGATGAAATTGAATGCAGCGAGCGAGCTGTACCCAATTACGAATCCTTCGTTCAGTAACGTTCATCCATTTGTTCCTCTAGAACAAGCCGATGGCTACGTAGAAATGATCAATGAGCTTGAAAATTCGCTAGCAGAAATCACTGGATTTGACCGCGTTTCATTTCAGCCAAATTCTGGTGCTCAGGGAGAATACGCTGGGCTAATGGTAATTCGTGAATTCCATCAATCAATGGGTAATCATGATAGAAACATAGTACTGATTCCTTCGTCTGCACATGGGACGAATCCGGCAAGTGCAGTAGTAGCAGGAATGAAAGTAGTCGTTGTAAAATGCGATGAACAAGGGAACATTGATGTTGAAGATCTAAGGGCCAAAGCCGAAGAACACAATGCCAACCTAGGTGCTTTGATGGTAACGTATCCGTCCACACACGGTGTGTTTGAGGAAGGCATTAAGGAAATGACCCAGATTATCCATGACAATGGAGGTCAGGTTTATATGGATGGTGCTAACATGAATGCGCAAGTAGGCTTGACAAATCCTGCAACAATCGGGGCAGATGTATGTCACCTCAATCTTCACAAAACATTTGCAATTCCGCATGGAGGCGGCGGGCCGGGAGTTGGACCGATTGGTGTAGCGAAACATTTATCCCCTTTCCTACCCGGACACCCTTTCACAAAGACTGGTGGCGGAGAAGCGATTGGACCAGTATCAAGCGCTCCATTCGGCAGCAGTTTGATTCTACTGATTTCCTATGCCTATGTGAAAATGCTCGGACGATCTGGACTGACCGATTCGACCAAATTCGCCATTTTGAATGCGAACTACCTTAAAGAACAATTGAAAGATCATTTCCCTGTTCTCTACACGGCGCCAAATGGACGTGTTGCTCACGAAATGATTCTAGATTGTCGTCCTTTCAAAAAATCTGCACACGTAGGGGTCACTGATATAGCCAAACGATTAATTGATTTCGGATTCCACGCACCGACGGTTTCGTTTCCCGTTGCGGGAACGATAATGGTTGAGCCGACTGAGAGCGAATCAAAGGCAGAATTGGATCGATTCATTGATGCGCTGAAAGAGATCAAAAATGAGATCGTCAAGATAGAGGCTGGTGAACGATCAGTAGAAGAAAGCGCCTTGAGAAATGCCCCACATACTGCAGACATTCTCCTCACTGACCATTGGGATAAACCTTATTCGAGAGAAGAAGCAGCATTCCCAGTCGATTGGGCAAGGAACAATAAATATTGGGTTCCTGTTGCTCGAATCGACGATGCCTTCGGTGATAGAAACTTGGTCTGTGCTTGCCCTCCGACTGAAGAGTACGCCGAAGTCTAGTCGTCTGATAGCAATCAAATTTGCTTTTATTCGTTAAGCTCGTCTATTAAGTATGCGCCAATTAATCATCTTCATATTTCTAACTGTATCGCTAGCTGCTTTTAGCCAAAAAGTATCTGGGCCTACATATGGTCAGGGCAATGCGAGATGGACGGACGATGTTCCAGAGGGTGTCATATTCTATGAAGGGTTTGAGGGCGTCTCCTTACCACAGCTTCCCAACGGATGGACGTCTCAAAGTGTGTCCCAAGAAGCATTCAAATCCGGTACGGCAGGAACTGCCCTTGGCCAAACAAATTCAAACGGTTATTGGCCAGTACCAGCGCATGGAATTTTCGCAATGACTAATGATGACGAGTGCAATTGCAACAAAAGTTTTGATCGATTAACCAGCAGACTCTTTGATGGTTCCGGATTGAGTTATCTCAAAATTCTATTTGAAGCATTTCAAAATGGAAGCTCCGGACAAGAAGCATGGCTTGAAATCAAAAAGGATAATGGACCCTGGACGAAAATTTATGAGATCCGTCCTTCCTCAAGGTGGCAAACACATGAGACTGTAATACCCGGTTCATTTCTCCAAGAAGGCTTTCAGTTTCGCTTTCGCTATTCGGATAATTGCAATTATGCTTCTGGCCTTGCTTTGGACAATATTTATTTGATCAATCAACCCACATCGGCCTTTAGACTCGACGAGTTTTTCTCTATCGATGGCGATGTCCCAGGGTCAGGTCAAGGATATGAATTGATGCCACTCAGACAGGCGCAATATGCACGGCTTCGATTTGGAGGTTTAGTCTTGAATGATTCAGAAATTCTAAAAAATGTTAATCTGAAGGTCTCTATTCAGGGTCCGATGAATTATACGGACAGCTCTGGAAATTGGAGTCTAGCACCTTTAACGGAAGACTACGTCACATTTACTAGTCGGAACAGGTTTACGCCATTCTTAAGTGGGGACTACAATATTTCCGTTTCTCTCAGGACCGATTCTTCGGACTTAAACGACAATGACAATCATGCTGAAATGCATTTGGGAGTCGGCGACAGTATTTATGCTCGGTTGAAAGATGGCACAGATGGCACAGGTATTTGGCTTGATGAGTCAGGAGATAGAGTTGGTTCGGTTTTTCAGTTTCATCACGGAGACACTCTGAAATCTATCAACGTAAACATTCATCCTGCAAGCGTTGTCGGATCGAGGTTTCGAATAAAGCTGTTCAGTTATGACACACTAACTTCTTCCCTCTTTAGCAGTTCTCCGATCCAGATTACGCAAAACGATCTTGGTTCGTACAAGAGAATTGATATCAATGAGCATATAGGAGCCGGTAAAATATTGGTGGCACTTGAAAATGAGACTGGCTCGTTGATTTTTTACGGTAACACAAAAGTCGTTGCGGAGAGGGGCAATGCTTTATCATTTCAAGCTGGTTCACCTTGGAAAGCATTCCCTTACTTCGTTGATCTCCAGTTGATCACTACAACGATAAGTGAAAGTTGTCCAGGTCATTTCCAATATGAAGTGGATGATCAAAGTTGTCCCGGTTTGAACGACGGGAAAATCAAAGCAGAAATCCATGACGCAAATCTGCCATGGACCTATAGTTGGTCAAACGGAGCAGGGAATGTTGATAGCATTGATAACTTGAGCCCAGGATCATACCAACTCATAGTCACGGATGCAAACAGTTGTATTTATGAAAAGTTGTTTCACGTTGGGCCGGCAGACAGTATCGAAATCAATCCGACCATAGTTGCTGATAGTTGCGGAACTCATGAAGGGAGAATTGACTTAAATATTTCGGGCGGCACAGGCCCTTATGCCATCAATTGGAATGGTGCCAACGGACTCAACTTCCAAGATGATTTGACGAAGGGGAGCTACTCTATTGAAATAATAGACATTAATGAATGCTCATTTCAGGAAGATATCTCTCTTCCCGGTACGGATCAGCTTGGAATTGCCTTCACGATTTTTGCATCTGGATGTAATGACTCAAACGGTTTTGCGGCAATCACGCCATTTGGAACCGGCCCTTTCAGCTACTCTTGGATAAATGGGGAACAATCCGACACCATTACTGGACTCAAAAGTGGCGTATACACGATAACACTTAGCGACTCGATTGGATGTATGACAGTTGGTCGCGCATTTGTGCCCGATTCAAATGCTCCTAGTGTATCGGTTCAATCTGTTGCTGACATAGTTTGCTCAGATAGCTCTAATGGTAAAATCAACATTAACGTGAGTGGAGGTCTACCCAACTACACCTATGATTGGAGCAATGGAACCACCGATGAAGACCTTGTCGGCCTGTCAACTGGCATTTATGACCTGAGCATCACTGATGCTAATGGGTGTAAGAACTTCTTCTCCCAATCTGTCTCAAATTTGTCGTCGCCGATTATTTTGGACCTATTTGCGAAAGGGAATTACTGCGATGGAGATAGTAATGGTCAAATTCAATCACTCGTGAATGGGGGAGCACCCATGTATTCCTACTTATGGTCCACAGGTTCCGACAGTAACAAACTAGATCATTTAGGTCAGGGAACTTACTCGATCACTGTAACCGATAACAATGGTTGCGAATCCATTAATGAAATGAATATCGCCTCAGGAAATGTCATATTAATAGATGTTGACACGATAGAATATGATACTGGCGGAAGCATTTTATTCGAAAACAAAATATTTGTGAGCGTTTTCGGCGGAGTTCCTCCATTTTCCTATTTGTGGAATGATAGTGTAGCATCCAAAGACTTAATAAATGTCGATTCTGGCCGCCATCAATTGGTCGTCACGGATCAACTAGGCTGCGAAAAAGCACTCAATGTTGACATTGGAGATGGTCCTTCTGGAAAAAAGGAAATTTTATTTCAACCTCTCAAAGTCTATCCTAACCCGTTGAAATCTGGAGTTTCCATGACCTTCAAATCGAATGAACCGATACGGCGTATTCAGTTCGTTAACGTACAAGGCCAAACCGTTTACTCGATCGATCCAACCGAAACCTCGGACTCCATCCGTCTTACCTCCCCTACCCTTTCGTCAGGTTTATACCTTGTCCGAATTAGTACTGAGACCACCACTCGGGCCAAAAGAATCTTGTATTACCAATAGTTAGCACAAACTGTTGTATTAAATTTGGATTCTTTTTTAAAAAACTCGCACCATTCAACCGATTGGTTAGGGAAAAACTTAGTTGAATTAAATCACAAACAATGAGAAATAAGTACTTACTTCTTTCCTTCTTGATGATCTCTACCGGAAGCATACTCGCACAAGATGTGAAGAATATTGCACCATCATTCCAAGCAGAGAACCAAGAACAATTTATCACTAAAGATCATGGCGCAAGCCGCTACCATAGTAGTAGTCAACTTCTTAATCTTTCAATGGTTAATGAGCTTTGGTCTAGTGACTTCAGCAATTCTGGCCAATGGTCAATAAACAACGGGTCATCTGAAGGATGGAGCGTGGAATCATCAGTAACTGTATGGTTCTACAACGCATTCGGATCAGGATCTGGCGCGCCATTCGCGCAAATGGACAATGGTGATGCCACCGCTGGTGGAACAACTGCTGCAGAGCACACCATGCAAAATGATACTGCAATTGACGTTAGCGGAGTAGCTGGCGGTGCAATTGTTTCATTTCAGCAGAGAACTTCTAGATTCTTTGATAGCTACTACATCGAAGCTAGTAATGATGGATCTAATTGGGAAATTGTTGGTGTGAACGATCACGTGCATCCACGAACTGCGAGTAACAACACTCCAGGAACTCCTAATCCAGAATATGTTGCATACTACATCCCGTCAACCGTTACAGGTACTGGGAACAATGATCTATATATCCGTTTTCGATGGGTTGATGATAACAGTGGTATCGCGTATGGTTGGTTGATTGACGACGTTGTCGTTTATGAGGCTCCTACCAATGATTTGGATTTGGCTCGTGCGTACAACTTCGGAGCTACCGATAGTGCTGCTTATATGCTCTATTCAAGGATTCCTTTGAAGCAAGCTGAAGCAAGTACTTTCCGTCCTGCTGCTGCTGTTATTTCTAATGGAACAGCAACTCAATCTGATGTTCAGGTAACAGTTACTGAATCAAATACTGGATACAGCTCGACTTCATCTACTTTCTCTTTGAACGAAGGTGAATTCGCAATTGTTGAAACGGCTGACGATCTAGTGCTTAGCGGAACTGGTAACTACAGCGTTACATACTCTACGGCCAGCAGTAACGCTGACGCGCTTTCAGATAACGATGAGATGGACTGGGACTTCCAAGTCACGGACAACATTTATGGTTACGATGACAACGAAGCCCAAGGACAAAGCTGGTTTGGAAGTGCTGGATATACTCAGTGCCTTTATTTCGACAACTTCACAAATGACACTGTTGTTGGAGTTGATGTCATGTTCCCATTATTCAATGGAGCGAACGGTGACTACGGTCTAACATTCGGACAAACTGTTGGAGCTTCAATCTGGGATAACACATTGGAAAATGAATTAGCCAGCAACGGTTTCTATACTGTTGATTTTGGAACTTCAGGTAACTATGTCGACGACTGGATCACTATTCCAATGGAGTACGCATTGGATCCAGGAACAGTGGATAGCTACTATGCTTGTTTCAAGGTGTACGATGATGAGATTCCATATGCATACGATTTTGGAGTTAGCGGATTCTCATTCGTTGATCCAGACAATGCAGGTGAGTGGTTTAACCCAGTTTCATTCTTCCATCATGACACGCTTAATTTGACGCCTTACATCCGAATGAGAATGTATGATTATCAGAAGTGTGCCAACACCAACATCGTTATTGACGGTACCGTAAACGATATCAAGCCTGACGAGTGGGATGCTGATATCACCATTACGGTTCTTACTGGTGGTGATGGTCCGTACACTTTCGCATGGTCTGGCCCAGGCGGATTCATTTCGACAGATCAAGATCTTTCAGGTCTGACCCTCAAAGGTGACTACGTCTTGACTGTTACTGATGTAAATGGTTGTGATCAGTCGATCACTTTCACTGTTGACGGAATTGTTGGTCAAAATGCTATTGAGAATGTTGCATTTGATGTATTCCCGAATCCAGCTAAGGACTTCGTAAATGTTTCTGTTGCAGAAGCAGGAAACTACACCATTGAAGTTTCAAACCTCAAAGGTGAGTTGGTTTCTAGCGAAATTGTTGCAGTTGGAGCTGGAGAAACTCGTACAATCAATGTCGAGTCTCTTTCCACTGGAGTTTACATGATCAAAGTTGTCGGTGAAAACACTTCATCGGTAAAAGAAATTATCGTCGAGTAATATCTTCGATCTAGTTCTTAGGAAGCCTTCCCAAACGGGGAGGCTTTTTTTTATCCCAAAAGTGAAGTTCCAGTCATCTCGGATGGCTGTTCGAGAGAAAGGATCTCACAGACTGTTGGAGCGATATCAGCTAATATCCCATCGTTCACTTGCTCAACGTTGGGAGAAATAACGATGCAAGGAACCAGGTTCAACGTGTGCGCCGTATGTGGATTCCCATTCTTTTCAAATGCCTTATCAGCATTTCCGTGATCCGCAATTACAACAAAGGAATACCCTTGTTCCAATCCTGCTTCCACCACTCTACCTAAGCATTTGTCTGTAGTCTCCACCGCTTTTTTTATGGCTGCATACACTCCAGTATGACCTACCATATCAGGGTTGGCATAGTTCAGACAAATAAAGTCTGGTTGGTGTGTATTTAATGCGTGCACAACCTTATCGGTGACTTCGTAGGCGCTCATCTCAGGTTGCAAATCATAAGTTGCCACCTTCGGTGAATTAACCATGAGCCGTTGTTCTCCTTCAAATCTAACCTCTCGCCCTCCAGAGAAGAAGAATGTGACATGGGGGTACTTCTCAGTCTCTGCGATTCTCAATTGGGTCAGACCCGAATTTGAAACGACCTCCCCAAGTGTATTTACGAGATTATCCTTTTCGAATAAAACGGAGATTCCTTGGAACGACTCAGCATATCGGGTCATCGTGACAAAGTGAAGAGGCAATGTGCTCATCTTCCAATCCGGAAATTCCTCCTGGGTTAGTGCAGTTGTAATTTGCCGACACCTGTCAGTCCGAAAATTAAAACAGATAACAATGTCATTCGCTCTAATCCTTCCTTCTCGAGATTTCAAGATTGATGGCGTGAAAAATTCATCCGTGATGCTCTCGTCGTAAAACTCGTGACAGCAATCCACAAAATCTTCTGTGGATTCTCCTACTCCATGTATAAGAAGGTCATAGGCAATCTTGATTCGTTCCCATCGTTTGTCCCTATCCATGGCGTAGTAGCGACCGATCATCGAAACAAGCTTAGCTGGGCTGTTCTCCAATCGGGCTAGGAGTTCTTTCATACAATCTGCTGCATTCTTAGGAGCAGTATCTCGCCCATCCGTGAATGCGTGTATGTAAATCGGAGAGTCTGCTTTCGCTTCAAGAATATCGAGCATTCCATGCAAGTGTTGTTGACTTGAATGGACACCACCATGACTAACCAATCCCATGAGATGAATAGAGACGTTCCTCTTTTTGGCAGTTTCAATTGCTTCCAAGAGCACCTTGTTCATTGCAAAAGAGCCATCCTCAACGGCTTGGTTGATTCTCACCAAATCTTGATAAACAACCCGCCCCGCACCGATGTTTATATGCCCTACCTCACTGTTTCCCATTTGCCCATCAGGAAGACCTACGTTTTGGCCATAAGTCTTTAAAGTAGAATGCGGATGAGCCTCCATCAATGAATCAAACACAGGAGTCTCTGCCTGGGCTATAACATCCGCCTCAGAGGCATCGCCAATACCCCATCCGTCTAATATTATTAGTGCGGCTTTTCTCTGACTCATCTCAATTTCAATTTTGCCGTAAAGCGCGTTCCCGTTGGCTGATTTTCTTCAATTCTCAATTTACCACCATGCTCGTGGGTTAATTGAGCCACAATATACAGACCGAGTCCGGTGCCTTTTTGTGTCCTCGTCTCTTCGTTTTCAATCCGATAAAATTTCTTAAGAATTAAGGCTCGTTGCTCAGCTGGAATTCCTGGACCAAGATCTCCCACCTCCAAGGCCAAGTAATCGGATTCGATCATAGCCTTAATGGAGACCGGGCCAGGTGCATATTTCAAGGCGTTTTCAATCAAATTACTCAATATGGATTGAACAGCCGCCCTATCCACATTCGCTTCCAGATCCTCTGGACATGTGAAAACCAACTCGCTCTTGGCCTGCTCGGCAAGGGGCTTAAATTGGCTTATTAGGATGAATATAATATCATGAAGATTTGCCTTTTCTCGAAGCAGCTCCAGTTTACCAGTATCCAATCGTGATGCAACAAGAATATTGGAAACAAGGTTTTCGAGCCTCTGGTTTGCCTGAAGGGCTGAACTAGCGATGTTTTTGAGCTGATCTGAATCCAAGTCTCGTTTAATGAGCGTCTGAAGATTGAGTTTCATGGCAGCCAAAGGCGAATTGAATTCGTGCGTTGTCGCCATGAGAAAATTACGTTCTCTCCTAGTCATCTGTTCGTTCTTCGCTATATATTTGGATAGAAAATAAGCCCCAAACAATAATAAAACTAGGAAGACAACACCCTCACCAACCACCATGTACAGCTTACTGTTCAATACATCCTCGATCGGTTCAGGAGATTCTCCTTGCAATGACTGAATTTCAAATTGCGCAATCGCGATGTCACGGTTCAGACTGTAAATAGAATATCCCCACCAAGCGAATTGGGCAAAGACGTAGCCCAGCAATAGGTATAAAAGGAGTAAGGTTCGTGAAGTTTTTTTCACCGCGCAAAGATACTTCACTGTACGCATTTTGGCCCTTTGATAGTCACCTTTAAACGTTGGTGAACGGGATGAATAGAGCCACAAGTTTCCATGAAGTCTCAGCTCCATATTGTGGCGTTTGTAAAAATTACCTCACCACTTGTTATGATTGAACTAATAACCACACTTTTTCTGGCCAAAGGACATAAAAAAAGCCCCGAGTTTCCTCGGGGCTTTGGTCCCACTTCGTGGTGCCAGCTGGAGTCGAACCAGCGACACACGGATTTTCAGTCCGTTGCTCTACCAACTGAGCTATGGCACCTTATGTTTGCAAAGGAGTTCGCTGTGCTAACAATGGGGCGGCAAATGTAAAAGTTTATACAATTCCAACAACGATTTTTAGACTCTTCCAATGAACCTCATCATAGACGTCGGAAATACAAGAATCAAAGCAGGAGTTTTTGACGGTGATGAGCTCATCGAAGTTCACACTGAGAAGCTTAATACCATCGATGTTCTGATCGAAAAAATTGCTCCAGGCCGAGACTGGTCAGCTGCAATTGCATCCGTTTCAGTAGAGTTGAGTAAGGTGAACTTTCTTTCTGATCTTAAATCCGTTTTACATGTCAACCACAAAACTCCTCTCCCTATAGAGTCCAACTACGAAACTCCTGAGAGTTTAGGAATTGACCGAATCTGTGGGGTAGTTGCTGCGAACATCAAATTCCCGAACCAAAATTGTCTGGTTATCGACATCGGAACGTGCATCACATATGATGTGATTGATGATCAAGGGTATTATCAAGGAGGTGGGATATCTCCAGGGTTTGAAATGAGGTTGAAGGCAATGAATCATTTCACTCAACGTTTGCCTCTGGTGAATCCAACATCCGAGTTCCCTTCACTGGGTCAAAGCACCGAAGGCTCACTACTTTTTGGGGCAGGAAGAGGAATGGCGGCAGAAATCAATGGTATTATCAACACTTTTAAAGCTGACTACCAAGGACTTAAGGTAATATTAACAGGAGGTGGCTCGGCCAACTTTGAACCGCACCTTGAAAATCCCATTTTTGCAGCCCCTAATCTCATTTTGAAAGGGTTAAACAATATACTTCTGCACAATCAAGGGCTTCATGCTTAGAACCTTATTCGCCACTCTTCTGGTATTAATTTCTTGTGCAGGTATATCTCAAACTAGCACACTGTCTCCGTATTCATTATTTGGTCTAGGCGATGCACCAGCAAGCTCCCTGAGTTCTCAGGCTGGAATGGGGCACACGAACCTCGGGGTTCTCAGCACAACCAACATCAACTTCGCCAATCCTGCAACCCAGACATTCGTCAACAGACCTACTTTCTCATTCGATTTGAGAAATGAATTCCTCAGCCTAAATGATGGCATTCGTTCTCAGTCTAATAGCCTTTTCGCAATTGACAACCTAAGTTTTGGGTTTCCATTGATCAATAACTTTAAGAAGAAAAGAAAAGCTGCTCTAAGTTTCGGTCTTCAGCCGAGAACTCGGCAGGGTTATGATGTGGTAACATCTCAATCTTTAGCAGATATAGGGAATGTAGACTATTACTTCTACGGCTCTGGCGGCTTGAATAATGTAAACCTCAGCGCCGCTTTCGACTTAATCGCAGATAGCGGCAGAGTGCATACATTATCTATCGGCGTTACAGCTTCCTACGTGTTTGGAAAACTTGCTCGTAACAGAGCCACCGTCGTTGACTCAAATGCTGGTGCAAGCGATATTTTCAGAACAGAAGCATTAGAACTCAGTGACATTGACTATCGATTAGGGCTGCTGTATTCTCAGAGACTATTCTTTAAAAAAGGGACTGATGATGAAAAAAATGGTAGTATTTCGATCGGAGCATACATCAAACCACAAGCGTCTCTACGGACCTTTTCGAAGTCATACGCAATCACATTTTTAGGCCCTTATTATGACCCGTATGCCATAGATACTCTCGACAAATCAAGTGGAGAAAGCACAACGGAATTACCATTAAGCTATGGCGCTGGCGCCAGTTTCAGGTACGCAAGCCAATGGACATTTGCTGTGGATTTCTCATCAACAGCCTGGTCTAGCTTAGTGGTCAACGGAGGCACGGCAGGCTTGAACGATGAAACGAGATTTTCAGCGGGGGTTGAATACATTCCTGATTATACGGCTGTGAAAAAGGTTTTCAAAATAATAAGATATCGCACTGGATTCAGTTTTGAGCAGACCAGAGTTAACATAAATGGCTCACAGCCAACTAAGTTGGGTATCCATGGTGGCTTCGGAATACCGATAATTGCATCTCGTTCATCGAGCTTGTTAAATTTTGGCACCGAATATGCAATTAGAGGAGGCAGCGGATTACCCCTGTCAGAGCGGTTTTGGAATATTCACATTGGAATGACAATTACGCCGAATCAATTTGACAGATGGTTCCAAAAAAGGAAATACGACTAACGAACAAGGAGAGTATGAAAAGGATATTGTTGGTATTGGTAATTGTGGGGTTCGGAATTTCGAGTTCAAATGCACAAATAAGGACTTACACAAGCAATGCTGAGGATAGCATGGCTTGCCTTCAAAACCTCAGTTTATACATTGAGTTTTTCAAACAAAAAAACTACCCTGATGCGGTACGAGGATGGAGAAAAGCCTCAGTGATGTGCCCAAAAACGAGCGAATCAATCTGGGTCAACGGTGTTAAGATCTACCAGAACTTAATTAAGGCTGAGGAAGACAAAGCAAAAAAAGCGGCCTTGATCGACACATTGTTTCAAGTGTATGATGAGCGAATTATCCATTTCCCAGTGAAAGAAGGCTATGTGTTAGGTCGAAAAGGCGCAGACCTGATGAAATACAAAAAATCTGAGCCAGAACTTGCTTTTGAATCCCTTATGAAGTCCCTCGAAATTCAAGGAAAAAAAATGGAGCCAGGGGCCATCATATTCTTGTACAAGTCTGCTTACGATCAACTCAAGCATGACAAGATTGAAAAGACTGTTTTATTTGATCTATATCCAAGGTTGAGTGACATCGCTGATTACAACAGGAAAAATCAGAAAAACGAAAAGCTAGTTGAAGCGTACAAAAAAGCACAAGAAAACGTAGACAAGATGTTCAGTACGGTTGCTGAGTGCCCAGATTTAGTGGAAATTTATGGTGCAAGAATTGAAAGCACTCCAAATGACGAAGACCTTCTGAGACAGATTTTAAAAGTCTTTGACAAGAGAGATTGTACCGATGAAGCAGTTTATCAAGAAGCGGCTAAGAACCTATATGCAATCGACCCTAGCCCTGAAGCTGCTTATGCGATTGCAAATGGAGATGCTAAAAAAGGAAATCTAAGTGCAGCTCTTGAGTATTACACTAAAACGTTTACTCAGACGGAGGATGTTGAGTTGAAAACGAAAGCATTGACCGCGGCAGCCAAAACTGCTCTTGCCAGTGGCAGCTTTATCAAGGCAAAATCTTTAGCCCTCGAACTTTTAAAGCTCAATGGCTCAAACGGGGAAGCATACATTATTATCGGTGATGCTTACGCTGAAGGGGGAAAAGGCTGTGGTGACAACGATTGTACAAACCGTGCTGCATATTGGGCCGCAGTTGACAAGTATGCAAAAGCAAAAGCTGTTGATGGATCAGTAGCGAGTCAAGCTCAACAAAAAATCAACGCTTACACCGCGCAATTCCCAAAAAAGGAAGATTGCTTCTTCCATGGGCTCACCGAAGGCGGAAGTTATACTTTAGATTGCTGGATCGGAGAGACCACAACCATCCGGGTTCGGGAATAAATGACACCCACAACAAGAAAATATCTGAGCATCCCAATCATTTTAATGGTTGGGATGTTTGTTTTTAGTTGCCAGAATGATTTGGAAGAAATCAATCGGGTTACTGAAAGCGTCGACCTTCCAGTACAGACAATTCGCAATGCTCGAATAAGCTATTCGGATTCTGGCCATATTCAATTTCTGATTGAAGCCGCGCAAGTTGACCGGTATCCTGGGGAAGAACCAAGAGATGAATTTTCAGGAGGGTTTAAGGTAACATCCTACAATTTCGATGGTGAGATTGAATCTGAGATTACCGCTGAGGAAGCTACCAACTATCCAGAAAAACACCACATGATTGCCCGAGATTCTGTCATGCTCAAAGACAAGGAGGGTAAAATCCTTCAGACAGAATTGCTTACTTGGGATGAAGAGACGGATAGAATATTCACAGATAAATTTGTCAAGATCACAACGCCTACTGAGATTTTATATGGCGACGGGCTTGAAGCAAATCAAGACTTTACGCGGTATGAGATTAAGAATATTAAGGGCCGCATCAAGATCGAAGACGGAGAAAAACAGAACGAAGAATGAATAAGTATCACAAGATCAGCGAGAAGGTTTGGCTCGTCATTGCCGTCCTAACTTTTGTTTTTGCTGTTTATAAAATTGGACAGGTTGGGATTTCAGACGCCCTCGTCTACCTAGTGATGGCAGGCGCCGCAGCGACAATGTACACTCTGCGTTACTACTCTAGAAAGCGCTTGGAAAAACACCGGGATAACGACAATGAAATTGGCTAATTTTGATTGACTAGCACCCGATGGACGACCCCAGTTTTCTCCTCATTCTGCTTTCCATTCTAGGAGCACTCGTGCTCTCAGCTTTTTTTAGCGGCCTCGAAATTGCTTTTGTTTCTTCAAACAAATTGAAGATCGAACTGGACAAAAAACAAAACATCCTACCTGCGAGGATCTATTCCTACTTTCTTAAGCATCAATCCAAATTCATCAGTACGCTTCTTTTAGGGAACAATATTGCCTTGGTAGTTTACGGTATCCTGATGGCAGTCATTCTGGAAAACCCCATTCGAAGCTCGCTCTCATTTTTGCCGGAAACAGGTTTTGTTGAAGTTCTCGTTCTCTTCATTCAAACCATTATTTCTACGCTCATCATTTTAGTGTTTGCTGAGTTTTTGCCCAAGGTTATTTTCAGGATCAATCCAAACAGAAAGCTTGAGCTTTTCACAGTCCCTGTCTTACTTCTCTGTGCACCATTATTTGTGGTTGTGCTTATCATTTTCACCATGATTGCATACCTCTTGAAGATATTCAAAATTTCATTTGAGGAGAGCGAATACACTTTCGGAAAGATTGATCTCGACCACTATGTTAAGGAAGCTGCTTCGGGGACTTCAGAAGAACAAGAGTTGGAAAATGAGCTCCAAATCTTCCAAAACGCACTGGAGTTTAACAATATCAAGGCCCGGGAATGCATGGTCCCCAGAAATGAAATTGAAGCCCACAACCTCTACGACTCAATCGACGAAATCACAAGGACATTCGTGAAAACTGGGTACTCAAAAATCTTAATTTACAAGGAGAACATTGACAATGTGATTGGCTACGTCCACTCTTTCGAACTCTTCAAAAAGCCGGGAGCCTTAAAGAATATCCTCCGTCCGTTAGCCATCATTCCTGAAACAACTACCGCCGATAAAGTCTTGAAAACGTTAATTCAACAAAAGAAAAATGTAGCGTTGGTGGTCGATGAATATGGCGGAACCTCTGGAATGCTTACCCTCGAAGATATAGTCGAGGAAATTTTTGGCGAGATCGAAGACGAGCACGACTCAGAAGAGCTGGTCGAGAAGAAACTAGATGACAAATCGTATCAATTTAGCGCGAGACTCGAAATTGACTACCTCAATGAAGAGTATGATCTAGAGCTTCCTGAAAGTGAAGAATACGAAACTCTTGCTGGCTTGATTATCGAGCTAAATGAAGACATTCCTGCTGAGAGGGATGCCATACTTGTGGCCGGTTACAACATTGAGATTACCAAGGTAAGCGAAAACAAAATCGAAGAGGTTATTCTACGGCCCTCTTAAACTGGAAATTAGCCGCATTTATTTCGATTCAAACTGTATTTTCGCGTCCCATTTGTAAAAGCTAGTATTAGATGGCAGCTATTGGAACTATTAGGAAGCAATCAGGATTGCTTATTGTGTTAATTGGTATGGCGATGGTGCTATTCCTCTTGGGTGACTTCTTCAGCCAAGGAACCAACTTTTTAACTGGAGAGAGTCAGGATGTTGGAGTGATTGGCGGTGACGCCATTTCCTTGCAGGATTTTGAGATTCGAGTCCAGGAATCAATTGATCAACAATACGGTGCAGAAGGCGCGAATGAGGAAGCACGCAAAACCCTTCGTACACGCGTTTGGCAACAAATGATCATGGAGCGGACGCTTGAACCTGAATACAACCAGCTCGGGCTATCTGTTAGCGCTGATGAGCTTCTTGACAATGTAAAGAACATTCAACCTGGATCCATCCTTTATCAATATTTCACAGATCCTCAGTCAGGACAGGTAATTGAACAATTCAGAGACCCTCAAACTGGTGGTTTGAACTCAGCCAGAGTTTTACAAGCAATTCAGAATCTGATCAACAGCGAAAATGCACGAGATTGGTTGCCTATCGAAAATGCAATTAAGCAGGACGTACTTCAAAGCAAGTACATCAGCTTGTTATCCAAAGGCCTAATTATTTCGGGTGTTGAGGCTGATCAAATTTTTGAGGAACGCCAGAGAGTTGTTTCAGTGAGCTATGTTGTCAAGGAATATTCAGCAATTGATGATTCTGAAATTGACGTTACTGAAGCGGACTATCAATCGTATTTTAATGAGCACTCAGAAGAAGCTCGTTTCGCAGTCGAAGAAGAGGCGAGAACAGTTCGAATTGTTGAATTTGCCGTAAACGCCACTGAAGAAGATATTGAAGAAATTAGATTAGAGTTAGATGATCTCCGTGAGGATTTCGCCAACGATTCAAACGACACTGCATTTGTCGCGGAAAATTCTGAAACTCCAGTTGAAGGAGCAATCGTTTACGTTCCTGTGGATATTGTAGATCCAGTGATTCGCGATTCTGTTGTAAATGGTGAGGTCGGTGAAGTCCACGGTCCATACCTAAGCTTGGGGCGGTACTTCCTGACAAAACTTCTTGACACAAAGGCGACTCCAGACTCTGTAAAGGCAAGTCACATTCTCTTGACAACTGAAGAAGGTGACACAGCAGGAATCGAATTAGCGAAGGCCAAACTTGACTCCATTAAGACCGTTGCTCAGCGATCAAGAAATTTTGCTGATTTAGCAACTGAGTTCAGCGAAGATTTCGGTTCGGCTCAAAAGGGTGGCGATTTGGATTGGTTCACAAAAGGAAGAATGGTGCCCGAATTTGAAGCGGCCAGTTTTGATGGGAAAGTTGGAGACATGCCAATCGTCGTATCTCAATTTGGTGTTCACTTGATATATATCACGGAACAAACTGAGGCTAAGATGAACTACCTTCTGGCAAACGTAGATCGCACCATCGAACCTTCAAAGTCGACGTCCGATGAGATGTACAAGGGAGCAAGCAAGTTCTCGATCGAACATAATACCATGGACAAGTTCACAACGGCTGAAGGCGTTGATGTGAAAGCTCCATCCACAATCATTTTCAGTGATGAAGGGCTTCGAGGTTATACGAACTCAAGCGATATTAAACGCTGGATTTTTGAGGCCAGCGCCGGTGATATTTCAAGTCCATTTGAGAACGGTAATCGATTTCTGGTTCTCGCTCTTGAAGACATTTCTGAAAAAGGCAAAATGACTCTCGAATCTGCCAAAGGGTTAATTGAGCAGGATGTAATGAATGCCTTAAAGGCTGAGCGAATCCTCAGTGAGCTGGCCGATGTTACTTCTCTAGACGACGCAGCTTCAAAGTTTGAATCTCAACTACAGAAAATCGAAACATTGAGTTTTGCAGATGGTGCAATGAGTGGCGGTTTAGGAAGAGAAACTGAATTTATTGGAACGATCTTCTCAACCGAATCTGGATTTATTTCGAAGCCAGTTGTTGGAAACAGAGGAGTGTTTGTGGCTCGCGTTGACAATATCATTGATGCTCCAGCTGAACGAGATCTCACGACAGTCAAGCGAGAGGAATCAGCTAACATGTCGAGCCGGGTGAATGGGCAGTTTTTCAAGGCCCTTCAGGATGAGTATGGCGTTGAAGATAATCGGGCACGATTCTATTAATCTCACCTTCTTTTTTATTCCTCTCTTTTTAACGGTAAAATAACCCGAATTCGGGTGCCGAAATTTACATTTGACATCCCATGATCCGCTGGTTCATAATAACGGTTTGTATAATCTGGATTGCTCCAGTATTTGCTCAAGAATCATTCGACGAAAAGCAGACCTCTGTTTCGAATGTCAGGATGACAATCAACAATGTTGGCACTTTTGGGAATGCGTTCAGAGGAAGCTACGATGTGCTTGGGTATTCATCGGCAGAATTTCCTGCAAATACGGGTATTGAACATTTATTCGAAGGTGGAATTTGGGTTGGTGGCAAGGTGAATGGTTCCTTGATCGCAGTTTCAACTGCTGCATATGATCAAACTGCAGGTTACAGTGCCGGCCGAGCAGGATATGAATTTACTGCTGAAATCGGAGGTCAATTCATCGAACGTTCATCCCTCATCGACAATCCAAGTTATTCTGTAGAAGCAGTTTCTCATCAGGATTTCATAGGAGACTTCAGTGATAGAAACGTCCTAGTTCCGGGGACTCAAATCCAAATCTCAAATCATGACAATCCGATGGAAATTGACATCCATATGGAGTCATATAATTGGAACTATGCCTTCAGTGACTTCATGCTCATCTGTAATTACGAGTTGACCAACACTGGCAACAACACGCTCAATGATGTATTCATTGGGATGTGGTCAAATGAAGTGGTAAGAAACACGAACATCACCCCAGCAGGTCAAGGAGGAAGCGCATTTTATGATAAAGGCGGGAATGGATTTATTGACTCCCTCGGACTGGCGTACTGTTATGATGCCACAGGTGATGAAGGATTCACCGATAGCTATGTCGGACACAAATTTTTAGGCGCTGAAGACAACAGCGGATTTCATCATCCTTCTCTAGACACGGCATTCAAAATGAACTACCAAACATGGCAATTCAACTCCGTTGGGCAGCCGGTCTTTTTCTTTCCAAATAGTGAACTTCAGCGTTACACCAAAATGGAGGATGGGCTCAACCAATGGCCATGTTGGACTGAAACTGGATCGCTTGATCCTCGATGCGGTCAGTTTCAATCTCAGACGATTCAGGAAGTAATCAATCAATCTGGAAATCGAAGCGACCTTGTTTCTGTGGGACCATTTAAATCCATCGAACCAGGTGAAACCATTCAATTTGCTTGGGCCTGGGTTTTCGCCAAGAAGAATGAAGATGGAAATCCGAATTCGGATAATAATGTTGTTCAACGAGCCAATTTGTTGGAAAATGCCCTCTGGGCGCAGACGGCGTATAATGGAGAAGATGCCAACTTCAATGGAGAGTTAGATGAAGGCGAAGACGCGGATGGCGATGGTGAAATCACCCGATTCATTCTCCCTACTCCACCAGACATTCCCAAGACAAAAGTCGTGGCAAGAAATGGCGGGCTCGACATGTATTGGTCTGATAATGCTGAAGCTTCTGTTGATCCCATTTCGCAGGAAATGGATTTTGAAGGATACAAGATTTACTTGACGAAACTGGGATTCGACGTCACCTCGGTTCAAGATCTTAGTTCAGATTTAAAGCTTGCAGCAACCTATGACGTTGAAGGAAACGGCCTCTTCTATGACACTGGGCTTCGAGCAATTCGCCTTGAAGAACCTGCCACTTTTGATGGGGACAGCATTATCTATGCTTACCGATATTCCATTGACAACCTTGTCAATGGATGGCAATACGTAATCGCGCTTAGCGCCTTCGATCGAGGAGACGAAAGCAACAGTCTAGAGTCGTTAGAAAGCAGCTTCTTATCAAATTCATGGGCAGTGTTTCCAGGGACTGATGTTAATGTGAAATTCGAGGAGTATGCCTCCCTCATTACTCCGTTGAAATCGGTGATCAACCAAGATCTGAAAGACAGCCTTGAACAATACCGACCATTCGCCTACCCAAATCCGTATTACAGCGGAGCTTCTTGGGAAGGAACCACCGCATTCGAGGAGGATCGAAAAATCACTTTTGCCAATCTGCCGAAGAGTTGTACCATTCGAGTATTCACGCTGTCTGGAGATCTAATCAAAACAATTGATCATGACGACTCTTACGCTGGTGATGAAATCAGGTGGTATGAAACATTCTCAAACCCGGAAAAAACTGTTTTCTCTGGATCTGAACACAGCTGGGACTTATTGAGTGATGCGGCTCAGATTATTGCACGAGGAACTTATATATTTTCAGTCGAAGACCATGAGTCCGGCAATCACTGGAAAGAACGCTTTGTAATCATAAAATAAACGGACATATCTTAACAATCATGAAAACACGAATACTCACTTTTCTATCAATCTTGATCTTGTCTTCGGCGTATGCGCAGTACCCTGTAGTTAGCATCGAGGATATTCAAACAGTTACCCAAACGGCACTTGGAAACTGTGACGACCAAACCTTTTACCTCGACGACACGGTAATCGTTCGCGCCAAAGTGGTAATGGATGGCAACTTAGCCGTTCCAAGTGGTGCAGGTGCGACGAACGGACACAAAAACCTTTGGCTCCAACAGGGCGATGGTGGTCCATATAAAGGGATCGATCTCTTTAACTTGTCCGGAGTCAGCGTGTCTGAGGATCCACACAATCTCATCGCAGGTGATTCTGTAGAGGTGATTGGTGTCATTGATGATTACAATGGTGAATCTGAAATCATGCCTCTTGAAGGCACTTCCATTACCATTCTAGGTCAAGGACAATCAATTACACCAACAGTCATTGATATTTCTGACCTCAACGATCCAGACAGAAATAACATTCTAACAACAGGAGAGCAATGGGAAGGAGTCTATGTTGAAATCCATGGCGCAACCGTTGCGAGCGTTGATTTCTTCTCAGGAGGAAGCCGGGTGAGCTTCAATATTGAGGACCAATCTGGAAATTTGGTTAATGTCTCCGATAGGTTTCTAGTTCAAAAACTTCCAGGGGAAGGCGGGACTTTCGTCGCCCCTAACGTTGGAGATCAGCTTGACACTCTCCGGGGAATAATTCTTCACAGCAAGAACAATTGTCCAGGTTTCAGCGGTCGAGGTTATGAGCTCCACCCATTTCAAGAAAGTGACTACGTGTATGGCGCATCAGCTCCAAGAATCTTCAATATTGGAAGATCACCGCTCGTTCCATCTTCATCACAGACGGTTGATGTGGATGCTGAGATCACGGATAATGATGGAAACGTAGTGTCGGCCACGGTCTACTATGCTACAGGCGCTACCGGCGGAACATTTACATCCGTATCGATGACGAATTCTTCTGGAGATGATTTTGAGGCTTCACTGCCAGCACAGGCTGACGGGACCTTGGTGCGATGGTACATAACGGCAACCGATGATAGTGGATTGGTCACGACGCTTCCTAATTCAGATCCTGCTACGCTCACATACCTCTACCGAGTACGAGATAATGGCTTAAGCATATTTGATGTCCAGTACACTCCATTTTCAAGTGGAACAAGCCCATACGTTGGGCAAACTGTGTCGGTGGAAGGTGTTGTTACATCGAGTATAAATAGTCAAGACACTGGCGATTTAGGTTATGTATATATTCAACAAGAAAACCAATTGACCTATGCCGGCCTATGGTTGCAGCAAGGATCGACACTCACGTCATTATCTCGCGGAGACAAAGTTGAAGTAGAGGGAACAGTCGTCGAAAGTTTCGGAATGACAGCCTTAACAGATATTTCCTCCATATCAAATACAGGATCTGGAACGATCAGTCCTTTAGTCTTAAACCCAGACAGCTTTTCAATCTATAATCCTACAAATCAGGAGCAATTTGAAGGCATGTTGGTTCGCTATGAGCATCCAACCGGTGGAGAACGACTCTATGTTGTCGAGAAGAATGCAGATGCAGTCACTGGCAATAATTATGCTGAGTACAGAATTGGCACCGACGAATTCAACCCGAGTGAAGGATCCAGAATTATTACTGGACGTCTAAGTGGAAATAGCTCGCTGTATGTATCCTATGTAAACGATTCAATTTGGGAAACGAGCAATGGAACGATGAACGTTCCAGTATATGCAGTCAACTATGGAAATAGCATGGAGTCAATATCGGGCATCCTTTACTACAGTTTTGGAGCCATGAAACTGCTTCCAAGAAATAACAACGATGTTGTAGGTTATACGGGCGCTGTTCATGCTTGGTTCGA
Organism: Flavobacteriales bacterium; assembly: GCA_018660685.1. Classification (GTDB taxonomy): domain Bacteria; phylum Bacteroidota; class Bacteroidia; order Flavobacteriales_G; family Salibacteraceae; genus SHAN690. Next base: position 53,562 of record JABJJW010000018.1, read on the forward strand.
CGTTTCTGATAGCCTTGTTTGCCTCGGGGATACTATTCAGTTCTTCAACCAATCATCCATCATTGCAGACCAATTTGAATGGACATTCGGTGATGGTGGAACATCCAATGATGAAAACCCCATGTATGAATACACTGATGGTGGAAGTTTCCCATCATACTCTCCAATGTTGATTGCGGAGAATACGGAAGACGGAACCAGAGATACGATTACCATGAATAACATCGTGTGGGTTGACACAGGAGAAGCGCTTTGCGGGGTCGGCATTGCTGATCGTCCAGCCTCGGTTCAACCAGTAGTATATCCTAATCCATCTCAAGACTTCGTTAAAATTGAAACTCAGTTTGACGGCAGGACGACGTATACTATCCACGTCATTGACTTGCAAGGTCGCGAGCTTCTCAAGCGAATTACCAGACGAAATACTGAGACCATCAATCTCAATTCGTTTGAGGCCGGACAGTACTTCATTGAAGTACGTGACGAATCAGGAGCTTCGGTTGACGTTGTGCCAGTCGTGAAATACTAGCGTTTCAAGCAATCCGTGTTTAGATATCAAGTCATTAGATCAGTAAGCGCGAGCGTCTCCGGGATGCTTGCGCTTTTATTGATTGCTGGGGGTTGCAAGAAAGGTGAACCGTTGCCAAATCAACGACCCGACACTCACATCTCCATTCAAGCAATCAACCTCACCGGATCCGACAGGCTGAACAGTCTGGTCGAATTAAAATGGTGGGGAAGTGACGCCGATGGTTATGTCAAAGCTTATGAATTCAGCTTTGATCAAGTAGATTGGATTCTGAGCGAGAATCAAGATTCAACTTTTCTATTTTCAATTGATGCAGGGAGCGATACAATTGACATTGACTTTTGGGTGAGAGCAATCGATGACAAAGATGAAAGGGATGAGTCCCCTGCTTATTTACGAATTCCTCTTAAAAACACTCCTCCACTGATCGAGTTCGATCTTGATCTGATTCCTTCTGACACGAGTCATAATCTTTTGACTTTGACTTGGGACGCAAGCGATTTAGATGGCGATCAGACCATAGAAGAAATCCAACTTAAAATCAATAACTCCGAATGGACCAGTATTTCTCCAGCCATCAATCTTGTCTCTATTGTTCCTGATAATCCAAAGGCAACCGGGCTAGTATCGAGTACTTTATACCTCGACTCAAAGACCACTGCATCAAGCATTGATGGATTAATTATGAATGATACCAATTCGATCTACCTCAGAGCGATCGACATTGCTGGCTCAGTTAGCACTGAAGACACAGTATCGAGTGTATACGTCAAGTCTCAAACTGAAGACCTACTAGTTATTGGCGCAAATACTGGAAGCCCGAATTCCTTCTATCAAAACAACCTGAGCGGCCTCGGAATTAGCCATGACTTCATAGATTTTGTAGCAAACGATGCTGCGAATCAGCCTAGAATTTGGTCTCCAACTTTTGGATTGTTGTTAGCGCAGTATGAAGAAGTGCTCATGATTACCAACGATGTGAATTTTACGAATGTTCAGACAAATGCAGAGGAAATTATCTTGGAATTCGCCGCTTCGTCCATCCAAGCTTACGTTGACAATGGAGGGAAGATCATGCTTACGAGTAGTTTCCCGAATGGATTTAGTACTGGTTCGGCTCTATTTGGAGTACTGCCAGTAGATAGCTTCAGCACCTCAGTTGGTCAGGCACGACTCCCAATCGATTCGTTGGCTGAAGGAATTGAAAACGGCTATCCTGATCTAACCTGCGGAGCATTTATTTCTGGACTGGATCCCTTTTATCCTTCAAGCGACGCGACCCCACTTTATACCGCCCAGCTAACAAAGAATAATGGTTGGGAAGGACCAAATATCATCGGTGCTAAACGATCTAATGGTGGACAAACAAACATGGTTCTATTGAGCGTCGAACTGCATAAGTTGGATGCCGACCCTACCGCTGTTCAAGTGTTGCTCGACAAAATATTCAATGATGAATTTGCTTGGTAGATCAATAATCAGCACGCTTCTGTTGTTGGGGATTGCTTCTCATGCAATCGCTCAATCAGGCTCGCTGAAGGGAACCATCTATGATCATGAATCTGGAACGACGCTTCCGGGAGCGACCATCGTGCTCGTTGGAACATACATGGGAGCAAGCTCCGACATGGACGGGAATTATGAAATCACCGACATCAAGCACGGAGACTATTCCGTCAAGATTAGCTTCATCGGTTACAGCGATCAACTCGTAAATGGCATAACTATAAAGGATGGCGAGGTAACTACACTAGACAGTAAATTGAAATTGAGGTCAAATACGCTCCAGGAAGTTATTGTAGTTGGCGAACGCGTGATCGACCTTGAAAGTGGTAAGAGCGAAATCAACATTTCAAGGGATGACATCCAAGAAATGGTTGTTCGAGACGTGAAGGATATTGTAAAAATGCAGGCCGGAGTTAGTGAGAACCCAGATGGCATTCAAATTAGAGGTGGCCGAGTCTACGAAACTCAATATGTCGTGGACGGAATCTCTGCGCAAGATCCGCTGGCAGGAACAGGTTTTGGAGTAAACGTTTCTTCCTCAGCGATAAGCGACGTCAAAGTTGTGACCGGCGGCGCAGGTGCTGAGTTTGGCGATGGCTCTTCAGGTGTTATTTCAACAAGAATTAGAGAGGGCGGAGATAAATTCGAAATGAGCGGAAATTGGTTGACAGACAATTTCATGACTCATAAAAATGGAGGGTCGGCTTGGAACACCGACATCTGGGAATTTTCGTTAGGAACACCCATTCCATTCACCAATAAAAAGCTCACTTTTTTTACTACTACAAGCGTGAACTGGAGTGACACCTATTTTAGAAATACGGCAGACCAACTTCATTCTTCTCTTTTCACCAAGAATGATTCAATGTGGGCTCCTCGTCAAGACAATAGGTGGTCGAACACCATCAAGTTGGCCTATTCAGTGAAGCCTGGATTCAAGTTATTCCTCACGAATCAGCACTCACTGAACATCAATCAAAACACCCGGTCTCTCCAAATTGTCGGATTTGACGCGGTGGTTAGACCTGGTTATCAGTATCGATTTGAAAATGATTTAGACAATGCGACAACGTACACTCATCAATCAAATTTGACAGTGCTCGGAGCGACATATTCTTTCCCAAACAACAAATGGAATCTCAAAACACACATTGGCCGCTTGTTCACCAATTTAAGGGCAGATGCCAATGGCAAGCCTTTCAGAGAAAAAACCATTGATCAGATTTATGACCCTGAATCAATCATCACGGATCCAATAAGTCTGTTCAACCCTTCAGACTCAATTATCTACGCGAACGCCCCATCGGGTCTTGTAAACAATGGTGGAATATCGACTACCTGGCACGATCATTATGTTCAAGAATACACCGTGAAAAATGTGGTTCACTATTATCCTGAGAGCAGAATTCATCAATGGTCTTTCGGTCAAGAACATAAAGAAACACAGTATCAGTGGGCTGATGTGACAAGTCCATGGGTTGGGGCTCCAATTCAGATCAATGATACCCTCACGACACCTTCGATTAGTGTCGGCTCCAGCAATGATATTTGGCTAGCCAATGCTGCAAGTGGAGGATTGTTTGTCGAGGACAATGTTGTTTACAAGGGAATAAATGCAACACTCGGAATACGTCTGAATTATTGGGCCTTTGGAAGCTTTGTTGACGATGCTATCGAAGATGAGGAAGCACTTATCATTGATGAGGTCCGAAACCAATATCGAGATCGTACGCTTCCAATCGCTGGCAGGAGGTTTCAAGCGAGAGTTCTCCCACGACTGAATGTTTCATTCCCGGTGACCGAGAATAATGTTCTCTACTTTAACTATGGACACAGCATGCGTTTGCCGCATCCGAGGTTCATTTATGCAGGACTGGATCCTGTTTACCAAGATCGAGGTTACTTGAGTCGACTGGGTAATCCGAACCTCAAACCTGAAACGACTGTTTCTTACGAAATGGGAATCAAGTCACAGGTAACTAAACATTTAGGGGTCACTTTTACCGCGTTCAACAACGACAAATACGATTACATCGTCACGAGAACCATCGTGATTGAAGATCAAACCGGACGACTCGTTGATCGCACAACAAGCATCAATCAAGACTATGCTCGAATATTAGGACTGGAGCTCGGAGTGAACTACCGTTTGGCCAAGAACATCCGAACATTCTTTAACGGTGCTTACCAAGTCGCCACCGGAAAATCAAACTCTGCAGCTGAGTCACTATTACAAATCCGACAAAATGGATTTGTGAATACCACGAAAGAGCAATATTTAGCTTGGGATAGACCTTGGGACTTTAAAGCAGGATTCATTTTCACACCAGACAGCACAATCAAAATTCGAAAGTTCAGCCTACAAGGTTTTAGGGTCTTTATTGCAGGTAACTTCAAGTCAGGACTGCGCTACACGCCCCATGTCTTGGTTGGTTCAAATGATATCGGAAGACCTCTCTTCTTCCCTATTAACGACCAGCCATATGCCGAGATTGGTGAATCATGGAAGTGGGTTGACTTCAAATTATCGAGAGACATCGTCACGAAAAAGAATCGCGGAGTGTCCCTGAGTATTGAAATAAAAAACGTGTTCAATAATCGAAACAGCCAAATCATAAATCCTGTAACAGGTATGGCTTATGAGGTTGGTGATCCAGTTCCTGAAAGTTGGCGAGACCTCGCCTACCCCGACCCGTTAGATCGAAGCGTGCCACCAACGGATCCTGCACGATACACCCAACCACGGCAAATACTATACGGAATGTCTTTCCGATTTTAATGAAGCGAATCGCTTTCCATATTGCCTTGATCCTATTCAGCCAAAATTTAATAGCCCAGCTTCTACCTAATCTAGGAGGACAACGAGCGGGAATATCTACGTTGACATTTTTAAAAAATGACGTCAGTCCAAGGTCAATGGCGATGAGTGGAGCAAATCTCACGCTCAGCGCGGATGGAATGTCAACATTTCACAATCCGGCTACCATGGCTCAAGCAAAAGGAATGCATTTTACAGCCAATGACCTTCTTTTAGGAGCAGGCATTCATCAGAGTTGGTTTTCGGCGCTCATTCCTATGAAGTCAAGCACCAGTGCTCTCGGTTTTAATCTGAACTATTTATCAAGTGGTGCTATGAAGGTTCGGACCGAATTCCAACCGCTTGGAACAGGTGCGTATTTTTATGCAAATCAGTTGGCTGGGGGGCTCGCTTATAGCAAACTACTCAGTGATCGGTTCAGTTTTGGAGCCAATCTTAAAGTGATACATGAACGACTTGCACAGTATACCAATACCACGATTGGAGCTGATTTGGGATTTCTATACACCACTGACATACGGGGTCTCAAATTTGGAATTGTGGTTCAAAATTTTGGCGGGAATTCTGCCTTGTCAGGAGACTTTCTGGAAGTTGATTTCAATCGATCAAATGTCAATCTTGACAAGTATGCCATGCCCACAGTCTTCCGACTCGGTGCGTCCATCAACGCGCTCGATCAAGAAGATCAAAAAATCGTTGTGGCTGTGCAGCTCGAGCATCCAAACGACAACAGTGAGAACCTAAGAATCGCGAGTGAGTACAACTTCAAAGAATTGCTCTTTGTAAGAGGAGGCATTAAAATCAATGTTCAGGGTCAAAGACTCCCGACTCTCGGTCTAGGTTATCGGGCTCGACTCGGACGAAATGCCATCATGGTTAACTATGCGATTAATTCGACCCAATACTTAGGAACCCTTCATGCTTTTGGACTAGATCTTATGATTAACAACGACAAGCGAGAATGAAGAACTTCCTATTCATATCGATAGCGCTAATATTCCTCACAGGGTGTGAAGGCTTCTTTGGATCGAAGACTGATCTGAGTTTCATTGACGCACCAGAATTTCAAAATCGAGATGTAGCATACGTTCCTATCCAACCAATAATTGAAAACTTTCTAGAACCAAATGACGTCATCGCTGGATTTGATGAGCTGATCTACGTTGTTGATGAGGGCACCCAAGAAATCATCTCACTGGATCAAGCTGGACGGGAACTTGGGCGGTATACATTACCTGGAGTTACGCGAATCATGCAGGATAGACAGATGAACATTTTGGCAATCGGAAATTTCGATACCATCATCAACGACAATCCATACACCCTCTCAACAATCTATCGTTTGAAGCTGAATTCTGGCTCTTTTTATGGAATTCAATATGCGAGGGTGATCAATAAAATTGTTCATCCGTTTTATTTCAAAAGCAGCTTCAGCTCAGTCGATGCCGAAGTCCAATTCACTTCTGTAGACATCATGGGCGACAACAAGTTCTACGCAACCCGAACAGGCCCACGGGATAATGCAAACCAAATCGGCGGACCAGACGATGGCATAGTCTTATTTGATGAGGATGATGAATATGTGTCCAATGTTTTTGTGAGCACCAATGTTGGGTTTTTCAGAGATTACTTCAAGTCTCCTTCGTGCATTACCACTCAAGCAAAACCGCGTCAAAGCCCTTCAGTAAGTGCAAGCAGCAATTTCTTTGTAGCAATGTTGAGCGCAGAAGTCCCAATCAAGGTGCAGTCAATTCAGTTCAATGAAACGGAGTTTGGTTCATCCTATAACGTCCAATTGCTCAGCTTCACTGACACTGCGGAAGCCAATGACTTTCTATATCGTCCTGGACGTTTCAGCAATCCAACTGATATGTGGATGACAGGCGATGGAACTAACTATTTATTTGTGATCGATTCAGAAAAGGATTCACTCTATCAATTCACGACGACTGGATTCGAAGGTGCCAATCCACCCCCCGGATCATCAGAAAAGAAGAATATCATTGCAAGCTTTGGCGGAAATGGACAAGGCGCTACTCAATTTAACAATCCGACAGCTGTGGCCTATCTGGATCGGATCGTCTACGTGGCTGATAAAGGAAACGGTCGTCTCCTTCGATTTAAACTGACCACTGATTTTGACTAACATGAACAAATCTCTACTCCTCCTTTTATTATCTGCAATCTCGGTTTCGAGTTTTGGTCAGACCACCTTGCCAACAGAATGGGATTTTGCAACAACCCCTTCAACCCTACCAACAGGTTGGTCAACAAATACAAGTGCGAGTTACTCGAGTGGATTGCCGGATAATTCTGGTGGCACTAGCCGAGCCGGTAAACTTCAAGCTCAGGCACATCATTTCACCATCGAGTTTTATGACGAGCCCGGATTTGTGACGTACAACCTCCGCGCATACAGCTCGAACGGATCAAATTTCATGGGAACCTTCTCGGTAGAAGAAAGTGAAAATGGATCATCATGGACCACATTGCACACATTTACAAGCAACGATTTCGGCAACTCATGGACTCAAATTACTGATACACCAGATGTAGACACTCGACACATTAGATTCTATTTCACAACCAAAGTGAGCGGCGTAAATGTGGGACTTGACGATTTGGAAATCGGTGAATTCATTCCAACTTCCCAAGAGATAAACGCTGTATTCGAAGGAGACAATGTTCCGAGTGGAACAGGCATTCAATTTAGTGGTGCACTTAGTTCAACCGAAGAGATCAAAATAGGAATTGAAAACCTCGGCTCTCAAGGAACCCTAATGCTCAGCACTATAAACTTCACCGGCACCGCAGCTACTGACTATGCCTTAGGAAGTGCTCCTACAAGCATCAACCCTCAATCGGCTGATACAATTGTAATTGAATTTTCACCTTCAAGCAGCGGTAGCAGACCGGCAACAGTATCAATCGGAAACAACGACTCTAATGAGGATCCGTATCTCATCGACTTGGATGGAATTGGAGGAGGTTCTGCAACAGAACCAACCACCAATCCTTCTACGCTCTCGGTTCCAATGAACAAAACGTACAGGATTAAAGGAAGCTTTGACAACGTCGGTGCTGACGGCTATTTAGTTTCTGTTTCCAAAAATCAAAGTTCAACCTGGGCTCCAACCGACGGCGATGAATACGAAACTGGTCAAGGAGTTGGAAATGGTAAAATCGTCAAATTGGGTTCGGGCACGGGATTCTTCATCAAAGAGGCAATGGCTAACGATACTTTTTTCGTCAAGGTGTTTGCATTTAACGGAAGTGGGGCATTCATTAACTATCGAAATGACCAACCACTGGTGGACAGCATCATATCCCCAGTTTCAATGCAGTCTTCCGGATACTATAACGGCGTAGATGCCTTGCAACCGGATTTTGTGGATGATCTGCACGATGCGATCAACCCTCATCAAGTAAGATTCTACAGCAATTATGGCCCAGACATGATTCCCCCTCTCGTAGCACGAGACACCGTTGGAGGCGATGAAGCTATCACCTGCGTTTATTCAGGAGAAAATGTAGTTTATTCTCCCCCATTTGGATGGCCAGAAACTGGCATGAATAGAGAACATACGATGCCTGCAAGTTGGATGCCTTCTGCTGGAAACTCCGGAACGGCTGAGTATCAAGATTACCATCATCTATTCCCGACTATTTCTACCCCGAACAGTCAGAGAAGCAATCATCCGCTCGGCAATGTTGTCAATACCACCAATTCATATGGGGCAGGAAAGGTTGGAACTGATGCGAATGGGAATACGGTTTACGAACCCCGAGACGCCCAAAAAGGTGATGCCGTAAGAGCCATTTTCTACATGCAAACTGCCTATCATGATCCATCAAGTGGTGATAGCTGGGCATTCGATGACCTCCAAAGTAATGGCCCAAATCAGAAAACAGGTGTCCTCTTAAATTGGCATTATGAAGACCTCCCAAGCGCCTTTGAAATGGCACGGAATGACTATTTGGATTCGCTCCAACAAAACCGAAATCCTTTTGTAGACAGCGCTCATTGGGTCTGTTATATCAACTTCAAAACGATGGCATACATCTCGACTCCCGATAGCGGTTGTCTCGCAAAAACGGAGCCGGCGATAACCCCGGTTGACACTTCCGATTCAACGATTGGGTTGAACGTAGTGGAAGGATTAAATTGGATTCACTATCCAAATCCGGCCAGTGATAACTGGACCGTCGGAAATAGCGACGGTGAGCCGTTCGAACTTCTCATTTTAAGTTCAAGAGGCGAGCTCATCATGCAGCGGCAGATTGAAGGTTTAGAATCATTTGATGTCGGTCAACTTCCATCCGGATTCTATTTGGTCAGGATGTTTCATGAAAATGAACAGTACGCCTTCCCGCTGATGATCAACTAGCCAAGGAAGTCCAAAACTGCAGTGACGAATTCCTGTGGCTTTTCAGCGTGCAGCCAATGGCCAGCATCGTCAATCGTCTCCAAATATGCATTTGGATATAGCGTCTTTATGTCCGCCCAATCCTCATCAAGCACATAGTTAGAACTGCCTCCGCGTATGAATAGGGTCTCGCCATCAAATCCCAATTCATCTACACTTTGACCCACCTCATGAAGGTTTCGTTCGATTGCCTCAAGGTTAAATCGCCAATCAAAACTGCCGCGATCAGGGTGAAAAAGACTTTTCATCAGAAACTGCCTGACTCCAGGTTCTGGAATGTACTTTTCCAAATAAGGTTCAGCGTCCGACCTTCTCTCTAGCTCATCCAGAGGAACAGACTTCAATCCAGCAATGATTTGTTCGTGATGAACTGGATATTCCTTAGGGCCGATATCCGCAACTACCAATTTGTTTACTCTCTCGGAATGCTCCTCTGCAATTTTCATGGCAACTTTACCACCCATCGAATGTCCCAGAAGATGCGCTCTTTCGATTTTCAGAGTATCCATCAATTGGATGACATCGGCCGACATCAAATCATAGTTGTGCTCATCAGAATTCTGCGAATGACCGTGATTTCTTAAGTCAACGATGTAGATCAGAAATTTGTACTGCATCAACTTTGCAGGTCCTTGCCAGTTATCTAGCATTCCCAAGAGGCCGTGTAGGATGATTAAGGGTTCCCCTTCCCCGAAAGCTTTGTAGTTGAGATTCATGATAGCTTCGACAAATACATCTGAACTGTGTTTTCCAATCCGAAGTACAAAGCGTCAGATATCAAGGCATGTCCAATTGAAACTTCATCCAAGTGTGGTAGCGAATCCTTGAAAAATCTCAAATTTTCGAGATTTAGATCGTGGCCTGCATTCACACCCAAACCCACATCGTGAGCCGTCTTCGAAGCCGAGCTGAATGCTTTCACAGATTCATGTTTATCAGAACCGAATCGATCAGCGAATGGCTCAGTGTAAAGTTCAATTCTATCCGAACCTACCTCTTTGGCCTTTTCGATCAGTTCCTTTTCGCATCCAATGAATATGGAAGTGCGAATACCATTTGAGCTTAGTTCATTCAGTACTTCTTTTAAAAAGTCGGCATGCTCGATGGTATCCCACCCGGCATTGCTCGTCAGAACTCCTGGCGGGTCAGGCACCAAAGTTGCTTGGGTTGGTTTTGTCTTGATGACCAAATCCAACCAGTCTCTATTAGGATAACCTTCGATATTGAACTCGGTTTTGATCGTTGGTGCAATGTCTTTTACATCTTGATAGGTGATGTGCCGTTCGTCTGGTCGAGGGTGAACCGTGATTCCGTGTGCCCCGAATTCCTGAATTCGCTTTGCGGACTCAACAACGTTAGGAACAGTGCCACCTCGAGCATTTCGAATGGTCGCAATCTTGTTGATATTTACACTAAGTTTGGTCATTCAATTTCCTGAATTGCCTTACAAATGAAGGGATTTGAACGTCTATATAAGAGCTAAAGAGTTTTAAAGTGCTTGCAGAAGAATTAATCGTCGATAACATCCCGCCTCTCCGAATGGAGGACACAGGTGAAACCGCTTTGCAGTGGATGGACGATTTTAAAATTTCTCACCTGAGTGTTGTCAATCAATTTGAATTTCTCGGCACCATATCTGAAAGCGATATTCTTGGGATGGCAGACTTAGGAGAAAAGATCAGCGGCTACAAAGAGCTCCTTAATCCTGTTTTTGTGACACAGCGTCAACACATTTTTGAAGTTGTCAAAGTTGTGAATGATCATAGTCTAAGCATCATCCCGGTATTGGATAGCCAAGAACATTACAAAGGTTCCATTACCATAGCTCAGATCATGGAAATCATCGCAGACATGCCTGTGGCTAATAATCCTGGGGGTATTCTAGTTTTGGAATTGAATCACAATGATTATTCCCTGCAGGAAATTGCTGGAATAATTGAAGGTCACAATGCGAAAATTTTAGGATCGTTTGTCACCTCGTCTGATGATAGCACTAAAATGCAGTTGACCATAAAAATCAACAAGACCGATCTGCATGCCATCATCACAACTTTGCAGAGATTTGAATACAATATCATTTTCTTTGAAGAGAATAGTGACTTTACCGATGACCTCAAAGATCGATTTGATTCGTTCATGAGTTATCTGAATGTCTAACCCCGAGCTAATGCGTCGGCAGATTGCCTCCATCCTTTTCCTGCTTTTTACATTTTCTGTTCATGCTCAGAATCTGACCATCAGCACCATTCAAATTGAAGGGAATCGCGTGACTAAAGAGAACGTGATTCTAAGGGAACTCCCTTTTAGCGTTGGCGACAGTGTCGCTGCAGAAGGACTCAAAGAGTTAAAGGAGCTCGGGGTGAAAAACCTCAACAACAGTTCTCTGTTCAATTTTGTGGATATCAAAGACCAAATCAATGAAGAGGAAGTAAAGCTCACCGTAATCGTTGATGAAAGATGGTACATCTGGCCAGGGATTGTCTTTTCCCTCGCCGAAACGAACCTCAACTCTTGGCTGGAAAACAAAGATTTCGACCGAGTCAATTATGGGCTTTATGTTCAACACCGAAATTTTCGGGGAAGAAAAGAGAAACTAACGCTCAACTTCCAAAATGGATGGAAACGAAAAATAGGTCTCAACTATTTGATTCCTGGTTTGAATAAGAAACGGACGATTGGAGCGGGCATTGATTTTTTCTACGCGAACAACCGTGAGATCAATTATGCTTCCAGTCTAAATAAACGCGAATTTTTCAAAAATGACCGCTTCATTCAAGAGGAGGTTTCTGCCTTAGCTAAAGTCGAATTCAGACCACGCTACTACAACATGCATCGGGTTGCCACGGGAATGAAGACGGTGCTGGTGGATGACACAGTCGATGTTTATACCAATGAATATCTACCAAATGGTCGGAAACGGTCGCAAGCCTTGTTGTTGAATTATGGGTTTCGACGTGAAAAACGAGACAATGTGGCCTACCCATTGAAGGGATACCTCGTGGACGGCACAATAGAACAAGTCGGGTTTGGCCTGATAAATAATAATGACGTTCAACTCACCCACCTCATGGCTACAATCAACACCCATCATCAACTGTCGGATCGTTGGTTTTTCGGGCATGGAATCAAAGGAAAAACGACCTTGCTTGGAACCCCAAGCTATTACTATCAAAGGGGATTAGGCTACGGGAGTGTTTTCATCAGAGGCTACGAGCTCGATGTAATTGACGGACAGCATTATGCCCTATACAAGTCAAATGTGAAATTTCAACTAATCAAGAAACAAGTGACTGACTTGGAGGTCATGATGGTTGATCGTTTCGATAAGTTCCACTATTCTATATTTTTGAACCTCTTCGGCGACGCAGGTTACGTCGTGGATAACATAAATGCCTCAATCAATCCTTTGGCAAATGAGCTTCAGTACGGTTACGGACTTGGTCTTGATTTCGTTTCTTATTACGACATCGTTATCCGGCTCGAAGGCTCAATCAACAGACAGGGAATTCCTGCTTTCTACATCCATTTCAAGAATCCCATCTAGATGAAGAAGTTCGCTATTTACGGACGAGAGTTTAAGGACGAGCATTTAAAAGGCTTGCAACATTTCTTTGAACTGATGGATAACCGGAAAGCGGAATATCAGATCTATGATCATTTTGCGACCTACCTTAGCTCTAGGCTCAATCTAAAGGCAGATATCCCTACATTTTCCAGAGAGTCTTTTGACCCTTCAGACATTGACATCATGCTCTCCATTGGAGGTGATGGTACAATGTTGGACACCACGACCATGATAAAGGACTCAAACCTCCCAATACTAGGGATCAACACTGGCCGCTTGGGGTTTCTGTCAAGTATCAACCTCAATCAAATTGACGATGCACTGGCCCAAATTTTCGAAGGGGCGTACATGATTGACAAGAGAACAGTTCTCAAAGTTGAAACGGACGAAAAGATTTTCGAGGATGAGAATTTCGCCTTGAATGAGGTGACCTTGCATAAGAAGGATTCGCAGTCCATGATTGTCATCCACGTGTACGTCGATGGCAAGTTTCTCAACACGTACTGGGCGGATGGACTCATCATCGCAACTCCCACTGGATCGACGGCTTATTCTTTGAGTTGTGGAGGTCCAATTATACTTCCAGGTTCCCATAATTTAATCATCACACCGGTAGCTCCTCATAATCTAAATGTGCGCCCAGTGCTCATCTCTGATCAGAGTGTCATTACACTGAAGATGGAGGGACGAGATTCAAATTTCTTGATGTCCTTGGATTCAAGGTCGACTACGTTAAAAGAAGATGCGGTCGTCACGGTGCAAAGACATAGCTTCTCGATCAATTTGGTTAGGTTGAAGAACCACAGTTTCTTAAAAACACTAAGAAACAAACTGCATTGGGGCTATGATCGAAGAAACTAAAACAATGTTTTGCTCGTAATGCAAAGGGTTATATTTGCATGCTAGCGTTTTCTGATGAAACGAATAGTAACCTGCCTCATATTACTCTCTGTTATTCTAGCTTCAAAACCGACAGAAGCGCAACACTGGAAGCGCTATCGTCACGAAGCCTGGGGAGGAATTGGTGCGACTAATTTCCTAGGTGAACTTGGTGGTGGTGCAGGAGCAGCAAAGGGTTTAATCCTCGATTTTGATGGAAAGTCCAGTCGTTATATAGTAACTGGTGGATACAGATACAAACTGAACGAAGTGGTGAGTGCTCGCGGTGGACTCGCTTACGCATCACTCTACGGTTCGGATGAATTCAGTGGCGATCCTTGGAGAAGGAGTCGTAACCTTCACTTCCGCTCGATGCTCATTGAGCTCACGGCTATGGGTGAAGTATTCTTCATACGAGAGAAAACGAGTAATCGATACCGTGTAAGAGGTATAAAAGGCGCAATTGGTAGTGGCCTCAGTGCCTATGTGACTGCGGGACTTGGAGGAATGTTCTTCAACCCAAAGGCCAAGTTCGTTGGCAATGCGGCATATCCCGGTGACAACAAATGGCATGCCCTCCAACCGTTAGCTACAGAAGGCCAAGGATTGGCAGATGGCCCAAAGAAGTATAGTCGAATAAATGCATGTATTCCCATGGGAATAGGTGCGAAATTCAGCATCAACAGGAATATGTCCATGTCGTTGGAGTACGGATTCAGATTTACGTTCACTGATTATATGGATGATGTGAGCGGAGTTTATTTCGATCCTGTGGCTATCGAAGCTGCTGGTGGACCCCAGGCTGCTTATTTTTCAAATCCTTCAATCATCGTTGAGAACCCAGATCCTGATGGAGGGCCGATTCGAGCAGGAGGAGGACAGCCGCACTTGACTGCCCAACAACGGGGCGATGCTACTACGAACGACACCTACATGTTTGCCGTAGTTGCCTTCAACTACAAGTTCACTTCCAAGAAGGCCAATCGACCGAAGTTCTAATCGGGTACGAAATCAGTATTTCAATCGTTTAATCGATTCAATGTACAAAGCACTCCTAATATCATTGCTCTTGTTGTGCTGTGAATACGGATTCACCCAAAAATCCGGACAAACAGATTTTGAGATTGGTGTGAATGGAGGCGTGTGTTGGTATAATGGGGATTTAAACCCCAACGTATACTTCGGTGCGAAATACATGCACGAAGTATTTGGGTTAACACTCAAACGGAATCTCAACCAGCGATTTGCCCTCAAGGCACAAGTTAATCGAGGCACTCTTTCTGCAGATGATCAACTTGCCTACAGCACTTTTCAAACGAATCGTAATTTAAATTTCACTTCGATTTTTTACGATGGAGCGGTCATGCTGGAATTCAATTTCTTAGAATTCGATGCACTGATCGGTGAGTACAGATTCTCCCCCTATACAATGATCGGCATCGGTGGAATTCATCACAACCCTACCACCGAAGTGGAAGGTGGTGTTTATGAGCTTCGCCCTCTTCAAACGGAAGGAGCTTCCTACTCAAAAGTTGCTTTAACCATGCCATTCGGTCTTGGCTTCAAGCTCGCAGTGACAGATAGAATAATTCTCAGCACCGAATGGTCAATGAGAAGAGCGTTCACAGACTACTTGGATGATGTGAGTTCAAGATACCCATTGGCAACTGAAATTGATGGGATTTCTCAAGACCTCAGCGACCGTAGTTTGGAGCAAGCAGGGCCCGACGGTAGCAACTGGGGAGCCCAACGCGGCCAAGCATTTACCAAGGACTGGTATTCTTTGGTTACCGCCACGCTCTCAATACGATTAGGACCAAAGAAAGGGTCATGCAAGCATCTGAGGATTTAAGTACCTTCGCGCGTTCATGTCTCAACCATTGGTGGGACATTTTTTTAGAGCACTTTGAGCGAGCAGAAGGATATAATTGAAGGCCCAATTCCAGAGCACATTGCCATCATCATGGATGGAAATGGCCGCTGGGCGAAAGAGAAAGGTCAGCCAAGAATATTTGGTCACCGGAGCGCCCTCAAAGCTGTGAGGGACACAACTGAGACTGCAGCCAAAATCGGAGTTAAATATGTTACCCTTTACGCCTTCTCGACTGAAAACTGGAACCGGCCAAAAAAGGAAGTAAGCGCTCTCATGGATCTGCTAGTAAGCACGATCAACAAAGAAGTAAAAACGCTCAACAAGAACGATATTAGACTACGAGCAATTGGAGAGCTAGATCAGCTTCCCCCAAAAACGCTGAAGGAACTCCAAAAAGGAATGGATCAAACCAAAGACAACAGTCAGATGGATTTGGTTCTTGCCTTAAGCTACAGCTCAAAGTGGGAAATTGTTAAGGCAATTAAGAAGGTTGCCACTGATGTTAAAAGTGGTGAATTGGAGGTGGATCAAATAGATGAGACCTTATTCAGTTCTTACCTTGCAACCCAAGACATTCCAGATCCAGAACTCATGATCAGGACTAGCGGTGAAACGCGTATCAGCAATTTCCTCTTATGGCAATTGGCTTATGCCGAGCTGTATTTCACCCCTACGCTCTGGCCAGATTTCAGAGGAGCAGATTTAATAGAAGCAATCAAGAGTTTTCAAAAACGTGAACGTCGATTTGGTCAAACCAGCGAACAGATTCTGAAGAAGTGATGGGGAAAAGGTTGGTGATGTTGTGGCTGATGCTACTGATGGTGGGCGTGACTTTAGCTCAGGTTAGGCTAAGCAGTTCAAAATTTTCGTATAGCAGTCCTAGAACATTTGAAATTGGTGGAATCACCATAGAAGGAACGGACAATCTCGATGGGAGCGCCATTCGCCTTCTTTCGGGACTATCGGTCGGTGAGAAAATTGAAATCCCAGGTGAACAAACCGCTGCCGCACTCAAGAAACTTTGGAAACAAGACTTGTTCAGTGATGTCCAATTGCTTGCAGATAGGATAGATGGCAACAAGATCTATCTGATCATCAGAATCAAAGAGCGACCACGCCTTTCTAGATTCAGATTCCGAGGTGTCTCAAAAGGTGATGCAGATGATCTTCGTGAAAAGATCAACTTATACAAAGAGAAGATCGTCACGGAAAACCTAATCATCTCGACCAAGGCCAAAGTTTATGATTTCTATGCTGAAAAAGGATTTAGAGCTGCTGACGTCAATGTCATCATGGAAAATGACAGCCTCTTCAGGAATCATGTGATTCTCACGATTCGGGTTGATAAAAAGAAGAAGGTTAAAATCAAGAATATCAACGTCACTGGCAACGAATACTTCAGCAAGTACAGAACTCGTAGATCGCTGAAAGAAACCAAGGAGAAAACATACTTCCATCCTTTCATGGACCTCGACACTTTGTCTGGGACTTTTTTACGAAATCTATTTACGAATAGCGACAAACTACCATATACAGTTTCGCATTACGTTCAAGATCACATGAAGATTAGGCTCTTTAAATCTTCCAAATTCTTGGAGATCAATTTTGATGGAGATAAAGATCTGATCGTTGCGAAGTACAACCAAAAAGGGTTCAGGGATGCTAGAATAATACGAGATAGCGTGTACAAGTCGGGCGAATACACGATCGACATTGATATGGAAGTGTCGGAAGGGCACCGGTACTATTTCAGAAATATAAAGTGGATTGGAAACACGAAGTATTCATCTGAGTTTTTGACCAACCTATTAGGAATTAAACCAGGAGATACATACGATCCAATCAAGCTGGAGACGAGACTGTATATGGACCAAGGAGGTGGGGATATCACCTCGCTTTACATGGACAATGGCTACCTATTCTTTCAGTTAGACCCAGTTGAAATATTAGCAGGAAAAGATTCCATCGATCTAGAGATTCGAATGTATGAGGGCGAGCAAGCTCGAATTAATAAGGTAACCGTTAGCGGAAATACCAAGACCAACGATCACGTCATTCTTCGTGAGCTAAGAACTCGACCAGGACAACTATTCAGTCGAGCAGACATTATTCGCTCTCAGCGAGAGCTATCTGTACTCGGCTTTTTCGACCCAGAGAAGATGAACGTAATTCCTACAACTGATCCTGTAAATGGAACAGTAGACATTGAATACGTAGTGGAAGAGAAACCAAATGATCAGCTTACGCTTCAGGGAGGATACGGCGGTGGAATTCTGGTGGCAACGGTAGGTGTTCAGTTCAACAATTTCTCAACGAGCAATATTCTGAAGCCGAACAAATGGAACGGACCGCTGCCAACCGGCGATGGACAAAAACTCAGTATTCAATTCAACACGAATGGGCGGCAGTATCAAGCTGCTAATGTTTCATTTACTGAGCCTTGGCTGGGCGGGAAAAAGCCAATGAGTTTGACCTTAGGCGGATTCTATAGCTATTTCTCCTTTGGCGGAAACCTTCAGTCATTAAAGAAGTACGCGCCTAGTGCAACAATTACGGAAGAATTTTGGGGTAAAACGAAGGGGCTGTCTGTCTTTAATGTGAACAGGGCCTTTTTTGAAAGAAGGGGTATTTCTGCTCAAATCGGGTCTCGCCTTAAGTGGCCAGATGACTATTTCACGGCCTTCTTTGAAACGAGCTTCCAGCAGTATACTCTCCAGAATTACAATCAATTCTTCTTCGCTACTGGACAGGCATTCAACTTGTTTGGAAAGCTTAAAATTGCCAGAAGCTCCATTGATCAAACTATTTTCCCGACAATGGGATCTGATCTCTCTTTCTCGGTTCAGTTTACTCCGCCCTACTCGCTTTTCAACGACAAGAACTATCAAGAACTTGATCTAGCTGATCGATTTAAATGGCTAGAGTATCACAAGTGGAAATTAACCGGTGCGTACTACAACAAACTGGTCGACAAGTTTGTGCTGTTCACCAAAATAGGCTTTGGGGTTGTCGGTTTGTATGATCGACAAATTGGAATGGTGCCATTCGAACGGTTCTACTTAGGTGGTGATCCGTTTTCAAATAATGTGAATCAATTGGATTCGCGTGAGATTATCTCATTGAGAGGTTATGATGCGAATGGGCTTTCTCCTGAATTTGGTGCAACACTGATCAATAAGTTTACGATGGAGTTGAGATATCCATTCTCCTTGAATCCAAGCGCAACGATTTATGGTCTGGCTTTTGCTGAAGCAGGAAATAGCTGGTCAAGCTTCGATGGGTACAATCCACTGGATGTGTATCGATCAACTGGATTAGGGGTGAGGATTTTTCTACCCATGTTTGGACTTCTGGGAGTGGATTGGGGATATCGACTTGATAACACAAGCGATCGTCCTGATTTCAATCCAAACCTAAACACTCAGCGGTCGAGATTCCACTTTACGCTTGGCTATCAATTTGGAGAACTATAAAATTGAAACCATGAACTTAAAGGTCACAACAACAGCGCTACTCATATTGCTTGGCACCTTTGCCGTACAAGCCCAGCGTTACGCATTTATTGATACCGACTACATTTTAGAACAAATCCCAGCATACCAAGAGGCCGTTGTTGAAATTGACGCAACAGCAGAGAAATGGCAGAAGCAAGTTGAAGCACGATACACGGAGATTGAGCAGATGTATACCGCTTACAAAGCTGAACAAGTACTACTCACACCGGATATGAAACGGAAGAAAGAGCAAGAGATCATTGCGAAGGAGAAGGCTGCCAAGGAATATCAAAGAGAAAAGTTTGGGGTCGAAGGATCTCTCTTCCAATTAAGACAAGAATTAATCAAGCCAATTCAGGATCAAGTATACGAAGCGGTACAGAAAATGGCAGAACAGAAAAGCTACGCGGTCATATTCGACAAGGCAGCATCAAGTTCCGCAATAATCTATAGTAACCCAAAGTATGACCAAAGCGACGAAATCTTACAGCGCCTTGGTTTTTCTAAGACTACAGAATGATTATTCTACTTTATTTGCACTATTAAATTCTAATGAAGATGAAATACATAATGCTAACCCTCGCTTCCGTTGTCATGCTCTCAGCTGCAACGATGGCACAGACCAAATCGAAGTTTGGGCACATTAATTCCCAGGAACTCCTCCAGGCCATGCCGGAGAAGGTTGGAGCTGACAAAGCACTAGAGGAATTTGCGAAAACCCTCGAATCACAGCTCGAAGCAATGGCTGGAGAGCTAGAGTCTAAGATTCAAGACTATAGAGCCAACGAATCGGTTATGTCCGATATCATAAAAGGAACTAAAGCGGAGGAGATTCAAAACTTGGAACAAAGAATACAGGCATTTCAACAAAATGCCCAGCAATCCTTAGGCAAAAAGGAGATGGAGGTATACCAACCCGTTCTCGACAAGGCGAAAGCTGCAATTGAGAAAGTCTCATCTGCCAATGGTTATTCCTACGTCTTTGACTCGAGTTCAGGCATGTTGTTGCATCAACCCGAATCAGAAGATCTGATGTCCCTGGTGAAAAAGGAACTTGGAATCACAGAATAAATTGAAATCCCGACATTGATCGGGATTTTTTTTGTCCTAATGTTGAGTGATCCAAGACCAATAGGAATATTTGATTCAGGAGTTGGAGGAATAACTATCTGGAAAGAGATTACCTCCCTTCTACCCTCTGAGAATACTGTCTATCTCGCAGACTCAGCCAATGCTCCGTATGGTGTAAAGCCACAGGACGAAATCAAGGAGATTAGTCAGAACAACGCCCAAAAGCTTGTAGGTCTTGGAGCAAAAATCATTGTGGTCGCCTGCAATACGGCAACTACCAATGCAATCGATCACTTACGTCAGAACTTTCAAGTGCCGATAATAGGCATTGAGCCAGCCACGAAACCCGCAGCCATTAGTTCAAAAACGGGAGTTATTGGGATTTTGGCAACCAAAGGAACCCTCGCTAGCGAACTGTTCCTCAACACCTCACAGAAGTACAAAGGCTCAACGACAATCATTGAGCGCATCGGTAGTGGTCTAGTACCAATCATTGAATCAGGAGATCTTGAAGCTGCACGCCCACTTCTCGTGGAATACTTGCAACCAATGATCGAACAAGGCGCCGATAACATCGTCTTAGGCTGTTCTCACTATCCTTTTCTCATTCCAATCATCAAGGAGATTGTTCCTGCCGAGGTGAATATTATTGATTCAGGCTATGCCGTAGCTAGGCATACCAAAAACACGTTGGAATCACTGGAAATTGCATCGAATGCTGAACAGGGGCAACATCAATTTCTCACCAACGCTAATGAGACTATTCTCAACGCCTTCCTCAAAAAAGTCCAGGCAGAGTCTTATTCAATCAAAGCGTTTTAACCAGAAGTCTTAAACCATCCACTGTATTTCACATAATTGTGTGCGATCCGCTCGATTTCCGCTTCTCTCAACTCTTTCGAAACTTGTTTAACGAACTTCGCTGGAACTCCGGCGTAAAGTGAACCTGGCTCCAACTTGGTTCCTTCTAAAACCACGGCTCCAGCAGCGATAATCGACCCTGACCCTATGTGGGCATTGTCCATCACAATGGCGCCCATTCCAATCAGCACATTGTCTTCAACGGTACATCCATGCACTATTGCATTGTGTCCAATAGATACGTTGTTCCCTAAGATGGCCTTGGTCTTCTCATACGTACAATGAATAACTGCACCATCTTGAACATTCACTCGGCTTCCCATTCGAATGGAATTCACATCTCCTCGAACTACGGCATTAAACCAGAATGAACATTCATTTCCGCATTGCACATCGCCAACGATAGTGGCGTTGGGAGCAATGAAGCAATCAGTTCCAAAGGATGGTTCTACACCCTCAACAGGAAGTATAATTGGCATTTTTTTGGTTTTGAACGAAAATAGATTCTCCGTGCGTTACTTTGCACAATGATTGAAGCCATGGAAAAGAAACTGCCTTACATGATTTACGCTGAGGTTACACCGAATCCAGCAACTATGAAATTTGTCGCCAATCACTTATTGGTCGATAACTCAGCTGTATTTGAGTACGGATCTGGAGAAGAAGCCGCAGATTCACAATTGGCCCAAAGGCTCTTTAGCTTTCCTTTCGTAACGAACGTATTCATGACTCAAAATTTCATCACACTCACGAAGATGGATGGCATTGAGTGGGACGAAGTCATGCTCGAGCTCCGAGAGCACATCAGTAATTACCTGAATTCAGGAAATGACGTCGTTAGCACAACTGCAGTAAACGAAGCGAAAGAGAGTGCAACAACCGGAATGACGGACCATTCTGATGCTTCGACTCCAGTTGAAGAAAAAATCGTGGAAATTCTTGACGAGTATATCCGGCCAGCCGTTGAAGGTGACGGTGGCGCAATTCATTTTAAATCTTATCAAGGCGGACAACTCAATGTAGTACTCAAAGGCTCTTGCAGCGGATGCCCCTCTAGCAGTGTGACTTTGAAGGCAGGAATACAGTCTCTTTTTGACCGAATGCTCCCTGAAGTTAAAGAAGTAGTTGCGGAAGAATTATAGATAGCATTACCCGTTTCCTTCTAATCCAAAACCCTTTCTACGCTGATTTTTAGCATCTTTCACCCTGCTAACTAACAGTGTGAGATTATTTTTTACCCTCCTTTTCCTAGGATTATTGGTTTTTCAGTCCCGTGCAGGTCATCTTGTTGGGGGTGAGATTTACTATGAATGCCTAGGCGGAAGTGAATATGTAATCACGCTGAAAATCTATCGCGATTGTAACGGTGTTGGGGCTCCATTTGACAATCAAGCGAGCATTGCAGTCTACAGATCCTCCAATAGCACCTTGCTTGATCTTCTCACCATTGATTTCACCGGAAAACGTGACACACTGCCTTTTACACAAAACATTCCGTGCTTGGTGGACACTCCAGACATTTGCATTGAAACCACACTATATACAGACACCTTTACTATTGAAGTTCCACTTGGAGGGGCCGATGTGGTATATCAACGCTGCTGTAGGCCTCCAAACGTCATCAATATTGATAACGTTGCACAAATTGGATCAACCTATCACGCGTTTATTCCGGACAGCACGGTTGCACCTTGCAACAGCTCACCTTACTTCAATGAAGTGGCTCCGACAGTACTCTGCGCCGGAATCTATCTCGAACTGGATTATTCTGTAACGGATAATGACAGTGACAGCATCGTCTATTCATTTTGCCGGCCGTACGGCGGTGGTTCGTGGAATAACCCTCAACCCGTTCCACCCCAAGCTCCCCCATTCAATGGAGTTCCTTGGGCTAGCACCTATTCAAATCAACACCAGATCACTGCTCTTCCTCCATTGGAGATCGATTCATCAACTGGAATAATCACTGGCCGTCCTACCCAGCTTGGCACATACGCCTTTGCTGTATGCGCTGAAGAATGGCGAGATGGAGTGCTTCTTAGCACCAATAAACGCGATTTTCAGCTAACAACGGCCAGTTGCGAGGTTGATGCGGCCGCAGCCATCGACAGTGTGCTAGAAGAGTGCATTGGCTTCGAAATCCAATTCTTCAATCTAAGCACACTCGGAAGTGACTTTTGGTGGGATTTTGGGGACAGCACTACATTTGACGACACGTCGTCCATAATGAATCCGTCATATACTTATACGGACACGGGCATGTATAACATCATGCTTGTTTCCTATGGCGCAGTCTGCACGGACACACATCTTATTGAGTATCGAGTACAACACAAGATTGAGCCATTTTTTGAGCCTCCCGAACCGGACTGTCTAGATCGACATAAGTACTTTATCGAACCTGAAGGTTTCTACCGTAGCACAACCAAGATTCACTGGGATTTTGGAGATACGATTCTCGTATCGAACAGTCCAGAAACAATCGGCCCGATTCGCTTTGACTCGGTTGGATATCACACCATTTCGCTCTCCTATGAGGATCTCGGATGTTGGAAAACCTACGTGGACTCCGTCAAGGTGTGGCCCAATCCGGATGTCGGACTTATTGATCCGCCGGTTACGGAATGTGCGCCACTTCGTACGGAACTGCGATTGGACACCACCTTTGCCTTCAAACCGCATTTCTATTGGTTTCTAGATTCTGCTCCAGTTGCAGCAATCGAGCGCGCAAGGTTTTTATTATGGGATCCTGGAAGTTATTCAATCAATCTGAGAATGATCACCGATTCTCTTTGTAAAGACACAGTGGATAAGAGCTATCCAAACTACATCACTGTGGTGGATACACCAATCTCCAGATTCTCCATGTCAACGCACGTAATGGAAATGTATCATCCAAATTTTGTGGTTTTTGATGAAAGCGAGAACGCAGAAACCGTGCTTTTTAGCGTGGATGACGATTTCTTGACAAGCAATAGGACACATTCGTTTTCTCTACTCGATACTGGCAACTATAAAATAACTCAAATCGCCATTCATGATAATTTGTGTCGTGATTCGACCAATCAATTCATACGAGTTGAACCGCAGTACCTATTCTTTGCCCCGAATTCATTTACTCCAAATGATGATGGAATCAATGATCAATGGTTACCGAGCGTGTTTGTCCATCATGATTATAAATTGGAAATCCTAGATCGCTGGGGAAGATTGGTGTTTCAAACCTTGGACACAACTTATGGCTGGAATGGTCGTAAATGGAATGGAGGCAAACCATGTCCTGGGGGTGCTTATACCTATAAGGCTTTTGTCGTTGACAACCTGGACAAACAATGGTTCTACACGGGGAGCTTGTTTCTGTATCGCTAGGCTAAAGACCTAACAGGACCTCTTGCGGATCCTTTCCACCGAACAGCATCCGGGCAGGATTCTCGAGCATCTCCTTCACTTTGTACAAGAAGCTAACCGACTCTTTGCCATCAATGATTCGGTGGTCATAAGACAAAGCCACATACATAATTGGTCTAATCACAACTTGTCCATCAATGGCCACTGGGCGTTGAACAATGTTGTGCATTCCGAGAATTGCGCTTTGGGGAGGATTGATAATCGGGGTGCTGAGCATCGACCCAAACACACCGCCATTTGTAATCGTGAATGTGCCGCCAGTCATCTCGTCGATGGTAAGCTTGCCATTTCGAGCTTTGATGGCAAGATCTTTTATACCAGCCTCAATTTCATTGAGGGACATCCGCTCTGCATTTCGGAGGACAGGAACCATTAAGCCTTTTGGTGAACTAACAGCTATACCAACATCAGCATAGTCATGAAAGATGACTTCTTGTCCATCTATGTAAGAATTTACTGCTGGGAATGCATTCAACGATTCTGTGACCGCCTTGGTGAAGAATGACATAAACCCAAGCCCAACTCCATACTTCTCCTTAAACGCTTCCTTATGCTTCTTGCGCAAGTCCATAATGGCTGACATGTCCACTTCATTGAACGTAGTCAGCATTGCCGTTTCATTTTTAACCCCCACAAGTCTCGCGGCAATCTTTCGACGCAGAGAAGACATTTTCTCTCTTGATTCAGTTCGAGATCCACCCCATCCGATCATTTCTGATGCGGTTGGGAAACCACCAGCTAAGTATGCCTCGATGTCTCTCTTAAGAATTTTACCTCCATTTCCTGACCCGGCTACATTACCTCCGCTAATGCCATTGTCCTGCATCATGGCTTTTGCAACTGGTGAAGCCTTAACATCCTCTGCGACCGTAGCTTGCTCGACTGCCGGAGCAGTCTTTTCAGCTTTTGGCGCAGCAGCTTCTTCCTTCTTTGGAGATGCCGTTTCAGCCTTCTTTTCAGGCTTCACCGAGGTGTCAATTTTGCAAACCACCTGACCAACATTCACCGTGTCGCCTTCTCCGACCAGAAATTCAATTTTTCCAGCAACTTCTGCATTAAGCTCTAACGTTGCTTTGTCGCTATCAATCTCAGCAATGGGTTGGTCAAGATCAACGACATCGCCATTTTCCACTAGTAATTGAGCGACCTCAACTTCCGTGATTGACTCACCCGGACTGGGCATTTTCATTTCTACAATATCAGCCATGGTGTATGCTAAACTTTTTCAAATGCTGTTTCAATAATCTGTTGCTGCCTCTGCTTAAACCGAGCCATTGATCCGCTCGCAGGGCTTCCACTCTCGTGTCGTCCAATGAACCTAATAGTCCCGTTGGTCCAAGTTCGGTTAAGGTATGACCAAGCACCCATGTTTTCAGGTTCTTCTTGAGCCCAAACCAAGTCCTTCACCTCAGGATAGGACTTGATGAGTTTTGCAATTTGCTTTTGGGGCAAAGGATACAATTGTTCGATTCGGACAATAGCCACATCCTTCGTTTTCCTTTCCTCTCGTCCTTGTAGTAAATCGTAATAAAGTTTTCCTGAGCAGAATACAATTCTCTTTACTCCTTTCTTCGTGAGACCAGAATCATCAATCACTTCCTGGAACTTACCAGAAGCGAGATCATCAATTGTCGAAACGCACTTTGGATGTCTCAGAAGACTTTTTGGTGTGAAGACAATCAAAGGTTTTCTGAAAGGCCATTTAACCTGTCTCCTCAATATGTGGAAGAAGTTTGCTGGCGTCGTGCAATTAGCCACTTGAATATTCTCTTCAGCACATTGCGAAAGAAAGCGCTCCATTCTCGCACTTGAATGTTCAGCTCCCTGTCCCTCATACCCATGAGGCAAGAGCATGACAAGACCATTCATGCAGGCCCACTTATCTTCTGCTGCTGAGATGAACTGATCGACAATAATCTGCGCTCCGTTGAAAAAGTCTCCAAATTGAGCTTCCCAGATCACTAAAGAATAAGGATTGGCCATCGCGTAGCCATACTCAAAACCGAGAACTCCGTATTCAGAAAGCAGTGAATTATAGATTGAGAACTCCCCTTGCATTGGAGAAAGGTGCTGCAGCGGTACATATTCATCTTTGCTGTCTTCCAGCGTGATAACAGCGTGTCGATGTGAGAATGTTCCTCGCTCAACATCTTGGCCGCTCACCCTAACTGGATAGGCTTCTTGGAGTAACGTTCCATAGGCGAGCAATTCTGCTATAGCCCAATCAATCCGATCTTCGGCGACCATCTTCTTGCGATCATCCATAAGGCGAACCATCTTCTTGAAGAAAGGCATGTCTTCTGGCAGCGTGTTGATCTTTCCTGCAATCTCAAGAATTTTGGCTTTGTCAACTCCCGTATCAGGAGAAGCATCAAAATCGTTGGTTTTCGAATGCTCGAGGCCAGCCCAACTTGCCTGTAGGAAGTTGGAAATATGCGCAATCTCAATTTCTTTAGCTTCCATGAGCCGCTCCTGCAAAAACTGGTTGAAGTCCTTTTCAATCTGCTTTGCCTCTTCTGATGTTAGAGCTCCCTCACTGATGAGCTTGTCTACGAAAATGTCTCGAGGATTCTTATGCTTGGCTATCGCCTGGTAAAGTGTTGGCTGAGTAAAGCGTGGCTCATCTCCCTCGTTGTGCCCATACTTTCGATAGCACAGTAGATCGATGAACACGTCCTTATGAAACTTTTGACGATACTCAACCGCAATTTCCATCACGCGCACCACGGCTTCTACATCGTCGCCATTCACGTGAAATATGGGCGAAAGGGTCACCTTACCGACATCGGTACAGTACGTACTTGTTCGTGCATCGAGATAATTAGTGGTAAAGCCAATTTGATTGTTGACTACAATGTGAATCGTCCCTCCGGTTCGATAACCATCAAGTTCAGCCATTTGAACAACTTCATAGACGATGCCTTGACCAGCGATGGATGCATCCCCGTGAATCAGAATCGGAATAATTTTCGACTCATCCTTCAGGTATGTGTCAATCTTGGCTCGGACGATTCCTTCGACAACCGGATCAACCGCTTCCAAGTGCGATGGATTGGGAGCCAAGGTCAATTGCAATTTCTTCCCTGTCTCAGCCAGAAATTCTGAAGAATAGCCCAAGTGATACTTTACGTCACCATCGAATAAATTGTCTTCATATTCTTTTCCTTCAAACTCGCTAAATAAATCCGCGTACGTTTTCTTAAGAACATTGGCAAGAACATTTAGCCTGCCCCTGTGTGCCATTCCGATAACGATCTCTTCCACTCCGAGTTCTGAACCGTAATTGGACACAACATCCAAAGCCGGAATCAAGGCCTCACCACCTTCAAGAGAGAAGCGCTTCTGACCTACAAATTTTTTATGAAGAAAACTCTCAAACCCAACTGCTTCATTGAGTTTGCGAAGAATTTTTAGCTTGTTCTCTTTTGAGATATTGGGTTGATTCGGATCAATTTTCTCTTTCAACCAATTAACCTCTTCCACCTTTCGGATGTACATAAATTCAGATCCGATACTTCCACAGTAAGTGGCTTTGAGGTGTGAAACAATATCCTTGAGGGGAGCAGGTCCAATGCCAATTTCAACGCCCGCATTAAATACGGTATCCAAGTCACTGTCTGCCAGATCGTAATGTTCTAGATCTAGCGTGGGTAAGTACTTTCTCCGTTCCCTAACTGGATTGGTTTTAGTAAATAGGTGTCCACGAGAACGATAGTCGTTGATCAGATTGATTACCCTAAACTCCTTGAGGGTATCTTCTGATACAGCTGCATCGCCATACGTAGTTTGGAAAAAATCGAATCCTTCAAAAAACCTCGCCCATCCGTCTTCTACGGACTCTGGATTCTTTTTGTACTGCTTGTACATGTTTTCGACAGCGTTGACATCACCATTGCCGAGAAATGAAAATTTATCCATCGAAATGCCCCTTGTGTTGGGAACACAAATCTAAAACTTTATGCGGCTTTGCCTTCGTTATCTCAATGCTAATGCATACTTTCATAATGCCTCCTTGTCCAGACTTTTTGGAAACAACGAATCAAAAACATTCTAGCGAGATCTTCCGGCATAAGATTATCAGGATTTAAGAGCTGAGGAATATCAATGCAATAATTTAAACTATCCCGTGATGCTTTCTTACTTTTCGCCAATTCAATGGCCGAAATCATATCTGTTAGAACACGGCTCATGTCTGAGCTGTCTAAATTAGGCTCAACATTGCCAGAAAGTCTGAAATCCTTACGCAGTTGGATGCAAGTCATTTCCTTCCAGTCCTCTTTTTTCATTAGCTCTGCAAAATCCATTGAAACCTTTGAAGGAAATATTCGTTCGATATCCATAACTAAACCAGCATGGCTAAAGTATTAATCACAGGAGGATCAGGAATGATCGGTACCGCTTTAACGAAGCTACTCCTTGATGCTGGTCACCGTGTTTCTCATTTGTCCCGCAACCCTGTCTCAAAGGATGGCTATACAGCCTACAAGTGGGATCTTGATCAAGATTTTATTGATCTGGAAGCCTTTAAAGGTGTTGACACCATTATTCACCTCGCTGGCTCTGAAATAGTAGATCACAAGTGGACTGAAGAATGGAAAAAGGTCATCGTTGATAGCCGTGTAAAAACGGCCAATCTCCTACACAAAACGATGTTGGACAACGACCTGCAAATAGAGCAATTCATCTCTGCATCAGGAATAAGCTATTATGCCATGGATGTTTTTGATGAGCAACTCAATGAAGATTCGCCCGCAGGCAAGACTTTTTTAGCGGATGTCTGTGTGAGCTGGGAGGCCGCTGCTGATCAGTTCGGAGATTGCGCTTCGAAAGTTGTAAAGCTTCGCATAGGGATGGTTCTTGAGAAAGGGCTTGGAGTACTTCGGACGATTGAACCAGTTGTAAAAGGGTTTCTTGGAGCTGGACTTGGAACAGGTAAGCAATCCATGAATTGGATTCACATGAATGATGTCTGCCGCATGTTTGAACACACGGTGAGCGAACGACTAACAGGAGTATATAATGCCGTTGGCCCTGAGTCCGCGGATAATCAAGAGTTCATGCAAACGCTCGCCGATGTGATGAGTAGAGCCATTTTTCTTCCAAATATCCCGGAGACACTTATCAGCTTAATCTTCGGCCAGAAGGCGGTTCTCGTTTTGGAAGGATCTCCTCTTTCTTCTCATAAAATAGAGGAAACAGGATTTCACTTTGACTATCCAACTCTCAATACTGCTCTTATGAGTATCTACTCTGACTAGGTAGTTCTGCCCATGAGAAACTGAACCAGCTCTTTTAGCAACTCCTTCGTCTTTTCGTCCCCCTCCACATTCTCTAGAAGCAACGTGGACTCTTGACTCATTCGATTGATCTCTTCTTCTGCTTTGTCCTTTATCCCAAGTCGTTCATAAGAGTTCAATACCTGTTCAATGCGCTTTTCAGGATCGGAATAGTTCATTGCATCGATTATTTCAGTTCTCTCAGAGTCTGTTGAGCACAATTCCAGTGCCTTCAGATACAACCATGTGCGCTTGCCCTCCTTAATATCACCTCCTATTTGCTTGCCAAATTCGCTTTGCGCACCGAATGCATCCAGGTAGTCATCACGAATCTGGAACACAATTCCCATCGATTCTGCAAATTTCTTGATTGAGATTATTTGGTCGTCGTTGGCGCCTCCAACCACTGCTCCGATGCTAGCAGCCGCACCTAATAAGACAGCCGTTTTTAATCGAATCATTTCCAGGTATTCATCAATCGACACATCTGACCGAGTCGCGAAATCCATATCCAATTGCTGTCCTTCGCACACTTCCATAGCTGCCTTCGAAAAGATGCTCTGAAGCTGAGGAAGCTTGCTCGATTCTGCTTGGAAGAGCTCCTGATAGGCAAGAATCATCATCCCATCTCCGCTCAATAGCGCTACATCTTCATCCCACTTTTTGTGGACAGTTGGAAGGCTTCGGCGTACCTCAGCATCATCCATAATGTCGTCGTGCACTAAAGTGAAATTGTGGAATATTTCGATTGCCAATGCCTGGTGCATAGCCTTTTTTGGGTCTAAGCCCATGAGTTGTGCTCCCAGAAGAGTGAGTATAGGTCGTATTCTCTTTCCACCTAGAGAAAGAGTATACCGGATCGGTTCATAAAGCTTCGTGGGTTCAGCAGGAAAGGACAACTGCGCCAAGCCATTTTCAACCGCTTCTCGTAGCTGGTTCAGATGAGAATTCATCAAGAAATTATATTCATCAAATACTCGCCATATCCACTTTTGACAAGAGGCTTCGCTAAATCTTCCAATTGCTGTTTATCAATGAATTTCATGCGATAGGCTACTTCCTCAATACAACCGATTTTCCAACCTTGTCTTTCCTCGATTACTTGAACGAACTGTCCTGCTTGCATGAGCGAACCAAAAGTTCCTGTATCCAGCCATGCATAGCCCCTGCTCATTACGCGAACCTCTAGTTCATCAAGTTCCAGGTAGCGCTTATTCACATCAGTAATCTCGTATTCGCCTCTCGCACTGGGTTCGAGGTTTTCGGCAATTTCAATTACGCGATTGTCGTAGAAATACAGCCCCGGAACCGCATAATTTGATTTTGGATTGGTAGGTTTTTCTTCCAAAGACATCGCCTTGTTTCGATCATCAAATTCCACGACACCATATCGTTCTGGGTCGTTAACGTGATAGGCAAATACGATTCCCCCAGTTGGGTTTGCTGCAGATTGAACAAGTCCCTGCAAGTTGTGTCCAAAGAAGATATTATCTCCGAGGATTAAGCAGACAGAATCATTTCCAATAAATTCTTTTCCAAGAACAAATGCTTGAGCGAGCCCATTGGGCACTTCCTGAACTTTGTAGCTGAATTTGCATCCTAGACGCGATCCATCGCCCAGTAACTTTTCAAAATTTGGAGTATCGTCTGGAGTTGAAATAATCAGGATTTCTTTAATCCCAGCCATCATGAGCACCGAAAGCGGATAATAAATCATCGGCTTGTCATAGACAGGCAGTAACTGCTTACTCATCGCGAGCGTTAGTGGATGGAGTCGCGTACCGGAGCCTCCGGCTAAAATTATTCCTTTCATGGCTGTGGTTCTTCTTCTGATTGCACATTAAAATCTAAATCGTCCAACTCTAGATCCTCTTCTTCATCCAACAACGTAAAATAAGGCTCCTGGAACCATCTGGTGAGCATTGCTTTCTCCATGGACATTAAGAAAGACGGCAAGAGTATCAGGTTTGCAAACATGGCTACAAGCAAGGTCAACGAAACCAATACCCCTAGTGCTTGTGTGCCCCCAAAATCTGAAGTGGCGAAGACACTGAAACCGAAGAATAAGATGATGCTAGTATAGACCATGCTCACCCCAGTTTCTTTTAAAGCAAGTCGAACAGATTCACCAATATCATTGTGCGTGAGTCTTAATTCTTGCCTGTATTTGGCCAAGTAATGAATGGTATCATCAACTGAAATACCGAATGCAATACTGAACACCAAGAGCGTCGATGGTTTTATGGCGATGCCAAAGTATCCCATCACAGCAGCGGTGAAAAGAAGTGGAATTAAGTTCGTGATCACCGATACGATGATCATTCTTAAAGAACTGAATACCGCCGCCATTAGTGCGGCAACAATCACAATCGCAATGGAAAGACTGATGAATAAATTTCGAACCAAGTAATTGGTGCCCTCAAGAAAGGTTATACTAGGTCCCGTGATTGTTACCCCGATGTAAGCTTCGTCTAAGGATTTCTCTAAGAGCGCCACATGTTCTGCATTCTCGAAGAATGGAATCGAATCGAGACTGGTCACTGCACTGGAATCTCCCTCAAGTAAAACTCTTCTAAACGATTTTTTCGCTTTGCTGTTTCGCTTGAGCAAATACCTCGACAGAGAATCGACCTCTGCTTCAGCAGCGCTCGTCTTTACGACCCCCAAAATTGAATCTTGTTTTACTCTTTTTGGATTGAAAATGGCATCCACTCTAGGCTTATAGACTTCAAGGAGGCTGTCCATTTCTTGGGTTTGGATGTCCGCAACTTGAAGGCTTATACGAGCATACTGCTCCGTTGAATCCAAATAGCTATTGAGCAATCCTTGATCTGCGTCCGCATTGTCGATGTAGTCCTTGAAAAAAGCCTTTTCACGGCTTGTAATGAGGTCGTATCGATCAGGGTTTCCATTGTAAAATGCCTGCCGGATGAATTTTAAGGCGTCCACGATTGATATCGCTTTCGAAAAATTAGGATCCTCTCCAAACAGGTCTTGTGTTTCATCTATCGCTTTGAGAATAGACGTCTTGCTAATTTGCTTGGGTTTCTTCGAGTCTATTTCAATTTCGAAAGGCACGACCCCGCCAAAGTTCTTTTCAAACCAGAATAAATCCTCGACCGTTTTGTGATTACTCGGAAGGTCATCCACGATGTTTCCGGTTGTCTCAATCCTAAAAAGCCCCATGAACGATGTGATGACTACAAGAGAAGTGACTATATAGACTGGCGTCCGATGAAAGGAAACGACATGAATGAACCAATTGACAAGGTTGCGAACCCAATTCTTCTCTAAGTGCTCGGTTCTTTTTCCGGTTTGAACGGGAAGGTAGCTGTACGTTATGGTGATTACCAATATGGACAGGAAGAAGAGGAACATAATGGAGATGAAAGCCACAATTCCGAATTCAACCAAAATGATGCTTTCGGTGAAGATGAAGGTCAAAAACCCAGTAGCTGTCGTGACATTTGTCATGAAAGTTGCGCTTCCAATTCTCGAGACAACGCGGACTAAAGCTTTGGCTTTGTTGCCATGAATGTTTAGTTCTGAGTGTAGTTTATTGATGAGGTATATGCAATTCGGAATACCAATCACAATTACCAGTGGCGAGATCAAACTCGTGAGAATGGTAATCTCATAACCCAAAGTGTACAGCGTTCCGAGACCCCAAATCACTCCAAGTCCAACAACCGTTATTGATATAAGAACGGGCTTAAATGATTTAAAAAACAGAAGGAGGACGACAATAGTTATGATGATGGTAAGCACAAGGAGAAGCTTGAGTTCTTTCTTGATCAGTGAACTGATGTTATCCCGTATGTAAGGCATACCGGAGTAGTACAGCTGAACATCATTGGATGATTCAAAGTCTTCGACTACCGAGATAATGGATTCCATGAACTCCGAACGGTCTTCACTGTTGAACCGATCATTGTTCATCGAGATCGCCATCAGGCTGAAGTTTGTTTCGGGGTCGTAAAGGAGTCCTTTGTAGAACGGCAGATTTTCGTAGTCCTGCCTCAATTGTTCTAGTTCCTCTTCGTCTTCGACTGGTCCATTCACCACTGGACTAATCACGAATTTTTTATTGGTGGTGTCTTTGATGATTTCGAAAGCACTTCCAACAGAGAGTATCGTGTCAACGCCTTCTATCTCACTCAGCCTTCTTCCAAGACGGTACCATTCATTAAAAAGATCTACATCGTGAAAAAGGTCCTTTTCGATTCCGATGGCAAAAGCGCTTGACTCTTCTGCAAAGCGCGATTGAAAATCGTTCCATGCCAGTAACGACTCGGATTCATCCGGAAGCATTTTAGGAAGTACATACGATAATCTAACCCCAGTTGCCTGGTACGCCATAACTCCTGTAAAAACAGCAAGAAAGGCAATAATTAGGAGCCTATATCGTATGATTAATCGGGCGAGCTGAGCCCACATTTCACGCCAGTTTCGGGGTGTCCAAAAGTAAGAGAATAGCCAGCAACGGCAATGCGAATGAACGTTATTTTTGGACCGAACAGATGCTACAGGATCAACTGAACTTCTTAGGTAAGATGAGCGTTTCCAAGTTTGCTAACATGGGAGTGACACTTGCGAGCTATTATTGGAGTAGATGGACGGGAAATCCTGATCACTGGGGCAAACCAATCAGCCTGTCTATTGAACCTACCACAGCTTGTAACCTACGATGTCCGGAATGCCTGAGTGGCTTGCGAAGCTTCACACGCCCCACAGGGAAGTTGAGCGAAGAATTGCTAGCTAAAGTATTAAGGGACGTCAAGGCCCACTGCACGTATATTAATTTTTATTTCCAAGGCGAACCATACCTGCACCCTGATTTCTTAGGCTTGATAAAACAGTGCAAGGAGAACGGAATATATTCTGCCACCAGCACGAATGCGCATTTTCTTGATGATCAAAGGGCCAAGCAAACGGTGGAGTCTGGTCTGGATCGATTGATAATATCGATTGATGGCACTGAACAAGAAACGTACGAGAACTACCGGAAAGAAGGCAAGCTTGAAAAGGTGTTAGAGGGAACAAAGAATATTCTTAAGTGGAAAAAGGAACTGAACTCAAGGACTCCACATGTCATTTTCCAATTCCTTGCGGTTCGGCCAAATGAACATCAGATCGACGAGGTTAAGGCTCTAGGAAAACAAATTGGGGTCGATGAAGTGCGGATTAAGACAGCTCAGATTTATGACTTTGAAGACGGCAACGATCTCATTCCCACCATCGACAAATACTCTAGATACAAACAAGGCAACGACGGAAAATGGAGCATCAAGAACCCCTTAGATGATCACTGTTGGCGGATGTGGTCTGGAGCAGTAATTACCTGGGATGGCAAGTTGGTGCCGTGTTGCTTTGACAAAGACGCACAACACACGATGGGTGATCTCAACTCAGAGAATTTCAATTCGATTTGGCAATCGGAATCGTACAGAGCTTTCCGCGCCAGTATTCTAAGATCGAGAAGTGAAATTGAAATGTGTAAAAACTGTTCAGAAGGAACAACGGTTTGGAATTAGACCGTCATAATATCCCGCTCCTTCAGACCTAACAACTCATCTACGCGATTGCTGAATTTGTCAGTAAGCTTTTGAACCTCGTCTTCCGCGCTTTTTGCTAAATCGTCCGAAATGGTTTCCTTTTGAAGGCTCTTGATCTCGTCATTGGCGTCCTTGCGCGCCCCTCTAATAGAAACTTTTGCGTGTTCCCCCTCTGCCTTGGTTTGTCTTACCAACTCACGGCGTCGCTCTTCAGTCAAAGCTGGTACATTAATCATGACTAATTCTCCATTGTTCTGGGGATTCAGCCCTATGTTGGCCATCTGGATCGCTTTTTCAATCGGCTCAAGCATTGCCTTCTCCCAAGGTTGAATCGAAAGTGTTCGAGCATCTGGAGTATTGATATTACTCACCTGCGATAGAGGTGTTTGAGATCCGTAGTAATCAACGTAAATCCCCTCTAACATTGTTGCTGAAGCCCTGCCAGCGCGGATTTTCGCTATCTCTTTAATAAGATGATCTATCGCTGACTCCATCGAGTCTTTGGCGATATCCGTAACCATTTGAACTTCTTCCATAACTAAGAATAGGCCGTGAAAATAAAAAATGCGGCGGAATGGCTACACTTCAACTAAAGTCCCGACCATTTCACCCTCAATTACACGCTGAAGGTTTCCAGGTTTGTTCATGTCAAAGACAATAATGGGAACATTGTTTTCTTGGCAAAGTGTAAAAGCTGTCATATCCATGACATTGAGGTTTTTAGAAATCGCCTCATTGAACGACAGCTTTTCAAACTTCGTAGCACTCGCGTCTTTTTCTGGATCTGCCGTATAAATACCGTCCACACGCGTACCTTTTAGAATCACGTCTGCTTCAATTTCGATTGCTCTGAGCGAGGCTGCTGTGTCAGTAGTGAAGTATGGGTTTCCCGTTCCGGCACCGAATATTACAATCCTCCCTTTTTCTAAATGTCTAACCGCGCGTCGTCGGATAAACGGCTCGGCGATTTGTTCCATTTTAATGGCGGTCTGAAGTCTGGTTTTTAATCCAATTGATTCCATGGCAGACTGAAGCGACAGACTGTTGATCACTGTTGCAAGCATGCCCATGTGATCTCCTTGAACGCGATCAAAGCCCGAATTTGCAGCTTGCATTCCTCGATAGATATTTCCTCCACCAATTACAACAGCGATCTCAACTCCATGGTCAGCAATAGCCTCAATTTCATGGGCGTATTGCATAAGGCGAGCGTGCTCAATGCCATATTCTTGGCCACCCATGAGCGCCTCTCCGCTAAGCTTTAATAAGATTCTCTTGTATTTCGGATTCACCATACGACAAAAATGGACAAAAAAAGAGCGGTGATTTCTCACCGCTCGATATTTTCAATTCAACAATTAGTTGGAAAGTGAATGACGTTTGAACTCCGTCACGGTCAGCTCGCCATCAATACTTTTCAGGTATTGATCAACTGATTGTTTGTTTTCTTTAATAAACGCTTGACTCAACAGTGTGTTCTCCTTAAAGAACTTGTTGAGCTTACCCATGGCAATTTTCTCAAGCATTTCTTCAGGTTTTCCTTGCTGACGCGCTAAATCTTTTCCAATTTCAATCTCCTTCTCGATCACTGTTTGATCAACACCATCCTTATCGATAGCAACTGGATTCATAGCGGCGATTTGCATGGCGACATCTTTACCCGCAGTACTTACCACTTCACCATCCTTATTCAATCCAACAAGCGAAGCTGTTTGATTTCCTGGATGATTGTACGCGACAACGGTTTCTGCAGATACTGCATCCAACGCTTTGATTTCAATCTTCTCTCCGATCTTTCCGATCATCTCTGTGACCTTATCACTCACTGTCAAGCCATTGCCGTCGAATGACTGAGCACTCAATTCGTCAACTGACTTACATCCATTAGCGATTGCTATATCAGCAAGTTTTTCAGCAACTTCTGCGAAGTCATTGTTCTTAGCAACGAAGTCTGTTTCACAGCTTAGGATAGCAATAACGCCATTCTTTCCTGAGTTATCCGCCTTAGCCACAACTAGTCCTTCAGACGCTTCACGATCACCTCGTTTAGCAGCAACTTTTTGACCCTTCTTTCTAAGAATCTCAATTGCTTTTTCAAAATCACCTTCGGCCTCAACCAAAGCCTTTTTGCAGTCCATCATACCACTACCAGTCATCTGACGGAGCTTGTTTACTTCGGCTGCAGTAATCTTAGTCATCGTAATAAAATGTTTATTCGTTTGTAGTCTTTTCTACCACCTTCTCAGCTGGAGCATCGGCTGGAGTTTCTGCTGGTGTCTCAGCAGCTGCAGCGGCTTCTGCCTTCTCAGCCTGTTCAGCTGCAGCGGCTTGTTCGGCTTGTTCAGCCTTATCCTTGGCGTCTTTTGCCTTATCGCGATCGTCCTTTCTCTCAGCCAACCCTTCCTTAATGGCGTCAGTCATGATAGAGACAACACAGTCAATTGATTGTGAAGCGTCATCGTTACCTGGAATTGGAAAGTCAACTAATCTTGGATCCGAGTTGGTATCCACGATAGCGAACGTTGGAATGTTCAGCTTTCTTGCTTCTTTAACCGCAATGTGCTCTTTGTTGATGTCGACAATAAATAGAGCCGCTGGAAGACGAGTCAAATCAGCGATGCTACCAAGGTCCTTTTCAAGTTTTGCTCTTTGACGATTTACTTGAAGTCGCTCACGCTTTGACATGGTTTCAAAGGTTCCGTCAGTCTTCATTTTATCAATGGAAGACATTTTTCTAATTGCCTTTCTAATCGTCACGAAGTTTGTGAGCATTCCACCTGGCCACCGCTCAGTGACAAATGGCATATTCACTTCTTTTACCCTCGCCTCAAGAATGTCCTTTGCTTGCTTTTTAGTAGCAACAAACAATATTTTCTTTCCAGACTTAGCAATCTGCTTTAATGCTGCAGCAGCCTCCTCAGCCTTTGCTGCAGTTTTGTGAAGATCGATTACGTGAATCCCGTTGCGCTCCATGAAGATGTATGGAGACATGTTTGGATTCCACTTTCTTTTCAAATGCCCGAAATGCACTCCCGCATCAAGCAACTCTTTGTAACTGGTTTTAGCCATGTGTTTACGTTCTTAATTAAAACAACCTTCGGGTAGTTCGTTTGAAGTCCTGACGATTTAGATTCTAAACAATTTAAATAGTAATGAATTATCGCTTGCTGAACTGGAATCGCTTCCTTGCTTTCTTCTGACCAGGCTTCTTACGCTCAACCATTCTTGGGTCACGCGTCATAAAACCTTCTGTTCGAAGAATTGCTTTGTGATCAGCATTAATCTCAACTAGAGCTCGAGAGATCCCTAAACGGATTGCCTCTGCCTGCCCTGTGATTCCACCTCCACCAACGTTTACTATAACATCGTACTGACCGGCAGTCTCTGTAGCAGCAAAAGGCTGATTGACCTTCGTATGAAGGATAGGTGTATTAAAATATTCTGTGAAGTCGCGGTCGTTTACAGTGATTTTACCTTTTCCTTTCTTGAGGTAAACTCTTGCAACGCTAGATTTTCTACGACCGATTGTATTGATGACGTCCATATTACTTGACTGCGTTAATGTCTAATGTCTTTGGTTGTTGAGCCTCATGTGGATGTTCAGATCCCGTATAAACGAAAAGATTCTTGAACATTTGACGACCCAATTTATTCTTAGGAAGCATCCCCTTAACGGCGTACTCTACTAAGTCTCGTGGTTTAACTTTCAAAGTCTCCTCAGGAGTACGAAAGCGCTGTCCACTAGGAAATCCAGTGTGCCAGATTCTTTCTCTGTCCGTTAGCTTGTTACCGCTCAAGCTCACGGCTTCAGCATTGATTACGATCACGTTGTCTCCACAATCTACATGCGGTGTGAAATTGGGCTTATGCTTTCCTCGTAGAAGGTATGCTACATTGGAAGCCATCCTCCCAAGAACTTGATCCTTCGCATCAACAACAACCCACTCCTTATTGGCAGTAGCACTGTTAGCTGATATCGTCTTATAACTCAAATGACTCACTGTTCCTATTATTTGTATCCCTAAAAAAGGGGCGCAAAGATAGAACTATTTTTAACTGAATCAAACAGTTACAACAAGAAAATACAGACAGTTGTATGAACTAGATAACCCCTAGTTGCTTTCCTACTTTCGTAAATGCAGAAATTGCAGTATCCAAATGCGCCTGAGAGTGAGCGGCAGAAAGCTGTACACGAATTCTAGCTTGCTCTTTTGGAACTACCGGAAAGAAGAATCCTATTACATAAATTCCTTCTTTTAAAAGTTCGTCAGCAAATCGCTGACTCAGGGCAGCATCATAGAGCATAATTGGTACGATGGCCGAATCTCCATCCTTAATGTCAAATCCGGCTGTTCGAATTCCTTCTTTGAAGTACTTGATGTTCAACTCAAGCTTATCTCGCAACTCTGTCGTCTCATTGAGCAAATCAAATACAGCAATC
The DNA here is from genome assembly GCA_018660685.1 of Flavobacteriales bacterium. Lineage (GTDB taxonomy): Bacteria > Bacteroidota > Bacteroidia > Flavobacteriales_G > Salibacteraceae > SHAN690. The sequence continues at coordinate 93,265 of JABJJW010000018.1, forward strand.
GATGCCCCAACGATACTTGGCGCTAATGAATTGCTGAATAAATAGGGTCTCGAACGCTGACGTAACAATTCCACGATTTCCTTCCGGCCAGTGGTAAACCCTCCCATTGCACCTCCAAGGGCTTTCCCTAAAGTTCCAGTAATGATGTCTACTCTGCCAATGACATTCTTTAATTCAACCGTTCCTCTTCCAGTCGCCCCAATAAAGCCAGTCGCGTGACATTCATCTACCATGACAAGCGCATCGTATTGATCAGCGAGGTCGCAGATTTTGTCCAACTGGGCCACGTAGCCATCCATTGAGAACACGCCATCTGTTACTATAATCTTTGTTTTTGCACCAGACGCCGCCTTCAGCTGCTCTTCGAGATCAGCCATGTCATTGTTCTTGTATCGGAATCGTTGTGCCTTGCACAAGCGAACCCCATCAATTATAGAAGCATGATTCAGAGAGTCTGAGATAATTGCGTCCTTAGGACCGAGTAGCGGCTCAAAAACACCACCGTTTGCGTCAAAGGCAGCGGCGTATAATATGGTGTCCTCAGTTCCTAAGAATTCCGCAATCTTCGCCTCAAGTTCTTTGTGGATATCCTGAGTTCCACAAATAAACCTGACTGATGACATTCCAAATCCATGCGAATCCAAAGCTTCCTTAGCGGCATCTACAACCCTAGGGTGTGATGAAAGGCCTAAGTAGTTATTGGAGCAAAAATTCAACACGCTCTCTCCGGTGCTGATGGTTATTTCGGCATCTTGAACCGATATGATTATTCTCTCCTTTTTGAACAAACCCGCTTCTTCAATAGAGGCAAGTTCGGCTGTCAAATCATCTTTTAGCTTTCCGTACATAATCTTCGAATTAGAACAAAAATGAAAAACCCCGTCATCCTGAGCAAGTCGAAGGGCGGGGTTTATTCTGTAGAAAGAGTTTTCTTAAACGTGTCCCTGAGCGATCATCGCATTCGCCACTTTAATGAAGCCGGCAATGTTCGCACCTTTCACATAGTCGACGAAATCACCCTCACGTCCGTACCGTTCACATGCTTCGTGAATACTGATCATGATGTCGTGAAGTTTCTGATCTACTTCTTCTCTCGTCCAGCTTAATCGCAATGAATTCTGTGACATTTCCAATCCCGATGTTGCTACCCCTCCAGCATTCGATGCTTTACCTGGTGCAAATAGAATCTTGGCAGACTGAAATTTTCCGACGGCTTCAGGAGTGCATGGCATATTCGCTCCTTCTGAAACGCATATACAGCCATTATCTAATAGCGACTGAGCATCAGCTACTTGAAGCTCGTTTTGGGTGGCACACGGAAGAGCTATATCACACTTAACTCCCCAGGGCTTTTCCCCTTCGAAAAATTGAGTTGCTTCAAAATGATCTGCAATTTCTTTGACCCTTCCCCTCCGGACGTTCTTGAGATCTTTAATAAAATCAAGATGCTCTGAGTGGAAGCCGGATTCACAATAGACATATCCGCTGGAATCAGAAACGGTCACAACTTTGGCACCGAAGTGAATGGCCTTTTCGAGCGCGTATTGCGCCACATTTCCTGACCCAGAAATAACTACGGTCTTTCCTTCAAAATTGTCGTCTTTGGTACTCAGCATCTCTTGAGCGAAATACACATTTCCATATCCCGTGGCTTCTGGGCGAACAAGGCTACCACCAAACTCAATCCCTTTTCCGGTTAACACACCGGTAAATTCATTTCGCAATCGTTTGTATTGGCCAAACAAAAATCCAATTTCTCTTCCACCAACTCCTATATCTCCAGCCGGGACATCCGTATCTGGTCCGATGTGACGCGACAGCTCCGTCATAAAGCTCTGACAAAACCGCATCACTTCATTGTCGGACTTTCCCTTTGGGTTGAAATCAGCTCCCCCTTTACCACCGCCCATTGGCAATGTGGTTAAGGAATTCTTGAATACCTGCTCGAAAGCAAGAAACTTAAGAATGCTCAAGTTCACGGATGGATGAAATCTCAATCCGCCTTTGTATGGACCAATGGCCGAATTCATCTCAATCCGGAATCCTCGGTTTACCTGATAGTCTCCTTGATCGTCCACCCACGGGACACGAAACATCAGAACTCTTTCTGGTTCTACTATTCTATCGAGGATTCTCGCATCCTCATACTTTCTATTGTCAGCAATAAAAGGGATTACTGCTTCAGCTACTTCTTCAACGGCTTGAAGAAACTCCGGCTCGTTTGGATTTCGGCTTTTAACCTTCTCCATGAAGCCATCTATTTCAGCTTGATACTGGCTCATTATGAACTATTTGGTCGAGTTTAAAAAGATGTACAAAAGTAGAATTATTTCTACCTGATAATGAAGTGAAAAACATGTCATTTTGATGGATACTTCTTCCGATAGACCTCGATCTCCTCATTCCATATCCTCTGCGATATGGAAACATCATCCTTAAAGCAAAAGTCGCCTCCCCACCGATGTTTGACTCGCTTATATACTATTGTATCAATCCCATCCTTGACGACAATCCGCCAGACGTGATGATCCGGATAGTCAAATTCCGATTCGGTCATTCCCTGAGGTAAATCCGCAAAATCATCCTTCACTTTTACCTTCTCAACGGGCTGCTTTTTCACAACTGGCTTGGCTGCTTCCTCTTTGGGTGGTTCAACTACCAATGCCTCCTCTGCAATTTTCACCAACTCTTCAGTAGGGTCGGGTTCTGGCTGCTCTTGTTGAGCTTTAACGGCTTCAACCAATGGTTCATCAACTTCTTCCTCTGCTTCTTTTGGAACTGGGAGGGGAGCAGGAACGGCCCTTTTCTCAATACTCGTTTCAAGCTGTAAGTCAACATCCAGTGCAACCTCTTCCACTTTCGGCAGAACGAATATTGAATCAACCTTTCTAGCGATGTTTCGGGCCATGAGAATATCGAGATCGTTCACCTTTGAGATGAGCCATTGCTCTTTTTCAGCATTGTATTGAATGGCCTCCTCATAAGTCATCCTCGCCTTGACATAGTCTTTGTTTTTAAACGCCTGATCAGCGGCAATAATGAGTTCATCATATTTCTCCTCAGCAACGATCATTGCCTCAAATTCAGCCTTCTTCTTCTGGTCTCGCTTACTCAGTTCTTTTTGGGCATTCAAGCTTGATCCACCCGCAATAACTACCACAAGAATCCAAACCAACTCCTTCATTTCAAACTTGATTTTAGTATCAACTTTAATTCATTCAACATCATGGCCGTTGCTCCCCAAACTTTGTGCCCTTCCACAAAAAAGTAAGGCGTTTTAATCTTCAACCCTTCAGTCATTTGAATAGAACCATTTTGAACAGTGCTATCTTCTAAAAGTTGCTTGATCGGAAATTTCACAAGCGATTTAACTTCTCTGGAATCCAAAATAAGTTTTGGCAAGGCCTCGAGATGAAACAAATATGGTTGAACAAGAAAACGACTAGGCGGAATGTACACCTTCGAAAGCTTCCGAATTAAGGTTGGCTCATCAGAAGGTATTCCAACTTCTTCCTGCATTTCTCGTCTCGCCGTACTTTCCAGATCGTTGTCAATGTCTTCTTTTTTTCCACCAGGGAAACCAATCTGAGCGCTATGAACACCCTCGTATGATTGTCGTTCTATGAGTAGAATGTTCGCATCAGTTTCTTCACGGTACACAATTGCGGCAACGCCACTGAGCTTCGGGTTGTTATCCTTTTTCATCGCCTCTATGCGTTGTCGAGCGAACTCAGGTAGAATGACATCATGAGCTTGTGTGCCAAAAGAATCAGACTGTGCAATCAGATCAATCCTGGCGATGAAATCATCAAACTTCATGAATGCCGTGATATTTCAAAAGACCAGCCATCGGTGATTTCAGAATACGCCCTGGCAAAAGCCCTTTTTCTTTCAAGATTTCCTTGAGGGTGCCATTATATACAGAAGCTATTGATCCTGTAAAATGAATTTGTAAATCTGGTCGATCATACTTGACCAATATCCGATCAACAAATTCAGCTAAACTGCTTTGAAGAATTGATTTGATCAGGTCATCTTCGAGGTGCTCTGAACAAAAGCGAGTTAAGCTAGCCAAGAACTTGTTCGGCAGTGGCTGATTATAAATTTTATCTAAAAATTCCGTGAGATCGATCTCTAGAAAAGCATCAAAGGCCTTTGCTAAAGGATCAGCCATTTCATTGTAATACCTCGCTCGGATCAATTCCTTTCCGATGAAGCTGCCAGCCCCTTCGTCACCAATTATCCAACCCAATGGCGGCATCGATTTCAGGATTCTCTCTCCATCGTAATGACATGAACTTGAGCCTGTCCCCAAAATACCTACGATTCCCTCTTCGTTTTGACAAAGAGCTCGAGCCGCCGCAAGAAGATCATGGTGAACATGAATCTGACAGTTTTTTAATTCCCGCTCTAGTGCCTTGAAAACCTTTTCAACCTTGGCATCAGTGGAACAACCAGCCCCATAAAAATGGAGCTCTTTCAGATCCGAAGAATCAACGTCTGCAACTGCAAGTCTCAACGTATCGCTAATTACAGAAGACTCCACGATGTATGGATTAAGTCCAATAGTAGAAGATTTAGTCATGGATCCGTTGTCATGGATGAAGACCCATTCTGTTTTGGTTGAACCGCTATCTGCTACACAAATCACGTTGCGAAATTAAATCGGTACGCACATCTCAAGAAATCAAACCGTTTGAGTTATGAACCATAAAAAAACCCCGTTCTGAAATAAATCGGAACGGGGCTGTAATTTTTAATCACTTCAATTAGTCTCGAAGTAAAGTCAGATCACCACGCCATTCAACTGGCTCAGCACCCAAAGTCTTTTCTCGTCCCTTGACTACATAGTAATAGGTTCCTTCCGGCTCTTTGGCCCCATCCCAGAACTCTGTGATGTCATCCGTTCCAAACACTTTCGT
>JABJJW010000019.1 GCA_018660685.1 Flavobacteriales bacterium
AACTGCTTTGACAGCGAGATCGTTTTGGTTCGTCCACAGAATGATTCCATCACCTTCATGTGGTCAGATTCGAGCGATTCAAAAAAGTACAAGGTTGACACAACCGAACTTGTCTGGCTTATGGCATTCAATGAATGCGGTTCATGGCAGGACACGATGAACATCATCTTCAATGGTGAAATTCAAACCGAGCTAGGGGAGGACACAACAATCTGCGATGAGGATTCCGTTTTATTGGTGACGAATGATTCATTGGCAACATTTATCTGGAATACTGGTGATTCAAAGGACACACTTTGGAGCGATGTTGGCCAGGACTTCAATTACATCGTTACAATCACCCTACGTGATTGCCAAGCTATTGAGCAGCGCCGAATCATTCCTGACCCGGACTCATGTCCACCAGTCGATTGTGAACTACAAATATCCAACGTGTTCTCGCCCAATGGCGATGGGGTGAATGATAAATTCAAATTGATCTCTGATTGTGAGATTTACGCTTACAATCTCCACATCTTCAACAGATGGGGACAGCTCATTCATTCGACGGCAAATCCGGTTTTCGGCTGGGACGGATTCATCAACGGTGAACAAGCGGCTGAAGGAACTTATTTCTACAAATTAGAATACAAAGACGATGTTGTCATTGACATTGATCGCTACTCTTATCAAGGGAGTTTTACGCTAAAGCGTTAGCGTCCACCGTTGAACTTAGTCGTCTCGATAATCTGATCAAAGTTGTATTCGAAGATGAACTCAACTCTATCACAAGCCGAATTTCTTCCTGAACCGCTCATGTTACAAGCTTGAGCGCCTGCCGCTACCATTTGTTTCAACCCTCCTTTTGCGTTCAGGTTTTTGGCAACCATCATGGCCTTGGCAGAGGCTAGATCCAAATCATCGTCTTGAGTAGCTCCAGTCATTCCGTAAATCTTGAATGGACGATCATCTTGTTCCTTAAGAGCAGAGTACAGTCGATTCATGAATGTTTCTCCCTGAGCGGTCAACCGTGACTTATCCTCATTGAAAAGAAGTTTGTCAGAAACCAAGACCATAATTCTTGAGCCCTTGTCCAGAATCGATACTTGAGGTTCAGCGTAGTAAGAGAGTGCGCCCGTAAGCGTTGTTTTCAGTGATTGAAGTTGTCGAGCGTTCACGTTCATCATTTGATCAAATTCCTGATTGGATTCTTGTTCGTGCATATTCATCTCCCGATTATGACGATCCTCCATCATCTTTCGCTCCGCCATTGCCAGTTGCTCAGGATTCATATCTGAAAATTGAATTGCTTCTTGTTGAGATTCAATCTCTGACATCTTTTCGATCAAAGATCTAATCTCCAATTCCATTTCTTGGATTTGCGCTTGAGCTCCATGAATCTGCATTTTCTGATCCTTATCAGTGGTTTCAGCAATAGCTCCCGAAGATTCATACTGCTCCAATTTGGATTGGAGATCAGAGTACTTCTTTGAAGAAACACATGATGTGAATAATAGAGTAGTGGCAACGAACAATGTAAAGTACTTCATAATGTATGATTAGCTGGCAAATATCGCATCCTCAACGATTGAAATTGTCTTCCTCTACATACAAAAACTTAAAGAGGTGTTAACAGATCGACCATGACCGAATTCGACTTAAAAATTAATTGGTCTGAAAATCAGCATTTTAAGAAGAAATTGTAAAATTATATAGTACTATGTATTGCCATATACTAAGTAATACATATATATTTGTATTGCAATATTTAATTATGAATATAGAAAACTCAAAAGCACAACTTAGAAAAGGAATATTGGAGTTCTGTGTTCTTGCGTTACTTCAAAAAGAAGAAGCATATCCTTCTGATTTACTCACCTCGTTAAAAGAGGCAGAGTTGATCGTTGTGGAGGGCACGCTTTATCCACTCTTGAATCGACTCAAGAACGCCGGACTTCTGACCTATCGTTGGGAAGAGTCTACTTCTGGACCACCGAGAAAGTACTACAGTCTTACCGAACAAGGTAAGACCTTCTACAAAGAGCTTTCCGTTAGTTGGGAAGAACTCAAAAATGCCGTTGAAATTGTAACAAAACAAACCAAACCCAAAAAATCAAAATGAAAAAGACCGTACAAGTAAATCTAAGCGGTCAGGTTTTCACACTTGACGAAGATGCTTACGAACTGTTATCGGGCTATCTAAAGCAGATAGGTCGCCTTTACGAGCGCAGCGCCGGTAAAGATGAAATCCTGTCCGATATCGAATCGCGTATTGCTGAGCTATTAATTTCTTATCAAACTGAACTACGGGAAGTGATTTCCACTGGTGAAGTCCAGAAGGTCATCGAAATCATGGGCCGACCTGAGCAGTTTGAAGAAGAAGCAGATGAGCCAATGGCGGATACGACATCTACTTCATCATCATCATCTTCTTCAGGAGCCGAAAATCGCTCAAGGAGATTATATCGTGATGGAGAAAGACCTGTGATTGGTTGAGTTTGTTCCGGAATCGCATACTACTTTGGAATAGATCCAATTTGGATTCGACTGGGCTTTGGTCTGTAATTTGTCTTCTTTGGATCGGGATTGTTACTCTACATCGTTCTCTGGATAATTATTCCTGAGGCGCGAACGACTGCCGAAAAACTCGGCATGAAAGGAGAGCCAGTCAATATTGACAGTATTGGTAAAAAGGTCGAAAGCGAAATTGAATCTTTCGGAGAGCGAGTATCTGAGGCCAGTGCCAGGTATTCAATAGGATCCGGAAAGAAGATTCAAACTGGAATTGACCGATTTTTCTACTTCCTAGCAGAAATATTCCGCGGGCTGTTCAATGTGATCAGCAAAGTATTGGGAAGTGCTTTTTTACTTGCAGGACTGGCCATGATCGTATTCATCTTCGCCGCCATTTTTGGTATAGCAGATGTGGTACACTGGAGTGCAGATAACTGGAGCGCAGATCTCAGCCTTTATGAATGGGGCGACCTGGTATTCAATGCGGGTGAGTGGTTTTCCATTGCCGTCATTGCAGTTCTCTTATTGATTGGAATGCCTTTTATCGGGTTAGCTTATGGAGGAGCATTAATACTCTTTCCAAGAGCGAGAGTTCCATTCTTGGGAGCAGCGTTGATGGGTTTATGGTTTATAGGGGTTGTTCTCGCCATATTCACTGGACTAGGAGTCGCACAGGAGTTTTCGAAAACGGAAACGATTGTAGATGAAATTCAGCTAGAAGAAATGGGCGTAGCGAGCGACACCTTGACTGTAGATGTTGGAGATGATCCGTTCGATATTTCTCCCAAAAGAGCTTATTATTCGAACAATGACTTCCTCATGCGTATCAATGATGAAGAGATCATAGTTGGTAATGTTGACTTTGATGTTCTGCCTTCGCACAATGACGAATTTTTACTTGAACTCCGTCGTTCGGCCCAAGGAAAATCGTTTGAGTCGGCAGAGAGTAATGCAGATGACATTTCGTACAATTTTGAGACGGATTCAACATCGATCACGCTCAATCCATACTTCCAGTTTCCACAAGGAGATCTCTTGAGAGCTCAGGAAGTGGAAGTGACGCTCAGGGTTCCTATTGGGAAGGTGATTTTCCTAACCAGTAAGACAAAGAGAATAATCAATGACATCGAAAATGTCACTGACATGTATGATCCAGACATGGTTGAACACCACTGGGAAATGCGTGCAGAAGGCTTGACTTGTCTTGACTGTGAAATGGACAACGACAGAGAAGAATCTCTAGACTCTGTGGAAGGCCGTGAAGAGTGGGAAGACGAATTAGAAGATCGTATTCGCGAAAAAATCGAGGAAGAAGGGCTCGAAGCGGACATCGATATTCAAATCGACTAAAGACCTTTTGGGCTAGCAAACCCATTACACTGATCGTTCTTTACATTGCTGTTTAGTTAGGTGAAACCCCGTCAAACGACGGGGTTTTCTTATTTATTCCCGTTGCCATTAATTATCTTCGCGGCGGCGAAAAGACGGCTTTTCGACCACTTCAATTTTCAGATTATGGCGCAGACAGAGGCAGCAGAGGATAAGGCAATTACCAGGGACGAGATGAAAGCAGAGGTTTTGGCTGATTATAAGTTGGCCAACTACAGTCGAGAAATAAGCCTCATGGGAAGACGCGAAGTTCTTACTGGTAAAGCCAAGTTTGGAATTCTTGGCGACGGTAAAGAAGTAGCTCAGATTGCCCTTGCCAAGTACTGGCAGCCAGGTGATTGGAGATCTGGGTACTATCGCGACCAGACCATGATGATGGCAGCTGGACTGCTGACTGGAGAAGAGTTCTTTGCTCAACTTTATGCCGATGCTGACTTGGAACGCGAGCCCGCTTCTGCAGGCCGGATGATGAATGGCCACTATTCAACACGCACACTTGATGCTGAAGGGAATTGGACCAATCTGGCTGAGACCCGCAATTCATCGGCTGATATAAGCCCGACGGCAGGGCAAATGCCAAGACTTCTTGGATTGGCGCTGGCGAGTAAGTTTTATCGAAACAATCCGGAACTCAAAGATCATAACACATTCAGTAACGGTGGCAATGATGTCGCCTTCGGTACAACTGGAGACGCATCCACGTCTGAAGGGCCTTTTTGGGAGGCTATGAACGCTGCAGGTGTGCTACAAGTGCCTCTCGTGATGTCGGTATGGGATGATGGACATGGCATATCGGTTCCAAAAGAATTTCAAACAGTTAAGCAAAGTATCAGCGAGGCACTTTCAGGTTTTCAACGGACGGAAGATGCACCTGGATTCGAAATAATTAAGACCAAAGGTTGGGATTACCCACACCTAATCCTGACTTATGAAAAGGCAGTGAAGATCGCTCGGGAAGAACAGGTTCCGGTCTTGGTTCACGTGGAAGAAGTAACACAGCCTCAAGGACATTCAACCAGCGGATCACACGAACGCTACAAATCTGAGGAGCGCCTTCAATGGGAAAAAGATTTTGACCCGATTAAGAAGATGCGCGAGTGGATTGAGGCCAATGGTATTGCTTCTAACGAAGAATTGGAAGTACTTGAGAAGTCAGCCAAAAAGGACGCAAGAGATGCGAAGAACAACGCATGGAAAGCATTCCTCAATCCAATGAAGGATGATAAGGCCGCAGTGATTCAGCTTCTTACGGGTTTAGCCGGAGCAAGCAAGAATGCTGCTTTCATCAATAAGGTGAAAGAAGGATTAGAATCTGAGGCCGATTCACTTCGAAAAGAAATAATTGAGGCGGCTCGGAAAGGACTTCGTTATGCAAGAGAAGAACAGTCTCCTGCAAAGGCAGCATTGTCTCAATGGATTCAGGATAAGATGACTGAAAATGCTGAGCGATATTCTTCTCATTTGTATTCGGAATCAACTGATTCACCATTAAAAGTTGAGCCAGTCCCTGCAGACTTTTCTGACGATAAGAAGGTGGATGGCCGCGAAATTATTCGTGAGAATTTTGACGCGCTACTCGCTGCAAATCCAGAGCTCATCATCTTCGGAGAAGATTCTGGAAAGATTGGAGGAGTCAATCAAGGCCTAGAAGGATTACAAGCGAAGTACGGTGATCACCGAGTGTTTGACGTTGGTATTCGAGAGTGCACGATCGTCGGTCAGGGAATCGGAATGGCCATGCGAGGACTTCGTCCAATTGCTGAGATTCAATACCTCGACTACCTGTTATACGCCCTTCAAGTATTAAGTGACGACCTATCCACTCTTCAGTACCGAACAAAGGGAGGTCAAAAGGCCCCGTTGATTATTCGAACAAGAGGTCACCGCCTAGAAGGCATTTGGCACAGTGGTTCCCCTTTAGGGATGATGATTCACTCATTGAGAGGAATGCACATCTGTGTTCCGAGAAACATGACGCAAGCTGCAGGAATGTATAACACCTTGATGGCTGGTGATGATCCTGCCATTGTTGTTGAATCTCTAAATGGCTATCGGCTTAAGGAAGATCTTCCATCCAATCTTGGTGAATTTAGAATCGCCCTTGGAAAAGTGGAAACCATGGTTGAAGGAGACGACATCACGATTGTGACTTATGGTTCCATGGTTCGAATGTGCGTTGAAGTTGCCAAACAGCTGAATGAAGTTGGCATAAGCGCTGAAGTAATCGATGCTCAGACTTTATTGCCTTTTGACATTGGACAAGAGATCGTTGAAAGTGTCAAAAAGACAAACCGCGTTCTCTTCGTTGATGAAGATGTTCCAGGCGGTGCTAGTGCATATATGATGCAAGAAGTGCTTGAAAAGCAGGGCGGATACGTTCATTTGGATTCGGCTCCAGCGACGCTGAGTGCGAAGGCACATCGACCGGCTTATGCTTCGGATGGCGACTATTTCTCGAAACCGTCTCATGACGACATCTTCGAGAAGATTTATTCCATCATGGGCGAAACTGACCCAGAGCGTTTCCCTGAATTGTATTGATCATGCGGCGTCTGTTGTACCTCGCAATTTTCTTTGCGGTAGCGTCTCAATCTTTCGCTTCTGGGGAGAAGTATCACTTATCTCTACAACTTTCTCCCACTTTAGAATGGCTCCGATTTGCGAAATCTGTGAACGCGACAGCATACAACCAATTGTGGGGTGAAAAGCTGAGCTACAATTTTGGAATAGAGTACAAACGATTTTTCGACCCTTCTCTCAGCATGAGCTTTGGAGCGATCTATATGAACAAAGGTTTCCGAAACACGATCTACGGAGAGGATCCAAATGAGCCAGGTGTGGTTAAAAAAATCGGGGCAGCTCTTTCGAGTGTACATATGGTTGGTGTTCCGATTTCCATCAACATTCACCACCGGTTTAATCGTAAACTGGAGATGATTTATACCGGTGGGTTAACCGGTGCCTATCTGTTGAACGAACAGATCAGAAATAAGTATCAAACTGGAGAAGAGACTCCAGAGGATGGATTTTTAGACGTGAGCCCTGGGCGGTCAAATTCCAATCTCTACGTCGATTGGTATGTAGGCGCACATGCTGGAATTGGAGTTTCTGGGTACATATCCAAAAGAGTAGTATTAGTCGTTCAGCCGATGTACAGAGTTCAGCTCAACAATGCTCGCGACTACTTAGGTCAGTTTGCGAGCAACGATCCGTTCACCGCCAAACTGAATAGTTTCGGAATCGATTTTAAAATCGGATATTTCTTCACGAAACAAATCCGAGAACGAAACGACGACTTTTAGCCGCATAGCCTTTATCATCCTTTTGACTGGACTCGCCTTGATGTTCGTTCAAGCCACAGTCAATATTCCAAAGACTGCTGGATTATCTGGCGCAACAGCTAAGAAACAAGTTCCTGATCTTAATTTAAGTTCTTGGTTTTCAGGTGAATTCCAGCGAGCGGTTGCCTTTAATATTGACAAGAAATTTGGATTCAGATCTCCGATTGTGAGGTTCTATAATGAGATACGGTACCGGCTTTTCAATGAATTCAACTCCCAGGTTGTGCAAGGAAGTGATGGCTACTTATTCGAGAAAGGATATCGGAAGAGTGTTTGCGGTCTTGACTTCCTGGGAGAAGAAGAGATTCAGCTTAAGGTCGATTCATTAGAAACATTGAGACTGAGCTTGGAAGAACGAGGCAAGAAACTCTTACTGCTCATTCCTCCCAATAAATGGAGAGCTTATCAGGATAAGGTTGATTGGGATTGCAAAAAAACCAAAGAAACCAACTACCATGTCTTTTGCGAAAAGCTTTACGAACAAGGCTTTTATCTCTTCGATCACATGGATTATTTCAATTGGGAAATGGAGTCTTCTCCATACCCAATGTATACCAGGCAGGGAACTCATTGGAGTGTGTATGGCGCGGCGACTTCAGGACTCTCCGTCGTGGCATCTTTTCGAAGTGAGGGAATTGATATCCCGAGCATTAGCTTCGATTCTATCGAGCTCGGCGCGCCGAGGTATTCCGATAAAGACCTCCATAATTTGCTCAACTTAATGAGCCATCCAGATAATGAAAAGGATAGCTTGGCCTATCCAACTCTTGGTTTTACAGGAGACCAAAAACCACGCGTCTTGGTCATCGGTGATAGCTACTACTGGACATACCTCTATCTCGGATTGCACGAAGGCTTGTTCCATCCAGAGAGTAAGTACTTCTACTACAACAGCACTATGTTCCAACAAATCGGCGACCATGGAATAACGGTTACACCCGAGATTCGAGCTTCTGAAATCGAAGAAAGTGATGTTGTGCTCCTCGTTATGTGCGAGCCATCGTTGGCAGATTTTGGGTACGGGCTTTTGGAGCAGACTCTAATCGATTAGTCATTAAGGCAGCCGAAAGAATTCGTCTTCGACTCGACCGGCAAAAGGAAAGAGGCAAAAGGAAAGATTGCCCCAAAGAAATGCTAAGATGACTTAATGTTCTTGGTCTTTCCTTTTAACGCTTCTTAAATCCTCGACCTAAATTGAACCAAGACCGTGGATTTATCCAAAAACCTCCTTCGCAACAATCCCAACGCTTTTGGCTTTCCCCATGGTGTAGTAGTGTAGCACCGGAACTCCGGCTTCCACCAATTCTTGTGACTGTTGAATGCACCACTTAATTCCAACTTTCCGAACATCCTCATTGGTCTTGCATGCTTCGACTTGATCTACCAATTCATCTGGCAAATTCACATGAAAGAAGTGTGGGGTTTTATTCAATTGCTTCAACGTAGCAATGGGTTTTAATCCTGGAATAATAGGTACGTCGATTCCAACTTCGCGACAGCGGGCAACAAAGTCAAAGTACTTGCTGTTGTCGTAAAAGAGTTGAGTGACGATATACTCAGCACCCAAATCAACCTTCTTCTTCAGATACTTCAAATCCGATTTAAAATTGGGAGCTTCAAAGTGCTTTTCAGGATAGCCTGCAACGCCTATGCAGAAATCGGTTAGAGCCTTATTTCTTGTTGTTGAGGTTGAAGAGGAATTCCTTTTCCTCCTTGCTCAGGTTTTCATAACCCGACTTGCTGATCTTATCCAGAATCTCATCGACACGCGCCGTGTGTTCACCGCCAGCCTTCTTCGTCGCAGTGGCCTTTGCAGCTTTGGAGCGAGAAGACTTTTGACCGGGCTTATCTTTCACAACTTTGAGTTTTGGGCCTCTGTCGAACCAAGAACCAATGGACATAAAAAAGTCTACAAAGCTTAACGCGTAGTCCTTGCCATTGTTTAATCCACGAGCATAGAAATAGCCCGCAGCGGCGCCTCCAATGTGTGCAATTTTTCCACCCATGTTACTCTGAAAGTCGATGACCGTTGAGAGGAGAAAAACAACGAGGGCAACATATTTCAATTTTACTGGACCAATGAACATCAGATTGATCGTATAATCAGGAAAGCGAATTCCTGATGCAATCGTCACTGCCATAACCGCGGCTGATGCACCGACGAGAATTGCTCCTTGAACTTCGTCACCGCCGAGGAAGATGAGGTTGTAGCTGATCAGATAAAGCAATCCACCTGCCAGTCCGCCCATGAAGTATAACCCTGCCAGTCTTTTTTGTCCGAGGAAGTCGGCGAATATTCTTCCAAACCAATACAGCATGTACATGTTGAAGATGAGGTGCCATAATCCACCGTGCATGAACATATATGTAAAGACAGTCCATGGTCTGGTTACGAAGGTTGGAATGAACGACGGCATTCCAAGCCAGTTGAGTATTGGACGATCTACTCCGCCGTAAGCTAGTGCAGCCACAATGTTGACAAGCAAGAATGCTCCAGCATTGATCAGAATGATCTGACCAGTGAAGTTGTTTCCCTTAAATAGTTTTTTTAAGTCGTCTAACATGGTTTCCAAATCGTGGCTATCGCCAGCGTTGTCCTGACTTCTGCCAGAACTTGATAATTATATATCCAAATAGCATTCCTCCAAGATGCGCAAAATGCGCAACGTTATCTCCAGGATTGTTTTGGAAGGCAGAAACCAATTCCATGACGCCGTAACCGATGACAAAGTATTTGGCCTTGATAGGTATAGGGATGAAGATCATGAACAATCTCACATTGGGAAACATCATTCCAAACGCGAGTAGAATTCCGAACAATGATCCTGATGCACCCACCACGTTCGGGAGGTTCATGAAGTGCTCAAGGTAGGAAGCAAAGAAGTTCGACGTGTCGCGCAGTGCCTGTGTGTTCTCAGGATCCACTTTCAATACTTGCAAGGATCCATTCATGTATTCCAAGGTGCGGTCATACATGTCCTTGTAGTAGAACTGATCCAAATAGCTGCCCCAGTTGTGGGAGTTGGTAAAGCTGATTGCTGCTTGGGCTGATGGATCTTCTACCAATTGTTCCATCATAGAAATGACCGGAGCAATGTCAATGTAGATCGTGATGTAGTGAATCAGCGCTGCGCCAAATCCGGTGAGTAGATAGTAGATCAAAAACTTCCGACTTCCCCATACATTTTCGATGGCTGAACCAAACATCCATACCGCAAACATGTTGAAGAAGATGTGGGTGAAGTCGCCGTGCATGAACATGTACGTGACGATCTGATAAATCTTAAACTTCTCCGCTTCGAAATAGTGAAGCCCGAGCATGTCTCGTAAGTCAATTCCAATCGAAGTCTGAAATGAGAGTGTAGCTAAAAACAGCAACCCGTTTAGTATCAACAAGTTTTTTACCACTGGAGGCATCATGCTCCACCTACCTGATCCAATCTGCATCTATCCAAACATTTTATCTAGCATTCCCGCATTCATAAGCATGAATGTCGGTCGTCCGCTTAAATCATACTGAGGATTTTTACACCTCATCAACGAACGGAATAGGGATAGCATTTCTTGTGCCTGAAGTTCCTTTCCTGACTTGATGGCAGATTGCCTCGCCAGACTCTTGACCACGCTATCCGTGAGTTTGTCTGGATCGGTTGGTTTATCGCCTTTCAAGTCGTCTAAAAATCCTCCCATGACTTCCTCGATGCTGATCTCAGGACATGCAGCAGGAACGGCTCTCACAATGAAGGCTGATTCACCGAATGGTTCGATCTCGAATCCCATTCGGTTCAAGGGAGCCAGGAACCCGCTGAAGAGCGCTGCTTCCTTTTTCGAGTATTCGAGCGTAACGGGGAAGAGCTGTTGTTGCGAAGCACTCATTTCACTCGTCATGGCTTCTTCAAACTCCTCGAAGAGCAATCGCACGTGAGCCCGGTATTGATGGAGCAGAAAGATTCCCTCTTGACTCTGAACTAAGATGTATTTCAGTCCAATTTGACGAACGACGGTTTGATCTTCGTCATTCCTGAGTTCAAGGGTTGAAGGAGTTTCTTCTTCCTTCTCTAGGCTTTGATCCAACCCTTCGTAAAGCTTTTCCCATCCTTGAACGTTATCGCGCTGGAAGGACGAGCCGCGCTCCCATTCTTTCTGAGCGGTTTGCTTTTGTGATTCGAATGGATTGTATTCTGTATTGATCATGACACCCGGCTTGGGGATCTCCGTTCCCTTTGGCGGTGGGGCAATGTCGAATGTGGTCTCTTTATCAAAGTCAAGCGAAGGAGCGACGTGGTATTGACCAATCGAACGCTTGATGGTGCTCCGCAGAATGGCGAATACGCTGCGTTCGTCTTCGAACTTGATTTCGGTTTTCGTAGGATGTATGTTGACGTCAATGCTTTCGGGATCCACCTCGAAGTAAATGAAGTAGGCTGGATGATGGCGATGCGCAATCAATCCTTCAAATGCTTGTAGAATGGCCGAGTGGAAATAAGGGCTTTTGAAGAAACGACCATTCACGAAGAAGAATTGCTCACCACGACTTTTCTTGGCCCATTTAGGCTTTCCAATAAAACCATGGACCTTGACGAGGTCGGTTTCTTCTTCCACAGGAACAAGTTTTTCTTGATACGACTTCCCAAGAATCCCGACAATGCGTTGGCGCTGTTTGGTTTGTGGTAGGTTGAAGAGTTCTTGATCGTTGTGATAAAGCTTAAACTCAATGTCTGGATTGACGAGGGCGACGCGTTCAAACTCATCGATGATGTGGCGCATTTCTACCGCGTCGCTTTTCAAGAACTTTCGACGCGCTGGCACATTGAAAAAGAGGTGCTTGACACTGATGGTCGTTCCAACTTCCATGGCGCAGATGTCTTGCGACTTCACCTTTGAACCTTCTACAATCAAATCGGTACCGACATCGCGGCGATCAGGTCTGGACTTGATCTGTAAGTGAGATACAGCGGCCATACTGGCGAGTGCTTCACCCCTAAAGCCGAGCGTTTGAATTTTGAAAAGGTCTTCTGTTTGTGTGATTTTTGATGTGGCGTGTCGTTCGATGCTCATGCGAACATCAGCCTCGCTCATACCTTTTCCGTTGTCGATGACTTGGATGAGTGACTTGCCGCTTTCACCGATGATGAGCTTGATGGAATTTGCTTCAGAATCGACGCTGTTTTCAAGCAATTCCTTAACAACAGATGCAGGTCGTTGAATGACCTCACCTGCGGCGATTTTATTCGCGAGAGAATCAGGAAGTAACTTGATGGAATTCGACATCGTCACTTGCAAAGGAAAGAACCGATTTGAGATGGTCAAGGCTTATTGGATAATAGGTTGGATATAGTTATGAACGATGGCGCTGCTCGATTCTCGCAGCTCGCTTTTGGCCGTTCGCTTTTGGCTATTTGCCAGGTTCTAAGAATTTCGGCTAATGGCCAAGAGCCAAAGGCCAATTGCTCATGTTCGACATTACGCCTTCCCCTCTTGAGAGGGGTGGATTCTGAGCTCTGCGAAGAAGACGGGGTGTGTATCTTCAACATCACCACCTCATCTTCTTTCCTTTTGGCTTAACCCTATACTGTTCATTCTTTTGAAGGCTTCTTTTTCCATTCTTTCTTTTCAGGCGAAAAGAAAGAACCAAAGAAAAGCCTTGAAGCTTCCCTGAGGCATTTTCGTGTTGCGCACGAACCGCTTCCACACTTTTATAAACCCTATGTTCCTCGTCAAGTTGAGGACATTCTTGCCCAACTTGCATTCGGTAATTCTTATTCTCTTGGTGCCAAAGTGTTCCAGCCTAATGCTGGGAAGCTTCGCTTTCTAATGATGAGAGGTTAAGAATGAGACTGTGCTGGAGCTCTTCGAGGTCAGCTGATTGCTCTAACGCCTTCCCCTCTCAAGAGGGGAAAGATCGGAACTTCTTAAGGCTATTCAGTGGTCTTCGATCAGTGTTAGCGCTGGAAATTGCTGCGAACAGAATTATTGCTGCGCTTTCCCCTCTTGAGAGGGGTGGATTCTGAGTGAAACGAAGAAGGCGGGGTGTGTCTTTCACCCAATTAGAACATACTTTTACACCCTTGAAGTTCGAACTAGAAAAAACCGATCCAGCATCTCGGGCGCGAGCTGGAAAAATCACCACCGACCACGGGGAAATCCAAACCCCCATCTTCATGCCGGTCGGTACGGTGGCATCGGTGAAAGGCGTGCACCAACGCGAACTTGAAGACGACATCAACGCCCAAATCATTCTTGGGAACACCTACCATCTCTACCTCAAGCCCGGAATTGATATTCTAGAACAAGCAGGCGGATTGCATCAATTCATGAACTGGAATGGCCCAATTCTAACCGACAGCGGCGGATACCAGGTTTACAGTTTGAGCAACAACCGGAAAATCACCGAAGAAGGCGTGAACTTCCAGTCGCACAGCGATGGATCACGGCATTTCTTCACGCCCGAATTGGCGATTGACATTCAAAAAAGCATTGGCGGCGACATCATCATGGCATTTGATGAATGCACGCCTTACCCATGCGATTTGAAATACGCCACGGATAGCATGCACATGACGCACCGTTGGTTGAAGCGATGCTGCGAGCACATGGACAAGACTCAAGGCAAGTATGGCTATGAACAAGCATTGTTCCCAATAGTGCAAGGAAGCGTCTATCCCGAATTGAGAAAGCAAAGCGCCGAAGCCATTGCATCTGCGGATCGTTTTGGAAATGCGATTGGTGGATTGAGTGTTGGTGAACCACACGACATGATGTACGAGATGACCGAAGTCGTGACGGAGATATTGCCAAGTGACAAGCCGCGCTATTTGATGGGCGTTGGAACGCCATCCAACATTTTAGAAACGATTGCCCTGGGCATCGACATGTTTGATTGCGTCATGCCAACGCGTAATGCACGCCACGGTATGATTTACACGTGGGACGGCATCATCAACATCAAAAATGAGAAGTGGAAGAATGATTTTTCTGCGCTGGACCCGAACGGTCATGCATACGTGGATTCTACTTATAGCAAGGCATACGTGCGACACTTATTCTCGAGCAAAGAATTGCTTGGACCACAAATCACGAGTATCCACAACCTCGCCTTCTACCTCGATCTTGTCGGGCAAGCAAGACAACATATTTTGGCTGGCGACTTCCGCGAATGGAAGGATGGAGTCGTTCCTAAATTGAAACAGCGCCTGTAGTTGAAAATCCTAGACCTATATATCATCAAGAGGTTCATCCTGACCTTCTTCTTCATCCTTGGACTCATCATGTCCATCGCGATGATATTTGATGTCAGCGAGCAAATTGACGACTTCATTCGGCACGACGCGCCACTGGGCGGAATCCTGATCGACTACTACCTGAACTTCATTCTGTTCTATGGCAACCTGTTCAGTCCGCTCCTGATTTTCTTGAGCGTCATCTTCTTTACATCCCAATTGGCAAACAGAAGCGAAATCGTGGCCATTCTAAGCAGTGGCGTGAGTTTCCGTCGACTCATGTTTCCCTACTTCGTCAGCGCGACGCTGTTGGCGGGTGGTTCGTTTTATTTGAACAACTACCTCGTTCCGATGGCGAATAGGACGCGGATCGACTTCGAGAATACTTACATCAACACCTACCGACGAACGCTGAATCACGGTGTGCACAAACAGATCTCGCCCGGGCAGATGATCTACTTTGACAAGTTCAACAACAAGAATAAAGTCGGATACCAGTTTACGCTCGAAGATTGGGAAGACGGTGAGCTGCAGTCAAAACTCTTTGCGAACTACGTGAAGTGGGACAGCGTGAGCGGCGATTGGACCTTAGAGAACTACTACATCAGAACCTATGTGAACGGCCAAGAAAGGGTAGAGGAGGGCAAGAGTTTAGACACGGCACTGGCATTTTCGCCGAGCGAGTTTGTGGGCCGACTGGAAGACATCCAGCGCATGAACGTGGATGAGTTGGACGAATTCATTGCCGAACAACGCTTGAAAGGCTCGAGCAATATTCCATACTACCTGATTGAAAAGCACAGCCGAAACGCCCTGCCCTTCAGCACATACATCCTGACGGTCATTGGCGTAGCCATGAGCAGCAGAAAGGTGAGGGGAGGAATTGGCGTGCACATTGCCGCTGGCTTGCTACTGACGGTAACCTACATTCTCGCCATGAAGGTCACAACGGTCTATGCCACGAACGCCGGTCTGGATCCGCTCATTGCTGTTTGGACGCCCAACGCGATTTTTGGTGTGTTAGCAGCGTATCTGTACGCGAAAGCGCCGAAGTGAGAAGAGCACAACACATAGTACGAGCGGGTGTATTCCCCCTCTTTTCATGATTTAACGATTTGGACAATTGTCCAGGAATTCTTTAAATGTTGTTTCAGATTGCTCAATAATCTCGGAGATACTAGCGTCACATGCCTTTACTTGATCATCGTTCAGAGTTTCGAGATCTAAGCAAAACTGCGTTTCACCTTCTCGTCCCCAATTGCTCGTCTCTATTTCAACTTTCAATGAGTTGTCCTCTTGTAGTTGAGCCAGGTAGGCTTTTACACTCTTTTTAGCATTTCGGTCAATACCAGAGCCCTTGCTGGTAAAGGTTATTACCAAATATGATTCTTCAGATTCTGTAGACTTTGTCTCTTTTACAGCTTCTGGTTTTTCAAGCAAGGTGTCTTCGATGTTAGTTTTTGAAGTTTCATTGGATGTATACGCATTCTCGGTTGTCACTTCTGCTACTTCTTCATTGGTGTTTAAATTACCATTAGTCGCAGACTCTTGCTTTTCATGTCCTGAGCACGAGGCAACAACCAATGCAAATAGAATTACAATCACTTTCATCTTATTCGATAATTAAGCTTTTGGAATCAGATGTATTGTCTGAAATCAACTTGGCAGTGTATACTCCAGAAGGATATTTCCTTAAATCAACTGGGAATTGATTCCCATCAATTAATTCTAGGTTTTGTGAAGCGACCTTCTGTCCGAGTGAATTATAAATTTCAAATGTTAAACCGTCTCCGTCAAATTCAGAAACTTCAAGTGTGAATAGCCCCTCATTTGGATTTGGAAATATCTTCCATTCTGATCTCGAGATGAACAATATCCCAGCTGGAATCTCCACGGTGATATGTTCGCTTTTTGTCACTTGATCATTTCCCCAACCATTAGTGGCAGTGAGGGAAACGTCATAGATTCCAGCGGTAGAATACGTGATTCCGGTTGGACTTTCATCCGTTGAGGATGATGGATTTCCTCCTGGAAATGACCAACTCCATGATGTTGGATTATTCGTTGATCCATCGGTGTGAGACGGGGTGTGTTTCTAAGGCATCCATCCCTGGATAACCATCAAATCACTCTAATCCGAACCTTCTTTTTCTTCAAGCGGCTGTTATCCAACTTCTCGGTTACCTGAGTCACAACGTCTTTGTGCACAGATAAGAAGGCGCAGTCGTGCTTGATTTCAATTAAACCAAGTTGGTCTTTGCCTAGTCCGCCTTGCTTGAAGAAAAGACCTGCGATATCACCCTTGGATATTTTGTCACGGCGACCACCAGAAATGAACAATGTCGTCCATTCTGATGGAGCAGGCATTGGAGAATCAGACAATTCCTCTGTTTCTAATTTTTCTAGATAGTCTGGCATTCGTTCCTGCGTCCCTTGAAGAATGTAGGCCGTACCACCTTTGAGCATTCTAGCTGTTCGTCCATTCCGATGTGTGAACTCATGTTCTCGGTTGGGCATGTGGTAGTGGAGGATGAACTCAATTTCTGGAATGTCCAATCCGCGAGCTGCCAAGTCTGTCGCTACAATGAGTTGATGGGTTCCATTTCGGAACTTGATGAGCGCTCGTTCGCGATCCTGTTGCTCCATGTCACCATGAAAACATCCATGCGTGATTTGATGTTCTTCTAAATGTTCGCTCACTCGCTGAATACTCTCCTTGAAATTGCAAAAGACGATGCCTGGCTTGTTGCCGAGATGGGCCAATGCCTTGACAAGTGTTTCAAGTTTGTCCTTCGTAGGAGAGATGATTGCTTTTAGCTCCAGTTGGGAACGGCCTTGATGTAAGTAGTTGATTTTTTTTGCCCGGTTCATTCTCACAAAATCTGGCAAGTCCATATTCTGAGATGCGGACGTCAAAATCTTTTTGTTCAGGTGATTAAGCGATCGAGTTATCTCCTTCATCTCCCGCTCAAACCCGACTTCTAGCATCTTGTCAAATTCATCCAACACCAGCGCAGAAATGCTTTTGGTCGTAAATGTGTTTCTTCTGAGGTGATCGGCGATTCGACCTGGTGTTCCTATCAAAATGCTCGGCGTCTGCTTCAGACCTTCTCGATCTTTAGAGAATGATTGACCACCATAAAAGGCGTTGATTTTAAACCCTGAACCCATTCCTCGAATCACTTGCTCGATTTGAATGGCCAACTCTCGAGATGGAACGAGAATTAGGAGCTGAACTCCGGTAGCATCTATCTTCAAGGTCTCGAGCAACGGTAGAACGAAGGCCAATGTCTTTCCTGTTCCGGTTGGTGAGAGCAGAACTACCTCATCGAGCTTGCTAATCTCAGAAAGCGCTTCCTGCTGCATGTCATTGAGCGATTCAATGCCCATCTTATCTAAAATGCGCTGTGTTGGATCTTGAGTTTCTGACATGAATGCTATTGCTTAATCCAAGTTTATGAAGTGGCTGCCTTGGATGGTGCAAAGGACAGTAAAATAAGTAGAACAGCTTTTGCAGATTCGTTTGTTCTTTTCTTGGTTTTTTATCCGTTCTTTCTTAGGGTCTAGCTGATTACCCGAGAAACACACCCCGCCCTTCGGGCACCCCTCTCAAGAGGGGAAAGATTCTTAAGCTTGCTTTTAGCTGTTCGCTATTGGCTCTTAGCTAGGTTCTAAGATTTCCGGCTAATAGCCAAAAGCTAAATGCCAACGGCTCCTGTTCGAAGCCCCCGCGCTTTCCCCTCTTGAGAGGGGTGGATTCTGAGCAGAGCGAAGAAGACGGGGTGTGTAAAGAATTGCAATGACCATTTCACGAAAGCCATTGATCCAAATTGACAAGTAAATTGTAATTTTCTGCTGCAGATTTGCTTTATCAAATCGTTGGAAAGCCAACCAAAACAAGAAGACATGAAAATCGTAAAAGAACTATCAATCGAAAAACCAGTCGAAGAAGTCTGGGAAGTGCTCGGTAATCAGTTTGGAGAAATTGACAAATGGGCGAGCATTATTTCTGAATCCAACGTGAGTGGAGAGCCTAAACTACCAGGGGTGAACTATTCAATTAGAAGCACGACGGCAACAACCGGAAAAGGTCAACAGGAGCTCACAGGTTTCGATGCCGAAAATCATATATTATCGTACAAGTCATTGTCTGGAACTCCACCAATTGTGAAGCAAGTTCATGCTAAATGGAGCTTGAAGGAGAATGGAAATAACGGCACTCATCTCGTTCTCGATTTTCAGGCAGAAATGAAAGGCCTTGGTCACATTCTAGCGCCTATTGCCAAAATGAAACTTGGCAAAATAGGAGATGAATTGCTCGATGACTTCAAGTACTACGTTGAGAAAGGAAAGCCTCACGCGCGAAAGCTTGCGGCTAAATAGAGGCTCACTCAGAGTATAGTTTCTCAGTTGCCTTTTTCAGCTCAGCCGTAGGTAGGAACTGATCGGAAATCGTCAGAATAGAGTGGAGATTATCGCGTAGTTTGTCGAGGTTGATCTTGCCGGGTTTGACCGAAGTCTGAAGAAGGTGCAGTGACATGTCAGCAAGAAGGAATCTTTGTCGTTCGATCCATTCGGAGTCGCCTTGTTTTGCTGTACTGCTTAAATAGGATGCTTCCACCTGACCGTGTAGCTCCCAACTTGTTTTGATGAGTTGTTCTCTTTCTTCGTGAGTCATCAGCCGAATCTAGTCAATCTATGATTCGCTTCAGAATCCTCAATCGATGACTGTAGTCTCGGATGTCGTCGTTGTAGATGCCTTGATGATCAATGCGATCAATGCGGACAAAACCAGATGCATGGATGATTTGGTTTTCACCAAGTAATATTCCGACATGAATGATGCGCCCTTCTTCATTATCGAAAAAGGCTAAATCACCAGCTTGTGCTTCTTCGAGGAAGCTCAAGCCATGTCCATGTTCGGCTTGCTGGTATGCATCTCTAGGGAGGTTGATGCCAATCATCTTATAGCAGATCTGAACCAAACCTGAGCAATCAATCCCAAATGGATGACGACCTCCCCACATGTACGGCGCATTACGAAGTATTCTGGCGTGCTGAATTAAGAGTTCCGAATTCTTCCGGGCGTGCTTTGATTGGACCGCTCCATCAAACGAAAAGACTTCCTTTCCGATTTTCAGCTTTCCATCTTTGAGAAAGGGGAGTGAACTGCCCAAGAGAATTGGTATCATGTCACCATTGCTTTCTCGGATGGCCAAGCCAGCCATGTCCAGTCCTACAGGAATGAACTTTTGCTTTTCAAGTCGCTCTGCAAACTTCTGATCGATCGGGTAGTGTTGCTTCAAGTCAATCCAACATTCGTAATCGTCAATGGCACAGCGAATGCGAATCCACTTCTTGTTCTTTTCGAGCACCTCGTAATGCTCGCCAAAAAGAAGTTGGGTCACTTGTTCTGAAGCATCGGCAGCTTCCTTCCGTCCAGGAATCACACTAAGAACGCTGATGCCGTATTCTGATGCCATAAATTGTAAAGCAGCCGCAAATTACGTGGAGGGCATCCCCGCAAGATTTCCACCTCATGGATTTGTTAACTGACAGTCGTTAAAGGAATAAGTTGCAGAAGATGACTCGATTCTGAATGATATCGCTCAGCATCTAACAATTAATCAACCGATTCTGGCTGATTAAAAGGCCAAACCAACTCGAGCATAACCGCCATAGGAACCTCCATAGAGAGATCGTTCAACGCCCACTCCGATATTCATTCCCAACTTTTTACTGAGCTCAAACCCAGAACGCAGTCCAATTCGACCGAAAACATCATTGATCAGGTAGTGCCCATCATGATCTAAATTTCCGCGATCTGTCGATAGTTTGATTGGATTCGTAAAAACGGTGGTGTGTACATTTTTGAGCTCCGTGAACGTATGACCATAGGTTCTTGAATACATGAGTAATTGGGCAACTACACCGGTCTCTAAGCCCATGTAGAAACCGGGAAGTTTGATGAAGTCAAACTCGAGGCTTACCGGAATTTCCAAGTTGATCTGTTCTGCGTTGAGATGATTGAAATAGTCAAAACGCGTACCTCGAAACTCGCTCACATATAAAACTCCTTCATCTAAGTTTCGCTGGGATTCGAAGTTTCCATAGTTCAACCCTAAGCCAAAGTTTAATCTTAGCCTCGAAACCTTTTTCTGGAATTCTATTCCCCCAGACATATCACTGACTGTACGGAAAGATGAAGGCTGGTGCAGAAACCTGCCCTGGACATAAATGCTTTTGCTTAGTCCGGATACGGTCGACTGAGCGGTGACGAACAACTGGCAGAGTAACAAGGAGAGAACAAGGATGATCCGAGGCATATTTTTTTGTTTGGATAACAACGTCCGAAGTTTCGGATTATGATTGTTGAATACTTAAAGGAAGAAGACGGTAGTACTGATCAAGAAGACGGTCTCCCTTTCACTTTATTGATCGTCCTATACTCAGACCAACTCGATCACCATGGCACTCGCGCCACCTCCACCGTTGCAAATACCTGCTCCACCGATCTTTCCACCTTGTTGCTTCAAGACATTGATGAGGGTGACGATGATTCGGCTTCCAGAGTTTCCGAGTGGGTGTCCCATGGAAACGGCTCCACCATGAACGTCAACCTTTTCAGGATCCAGGCCTAGAATCTTCACGTTCGCAAGACTGACGACCGAGAACGCTTCGTTCAATTCCCAGAAGTCAACATCTCCAATTTCTAACCCTGCTCGCTTTACTGCGATTGGAACTGCCTTAGAAGGAGAGGTCGTAAACCATTCGCTGCTTTGAGCTGCATCCGCAAATGATCGAATCTTAGCCAATGGAGTAAGTCCGAGTTCTGCAGCTTTTTCTGCGCTCATTAAAACGAGGGCAGATGCGCCGTCGTTGATGGTAGAAGCATTAGCAGCTGTGATCGTTCCGTCCTTTGCGAATGCTGCTCTTAGTTGAGGAATCTTCTCAAATTTTACGGCTTTGTACTCTTCGTCTTCAGCGAATATGATTGGGTCTCCTTTTCGTTGAGGAATTTCCACCGGGACGATTTCATCCTTGAACCATCCATTCTCCCAAGCCTTTGCTGACTTTTTGTATGATGAGATGGCAAAATTATCTTGGTCCTCACGACTAAACTCATGCTCTTTAGCGCAGAGTTCTGCGCAAGTTCCCATCAATTGATTGGTGTAAACATCCATCAAACCATCATTGATGATTCCATCAACCATTTTGCCATTTCCGTACTTGTGTCCGTTCCGCATAGAAACGTAGTGCGGCGTTTGAGACATGTTTTCCATTCCACCGGCAACAACGATGTCATTCATTCCAGTCATGATCGACTGAGCGCCGAGCATGATGCTCTTCATTCCAGAAGCACATACTTTATTAATTGTAGTGCAAGGAACCTCCGTACTTAATCCAGCTCCCATGGCGGCTTGACGAGCAGGTGCTTGTCCAACTCCAGCTTGAAGAACATTTCCCATAAAAACTTCCTGAACGCTATTTGGGTCGATACTCGCACGTTCAACGGCACCTTTGATGGCAACTGCTCCAAGCTTTGTGGCTGGGACGGACGATAGACTTCCCATGAAACTTCCCATTGGAGTTCGGACGGCACTGACGATGACAACATCTTTCATAATCTTCAATTTTTTGAGGCGGCAAAAATACTATTCAGAAATGCGATATGCATCATGCTGAGAGCATTGTCTATCGACAGCTTCGGATGGGTAATCGACGATTGCCAATTGAATATTGATAATTGTCAATTGATAATTGTGCATTGATATATTTTCGTCGCGATGAATTACGGCTGGAGAGATCGGATTAAAAACTATGCTTTGATACAACGGGCTGCAGCTTTCCTGCTTACGTTGTTGGTCATATTCATCTTCCTTCCAAAAGCTGGGTTGTTCAAATACGAATACCAACTCAATCAGCCATGGAAGCATGACAAGCTCTTCGCTCCCTTTGATTTTGGGATTCGGAAAATGGCTGATGAACTCAGTACTGAAAAGGAGCAAATCCAAGAATCTCAATTCCCTGTTTTCTCACTGGATCCAACGATGGGAGATGCCATATTGGACAAAATGTTACGTGATTGGGATGCTGTAGACTGGGATAGTTCAGCCAATTGTGATTCACTCCGTGACCCCAGTTTCGAGTATGCGATGTTCACTGTTTCTAAGGGAATCATCAAACAAGATGATCACCTTAAGAATGCATCACCTTTCCAAAAAATATTCTTGCATCAAAACGGAGAGCTTCAGACCAAAGAGTTGAAGGACATCCAAAACATTCAACTCGCTGTCGACTCTATACGCGCATGGATACAAGGGAACGTAGATTCGATATGCCAAGAAAATGTAGCTGCGGTCCTAATTGAGAATTTGACGCCAAACCTTATTTTCAATGATAGCCTAACGACGAAGTTGTTGCTTGCTTCTTACGACGAAATAATTACGGTAGAAGGGAAGATCAATCGCGGTCAAGCCATAATTGATAAGGGAGACCTAGTCGACGAGAAGGCTTATCGAATCTTAGAAAGTCTGAAAGCTGAATATTCAGAACGAACCATTTCGGAAACCGGTTTTCAATGGTCTTTGGTTGGCGAGATGGGAGTTGTAGTTGTCTTGCTTGGACTGCTGATGTTGTTCGTTTACTTGAGTCAAGATCGGATGTTTAATGATCCTCGACCCGTGACCTTGTCACTGACCTTATTGAGTGTTTGCTTTATCATGACATCATTGGCCTATAGCAGTGATACCATTTCGGTCTATGCAATACCTATCGGAATAGCACCGCTGTTGCTTCGGATGTTTTACGACTTCCGTATATCGCTTTTTAGCTTTCTAATCATCGCACTCATCGTCGCTTTGTTCTCTAAAAACCCCCTGGAATTTACAATTGTTCAAGTGAGCGCCATTTCATTTGCCACATTGTATCAAGCTTCTTCTACTAGAAGGTCACGGATGTTGGCCACCGCACTTGTTGTCTTCGTTGGGTATTCTGGCATCTATACGTTCATGACGGTCGCGCAAAATGGAAGCATTGGCGCAATTGACCCAGCCTACTTCGGATGGTTTGCCATCAACAGTTTGCTCTGCACCTTGGTGTTTCCCTTGATCTATTTGGTAGAGAAAGTCTTTGGATACATTTCAGAAACGACACTTCTCGAACTCGGGGATAGCAATCAACCACTTTTAAAGGAACTGGCCATCAAGGCGCCCGGGACGTTTCAGCATTCACTTCAGGTAGCAAACCTCGCGGAGAAGATCGCTTCTAAAATTGGGGGCAATTCTGTTTTGCTAAGAACGGCAGCGATGTATCATGACATTGGCAAGATGAATGAGCCACAATTCTTTATTGAGAACCAGCTGCCGGAGAATAATCCGCATGACGATTTGGAGCCAAAAGAAAGTGCGGCCATCATTATCGCTCATGTGACACAAGGAATTGAAAAGGCGCGTGATCAAAACATTCCTCTCGACATCGTGCAATTCATTCAGACACATCATGGAACCAGTACGGTACAGTACTTTATGAAGAGGGCGTTGGAGAAAGATCCGAACATGGATCGGACCAGATTCACGTATCCAGGACCAAAACCACAAACGAAGGAGCAAGCTATCTTGATGATGGCTGATTCTGTGGAAGCTGCATCACGGAGTTTGAAGAAGTATGACCACGAAGCACTCGAATCGTTGGTTGACAACATCGTTGAATATCAAAGAGGTGAGGGACAGTTCGAAGAGTCACCGCTCACATTTAAAGACATCAATACGGCCAAAGACGTCCTCAAGACGGCGTTGAAGGGTATTTTCCACCAGAGGATTAGTTACGACTAACAAGAAGGCCCCGTTCTGCTTTCGCGGAACGAGGCCATATTTACAAACCTATAAGCCGGATTCTGTTCTTCACCCGAGAGTGAAGCATCTGCCATTTATCTGCGCGGCCTACCCTCCTGGATCGAGCGAGCAGCTCTCAAGCCCAGGTATACATGGCTTTGCAGCCCGAAAGGTTTACCCAGAGTACTGTCACCAGTACAACGCGTGAGCTCTTACCTCACGTTTTCACCCTTACCATGCAAGCATGGCGGTTTATTTTCTGTGGCACTTTCTGTGTCAAAGACACCCTTCGTTTCCAAAGGTTCGGCGCTCTGCGCTGTCCGGACTTTCCTCTCCCGAAGGAGCGACAGATCGGTTCGCAATGCAAAACTATAGGTTAGCGCCGTATTAGCACCTCTGTGGCACCATATCCATAGGTTCGGTAAGGAGCGTCATGAAACTCAATGTGATCTAGGCCATGCAGCCAATGGTGGATTTCATCTTTCAATACACCTTCGCCAACTCCATGGATCAATACCACTTTTGGATATCGTTTGTCGATTGCTTCACGCACAAAAGCTCGGCACTTTGACATCTGATAGTTCAGAATCTCGGCATTGCTCATCCTGTCATGCCTGTCCAAAAGCTCTTCGATGTGGAGGTCGAGTTCATATACAGAATGCTCAGTCTGGCCAAGATCATCAAGCTTTTGTCGGCTTTGTTTGGCCATTTCACGATCCTTTGGACTCATTTTTACTGAAGCGTCCGCGATGAGGTCGTCAAATTCTATTTTGACCACTTGGGATGCTGTAAATGGCATTTCAAACCCATCGATTTCTACCCAGATTTTTGAAT
Organism: Flavobacteriales bacterium; assembly: GCA_018660685.1. Classification (GTDB taxonomy): domain Bacteria; phylum Bacteroidota; class Bacteroidia; order Flavobacteriales_G; family Salibacteraceae; genus SHAN690. The sequence continues at coordinate 25,111 of JABJJW010000019.1, forward strand.
CCTTGATTGCTTTGATCAAGCCTTCGCCATCTTCATCAACCAATCGCACTTTATCACCAATCTTGAAGTCTGTGATCATTGAAATCCAAATGTACTCTTCCACCAATCACCCTTCTGCTCAATCAACCTCTACCGCTTAATTTCGTTTTAGACTAAATGCAGCGATTCGAAAAAGCATATGAGATTTTGGGCCTCGAAAGCAAGGCGTCAATCGATGAGGTGAAAAAGGCTTTTCGGAAAAAGGCGCTGAAGTACCACCCGGATATCAACGATAGCGCTGCGGCTCACGAGCTGTTCATCCAAGTTCAAAAAGCATACGAGATCATCATTACCGCGGACCAGACCTGGCGTGACCATGAGGTCGAGCTTGAAGTTAAGGATCAGACTCCTTCTGGTCGTGATCGAGATCGAACTCGGCTTTCGAGAGAGGAAGCAATCCGTCAGGCAAGAGAAAAAGCCAAGCGTTTTGAACAAGTGGAATTACAGAGGGAGGCAAAGCAATTTGCTCGCTTCAGGAGCAGCATTCTTTACCCTTGGACCATGTTCATGGCATATACATCTCTGGTTTTCTTCTTTCTTATACTCTCAGATTCGTTCTTAGTCACTCGTGAAAGGCATGGCTATGTTGCTGAGAAGCAAGCCATAAATTGGAATATTTTAGGATTTGAGTTTACCAGGGCTTATCGCATCAAATTCGGGAATGGTGCAGTTGTGAGAGTAGCAAGCGCTGCAGGAAATAAGATTGGATTGAATTCGCATGTTAGCTATGCAGAGACATTAATCTTTCGTGATGTTCCCCGAATCCACATCATCAACCAGGATTTTAAAGAATATGAAGTAGGTGGGGTCGACAAACCACCCTATTTGTTCTTTCTCATATTTATAGGTGTTCCTTGTCTCATCTTTTTCGTGGACAAGCCCAGCGCTGTCTTCTATTCGGCTGGGGCATTTGCGCGCTACTTTGCGATTGTGTTTATCCTGAGCTTCCTTTTGTTCTGAACAAATACCAATCGACAATTGTCGATTGACTACTGTACAGCTGCCTGCATGAGCAAGCCACAAATCCACGCGCCATAAGTCCCTAGGGCGTATCCTAATACAGCTAGTAATACTCCAACAGGAGCTAAGGACGGATGAAATGCTGCAGCTACAACGGGAGCTGAAGCTGCTCCCCCGATGTTCGCTTTTGAGCCGACAGCGAGAAAGAAGAATGGAGCTCGAATCAGCTTTGCCACGATAATCATCATGCCCACATGTATCGCCATCCATAATAGTCCAACGAGGAAGAGTAGGGGATTGTCAAAGATTTCCATCACGTTCATCTTCATTCCAATGGTAGCTACGAGGAAGTAAATAAATACTCCTCCAATTTTGGATGCACCGGCGCCTTCATAATTCCTAAGCTTGGTAAAGCTCAACGCGAGTCCAATGGTTGTTGCAATCACAATAAGCCAAAAGAAGCCTGAGTCAAGACTGAACTTTTTCAGCATCGGGTAATTCTCGCCGATAAATGGCGCCAGCCAATCAGCAAATAAGTGCGCGATACCAGTTCCTACCGCTCCAATTCCCAGAATGATGAATAAGTCGTTCATAGATGGGATTCGAGCGTGCTTCTGACTGAATTCATGCATTTTGTTCTTCAAATTCTCTACGCTGCTGGCATCCGCCTTAAAGAAGCGATCGATGGCTTCCGCTCTGCCAACTCCCAGTAGGAGGAAGGCCATCCAAATCTCAGCTACAATGACGTCAATAGTGATCATGATAGAGTAAAGTCGAGAGCTTGGTTGAAAAACTTCAAACATGGCCGCCTGATTGGCACCACCTCCAATCCATGAGCCTGCAATGGTTGTCATGCCTCGCCATACAGCTTCCGGTCCTACACCACCAACTACATCAGGTGAGATGTAAGAGAAAGTAAGTATGGCAAGTGGACCTCCAATGACAACTCCAACGGTACCGGTAAGGAACATGATCAATGCCTTCGGTCCCAGCTTTACCAATTCCTTGATGCTAATGCTTATTGTAAGCAACACCAGACTGGCTGGTAGGAAGTAACGGGAGGCAACGAAGTAAAGCTTGGACTCTTTTTTAAACGCACTCAGATCAGATTCACCCAGACCAAGAGCTGCGATTCCAGCCTCTAAATCTGTCGTTTTCCAATTGGTGGGCAGATGATGACCAAGAGCAATCAAATGCTCCGCAATTGCGCTGAGATCATACCATTTTGGAGCGATAATTCCTAGCGAAGTGAAGACACTTGGCAAGAAGTAACATAGCAAAAGAGCGGGGATTACTTTATAAAAGCGATTCCATTTTCCGGGTAGGGACGACGTGTAAAAGATAACGCCCAAGAGACCCATGAGGATGCCCAGAATGATGGCGTCGTTGGTGATTAGAGGTTCTGAAATGTGCATACGGCGGGCAATATAAGAACTCATCCCCATCCCGCATCCGCAAGTTTCAACTGAAGGCATAAGGGTTAATAAAACACAAACACATGTGAAAATCTAACATCTCTTATTCTGCTCATTGACAACGGTCATGTTTTGCCTAATCCCTGTGATCTTGTTTTGGCCTGTGAAACCAAACCAATAAATGATGACAAAACCAATTCTGGTATTAATGACCATTTCGCTTTTAGCAGTTGGGTGTTCAGGAGGCGATCAAACAAATGATGATGCTTCTGGAAACGCAACCGCAACAGTGGAAGAACAAGACTTCGGATCCGGGCAAGAAGGAATAAATGATGGAGAGTCTACTCCCAACATTTTACAAGTTGCTCTGGGCTCCGCTGATCACACTACGCTGGTCGCAGCATGCAAAGCAGCCGAACAAACTACTGCTTTGGCCAATAATGGCCCACTTACGGTGTTTGCTCCTGTGAATGCCGCGTTCGATGCCCTTCCGGAAGGAACAGTGGAAACTTTACTAAAGCCTGAAAATAAGATGACGCTCACGTCGATCATCCAATTTCACGCTGCTCCAGGATCTTACGATGTTGATGATTTGAAGGATGGACAGAGTCTGTTTGTCGCTTCTGGCCACAACATTAAAGTAGAGGTACGCGATGATGGAACATATGTTCACGGGGCCAAAATTCTTGGAACAGTTAAGGCTGCTAACGGAATCGTACATGTAGTGGATGCAGTTTTACTTCCACCTGAAGGATAATCATACCAAATCAATTCAATCAGAAATAATGAATAAGACAGTATCAGTTATCGGAATAGCACTGCTTTTCGCTGGAGTTTCAGCGTGCGGAGGTGGCGAAGAGGCCACGACAGAAACCAGTGCCGAGCCGATGGAAATCTACACCCCGGAACCCGAAGCAAGTCCAAATGGAGTTGGCCCAGTTTCGAGTGTAGAGCTTGGAGAAATAGATGCAGCGCTTGCTGCTGAGGGAGGGGAAATTTTCTCTCAGATGTGTGTTGCATGCCACAAAATGGACAAGCGTCATGTCGGACCTGGATTAGATGGCGTCCTTGACAAACGCTCACCTGAGTGGGTGATGAACATGATTTTGAATCCTGAACAAATGGTGAAAGAAGATCCGCAAGCCAAAGCGCTTTTTGCTGAGTATCTATCACCAATGGCTAATCAAAATCTAACTGAGGATCAGGCACGAGCAGTGCTCGAGTACTTCAGATCTTATACTCCAACAGAAACTGAATAGAACTCTTTAAATAATAAATGATGAAAACCACAATCAAACTAATGGCCTTCCTTGCTGCTGGAGCATTCTTAGCTTCTTGCGGGGGTGGAGGTCAAAACCAATCTCAATCACAATCTTCAGGAGCCTTGAACAACTCAAGCGCCGCTGAAGCAGTTTACGTAGCACCAGGAGAACATGATGAATTCTATGAGTTCTTCTCCGGTGGATTTAGCGGACAGGTCTCGGTAGTTGGACTGCCTTCAGGAAGAATGTTTAGGAGAATTCCTGTATTCTCTGTCGACGCTGAAAAAGGATACGGTTTCGATGAAGAAACCAAGGCAATGTTGGAGACGTCTCACGGTAGTATTCCATGGGATGACTCTCACCACCCCAAGCTTAGTCAGACTAACGGCGAGATCGATGGAAGATGGTTGTTTATTAATGCTAACAACACTCCTCGGATTGCTCGAATTGATCTTACCACCTTTGAAACTGTAGAGATCATTGAAATTCCTCACAGTGCGGGTAACCATAGTTCTCCCTACCTGACAATGAACACAGAGTATTTGGTTGCTGGTACAAGATTCTCTGTGCCGATTCCACAGCAGGATGTGTCGATTGAAACGTACAAGGAGAACTTCCATGGAACGCTTTCATTCATTAGTGTTGACCAAGAAGATGGAGATATGGAAATGGCCTTCCAAATAATGGTTCCTGGCTTCGACTATGATCTAGCTGCAAGCGGAAAGGGCCCCTCACACGGTTGGACTTTCTTTACAACGTACAATACAGAGAAAGGATCTACCATGAAAGAAGCAACCGCTTCTCAAAATGACAAAGACTTCATCGCTGCGGTCAACTGGAAGAAAGCAGAAGAGTATCTCGCTCAAGGCAATTTCAAAGAATGGGATGCTGAGTACTACAACAATGAAGTAGATCACAATTCTGGAATTGCAACTTCTAAGGTTGGAGACAAAGTAAAAGTGCTTTTCCCAGCTGATTGCCCAGGTTTGATATACTACTTACCAACACCAAAATCTCCACACGGAGTTGATGTTAACCCAACGGGTGAGTACATCGTTGGATGTGGTAAATTAAGTGCTGACCTTACAGTTCACTCCTTTAGCAAAATGGAAGCGGCGATTGCTGCTGAGAGCTTCGAGACTACTATCGAGGGTATTCCTGTGCTTAAGTATGACGAAGTTGTAACTGGTGTCGTTAAGTCCGGAGGCCTCGGTCCACTCCACACAGAATTTGACGGAGACGGAAATGCATATACCTCATTCTTCATCTCTTCTGAGGTGGTGAAATGGAACGTTGGAACTTGGGAGGTTATCGACCGTGTTCCTTCATACTATTCAATTGGTCACTTAAGCATACCAGGTGGAGGCTCAATGAAGCCTTGGAGAAAGTACCTCGTTTCATTGAACAAAATAACCAAAGACCGATATCTACCAACTGGCCCAGAGCTTGCTCATAGTGCTCAGCTTTATGATATTACCGGAGATAAGATGAGGCTTCTTTTAGACTTCCCAACGGATGGCGAGCCTCATTATGCCCAAGGATGTCCGGCTGACTTGATTAAACCGAACACTAAAAAATTCTACAAGCTTTCTGAGAACACTCACCCATACGCAGTTAAGTCTGAAGAAGATGCGAGGGTCGAAAGAGAAGGGGACGAAGTGCATGTTTACATGTCTTCTATCAGATCTCACTTTGCTCCTGACAACATCGAAGGTGTTAAGGTTGGTGACAAAGTTTACTGGCACGTAACAAACCTTGAACAAGACTGGGATACGCCACACGGATTCGCGGTCTTGGGTGCCCAAAACTCTGAAACCTTAATAATGCCAGGTGCCACACGAACATTGTATTGGGAGCCAAAAGTACCTGGGGTCTTTCCATTCTATTGTACAGACTTCTGTTCGGCGCTCCACCAAGAAATGCAGGGTTATGTTAGAGTTTCAGCTGCTGGTTCTGATGTAGAACTCAGGAGTTGGCTTGGAGAGCAGGATTAAATTCAGGACCAATAAAACAGATCTTTTAACTTTCATTTTTTGATTGGATTCACCGTAATGCCAATCCTGCAAATGCAGGATTGGCGCCGGTGGTATTAATAACGCATAGATGAAACCATTAACTCGAGCCTACACTCTTATTGCCGCAGTTGTTCTTGCTGGTATCTACTTTCAACCCTTGTGGTACATTGCCTTGGAGGCTCCTCAGTACCCCGAAGGGATCGAGATGTATATCTGGGTAAACAAGATAACTGGACATGAAGAAAACACACTCCAAAATATCAACATCCTCAATCACTACATAGGGATGCAGATGATTGAACCAGACTCAATCCCTGAGCTTAAAATCTTTCCTTACATAGGAGGATTATTAATTCTACTTGGACTTTTGGTTTGGTGGAAAAATGAACCAAAGTGGATGTACGTATACGCCTCGTCACTGTTGGTTCTTAGCTTGCTTGGAATATTTGACTTTTGGCTTTGGGAGTATGATTATGGACATAATCTTGATCCCCATGCTGCAATTCAGATCGAAGGCATGGTCTATCAACCGCCTTTACTTGGATCGAAGTGGTTATTGAACTTTAAGGCGGTCTCGTATCCACATATTGGCGGAATATGTTTGGCTCTATCTTGCTTCCTGATGTTTTGGGCAATGATCCATGAGAAGTGGTATGTCCGAAGTTCACGAATTCCAACATCCAATGACTAAGATTACAAGCCAAACAATCTTATTGCTGTCTCTCGTCTTCCTTTTAGGATGCAGCCGAACCATTGAACCAATTTCCTATGGTCAGGACGATTGCCATTGGTGTCAAATGCGAATCATGGATCCAAAATTTGGCAGTGAGGTGGTGACCAAAAAAGGACGCACCTACAAATTTGATTCAGCTGAATGCTTATTGCATTATTGGCATGACACAGAAGATGAAGTTGATCAAGCTGTCGTAACTGATTTTGAACGACCTCAGAAGTTCATTGATGCAAGAGAGGCTTGTTATCTGGTTTCTGAAGAAATGCCTAGCCCGATGGGAGGATTCCTGAATGCATTTTCGCATTCTGATTTGGCGTTAGTACATCTCGAAACCAAAGCAGGTAAGCTTTATACTTGGGAGGAAATTCTTTCCGAATACAAGAAGTGAAAACCGTCGTCACAATCTTAGGCGTTTTATGTTCTTTCATGCTCAATGGAAGAACTCTCGAAGTATGTCCCAGCTGTGAGTTCAAGGACGTGCAAAGTGCATACGCATTTGCTTCAGACGGAGATGTCCTTTTGATAAAACAGGGTGTCTACACTGTTTCGGAGTTGATCGTTGAAAAAGCAATTTCGATTCGAGGCGAAGAGGGGGCCATTTTCGATGGAAATGGATCGACCATACTATACATCCATCACGACAGTGTTTCAATTTCTGATATTCAGTTAAGAAATGTATCCACCAACTACATCGAAGACCGAGCTGCTCTGAAATGCAATAATTCTGATTACTTGGTGATCAGAAATGTAGTTGTACGTCATTCCTTCTTCGGAATTCTAGTTGAAAAGAGCAAGCATGGAATCATTGAGAATTGCGATGTAAAAGGCGACGCAACTACGGATTCATACCTAGAATCTTCCAATGGCAATGCAATCCATCTTTGGTATTGCAAAAACATGACAATTAGGAACAATCAGATTCGAAACCACCGCGACGGCATTTACTTCGAATTCGTTGATAAAAGCAAGATTGAGAATAATTGGAGCGAGTCTAATATGCGATATGGACTGCACTTTATGTTTTCACACGAAAATGAATACCGCGGAAATACATTCCATAAAAATGGGGCCGGTGTTGCCGTAATGTATTCAACCAAAGTTGTGATGGAGAATAACCAGTTCGTTGATAATTGGGGGACATCTTCTTATGGATTGCTGCTTAAGGACATAACTGACTCGCGATTAAGTGAAAATCTATTTGCGAATAATACAATTGCCATAAGCGCCGATAACACCATGAGATGTTCAATTGAAAATAATCGATTTGATGGCAATGGATACGCGTTTAGAGTGATGGGTAATTGCACGGATAATGTGATTTCGGCCAACGACTTTTTACAAAACTCATTCGATGTAACGACCAATTCAAGGTCGAATTACAATGATTTTACAGGGAACTTCTGGGAAGAGTACAGCGGGTACGATTTGAACAGTGATGGTATTGGTGATATTCCATTTCGACCTGTGAAGTTATTTACATACATCATCGCTCAGTCGCCGGCTTCGATCATTTTGATGCGAAGTACATTTATAGACCTATTGAATCTTGCCGAAAAAGTCACTCCAGTATTGACGCCAGAGAGCCTGGTAGATATCAAACCTCAAATGAAGCTAATCAATGATCACCTTAAACTCAGTTTCTAAACGGTGGGGGAGGAATGAAGTCCTCCGAGACATTGACCTGACCATCGAGGAAGGGAGGGTAATTAGCATGCTCGGACCGAACGGTTCAGGCAAGTCAACTCTCATCAAATGCATCCTGAATTTGGTTCGACCAAACTCCGGAACGATAACGGTCAATGGTATTCCATCTACGAGCGTAGAATCGCGAAAAGACATCTCCTACATGCCCCAGGTCGCAAGGTTTGCGGAGAACATTAGTGCAATTCGCTTGATCCAATTGATCAGTGACATCCGCGGGGTAGATGCTGATCCAACTCAATTGATTGAATACTTCAATTTAGAAGGTCATATGAGCAAGAAGTTGGGTGTTCTCAGCGGTGGTTCACGACAAAAGGTAAGTGCGGTTTTAGCATTTCTTTTTGACAGTCCCATTATTATTCTTGATGAGCCAACCGTTGGACTTGATCCGGTTTCAAGGGTAAATTTCAAAAGACTAGTGCTCGAGGAAAAGGAAAGAGGCAAGACTATATTCTTCACAAGCCACATTATGAGCGATGTAGAAGAAGTTGCCGACGAAATCGCCTTTCTTCTAGAGGGTAAAATTGTGTATCAGGGCAAACCCGAAGAGCTCATAAAATCAACGAACCAACCCAACCTAGAGCAAAGTATTGCTCATCTCCTTAAAGCTGAAGCATGAAAACGATCTGGAGCATATTCAAGTTTGTCTTTATGGACAACCTGAGGTCGGTTTGGGCCATAGCTTATACACTGTTTATTGCCCTCTCTACCTACGCCTTAGTCTACTTCACGGGGTCATTTACTAGGGGCGTGGTTAGTATCATGAACATCATCATTCTGATTACTCCATTGGTGAGTACGATGATGACAAGCATGTACTTTTTCAACAAGACTGACTTTCTTTTCCTTCTCTTGGCACAGCCAATCAAAAGGTCACACACTTTTATCGGAATGTATATGGGAATAGCAGTGATGTTAGCCTTGAGCGTTGGCTTTGGCCTGGCACTCGGAATGGCAATGTCGGCGCCCAGAATTGAAGACATTCAAGTGCTCTTGCTGCTAATGTTGACGGGTGTTCTTCTCTCATTCATCTTTTCGGGATTGGCGTTTTTAATCGCGATTGCCACTCGTGATAAGCTCAGAGGAATTGGAATGGCATTGTCGCTATGGCTTTTCATGGCTGTCATCTATGACGGCTTGATGCTCATGTACTTCATTGTTTTTTCAGAATATCCGATTGAGGAACACGCCATCATATTGAGTCTATTAAATCCAATAGACCTTTCACGGATATTCATCATGTTACAATTAGATGTTTCCGCATTGATGGGCTATTCCGGAGCTGTGTTCCAGAAATTCTTTGGAACCGGATTGGGGGTTGGAGTTTCCATTGGAGCAATGCTACTTTGGATCGTTGTTCCACAATTTCTCTTTGTTTACAGAGCCAGAAGGAAGGATTTCTGAACAATTAGATACCTTCACAACTCATTTTACTATGAGCGAAAATTTAGATGAAATGCGCAATTCGCGTCGAGATTTCGATCACGGCGAATTGAATGAGAATAACCTCCCTCAGGATCCTTTGTTCTTGTTTAAGAAATGGCTCGAGGAAGCGATTATGGGTGAGGTTGAAGACCCCAACGCCATGACGGTTTCGACTGTTGATTCCGATGGCATGCCTAGATCAAGAGTTGTCTACCTGCGGGATCTAGTTCAAGAAGGATTCATCTTCTACACAAACTATACTAGCAACAAAGGAGAACAGATTCGAGACTACGGAAAAGTCGCGCTCAACTTTCTGTGGACCAAGCTTGATAGACAAGTACGTATAACTGGGATTGCACAAAAGATACCAGCTGAAATGTCTGACGAGTACTTTGCTAAACGACCGAGAGAGAGTCAAATAGGTGCCTGGGCTTCACCTCAAAGCAAGCAGCTTTCAAGCAGACAGCAGCTCTTGGAATCAGTCGCTAAATTTGAAAAGGAATTTGAAGGGAAACCAATTCCTAGACCTCCCCATTGGGGCGGGTATGTTGTTATTCCAAATTCGATCGAATTTTGGCAAGGCAGGACAGCCCGACTTCATGACCGGTTTTTGTTTGAGCTGGGCAAGGATAACTGGAGGATAATCAGATTAGCTCCTTAGCTTCCTGTTCAGGTGAATTTTACCTTCTATTAGATCAACCGCGAGGTCAGCGATATGTGTGGACTTGAGCATGTGAGCTTGACGATCCCGAATATCTGAGAATGAGTTGTGAATTGGACAAGGTTGAGTATCGCTGCACTCATGAAGCCCCAATACGCATTCTTGATAATACTTATCGCCATCAACTTCAACCATCACATCCCAAAGCGTTAACGACTTTGAATAATCAAGGGAATAGCCACCATTTGGTCCCTTTATGCTTTGGATGAGATTGCGCTTAGTAAGAGTCTGTAAAATATTGGATGTGAATCTTTCGGGGATATCGAGCTGGGAAGAAATCTCTTTAATGCCTACACGCTGAGTTCCCTGCTCATTTTGAGCAGCAATGAATACGATTGATCGTATCGCATATTCGCATGCTTTCGAGAACATTATATCATCTTTTAATTTGAACCTTAGAAGTCTCAATGACGATCTTTAGCGATCGTTGATATTCTCAGTTAATTACTCTTTAACCCATCCACAACAAATTCTTGAATTCCGCATTCAATTTCTTGTTGAGGTCTCTAATTCCATCGAATTTAGAAGAGATTATGGTATACAGGGCTCTCGATTGCTAGACCTGTCGAGAATCATGTTTTTAACCGGCTGTAAACCTCCTCTGAGATGATGGGAATAGCAAACAAGTGCTGTGTTTAAAGGGTTATTTGAATTGCCGAATCTGAGCTGATAAATTGGACCTGTTTCATCCTGACAGCAGTCATTCCTAATCTCTATTTTTTGGCATACCCTTGACTAAAATTATTAGCTGTCACTAAATCTCCGGAAGCATGTACAAGACGATTATTGAACCATTCAAGATTAAAATGGTTGAGCCCATTGCCGTAACGAATGAAGAGCAAAGAATTGAGTTTTTAGAAGCAGCACATTACAACCCATTCCAACTGGATGCAGATAGTGTCATGATAGATTTTTTAACCGATAGCGGAACGTCTGCCATGAGCGCCGAGCAATGGTCGGGAATAATGCGGGGAGATGAAGCATATGCTGGTTCTAGATCATGGCAAAGAATGGAGGAAGTCGTTAAAAAACTCACTGGCTTTGAATTCGTATTGCCAACACACCAAGGTCGCGCCGCTGAACGAATTATCTATTCTGCACTCGGGGGTGAAGGCAAAACATTTATTAGCAATACCCACTTTGATACAACTCGGGCAAACATTGAGTTTACGGGGTCTGAGGCTATTGATATACCCATTCCAGAAGGAACTCAACCTCAGTCTCTACACCCATTTAAGGGCAACATGGATGTGACCAAGCTTCGATCAATCATCGAAGAGCGAGGGGGCGAATCGATCGGCGCGGTAATTCTAACAGTGACGAACAACAGCGGAGGTGGACAACCAGTGAGCATGTCAAACGCAAAGGACATAAGATCCATATGTGATGAATTTGACATCCTCTTCCTTTTGGATTGCTGCAGGGTTGCTGAGAATGCTTACTTCATCCGAGAAAGGGAAGACGGTTATTCAGAGCTGAGTTATAAGCAAATTGCCGAACAAATGTTCAGACTCACCGATGGTGCTGTGATGAGCGCCAAAAAAGATGGTTTGGTTAACATGGGAGGGTTTCTGGCGCTTAAGAACAAGGAGCTTGCAGTGGAGTGTACAAATGTTTTGATCATCACTGAAGGGTTTTCAACCTACGGTGGACTTTCAGGACGTGACATGGAAGCTATCGCTATTGGTTTAGAGGAAGTATTTGATGAAAAATACCTTGAGTACAGAATGAAAAGCACGAAGTACCTGGGTGATGGACTTGAGGCTATGGGTGTTCCTCTCCTCTTACCCGTGGGAGGACATGCTGTTTACATCGATGCCGCTCGCTTTTACCCTCAAATTCCCGCTCACGAATACCCAGGTCAGGCACTCGCTTGCCAACTGTATCTCAAAGGTGGAATCCGAGCAGTCGAAATAGGATCAGTGATGTTTGGGAAGTACGATGAGCAAGGAGAGCTAATTCCTTCACCAATGGAGTTAGTTCGATTGGCAATTCCACGCAGAGTCTATACGCAGAGTCACATCGAATACGTATTAGAAGTGTTCAGGGATCTGAAAAATGAAAAAAATGAAATCTCAGGATATAAGATAACGGAGGAGCCTCGGTTTTTGCGTCACTTTACTGCTCACTTCGAGCCATTGAAAGGAAGAGTTTAGACGTATCACATTCAATAAAATAGTTATACGATCTATTAATTCAACATCAATGCTAATGAGTAATTAACAGTGCACATGGTTGATAAATTAGCTAGTAAATTATCCAACACTGAAAGTCGGGATTGACAAGGACTTCATAGGTTGTTAACCGGCTTAATGTTGACAGGATTTGCATAGATGATTTTCGTCATAATTAGACGGTAGTCGAGGGAATACATTTGGTCTCGCTGTTTTGAAAAAACCTAAAACCTTTGTCATGCAAGAAACCCTCGAGAAAGACATATCCGTTCGGTCAGTCACGGATAATCGATCAAAATCAATCACATATTCTTACGATGAGGTTTTAGCGGAATCGACTGTCTATTTTGAAGGAGACGAGCTTGCGGCGACCGTTTGGATGAGCAAATACGCTTTGAAAGACTCAGATGGCAAATACTATGAGAAAAGCCCTGATGATATGCATCATCGTCTAGCTTCTGAGATCGCGCGTGTGGATGGCAAGCACCCTCACCCATTGGAAGAGAGTGACTTTTTTGAAGCCTTGGCGCGATTCCAATACATTATTCCTCAAGGTGGACCTATGTCCGGTATCGGTAATGATCATCAGGTTGTATCCCTTTCGAATTGCTTTGTAATTGGTCATTCCACACAGGGAGATTCGTATGGTGCTATCATGCAAACGGATCAAGAACAGGTGCAGTTGATGAAGCGGAGAGGAGGAGTTGGCCACGACCTTTCACATATTCGTCCAAAGGGATCTCCCGTTAAGAATAGTGCTCTAACCTCAACTGGTGTTGTCCCTTTTATGGAACGGTTCAGCAATTCAACGCGTGAGGTGGCGCAAGATGGTCGTCGGGGAGCATTGATGCTCAGCATTTCCATTGAGCATCCAGATGCCGAAGATTTCATTGATGCCAAGTTGGATCAGTCAAAGGTCACAGGAGCAAATATTTCGGTGAAAATCACCGATGATTTTATGCAGGCCGTTATCAAAGGGGATGCTTTCATCCAGCGATTTCCAGTAGGCTCAAATAATCCTACCACGACCAAAGAAATCGACGCTAGTTCACTCTGGGAAAAGATAGTACACAACGCATGGAAGTCCGCTGAGCCAGGCATCTTGTTTTGGGACACTATAAAACGAGAATCTGTTGCTGACTGCTATGAGGATGAAGGGTTCGGAACTGTCTCTACAAATCCGTGTGGGGAGATACCCCTTTGTCCTTATGATTCGTGTCGATTACTTGCCATTAACCTACTAAGCTTCGTGAATAATCCATTTTCCGAAGAGGCTGAGTTTGATTTTGTGAAATTCAAGCGATATGTGCGAATGGCGCAACGCATAGCTGACAATATCATTGATTTAGAACTTGAGAAAATTGATTCAATCCTTGAAAAGATCGGCAATGACCCAGAGTCTAAGGAAATTAAACGGACCGAGAGAAATCTGTGGTTAAACATCAAAGAGAAATGTCAAAATGGTCGACGTACCGGGACAGGTATCACAGCTGAAGGAGACATGCTTGCTGCGCTCGGTTTAACTTATGGGTCTCAGGAATCAATAGAGTTTTCGGAGAAAGTTCATCGAACGCTTGCTATCGAGGCATACAGAAGCTCTGTTGAACTAGCTCGCGATCGAGGTTCATTCCCTATTTATGATGCTGCTCGCGAGGTGGAAAACCCATTTATCCAGCGATTGCTTGAGTCAGACCCTAACCTCGCTCAAATGATGGCCAAACATGGCCGCCGCAACATTGCAATCTTAACGATTGCGCCGACCGGAACTACAAGCATGATGACCCAGACTTCATCTGGTATCGAGCCTGTTTTTATGGTGGCGTACAAAAGACGAAAGAAGATAAACCCAAATGATAAAAACGCTCGCGTGGACTTTGTAGATGAGGTCGGAGATCATTGGCAAGAATACAATGTCTTCCATCGCACATTTGAGAAGTGGCTTCAACTGAAAGGATATAATCTCGATGAAGTTAAATCCTTTGATCACGACCGCTTGGAGAAGCTAATCCAGGAGTCTCCGTATAAGAACGCGACCGCTCAGGATGTTGATTGGGTAAAAAAGGTTGAGCTTCAAGGAGCAATTCAAAAATGGGTTGATCACTCGATCAGCGTAACCGTCAATATTCCAAATGAAGCCACCACGGAACTTGTAAATCAGATTTATCAAGAGAGCTGGGAGGCTGGGTGCAAGGGGATCACAGTTTACCGGGATGGATCTAGATCAGGTGTGCTAGTCTCTGATGATAACAAGGATGATGCTAAGTCAATTTCAGATTATTCCGTACCGCCTAAACGACCAGAAACACTCGATGCAGATGTGGTAAGATTTAACAATGGAACTGAACCATGGATATCGGTTATTGGGTTGATGAAGGATGAGCCATATGAAATATTTACTGGTAGGGCAGAAGATAGTTTTCATCTCCCTGAATCTGTGACTACAGGATTTGTTAAGAAGGTAAAGGACGCAAACGGAAAGAGTCGTTATGACTTTATATACCTCGATCGAGATGGCTACGAAATCATCCTCGGTGGTCTTTCGAGGTCTTTTGATCCCGAATATTGGAACTATGCAAAGCTTATAAGCGGAGTGCTCAGACATGGAATGCCATTGCCCTATGTAGTTCACATGGTTGATAACCTCCACCTAAATGATGATTCGCTAAATACTTGGAAGAGCGGAGTCATTCGCGGTTTGAAGAGATATATTCAAAGCGGCTCTGAACCCGTGGATAATGTTTGTCCAAAATGTGAGGAAGAGGCATTGGTTTATGAGGAAGGATGCCTAAATTGTAAGAGTTGTGGGCATTCAAAATGCTCGTAGTAGGTGATGGATGTATGCATGGAGAAACGATAGATTACCAGAGGGAGATTGCGAGACTTAAGAAGGAACGGAAAGCGATTATTCTAGCGCACTTTTATCAAGTTCCTGAAATTCAAGAAATAGCAGATTTTGTTGGGGATAGTCTTTTTCTGGCGCAAAAAGCGGCTTCAACAGATGCCGAGGTTATTGTATTGGCTGGCGTCCATTTCATGGCAGAAACAGCCAAGATTATCAATCCTAGTAAAACCATTCTTCTACCTGTCTTGAAGGCTGGGTGCTCGCTTGCTGATTCTTGTCAACCATCGGACTTTAGCTCATATGTCAAACAACACCCTGATCACGCAGTGGTGACCTACATTAATTGTTCGGCAGAGATTAAAGCGTTGAGTGACATTGTGTGTACAAGCTCGAATGCAGAGGCGGTGATAAACTCAATTCCTCTAGATCAACCCATCATTTTTGCACCAGATGAGAATTTGGGCAAGTACTTAGAGAAAGTTACAGGCAGAAAAATGCTCTTGTGGAGTGGGAGCTGTATGGTTCATGAAGATTTTAGCCTTGAGAAATTGCTAGCCCTTCATAGGTCCCATCCTCAGGCAAAAGTCATAGCCCATCCTGAATCAGAACAACACATATTAAAAATCGCCACATTTATTGGTTCGACTAAAAAGCTGCTTGACTTTGTGCAAAGTGATGATTCGAAAGAATACATCGTTGCCACAGAAGCAGGTATTTTACACATGATGAACGCTCTCGTTCCTCAGAAGCTTTTTTTGCCAGCACCGAGTTACGAAGAGAATACTTGTGCTTGCAGCGAATGTGAGTACATGAAGATGAATACCCTCGAAAAACTCTATCTGTGTCTACGTGATCAGCAACCACGAATTGAATTGAGTGATCAGCTGATTAGGCAAGCTGGCATACCGATAGAGCGAATGCTCGAAATCTAAGGTTGGGGCAATGAAGAACGACAATGTTGATGTCGTGGTACTGGGAGGTGGAATAGCTGGCTTATACTATGCTCATTGTCTTAGTTCTCACCACGAGAAATTAGACATCCTGATCCTATCCAAGGACGAGTTAGCTGTTTGCAACACTCGATATGCTCAGGGAGGTGTAGCTGTAACTTTTGATCCTGTATTTAGTGAAATTGAAAGTCACGTCCAGGATACATTGAATGCTGGCCGCGGCTTATGCGATGAACGAGTAGTTCGATTCGTAGTTGAAGAAGGCAAGGAGCAAATTCAGAACTTAATGAACCTTGGAACGTCATTCGATAGGAACATTGACGGTGAGTTGGATATGGTTAAAGAAGGGGGACATTCCTCCAATCGTATTGTCCATGCCAAAGATCGAACGGGTCTTGAAATACAAAATAGCCTCATGCGAGCTTTGAAGACTACGAACAATGTGCGTTTTCGATCTTCGTGTCTCGCTCTTGATCTGCTAATGGATGAGGATGCGTGTTTAGGAGTTCAAGTTCTAAATAAGGATGGCGATAACACTATTATAAGCGCCTCGACAACTGTAATAGCTACAGGCGGAATTGGTCAGCTTTATGAGGTCACGACAAATCCGTCCGTTGCTACAGGTGATGGAATAGCGATGGCGTCGAGGGCAGGAGCTAAAATTCAAGATATGGCCTTCGTACAGTTCCACCCAACAGCTCTGTACGAAGTAGGGCGGACGCCGTCATTCTTGATATCCGAAGCGGTTAGAGGTCATGGCGCACAGTTGAGGAATGAAGACGGAGAAGCTTTTATGTTTCAATATGATCCACGAGGATCGTTGGCCACGCGAGATATCGTTTCAAAGGCCATCTTTTTGGAAATGCAGAGAAGTGCTTTTCCTTATGTATGGTTGGACGTCCGGCATTTTGACCTAGTTGAATTTGCTGAGCTCTTCCCAACTATTTCTGAAAAATGTCAATCACTAGGCTTGAATTTGTCCAAAGAGATGATACCTGTGGTTCCAGCAGCTCATTATTTGTGCGGCGGAATTGTGACTGACAATAAGGGACGAACTTCCATTCCGAATTTGCTGTGTTTAGGCGAAGCTGGGAGAACCGGAATGCACGGAGCAAACCGACTGGCGTCCAATTCACTGCTTGAGGCTTTGGTCTTTGCAGCTCGAGCAGCGCGATTACCATATGAACGAAAGCCAATTTCAAGTGTTCAACAAGAGTCGGATCACCGTAACGAGGGCGTGATTTCGGCGACTTTCGACATAGCGGAAATCAAGAGCATTATGTCAAATAATGCGGGAATTGAACGAACTCTTGACGGCCTTCAATTTGCTCAGATGAAACTTTCCAAGTTGAAACAACCACAAATGCCTTCTGACCGGAACGAGGTTGAATTCATCAATATGATTGAAGTTGCGCGCCTCGTTGTGGAGGACGCACTTCACAACCTAGATTAGGCATCACATATTTTCGAGTAATGATGTGAATCATATTCTTTATCATTCTTACTGCGTTCATTTGTGATCTTAGGGTTTGTATATTGCTGTATATCATGAATGTAGAAAGGTTGATCTCGTGTTGTTCCGTACTAATTCTTTTACAACTTGGCGCTTGCAAAAAGGACGACATTGCTGATGAAGTCTCGGTTGTCATTGAGATAAGACACGAGGTTGATGGAGCCGAGTTAGCAATGAAAGGCACGACGTACATCAACCAAGCGGGAAACGAGTTTGACGTATCTAAACTTCAATATTATATATCAGGGATTGAGTTTGTTGGCAACGAATTCAACGCGGTCTTTGACGAAGAGGCTTTCTATGTTGATGCCGAAGACAATTCAACTTATGGCATTTCATTGAGTCTTTCGCCGGCAACTTATTCTAAGATGAAGTTCAGTATCGGAGTCATTCCAGATTTGAATGAGCACGAAGCAATTCCGAAGACGATTGAGAATACGAACATGATGTGGCCAGAGCCAATGGGCGGCGGATACCACTTTTTGAAATTGGAGGGACACTATAGGAACCATGAAGGAGAAAGTGATGGATACGCATTGCATGTTGGAAATGATGAGAATCTAATTGAAGTTGAGTTGGAAAATTCAATAGCCATTAATGATGAGTCACCAATTGTAATTCTGACAATGGACGTTTCGCAATGGTTCAAAAATTCCAATGAATATGATTTAAATGATCAGAATTACTCTATGGGCAGCGGTCCGTTGATGAGGCAGATATCAGAAAATGGCAGGAATGTATTTTCCATTTCTCTTGAAAATAAGTAGGTGATGAGACTAGAGTTGACCTTTGCAATTATTCTTGTGATCACTGGCGCCGGAACGTCCATTATCGGATGTAAGAACAATGTAGCAGAACCTGAACCCAATGATTTGCCGGTATTTAATCCTACTAGGGTGGAACTTGAATACCCTAGTTGGTTTCCTGAAATGCCACTGGCAACTACAAATCCTCTCACTGTAGAAGGCATTGAGCTCGGACGGAAATTGTACTACGACCCGTTACTTCATCCACAGGGCACGATGTCCTGTTCATCTTGCCATCAACAAGACCAAGCATTTACTATTAATACTTCTGGGACGGCCGTCTTAGCTCATGTAAACCTCGGTTGGTCGAATACCTTCTTATGGGAAGGAGGTGTCGAAGGGACAATTGAGGACATTATGCTTTTTGAGGTTGAAGAATTTTTCAAAACGGACGTCTCGAGAATTGAGACTAAGAGTGAGTACCAATCCATGTTTTATGCTGCATTCGGGGAGCGCGATATCGACGAAGAATTGTGTGCCATGGCATTAGCCCAATTCTTTCGGACCATGATTTCATCGAATTCTAGATTTGATCAGTATTACCCTGGAGATATCCAACCCAATGCCGATGAACTAGAAGGCTACTACATATTTAATTCAGAGCGGGGCGATTGTTTTCATTGCCATGCCCCACCACTTTTCACGGACAACGAATTTCACAACATTGGATTGGATTCAACTTTTGATGAATCGAATAGTGGTCGCTTCAATGTGACGGGAAGCGAATTGGATCGCGGAGCTTTTAAAACTCCAACGCTTAGAAACATAGAACTCACTGCACCTTACATGCATGACGGAAGGTTTAGCACGCTCGAGGAAGTGATTGAACACTATGACAATGGGGTGCATTCGTCAAACACACTCGACCCAATTCTCACTAAGGCAGGAAAAGAGGAGGGATTAAATCTGACTGATGGAGAAAAGGCAAGTTTAATTGCGTTTTTGATATCGCTAACGGATCCAACGTTCACTTCAGACTCAGAGCTGAGTGAGCCATAAAGTGGTCAGCCGAGTAGTCTTCGTAGAGCCGAATATATTAAGGTTAGGAGCCCAATCATCAAGAAGAAACCTGCACAGGCAAAGGTGAATAGGTAAGGCTCAGCATCGCTCATTACGGATGCGAAGGCTTGGTTGCTATTTGAGCCTTTCACAATTCCAGCTCCCAACAATGCAAACCAAAAGACAGCCAAACTTATTTGAGTAATCCAAAAGCCAACTGATGTCGTTTTGTCCCCATTAAACCCTTCTTTCGCTGGCATCAATTCACGAATGATGAAATAAACGGATGCCATTAAAATCATGGTGTTTATTCCGATTGTACTCCCCATCGAATGCGCAACCGTAATGTGGGTGCCATGTGTGAAAATGTTGATCGCCGGGATGGATATGGCTAAGGCAAGGGCGAGATTAAGAAAGATCCATATTTCGGAAGCGAAAAGGAATCGGTAGGCGAATAGATGCTGGTGTTTTTGGTAAGAACTCAATGTGCTTCTCCAATCCCAAATGATTTTTCCCAGGATGAAAAGTTCAGTCATGCTCACCAAATAGGCGAAGTGTCTTATCCACGGTGCAGAAGGGACAAAGTAGGTGTGATGAGCCCAGCCGAACAACAAATTGGTGAATCCAAGAAGAAACAATCCAAAGGCCATTTTTGATTTAGCGAGATCCTCGTTTCCGCTGATTTTGGTCATTAGAAAAATAGCCGTGCCATACACCATCATATTCCACGAACCGACTAAGGCGCCATACGCCTTCCATTGAATGGTGATTTCTCGAATAATGTTCTCTGTAAAGTGTGGGAATATCCATAGATAAGCCTCGGATAATGTCAAGAAAAAGAACACTATTCCAGTTCCCCACATCCACATATAGACGGGCCATGGACCGGTTTTTTTCCTAAGAGTTATGAAATAATTGACTCCGAAGAAAATCCAAGAAACGAATATGGGTATCGCAAGAACAGGAGGGAACTCCCAATATTCTCTGCCTCCGAATTTCCCGCTCACATAAGCTGCTAGTATTAGAAGGCCAGTAACGAGGAAGAATGCAAAATGCAGTTTAATCAAGCCTCGAAAGCGCCATTGAAGATTAGAGTAGCGAGGTACGTAGTAATAGATTCCTCCGGCAGCAGTGCTAAATATCCAAGCCACAACCATAGAAACATGTAAGGGTCGGGACTTAAAGAAGGGTAGGGCCTGGATGAAGTCAGGATACAGAAATTGGAACGCAGCAACTAAGCCGAAACAAATGCCTCCGGCCAATGAAAACAATCCCAAGACGACAAACCAAAGGCCTTCATTGCCCTTTTTCTTCATATGCTCCATACCACGAGAAATTATAGTTTTCGGGAGTGTACTTTCCATGAGCATCGACGAACTCTAGGAACTTGACCAGTTGATCTACCTCGGTTTGTGTGAACTGAAAATTGGGCATTTTCTGAGTTCCAAACTCAATAAAAACACGTGCATAATCTGAGCCTTTGCCTTCGACAGATATAACGTTCGTCAAATCGGGCCCCATGTAACCTCCAAGTCCATAGAACTGGTGGCATGCTACACAATTGTTTTCTCGAAATAATCTCTGGCCAGAAGCAACATCTGCATCATGTACTATCGGAAGAGGGGTAGCAGTTCCACTAGTATAAGCCACAACTGAGTAAATGACGCCAATAGCGCACAAGGTCCAGTATATGATGTGCTTGACTTTCAGACTATGTCAAATGATTAAGTGAAAGTTTTGTAGAATTCAATGCAAGCTGAAGCGCATCGAGGTCGGCTCGAAAACATTTCTCTTTCTCGACAATCGAATTCGAAACTTCAGAGATGAGCTGAGAGTAGTAATCGATGCCTGAATTGAGATTGGATCGAAACGCTTCTAAATATTGAATCTGTTTTTGGCTGATCTCGGATTTTTGTTCTTCCCATTTCTCCTCAAAATAGTCCACGTACATTTTGAGTTCTTTCAAAAACATATTAGGACGATTGCGTTGGTTAAGAACACTGGTTCGTCCGTAAATATGATCAACCATATCTTGAAGCGACACGGAGTTGGAGAAGTAGGCCAAATTGGGCCCGGGGCAAACTACCACACCTTCCATTCCCTTGTACATCTCTAGTTTGTAATTCTTCAGCGAGGCATTGGCTAACCCAACACACAAACAGATTTTCTCAGTCACCTTCTTAACTGCAGAGGCGAGCATCCCATCATCCTCAATCGTTGTTTTGAGCTCGGCAATCTTTTTCTTTTGGTAGCTATTGGAAGCTGTGCATAGTGGCTTATCACCGAATTCAGTGTTAAAGGCGAGATGTTTCTTAAAGCATGGTGAACCAGGCTTCCCAGATTCAATTCTTGAATCCCTTTGCACTTCGGAGGAGGTATGCCTAACCGTGTTAAAACGAACACCAAGGGGCGATACATCGCTTAAAAAGTAATCTTCCTCCTGAGACTCTTCCAATAATTCCAGTGTGTCTATATCAATATTCACCGCCTCAGGAACCATCAGAAATGGAGATCCCCAACCTACTGATTTAGCACCATACTCCGTTCGGAGCAAGTTGTGTTCTAATTCATTCCCAACACCTCCTTGAACGGAAATGTCAATGTCTAGCTCGGAAGGAATGTGATCTATTTTATCTTCAATGGCCGAAGCGTATAAGGAGAACAGTTCGGTCTTCAAATCGGGCATATTTGAATTGAACTCATGCATAATAGGCCCGAGTAAATGTCCTTGAGTTGCAAACGCATGCCCTCCACAATTCAAACCAGATTCGATTCGATATTCATTGACCCACAATCCTTTTTTGGCGAGCATCTTACCCTGAACTTGTGCTGACCGGAAGTCACTAACCTTCAGAATGATCCTTTTGCTGAACTCCCCAATCTCATTTGGTAGAAACTCCTTAAACGAAGACATATATCCAAAGAGCCTAGGATTTAATCCTGCTGACAGAACCACCGAAGATTTAATTTTACTTGTAACGAAACCGCGAAGAGCAGCATGAGCCTCATTGAATTCGATTGGTTTTGGGGTCCTATTTGAATCCAAGGAAGGACCATCGATTTTAGTCATGATGTTGACATCAATGGAGCCAGTGCTCATCAGACCAAGTAGATCTTGTTGTAATCTGGGTTTATCGTGTTCTCCAGCTTTCAGCATTAACCGGTATTTCTCTTTGAGCGGAGAATCGGGGAGCATCTCGAAATATTTTGAAAGCTCACTCCCCGAATTGAATCCAGAAGATTTGAGATTCTTAAAGTTGATATCCACAATATCTTTTACGAGGTTGAGGTATGCTGAAATTCTTCTCGCTCGTCCGTCGTTGTCAGAAATTGGAATTAATTCAAAATCAAGATCATACTTCTTCGCATAGTGCATGCGCATTTTTTCGGTCAGACTATGATCAATTATGGATATGACTGAGTCAATTCCATAGTGAGCTACTCTGATCGGTGTATCGATCGTGTAGCTTGTTCCCATTACAGGAATGTGAAATGTGTGTGGTTTTGTCATTGAAATGTTTTCTAATCTAAGATGGCGTAACTCTCTAGGTTGTCAACGCCCCAGTTTTGTAGTTCATTCTCACTCCATAGGCTTGGGAAGAAGATTCGCTTTTGATACTTTGGGTGCATGTACTTCTGCCAATCGCTTCCACCAGTGGCTTCCACTTCCGTGTCTCCGCTGTTTAAGTATTTGCCAGCAGCATCGTAGTGTGCCATGACCCATCTTACATTGACAGTGTGGTCGTAGTGCCTCATCGCATTTCTCAGCTCAACGTTTTGTTGATCGGCTTCAGGAAGCGATTGGAACTTAGAATAGAGGTTTAATGTGTTGTACGTCTGCATGAAGACTATGAAATCGTCCATGTACCTCTCTTCGAACAATGTTAGAAGGGTTGATTTTTCGCCGGTTTCGTGATTCTTTCCTGCGGCTTGCCAATAGAGGTGATCATATGCATGCTTAAAAGGTGTATCTCGGTCTATGGTCTTTCTAAATCGTATATCAATGAGATTGATCAACTCCGTAGAAGCGAATTCGATCATTCGATACTGTGCACTCTGAAATCCGCTTGCCGGCGTCAATGTGTTTCGGAATTTCATGTATTGCTCAACTTCCATTCCATCTCCCATTACATTGAAGCTGGATGCCAGCATGTCAAAATAGCGGCTAATCCTTCCTAGTCTGGTGGCGAAGAAGGTTGTAGTAATGTTTTTATTGAATGCTACCTGCTCAATTTCCCATAGAATCATCTTGAACAAAAGCTCATTTACCTGATGATACATGATGAAGACCATTTCATCCGGAAGATTGGTTCTTTTCGTCTGCAAATTCAGCAATGCGTCGGTTTGAACGTAATCCCAGTATGTAATCGGTGTTGAATGAAGCAGCCCTTCTAAGTGAACATCCACGTTCTGGCCTATTTCATCGTACTTCTGTTGCAGCTTATCGAGCAGCTCGTTTCTTTTTTGATTCATGTTCCTTGACCCCTTAATTTTGCAAAAGTGACGATGTATTCGTCTCAATACTATGACGGAAGTCATTTTCTAACCCAATATCCAAACTTTTCCCAGTGTTTATCGTATGGGTAAATACCTCGAAGGACCACGATGAAATTGGGTAGGATGTCGAAAATCGACGTAAATTGAGGCTGTATTTGCGCTGAACGGATTAATGAGCAAGCTACGACTGAATAGATTTATTCGAATAGTTCTCTTAACGGGACTGTTTTTTTATGCCCTAAACTCAATGGCGCAAGTCACGTGGGACGGTGGTGCATCAACCCTACTTTGGTCAGATGGAGATAACTGGAATCCAAATGGTGTTCCAGCAATGACGACGATGATGTCGTCATTGCTGGAAACTATACGGTTTCAGTAACAAGTTCCGATTCATGCGCAAGCATTGAGCTATTTCCTGAGAATTCAAACACTCGTACAATCAACCTCGTGATTACCAATGGAGCTCACTTAGGAGTTTCGGGTGACATTGACATGGAAGATCGAGATAGATCTACCCATCGCTGTCACCTTGACGTAGAGGACGGTGCTTCCTTAACGGTTGCAGGAGACTTGAACATGAATAAAGATGACGGCTCCAGCAATGACAATGATATGTTGCTCCGAATTTCTGACGATGACAGTAGGGTCAGGGTCAAAGGCACCCTCGTTGGCGATTTTTCTGGAAACAACAAGAATGGCAAATGAATATGACATGTTCGTATTCGCAACTCCAGTCTATTGGTATTCGATGAGTGGAAAGATGAAAGCCTTTTTTGATCGATTGTCCGATTGTGTCAGAATCGAAAAGGAAACAGGGCGGAAACTACGAGGTAAGTCAATGGCAGTGTTGAGCAATAGTAAGGATCAAATCAGTTATCCCTCTTTATTTAAAGCCTTTGAACTTAGTGCTGATTATCTAGGAATGACTTATTGTGGTCAGCTTCACACTTGGACCTCCGGTGGTGAGATTCCAAAAGAAGTTCAGAAGTCAATTCACGCCTTTGCTCAAAATCTTTCTCATTAGATTCTTTGACTCATGTTTTGCGCGTTAAGTAATTTCACGGAGTGAAAATCCTAACGATCACATTCTTAGGCGTATTGCTACTAGGCTGTAGTAACAAAGCCAAAGCCGTCATTGACACTCCCGAAGCTCCACAAGTCAAGGTGGAGTACCAAGATCACGTTGCTGGATCTGTGATGGATGTGTCTAATTCAAAAGTGCAAGCCAAACTTGTATCGAAAAGCAATATGGCTGATGTCGCTGAAGACTCACCATGCTCTATTACAGAATGTATAGGATGTTTTGAAATTCAGGAGATAATTCATTTCGGATCAAACTTTCACGGACAGCTTTCTGAAGGACAATTGGTAGAAGCCGAATTTGAGTTTACCCTTTCAGAGACTTCGAGTGATTTTCCTGAATTGAATGAGGCTATGCCTGGACTTAATGTTGGGGATGTTTTTGTCGCCGAGTTATTTGAGAATTTTGATGAAGGAAAGGTTTCCATTCGTCTATATGAATTGAAGAAATGAGAAAGATTTATGCTTTTGCAGCCCTTGTGGTGTTTGGTCTGGCTGGACTATTAATAGTCGGAATTGATTCAAAGGAATTGGACGAACAACACAACCAGGTTTCTCCTGAAGGAAGAGTGGAGTTTGAATTGATGAGACTAGCCGATCCTGTGACAGGTGAAATCCCGGACAACATTAGACAACGAGAACTTCAAATGGCCAAAACACTTCCGCAGTGGGGCTCTTCTCGTGACTCAATGGGCATTTCTTTCACTCAGGTTGGTCCATTCAACGTAGGAGGCCGAACGAGGGCATTTGCGATTGATCGTTCGAACACGGACGTTTATTTCGCTGGTGGTGTTTCTGGTGGCATGTGGCGCTCTACTGACGCCGGAGAATCATGGGATAGAGTCACGGCAACGGGGTTACACTCAGCTGTCTCGTGTATATCACAAGATCCTAGACAAGGAAAAGAAAAGACTTGGTACTATGGTTCTGGAGAATCAGTTGGAAACTCTGCGTCGAAAAGCTTCAGCGCTTATTATCGAGGCAATGGAGTCTACAAAAGCACGGATGGAGGGAAGTCCTGGGTGTCATTGGAAAATACTTCAGCATTGGTTAACAAGGCTTCCGATTGGGATGCCGTATTCAGAGTGCTTGTAGATCCGACTAGGAATGATAGTGACATTGTATATGCCGCGATTGGAAAAGGAATCTATCGAAGCAATGACGGTGGAGATAATTGGAAGCGAGTTCTAGGACAGCAATCTACCGACTGGACTGACCTGGTCATAAATAGTGATGGAGACATGATTGCTGCCATCAGTTCGAATAGCGGTTCTGTTAAAGGTTTTTACAGGTCTACAGATGGGCTAGAATGGGTGAAACTCATAACTGGAGGCTTTCCATCAAATCATCGGAGGACGGTCATGGCGATCTATGAAGCCAATGAGGATGTATGTTACTTCTTTAGCAGGACTCCTGGTTCGGGAAGTGGGAGTAAAAGCTTGTGGCGTTACGAATACCTGGGTGGTGATGGAAATGGAAGTGGCGGATCTTGGACGAATTACAGTGAGTGGATTCCAGCTGAAGGAATCAATCTTCAGGGAAGTTATTGCCAGTGCATGGCTGTTAAGCCAGATGATGAAGATGTTATCATACTGGGAGGAACCAGTTTATATCGATCAACGAATCGGTACATGGACACCAATCAGATTACACGAATTGGCGGTTACTCGATTGATGGCGATGAAGATTACAACTATCGAAGCGGAAAGCATTATCCAGACCAACAAGTGGCAATGTTTCATCCCGACGATCCAAACGTACTGATCTCCACAGCTGATGGCGGTGTGTTCCGGACAGAAAGCATCATGGATTCTGTCATGAAGTGGACTCCCTTAAACAATGGATACGTAACGACACAGTTTTATGGAATCGCTATTGATCATGGGACACCCGGAAGCGAAGAAATCATTGGTGGTTTGCAGGATAAGGGTACACAGTGGACCAAGGACAAGGATCCAAATGCGCTTTGGACGCACATCCGAGGTGCAGATGGCGCTTATTGCGCTATTGAAGATGGAGGAGATTGGTATTACATGAGTACTCAGTACGCAAATATTATACGTGCGGAGATTACTCCGGCAAATACACTTGCAAATGACTCGAACATTATGCCGCCAGCATGGCCGCGCGGCGGTGGCTCAGGACTGTTATTCGTCCATCCTTTCACGCTCGACCCAGTAGACAACAATATCATGTACTTGCCATATCGTGATGAGATTTGGCGGAATGACGACATGGAGCTGGCTGGGACAGGTGACTTAACAGGTTGGCAAAAACTAAATGATCTGACGGGTACGATTACTGCCTTGGCTTCGAGTGAAAGTCCACAAGGCGTTTTGTATGTTGGAAATAGCAGTCGCAGGATTTATCGCATCGACAACGCTCACAATTCAGGAGGAACTGTAGCTATAGACGTTTCCGATAGCATCATCAATGGTGGCTTCACAAGCTGCATTGCCATTGATCCGAATGATGCGATGAAAGTAATGGCTGTTTATTCAAATTATAACATCATTAGTCTTTGGTATTCTGAGAACGGAGGAGAAGATTGGGAAAGCGTCGAAGGGAACCTAAAAGGAAATCCTGACGAAGGCCTTCCTGAGGAATACTATTACTTTGGAGATGGTCCTTCAACGCGTTGGGCAGAAATCATTCCAACCGAAAACGGAAATGTATACTTCTTAGGTACGAGTGTCGGACTATATTCTACACGACTGCTTGATGGAGAGAACACGGTTTGGAAACAAGAAGCTGCAAATTCCATTGGCAATGTTGTTGTGGACATGCTTGATTATCGTGCCTCTGATAATTGGCTTGTGGTTGGGACGCATGGAAATGGAATTTATGAGGGTACACTGGGATTCTATACACCAGCTGGGGAAACGGAAATGAAAGAAAGTGGCTTAACCATTTATCCAAACCCATCCTCAGGACAGTTTATTATTGATCTTCAAAATGAGTCAGATGTCGATCTCCTCCTAACAGACTTACGAGGTAATGTCGTGAAACGAGTAATGAATTCCAATGTGAGTTCTCGAATGGTTGTCGATCTAGACAACCAACCGTCTGGTATATACATGATATCTGGAACGGTAGGTTCAATCTCCGTATCCGAAAAAATCATGAAGTTCTAGGCACTTCTGACAGGATAAATCCACCTAGTTTCAGATGAAATCAGTCATAATGTCTTGATTTCAAGCCTCCCATGCTAATGGAGAGTAATTTGTTCATGACGTCTTGAATCTGAATGACAACCTGAGCTGGTACTTGGTGCTCTCTGAGGTTGGTGTTCATTTAAAAGCGATGATATGAACTTTAATAAATTTACAATCAAGGCTCAGGAGGCGGTTCAACAAGCCCAGCAAATTGCAACCGGAATTGGCCATCAAGCGATCGAGCCTGCACACATCTTAAAGGCGGTTTTGGAGGTTGATGAAAATGTAACTCCATACCTTTTTAAAAAGCTTGGAGTTAACACCGCTATTATCTCACAAGCTGTGGATAAGATGGTTGAGTCTTTGCCGGCGGTTGAAGGTGGAAACCAATACCTCAGTCAAAGTGCCAATCAAATACTTGCCAAAGCCCAAAACAAGACGAAGGACTTCGATGATGAATATGCATCGATTGAGCACATTCTTCTCGCCTTCCTTGATGTAAAGGATCAGGCAAGCAGTTTGTTGAAGGACAGTGGAGTAAGTTCCGCGGAACTAAAGAAGGCCATTCTCGAATTGAGAAAAGGAGAGAAGGTGACTAGTCAAAATGCGGAGGATACCTATAACGCTCTTTCGAAATATGCCATTCACCTCAATGAACAGGCGAAAAACGGAAAACTTGACCCTGTGATTGGCCGTGATGAGGAAATAAGACGAGTGCTTCAAATCCTGTCCAGACGAACGAAGAACAACCCAATTCTAATTGGAGAACCTGGAGTAGGAAAGACTGCTATTGCAGAAGGCATCGCGCATCGCATTGTCAATGGTGATGTGCCGGAAAACTTGAAGGATAAAGAGTTTTATAGCCTGGATATGGGTGCTCTCATTGCAGGAGCTAAGTATAAAGGAGAATTTGAGGAAAGACTCAAAGCCGTGGTGAAAGAAGTCTCTGGAAGCGACGGGCAAATTGTTTTGTTCATTGACGAAATCCATACGTTGGTTGGAGCAGGAAAGAGCGAAGGAGCCATGGATGCCGCCAACATTCTTAAGCCAGCGTTGGCACGAGGTGAATTGCGTGCTGTTGGTGCAACTACGTTAAACGAGTATCAGAAGTATTTTGAAAAGGACAAAGCGTTGGAGCGAAGATTTCAAACTATCCTCGTGGATGAGCCTGCGGAAGACGACGCAATTTCAATTCTAAGAGGCTTGAAAGAGCGGTACGAGACCCATCACAAAGTTCGAATTAAGGACGAAGCTATCATTAGCGCTGTGCAGTTGAGTCAACGGTACATAACCGATCGATTTTTGCCAGACAAAGCAATTGATTTGATCGATGAAGCAGCATCCAAGTTGAGAATGCAGATAAACAGCATGCCAGTAGAATTGGATGAAGTAGAAAGAAAGCTCCGTCAATTAGAGATTGAGAGAGAAGCCATCAAGCGTGAGAATGATAAGAAGAAGCTCGAAGACCTAAAGAGACAAATTGCAGATTTAAAAGAGACGCGTGATGGACTCAAAGCAAAGTGGGAAGGTGAAAAGGAAGTTGTTGATGGCATACAAGCTGAAAAGAAGAAGATTGAAGAGTTGAAATTGGAGGCGGATCAAGCGGAAAGACAAGGAGACTTAGGCCGAGTCGCTGAAATCCGGTATGGAGTTGTAGTAGAGTCTGAAAGTAGACTGAAGGATCTTGAAGTTCAATGGAGTAAGATGTTAGATTCTGGTTCACGAATGATAAAGGAAGAGGTTGATTCTGAAGACATTGCTGAAGTAGTAGGGAAATGGACAGGAATTCCAGTTTCAAAGATGTTGAAGAGTGAATCTGAAAAGCTTCTTTATCTAGAAGATGAGTTGCATAAACGAGTAGTGAGCCAAGGTGAGGCGATCACTGCGATCGCAGATGCTGTTCGTCGGAGCAGAAGTGGGTTGCAAGACGCAAACAAGCCGATCGGATCGTTCATATTTCTAGGAAGTACTGGTGTAGGTAAAACCGAGCTATCCAAGGCGTTGGCAGAATATCTTTTTGACAATGAGAACGCCTTGACTCGGATTGATATGAGCGAATATCAAGAGCGTCATGCCGTAAGTCGACTGGTTGGAGCACCTCCCGGATATGTTGGGTACGATGAGGGTGGACAATTGACAGAAGCCGTGCGGAGGAAACCATACTCTGTAATCCTTCTCGATGAAATTGAAAAAGCACATCCGGATGTTTTTAATACACTCCTGCAAGTCTTGGATGACGGTCGTTTGACCGATAACAAAGGCCGCGTGGCAAATTTCAAAAACACAATAGTGATAATGACGTCCAATCTTGGAAGCGACATCATCTCCGCCAATTTTGAAGGAATTGATGAGGTTGAAATTGAATCAGCCATGGCCAAAACTGAAGTGGAACTTAAGGAAATGTTGAGACGAACTTTAAAGCCTGAGTTTTTAAATAGAATAGATGAAACCATTGTGTTTAAGCCGCTGAGTCGGATAGACGTGAAGGAGATTGTCAATATTCATCTCAAGAAGCTGAAAGAGCATCTGATGACACAGGATATTTTGCTTAATCCAACGGAAGAGGTGATTGATTATCTGGCTGATGCTGGGTATGACCCTCAATTTGGGGCTCGGCCGGTTAAGAGGTTAATCCAGAAAAATGTGCTTAATGAGCTGAGTAAGCAAATTCTGGCAGGAAAAATTAAGAGGAATCACCCACTGGTTCTGGACATATTCGACGGGAAGTTCGTTTTTCGAGAGCCAATTAAAGACGAGGAAGTCGTAGTAGAGAATTAGGCCAAGGGTGGCAATAATGCAAAGTTCAAGTCCTGCACTCTGT
>JABJJW010000020.1 GCA_018660685.1 Flavobacteriales bacterium
ACGGATTTATTTTGGGATATAAAAGCGATACTCCAGGAAGTAGCTATAACCCATATGCCGCAACTAATAATTATAACCCATTACCACGCAGAAACTACCTTAAAAAGGGAAACACAAGCGTGAGAATTTATGCCGAGAGGGGCGCAGATTATTCAGATATACAACAGATTGAGGTGGACAATGATGGATTTATCTACCTAAGAGGTCTAGCAGCTAATTCTGATTTAAGGGCAGGA
Organism: Flavobacteriales bacterium; assembly: GCA_018660685.1. Taxonomy (GTDB): domain Bacteria; phylum Bacteroidota; class Bacteroidia; order Flavobacteriales_G; family Salibacteraceae; genus SHAN690. The sequence goes on from JABJJW010000020.1 coordinate 237, forward strand.
ACTGTTAAAATAGAAAACAGCTCGTATATGGATTATTTGAATGGTGCCAATGGAGTGGGGCTAGAATACATAATCAAATTTGATGAGAATTTGACCAATGTTGATGCTATCGGTATTAACTCTCCTAGCGTGTCAAGCGCAGCCAAAATAGCTGACATTTCTTTAGCCAATATGGCCTCTGGCTGTTAAACAAATAAAGCCTCACCGAAAAAATCGATGAGGCTTTATGCGCTCCTCCTCTTGGACTCGAACCAAGGACCCTCTGATTAACAGTCAGATGCTCTAACCAACTGAGCTAAGGAGGAATATGTATATCCCTCGTGAAAAGGGCTGCAATATTACTGTAGAACAATTAATCTCGCAAGTCAATTTTATTCGCCCCAATTGAGCACATTTGCCGCCTCAATTATTAGACTATGAGCACATTGGTAGTAGGCACAATGGCCTTTGACTCTCTTGAAACACCCTTCGGCAAAGCAGAGCGAATAATCGGCGGATCAGCCACATATATCGGGCTAGCGGCAAGCAATTTTTCCAACGATGTTCATCTCGTCAGTGTTGTAGGAGATGACTTTCCGCAAGAACAACTCGAAGATTTAACGCGCCGCGGTGTAAGCAGCGAAGGAGTTGAGCGCAAGAAAGGGGAGAAGTCCTTCTTCTGGTCTGGGAAGTACCACAACGATATGAACACCAGGGACACGCTTGACACGCAGCTCAATGTTCTAGAAGACTTCCAGCCAAAGGTTCCAGATTCTGCTTCTGAAGTAGATTTCTTGATGCTTGGCAACCTGACACCATCCGTTCAAATGGATGTGATTCTACAAATGAAAACCCGCCCCAAGCTCATTCTTCTCGACACGATGAACTTCTGGATGGACGTGGCCTTGGATGAACTGCACGAAGTGCTAAAAGAAATAGATGTTCTGACGATAAACGATGAAGAAGCCAGACAGCTTTCTGGTGAATTTTCGCTGCTCAAGGCCGCACGTAAAATCCTTTCTATGGGACCTAATGTGTTAATCATAAAAAAGGGAGAACACGGAGCGTTAATGTTCAATGAAAAGGAAGCGTTTTTTGCGCCGGCCCTTCCGTTAGAGGAAGTGTTCGACCCTACCGGAGCAGGCGACACCTTTGCTGGCGGACTTGTCGGTCATCTTGACGCCACCAATGACATCAGCTTTGACAATATGAAGCGTGGGATTATCTACGGTTCCGCACTCGCATCATTCTGCGTAGAAAAATTTGGAACTGAAAGAGTGGAGGAACTCACCCGACCAGAAATCGAAAATCGCGTTCGTCAGTTTATCGACTTAACGCAAGTGGAAATTAATTTAGACTAGCAACTTCGTCGCACTCCCTTGATAGAGTGGTTGATATGAATATGGTCACATCTGGCCATAAGACACTTTGTCCATCAGCGCTCTTGTGTAAGTCAGAACACACGCGGTTCAATTCCCCTAAAGCTTCACCAGCCGCCCAAGTTTCGGTAGATATCTCTGCCTTGAACTCGAATCTGTTTTCTTGAATGCTATAGCCTCCCTCAACCGGTGCTATAAACCCATTCATCGCAAGCTCCAAAGTCATATTCCCAGCAGAATTATCTCCTTGAATCTTGAGCACCTTTCCGGTCAGCTCTTCACCCCCTTGTAATGATCCAAAAAATGACTCAACAATCTTTGGATCTCGAGTAGGATCGCCAGAATTAATTGAAGCTGTTGTAATTCTAACCGTGGCTCCTTCAAGCACTTTAAGTGGGTCATCGGAGGCGGAAGTGTTCTCGACCCAAACGGAATCAAAGACGCCCTTTACGCCAGTTTTATCAGTATACTTATACGCCACCCAAAGCACCTCTGTCGAACTCGGATTATATCCAAATACACAGTCTTCCTGTGTTGCCATTTCCGGCTCGGCTTCGACTTCTTGACTCGAAGAATCCTCTTTCGGGCTTGTGCAGCCAATGGCCAATATTGTAAGGCCGATCATCACGCTTGTTCTCATCATCATTCAAATTTTATAAGTATCGCATTCTTGTCCAGTGCTTGGCCTTTGTCCACCTCAATGGATTTGATTTTCGCTTTGCTCGGGGCCTTAAGAATGTTTTCCATTTTCATTGCCTCCAACACAATTAGCGCGTCGCCTTCTTCTATTTCTTGACCAACTTCTACAAGAACTTCTAAAACAAGGCCCGGCATAGGGGCTTTTAGTTCTTTCACTTCCTTCTTACTGGAAGTGTTCATTCCTAACCGCTCAAGCAACAAGTCAGTTTCATTTTTCACACCCAGATCGAGCAATTCACCATCAACTTTCACTTTCACTCGTTTCTCTGATCGCTCCACAACTTGAACAATCCTTGACTTTCCGTCAATGATCATACTATATCGATCAGCTCCTATTTGGAGTAGATCTACGTCATGCTCGATTCCGTTGACAGTTAACCTATTTTGCTTGGCTTGCTCGTCAACCTCGAATGTTTGTGTTCCAATGGTAATCTGGGGCATGCGGCAAAAGTATCATTCATCCATTTATGGCGCATCCATTTATGGCGATATTTGGGATCATGGTCCCTGGTCATTTTCGCATCCTACCTGTACTCTTGATTTTGCTTTCCAGTTGTGCGAGCCTCTTTCAGGCAAGAAAAGGCACGACACCAGAAACCGCTATAGTCCTTGACACCATCGATCTCGAGTTCTCCGAAGAGTCAACTATGCCTCTACGGCCTACACGAACCAGGACGATGGACATTGTCCATATGGAACTCGATCTGCGATTCGATTGGGGTGAGCGAAGTGTCATAGGAAAGGCTAAGCACCAGATCATTCCACTTTTTCAGGCCTTGGATACGCTTTCATTCGACGCAAGAGGATTTGATATAGGAGCTGTCAAGATCTCCACCAAAGACACCACAGTGGAGGTTGACTATCTGTATGATAAAATGGAGCTGACTATTCCTCTCGCTAAACAAACCCGGGACACCCTCACTGTAATCGTTGATTATGTGGCTCATCCAACTAAACTTGAAAAAGGGGAGGGGAGCGCTATTACCTCCAGTCAAGGACTCTATTTCATCAATCCCGATGGTTCAATTGAAGGGAAGCCAAAACAGATCTGGACACAAGGTGAAACAGAATACAACTCCGGTTGGTTTCCATGCTTCGACCATCCTAACGAAAAATACAGCCAAGAAATCTTCCTCACAGTTGATTCTTCCTTTCACACAATTTCGAACGGACGCCTAGTCTATTCAACTCTGAATGAAGACGGCACGCGAACCGATTACTGGAAACAGTCCATGCCTCACAGCACCTACCTCACCATGGTCGCTGTTGGTGAATTTGCTCTTGTGAAAGATGCGTGGAAGGAAATCCCGGTTTGGTACTACTTGGATCAGGATTACGAACAACACGCGCATCAGATTTTCGGAAACACTCCTGAGATGCTTGAGTTTTTCTCTGAGCTTCTTGGTTATCCATACCCCTGGGAAAAGTACCATCAGATTGTAGTCAAAGACTTTGTGTCAGGTGCCATGGAAAACACATCTGCTGTTATTCATGGCGACTTTGTCCAGCAGACCCCAAGAGACATGTTGGACGGGACCTATGAAGAAGTCATATCGCACGAACTATTTCATCATTGGTTCGGTGATTTGGTGACTTCCGAGTCTTGGTCTCAAATTGTGTTGAATGAAGGCTTTGCCACCTATGGTGAGTATCTCTGGATGGAGTATAAATACGGAAAAGATGAGGCAAAGTATCACCTTAAACAGGACCTCCACAACTACCTAAGCGAGTCTCATGAAGTGATGCATTCGCTGATTCGACATCGCTACGATGACCCTGATGATGTCTTCGATGCACACAGTTATCAAAAGGGCGGAAGAGTAATTCATATGCTTCGCAACGAAGTAGGAGACTCGGCATTCTTTCAATCCCTCAAACACTATTTGATAAAGAATGAATATCAAACGGTAGAGCTGGCGAATCTCAGGATAGCATTTGAAGAAGTGACCGGCCGGGACCTCTATTGGTTTTTTGATCAATGGTTCATGCATAAAGGGCATCCGACGGTCAAAGTCAATTACCATGTTGAAGAAGACGATCAAATTCTCAAGATTGATCTGGAGCAGAATCACAGTCACACGACCAATGCTTATCGCTTCCATGTGGATCTCCATGTCGGCTTGGAAGGTGGTGAAATCAGGAAAAAGACACTATTGGTCGACGATATTGAAGAGAACTTTGCCTTCGCATTCGAACATAAAATCCTTTGGTACGACATTGACCCTGAGGCAGATATCCTATGGGAGATAGAAGAATCCAAGTCTACTTCTGTGTTAATCAATCAGATAGCAAATTCGAAGTCCAACAATTCGAAGATCGATGCGATGACGACGATTTTGGAATCGGAAGAAGAGCAGTCATTCGAACTCGCTGTGGCGCTATCAGACTTAGCGTTAAGTGCTACATTTTGGCATACGCGAGAAATGGCGGTAGCCGGCCTGGTAAATTGTGAAATACCCGGTGTAAACGCCACAAAAGAATTATTAAAAGCGATTGCCCTCCAGGATAACAAATCAGATGTACGGGCTGCGGCATTGGTTGTTCTTGATTCTCTAAGCGGGAATGATGAATTTCCAATCGAAACATTCACACGCGCTTTGCACGATTCCTCCTACGCGGTTATTCGGACAGCGCTCTCACATTTGGTTGACAACAACCCTTGCGCCACCTTGAAGTCTTCCTTGCATCTCGAAAAAGAATCCAAAGGGAGTTTGACAATCTACTTGTCCAAGGCTCACATGATGTGTGCTAATCCATCGTCGGTGAATTTCTATCGAAACAAAATTCCAACTCTGGAGGGAGTCGAGCTCTTCATCATCAACAATGACTTTGCGGATTTCGCCCTGAAATGTGAAAGCGATGAAGTATTTAGTTCATTGGTTGAAATTCTCAGTGGGCTAGCAATTGAAGATGATTCTTGGTGGGCTCGGTATAGTGCCGCCCAAGGCTTAAAACATGCCTCGGGTTACTACGATGTTCGAATCACATCTTTGGAGTCGATAGAGTCAAGGGCCGAAGATGAGACGGCGAAATTGGCTGAACTAAGAAATAAAAAAGCCAGTGTTCAGGCTCTTCTCGAAGAGATAGAAGAGTTACAAATTGATCAGGATGGTGTAATTGTCGATTAATCCGACGAGTATCCAATGTCATCTCTGAGGCCGGTTCCTAAAGCTGCGTCAACAGCCAGTTCATCGCACCGTTCATTTAACGCATTTCCGTCATGACCTTTTACCCACGTGAATAAAACGCGGTTTTTTGGATATATGACAAGGAATCGCTTCCATAGGTCAGGATTCTTCTTGCCTTTGAAAGCCTTCTTCTGCCAGTTAAAAACCCAGCCCTTCTCCACGGAATCAACAACGTATTTACTGTCTGAATAAATACGGACGGTATGTCCTCCTCCCTTTAATGTCTCGAGCGCTACAATCACACTTAAGAGCTCCATTCTGTTATTCGTTGTTCGCTTAAACCCTTCGCTGAGCTCCTTGCGATGCTTACCAGCCATCATGACAACTCCATAGCCGCCAGGCCCGGGATTACCCCGTGAGGATCCATCGGTATATACCGTAACGTTAGCCATTATTCAAATGAGAAAAAGCTTTCTGGGTTAAGTGGCACTCCGTTTCGCCACATTTCAAAGTGAAGATGCGGTCCTGTGGAGAATTCTCCAGTCTCGCCGATGATAGCAATGGCCTCTCCAGCTCTTACCTTATCTCCTTCCTTTTTGAGAAGAGTTGAATTGTGCTTATAAACCGAAACGAGGTCATTGTCATGTTGAACTTGAATGATGTATCCCGTTTCCGCAGTGTAAGTCGCGATTACTACGGTTCCTTCATCAATGGCTTTGATACTTGCATCTTTTGGAGCCACCACATCTACGCCGTAATGCTCCCTCCTCGCATTAAACCGATCTGTGATGCTGCCTTTGATGGGCGGAAATAACAAGTAAGACGTTCCTTCCTCACGATTAATGTTCGGGTTCAAATTGACCAAATCTTCCTTTTCGATCTCAACGCGCAGTAAGGAATCTTCTGTGCTGCGTACGTAGGTAACTTCATTTGGGTCTACGGATTGAAACATAGTAGAATCGTAACCTTCTTCGTCCATTTCATCATTTAGAATTGAACGAAAATTCTCGATGTATGTATCTCTTTGTTGTAGTGCTAGCTCCATGGAGTCCGCTTTTTGAGCAGCGTCCACGGCTAGTTTACGAACTTTCACTTCATCGGCATAGTCCGGTAGGTAAAACCGAAGTGGCGTCCAGCCAAGTAGGGCAAAAGAAATACTGAAGATTGTCAGGACAATAATCCCACCCAGAACGATGACGTTCATCGGGGTAAGTAAAAGCGTGAATCGCTCCTCGAATGTGTCGATGTTGAGAACCACCATTTTGTAGTGACTTCTTAACCTTTGATACAGCTTCTTATTACCTCCTTTTTGGTCCTGCTTCTTCGCCATCTTTAGAACTTCAAATATCTCAATAATACAACAGCCCTACCTTACGTTTATATGTCCATTGAATTCAAGTAATTTTGCCCACTTTGTGTTGGCTTAAAGCGCGCTCGTGAAACTTTTCAGATTCATATTTATTGCCCTTCCTCTCTTTGGGATCATCTCCTGTTCTCAGCAAAAGAATACGATTGTAAATCGGACTTATCACGATGTAACGGCCCATTACAATGGTTTTTTCAATGGTCGGTTAGCGCTCCAAGAAGCGCATGATGACATGCGGAATTCATATCAAGAAGACTACACGTCCCGCCTTCCGTTGTTCATTGAAGATAAAGACGAAGTCGTTCAACCAATCTATCCGAAACTCGATCGCGCCATCGCGAAAACGTCGCTTGTCATTGATCGCCATAGCATGGACATTAAAGGTAAGGAGTATTGCAAATGGATTGACGAAACTTGGGTCGTGATGGGTGAAGCGCAATTCTTAAAGCGAGAATACATCCAGGCGAAGCAAATATTTGATTTCACGAAACGCAAGTATGACGACGACGAGACAAAGCAGCTTTCATTGTATTGGCTTGGCCGCATTTATACCGCCCAAGAAAATTATACCCGGGCAGGAGATCATTTCAGAAAGGTCAGCGTTGTTGATGGCTTTCCGGAAAAAACGCTTGGTGACCTGTTTGCCGCGAAAGCAGATTTCTATCTTAAGCAAAATCGGTTAGAAGATGCGATCGAAGAGCTCGAGAAATCTGTCATTCGTACCAAGAAGCGAGCTGTAAAGACTCGAAGAATGTTCATTCTCGCACAACTGCTGCGAGAAGATGGAGACGGGATTCGATCAAGCGCGCTGTACGAAGAGGTAATTAAGCGGAATCCAGAATATGAGATGGCGTTCTACGCGAAGATTAATCGAGCTCTCGCTCATGATGTAACTGCAGGAAATACCGAAGAGATCAAGGAGATTCTCTTCAAAATGCTTCGAGATGAAAAGAACATCGAGTATCAAGATCAGATCTACTATGCCCTGGCTGAGCTCGAACTTAAAGAAGGGAATGAGCCTAAGGGCGTTGAATATCTCAAACTTGCCACTCAGAAATCTGTGCGAAATGGCAATGCGAAAGGCTTGGCTTATTATCGCCTTGCAGGCATCTATTTTGATAAACCGAACTACGCGATAGCTCAAGCCTACTACGACAGTACCGTTACTTTTCTAAACACAGAGCACCCTGATTATGACATGATCATGGCGAGGGCAGGAAGCTTGACCCAAATGATGCGCGATATCGAAATCGTAGACCGAGAAGATAGCCTTCAAGATTTCGCCCTTTTGAGTGAGAAAGAGCAGGAGCGAAGAATTGAAATGTTGATCGATGATTTCATCCAAGCTGAAAAAGATGCGGAGCGTCAAAAACAACTGGATCAAATGGAAAGTCAGCAAGCCAAATTTGATCAGAATTCCAATTTTAATCAGAATGCCAATCGGGGAGAGTGGTACTTCTACAATGCTGGCGCCGTAGGCTTTGGTGCGTCCGAGTTTCTAAGAATCTGGGGCAAAAGAAAAAACGAGGACAATTGGCGGCGTGCTGATAAAACAACCTTGGCCCCGCTGCTTTTAGGAGAAGAGGGTGAGGGCTTTGAGGAGGATACGCTTGATGGCGCAAACGACCCCAAGAACGCCAATTACTATTGGAAGAGTGTGCCCGATACAGATGAAAAACTTGATCGCTCCCACGCCTTAATAATCGAGGCTCTTTATGACTTAGCATTGGTCTACAAAGAGCGGATGAAGGATGACCCGAAGGCAATCGAAACCTTCGAAGAACTTATTGCCCGTTATGACAGCTCTAAGTATCATGTCAATGTGCATTATCAATTGTACCTCATGTACGCTGAGTCTGGCAATCAAACCAAATCCGACTATTATAAAACCGAGATACTCAAGAAGTATCCGGATTCCGAATACGCAAAAGTCATTCTAAACCCCAACTACGCCCTTGAGAGCGTCGAAGAAGAAGCAGCGGTAAAGCAGCTTTACGCTCAGGCTTACATGGCGTTTGAAGATAGAAATTATAGGCAGTCATATGACGTTATACAAAGCAGTTTAAAACGTTTTCCGAACAGCGAATTCACCCCACAGTTTAAGTTCTTAGAAGCCCTATGTCTTGGATTCATCGACAGCCAAGAGCGAATGGTCATCGAGCTGAAGAATGTGAGGTCTTCTTACGGCAACAGTGAGGTTGGACAAGAGGCGGACGAAATCATCCAATACTTCGAAAACGGAAGGTCGCTGGAGACGAGTTTGGAAGAAGCTGAAGAGGAAATAAACCAAGAAGAAATCAATGAACTTTTGGGCACATATTCCTACGACCTTGGAGCGTCTCACAATTTCGTTATGATCGTTCCCGACAGCTCCGATGTAAACACGACTCAGTCCCTCGTCAGCGACTTTAACCGCAAATACTTTAGCACCAAAGGCTTTAAAACCTCAATGATTCCTCTCAAGGAAAGCCGCGCCATGATAATCGTATCCAATATTGGGTATGCAAATAAGGCGCTGGACTATTATGAAACGTTCACGGCGGCCTCCCCAGAGACCAAACCACTTATTGAGTTGGAATACCCGGTCTTTGTGATATCCTACGACAATTACGCTCATTTCTACAAGAATCAGAATGCTGACGCTTACCTGCAATTCTTCAATGAGAATTACCTAAAGGTCGAGTAGGGCGCCGATTTCCTGCATTCCCTACTTTTGCACCCAAACCTACCTACGATGAATAGAAGTACAAGATCTCAGAATGGTGATGGAGAATTTGGCGCACACAACCAAATTGCCAAAGGCACTAAGTTTCAAGGAGATATCATTACGGAAGGTGTTCTTCGTGTAGATGGAACATTAATCGGATCAATTGAGTCTTCTGGAAAACTCGTTGTTGGCCCTTCAGGCCGCATTGAGGGCTCTATCAAATGCAACTCGGCTAATATAAGCGGAGAGGTGAAGGCTAAAGTTGTGGTCAAGGAATTACTCACACTTCAAGCTTCCTCGAAGCTACAAGGTGAGATTACAACCGGGAAATTAGCAATTGAGCCAGGAGCGATGTTCAGTGGAACCTGCAGCATGGGTGGAGTTGTTAAAGACATCTCACGAGAAGAAGAACAGAGTGTCGCAGAAAAGACAGCCTGATTCCTTTTATAAATACACATCTATGGCTGGTAAGATGATACTGATCATTCTTGCCTTCACATTTGGCGGCTACAAACTTGACGAGCAAGTCAAAATCGAATTTCCTGTATTCACGCTCATCTTCATATTGCTTGGCGTCTCGTTAGCCATCTATTCAATGATTAAAGACCTGCTTAAATGAATCGATCACTAATGGTTCTATTGGGGGTCGCTGCGCTTGCGCTTGCTGCTCACTATTTCATTTTTCATTTGCTTGAAATTCGGTTCGCCAAGAGCTTGCTTCTCGTGTATGTGGTGGTGGTTGGCGTAACGGCATTATTCGACCATCTTTTACGTAAGCAAAAAGACCCGAAGAGGTTCGTCAACCTCTATATGGGATATAGCGGCGGAAAGTTAATGTTAAGTCTCTTTATTCTAGCGGCTTACGCATTTATCAACAGTGGGTACATTCTGCCGTTTGCAATTAGCTATCTCGTTGTTTATTTCTTATTCACAGCGTTCGAAATCTTCCAGCTGCTGCGACATCTAAAAAACTAGGTAAAGGGTTTTTTTGTGAATAACATTATTCTACCTTTGCGGCCACAAATTCAGAGCGGTCATTTTTAGTTGATCAGATGGGTAGATTAGAGCGTACAAAAAGCCAGTTACAAGCGAGCATACTTTCACTTGTAACTATTTTATTTTTAAGCCTTTCCGTTTCAGCCTCAGAAGCGGTTGACACTTCCAGCACGGAGGGTAAGTTCAATGCTGGTGAACTGATTATTCATCACGTGCTGGACGCACACGAAATTCATATTGTCGACGGTCTTAGTATTCCTCTTCCAATGATCCTTTTCACGGAGAACGGAATGGATGTTTTCAATTACTCCGTATTCCTTAACGAAGATCACGAGCCTACACAGCACTATACCAGTAATGCAACCGGTAATGTTTATGCCTATCATCACGGTCACCCAATGATCATCGGTGATGATGGAGAAGAGTTAGCGCATGTTGGTTGGGGAATCAATGAGCATTCATTTCTAGACATGTCGATCACCAAGAACGTGGTTGGGCTTCTTCTTTCTCTAGGGTTGATGCTGTGGATGTTCTTGAGTGTGGCCAAGGCCTATAAATCAAACAACAATGGCGCTCCTCGTGGGTTTCAAAGCTTCGTTGAGCCTCTTATTCTCTTCGTAAGAGACGAAATTGCAAAGCCATCAATTGGCAACAATCACAATCGGTACATGCCTTTCTTGCTGACCGTGTTCTTCTTTATTTGGATCGGTAACCTTCTCGGCCTTGTTCCTTTCTTAGGTGGGCTGAACGTCACTGGGAACATCGCGGTGACAGCCGTGCTCGCGGTATTCACCTTTCTTATTACGAGTGTTATCGCAAATAAGGGTTACTGGAAACACATGGTTGCACCTCCCGGAGTTCCTGTGTGGCTATTGCCCATCATAGTTCCAATTGAAATTTTTGGAATGTTCAATAAGCCAATTGTACTATGCCTTCGTCTCTTTGCGAACATTACGGCGGGTCACATCATTATTTTGTCCTTTACTTGTCTGATCTTCATTTTCAACGATTTATCTGGACCGGGAACGGCCTATGGTGTTTCAGTTGGAACGGTGCTATTCAGCATATTCATGACTTGCCTAGAACTGCTCGTTGCATTTCTACAAGCCTATGTTTTCACGCTGCTTAGTGCCTTGTATTTCGGTCAAGCAATTGAAGATCATCATTAATTAGAATCTTAATTCAAATCAATATATCATGGAGTTATTAAGTGTTTTACTTGCGGCAGAAGCTAATGCAGCTATGGGTGCTGGAATCGGTGCTGGAATTGCAGCTTTAGGAGCAGGTGTTGGTATTGGTAGAATCGGTGGGTCAGCTCTTGAAGCTATGGCTCGTCAGCCTGAATCTACTGGTGTCATCCGAGCTAATATGATTGTTGCTGCTGCCCTTGTTGAAGGTGCGGTATTCTTTGCAATCGTATTGTGTCTCCTTATTCTGTTCGTATAAACAATTTTGAATCACTCTCTTGCGGTTGGCAGGAGAGTGCTTCTTTTTACTTCTGATAAACAAGACAATCAAATGGAATTAGTAACGCCCGGTTTCGGATTAGTATTCTGGACAACGATAAGTTTCCTTTCTGTTCTTTTCCTACTCGGAAAATTTGCTTGGGGGCCAATACTTAGGTCCATCAAAGAAAGAGAACTCACTATATCTGATGCGCTTGACTCCGCGGCGAAGGCCAAAGAAGAAATGCGCAAGCTCAAGGAAAGTAATGATGAGCTATTAAGAGAGGCTAGAGAAGAGCGCGACGCCATGCTTCGTGAGGCAAAAGGAACCAAAGATCAACTGATCTCCGAAGCCAAAACGCAGGCAAAAGTTGAGGCAGACAAAATCATTGCTTCGGCCAAAGATGAAATTAGAGGAGAGAAAGCAAAAGCTATTGGAGAATTGAAAGATAAAGTAGCTGAGATCAGTTTCGATATCGCGGAAAAAGTCTTGGCTGAAAAGCTGAGTGACTCCGAAAAGCAAACCGCGTCGGTTACTAAGGCGTTAAACGAAATTAGCTTCAACTAATGAGGGCAGGAAAAGCCGCAGGCCGATACGCGCAAGCTCTTTTAGACCTCTCGTTGGAACAAAACCAGCTAGACGCTGTCATGAATGACATGGTCGTTGTTAGTCAGGCCTGTGCTGAGAATCGCGATTTGGAACTAATGCTTCAATCGCCGATCATCAAGGCTGATAAAAAGCGCGCGGTCATGGAGGGGGTTTTCGCCACGGCCATCTCCGAATTGAGCATGAGCTTTATTCGGCTGATCACCGACAAGGGAAGAGAGGGAATGTTACTAGGAATTTCGACCTCATTTCTCGCATTATACAAGGAACACAAGGGAATAGTCCAAGCGGCTATTACGAGTGCGGTAGCGCTCACACAAGAGCAAAGAGAATCCCTCAAAAAATCCCTCGCTGGACTTGGGAACGAAGTTGAAATTACAGAAAGCGTTGAGCCATCCATTCTTGGTGGTCTTAAAATAACTGTTGGCGATCAGCGCATCGATGCGAGCGTCCAACGAAAATTGAATGATCTGAAGATCGATTTATCAAAATAGTGCGAAAGCAATAATCAAAGAAGAAATGCCAGAAATTAAACCAGCAGAAGTATCAGCCATCTTGAGAGAGCAACTCTCAGGAGCGAAAACAGAAGCAGAACTGGAAGAAGTGGGAACCGTCCTCGAAGTCGGTGACGGTATCGCAAGGATTTATGGTTTGTCTAATGTTCAGGCCGGAGAATTGATTGAATTTGAAGACGGGCTTCAGGCAATCGCACTTAACCTCGAAGAAGATAACGTCGGGGCTGTATTGCTTGGTCACTCTACGAATATCAAGGAAGGGACTACAGCCAAGAGAACTACAAGAATTGCCTCAATTAACGTCGGCGAGGGAATCGTTGGTCGTGTTGTAAATGGTGTCGGTCAACCTATCGACGGTAAAGGTCCGATCGAAGGTGAACTTCATGAAATGCCAATTGAGCGCAAAGCTCCTGGTGTTATTTTTCGTCAACCAGTAAATGAGCCGCTTCAAACGGGTATTAAAGCGATTGACGCGATGATTCCCGTTGGTCGTGGACAAAGAGAATTGATCATTGGTGATCGTCAAACAGGTAAGACTACCGTTGCGATCGATACGATCATGAACCAGAAAGAATTCTATGACAGGGGCGAACCAGTATACTGCATTTATGTTGCCTCTGGGCAAAAAGGATCCACTGTTGCTGGTATCGTAAAAAGACTTGAGGATGCAGGCGCAATGGCCTACACTACCGTGGTAGCTGCCAACGCATCTGACCCTGCTCCGATGCAGTTCTACTCTCCGATGGCGGGTGCTGCAATTGGTGAGTACTTCCGTGATACCGGAAGACCCGCATTGATCGTTTATGATGATTTATCGAAGCAAGCCGTCGCTTACCGCGAGGTGTCATTACTTCTTCGACGTCCTCCAGGGCGTGAAGCATATCCTGGCGATGTGTTCTACCTTCACTCACGTCTTCTTGAGCGTGCAGCCAAGGTGATTAACGATGATACGATTGCAGCCCAAATGAATGACCTTCCCGAGTCACTGAAAAGCAAGGTTAAAGGTGGTGGTTCACTAACTGCACTTCCAATCATTGAGACACAAGCCGGTGATGTATCCGCATACATTCCAACCAACGTAATCTCGATTACGGATGGTCAGATTTTCCTTGAGTCAAACTTGTTCCTCTCTGGTGTGAGACCGGCAATTAACGTTGGTATTTCAGTATCAAGGGTTGGTGGTAACGCTCAGATTAAGTCAATGAAAAAGATTGCGGGTACGCTTAAGCTTGACCAGGCACAATATCGTGAGCTTGAAGCCTTCGCCAAGTTTGGTTCGGATCTCGACGCTGCGACCAAGTCTATTCTTGACAAAGGAGCTCGAAACGTGGAAATTCTTAAGCAAGGTGAAAACTCTCCAATGACTGTTGAGCATCAAATCGCCATTATTTACTGTGGAACTAAAAACCTTCTCAGAAGCGTACCTGTAAACAAAGTCAAGGAGTTTGAGGCTGAATATGTTGATACTCTCGAGAGAAAACACAGAGACGTTCTTGATACTTTGAAGTCAGGAAAATTGACGGATGAGGTGACCAATACACTTGAAACTGTTGCGGCAGATCTTACTGCTAAATACAACTAAAGGCTGAATATATGGCCAATTTAAAAGAGGTACGAATTCGGATTACATCGGTTAACAGCACGATGCAGATCACTTCCGCAATGAAGATGGTCTCAGCTGCCAAACTGAGAAAGGCCCAGGATGCTGTCACGCAAATGCGTCCTTATGCACTCAAGTTGCAAGAAATTCTTTCAGGTCTGAGCACTGGCTTAGATACATCGGAAAACGAGTACGGTCGTGATGGGGAGGTGAAGAATGTTTTGGTTGTTGCCATATCTTCTAACCGAGGATTATGTGGGGCATTCAACTCACAAGTCATCAAGCGTGTGAAGTCCATGATCAAGGATTCTAAAAAAGATCAAAACTTAACCGTTCTCACATTTGGAAAAAAGGCTGAAGAGGCTTTTAAGGGAACGGAGCATTTTATCAAGGGCACATTGCTCCCAAGGCAGACGAATGAAATTTTCGACGATCTGAACTTCGAGAATGCTTCCGTGGCTGCCGCTAAGATTATGCACGCCTTTAGAGAGAAGCAATTTGATCAGGTCGTTCTAGTCTATAACTCGTTCAAGAATGCTGCTACTCAAGTTATCATGGAAGAGCGGTTTTTACCAATTGTTCCTGCTACGAACGACGAAGGCGAATCGCTCGACACTGACTACATTTTTGAGCCTGAGAAAGGTGAGTTGGTCAACGACATCATTCCTAAATCCCTCAAGACTCAATTCTACAAAGCGCTTCTTGATAGTTTCGCATCAGAACATGGGGCAAGGATGACTGCAATGCACAAGGCGACCGACAACGCGTCGGATATGCTTAATGACTTGAAACTGACTTACAACAAAGCAAGACAGGCCGCTATTACAACCGAGATTCTTGAGATCGTCGGTGGCGCAGAGGCGCTGAACGCTTAATCAAACCGACATATTACTTGACAGCCTCTCTTTGTGAGAGGCTTTTTTTTGTCGCATCGAACGCTTTACCTTTAGGCTGATGAATTTGCGAACTCGTATCACATTAGCCATGCTTTCTCTCGTGGTTCTTTCCATCATTGTGATTGGCGTCGTTACAGTGTGGTTTTTTCAAGAACAGAATTCTGACTACCACCAGCAACGACTTCAACGGAAGGAACGTTCCATCAAGACTGAAATGCGCTATTTCTCAAAGGAGGTAAAGCTTCAAGAAGACATGGACATCGTTCTTCGTGAGTTCGAAGAAGTGCTCGTTCGCCTAGCCTCAGTTCATAATCTCCAAATCAATTTCTTCAACACAGCTGGGCAACTCCTCTTAACGGCTCAGCCTGATTCGGTCACCCAGCCGGTTGTTGCTCAGCAACAAATTCCAGCTCAATCATTAGCTGAGCTTCAAGAAAAGGACCGTGTTATTATCCCGACACGTACTGATGGGCAAGAGTATTTGAGCGACTACACAAATCTGTATAATGGACAAGGAGAGCAAATCGCCATCCTTAATATTCCATACGTTCAGGACCCTGAGATCAGTCAACAAGACCTAGAAGAGTTTTTGGGCTCAATCGGACTAGTATACATCTTCATTGCATTAGGCGCTATAGGACTAACCATTGTTCTCTCCAACTCCATCACTAAAAACATCTCAATTCTCAGCGAACGTCTTGGAAACCTCGATCTGAACAAAAAGAATGAGCCGATTCAATGGAGTTCCGATGACGAAATTGGAACCCTTGTTGCGACATATAATATCATGCTTGAAAAGCTCGAAGAAAGTCGCGTTCAACTTGCAAAGACAGAAAGAGAGTCAGCATGGAGAGAAATGGCACGGCAAGTTGCTCATGAAATAAAAAACCCGCTCACGCCAATTAAATTGAGCGTCCAACATTTACAAGCCACAGCCGCACATGATGACCCGGAATGGCAATCCAAACTGCAAGACACGCTTAAAATGATAATTCAGCAGATTGACGCATTGAGCAATATAGCCACGGAGTTTTCAGACTTTGCTAAAATGCCAAGAGCGAAAGCCTCTCGTGTTAATGTGTCCTCGGTAGTGAAAGATATGGCACTGCTCTTTCGAGACGCTCCGTTTGAATTGGGCGTTGAGATTCAAAGTCCAGATGCAGAAATACTCATTGATGAGGATCAACTCCATCGCCTGCTGAACAACCTCGTCAAGAACGCTAAGCACGCTGTCTCTCAACAGACAAACCCAAAAGTTGAGGTCTCCGTTACTTCTGGGTCAAACAAGGTGGGAATATGCATCAGTGATAACGGAGAGGGAATTCCCGCGGAAGCAAAAGAGAAAATTTTCAGACCTAACTCCACCACAAAAAGCAGCGGAACAGGGCTGGGTCTTTCGATAAGCAAGCAAATCGTGGAGCAGGCAAATGGCGAAATCTGGTTCGAGAGCGATGAGGGTGGGCCGACAAAGTTTTATGTTTCGTTCCCCACAGCTTAAGCCAGCGGTATACCTTCGTGTCAACATCATTTCACTCATGGATTACTCACACTTACTCTGCGAAATAGACAATCACGTCGCCGTTGTCACAATCAATCGCCCAGACAAACTCAACGCGTTAAACATTGAGGTAATTGACCAGTTGAGTCACTGCTTCCAAGAATTGGAAGACAACAATAGTGTTCGTTGCATCATCTTAACGGGGGCTGGTGAAAAGGCATTCGTGGCTGGTGCTGATATTAGTGAGTTCTCGGAATTTTCAGTCCCACAAGGGAGGGCTTTAAGCGCTCAAGGGAATGAGAAGCTTTTCAATAAAGTAGAAGACCTCAACACTCCAGTCATTGCAGCGGTAAATGGCTTTGCGCTCGGTGGAGGGCTTGAGTTGGCAATGGGATGTCATATTCGCGTTGCTTCAGACAATGCTCGACTCGGTCTTCCGGAAGTAAGTCTCGGAGTCATTCCTGGCTACGGTGGAACCCAAAGACTCCCACAGCTCGTTGGCAAAGGTCGAGCGCTTGAAATGATCACTTCCGCACAAATGATCAACGCAGAGCAAGCTGCTAGCTGGGGCCTTGTTAATCACGTAGTTCCCCAAGAAGAGCTGATTGAAAAGTGTCAATCAATCGCTTCTAAAATTATCCGCAATTCACCTACTGCAATTGCCTACGCTATCCAGGCCGTGAACACGGGGTTTGAAGAGGGGCGAGATGGTTTTGAGGAGGAGATCCACCTTTTCGGTGAAGCCTTTGGAACTAAGGATTTCAAAGAAGGAACGATGGCATTTATGGAAAAAAGGAAGGCTAATTTTAAAGGTAGCTAACCGCAGTGCGTACTTGGTTAATTCTATTAGTCATCTCAGTGCCAAGCCTTTTGAGGGCAGGAGAGGCTCATTACTTAGATCTCAGTAGAACCAATTTATTAGTCGAAGAACTCCCATTTCGCATTAGCGGGGTGATTGACTCAACTCATAGGCTCGATCTTGGGTCTATTGAGAATGGTTACCGAGACCAGCGAGTGCCAATAAGACTATATGGAGGTATTGAACATTCGCTCGACAGCTTTGTGGTAAACGCCGATTGGAGTGAAAACGCCCCAGATTTCTTGCTTCAGGTGAACCTTTTTGAGGTTGAGGAGTTTATTCTAGGGGTTCAGCAATATGCTTCGATCGACCTCAACGTCAATTTCATACAGTACGACCCCCTTACTGAAAATTATATTGAATTTCATCGCAATTGCCTTAAGTCGTTGTCTCAAGTCATTCAGTATAAAACTTAGCTTAAGACCCGGAACCTATTCCGGATCTCAGCAGACTAGTAACACTGGAATAAGAATTAAGAGCGTGGATCGTGAGTCACGGCTTGATGGGATCTATTATTCCTATGAATCGTTCCGCGAAAATCATCAGGATGGTGAGGTGGATCATGAAAGCTTATTGCCAAAGTATGAAGGCCAAGATGGGCGGTTCATTAAAATTGACAATTCGGAGTCCTCGCTATGGATGACATGGGGAATGACCTATGAAGGGAAAAGCTATTTCAGGGCAGGAAAATTCTTTTATCCGATTGAAGCGGGCCAAGATACCATTGTGGGATTGGTGGCGTCGAAGCATTTGCAATCTGGCGCGTTCGTTCCCATAATCACGGGAGGTGGGTTAGCGTTAGGTTTAGCGGGGGCAATGATTGGTGTCTCTGCTTCATTAATAGCAAAAGAGCTTAATAATCATTCAGTCGAATTTCTTTTGTACGAGCCAACTGGTGAGCTTATGTTACCAAACGAATGGGTAGTCAAAAGCTCAAAAAGAAGTGTCATAGTCGCTTGTTCGCCATTCTTAAAAAAGAGGGTTCGAGTAAAGGTGGTTGTTAATGAATTAGAGCTTTGTACTATTCAAAAGGGAGAGTACTTTGAGTTTGAAATCGCGAAGTACCTGGACCCAGAAGACGTCTGCTTTGTCAATGTTGTGAATGACACTACATGTCTCTCGGGTTATCGAGCACAATCTACTAAAACACACGTTGAGGTGCTTTCCACTCCTAAACGGGGCGTCGAATTGTTCGAACTATTCGGGACCGACAAATACCAGTTAGATCGGTCCATCAGAAAAGGGAAGTTGGTCCAACATTGCGAGCCATAGAACTATCTTTTGTCGGGAGTTAAACTTAGCGCTTCGTAGTTGAAATCTTTAACATCCCCATCAAAATCAATCTTCGCTAGCTCGTTTCTTTGTTGAACCGCATGGCTTCTCCTCTCAAAAAACTCGCTGGTCAAACCGCTGTCTACGGATTAAGTAGCATCATCGGGCGTTTTCTAAACTACCTCCTTACGCCGCTATACACAAGCTCACAACTCGGGTTTGCTCCAGAGCAGTACGGTATCATAACCGAAATGTACGCCTATGTCGCCTTCCTTGTCGTGTTCTTGACATATGGAATGGAGACGGCGTTTTTTAGATATTTCTCAAAGCCTGATTCCGACCCATCCAAAACTTATTCGACCACACTCTGGTCTTTGGTGATAAGCTCATTTACGTTTATAACACTTGTGTCTGTATTCGCTCAGCCTATCGCTGAAACGTTGGGTTATCCGAATCACAGCGAATACATCAGCTGGTTTGGAATCATCGTTGGCCTGGACGCTCTGGTTGCTATTCCTCTCGCCAAGATGAGGGCTGAAAACAAAGCGGGGAGGTTTGTGATGGTCAACTACGCCTTCATCGGCCTCAACATTGGCCTCAACCTGTTGCTCTTCCTTTACTGTATTCCAGCCTATAAAGCCGGGGCATCAAATTGGTTCATTGAGACATTCTACAATCCGGAAATTGGCGTTGGGTATGTTTTCATTATTAACCTCATAGCCAGTGTCGGTCGATTTGCCCTTGTTCTTCCCGACATGCTCAGAGCGCGGTTCACCTTTGATTCAGATCAATGGAAGAAAATGTTCCGTTATGCCTTCCCTCTTCTGATTGCAGGCCTGGCGGGCATAATTAATGAAACCTTGGATCGGGCGATGCTTAAATGGATGCTTTTCGCGGAACTTGGAGAGGTTGCAACAATGGCTCAGCTTGGAATATACGGGGCGTGTTATAAGCTCTCCATCATCATTACGCTCTGCATTCAAGCATACAGATACGCGGCGGAACCGTTCTTTTTCGATCAAAGCGGCGACTCCAACGCACCGAAGACTTACGCTCGTATGCTCCACCTATTTTTCGCTTTTGTGATGCTTGTTTTTGTTGGGGTCACGTTGTTCATTGACGTCTTCAAGTTTTTCATCCCCAATGAGGCTTATTGGATCGGTCTTGATGTTGTTCCAATCCTTCTCCTTGCGAACGTATTTCTCGGGGTATATTACAATTTAAGCGTCTGGTACAAAGTGACAGATAAGACAATTTATGGCTCTTACATTGCCATTTTTGGCGCTTTGATTACGATAGGATTGAACCTAGTTCTTATTCCTGTTTTAGGATTCCGGGGTTCCGCATGGGCTACCCTTGTTTGCTATTTTTCCATGGCAGTACTGGGCTATCTGTTCGGCCAGCGCTTTTATCCCATCCCGTACAATCTTCCTAAAATGGCGGGCTACCTTGTGCTTGGCCTCGGTCTTTTTTTGCTGGACTACTACTTTCTCAGCGTAGAAAGCGCATTGAACTACTTCTTCAAAAGCCTATTAGTCTTAGTTTTCATTGCCCGGATTTTATATTTTGAATTCTACAACCGCAACAAGCATGAACACCCAAGTACAAATAGTCAATAAAAGTCATCACCCAGTCCCAGAATATGCAACCGACTTAAGTGCGGGAATGGATTTGCGGGCGTATCTTCCTGATGGTAACCTGAGGCTTGATTCTGGATCGCACGTGCTTGTTCCTACTGGAATTCACTTGGCTCTACCAAAAGGCTTTGAAGCCCAAGTGAGGCCCCGCTCCGGCCTCGCTTACAAGAAAGGAATCACAGTGCTTAATAGTCCCGGGACCATCGATGCGGATTATCGTGGGGATGTTGGGGTCATATTGATCAACCACTCGAAAGAACCATTCATTGTAGAAGACGGCGAGCGAATTGCGCAGATGGTCATTGCTCGATACGAGCAGGTGGACTTGGTCAGTGTTGCAGAGCTTGGAACAACTGAACGAGGAGCGGGTGGTTTTGGCTCTACTGGAACTAATTAAGGCTTATTCGCACCTCAAGCGTCCAATCTCACCTTGTGTTTTCGCATTTTTGCGCCAAATAGCTGTGTCCAATGAATTTAATCATTCCGATGGCCGGCCGAGGGACTCGTCTCAGGCCACATACACTCTACACTCCTAAGCCACTTATTCCAGTGGCGGGAAAACCTATCGTTCAGCGTTTAGTCGAAGACATTGCAGCGATGTGCGATGAGCCCATTTCAAAAATTGGTTTTGTAGTTGGTGATTTTGGGAAAGAAGTGGAAGACCAGTTGATCAACATTGCAGCACAAATTGGCGCTGAAGGTCAAATCTATTATCAAGAAGAAGCTCTTGGAACAGGTCATGCAATCTACTGCGCTGAGCCACTATTGGATGGGCCAGTAATTGTCGCTTTTGCTGATACCCTATTTAGAGCCGATTTTAAGGTCTCGACAAATGACGAAGGGGTGATTTGGGTGAAGCAAATAGAAGACCCAAGCCAATTCGGAGTGGTAACAGTTGATGATAACAACACGATATCAGGCTTCGTGGAAAAGCCTAAAGAATTTGTAAGCGATCTTGCTATCATCGGCATCTATTTCTTCGGAAATGGGGGTCATTTAGGAAAAGAGCTAAAACTGCTCATGGATAACAATGTCGTCAAGGGTGGAGAATTTCAATTGACCGACGCTCTCGAATCTATGAGGCAACAAGGGGTTGGTTTCAAGCCTGGAAAAGTGGAGCATTGGATGGACTGTGGTAACAAGAATGCCACCGTCGAAACCAATCGAGTCCTTTTAGATTTTGAAGACGAAGGTGGTTTGATATCAAGCGAAGCTACCATCGAAAACTCATCGATTATTCCACCTGTACTTATCGCCGATGGTGCTACCATATCCAATTCCGTAATTGGTCCTCATGTTAGCGTTGGCCACAACTCGGTTATTGAAGATTCTAGAATCTCCAACAGCATCATTCGAGAAGAATGCTCGATCCGCAATTCTGTTCTTACAAACTCCATGGTTGGGGTTAAGGCTTCAATTAATGCGTCTGCCCGCGATTTGAGTTTGGGTGATTTTTCCGTGGAGAATTCTTGAGGCTAATTCTTTCATATCCTCTGTTCTTTCTCGCCCTCATCTGCCTAGGGCCATTTGGTCTAGTTGGGCAGGACATAGTGACCGCGGAACAAGTTCAGAAACGGTTGATGAAAAATTTCATCGATGCAGAAAAAGACCGGCAATTGGGATTATACGATGAGGCTCTATCGAAGATCAATGTCTGTCTTACGATTGATAATAAAAATGCGGCTTTTCACTATGTGGAGGGAAAGGTATTTGAAGATTTAAATCGCGTTGAAGAAGCCGAAGAAAGTTTCAAAACGGCCCATGAAATCGATGGCACCAACGATTGGTATCTGATAAGCTGGTTGGAGATTCTCGCAAAACAGGAGCGGTACAAAGAATCCATTAAGGGGTACGAGCTGCTAGTAAAACGCAACCCAAATAATCCTGAGCACTTACTAGGCCATGCGAATACTTTGATGTACGCCGGTAAAATTAAAAAGGGGCTTGAGGCATTCCGGAACTTTGAGCAAGTAGCTGGCTTGAGGCCAGATGTTTCAATTATGAAGTATCGCTTTTTTATCGGCGAGGGTAAGCCAGATAAAGCGGCCGAAGAAATTGAACGGTTAATCGATGCCTATCCAACGGACAGTCGTCATTTTGGTTTTCTAGCGGACCACTATAAGGCAATGGGTCATACAGCAAAGGCGCTTGAGGTTTATAAGCGCGCAGCAAAAGTTGATCCTTCGAACCCATACATTCAGCTTTCGCTCGCAGAATTCCATGATCGCAATCAGCAGATGGATTCTTCGTATACATATTTGAAGAAGGCCTATGCAAATCCCTCATTGGACATAGACACCAAAATAGGGGTGCTGCTCAATTTGTATGCAAAGGCGGAGACCGATTTAGATACCCGCGCAAAGGCCATTGAGCTCTGTGGTGTCTTAGAGTCTGTTCATCCTGAAGACGCTAAAAGCTACTCCGTTTATGGTGACTTTCTGGTCCTTGATAAACGCAATGTCAAGGCGCGAGAGAAGTATTTGTCTGCAATCCAAATCGACCCGTCTCGCTTTCCCATTTGGAGTCAGATTATGTTCATTGATAGTGAACTTGGGGAAAACGACTCACTTGCAAAACACAGCACAAAAGTCATTGAGTTGTTTCCTGCTCAGCCCGCAGCCTATCTTTTTAATGGTATTGCAAACAACTCCTTGGGCGATCACCAAAAAGCCGTAAAGTCATTGCGTGCAGGGTCACAAATGGTATTCGGAAACCCTCCACTTGCGGCACAAATGCTCGCCAGTCTGGGAGACGCTTATCACGAACTAGGAAGAGATCAATCATCCGACAGCGCATACAGCGCATCGTTGGTTTTTGACCCCGAGAATATCTATGTGCTCAATAACTACAGCTACTTTCTAGCGCTCAGAGGTGAGAAACTAGAATCGGCAAAGGAGATGTCATACAAGACGGTTCAAATGCAGCCGACCAACGCTTCGTATCTAGATACTTATGGTTGGATCCTTTATCGAATGGAAGATTATGCTGGCGCCTTAGATTATCTACAAGAAGCCTTTGATAATGGCGGGCGTTCTTCCTCAGAGGTGTGTGATCACCTTGGTGACGCGATGTTCAAAAATGAGCTCCCAGAAAAAGCGCTTGAGCATTGGAACAAGGCCTTGGAGATCGATCCAGAATCAACATCGATTAAGTTGAAAATAGAATCGGGAGGTTTGGGTGATTAGACTGCTAACTATTCTCGCAGTGGTCATGCTTTTCAGTTCATGCAGTCGCACAAAGGATGTGTCTGGAACGAACCATATTCCCAATCGGAAAACCGAAGACATTGTCCAGTCGATAAGGGCTAATGAATTGAAATGCGATTGGGTAAGTGTAAAGTGGGAGGTGGAGATTAAAAGTAAAAAGATTGAAGACAGCTTCAAAATGTACGCTCGCGTTCGTCGCGACAGTGCGGTCTGGGTTTCTGCGACATATTACGCTGTTGAAATAGCGCGTTTCTTATTCACGCCGGACAGTGTGAGGTATATGGATCGCAAAAACAATCAATACTACATCGGTGACTACTCCTATATCACAGGTCGCTTTATGATTGAAGCCAACTTCGACATCTTGCAATCACTCATATTAGCAAATTCACTACCCCTTGTCGCTTCGGAAGGCGACAAGCTGCGCGGCTCTAAGAATGAGGGAAAATACTTGCTTAGCTATTTAAAAAAGAGGCAATTGAAGCGGGCGATGAAAAAGGAAGAGGCGACGAAGGGAATTGACCTCATCGTTAGCTTATGGGTAGAGCCCGAGTCCTTTCGTCTGGCCAAAACCTCTCTTTATGACCCAGTAAAAGGCCGAACACTTACTGCCCGATATTCAGAATTCGAAAATGCCTGCAATTCAGGTTACCCTAATGTTACAGAATACACCCTCGACACACCTGATGAACAAGCGACCGTGAAAACATCCGTAATGAAGCTTACAACGAACAAGAAAGTAAGCCTTTCCTTTACCATTCCGGATAAATATGAGCCGCTTACTCCTTAGTTTACTTATTCTATTTGCCATTCCCGCGCTAACCTTAGCTCAATCGAGCTCTGAGTTAAAGGGGAGGCAACAAAAGCTTCGTGAGGACATCCGATATAAAGAGAAACTCCTCCAGCAAATCGAGCAGGACACAAAAAGCTCGAGCACAAAAATTACGTTGATCAACAAGAAAATTGGGCAGCGAGAAGAGCTAATCCTGTCATTGAAGGATGAAATCGTCCTTATCGATCATAAAATAGTGGATATCGAGGATTTGGTTGATGCGCTGGAGGTTGATATTGAGCGGCTCAAGGATGAATATTCCAAGATGGTGGTTCAGGCCTACAAAACTCGAAATGGTGCTGATAAGATCATGTACATTTTCGCGAGTGACGATTTTTCTCAGGCCTACCGTCGCTTAAAATATCTTCAGCAATTGAGCGAGTATCGCCAGCGGCAAGCCGAGGCCATCATCCACACCCAAAAAAGCCTTGAAAAGAAGCGCCTTGATTTAGAGGTAAGGCGAACCGAAAAGAATCAAGTTCTAGGAGAGCAGAACGAAGAAAAGCTCACGCTTAATCGAGAGAAACAAGACAAAGAGAAACAGCTAGTACTCCTGACAAGTCAAGAGTCAAAGTTTAAGAACGAACTAGATGTTGCCCAGCGAAAAAGCGAAGAACTCCGTGTAGCAATTAAGCGCGCGATTGAAAGGGAGTTAGCTGCCAGAAGTGACGAGAGCGGTGGTGGTGGATTTAACCTTACTCCGGAAGCCAGGGAATTGGGGAAAAGCTTCGCCGCAAACAAAGGAAAGCTTCCGTGGCCTATAGACAAAGGAGAGATCACTGCTCTATTCGGTGAGCAGCCTCACGCGTTTCTAAAGGGAATTAAGGTGAAGAACAACGGAGTCACAATCTCTACAACAGACGGCAGTCGGGCTCGCGCTGTATTTGATGGCGAAGTCAGCAAAATCATTATTCTGCCCGGAGCGGGGAAAGTTGTCATGATTAGACATGGGGAATACATCTCGATTTATACCAATCTCAAGGAGACCTTTGTAAGCACGGGAGATAAGGTTAAGACCAAAGAGGAAATCGGTATTGTGGTCACTGACCAAGGTAAAACAGAGTTCGAATTCCAGCTCTGGAAAGGGACCGTCTTGACCGATCCATCATATTGGATATACAAGGGTCGCTAAGTTCCCAACTCTTCTTTTTACTTTCGTCTCCTAATTTATTACCATGAGTCTAGGTCCTTGGCAAGTTGTGCTAATCGTCGCTGTTCTTTTACTGCTTTTCGGTGGAAGAAAAATCCCTGAGTTAATGAGGGGTTTAGGTCGCGGAATGAAAGAATTCAAAGACGCTACAAAGGAAGACGATACTAGCGATTCTCAAAAAGACGAATAGGGTCTTGGACACTACTTCGTTTACTAACCTTTCGGATAGCAGAAAAGGCCTTTTAGAAGGTCGTTTTACAGCGCTTGAGCTGTGTGAATCCTACTTAGTGAAGGCTGAGGCGGATGACCTGAATGCTTTTCTGGAGGTGTTTCGTGACAGCGCAACCAACGCTGCAAACGCCCTTGATCAAAAGATTAAGGCGGGTAGTGGTGTTGGAAAACTCGCAGGAACCATCATCGGACTTAAAGACAATCTCTGTTATAAAGACCACAAGGTCGGCGCGTCGTCTAAAATTCTTGAGGGCTTCGAGTCCTTGTTCACCGCCACCGCGGTCCAGCGATTAATCGATGAGGATGCTATCATTATTGGGCGGCTAAATTGCGATGAATTCGCAATGGGGAGCTCGAATGAAAATTCAGCTTATGGCCCAGTTAAAAACGCCCACAATCAAGCCTTGGTTCCAGGGGGTTCCTCTGGCGGGTCAGCAACTGCGGTTGCTGCTGACATGTGCATGATCACACTCGGTTCGGATACGGGTGGTTCTATTCGGCAGCCAGCAAGTTTTTCTGGCATTGTAGGAATGAAGCCAACATATGGCCGAGTATCACGTCACGGGCTCATTGCGTTTGCTTCAAGCTTCGATCAGATTGGGCCGTTTGCAAATAATATTGACGATTGTGAATTAATTTATGGCATCATGGGTGGAAATGATGAGATGGACTCAACAACATCATCCAAACAAATTAAAGCTTCTGTCGAAGCCTCTGAATCATACACTTTCGCTTATTACAAAGAAGTCATGGATAGCCCCGGACTTCATCCTGAGGTTCGAGATGCATTCAACCAAAAGTTGGACGAGCTTCGGTCGGCAGGTCATAAAATTGTACCAACCTCTTTTCCTTATCTAGACCACCTCGTTCCGTGCTACTATGTCTTAACTACAGCAGAAGCTTCCTCCAATTTAGGGCGATATGACGGTGTTCATTATGGGGTAAGAAGCAGCGGATCAGCTGACATTCCAAGCACCTATTTCAACAGCAGGACGGAGGGTTTCGGCGAAGAAGTAAAAAGAAGAATCATGCTCGGGACATTTGTGCTTAGCACAGGCTACTATGACGCTTATTATAGCAAGGCACAAAAGGTCCGTGCCCTCATAAAGAAAGCTACCAATGACATTCTCGAGTCAGCAGATTTTCTCATCTCTCCAACCACGCCTCACCCCGCCTTCGAAATAGGGGAGAAGGCAGATGATCCTATTGCATTATACCTAGAAGACATCTTCACCGCCCAAGCCAACTTAGCTGGTAATCCAGCAATTTCAATCCCTCTAAGTAAGACTTCTGATGGGCGCCCTTTTGGTATTCAATTGCTTGGGCCATCATTCAAAGAAGCGCATCTCTTCGCCGCCGCCAAGAGTCTACGCTAACATCAACCCGGATTTGTTGATAATGGCATTAGGCAAGGTGAAAAATCAACCTTGTTTTATTACACCTTCGGCTCTATATCATGGTGTACTTATTGAATTCTATTCCGCGTAGCCTAAAGGCTCTAACTCTCATTATTAGTGTTCTCGTTTCGAGTTCTGTTCTTGGCTCAGGTGTCTTACCAGACAGCAACAAAACAGCTATTGACTCATTACAATCACTCAAGGATCAACCCCTAGCGGCTAGTATTGATAGTACCATCGCTTGCTACTATGAAGACCTCATCACCATGTCATATGACATTAGTGGGCTTGATGAGTTAATGCCCTCCGATTCAGTTCCCGTCTTCGAGTCTTGCGTCTATGAAGAGCGGCTCGAAACCTTGGACAAGAAAACACCATTCGACCTTAGTTATAATGCTCGCGTCGAGGCATTCATTCATTTATATGCGAGTAAAAAACGCGAGTTGAGCGCCCGATGTCTGGGCCGGTCTGAACAATATTTTCCGATGATTGAAGAAGTTCTTGATCGTCATAACCTCCCTCTCGAACTCAAGTATCTCGCAGTAGTGGAGTCCGCGTTAGACCCAACGGCGCGAAGTCGGGCAGGTGCTACAGGAATGTGGCAATTTATGTATGCAACGGGTAAAGTTTTCGGGCTGAAGATTAATTCATATGTCGATGAACGAAGGGACCCAGTTAAGTCTACAGAAGCGGCGTGCGAATACCTTTCATACTTGCACAACATGTTCGGAGATTGGAATCTCGCACTTGCGGCTTATAACTGCGGAGAAGGTCGAGTAGCTCGTGCGATCCGCAGATCAAGGGGAAAGAAGAATTATTGGGACATCTACCCACACTTACCAAGAGAAACGCGCGGTTACGTCCCGGCGTTCATTGCTGTGAACTATCTTTTCTCTCATGCTGGTGTACACGGCATTCGCCCATTGCCGGCCATCTATTCTGCCATCAATATTGACAGTGTTCATATCTCTGAAAAACTCACCTTTAAAGAGGTTTCAACGCTCCTCGGAATTTCAGAAGAAGCTATTTCATCCCTAAACCCAAGCTATAGACTTAACGTTGTGCCTGGATACGGTGATTATAAAGCGCTGTATTTACCCCGCAAAGATTTGGGGGTTTGGATAGCAAATCAAGACTCAATTCTCAGCGCTCTTTCTGTTGTTGAAAAACATGTTCAAGCCAAACCCAAGGCGGTTGTGTACTACACGGTTCGTTCGGGAGATTTTCTGGGAAGGATTGCGTCTAGAAACGGGTGTAGTGTCCGCCAAATCCAAGAGTGGAATGGACTGCGTGGCACAATGCTTAGGCCGGGCCAGACGCTCACACTCTATACGTCATCTACGTCGGCCTCAAAACCTCCTAAACCTCGCCCCGCAAAAACCGCTTCTGCGTCTGGGAAGGATGTCTTCTACAATGTTCGCCCAGGAGACACGCTTTGGGAAATCGCAAAATCCAGGGGTTTATCTGTGAATGATTTGAAAAGGTGGAACAGCCATCTTAACTTCAACAACATGAAACCTGGTGTGAAGATTGTTGTTGGGAAGGCATGAGACTAAATGCATTAGCTCTTCTTATAATTTCCATTCTACTATTTGGGTGCGGTGAGGCAAGCCGAAAAAACCTCCTCCCCCGAAACACCGGGAACCTCGGTGAAATTGTTGTCATTGCCCCTGACGCTTTTTGGAACCTCAGCGAAGCAGATGTTTTTCGAAAACAAATGAATAAGGAAATGTATGGTCTTCCGCAGAGTGAGAGGATCTTTCACTGCGTTGAGGTTAAAAAATCAGGGTTCAAAGACTTGTTTAAAACACATCGAAATATTCTTAATGTTCAGATTGATAAGGGGCTAGAAAACAAGGTGAGCGCACGTCGCGAGATTCACTCTCGCCAACAGCTTTATATTACCATTAACGCGAAGAGCGTCCAAGACTTAACTGCTATCATTGAAGAGAGGTTAGATCAAATTCTTCAAATGTTTCATGACGAAGAAACCGTCAGATTAATCGATCGAAACAAAGCCTTTGGGAAGGCTGAATTCAACAATAATATTGCTAATACTATTGATCTTGACATCATTATTCAGGATGGCTTTGAGGTTGCAAAGGCAACTGAATCATTCTTGTGGCTCCGCCTCGATCGCGAAAAACCACTAGGCGGCTATCAACATCAACTGAGCCAAGGGTTGATGGTCTATTGGCGCCCCTATACCGACACGAATCAATTCTCAGACAGTAGCTTGCTTGCGTGGAGAAATGATGTCACAAAGGAAAATGTCGAAGGGCCGCAAAAGAGCTATATGGCCGTCAGCGAACGCTTCCTTCTTCCGTATGTCACCGAGTCTTCATTCGAAGATGGGGCGGCTAAGGAAATTCGAGGCCTTTGGAGAATGGAGGGATATTTTATGGGTGGTCCGTTTTATTCCTACAGCTTTTACAACCCAAACAATGAGATGCAATACATGGTGGATGGCTACGTCTATGCTCCTCAGTTTGACAAGCTTCCGCTCCTACGTGAGGTTGAAGCTATTGCGAAAAGTGTTAAGTCTCGTTCGGCCCGGGAAGTTGAGTAAAGTCTACGTTTCCTCCGGTGATTATTATCGCTATTTTTTTCCCTTTTACCTTTTCTTTCTGGCTGTTAATCGCGGCGAACGGAACAGCGCTTGTTGGCTCTATCACCAGTTTTAGCTCAGTCCAAATTCGATACATCCAATCAATTATTTCTTTTTCACTGGTAAGCCACACATCACTAACTAGGTTCTTAAGAATATCAAACGGAATTTGACCAACCGGGGTCCGTAAACCATCAGCAATTGTGTTTGGAACAAAAGACTCAACCTTCTTTCCTGTGGATAGGCCCTGAAACCCATCTTGGGCTTGTTCAGGCTCCGTGCCAATTACGGTTGTGTTCGGACTAAAGTACTTTGCGCTTAGCGCAGATCCCGCCAACAGTCCGCCGCCACCGAGAGGGGCAAAAATCATCTCCATCTCAGGTTGGTCTTCCAGAATTTCAAGAGCACATGTTGCTTGCCCCGCAACGATCCATTCATGATCAAACGGTGGGATTAAGACTCCTCCTGTTTTCTTCACAACTGCATCCGCCGTTTCTATTCTTGATTCAATTGTCGGTTCACAAAACGTGATTTGTGCACCCCACTTCTTGGCTGCCTCAACCTTTCTTTTGTTCGCATTTTTAGGCATAATCACATGAGAGGGAATGTTGAGTTGATGTGCCATATAAGCGACGGCTTGTGCGTGATTTCCGGAACTATGGGTCACTATTCCGCTCTTGGATTCTACTGATTCAAGCTGGAGCGTAAAGTTTGAAGCTCCTCGAAGCTTAAATGCTCCGATAGGCTGCTCTTGTTCGCATTTCACATAAACCTCACAATCCCAAAGCTCGTTTAGAAATGTGTTGGTTATAATTCGCGTCCTCTCAATCACCGGCCTGATCCGATCACTCGCGTCGAGAATGGTTCTGGCCGAAATGTGTCGGTCCTTAGCAGGAAATCTTATTAACTCTTCTTTCATGGCGTCCGCCCTCAAAAGACGTATTCATGTATGCAAAGGTTATCTCTAGTGCCATTTCTTTGTTAATGAACCGTGCCGGCAAGGCTATAACATTCGCGTTGTTGTGTTGCTTCACCAACTCCCCAACTTCTGGCAACCAGCAGAGGCCGCAGCGAATTCCTTGGTGTTTGTTTGCGCTCATGGCCATTCCGTTTGCTGAACCACACAATAGGATGCCGAAATCAGCAGCGTCTTGTTCTACATCTTCACAGACCGCATGGGCAAAATCCGGGTAGTCGACGCTGTCGGGGCCATCCGTGCCATGATTACTAACTTGATGCCCTTCTGATTCTAACATTTGAATTAAGTAATCTTTATGTTCAACCGCAGCGTGATCACAACCAATAGAAATTTTCATAGGACAAATGTACCTTCAAGCTGGTTGGTGATTACTTGTTAATTAAGGTTGACTTCTTGTGATAAATATTTCTTGCTAAAACCATAATTAATTCCCGTTACACTTTATATCGAAATAATCTAACCTTACTTATGAATTTTCAACCTCATTTTCTCAACCATGAATATCCTCTTCTCGTCATACTTTTTACGAAGGTTTATGTGTTAACACCCTTCATCAACCTATGTGAACAAAACAGTAAGTTGCTTGATAATTAATGCCTTCGCTGTTCGTTCTATGTTAGCATCAAATCATAACTTCAGATCGCAATAAAATGATGAATTATCTTTTCACAGAACTAACAGCATATATAATAGTAATAGACTCTTTTAAAAGATAATGTATATAATGTATTAGTGAATAAATATGTACTCATATCCTTTTTGTGTTTCTCATTTCTTGAGGTTTGTTCTCAGGAAAAAGCAGATTCAGATGGACACAATAAATTTTATTATTCGGATGGTACTCTTTCGAGCGAAGGGGTCCTTGAAAATGGTCAGCCCGAAGGATATTGGAAAAATTATTACGAATCTGGTGTTTTAAAATCAGAAGGAAACCGACGGCATTTTGAGCTGGATAGTACTTGGAAATTTTACAATGAAGAAGGGATAATCACCCAGCTGATTACTTACAAAGAAGGAAAGCGAAATGGTGAAACGAGAAAGTACAACAACGAAGGTTTTTTAGTTTCATTAATTCCGTTTGTAGATGATAGAAGACAAGGAATTGAGTATAACTATTTCAACAATGGTGTGGTTAGATCTGAGACTCCATTTGATATTGGACATGAGAATGGGAAGGCTTATGAGTTTAACGATAAAGGAGATATAATCACCATTAGAACTTATCAGAATGGGATACTCACGAGGCAAGAATATATCAATAGGAAGTCACCAGAGAAAGAGAAAAATGGACTTTGGAAAGAGTTTTATGATGATAGAAAAATCAAGTCTGAGGGGCGCTTTAAAAACGGAGAACGGGATGGATATTGGAAGGAGTATTCTAATAAAGGATTACTCCTCGGGGTTACAAAATACAAGGGCGGTCAGCTTATCACCGATGCTGAAGAAATTTCAGATTTAGAAGTCAGAGAACAATATTATCCAGATACAGAGGGCCAACTTAAATTTAGAGGAACGTATCGCAAAGGATTAGCTCATGGAACTCATATTTGGTTTAACATCAGCGGCGATATAGATAGCGCTAAAGTGTACAGAAATGACGTTTTGATCGCCCGAGGAGATTTGGACGTGAAAGGGCTTAGGCAAGGAGAGTGGGAGGAATACTTTTATCCAACCGCGGAGTTAAAAGCTAAAGGAGTTTATCAAAATGGATATCGATTCCAGGAGTGGGTCTATTATTTTCAAAATGGTGAGACCGAGCAAAGAGGACTTTATTCAGCCAAGGGAAAACCAAACGGAAAGTGGAAGTGGTATTATGAATCAGGTAAAATACTCAGAGAGGAAACGTTCAGAAACGGAAAGGAGAATGGATGGTTAATTGAATACTCAGACACTGGAAAAGTTATTACTCGAGGAGAATTCATCGATGGAAAAGAAGAAGGCGATTGGTTATACGAAATAGGTGATCATCTTGAACAGGGTGTTTATGAGGCGGGGATGAAACAAGGTAAATGGGAGCATTTTTATTTATCAAACGGAGAAAAAAGGTTTGAAGGAGAATACTTTGATGATTTCGAACAAGAAAAACATATCTGGTATTTCGACAGCGGAAAGAAAATGCTAGAAGGAAAATTTATTTCAGGGGTGAAGGAAGGTGAATGGCGCAGATATAATATAGACGGAACAGTGATGGTAACCATTGAATACCAATCAGATGTGGAGATTAAGGTGGACGGAATCAAAATTAAATTAGCTGAAAAAGCTAAATCAAAGAATAAAGGCTGAGGCTTGTACACTGAATAATTTCTATATTTCTACCCCCTTAAGACAGTACCAGCGATGAACATCGTAGTAGTAGAAGATGAAAGTATAGTAGCGAAGGATATTCAGGTTTGCTTGAAAAACTTGGGATATGAAGTGGTTGGAGTTTATTCCAGAGGCGAAGACATAGTTGAGCAAGCGCCTAATTTGAACCCCGATTTGATCATGATGGACATCATGCTAAAAGGAGAGTTGAGCGGAATTGAAGCAGCGGCTGAAATACGGAAGACTCTCGATATTCCAGTAATCTTTATCACAGCATATACAGACAGGGATACGGTAAATAAAGCGAAGGAGACTGAGCCGTTCGGATACATCATCAAGCCGTTCAAAGAAATTGATATCCAAACCGCAATCGAAATAGCCTTGTACAAACACAGAAAAGAGCTAGCGGTTAAAAAGGAAAGGGATTTCTACTACAACCTAGTCGATAAACAAGACTCTTCTGATATGATGTTCGTGAAAGCGAATCATAGATTGGTTAAGATCCGCTATGAGGACATCTTCTATATCGAAGCATTAAAGGATTATGTCGTTATTAACGTCCTAGAGCGCCGTTATACGATTCATAGTACTATGAAGGACATTGAGCGTAAAATGCCTGAAAAAGACTTTGTACGTGTCCACAGGTCGTTTATCGTCAGACTGGATAAGATTAAAGAAATTGATCACTCCAACGTCGTACTAGAAAACGAAAAGAAAGTTGTGCCTGTTGGTGGGTCTTATAAAGACCTTCTCCAAGAAAAACTCAATCTGATTTAGACCAGCTTTAGGTCGATTCGACGGTTCTCAATATCGGCGGCAATAATTTTCACCGCAACCGACTCCCCAAGTTCATAGCTCTTTTTCGTCCGTTGACCGATAATGGAAAGAGATTTTTGGTCGTAATAGAAGTAATCCCCATCTATATCACGTAGCCGGATCAAACCCTCGCATTTATTCGCGACAAGCTCCACAAATACTCCCCACTCGGCCACCCCACTAATCACCCCGTCGAAAACCTCACCCACCTGATCTTGCATGAACAACACTTGATACAATTTGGTTGATTCACGCTCAGCCTCTACAGCCTTTCTTTCCATTACACCCGAGTGTTTGCATAACCGCTCAATAGGTTCTTCACTGGCCGAACTACCACCATTTAAATAGCTGAATAATAACCGGTGGGCTATCATGTCAGGGTACCGCCGAATAGGGGAGGTAAAGTGAGAATAAAACGGGAACGCCAACCCAAAATGACCAACATTATCAACACTGTACTCAGCCTTAGACATGCTTCGTATGGCAAGCATTTCAAGAATGTGTTGTTCCGGCGTGTTTTTAATGCTCTTCAATAGTGCGTTTATCGAACTCGCTATTTTTTCTGGAGTACTCAGGTCTACCGAGTATCCGAAACGACGAACAAATTCATTTAACTCTTTTAGTTTAGTCGGGTCAGGGTTATCATGAACTCGATAAACATAGGTCTTAGTCGTGGAGCCATCAGAGCCCTTTTTACCAACTTTAGCCGCCACCGTTCGGTTGGCTAGCAACATGAATTCTTCAATGAGTTTGTGTGCGTCTTTTTGAACTTTAAAAAAGACGTCAGTGGGTTTTGACTTCTCATCCAATAAAAACTTCACCTCTTCTTTTTCAAAAGCAATTGACCCCTTTTCAAGACGAGACGATCGAAGTGTCCTAGCGATGTTGTTGATGATTTTTAAGTCATCAGAATATAAACCCTCACCCTGGTCGAGAATGGTCTGGACGTCATCATACTCAAATCGATGATCGCTGTATATCACTGTTTTGCCTAACCAATTATCAAGGATTTGAGCTTTCTCGTTCATCTCAAAGACAGCGCTAAAGCAAAGTTTTTCTTCCTTGGGCCGAAGAGAACAAACCTTGTTGCTCAACTTCTCTGGCAGCATTGGAATAACCCGATCAACTAGGTAAACGGATGTTGCACGATTTTGAGCTTCTTCTTCTATGACCGAGTTTTCGGTTACATAATGAGTGACATCTGCTATGTGGACACCGATTTCAAAATGACCATTTTCAAGTCTTTGAAAAGAGATGGCGTCGTCAAAATCTTTGGCGTCTGCGGGATCGATTGTGAAGGTTAGTATTTCTCTAAAATCTCGACGACGCCCAACCTCTTCTTCGGAAATCGATTCGGAAATTTTAGCGCAAGCCTCTTCTACCTTGTCTGGGAATTTTAACGGGAAACCAAACTCCGCAAGGATGGCATCGCCTTCAGCCTTCATATCGCCAGGCATTCCCAAAACATCCGTCACGGCACCTCGTGGATTTGAGGTTGGGTCATCCCATTCTTCCAACGAAACGACCACTTTTTCTCCTTCCTTTCCCCCATTGAGATCTTCTTCACGAACGAAAAAGTCTACGGTGATTTTTGGATTATCAGGAATAGCAAAGAAGTTCTTATTGTAACGAAACAATATGGCGGGGAAGGAGACGCGAGCGCGTTCGAGAATGCTGGTTACCTTACCCTTTGGGCGGCCCGAAGAACCTTTTCCGGTTAACAACCTTAATGCAACCAAATCTCCGTGAAAAGCGACGCCGGTGTACTTTTCAGGAATCATGATGTCTTTATTGAAACCATGAACCTCAACAAAGGCATTTCCGGCGCGGTTAAAAGCAATGATTCCCTCAAGATCATCGACGGCACCGAGCCAGCGAAACTTGCCACGCTGTTCCTCACCCAACAACCCATCCTTAATCAACGCCTCAATGACGGCAATTAAAATCTGCTTTTCTACGGAGTCTTTTATTCCGAGCCGTGACGCGAGTTGTTTGTGATTTAGAACCTCTTTTGGGCTCTCTCTGAAATGTCTGCTGATTTTACTCCTAAGCTTCTTTACCTGCTTATCGAGCTTTTTTTTGGACGGGTTGGCCATATAGTCAGACAAAGGAAGTCTATTAAGATTTAACCTGTTTTATGTTTCTCATCAACCAAAGGACAGGTTGATTTGTTTCATCCTTATACTTTTGATTCAAAGAATTGATTATGCTATCACCAAAAGTGGAAACTGCGCTAAACCAACAAATTAAGATGGAGGGTTCGTCAAGCAACTTCTATCTGTCTATGGCGGTTTGGGCTGAACAAAATGGATACGCAGGTGTTTCGGAGTTTTTGTACAAGCATTCTGATGAAGAGAGGTTCCACATGCTCAAGCTTATTAAGTACATGAATGAGCGGGATGGCAATGTTGTTATTCCATCGTTTGAGCAGCCTAAGTCAGACTTTAGCAGAGTAACTGAGCTATTCGAGGAGCTCTACAGTCATGAAACGGCGGTAACGAGAAGTATTGGTGAGCTGGTTGGTGTTTGCTTAGATGAGAAAGACTTCACGACCCATAACTTTCTTCAGTGGTACGTGAGTGAACAGCTTGAAGAGGAGGCTCTCGCAAAAACTATTATGGATAAGATTAAATTGATGGGAGATGATCAGAGCGCGTGGTATCACTTTGATCGGGATATTGCTAACCTTACCGTTACGAGCGCCGCTGACAGCGCCCAGACAAACTAAAGGAGGCTGTTAAAGAGCGCCGAGTATTCTTTGTAAAACTCGTCATAAACCGCCCCCGTTGCTGGTCCCGTAAACCCTGTATGAATCTTCACAATTTCATGCTTATGATCTAAAACAATCATTGTAGGGTAGGAGGTGATTCCGCTGAGAAAAGGGAGTGTTTGACCCGCCTTTGTCTTGGTTGATTTTAATGATGCTAACAGTACTGGGAAATCAGCACCAATACTTGTCTTGAATTTGCGAATATTCTTTCGAGCTTGTGTGCTATCCGAGATCAATTCGAAATCGAGCGCAATAATTTTAAGATCGGTTTGGCTGAACTCATCTTGTTTTTCCTTCAGAAAGACGGCCTCATCAAGACAGTTGGGACACCAAGTGCCCATTACGGAGATGATCACGGGCATATTGTGATAAGCAGAATCACTCAATGAAATGACTTGTCCGTTTTCATCCGGAAAGGCAAAATCTACTTGGTCAGTGGTGTTGGTTGTTAGCGTCGCTGGATCAGTCAATTTGTACTCCTTAAAGAGCTCTGCCGACCAACCCTGCCTCCAGTGGCTACC
Source organism: Flavobacteriales bacterium (assembly GCA_018660685.1). Classification (GTDB taxonomy): domain Bacteria; phylum Bacteroidota; class Bacteroidia; order Flavobacteriales_G; family Salibacteraceae; genus SHAN690. The sequence continues at coordinate 37,634 of JABJJW010000020.1, forward strand.
ACTTCTAAATTCTCCAACTAAAGAGTCAGATGTAATTTTCGCAGTGAATAGAAATGCGTGCGACCCATCCATGGTGCTGAGGTATAGAGAGTCATTTCGAATCACACCCTCAAGGAAGCGATAGTCACCGGTTTCTGTGAGGAATGAGCCCTCTACTATATGGCCGCGTTGATTAAGCATGAGCACGGTCGAATCCCCCACGACGCCATCGGAGGTATAAAAAACGGCTTTGTGACTTCCGCTTAGATTCTTTGAGGGAACTGAGTTGGCCGCAAAACGATATGGAATGGAACGGGCTGCTGTAAATGATAAAACCCGAGGGTCATCATAGTGGTTATTTACCCAACGTCCGGTAAGTGCGCTATCGGATTGAAAAACGAACTCAAATCGAGTGTTGAAGTAATCTGAGGCTAGAAAGACGGAGTCTCCGCTTGATTGCAAGTCATTAAAACCAATGAATTCTGTTCCGTTGATTACGCTTAAACCGGAATTGTCATCAGCGAGAATAAATTGAAATGGCAAGACAGCACCACCAAGATCCAAAACCCCTCGCCACAAACTCCCGTTAGAAACAGCACGACCAGCAATAAACTGACGCTGATTGAACACGCCTGTTATTTTTTGATCAGTTTCTAACTCATAAGACCCATTACGAAACCGAAAGATGGTACTGGATGAAGAGAAAAAGGTAGATCTAGATTTTTGCACTTCGTATTCTATGATGACCCCATTGTCTAATACAACCCTGGTTGATTGAATCTCTTGGGCATCCGATTTAGCACTAAAGATTACGGTTCGCACTTGCCCTGATTTAGAATCACTGATATCATATGACTCCTTGTACCGGACATCATTCACGCTGTCTTTTAGGACAGCTTCAAACTCTTTTCTCCAATCAACCTCAATCGGCTTAGCATATACAACTTGGGACCCATTAACCGCCCACTTAACAGCAATCGCCCCCTTGGCGTTTAGACTATCCGCGAGCTTCGCCAAATCAGGGATATGGCCAACTAATTTTTCTCGTTTCCGATTCACTGATCGATCACAGGAAACGGCTAAAAGGAGAATGATAAAAAGGAGAGTCAGCCTCAAAGTGCGGATTTGAATTTTTTCAAGAAACGAGCATCGTTTTCAAAGATCATTCTGATGTCTGGGATTCTAAATCGCTTCATTGCACTTCGTTCGAGGCCCATTCCAAATGCAAACCCAGAATACTTTTCAGAGTCAATTCCACAGCTGTCTAAAACAGCGGGATCGACCATACCGCAACCCATCACTTCTAACCAACCGGTTCCTTTGGTCATGCGGTAATCAACTTCGGATTCCAATCCCCAATAGACATCCATCTCAGCGCTTGGCTCTGTAAAGGGAAAGTATGATGGCCTCAGTCGGATCTCACTTTTTCCGAAAAACTCTTTGGCGAAATATTCAAGGGTTTGTTTCATGTCTGCGAATGACACACCCTCATCAATATAAAGCCCTTCGATCTGATGAAATATGCAATGCGATCGCGCTGAAATATCCTCGTTTCTAAACACTCTCCCAGGAGCAATTACACGGATCGGCGGCTCATTGTTTTCCATAACCCGAACCTGAACTGAAGAAGTGTGTGTTCTTAGCACATAGTCCTCTTCGCTGTTTGGGTTTGCTACGAAGAATGTGTCTTGCATATCCCTAGCGGGATGCTCAGGAGGAAAGTTAAGGGCAGAAAAATTGTGCCAATCATCCTCTATTTCCGGCCCTTCGGCTACGCTAAAACCAATCGCGTGAAAAATGTCAATTATCTCACGTTTGATGATGGAGATGGGGTGCTCGGCTCCGAGTTCCCGCAACATTCCTGGGCGGGTTAAATCAAGATTAGAGCTTTCTTGAGGCTGCTCCGAGAAGCCACTTTTCCAGTCTGATACCAAGGACTCGGTCTTTGACTTGAGTTCATTGAGTTTCTTTCCAAACTCACGCTTCTCTTCGCTTGAAACTTCTTTGAATTCGTGAAAAAGAGACTTGAATACACCTTTTGAGCCTAGATACTTAATTCTGAACTCCTCAACTTCTTCCAGCGTCTCCACCCGAGCTTCTTCCAGCTCCTCTATTAACTCCCCAACCTTCTCTGCGAAACTCATGGCGCGAAAATAATTATTCCACGAGGGTCATTGTCATTCTTGATGGCGTGATCGGGCTCTCACCTTGTTTAGGGATAGAAGCAAGCTTATCAATCACATCGATGCCAACTTCAACTTGGCCATAAACCGTGTATTGCATGTCCAGGTGAGGAGTGCCTCCAATGGTTTTGTAGAGTGTACGCTCTTCTTCAGTGTATTCGAATTTCTTATCCCCCATTTTGGCATCGAGAATGGGATTTACTTCATCCAGAAGAACCTTTATAGCTTCTTGATCTTTTTCCATTTGGCATATCTGCAGCCGACTTCTGTACTCTTCATTCTCATCAGCGCTGAAAAATGCACGCATCATCTGATTCCTGATATCCTGATTAATTCTTGACTCAAATTGATCTAGAGCTTCATCATCGAACACACGACCTTGAACAAGATAGAATTGACTCCCAGAGCTTTCTCTTCGAGGGTTTGTGTTGTCTCCTTGACGTGCGGCGCTCAAAGCTCCTTTCACATGAATGAACTCCCGTCGGATTTCAGCAGGAACTTTGTATCCGGGGCCGCCTTGGCCAGGAACACCAGCCCCACCTTCTTTTGAGTTTGGATCGCCGCCCTGAATCATGAAATTTTCGATGACTCGATGGAAAGCGGTGCCATCATAGAAACCAGCCCCAACCAATTTAACGAAGTTCTGCTGGTGCAGGGGCGTTTCGCCATATAATTTGAGGGTTATATCGCCTGAATCGGTTGCTATTTTGACACGTTGTTCTTTTTGTGCTAGGCCTGTCAAACCGAGGCTAATACTAAATAGTAATACCAATGCGTTTCTCATGAAAATCAGCTCAATTAGTTGGTGAACAGCAGCTGACGAAAATAGCGACTATTAATATTGCTATTTTTGGACGCTCATATTTAACGGATATGAAAGGTATGACACGAATTCTTGCGCTTGCAGCTTTATTATCGATCGGATTCACGGCGTGTAAAAACGACCCAGGACCGGGTATTGCAGAGATTAAAGTCATCAATTTAGATGGTGTTTCTCAAAAAGGAGTAGATGTTCTCATGTATTGCACACAACCAGGCTGTGTTGTACAACGAGAAGGTAAAACAAACTCCCTCGGAGTGTTTAGTGAACAATTTGATTTACCTGTTGTCTTGAGAGTGCGAGCAGTACGCTATGATTCTACTTTCACCATAGTTGGTCTTCCGCCGAACCAAATTGAGGTGCTTCATTTAGATTCACTTTGTGGCGAAGGCTTCGTTCAAATTGAGAACGATGAGATCACATCAGAGACGGTAACGATTCTTGAGTGTAACTAAGGATCGCCTCCTTCATTAACTTTTCTTGCTCTTCCGGTTCTAGTTTTGGCAAACGATCTGTTCGTCGGTAATGCGGCCAACCGTCTTGGTCAACTCCTTCAAACTCATAGTAGCCGTACGGCTGAAGCAGTCGACAAACCGCCAAATGCATCACGTCTAACTTTTGATCTTTATTAAACCTCCTTGGCCCTTGACCCAGTTCATTTAAACCGATTAAGAACAAGGCGCCCTGCAGGTCAAAAGGTTGCAGAAAGAGACTCTCTAACTTGAGTAAAGCCGCCTTCCAAGCTTGTTCAAAATCATGTTCATTCATTAACACAAAGTTACCTCAGCCCCATATCTCGCAGGCTTAATTTTGAGCAATCGAGTTTAACCACTGGGATATCATCATTGCAATACCAATCGCGCTGGCCGCCTGGAAGGGTTTTCGCAATGGGTTTATAATTGAATTAGCCTCAATTGCTGGTTTAATCGCCGGTATTTACGTCGCCGCAAACTTTTCTGAGGTTATTGGGGGTTATTTGACAACATACCTAGAGATTGAAGGATCCTGGGTTGGCTACCTTGCGTTTCTCGTCACATTTATTGGGGTCATTGCCGGAGTTTACGCCTTAGCTAAGGTTCTGGAACGAGCAATCAACCTAGTAGCCTTGAAGTTGGTGAATAAGCTCCTTGGGTTATTCTTTGGGGTAATTAAAATGCTGATCATAATTTCCATTGTAGTCAACCTGCTTGGTTGGGTCGATCAGCATATTTCAGTTCTTCAAAAATCAAATCCTGAACGGAGCTTGACGTTTCAAGCTGTTAAGTCAATCGCGCCGGCATTGTTACCTATTCTCACCGACTCAGAATGGTTGGTGAAGGCTGAACAAAGCATGGCGCCTTTGTTTGAAGAAGAATCTACTCCTGAATAGCCGCAATTCCGGGAAGGGTCTTCCCCTCAAGAAGCTCCAAAAGAGCGCCTCCCCCAGTTGACACGTAGCTCATGCTTTTTTCAAGACCAAACTTTTTGACCGCCGCTACAGAATCACCCCCGCCGACAAGACTGTAACCAGGGCTTGAGGCAATCATTTGACCCAGCGCCTTGGTGCCTTCGGCAAAACTGCTCATCTCGAAGACACCTACTGGACCATTCCACAAAATGGTCTTGCTTTTAGCAATCACATCTTCATAAGCTGTAGTCGCCAACGGGCCGACATCCAAACCCATCCAACCATCTTCGATTTGATCAGAGGAAACTATTTTCTTTTCTGCATCATTATCGAAATCGGAAGCCACAACGCTGTCCTCGGGTAGAACGACCCGCACCCCTTTTGATTTAGCTTCAGAGAGAATATTTCTAGCTGTATCTAGGTGGTCTTCCTCCACGAGAGATGATCCGATTTGACCACCCGTGGCTTTAATGAATGTGTAAGCCATTCCACCCCCGATAATGAGGTTGTCAATTTTATCAAGAATGTTTGTAATCACTGAAATTTTACTGCTAACCTTGGCTCCGCCGATGATTGCTGTGTATGGGTGTTGTGCGCTTTCTAACACTTTGTTTCCACTCTTCACCTCTTCCATCATTAGCTTCCCAAACATTTTATCGGCCATGAACTGAGCGATAATCGTGGTAGAAGCATGAGCGCGATGCGCGGTTCCAAAAGCGTCATTTATATACACATCGCCATGCTGCGCCAGTTGTCTTGCGAAACCGTCGTCTCCCTCAGTCTCTTCTTTATAGAAGCGAAGGTTTTCTAGAAGTAAAACTTCACCAGGACTGAGAGCGGAGGAGGCAGCGAACGCCTCTTTTCCGATGCAATCGTCTACAAATTCAACATCAGTTCCAACTGCATCAGATAGAGTTTGGCCGATATGAGACAAAGAAAACTTGTGCTCGGGCCCATTTTTTGGTCGTCCGAGATGGGATATTAATACAACCGACCCACCATTGTCAAGAATGTAATTAATGGTTGGAAGCGCCGCTATGATTCGCGTGTCGTCTGTTACTTCCAACTTCTCATTCAACGGAACATTGAAATCAACTCGAATCAGTGCGCGTTTATTTTCAAAATCAAAGCTTTCTAGTGTTTGCATAGAGAAGGAATTCGGCGGCAAAAGTATATTTAACCCCTGATTGATAAAGTAAAACTACGTTGCGTAAAACAGACATTCCAGGCCAGAGTAATCTCAAAGATGTAGTAGGGAATATGATTGACAACAATCGCCTTCCTCATGCTTTGCTTTTGCATGCACAAGAAGGGGGTTCATCATTAGCGATAGCTTTATGGATTGCACAAAATTTAATGTGCAGCGATAGGTCCAATGGTGATGCATGCGGACTCTGTGCAAACTGCACTAAGCATCTCGCTGCGACGCACCCAGATGTGCATTTTGTCATACCAGTGAACACGAACAAGCAGGTAAAAAAGAGATCTGACGCTGTTTCGGATAGTTATTTAGAATCATGGAGGAAGCGGATGGAAGAAGGACCATGGCTAAGTCTTCTCGATTGGTATCGGGCCATTGACATTGAGAAGAAGCAAGGCAATATTGGAATTGATGAGAGTAAGTCCTTACGAGAAAAATTGGCGCTGCGGTCGTTTGAAGGAGGTTATCGTGTTTTCATTATCTGGCACGCTGACAGGATGAATACGGAGTTTGGAAACAAAATGCTCAAGAGTTTTGAAGAGCCTAACGAAAAGACGGTCTTCATTCTCACAAGCGAACAGCCACAACAACTACTAAGCACAATTCTATCCAGGACTCAAATCATTGAAGAAGAGCCGACCACATCGGACCAAATCGCGCAATTTCTTGAAACTCGATTTGGGCTCGATCCAACGATTTCGAAAAACCTAGCATTCCGTTCAGAAGGGAATATCGTTCATGCCATCAAGGAAGCGCAGCATGAAGATGAGCCATGGCTTGATGAATTCAAGGACTGGATGAGACACGCGTGGAAAAGAGACATTCCAATGCTCTATACATGGAGTGAAAAGATGGCTCAAAAGTCGCGCGACGCTGAAAGGCAATTCATCTCAGGGGCGCTTATGGTGTTGGATCGTTGTTTCAGAATGGGGTGGGTTGAGAGTGGCATACCTATGGAGAGCGACGAGGCCAAATTTTACAATGACTTTTCACCGTACATCAACGCGGCCAATGTCGAAGGGTTTATGAAAGTCTTGGAAGAAACCTCCACACACATTGAAAGGAATGTGAACGCGAAGATGGTGTGGTTTGATTCTGGGATACAAGTAGTTCGGCTTTTACACCAAGGTAAAAAAGCACTCGAGAGCGCTTGATTGATAAGCACAATAGATTTGTAGACGATGTCATGTAACACTTGCGGAACCAAAGGAGGATGTTCCTCCACACACCCAGGTTGTAAGAGCAACGGCTCTTGTGGCACATCCGGCTGTGATAAGCTAGAAGTGTTTGATTGGCTCGCAGGCATGAATTCAACTCACGAGCCCAATACATCCCTTGAGGTTCGGTTTAAGAACACTCGAAAGGAGTTCTTTTTTAATGAAAAGGGTTTACCGCTTCAAAAAGGGGACGTAATCTCTGTTGAGTCAAACACGGGGTTTGATGTGGGTGTAGTTAGCATTGCTGGCGAGCTCGTTAAAATTCAGATGAAGAAAAAAGGAGTGACTTCAGAGGGCCTGAAAAAGGTTTATCGAAAAGCTACCCAAGAAGACATTGACATGTGGTCAGGAGCGCAAGCCATGGAAAATGAAGCCATGGTCAAAACACGCAGAATTGTGAGTGATCTTGGTTTGAAGATGAAGATTTCTGATGTGAAATTTCAAGCGGATAAGAACCGCGCCACCTTTTTCTACATCGCAGAAGAACGTGTTGACTTCAGGGAGCTTATAAAAGTTCTCGCCGACACATTCAAGGTCCGCGTTGAAATGAAGCAGATTGGATCTCGACAAGAAGCAGGATTGGTGGGAGGAATTGGATCGTGTGGGCGTGAACTATGCTGTAGTTCTTGGCTCACAGACTTCAGATCTGTCAGCACCTCGGCCGCGAGATACCAGCAATTAAGCATCAACCCTATGAAATTGGCAGGCCAATGCGGAAAACTCAAGTGTTGTTTGAATTATGAGCTTGATGCCTATATGGATGCGTTGAAGGAATTTCCGAGCGCCAAGGCAAGATTGAAAACTAAACGGGGAACGGCATTCCATCAAAAAAGTGACATATTCCGGGGAATGATGTGGTATTCTTACGAAGACTCGCCGAGTGAATTCATCCCAATGAAGGTAGACCGTGTTCGAGAGGTTCTACGATTAAACGAAGACGGAAAGCCGGTCGATGATTTGAAAGAGTACAGCTATGTTACGCCTGAAACGTCAGATCGCGATTTTGAAAACGTAATTGGTCAAGACGATGTTGCTCGATTTGACAGTCAATCGAATCAATTCAATAAAAAAAGAGCCAAAAGCAAGGGACGTAAGAAGAATCCAAACAAGCCTAAGTCGAAATGAAGAACCTTCCCTATATCATGTTATTGACCGCTCTGGTTTCTTGCGGGCCTCAAACGCTGCTTACAGAGACTGCTCAAATCGAAAAAGGACTTTGGTTGTTCGATGATGGGAGAACTGTCACTTGCGAGGTGACAGATACGCTCACACCATACAATTTCCATGTTCTTCTTCGGCATGGCGCGAACTACAAGTATCAAAACTTGATACTGTACTTCAAGCAATACTATCCGAATAACACCTACACGGTTGACACGATCAATTGTCCGCTTGCGGATAATTCGGGAATATGGTATGGCTCTGGGATTGGCGACCTTCTTGATAACCGGATCATGTTTAAAAGAAATGTCCAATTTCCGATGACTGGGACGTACAATTTCGAACTTCAGCACGCCATGAGATCCGATACAGTTGAGGAAATTTATGACATCGGAATACTCATCGAGGGCGCAAGCAACTAACTTGCAATCAGTGAAATGAAAAAGCATATTGTCATTTTCTGGGTAATCATAGCAAGTGGGCTACTTTCCTTCTTTGCAATCTTCTTTCTTGCGGAAAAAGGGTTTTTGGGAAAAATACCGACGGTCGAGGATTTGCAAAATCCTAAAAGCGACTTAGCGAGCGAAGTCTACAGTTCTGATGGTAAGGTGCTTGGTAAGTACTTCTACCAAAACCGAACGAACGCTCGTTATCAAGACCTTTCACCCCACCTTATCAATGCATTGATTGCGACGGAAGATGAGCGATTTAGAAGTCATCCAGGAATTGATGTTAAAGGCACGCTCCGTGCGTTGATTTACCTTGGAAGTAAAGGCGGAGCGAGCACGCTCACCCAACAGCTGGCCAAAATGCTTTTTACTGAAAAGAGAAGTTCTAGCATTATTTGGCGGATACCTCAAAAGATTCAAGAATGGATCATCTCAGCCAAGCTTGAGCGCTACTACACCAAGGATGAAATACTGACCATGTATCTCAATCGATTTGACTTTGTCAATAATGCCGTTGGAATTAAGTCAGCCGCCGCCGTCTATTTCAGCTCAACACCCGATTCTTTGAAAATTCATCAAGCAGCGATGCTGGTTGGGATGGCAAAGAACCCATCGTTGTTCAACCCGATTCGACGGCCAGACACGACGACGCGCCGCAGAAATGTCGTGCTCAGTCAAATGGTGCGGAACAACTATATTACTTCAGAGGAATATGATTCATTAAGCCAATTGCCGCTGAGTCTAAATTTCAATCGAGTTGATCACAGCGAGGGAATCGCGCCATATTTCAGAGAGATTCTAAGAGGAAAGTTGAAGGAATTGCTCAGCGAAAAAGTTGAGGGAACTGATGAGTTCATTATCGCTAAAGACAATGGCGAACCGTATAACATTTACCGAGACGGACTTCGAGTGTTTACCACCGTAAATAGTCGAATGCAACAGTACGGAGAGTGGGCCGTGCGTCAATATCTGAGTGAATATTTACAGCCCCTCTTCTCAAAAGAACTCAAGTCGAGATCGAGATTTCCATTTGCCAGTCTCACGGAAACCGAGGTGAGCCAAGTGATGAGCACGGCGCGACGACGAACAATGAGGCATCGAATCCTAACCGGTAAGGAATGCCACAACTGCCACCGAAGAGGCAAGTTCGTAGAAGAGCAGGAAATTGATGACAAAAAATACTGGGTATGTACCGCTGAAGATTGTGGTGAGCGCATCCGCCTGGTGCATCAAGATTCAATTGGAGCAGTCTTCGATAGGCCGGTTGATATGAAGGTGTTCTCATGGGAAGGAGAAATTGACACGGTCATGTCGCCCAACGATTCGATCAGGTATTACAAAAGCATTCTTCAATCTGGAATGATGAGCCTAGATCCACATACCGGACACATCAAGGCGTGGGTTGGGGGAATTGATCACCATCACTTCGCGTATGATCATGTCCAGATGGCAAAAAGACAAGTTGGATCGACGTTTAAACCATTTGTTTATGCTCTGGCGCTTGAGTCAGGATTACCGGCTTGCCACAAGGTGGTGAACATTCCCACGACCTTTAAAAAGGGCGAATTTGGTCTGTTACAGGATTGGACTCCTCAAAACGAAGGAGATGATTATGGATATGAAGTTTCATTGAAGTATGGGTTGGCAAACTCGATGAATACAATCACGGCATGGGTGATGAAGAAGTTCACACCTCAGGCGGCTGTTGAGTATGCCCGCCGTTGTGGAATTAAGTCATTTATCGATCCGGTTCCGGCTTTAGCTCTTGGCGTGGCAGACTTAAATTTGCACGAAATGGTCAGCGCGTACAGCACTTTTGCGAATAAGGGAATGCGAATGGAGCCTGTTTATCTCTTGCGCATCGAGGACAACGCGGGCGCTATTCTTTATGAAGCCGAACAAGAGATTGTTGAGGTCATGAGCGAGGAGCAGGCATTTAGATTGGTTGATATATTGAAAGGAGTTACCCAGGGTGTTCGAGGAGGTCAAATCGACCCCGAAGTAGGTAGACAAAGAATTACAGGAACAGGAATGAGGATGCGCTATGATAATCCAAATCGAGGATATGATGGCATTCCATGGGATGTAGAAATCGCCGGAAAAACGGGCACTACGCAAGGAAATTCAGATGGTTGGTTTATGGGTGTTGTGCCAGATTTGGTGACCGGGGTCTGGGTAGGTGCTGAAGACCGAAGTGTTCGATTTATTAGAACCACCCATGGACAAGGGGCAAACACGGCACTTCCTATTTGGTGTTACTATATGAAGAAAGTTTGGGAAGATGAGTCGCTCAAGATTGAGCAGAGGGACTTTGACGTGCCTGAAAGACTCAAAAATTATAACTTCGACTGCGAGCAAAACGGAGATTCAGATCTCGAAACAATGTTCGATTAGCACATGGCACTAAATAAAGTGGTCAATGGTCCAGAGCAGGCCATTGAGGGAATAGAGAACGACATGCATATCATGTTTGGAGGTTTTGGCCTCTGCGGAATCCCGGAAAACTCAATAGCAGCAATACGCGATCATGGCGTCAAAGGACTTACATGCATTTCCAACAATGCAGGTGTGGATGGATTTGGCCTAGGACTATTGCTAGAAACTCGACAGGTAAAAAAAATGATCTCATCCTATGTTGGTGAGAACGACGAATTTGAAAGGCAGATGCTGAGTGGCGAGCTTGAGGTTGACCTCATTCCCCAGGGAACCCTCGCAGAACGATGCCGAGCTGCCGGAGCAGGGATACCGGCATTTTTTACGCCAGCTGGATACGGAACAGAAGTCGCTGAAGGGAAAGAGGTTAGAGAGTTCAATGGCAAGCCACACATTTTGGAGCACGCGTTTGGTGCTTCATTTGCTTTTGTAAAAGCACAAGTTGGGGACACTGCCGGCAATCTAGTTTTCAATGCTACCGCCAGAAACTTTAATCATGCGATGGCGATGGCTGGCAGAATAACTGTTGCTGAAGTTGAAGAGCTTGTTCCGGTAGGCGAGCTTGATCCAAATTCAATTCACACCCCTGGCATCTTCGTTCAAAGGATATACAAAGGAGAAGTTTTCGAGAAAAGAATCGAACAACGAACCGTAAGAAAAAGAGATTAGGATGGCACTAGATAAAAATGGCATCGCTCAGCGAATAGCTCAAGAACTCCAGGACGGCTTTTATGTCAACCTTGGAATCGGGATCCCGACCCTCGTGGCCAACTTTATCCCACAGGGAATTGAAGTAGAGTTCCAGTCGGAAAATGGTATGCTTGGAATGGGCTCGTTTCCTATGGAAGGTGAAGAAGATGCAAACTTGATCAATGCGGGTAAACAAACAATTACCGCACTTCCAGGAGCAGTATTCTTTGATTCATCAACCAGCTTCGCTATGATTCGAGGGCAACATGTTGATTTGACAGTTCTCGGAGCTATGGAGGTGAGTGATCAAGGAGATATTGCCAATTGGAAGATTCCCGGAAGGATGGTTAAAGGAATGGGCGGCGCAATGGATCTAGTGGCCTCGGCCAAGAACATCATAGTTGCCATGATGCACACTAACAAAGCAGGGGAATCGAAGCTTTTAAGCAAATGTTCTCTACCTCTAACTGGTGTAGCATGCGTCACGAGGGTAGTTACCAATTTAGCAGTGTTAGATATAACGCCGCAAGGGTTTAAACTGCTTGAGCGAGCGCCCGGAGTTTCTGTGGAGGACATTCAAGCTGCAACGGAAGGACGATTGATCATTGATGGCGATGTGCCAGAAATGACTTTATAAATTAGCATGATTCTCATCACCGGGGCAACGGGTATTGTCGGGTCGCACATCGCAGTGCAACTCTTACAAGCATCGAATGATGTTCGACTTCTCGTTAGGCCATCGTCAAACAAGACAGCAATCATTCAGCTGCTCCGTTACCATAGTTTAGAAGACACTTTTAATTACGTCGAAGGAGACATAAACGACCCATTAAGTCTTGAAAACGCTATGGATGGAGTAGATATAGTTTATCACTGCGCCGCGGCAGTGCACTTCGGCTCAGGCAGGCGGGACGAACTCTTTCTTGTGAACGTGATGGGAACAAGGCGTGTCGCCGACATGTGCTTGCGACGTCAGGTTAAGTTGTGTTACATCAGCTCCACCGCGGCAATAGGCAGTGAGACATTTGACGGTGTTATCAAGGAGGAAAGTAAGTGGGAAGAAGATGCCGATAGATCGGATTATTCTCTTTCAAAAAGAGAAGCTGAAATGGAAGTTTTTCGAGCAGTTGAAGAGGGATTAGATGCGGTTATCGTTAACCCGTGCGTGATTATTGGACCGGGAAACTGGGGAATGAGCAGCACATCCGTCATCCTTGCGGCGACCAAAGGCCTTTTGTTCTATCCAAGTGGATCCAATGCGTTCGTCGACGCCCGCGATGTAGCAGACATAGCAGTCTCTCTGGCCAACTCACCTCATGATGTGATTGGAAGGCATCTGTTGATTGGGGAGAACATGAGCTTCAAGCGCTTTTTTGACATTGCTTGTGAGTTGGCAAATAGTCGAAAACCAAGTGTGGCAGCCCCTACAGGGCTCATTCTCACGTTGGCTACAATTATCAAGCTATTTGAGCGAATCGGTTTTTGGCCTTTTAAACTGAGTTCCTCTAGCCTTGAATCTGCATGTCGTAAAACGGTGTTTTCAAACGACAAGATTAAGGGTTTGGGGATGGAATTTAGACCACTAGAAGATAGTGTGCAGTATGCGCTGAGCGTCTACCAAATGAAAGAAAATAGAGCCTAGAGGGTTTTCTTTTTTCGGACTCTCGCCCCATCCTCGAGCTGCTCGTCAAGGCTTGGCTCTTCTTCTTCAACAGCAGATGAACCTTTTATATCAGCCAATTTCGTGCTCAGTATTTCCATGGAGAGATCATAGACCTGAATCATTTCTTCATTGTCTGCGCTCCAATAATCTAAACTTTTGTCAAAACGTACTCTGGAAATACCACACGTATCGAAATAATCAAAATAGGCCTTTTTGACGTGGGCTTGAATACCAAGTTTCCTGACTTCTCGATGACGAGTTGCCGCATCTAGCAAATGCACATCAGCCATATACATTGCCATGCTGTCTATTGGAAGTACGCCATTGGGCTTCTCCCTTACGACCTCGTTTCCCGATCCGCAAGACGCTAAGACAATCAAGGTGCTGATCAATGAGAACCACTTCATCGACTGAAAGAAATAGCGGAGCCTCGACAGCTGTCATTTACTTCTCCGTTTGAATACGCGATTTCACCATTTACGAAGGTCATGTAGATGCTTGAGTTGAATTGATGACCCTCAAATGGAGACCAACCGCATTTATACAAAAGAGTGGGCTTTTCAACGAGGGTTGGATTTGCTCGATCCACAATGGCCAAGTCAGCGAACATGCCCGGTTCAATGTAACCACGGTCTTTAATCTGGTAGCAACGAGCTGGAGAATGACTCAATTTTTCGACCGCCCGCTCTATAGAGATTCGACCTTGATTCACAAAATCTAACATTGCCAATACGGAATGCTGAATCAGCGGTCCACCAGAAGGCGCGGTCCAGTAGTTACCTGATTTTTCTTCGTAGGAATGTGGAGCATGATCCGTTGCAACGACATCAATACGGTCATCAAGTAAGGCCTCCCAAATGGTGTCTCTATCTTCTGCGCTTTTCACTGCGGGATTCCACTTAATGAAGGCGCCTTTTGCTGCATAGTCTGCATCCGAAAACCATAGGTGATGGATACAAGCCTCAGACGTTATTCGCTTCTGTTCAAGCGGAACGTCGTTTCCAAACAAATTTGTTTCGATCCCCGTGCTAATGTGAAGAATGTGAAGGCGGGTATCATGTTTTTTTGCCAATTCAACGGCCTTACTGGATGAGAGATAGCACGCCTCATGGCTCCGAATTATTGGATGCTGATCGAATGGGACGTTGTCACCATATCTATCCTTGAATATTTTAGAATTAGCCCGAATGGTTGCTTCGTCTTCGCAATGCGTGGCAATCAAAAGATTGGCGTTTTTGAAGATTTTGTCAAGCGCCTCAGTGTTATCAACAAGCATGTTGCCGGTCGAGGATCCCATGAAAATCTTAATTCCACATACGTTGTTGACGTCCGTGGCCATAACCTCATCAAGATTATCATTTGTTGCCCCGATGTAGAATGAATAATTTGATGGTGATACCGCAGCTGCTCGATCAAACTTCTTTTGAAGCTCTTTCTGAGTGATTGTTTGGGGATTGGTGTTTGGCATTTCCATGAACGTCGTAACGCCTCCCGCAACCGCAGCCCTTGACTCGGTCGTAATTTCTCCCTTGTGTGTCAGGCCAGGTTCGCGAAAATGAACTTGGTCGTCGATAACACCGGGAAGAATCCATTTTCCCTTGAGATCTACGATCTCTACGTTTTCTGAAATATCTGCAGGGTATTCCCCTTCAAAAACGGCTGAAATTTTTCCGCGCTCAACTAAAACACTACCAACAAATGATCTTCCTCGATTCACGATGGTTGCGTGCGCTAGGAGCTTAGGGTTCATAGAGAGAAGCGCATTTGAACGACACCGATGAAGGCCTCTTTGAAAATGCCGGAACTCATTTTAGAAGAGCCCGCTATGCGGTCAGTAAAAGTGATTGGCACTTCTATTAACTGGTATTTTTTTCGCCAAGCTCTATACTTCATTTCGATTTGAAATGCATATCCAATGAACCTAACATCATCGAGAGCGATGTTCTCGAGCACTGCTCGCTTGTAGCACTTAAAGCCTGCCGTCGTATCCTTTATGTTCATCCAAAGAACTAGGCGGACATAAACGGAAGCAAAATAGGACATCAAGATTCTTCCCCAAGGCCAATTTTCGACGCGGCCGCCCCTCACGTATCGAGACCCAATGGCGACGTCTGCACCACCGTCTTTGGCAGCAATGTACAATCGAACTAAATCATCTGGATTATGAGAAAAGTCGCAGTCCATTTCAAAAAAGAACTCGTAAGCTCGTTTTAATCCCCACTTGAATCCGTGGATATAGGCTGTCCCTAACCCCAGTTTTCCTTTGCGTTCTTCAATGAAAAGGCGGTCTGGATATTCAGTCATGAGGGATTTCACGATCGTAGCCGTGCCGTCTGGAGACCCGTCATCGACAATTAATAAATCGAATTCAGCGGGAAGTGAGAACACTTTTCTGATCATGTTCTCAACGTTCTCCTTCTCGTTGTAAGTGGGTATAATAACTAGTGCTTCTGCCAAGGCTTCTAGGATCGAACGAAGATAATCTGAAAAACAAGATGCGATGTTTATCCCTGGCCACTTCAGTATTTAAACTCTTTTTGGAATTAATATCCACCTGTGTGGGCTGCGGCAAATGGTAATTTTGGTTGTCGTGATCAAATTATTTTCACATCTACTCGCCTTTCTGACCTTGTTCATGCCAATAGGAGCAATGACTCAGGTGGTATTTGACCAAACCAATGGGATGATCAACCTTGGAATCGCTTCGCAAGACTTTGAGGTTGCTAATAATGGTTACGACTGCGAGGCCGCGGACGATTTCACTATTCCCTCAGGAATGAATTGGACGATCGATAGTGTGGAAATCTTTGGACAATACTCTAATCTCAGCGATAGCACAGGACTTAGGCTTCGCTTCTATGAAGATGACAACAGCAGCCCGGGTGACCTAGTTTATGAGAAAGAATGGTCGTCAAACGTGGACCCAGATGGAGACGGAAACGTCATGATCACCTTTGATTGCCCATTTCAGCTGGCGGGAGGAACTTATTGGATGAGCGCCCAAGCGATTAAACCCCTAGTTGGGGGTGGGCAATGGTATTGGTTGCGCGATTCAATTGGCAATGGCGATGTGTTTCAATGGAAAAACCCGCCCGGTGGATTTGGAACGAGCTGTTTTTCTTTTACTCCAATCAATGTCTGCGCAACAAGCATAATTGAGCCAGGCACGGCCTTCAAGTTGTATGGGTGCGATGGGGGGCCGGATATTGATCTGTTGCCTCCTGACACTGTGATTTGCGCAAATGATGATTATGAGTTGTCTGTGGATACGAGCGCTTCTGCAGGACACACATTTCTCTGGAGCACGGGTGACACACTTCAATCCATTGTTGCAGACTCCTCCCGTTCGTATCGCGTATCGGTCACTGATACCTCATCGGGTTGTTATACCGTGAGATGTGCTCAAATTGACGTCGTTCACATACCAGACCCTGCAATAGTTGACGATACGATTTGTGAGTTTGGTGGGCCGGCTTCAGTGACATTTTTCAGCACTATATGTCCGAACTGTGTCAACATTTGGAATGAATTGGACACCAACAACATCCTTTACAGCCACACAGAAGAAGGGCTGGTTACTAAGCGTGTGCTCGACACGATCGTTGGGTGCTTTGAGGTTGATACAGCATTCATTGAGCTGGAAGATGTTCCCCTTGAATTTTTTCCTGGAGCCGAGAATCAAATTTGTTTGGGAGACAGTTTGGCTTTGTCTGCTACTGCGGGCTATGAGTCATATTTATGGTTTGAATTCATCAACCCTGGGTGGACGCCATACTCCGATAGCATATCAATTGAACTTCAATCAACGGGTCAGTTTCGCCTCCTGGTTACGTCTGCGTTCGGATGCCAAGCCTCGGATACAGCTTCACTTACAGTTAATTCGAACCCATTTCCAGTACTACAGTCAAGTTGGTTGGGAGACAGTCTTTTCCTGTTCACCAGTGAAGATTATGATTATTACTTATGGTCTGATGGGAGCGTAGATAGTGTGTTCTCTCCAGATTCTAACGGGATATATTCTGTCTTGGTGACCGACTCCAATGGCTGTATGTCGACGGATGAAATCGCGGTCCTAAACGTATCTATCACGGGGCCTGCAGTCAACAGGTTAATGTTTTTTCCAAATCCTGCAGACAATCGAGTATTTATTCATGCCGAAACCACAAAAGGGTTTGGCACGCTTCGCTTGATCGATATTCAAGGGAATGTCCACTTGGAGCGTGTTATGAGCCATCGTGCTATAGAATTACAATTGCAGAACATCCCTGCAGGCCTGTATGTTATTCAGCTAAATTCAACTGAAGGGCAAGTGGTTAAGCCCTTGATGGTCAACCATTAGAATTCTCCGATGAACAACGGATATTTGGTGATGAACGCCGAATATGTTGAATGATTCTGTACATTCATGGCACAATCTAATTTACTATGGTGAGAACTCTACTTTCATTTTTGACCATTCTAGCGATTGGCACTTTAAACGCACAGACGCTGCTTGTGGATCAAACCGCAAGCCCAGCGGGTCAAGGATCCGCCTCTCAGGATTTTGAAACAACGTATAACACATACGACTGTATGCAGGCCGACGATTTTGAAATTCCAAATGGGGAAGCTTGGCAGATTGACTCAGTTAGAATTATTGGCACCTACAGCTCCGGAGCTGTGACTACCTCTGGTCTCGTTGCGCGATTTATGAATAATCACGTGAACAACAAGCCTGGTTCTTTGGTCTGGGACACGATCATATCCGCAAATATGGATCCGGATGGAGACGGAACAATCGTAGGCGACATTAGCAACGATCCGTTGACTCTCGGTCCTGGAACCTATTGGCTCGGCGCATCAGCCCGCAAAGATTTTGCTGGCGGTGGCGGACAATGGTTTTGGTCACACGACAATGACTCGGTATTAAGTGACATTCACTGGAGGAACCCAAGTACTGGTTTTGGAAATGGATGTGCGAACTGGGGAAAGTCTGAAAATTGTTTAAGCACAGTTGCACCAGCAGCTATGTACCAGGTATACGGCTGCAAAATAGTCGGGGTCGGCGCCATCGGTGAAGACACTTCGTTTTGTGAAGGGGGCTCGGTGACATACGATGTGACTTCAACAGGAGCGACATCATATGTATGGAGCACAGGCGCTACAACTTCTTCCATAACCACGGACTCAACTGGAACTTATTCTGTCACCATTACATTCAGTGGAGGTTGTATCTCTGAGGTAGTTCAAACGGTGAATGTGACTGTGAATACAGAATATCCTGTGGTTCTCGAGGATGATACGATTTGCGCAGGAGGTAGTCCCGCGACATACGTAGCGCCGAACTGTGGAAATTGCACCTGGGTTTGGCATGACAGTACTACCGCAGCCTTTTACACCACGACTCAACAGGGTTGGGTATCAATAACAGTGACCGATGCGAGTGGATGTGCGGGTACGGACAGTGCGTATGTAACCGTGGAGGAGCCTGACGTACAAATTGCCCAAGGCGATTCATTAGACCTTTGCGCGGGTGACACCTTAACTCTTTCTACAGTAAATGCATTTGCCGAATATGATTGGTCAATTGACAATGGCTCAGGCTGGGTGTATATGGGTGATTCTGCCGTTATCGGAGCAACCGAAGGGGGGTTTTATTTGGTGGAAATCACAACAGATGCAGGCTGTTTGGCCTCAGATACCATAATTGTTTATGAGAGACAACTTCCTATTGTCAACATCACGCAGAGCTGGACCAATGACTGGAGGGTGAAATTAAATGCTGGAGCCGGATTCGTATTCTATGAATGGAGTAATGGGAAGACAAGCCAAACAATCAATACGAGCACAAACAAGACTTATACAGTGACAGTAACGGATGAATATGGCTGTCAGGGAACTGACCAAATCGTGGTCATCGTTGCGGGCGCAGAAGATTTGACGGATAAGGGCATCAGGGTCTTCCCAAATCCAAGTTCGGACATTGTAAACGTTGTACTTCCTCCCAACAGCGAGTTTGGAACTGTGCGCATTATCGATGCACTTGGAAGAGAGGTAACGAGTTTGACAATGATCAAATCTGCAGCTCAAATAGATGTTTCTATGCTTGAGCCCGGAGCCTATCAATTGGCGATCAATGTAGATCGCAAAGATCATTTCGTGACGCTTTTGATAGAATAGATATTTTTAAAACCTAACCTAGAAATGTAGAGAGGCGGTCCGTAGTGGCTGCCTCTTTTATTTTATAAAAAGGTAGTTTTGAAACGATATGAAATTAGCGCTCTCCTTGGTCGTCACTTTTTTCCTTTTTGGAGCTCAGTCTAGTTACGCTCAACAACCCCTGCATGATCAAACTATTAGTACAGTTGGGACAGCCGTCGCTTCTCAGCACTTCGAAAGCACTAATTCGACATATGATTGCATGGCGGCGGATGATTTCACCATTCCGTCGGGCGAACAATGGCATATAGACTCAATAGTAGCTCGGGGTCACTACGTTGTGCCTACCGGACAACCTCTTCCCGGGGCTGGAATCATAGTGCATATCTATGAAGACGGAGGTGGTTATCCTGATTCATTGATTTATTCAGACACCAACCTCATGAATGTCGATTTGAATTTCAACGGAATTTTAGTGGCTCGATTTTCTTCACCATTGATCCTTGACCCAGGCCAATACTGGGTTGGCATTTCAGCCAGAAAGGATGCCGGATCAACCTCCACGCAATGGGAATGGTTTAATAGCTCATCAAATCTTGGTGATACTGCTCACTGGGCAAATCCAGGAAATGGATTTGCTCTTGGATGCACATCATACGCCAAGCTCTCTGCTTGTCTAGCTAATTTCTTCCCGGGTATGTCCTTCAGTGTTCATGGATGCCCACTGGCGCCCCCAGAGATCATAGGTCTTGCGAGTAGTGCGACAATATGCACCAATGAGCCATTAACCGTCATGGTTTCAACTAACGTCAGTATTCCGGTGTGGAGTTGGAGCTCTGGAGAGTCCGGAGACTCGATTGTGGTGAATCAAACAGGCCAGCATGTCGTGTCATGTAAAGACTCACTAACGGAGTGCGTGACCATGGATACCATTAATGTATTTGCAATTGAAGCTCCGGGGTTTGAAATCTTAGATGATACAGTCTGCGATGGAGACACCTTAACCATGATGGTGCAAACGTGTAGTGGATGTACATATGCTTGGTCGTCAGGCTCTTCGACAAGCTCAGCTCAGATAATAAGCGGAGGCCTGGTCTCTGTAACTGTTACAGAAGGAATTTTTGGCTGTAATGAATCGGATTCAGCTCAAGTTGATCTGATCATTGTGGATTCTGTGGAATTTGGAGTCGATTACCCCCTCGTCCTTTGTGAAGGAGACAGCTTAGTTGTCCCACTTAATTCCACATACGAGAGCTACCAATGGAGCACCGGAAGCACTACTAATGAAATTTGGGCGTCGGAAGCAGGTACATATACCGTTACCGTATCAATTGGCGAATGCACCGAACAGGGAGAGCTAGATGTATTTGCTGCGCCAAATCCAAATCCAAATATCGGATACATGGAAGATGGAGGGCTGGATGTGCTTTATGCTGATTCAGGATTCGTATTCTATCAATGGTCAACAGGGTCGGCTACTCAGTCCATAATCGTAGACCTTTCCGCAGCCTACTCAATTACGGTAACGGATAGCAATGGATGCGAAGGTTCTGCGTTATTTGAGTACACAGTCGGTATTCCTGATCTAGATGACAACTTCAAGCACTATCCAATCCCGGTGACACAAACACTCACAGTGGAGCTAAATAATTCTTTTGTGGAGGAGATCATGATTTTCTCACTTTCAGGCAAACTTGAGAGAAGTGTTGATGCGAAAGGGCGGACGTTACAAATTGATTTAAGTGACCTTATCCCTGGACAGTACATCTTGAGCTACAAGCTGTATAATGGCAATGCAAAGCAATTTGTGATTGACAAGTTGTAGCCTTAAATAATCTGCTATGCGAACTGGACTATCCATTTTATTGATGCTGCTTTTTACTGTTCCGGTGATCGCGCAGGAATCGGATTCCACATTTTCTAAGTACATCGAAAACACGGTCAAGAAGTTTGACTTACCCTCACTCTCGGTGGGTGTTTTGAAGGATGGAAAAGTCATTTACTCTAAGGGGTTTGGTAAAAAAACAGCAGACGCGAAGTTGTCTCCAGACAAGCAGACCATGTATGCCATTGCCTCGCTTTCAAAGGCGTTCACCGCGGCGGCAATGGGAATGTTGGTAGACGAAGGGAAAGTTAATTGGGATGACAAGGTCAAAGATCATTTGCCGTGGTTTGAAATGAATGACACCTACGTATCCGAGAACCTAACCGTCGAGGACTTGCTCTGTCACCGAAGTGGTTTGATCACCTTCGATGGGGACCTACTTTGGTACGGCTCGTCGTATTCAAGAGAAGAGACAGTTAGGCGCATTCGGCATAGAGAACCCACGTATGGGTTTAGGGAGGAATTTGGCTATCAAAACATCATGTTTATGACCGCGGGAGAGGTCATTGAGGCTGCTTCCGGCATGAGCTGGGACGACTTTGTGAAAACAAGAATTCTGAATCCGCTGGGCATGAAGCGTACGACCTCTTCCTTTCAAGAGTTTTCGACTGATCTGAATATTGCTAAGCCTACCCTAAAAGGGAAAGAAATTTTAATGTTGAGTTATGACAATTGCGGGGCAACTGCTGCGCTTAGCTCCTCATCGGAAGACATGCTTCGCTGGGCACAGTTCTGGTTGAACGGTGGCGTTGTAAACGGAGACACCCTCTTACAACCATCCACGATAAAAAGAATTTGGTCTGTTCACACAACACTGCCAGTTGGAAAATTTGATGAAAAAAACGGCACCCACTTCAAAGGATATGGAATGGGCTGGTTCGTCATGGATTATG
Organism: Flavobacteriales bacterium; assembly: GCA_018660685.1. Lineage (GTDB taxonomy): Bacteria > Bacteroidota > Bacteroidia > Flavobacteriales_G > Salibacteraceae > SHAN690. The sequence continues at coordinate 59,733 of JABJJW010000020.1, forward strand.
AGGGTCGAAAGGTTATCCATCACGGAGGTGGACTACCCGGGTATATCACAAAATTTGTGGTTGTTCCCGAAGAGAAATTGGCCATCATTGCGATGACCAACGATATGAGCTCCATACCGAGCATGATGATGTATTCGGCCATAGACTGGTCGATGGGCAAACCATACGAACAATGGGCTCAGACATTCTACGACTTTAAAACAAAGGGGGACAAAAGAGAACTAGACATGAAGAATGATCGAGCCTCCACTCGAAATTCTGAACCAATGCTACTCCCGTTGACAGACTACGTTGGAACTTACCGCGATGATATGTATGGTGACGCGTCCGTAATCATGGGTAAGGATGGCTTGCTTATTTCATTAATCCCAACAAAGGAGCTGTTTACTGGAAAAATGTCACCATGGGATGACCATGCCTTCAAATTTGAGCACAACGACCCATTCCTGACCTATGGCATCGCCAACTTTGACGTGGACAAGGATGTTGTCAAAGGCTTCAAAATAGATTTACCGAATTATGATTTCCACTTTGACAAATTGGACTTTAAGAGAGTAGAGTGATGAAAGGATGGATTATAGGGTTATTCCTATTAACGCTGTGCAGCCATGTAAATGCACAGATCTGGCTTGAGGAAACGAGAATTGATACTTCAACGGTAATAACTGGGATCGAAATACCTTGGGACATGGAATGGTGGAGTGATGATACAATCGTTTTCACCCAGATAGATGGAACCATCCAGCGCTTGGCGGTGAATAGTTCGCAGCTAGAAACAATTTACACAGTACCCAGTTTAGCTAGAGAAAATCAAGCGGGTCTTATGGGAATGCAAATGCATCCAAATTGGCCCGACACAGCCAAGTTCTATATAGCTTACACATACTATGACGGCTCGGAGATCGATCTTCGAATTGAGGAACTGATCTATGATCAATCTAATGATCAAGTGAGCGCTGGAAACGCGCTGATGGAAGATGTTACCGTGAGCAACTCAAACACTGGTTGTAGAATCCTCATCGCAGAAGACAACACGATGTATGTGACAATGGGGGATGTAAAAGACAACAGCGCTCCACAAGACCCGGCTAGCTTGAATGGCAAGGTATTGAGGATGAATCTGGATGGGAGCGTTCCAAGTGACAATCCAAATACCGGTAGCCTTGTCTTCACACTTGGGCATAGAAACGCGCAAGGAATCGTCCAAACCCCTTCAGGGAATATCTTCATTTCTGAGCACGGGCCATTCACGGATGATGAGATCAACCTTTTAGAAGCAGGATCAAACTATGGATGGCCATTAATCAGTGGTCCATGCAGCGAGGGCAATCAAGATTTATGCGATTCAATCGGAGCCGTCGAACCACTTCTGGATTGGACGCCAACGATCGCACCCTGCGGAATTGACTTTTATGACAATCCAGCTATTCCTGAGTGGCGAAATTCAATACTGATGGCAACGCTTAAGGATGAGCGCCTGCATGTATTGGAGTTCAATGATCTAAATCAAACCAGCTTTACCACGGTAAGTGCGCATCTCAAGCACGTCTTTGGCAGGATTCGGGATGTTCTTGTTGCGCCGAATGGGGAAATATTTCTTGCCACGACCAACAAAGATGTATTTGGAACTCCGGGCCCTCGAGACGACAGGGTAATAAGGCTAACCCCAACGAAACACAATGGGTTGGAGGAATATAGCGCGGCCCCAATCACGGTTCATCAACACAATTCCAAACTATATTTTAGCGAACCAGTAATTGGAGACTTGAGCATCTGTGATTTGACTGGAAAAGTTTTGAAGCGGACGACCATGTTGAATGAGACGACTATTGATTTTGTTCCAAGCCAACATTTCAGCGTCTTACTCGTTAGCCTGCAAGGCCCAGTTCATTCGATTAATCAGAAATTGATCATTCATTGAAATACCTAATCGCACCCTTATTTTTCTCATTGGCAATATGCTTCGTGGCGCGTTCTCAGGACACCTTGTACCTAGAAAACACCAAATTGGTTCATGAGGTGTTGGTGGATAAACTGACTATTCCTTGGGACATGAATTGGGGTCCCGATGGCTGGATTTGGTTTAACGAGCGCGATGGACATATATATCGTTTGCACCCAGACACCAAGGAGATTCAGGAAATATTCGTGGTTACGGAGACTTATCAAAGCTGGGACAACAGCGGATTTCACGCGTTTGCACTTCACCCCGAGTTTCCAATGGTTCCCTATGTCTATACGCATTACACGTATGATGAATACGGGTCAAGATTAGTTCGTTACACTTTTTCTTTTGACGAGAACACTCTCGTAAACCCCGTGGTACTCTTAGATCAAATCCCTGGTAATTCTTCCCACAATGGAAGCCGGATTCTGTTTGACGAGAACCATAACATTCTTTTATCCATGGGCGATGCCTTTAGCAATATGGAGGCCCAAAAACTGAATTCCCTGAGCGGCAAGATACTTTGCCTTGATCAAACGGGAATGCCTTGTGAAGACAATCCATTCAACGACAACTTCACGTACAGTTATGGCCACAGAAACCCTCAAGGACTATGCTATGGGCGTGATGGCATCATCTATTCTTCTGAGCACGGTGAGGCAACAGATGATGAGCTAAACGTAATTGTGAAAGGCAAAAATTATGGCTGGCCTTTGATAGAAGGGTTTTGTGATTATGTCTCCGAGCAGGCAATTTGCGATACAGTTGATTTGGAGGAACCAATTTTTATCTGGACACCTACATCGGCACCTTGCGGATTGGCTTACTTCGATCACGAATCCATTCCAGAGTGGAGGCACAGCTTGATTCAGACATTTTTAAAAGACAAGCGATTTTCAGTCTTGCCTCTGACGGACGATGGATTGGCGATTAAAGATGACGTAGAGTGGAAGATATACGAACAGCGTTTTGGGCGAATTAGAGAAGTTTTGGTTACTCCAACTGGGCGATTGTTCATCAGCACGTCCAATGAAGAAACCAATGGCCAATGGGTGCCTAAAGATGACTATGACAAAATCATAGAAATCATTAACCCGGATTTTGAGTACCCCGCTTTCGTCCCTGAAATCTCCTCTTTTCAGGCACAAGTTTTTCCCAATCCGGCGACTGATAATTTGTGGGTGTCACTTGACACAAAGGAGAACGAGGTCCAAATTGAAATGACAGATTTACAAGGGAACCTTGTTTACCAAGAAACAAAGTCCAATGAAATTTTTGATGGGTTTTGGCAGTTGATCTTACCGGAATTGGAATCTGGCATCTACTCATTAAACTGCTACTACGGCTCCAATAAACTTTCGAAAAAGATCGTCATCGCTAATTAGTCAAGGATAAGCTCCCAATAGGCAACGTCGATCCACCGACCCATCTTGTAGCCAACCTCTTTGAAGTGTGCGACCTTTTGATAACCAAGACTCTCATGAAGCGCGACGCTCGCCTCATTTGGTAAGGCCACCCCACCCATAATAGCATGGGCGCCATCGGCCCTGAGTTTATTGATTAAGTCTGCGTAAAGGATCTTTCCGAATCCTCTTCCAGAGTAGTCCACGTCAAGATAAATTGTGGTCTCGAGGGATTGTCGATAAGCGCAGCGGGATTTCCAATTTCCAGCATAGGCGTAGCCTGCGATAACACCCTCATATTCAAAAACAATCCAGTAATGCTCTTTCTGCGCAGAGGCAATTCTAGTCCACATTTCAGCAGCATTAATCTCTGTTTCTTCAAACGTGACTATGGTCTCCCGAATGAAGTAATTATAGATTTCAGCTATGCGCGGAGCATCAGATTGTGTGGCCGTTCTAATCACGATTCAATATTAAATGAAAAAGCCCCTCTGCAAAAAACAGAAGGGCTTCCCTTTGAATTATTAGGAGACTACTGAACGATTAGCTTCAGGGTCTCTTTGTTTTGGTTTTCAACGATGTAAATCCCGCTCTCGAGGCTGTTGATGTCTACAGCGATTGTTAGTTGAGCTTGAAGAACAACTTGTCCTGTAATGTTGTAGATACTGATTGAAACTTGTTCAGTGAAGTTCAACACTCCTGATCCATTCGGATTTGGATAGGCAGTGAAGTTGGTTCCGCTAACTACCTTAACTCCGCTCGTTTCGTTATCAGCGTCTGGTGTTGCGTCCGTGAAGACAACCCAAGGAGTTCCACCATCGGTCTCACGTCCGAATGATTCGTCCGCACCCAAAGCGGGAACAGTCACAGTATCAACGGCGGTAAAGTCACATCCTTCTTGTACCACGAGGCCGACAAACGTACCAGCGGCATCGAGCTCAAAGTTTGAGTGAAGATCGCCTTCTGAGCTTTCGTTGTCACACCATACTAGGGCGTAGCCTCCGGCTGTGATCATTTCCGTTGAACCGAGTGGAATCTGATATTTTCCTGGATCCTGATCATCATTCGTCACGAACAAACCAGCCAATGAAATATCACCTGATGTTGGATTGTAAAGTTCAATCCAATCATCAAAATCTCCATTTTCATCAGCAATTTCACTCACATTGTCTGACATGACTTCGTTGATGTTCAGCATGGGGACCTCGGTTTCTGATGTATCAATATCAGTTGTGTACATCGGGAAAATTTGATATCCACTTGTGTAAGGTGAAGACCCGTCAAACTGTCCTCCAATTCCGTGGATGGTCATTGTCATTGTTGAGTCTGCAAACCAGTTCTCATCAATATCAGTGTCTGAATCAATTCTCATTACGATGGTGTCACCATCGCAATTCACCAATTCAACGTTCGCAGAACCCGTGAAGTTTGCTGGATCTGGCCACGTACCGCTGCCTCCATTATATTCAACGTTGGCAATGACCATTGGAGCTGACTCTGTCATTCCGGATGGGACACTCACGTTTAATTCCGCGGGAAGCGAATTGCCAGAATTCATAACCTCAATAGAGTCGGGTATGATTTCAGTCAACCCATTGTAAAAGTCAATTTCACCTCGAAGTCTAATTGAATCTCCTTCAGTTACGGTGTAGCCGCTAACGTCATTGAAATTGAAGACGTTGATTCCTCCATCGTCATAGATTGTGAAGGAAATTCCATTTCCTCCTCTTAGATCTAACCCTAGAACTATTCCTTGTGTCCAGCAGTAAACGCCAATTGAATCTGGCTCTCCGTTTGCATCGTCTGTGTTGATCGTTGGGATTGGATAAAATGGTGCAGTAGGTGTTGGCGGTGGGGTCGAAGTCGAGTCGCATAACTCTACATCATAATAATGATGTGGGAAAACTTGGTACCCATCAAAGTATGGGGAAGAAGCGTCGAATTGACCTCCAATTCCAATGAGAGAACAAATTGTATCGCCAACAGCGAAGCTCAGTGAGTCATCCACGTCAGTGTCAGAATCTACACGCATCACCAGGGTATCTGTTCCGTTAACCACGTCGTAATTAGAACCAGAAATAGCTGTAATAACAAGATTGTGTAACTCGATGTATTCTGACTCCGTGGATTCGTCAAGATCAGTAACCAATGCCGGCGTTGGTAAAGAGTTTCCACTGCTTAATACCATCATGGAATCACCAGCTACTTGAGCCAGACCATTGAATTGATCAATTGTACCATAAACGATTACTGAATCACCTTCTGTTACTGTATAGGCAGGAGTGAAACCTCCAAAAGCAAAGACAGCGATTCCGCCAGTATTGTCTACTACAGTGAAGCTGTTGTTGGAAGATGTCCCTTGAAGATCAACCCCAAGAACAAGGCCTTGAATACCACAAACTACACCATTTGAATCGGGCTCTCCATTTGAATCTACCGTCTCGATTGTGCCGATTGGATAAATAGGTACACTGGCACTTGGAGGTGCTGGACCGCCACAACTCGTGTCGACGTCAGTGTAGTATCGAGGAAATATTTGATAGCCATCGAAGTACGGTGAAGAGGCGTCAAATTGACCACCAATACCGACAACCCAACAAAGTGAATCGCCAATGACAAATGTCAAAGAGTCATCGACATCCGTATCCGAATCAACACGCATCACGATGGTATCTGTGCCGCTCACGAGCGTATAGTTTGATCCTGAAATTGCTGTGATAAGGGCGTTTTCAAACTTGACCAATTCTGATTCTGTTGATTCGCCTAACGAAGTAACAGTTGCAGTATCTGGAATCGGGTTTGATTGGTTCAACAGCTCAATTGAGTCGGGAACAAATTCCAATAAACCATTGTAGAAGTCAATCTCTCCTCTTATAAGAATTGAGTCTCCTTCTAACACAGAATAATTGCTGACATCGTTGAAGTTAAACACGTTGATTCCGTTTACGCCTCCACCAAGGGTGTCCATGATCGTAAAGGACAGACCAGTATTTCCATCGAGATCAACTCCCACAACGACACCTGAAGTCCAGCTGTAGACGCCGATTGAATCGGGCTCTCCACTTCCATCAACAGTGTTGATGGTGGAAATGTTATAATATGGAGTTGATGCTACAGAGAGCGCACCAGTATCAAGTCTTACGTTATCAAAACCGGCATTGTCAGAACCACCATTTTGTTTTACGTATATATTGAGTCGGATGCTGTCAGTTCCATTTGTCACTGCATGGTCAATCGTCCCATCTCCCGAGGAACCAGTTCCTCCTAAAATTACAGTCAATCCTTGAGAAACTCCATCTTCAAAGACTTCATATTTAACAGTATCACCAGAGTCAAAACCATTGATATCCCAATCAAATCGAACATAGGCATTGGTGAGTGACCCAAGGTGAATGGAGTCAAACATGAGGGTTCCGTATCCGGCTGTTCCTCCATTTGAATTTTCTAAATCTTGAACTCCCCAAAAATTGGAGCCAACTGAAGGCATTGTGGTTTGACCACTTAAGGATTGAACAACCATCCAAACGTCTCCGCTGGTGTTGAAGGTGTCAGGGTCATAGGTATAACCCCAATCGTCGCCAGAGCTTTCAAAGCTCTGTAGTCTAATAGTCGTTTGTCCAATGGCTAAACCGGAGACAACAAGTAGTAATAAAGTGAATAGATTTCTTAGCATGATAGTTTGCGTTTGTAGCGCAAAGGTGATACAGCAGAAGGGATTAAATGTTATCAGAATAAAAAAAAGTTTAGTCGCTTATCGCAATCGAGTTGCGACGATGACGGGAAGTCTCTTGCGGCTCAATGAGCCAGCGAGGTCGAAGGCTTCGACCATGATCACATGAATGCCTGTCCGAGCCTTTTCTCCACTATCACTTGTTCCGTCCCACACAAAGGAACCAGAGCTCCCTAACAGCGCGTTACTTACCAGTGATTTAATGAGAACTCCTTTGTCATTGTACACGCGAATAGTCGCAGAAGATCCAGCCACCGAAAGCAAGTACTCAATCCGAACAACATCTTGATAGCCATCGTTATCTGGAGAAATGTATTCATCGCTCAGAGACCAACCTGTTCCCGTCATAGATTCGGGATAAAACTGGCTATTCAAATAGCCAGGGGTTGCATAATTTTCATCTGCAGAAGCGCTATGCCAATTGCTTCTATCTGTCCCGCGTACTTCCGGGCTCATCCTCTCCAGAGTAACGCCATCGAGATCTTTAATGAGGGGAAAGTGCATTTCTTCGCTGTAATGAACTTGACCCATCAGATCGGTAAATTGATCGAATAGCCATACATCTCCGGTGTCGTTTGGCAAGGTGGGTAAGTTCACTGCCAGCAGGTTGTTTTCAAACGCCTGTGGATAGTTTTCAAGAATGTCATTCTTGTCCTCATGCAAGCAGAGGTGTTCGTCTGTAGAAATGAAAATTGAAGAAGAAGCGATGATATTGTGCCTTAAACTGTCGTTCGAATCGTAGTATCCCAAGGTCCAATCCCGGAGATTAATTACGGCATCAGAATTATTCAAAAGCTCGACGAAGTCCGTTCCAGATCCCCGCGGATTGAATAGCAACTCATTGATTACTACATCTCCCGAATCGTGTAAGTACGCCGAAGCGCTGAGGTCATATGCCCGCGCATTTTGGCAGCTTGCGAGTGAGTCAAGGCTCACCGTATATGACCGCCCCCGGGCAAAGCTATCAGCGGATGTGATGGCGATCGAACTTTCCGAGGCAAAGGCATAGTTAGCCGTTTCATTGTCTAAGCTCAAGGCGATCGAAGCTGACGTATCAAGACGGTGTGAGAAGACAACTAATAGCTCATTTAATGATGTGAATCGAATATCTCGAATGTCCACGATTGTTGAACCAGCACTGTCTAGAATTGAGTTTTCTTGGCCCGGAGTGCCACCGTCAGGATGCTCTGAACCGGTCCAGTTGTTCTCAATTCCGCAGATGTCCTCTGGATTAATTCGTTCGAGCGAAAAGCCACCTTTTGATTTTACATCGGAGCCGTACCAATCACTCGCGTATTCTACTTGGTCAATGACTTTAGTCCCACGACTCAGAACTATCTTGTCCTGATCGTTATTGAGGCTCGGCATGGAACTGACAGGAATGATTTTTCCATATCCAAAGTGTAGGTTATTCCAGAAGAGAACGAACCTGAAAACTGGAGTTCAACGACTGTGTCATTTTGAAGGATAGCAGTGGTTATTCCTCCTATGCTCGGAGAAAGAGAATAGCTCGATATGAGCTCACAGCTTGCCTCATCCATGGCTTCATTAAATCGAATCTGGATCGTTTGGGCGTTCAGTATATCGATTCCATTAACCAGCGGCGGTGTAGTGTCTCCAACGATCGAATCGGCGGATACATCATCAAAGAAAAAGTCCGTTGAGTTGCTCGAAGTGTATTTACACCAAAGACCAAAGTAGTTTGAGGAATTGTAGGCGGCGTCCGATGTGTCGCCTTCTAGAGTGAATGGACCCGACGAAGAACTAGAAGAGTAGATCGACCAATTGCCAACAGGATCACGAACAACGCGCACGTATAATTCTGGATTCGATCCAAAGGATGAAGTGCCCATGATGAGATTGACGCTGCTGCCTCCATCTTGGCGTTCGAGTCGTAATGGATCCGCCGGTCCAGATTCTCCTATCCGGAGATAGTATCCATTCACATTAGATCCCAAACTGGTATCACTGGACAGGAGATAAATGCGACTTGTGTTATTGGAGCTCGGAGCAAATGCCATCCTCCAGTAGAGCTGCCATGTCACGGTATCACCAAGGTTCGGAGAAAACTCTGTGTAGAGATAAGCGGTATCGGTGGACGCTGCCGTGTTTAGTTGCAACTGGTTCGAACCATTGACAACGAACTTTGAAGTCGTCCCACTCCATGCTGGATTTGTACTGAAATTCCCGTCCTCGAAGGCATCATAAAACTGAGCTCCGAGCGTTAGTGGGATTAGCAGAAGAAAGGCGAGTACAGGCTTCAATACTCCGTTATTATTGGGATAGACCAAATGTAAATATCCTAATTTTGGACTTCAATTTGAGAATAATTCATGAGAGTAGCCATCATAGGAGCAACCGGATTAGTCGGGCGTAAAATGTTGAAGATTCTTGCTGAGCGCAGTTTCCCAATATCTGCCCTGTACCTAGTCGCGAGCGAGCGCTCTGTTGGGAAGGAAGTGGATTTTGGAGGCGATACCCATAAGATCATTGGACTTCAACAAGCGGTAAGTCTCAAACCAGATATTGCTTTGTTTTCTGCGGGTGGAAAGGCGAGCAAGGAATGGGCTCCAAAGTTTGCGGAGGTTGGTACAACGGTCATTGATAATTCTTCTGCATGGAGAATGGACGCCGACAAGAAGTTGGTCGTGCCTGAGATAAACGGGCATCTCATCGGCGAGGAAGATCGAATCATTGCTAATCCAAATTGCAGCACCATTCAAATGGTTCTAGCTCTAAAACCGCTTCACGATGCCTTCGGAATCAAGCGAATTGTAGTGTCAACCTATCAAAGTGTTTCTGGAACTGGACTGAAAGCAATTGAGCAATTGGAAAATGAACGCGATGGAAGAGTCGAAGAAATGGTGTACCCATACCAGATTGACATGAATTGTCTTCCACATGCGGGTGATTTCGATGAGGATGGAAACACCACCGAAGAGATAAAGCTCGTGGATGAGACACGAAAAATTTTAGATGACCAGTCGATTCAGATTTCAGCAACCGTTGTGAGAGTACCTGTTCGTGGAGGACACAGCGAATCCGTAAATGTTGAATTCCATTCTGATTTTGACATCGCTAACGTTCGAAGACTTTTAGCCGACATGCCTGGAGTAACGCTGCAGGACATGCCAGAGACCAATACGTATCCGATGCCCATCATCGCGGAAGGCAAGGACGATGTTTTTGTTGGACGAATCCGAAGAGATGACTCTCAGCCCAATACGCTGAATATGTGGATCGTGTCCGATAACCTTCGAAAAGGGGCGGCGACGAATGCCGTCCAGATAGCAGAGTGCGTGATTAAAGTGTCTGTATGAATCGAACAATAATCATTGCGTTATTCGTTGGGCTTCTGGCTTCATGTCAACCGACTGAAGAGCAGCTTGCCCAACCTGAGAATATCCTCCAAAATCTTCCAATTTCTGATCGCGACCTTCTGCTTGCGCCGTTGGAAAGCGCGTATGATGACCTTAGAGATATTGCGGAAAATGATCCAGGTCTAGCTGAGGCTTCAGCGGACTTCGACGGCGCTGGGACTATTATCAGCGAGTCATACAAGATGAGAGACGCAGACACAGTCGCTAAATACCAAGTCATCGAACGCCAGACTCGAATGGAGAAAAGAGCTTGGTTCAGTGATGATAAGGGGATTCTTTATTTCTCCACTGCACGAATAAAGTCACTCGACGTAGACGGCGAGAAACTGGAAGTCAGAGATTATAAGTTCTACTTTGAAGATGACGGATCACTGCTTTCTGGATACGGTAAGACAGCCTACAATGGAGACAAGCTCCCATCTGTTTGGACACCAATCTGCCTAACTACAGAACAAGAGCGTTACTTATTCGGATTTTGAGTTTCGCTTCAGAGACCGCTCAAACACAAACGGCCCGAACGGCAATAGCGCCGCAATTCCTCCAAAAAGTATTCGCAACTCATCCCATTTCAGCTTGATGCCGACGATGAGAAGTTGAATGATGTAGGCAATGAATAGGATTCCATGAGCCCAGCCCACATATTTGACGGCTAAAGGCATGGCAAATGCATACTTCAACGGCATGGCAATTCCGAGTAATAAGAGAAACGAAATTCCTTCGGCTCGGCTGATCCAAATGAATCGTTTCAAGCCTTTATCCATCGTTGAGTTTTCCATGTTGGCGCGAAAGTATGGTCCAATTGCAATCATCTTTCATAGTTTTATGGCAACGAACACAACTTCCTGACAATGAAAAAGTTGGCATTTCTTCTATCTCTACTAAGCTCGACGGCTTTTGCTCAGACAAACATTCACTTCGCCAACCCCGAAGTCACGGACATAGTTGCCGGCGACTTTGATGAAGCAGATTACGAGCCTTCCAACGTCTTTGATGATCCGCACGCCATCGCTGCTGAGCTGACCAATAGGATCAATCCAGATTCTCTCAAAAGTTATCTGGAAAAGATGTCGTCGTTCGAAACACGACACACGAGTTCAGACACAATGAGTTCGACCCGAGGAATGGGCGCGGCACGTACATGGGCACTCAATAAATTTGATCAATTCAGTGCTCAAAATGAGAACAGATTGATCAGCAGCTACCTACAGTTTGACGAAAACATCTGCGATGTAACGCGGCATAAAAACATTGTTGCTGTCTTGCCTGGAATACCAAATATCGATTCGGTCATCGACCCATTTCCTCACTCTGTTGTCTTCATTGAAGCACACTTCGATAGTCGGTGCAATACGTCATGTGACACCGGTTGTGTCGCTAATGGAATGGAAGATAATGGCAGCGGTTCAGCCCTCGTTCTGGAGCTGGCTCGCATTATGTCGAAATACAAATTCAAGTCTACAATCCTGTTCATGCTAACTACGGGCGAGGAGCAAGGGTTGAATGGTTCTAATGCGATGGCACAGTATTGTGAGGACAACAACATCAACGTCCGAGCGGTGTTGAACAACGATGTGATTGGAGGAATTACGTGTGGAGAAACCAGTTCACCACCATCTTGCCCAGGTCTCAATGACATTGACTCTACCCAAGTTCGGTTTTTCTCTGCTGGCATCTTCAATTCGCGCTATAAGCAACTTACGCGTTACGTCAAACTTCAGTACAAGGAAGAACTCGAAGAGCATGTAAAAGTGCCCATGGACTTAACCATTATGAACGCGGAGGATCGAACAGGAAGAGGCGGTGACCACATTCCGTTTAGACAGCGAGGTTATTTGGCAATGCGATTTACATCCGCCAACGAACATGGTGACGCAGGAACTGCGGATACAAACTACCACGACCGACAACACACAAGTGATGACATCCTCGGGGTCGATACAGACAATGATGGTGATCTCGACAGCTTTTATGTTGATTTCAACTACCTGGCGAGAAATGCCGCCATCAACGCGAATGCTGCGACAATGTTGGCTCAGGATGTCTGTTCTGATCTAGGGTTTGAGGTGGTTCAAAAGAATTGGCATCAGGTCACAGTACAGATTGGGGGAGATTGGTGTGCTGAAGGACCTTTTAGAATTGCATATCGCACAGAAACGAATGATTGGGACACTTTGGTGACGACAGATCAATACTCAACAGATGTGGAAGTAACCCCCGGAAATATTCACTTCTTCAGTGTTTGTCGTCTCAACAGCGAGGGGATTGAAAGTCTGTTTACAGGAGAGCAGTTCATCGACATCGTCGGAGTAGACGAGCCTAATTTTGGAAGTGGCATTAAGCTGTTGCAGAATAAACCGAACCCGTTTGATGAGACCACATCCATCAGCTACATCGTTTACGACATGCCGCAAAATTCACAGGCAACAATCGTGGTTCGAGGTGTAAACGGACGAATTGTTTCAAGCATTAAATCAAAGGTGCAGCCAGGCGTAAATGAAGTGTTGTACGATCACGGATATGGCCAGCAAGGAACCTTCTTCTATTCCCTTATGATTGATGGGAAAGAGTTGGCGACTAAGAAGATGGTGTTTGTAGCGAACTGATGGATTTGAGAATCCGCATACTCGGGGTGCTATTTATTTGTTCATTTAGTTGTGGAGGCCAAACTGAAATTGGAAGCAGTATTGGCTTCGTCGCGCCTATTGTAGATGATCATAGTCGATATGTGCCCGTAATATTTCCGGGAGGTTATGTCATCCAATCGATCGAAGATAAAATTGCATTGAAATTCGAGGTTAGTTCTGTTCGCTTCTCTGAACGAGAGATGAATACAAACTGTTACGATTGTGGTAGTAGACGTTTGAGTATAAGAGGCATTGACATTAGCGCAGGATTAATTTTCATGATGAGCCCTAATGACCGGCGCTTTGGGTTTGATTTCATGTCGTCTATAGGTGTATTCCATTACTCGGGAGCATACACTTATTATAACCATGCTTGGGGGTTCAGCTCAGGACTAGGATGGTTGGACAACACATTCAGTTATTACGAACCTGGTTTAGCCTTTAGGTTTTCCCCTCTACCTTCATTAGTTATCAGATTAGGGGCTGGGGCTAGAATTGGATGGAACGCAATAAGCGATTGGAAATCTGGTTCAACGAGATCAGCTCAGAGCAATTCTTAGAAATTCCAAAATGTATATGAATGGAACGGATTAAACACAGTATTTGAGCCACCATATTTAAGCTTCGGCTGGCTCTTCGGAGCTTGATTCCTCCTCATCGAAAAAACGCTTTTGCCAGATGATGATCATGGCAATTCCTACTGTGATTGCTGAGTCCGCAATATTGAAAACAGGTCGGAAAAACAGAAATGGCTCGCCACCCCAGAATGGAAACCAATCTGGAAATGTCCCAGAGAGAATAGGGAAGTAGAGCATGTCCACGACCTTTCCAAATAAGAATGGAGCATATCCACCTTCCTCAGGCATGAATTCAGAAATCTGATGATAGCTGTCATTGAACACGAGCCCGTAAATCGCAGAGTCTAGGATGTTTCCCAAAGCTCCCGCGAAAATTAAGGATCCAGCTGTGATCAAGCCGGGTTTGGCACCCTGCTTAGCAGTTTTAAAAAGGTAGTATCCGATGACGGTAACGGCGATGATTCGAAAGACAGAAAGTGCAATCTTTCCCCAGTCACCTCCGAACTCCATGCCGAAGGCCATGCCGTTGTTCTCGGTAAAGTGTATGATGAACCAGTTTCCCATGACAGAGAACTCCTGTCCGAGATACATGTTCGTTTTGATCCAGATTTTAAGCGCTTGGTCTGCCGCGAGGACAGTAAGTACGATGGCGAGAGCTTTCTTCAAGGCAGAAGTCTACGTCTGTTGTTTCTTCGCTTCGATGCTTAGGGTAGCATGAGGAACGATGCGTAAACGCTCCTTAGAAATAAGCTTGTTTGTGACTCTGCATATTCCGTATGTCTTATTCTCAATACGGATGAGAGCATCGTTCAAGTGCTTGATGAACTTTTCTTGACGGGCAGCGAGCTGGGCTGTTTCTTCTCTTGAAAGCACATCAGACCCATCTTCAATTAGTTTAAACGTTGGCGAGGTATCGTCCGTCCCATTGTCATCTTTCAATGACATAGTTGCGTTGAGCAAATCAAGATCGTTCTTGGCTTCAGCCAATTTAGAAATGATGATTGCCTTGAATTCTTTCAATTCAGTGTCATTGTATCGTGTCTTCTCTTTCGCTGCCATGTCTCCTCGTTACTTAAACTTTCTGGATATAAATCTTGGTTAACAAACCTTCTTCAACTTCAACTTCGAGCGCTTGATCTTCAGTGATCGAATCTTTCAAAATCAGCTCTGAAGCTAGCGTTTCCGCACAAATATAATTTTTATTGATATTGACTGCCTGCTCAATTTCTGGCTGGTTTTCAACGAACAATTCTATGCGATCAGTTACGTCCAAACCAGTGTCTTTTCTTAGGTTCTGAATTCGGTTGACAAGCTCTCGCGCAATCCCCTCAGAGCGCAGCTGAGCTGAGATTGTTATGTCGAGTGCGACCGTCATATTTCCCTCTGATGCAACAATCCAACCGGGGATGTCTTTGGTTGAAATTTCAACATCTTCAGCTGCCAAGTCAAATGATTCTCCTCCTAGATCGAGCGCGATATGACCGTCTCGTTCGAGTGTCTGAATTTCATCTTGGCCAAATGAGCCGACTTGTGCACTTAAGAGCTTCATGTTCTTTCCAACTTTTGGACCGAGTGCTTTGAAATTGGGCTTGATGCTTTTGACAAAGACTCCATCATCCATTACGTACTCAAGCTCTTTAATGTTCACCTCGCTAAGAATCAAAGACTCAACTTCTCTCAGATGCTTCTCAAAATTGTCATCGACAATTGGGACCATTATTTTTTGAAGCGGCTGGCGCACCTTGATTCCTTCCTTCTTGCGAAGGGACAGAACGAGTGAAGAAGCTGTTTGAGCCAGGGCCATTCTTTCTTCTAAATCCGAATCAATTACAGATTGGTTAACCTCAGGCCATTTCGCAATATGCACAGAATCCTCACTCTCCATCTCCGTGATTGAGTTGAGATCATTGAATAGGTTATCTGAATAGAATGGTGCAATCGGCGCACTCAATTTTGAGATGGTGATCAAACATTGATACAGCGTTTGATATGCCGATATTTTGTCTTCAGTGTACTCCCCTTTCCAGAAACGTCTTCTGCACAATCGTACGTACCAGTTGCTTAGTTCGTCCACCACAAAATCTTGGATAGCTCTCCCTGCCCGGGTTGGTTCGTAATTCTCATACGACTCCTCGACGTCCTTGACCAGTGAGTTGAGACGTGAAAGAACCCAGCGATCAATTTCGGGTCGGTTAGCGACATCGATTGAAGCCTCCGAATGGTTGAATCCATCAACGTTGGCGTATAGCGCAAAGAAGGCGTAAGTGTTGTGCAGTGCTCTGAAGTACTTCCGCTGAACTTCGGTAATTCCTTCTTCGTCAAATTTCAAATTGTCCCAAGGCGGAGCATTGGTAATCATGTACCAACGCGTGGCATCGGCGCCATACTTGGCCATGGTTTCGAATGGATCAGCTGCGTTGCCCAATCTCTTAGACATCTTCAATCCTTTCTTGTCGAGAACCAGTCCATTGCTGACCACATTCTTGTACGCCACAGAACCCTTGATCATGGTGCTGATTGCGTGAAGTGTGTAAAACCAACCCCTAGTCTGGTCAACGCCTTCAGCAATAAAGTCAGCAGGATAGGAATGCCCATTGTCCACTAATTCCTTGTTTTCAAATGGATAGTGCCATTGCGCGAATGGCATAGCACCACTGTCAAACCACACATCAATCAGGTCAAGCTCTCGTGCCAAAACTTGCCCATTTCGATAGAAGATGACAAAGTCTACAAACGGTCGGTGAAGGTCAAGCTGTTCAGCTGGAAGAGATGAGAGAAAGACTATTTTCTTCTCTCTGATCAGATTGTTCCAATGCTCATTAACGTCGCCACCAGCCAACCTCATTTCACCGAGGAATTTTCGTAATGACTGGCCTTCAAATCGATTTCCTTTTTCGTCGATGCAACCCTCTGTGATGAAGTAGGCATTCTTTTCTTGGAATTCGGCGATCGCTCCAACGCATTCCTCTTGTAATGGACCATAAGGTCCGGTTCTCCAAATTGGAAGCGGGGTTCCCCAATAGCGCGATCGGCTCAAGTTCCAATCATTCAGATTTTCGAGCCAATTCCCAAACCGCCCGGTTCCTGTGCTTGCAGGCTTCCAATTGATCGTGTTATTCAATTCGATCATTTTGGACTTGGCGTCGGTGGCTTTGATGAACCACGAGTCGAGAGGATAGTACAGAATCGGTTTATCCGTTCTCCAACAATGAGGATAGTTGTGCTGATACTTCTCTACTTTGAATGCCTTTCCTTCCAGCTTCAATTTGAGAGAAATGCGTTCATCGACACTTAAATAATTGCTCAGGTTTGGTATGATGTCCTTAAGTGATTCCTTTTGTGCTTCAAAAGCTGCAGCTTTCTGATCGTCGGTTAGGTACTCCGCTTTTACCGGCTCGCCAGCCAACCCCCAGACGTCGTCCTTCACTTCTGAAACGAATCGACCTTGTAAGTCAACCAACGGAACTGGATCACCATTTTCATTTGGGATCAGCAGTCCAGGAATACCGGCGGCTTGGGCCACTCGCATGTCATCTGCTCCAAATGTCGGCGCAGTATGCACGACCCCGGTTCCGTCCTCGGTAGTCACAAAATCGCCAGCAATTACTTGGAATGCATTTTCTTGATCCTCCATGGGCTGAGCGT
The DNA here is from genome assembly GCA_018660685.1 of Flavobacteriales bacterium. GTDB lineage: Bacteria > Bacteroidota > Bacteroidia > Flavobacteriales_G > Salibacteraceae > SHAN690. Next base: position 77,038 of record JABJJW010000020.1, read on the forward strand.
ACGGCAAAAGCTGCTCGTATCGTAAACCAACCAATGATTCTCCTTTGAAACGCTCGATGACGCGGTAAGGCAGAAGTTTGTCGGAAGCCTCATAACTCATATCCGCCTCTTCACCCTCTGGTTTGAAGTGCTTGGATATCAAAGCCTCTGCAAGCACGATTTTTTGGGGTGTTGCAGTGTAAGGGTTGAACGTGTCAACAAGCACATAATCAATCTTCGAACCAACCGTCAAGGCGGTGTTTGAAGGAAGCGTCCAAGGTGTGGTCGTCCACGCCATGATATTCATGACGCCTTCTTCGATGGCACTTAAAATAGCGGGTATGCGACCATTGTCTTGAGTTACTTTGAATAGGGCTACGGCAGAGGTGTCTTTTACGTCTTGGTACGTTCCGGGAAGATTGAGTTCATGCGAACTCAGACCGGTGCCGGCTGCTGGTGAGTAAGGCTGAATGGTGTAGCCTTTGTACATCAGTCCTTTTTGGTAAAGTTGTGAGAGAAGCCACCAAACCGATTCGATGTATTCGTTTTCATAGGTGACGTATGGGTCATCCATGTCAACCCAATAACCCATTTTTTCGGTCACGTCACGCCACTGATCAGTGTAGCGCATTACCGCTTCGCGGCACGCTTTGTTGTACTCGTCAATTGAGATTTTGGTACCGATGTCTTCTTTGGTGATTCCAAGTTCTTTCTCAACACCGAGCTCCACTGGAAGGCCGTGAGTATCCCATCCGCCTTTTCGATTAACTAGGAATCCTTTCTGAGTTTTGTATCGGCAGAATAAATCCTTGATGGTTCTAGCCATCACGTGATGAATGCCGGGCATTCCATTCGCAGAAGGTGGGCCTTCGTAGAAAACGTACGTCTCTTGACCCTCACGTTCAGTGAGACTCTTCTCGAAAGTTTTCTCTTCCTGCCACTTCACCAACACTTCTTCCGCGATGTTCGGAAGCTTTAATCCGTCGTACTCTTTAAATGCTTTCATTTCAGCTCTCTAGCCTCGATTTTCAAAGGCCGCAAAGGTAGCACGCTGATTTGATGAAAACTGAGATATCTGAGGATTATAAGTACGGACTTGAAAGAGAGAAAAAAGAGGAGTTTCTTTAAGAAGCGCACCTCACACAATAAGGGCTTTCGGGCTTCAATATCAATCTGCCGGGAGGGATTTCATTTCCGCATCTCGCGCAATTTCCAAAGTCCGGATCATCAATGTGATCTTTCATGTGGATGAGTTTAGTGAGTTTGTCTTCAGCCGTCCTTAATGCCGCCTCAACAATAGTCCTGTTGTTAATGGCATCCATTCGAGAGATGCGTCCAATGGCGTCATCTGGCGCAATAGGACCAGCACTTTTTTTGTACTCCTCAATAATGGCGGTCGTTTTCTCAATTTCCCTTTCCAGGAGTCCGAGTATTTCGTCCCTGCCTAATTCTTTCATTACCAAAGAATGGATTGAAAGTACAGTCGATCCGGGCGGATTTCAAAATTCATGAAGAATGATTCTTGCCCCTCTCCTTGAGGTTCCACAGTCATGGTGAAAACCGCGGGGTCCGAAATGTCAACCGAATAAAGATAGTCGTGCTCCACCGTGCGAATACAGTGATACCCTTCTACCCAAATAACCAACTGGTCAACGACTTGATTGAACCCCAGACCTTGCTTGTACTTTGTGTGATCTATGGTCAACAAGGCCGAATCCATAGACATACCAATCCCCTTTACATCCTTAGATGCAACCATCTCACACAATGAAGTCTGTGCACTCAATCCTGTAGCGAGAGCAAAGAAAAATATGGTCGTATAGATGAATTTCATCAATCAATCAATCATAGCAATGCACTTAAGTTCAATCGCAATTGGCGTTGGTAGGGAATTAATTTCTACGGTAGTTCGACAAGGTTGGTTGTCCTTGAAGTATTCTGCATACACGCGATTATAAACGTGAAAATCTCGTTTCATATTGACTAGAAATACTGTTACGTCCACGAGCTCATCCCAACTGGAACCAGAATCGTCAAGAATGATTTTGACATTATCGAAAACAGAGCGACACTGAGCCTCAAAATCAAAGGCCTTAAAGTTGCCGTTATGATCGAGTTCTAGCCCCGGTACTCCACTGTCATTGGCATCAGAACCGGCGGTTCTTGGACCCACTCCAGAAAGAAATAGCAGGTTACCAACCTTTCGTGCATGTGGATATGATCCCACCGGTTTAGGCGCGTTGGACGAGCTTATTTTGTCAGACATAGATAACGTATTGATTTACAAAGATCGAGCTTCATACTTCCCACTCAAAAATGTTGTTGTTTGCAATCGCAAATATGCGATCTGATTTTCGTGGATTCCGTTTGGCTAAGCCGGTTAGAGCGCCAAACGCGGGAAGACAAAAATGTGTTTTACTGAGATGAAAACAGGGTAGCATCACGCTCTGCTTGCCTCGACCTTGCAATTTTATGCCTGGATGGATGTGACCATGCATATTGATTAACCATGCTGGGACTTCATCCAAGGGCTCGTGGGTCATCAAGAACTTTCCAATCTGCTTTTGATCACACACCTCAAAATCTAAGGAGTGATATACTGCTCGTTCCAGAATGTCATGGTTGCCCAACACAAGTTCGAAATGAATTTCAGGAAATTGGGTCGTTATCATTCTCAATTCATCGATTTCAGAATTACTGGAGCTGTGAAATAAATCACCGAGCACAATGAGTTCGTTGGGCTGTTCATTTTGAAGAAGGTGTAAAAGGTTTAGCTGGTCCGCTTCACGCGCGTGTGGAGGAACTGGCAGACCGGCCTTCCTAAAATGCATGGTTTTCCCAAGATGTAGATCCGCTATGACGAGGGCACCCCCGATTCTCAAGTAGCGATTGTGGAGAGTCACGCCAAGGTCATTTAACACAGGAGTTTCCAAATCTATCATGGCAGGTGCACAATGAATTCTGAGCCTTCGCCTACGACACTCTTAACTTTAATACTGCCTTTGAGACGTTCACAAAGTAATTTGACAAGGGGAAGGCCCAACCCGTTAGAACGGGTGCCATCAGCGCTTGTACTCTTCTTTTTGAAGAACTTTTCGAAAATTCGACCTTGGTCCTCCTCGCTAATTCCCGGCCCTTGATCTTCAATCGAGATGCGGGTGCTACCTCCTTGTGAGATCGTAATGAAAAGACTCGAATTTGGGGGGTTGAATTTGATGGCATTTGAAATCAGATTATGCAGGATGTGGCGAAGCATAGTCTTTACCGTATGGACCTCATGATCTTCGCTATCATAAAAGTGGATGCTGATCTTCTTTGACTTAATCAAACTCTGAAAATCATTCAATATTTCCCGAATTAAGGGATTTAATTGGACTGTTTCGAGGGGCGGGATTTCATTCTTCTTCTCATGTTCTAGCAACGTGTTGAATTCTTGAATGAACTGAGCCGCGCCACTCGCGGAATCTTTCAAGTACTGCCTCAACGTCTTCTTCTCCTTCGCATCGGGTTCATTTTCTTCCAATTCGATGAGCTGAAGGATATTCACCAATGGACCTTTGAGATCATGAGTGACAATGTTGAATATTGATTCTTGCTCATTCAGGAGTCGTCTCAATTCTTTATTCGTTTCATCTTGATGGCGGTTCCGGTCGGCCAACTGCCCAAGCAGGTTTTTTCGAACCCGGCTAGTGTTCCAGATCATTCCAATAAGCCCGATTAGACTCAGAGCCAAAGCGATAAGCAGAAAGAGAAACCATCTCTGAGTAGTCAAGGCAAGAGCAGACGCTTGATTCTCATTTCTCAAGAATTGATTCTTTAGATGGGCTTGCTTGAGCTCTTGCATGCGTTCGAGGCGGGCAATATTTCTCAAATTGTCCTCATCAACCAATGTGTCTTTTAAGGCCTGATATTTTTTGTGATAGAATAAGGAACTATAATATTGACCATGGGCCTCGAAAGACCGAGAAATGGTCTTGCAAATATCTCGTTCGTAGAGCGTGGCATTTGTTCTTTTCACCAAGGTCATGGCTCTGCGAGAGTAGGCGATCGCCGACCGATAGTCACCCAGAAAAAAGTAAAGCTCACCCAGATCATTTAGAGAGTATGCAGTGCTTGCTGTATTATTCAAACGATTTTTAAGTTCTATTGCCTCAAAATGATATTTCAGAGCTTGATGAAATTCCTTTTGTCTAGTAAAAAGAAAACCAAGATTAGTGAGAATTCGAGCCTTTCCATTGTCGCTGTTTTGAGCCGTGGCAATTTCAAGTGCTCGATCAAGAGATTGGAAAGCGTCATCAAATCGGCTGAGTTGAGTGAGTGAAATTCCTTTATTGCTGAGAAGCATAGCAAGAGCGAACGAGTCTTGTCGAGCCGTAGCAATTTCAATTGCATCATCATAATACGAGATGGCTTGATCATGCTCATCGAGCTTCCTATAAAGTTCACCAAGACTATTGAGAGACCTAATCATCAGATGAGAATCAGATGATTTTTTTGCATGGTTCATTGCTCGCAAGGAGTATTCGAGTGCGATGTCAGCAGAACCGAGCTCCTCATAAATCTCTGAGCTAGCATCTTCGATGCGAAACAGAAGGCCGTGATCTGAGATGATTTTGGTGAAGTGTTTTATGCTATCGAGATGCAAGAGCGCCTTTTCGTGGTGACCATGGTCAGCTAGCCAAATCGCGAGCCTGTATTGATTCCGGAGTTCTAATTTTTCTCCTTTTTTAGTGGACTTAGACAGAGCCGTAATGAATTCATTCAGTTGTAAAAAGGCAGCTGAATCTCGCCAAGTCGCGTACTTCAACGCTTGCTCAGCAGCCTCAATTTGGGCGTCGCCGTCGAGCGAAAGGATGTGGTTCTTAAGGCTGTCGGTATTCACCGCCCAAGCCGTAAAAGGAAAAGCCAAGAAAGAAACAAAGAGAATCCGTAGTAGCACGAATCAAATATGCCTCAATTTCTTCTTATTTGGTGGCTAGCGTCATTTTTTTGATTCGATCTTCCAAACGCTCAGAAGTTACCTTGTCACGGAGGCGATCGACGATTATTGGAAATGAAAATGGCGTAAAACTTGGAGGTCGCAGAACTTCAATGGTCTGAGCGTTGATTCTGGTCAAAGCCTCCCTCAATCTTACTTCTTCAAGCTGAAAGTCTGTGACTTCGTCAAACGCCTGCCTGAGCAACAAGTTTTCTTTGTCGTATTCCTGAAACACATCAAAGAATAAACCTGAACTCACTTGAAGGTGTCGCCCCTTCTTTTGATTGCCAGGGTAACCTCTAAACACGAGCCCACTGATGGATGCAATGTCTCTAAATCGAGCCCCGGCCATTCCCACCGAATTGACGCTTGCTAAAATATCCTCCATGAGATGATCAGTAGAAAGAAGGTTGTTATCGATCATTTCTTGAATGTTGATTGGCTGATCAGAAAGCAACTCAAATCCATAGTCGTTCATGGCAAAAGTGAAGGTGATTGGATTAAGCAATGACATGCGGTAAGCCAATAGTGCAGCCATTCCTTCGTGAACAAATCGACCTTCAAACGGGAAAAAGATGGCATGATATCCATCTTTACTTTCGAAGCATTCTATTAGAAACTGATCGACCCTCGGCACGATGGAATTCTCCATCTGTTTATCGATTAATGGTTGCAAGAATTTAATTTCAACGTCGTCGGAACCACCAATCACAGCTTCATTCAACTTTTGTCGAAGCATCTTCGACATTTGGTTAGAAAGCGGCATACGCCCACCATTCCAACTAGGAATTGGACCGGTGTTTTTATTTGACTTTCTGACCTCTGCTGTCAATCCTTTGACGCGGACTAATTCTAAACTTCGCCCGGCGAACCAGAACACATTTCCGGGTGAAAGTCGGGAGATGAAAGACTCCTCGATGTTTCCAAGAAAGCCACCAGAAACAAACTTCACTTTCATCATGACATCTCCCACAATGGTCCCAATTGAGAAACGATGGCGGAGCGCCACTCTCTTTGAGGTCACCTTGTAAAAGCCATCTTCGACGACAACTTTGTGGAATTCATCGTACGTATTTAGCGAGCTCCCTCCATGTACAATGAAACGCAGAATCCATTCATATTCTTCTTTGGAAATTGACTCGTAACAAAAGGTGGTCTTAATCTCATCGAAAATCAACTCAGGAGAAAAACCGTCAGATACGGCCAACGTGACGAGATATTGGATGAGGACATCAAATGATCTGAGATAGGGGACTCGACTTTCCATCATCTCAAGCGCTACTGCCTCTCGCAATGCCGCGCCCTCGATGAGTTCCAGAGAATGTGTTGGCACAAAGAAAATTTTGCTCGTCGCTCCAGGCTGATGGCCGCTACGACCTGCCCGTTGTGCGAATCGCGCTACTCCTTTCGGACTTCCCACTTGAATTATGGTTCCCACCGGACGGAAATCGACCCCAAGATCAAGGCTTGAAGTACAAACAACGGCTTTTAAGTGCCCACCATATAAAGCGTCTTCGACCCAATGCCGCGTTTCTTTACTCATCGACCCATGGTGCAATGCAATGATGCCGGCGAGAGATGGATCTGCTTCAAGCAGTTTTTGGTACCAAATTTCAGCCTGCCCTCGGGTGTTCAAAAAGATGAGTGAGCTTTCGCTTTTATGAATGATGGGCAGGATCTTATCGATGAGCTTTATCCCCAAATGTCCGGCCCAAGGAAGCTCCTCAACATCATCAGGGAAAATAGATTTGATGATATATTTCTTCTTGATTCCACTGCGAATGATGACATGGGTGTTCTTCTTAAAGCTAGCACCTAGAAGGACTTCTAAGCTCTGTTCCATGTTTCCGATCGTTGCAGAAATTCCCCATATTCTTAGGGCAGGACTGATCGATTTTAATCTTGACAAGCCAAGCTCAACTTGAACTCCACGTTTTGACCCGATTAATTCATGCCACTCGTCCATGACAATGGCCTTCAGATTTTTGAAATACTTCGGGTAGTCTTTTTGAGCCAAGAGCACGTGCAATGTCTCTGGGGTGGTGATCAAAATGTTGGGAGGAGAGCGCTTAATTTTTGCTTTCTGCGCCTGTGAGGTGTCACCCGTTCTGATCGCCACAGTCAGCTCCAATTCCATTTCTTCGATTGCGCGTTGTGCGGACTGCAATATCTCTTTGGAAAGTGCCCGAATCGGAGTGATCCAAATGTTCTGAAGCCCATTGCTTTTTTGAGTTGATAGTAGAATTGGTAGGAGGAGTGAGTAAGTCTTTCCACTTCCGGTTGGCGCATTTACGATTCCGTGAAAGCCTTCATCAAACTTGGACCAAGCTTCCTTTTGAAACGGAAATGGCTTCCACTTTTTAGACTTGAACCAGCTGGAAGCGCGCTGGTTGATCATAGGTCGAGTTCAAATACCAGAGCAGCAAGAGTCCAGAGAAATCCGACGGCTAAGCCGTGTACAAAAGCCTTCTTCAGTTGCTTCTCGGGGAGACTGAAATTAACGGCAGCGATGATGATTATTGAACCACCAGCGCGCATCATTGAAGTTTCAAAATCAGGAAAGTCGCCAATCATATTATAGGCGCCAAAAGCAGTGACGACTCCAGGAAATACACCTGCAAGCCCAGCGAGAATATTATAGAGTCTGTGCACGACGCAAATGTACCTCGGACGAATCGACTTGTTTAAGCTCTATCAAGACGCTCAGCATGTTGTTCTAACTTTTGGCTTCAAAAGTTGAGATACGGACAGAATTATTATATATGGAAAAAGGGTTTCGAAAACAATTCAAAAGGCCGCCTAATTGCGGCCTTTTTTTGTTTGTAATAGGTCAGTCAAAACGACGTTCTATTTTTGCTTACCAATCACTCCCATTATGTCAGAATCTGAAAAGAAGCAAAAGAAGAGTCCATTAATGCTAATACTGCTGATCCTGTTGGGGCTCTCCAACGCTGCGACGCTGTATTTACTCTATTCCGAGCGACAGGTAAATGTTGAATTGGTCACGCAGAATACCGACTTAGGTGTCGAAAAAGACAAACTGACAATTGAACTTCAGGACATGCTTTCGAAGTATGACAGTGTTGATACTGAAAATGAAGAAATGAATGCCCAGATTGCCGAACAGAAGGCAGAAATTGAGCGATTGCTTGAAGAAGCAGAGAAGCACAAGGACGATGCTTGGGCGATCTACAAATTGAGAAAAGAAGCAACGACTTTGAGAAGCGTCATGAAGAATTATCTGGTAACGATCGACTCGCTGAATACAGTTAACCAGAACCTCGTCCAAGAGAAAGCGCAGGTCCAGACGCAGTTAGCTGGCCAAAAACAGAAGAATGAGGAATTGAACGAAGAGAATGAGGAGCTTGCTCAAAAGGTGAAAATTGGCTCCAAGCTCAAGGCGGTCGACCTCGTTTCTCAAGGTCAGCGAGTGAAGAGCAACAACATTCATCGCGAGACTGATCGTGCAAAACGCACAGACAAGATCAAGACCTGTTTCACCATTGATAAAAACGAGGTTATTAAGCCAGGAAAGGTTGACGTCTTCCTTCGAATCATAGGGCCAGACGGAGAGGTTCTCGCCTTCGATCAGACCCAAGACTACATGTTCACCTACGACGGTAAGGAGGGATTGTACTCCAGAAAGGAGGAAATCGTCTATGAAAATGACGAAGTTGACTTGTGCTATTATTGGGATTTACTCAAAGAGGCCAAGGCGGGTAAATACCTTATTGAGGTTTATGCCCAAGACTATTTGATGGGCACCACCAAATTTGAGTTGAAATAATTAGAAGAAAGCTCTGGCTTCTATTCCACCGGTATGAATGACTTTCAATCCTGGGCTTCGACGACCGTTGTAATTTAGGTTGATCTGTAAATTACTGGCGAGGGTGCGCTGGTAGGAAACTCCCCAAGTTGTGTTCGTCCCAGGTTGCAACCCATCAAGCATTGTGAAACCAACCGGGCTGTCTGCTTTTCCCGAATAGGCGATGTCAACCAAATTAATCGATGCCAATAGATTGCCTTTTTCTGGAGAGCTTAAGGTGAATTCTAAACCTCCGCGCTGGGTAATGGCTTGCTCATCACCGGGATTTGCATCACTGATGAATTTTCGATTGTCTTGTTCCTTGTACTCATAGAGCAAGGTGATTCGCCATTTTGGAGTTGGTTGAAGCGAAAACCTCGGCTCAATAGAGCGATAATAAATTCTAAAATTCCGAGAAGCCAGTAAACCGGCATCCGATGTTGAGGTGTTCCAGCCTTGCTCCCCGCGTACATTCAGACTCAATACTGACGAAAGGTTCCACCGGATTCCAGGGCTCATCTTTTCCGTTGAACGAGACTCAAATCCACTGGTTAAGAGATTCCGACTTTCCAATCTCTGAATCGTCAAGTCGGCACCAAATACCGGATGGGATTGATTAAAATAAAAGATGTTTCGGAGATTAGAGTTTATGGATTGGAGTAGGGTGTCAGCGACATCGAATTGAAAGGGATTGAATTGTTCTAAAAGCGGCAATTCAAAGGTTTTCCGGTCTGCTGAATAGGAGAATTGATCTGAGAAGTAGCTGAGAAATTTCAGGAAACCTGTCTCCTTTCGCCAAATCGTAGCGGGTCTCAAGTACAAGGATTGGGTGAATTGATTCCTGAACACTTTGACATAGTCACTGGTTGGGACAAACACTTTCAGGTAATTGGCACTTGCGACTTGATCCGCTTGAACGGCGAGTTCGAATTCATCGAGCTCTTTATCACCATTCCCATTGTAGTCAATGTGGATATGAGTTCCTTGACCAGGAGTCGTCTCAATGTAGATGTACTCCCTCCGATTCTCCAACCCTGATCCAATCTCATAAAAGGTGGAGGATGTGATAGCGCTTTTGAATACGCGCGCTCGATACTCTATACGCGACAGCAAGGTGTTCTCGACCTGTTGTGCGGTGAGCTTCTCATTGAGAATGTCCAACGTGCGATAGTTGGTCTTAAGCAGAAGAGCAGAATTCGAAGATTTGTTCAGTGCGACCTCAAACCCATATATGCGAGCGAATGTTGCCTTGTCTAGGCGCGCTCGATTTTTCAGCCAATCAGTCCGCTCTGCATAGGAAAGCTCAAATCCATTTCGGAAGGAGTCAGGCGTCGAGATAGAAGCTTGCCATTCCCAGAACTTAAAGGCCAAGGAGGAAAGCGTATCCGTGATGGGATCAAAACGCTTGTTCTCCTCGAAGTCATCCTTGAACCCTAACTCGAGGTTCCAAATAGGAAGCCGCCACAGATTGTTATGCTGGTAGTACTTGCTCTGAACTAAATCGCCTTCTTGCTGAGTTTGACTTGCCGCGAAGTTTCCTCGGACTCGTTTGTGATTGGCCTTAATCGTCGCCAGATTTTGAATTCCACCAAAGGAAGATCCAGCGGTGAAAGACTTGATTCCATAGGCCAATTCTAATTCCTTCTCTCTCGATATTCCGAGGAGAGCGCCAAGTACATTTTGATTGTCATTGACTGTCAGATCTCTGATGTTCCAGTCGCGATCAAACTCGACCGTCCTGAATCGTTCGATTTGCTGAAAATTCCGCTGAAGAAATTCATAATCCGCACTGGCAAGGGCCTTCCACTTGCCGCTGAGAGGTTGCTCTCCTTTCAGCCTAATTTTCGCCGCCATGCCTAGATCATCGGATCCATCCACACTGCTAAATGTGTTTACATCATTGCTCGAGCCAGCCCATTCGCCTTGAATTGTAAGGCGGTCGTTTATTTTCATTTCACCATGGGCGACGATCATTTGACGCTGCTTTGGTGTCACCAACTTCACCACCGGCGCAAAGCTACCCTGGGGCACACCATTGACTGGAGCTACCCATTCGTAAACCCGACCAAAAGCCAATTGTCGTGAGAATATGTAATCACCCATTCCCTCGCCGACGTTAGAAAAGGTGGCTTGGACAAAAGCAGTTTTGGGATCAGAACTGTAGACTAAAACGTCCTTGGCAAGAACAGAATCACCGAGGGCTTGATCATAATACAGGCTGTCTTTTCGATTGTAAAGGATTTGATTTTCTGAGAAAGGGATTGAGTCGGTTCCTGGAGCAATAGCCGCATTGACATCGTCACCGATTGTTCGTAATATGTCCTTTTGTTCTGAAGTCAATTCTTGTTGTAGGGGTTGATTTTTAGCATCTTGCTCAGAGTAAATGGATACTCCTGCTACTGCATTTTCAGATTCGTATTCCGCGGATCCATAGACAAGTGAACGGGCGTAGTTTCGATCTGAATATTGATATTCTGCCACGATCCTTCGATCTTTTGTGATCGGGAGTTTCGCAGTAAAAGTGATCTCCGATGTATTGTAGTTGATGACATAGTCATGCTCTTGACCTCGAACCAACAATCTCCCGTCAAGATAAACCCGTTCTGTTCCTGAAAGAACCACGATGAAAGGCTCTCCATCTGCTCCAGTTAATCGATACGGCCCTTGATTTCCTTCTATTCCCTGTATTGTTTTTCGAGCGAATTTCCCTCGCGATACAGCGCCGCTCGCTTCGAGTTTTACTGAGGCCGTGGAGTCTTTTCCCACCGAGTTTAATTGGGATTCGATTCGACCGCCCTGAAGCCGTTTATTGAATTGCATGAAGTAGCCCTGCTTTCTGACGATCTGAAAATCCCCGGCCGTGAGTCGGTTGTCGTCATCATATACCTGAATGTAGACTTGGTCAAAATCCTGAAGCTGTTGCGTGTTGCCCTCTGGCTGAATCGGAATGTTTTGGTCCGCAATGGCCGCGGCGATGGTGAAACGTTCGTTGAGCTGTCCTGCCAATTGGAGGTTCAAGCTTGAATTTATAGAGAGATTTTGATTGTTGCCTACCGAAATGCCTCTTGAAATGCTGCCTCGTTTCTCAATCTCTCCTAGATCCAGAACCTTGGAGGTTTTAGACTTGCCTCCCGTTGATTTAAAAGGATTGTACACACGTTGAGGATCCCCAATTAGTGATGTCTCCTTGTGCTTAAATGGGCGGGTGAAATTGAAAGGGAAGGTCTGATAGGTCACATCGACCGATTTTGGCCGATTGGATGATGGCTCAATCAGAACGAGAAGCCCTTTCGCAAAGTCTACGATGTAATCATTCGAATCCAGGCCGACCAGCGCGAAGGTTCCAGGAATGATGCTGTTTGTGTCCAGTTGAATTGTGTCAGAAGAGAGCAGGACCTGCTTAGGCACATCGGTAACCTGCGCCTCAGACGAAGAGCAAATTCCTATGAATAGGACCCAAAACAACACGAGCAACCTCACCTTCATCTGATGTATCAAAATTGATAAAACGACGGCACTTCCCGATTAGCATACTTCACATCTGATCACCATGCTTTTGTTCAATGCTCTATCATAACGAAAAGACGGGTGTTTATAATTCATTGCTCCTGTCCGCTAGCCTGCTGAATGCACCGGTAGCTTTGCCCTAAGTTTAGACTGATTATGAGAAGTAGTGTCATTATCCTAATAGCATCAACGATGCTTGTAGCATGCGTTCCAGCCAGAAAGTACGAAGAGATGAAGGCCAAGCAGGCCACATGTGAAGAAGAAAGAGGGCGGCTTACAAATGCCAATCGTGAGTTGAGTACAGAAAACGAGGAATTGCAAGCGGACTTAGCGAACCTTACCAAAAGAGCCTCAGAGTTGAAGGAGGATACTGCCTATCTCGGTAAACGACATCGTCAAACAAGCTCAAAATATACTGAGTTGAACAAGCTAAATGACGAGTTACTTAAAAAGCTAAAGAACCAACGCAGCGAAGGCGATGAAGAAAATCGACAACTCGTAGATGCGTTACGTGCAACTCAGCTTGACCTTCAAAGAAGAGAAGATGACTTACGCGAATTGGAAAAGTTGCTCAACGCAAAAGAGCAGCGGTTGAACGGTCTTGAAGAAGAACTCAAGAAGAGAGAAGCTCGCGTGAAAGAGCTAGAGGACATCATTGCTCAGAAGGACGCAGCTGTACAAGCCCTAAAAGATCGCATTGCAAATGCACTTCTCGGATTCAAGGACAAAGGATTGACGGTGGAAGAGCGAAACGGAAAGATTTATGTAAGTCTTGAAGCGAAGCTTCTATTCCCAAGCGGGAGTAATGTCGTGAATGACGAAGGAAAGTCTGCGCTGATTGATTTAGCCAATGTAATTCGAGAGGAAAAGGACATCACCATCATGGTTGAAGGGCATACCGATACGGATCCATTTAACGGTGCGGGAGCAGTAAAAGACAATTGGGATCTATCGGTTATGCGCGCTACGTCAGTTGTCCGAATCCTTACCGGGCAAGGTAAAATGAGCCCAGATGTTCTCACGGCTGGAGGTCGAGGAGAACATGTTCCTGTGGCTGAAAATAGTACGAGCGAAGGCAAGTCGAAAAACCGGAGAATCGAGATCATTCTCGCCCCAAATCTAGACGAGCTCTTCGAAATCATCAACGAGTAAAGTAGAACCTAAGTAGAACCCTATTTTTGCCGCTCTAAAAGCAGCGCTACATGGCAAATTTTGTGGATGAATTGAGGTGGAGAGGCATGTTACACGACATGGTTCCGGGAACAGATGAACTTTTGGCTAATGGAGGTGTAACCGGCTACATTGGATTTGACCCCACAGCAGACTCATTGGGCATTGGAAACATGGTTCAGGTCATGATTCTTACCCACTTTCAGAGAACAGGCAACAAGCCGATTGCGCTGGTTGGCGGAGCTACAGGAATGGTTGGAGACCCAAGCGGGAAGTCAGCTGAACGAAATTTGCTGGATGCAGACACACTCAATCACAACCTCGAGTGTCAGCGAAAACAACTGGAGAAGTTCCTGGATTTTGAAGGAGAGAATGCAGCCAGCATCGTCAACAATTATGATTGGTTCAAGGAATTTGGATTGCTCGAATTCATTCGAGACGTAGGGAAGCACATTCCTGTCAATTATATGATGGCCAAGGATTCTGTAAAGAGCAGACTTGACTCAGGAATGTCTTTCACAGAATTTACCTACCAGTTGATTCAAGGTTATGACTTCTACCATCTATGGAAGCATAATGGCTGTAAGATTCAGATGGGCGGAAGCGATCAATGGGGAAATATTACCACTGGTACAGAGCTGATCCGCAGGATGGAAGGAGGAGACGCTTATGCGCTCACCACACCACTGATTAAAAAGGCAGATGGGACCAAGTTTGGCAAGACCGAAGGCGGAAATATCTGGCTCGACCCGAAACGAACATCGCCCTACAGATTCTATCAGTTTTTACTCAATACGGCTGACGCTGATGTGGGCAATTACTTAAGAGTCTTTTCTATCAAAGGGAAGGATGAAATTGAAGCCATTGAAGCGGAGCATGCGGAAGGACCTCACATGAGGACGGCACAAAAGGCATTGGCGGCCGAACTCACAGCTCGAGTTCATTCTAACGAGGACTTGGAAAAAGCCTTGAACGCTTCTGAAGTCTTGTTTGGAAAGGCGACCAGCGAATCACTCAAGTCTTTAGATGAAGCAACTATACTCGATGTGTTCGAGGGAGTCCCACAAGCAAAAGTTTCTCGTGACAAAGTGAGTGGAGGAATTGATATTGTTGAATTGCTCTCGGCGGAAACGGGGTTTTTAGCTTCCAATGGGGAGGCGCGACGTGCGCTCAAGGAAAACTCTATCTCGGTCAACAAGGCAAAAGTCGGAGATGGCTATGCGACAAGCACGGACGACCTGATCGATGGAAAGTACCTCTTGCTCCAGCGCGGAAAGAAGAACTACTTCCTAGTCATTACAGAATAAAAAAAGGCCTTCCGGAAAGGAAGACCTCTTTAATTCATCGGTTCAAATTACTCTTGAGTCAATTCCCAAGAAGTAGTATTCAAATAGCTTGACGACCAATCTGTAGCAGAGTTGGTTGTTGTCGACTCATCTGAGTACTCAACGTTCATAACGCCTTTCTTCAATTCTGTCACATTCCAAATCGATCCAGCGCTCATCACCCCGGTGTTCGTTGATGTACCGCTTTCACTCGTCGGAAGTGGGACGTAGTCCGTACCGTCATAGAGATAATATCCGGTTGGTGTAATTGAGGTGCTCGTTCCAGAAATCACATACGTGTATGAATCAATAAAATCAGTCATGTCTGTTCGCTCTTGAAAAACGATCTGAGAGTTTTTCTCAATTTCATCTCCTGCATTTCCGGAGACAGTGAAATAACCAGTCTGATTAGTTGTAGCCACGCGGCTCGTTGTTCGCTCGTAGTAATCTACATACTGGTAAGAACCGTTGACATCCTTCTCGTAATACGATTGATAGTTGACATCGTATTCCGGATCGGTCAAAACTGACTTCATATCGTACTCGCCCATTTTTTTGTTGAAGGTGACCTCAAGAGTCATTGAACTTTGAACGGTTTCTGTAATACCGTTTGAAGTAGTGGTAGTGCTCAGAATGCTTCCGTCAAATGTTTCAGAAGATTCTGTGGTCGTTGTTACTGAACCTTGTGTCCAGCTGTTCGTCGTAGAGGAAGCTCCGCTCGTGACGTTCCAAGTACCATCCAGCTTTCCATTAGTCACCGTTTTGTTGCAACCGCTTAGAGTTACGGCTCCGGCAACTCCGGCGATAAGCATTAGTAGAGTAAATCTAGATTTCATTTTATGATCTTTAAGTTAGTGAGAGCAAAAATACCGTGAGAAGTTCAGAATAGTCTACGGTATATTCCCTAGATGACAATTTTTTTGTGTCATCACATCTAGACGATCAATAAAGGCTGAAGGAAGCGAACATTCGATTTTCTAGTCAATTTTCTTGCTCACTTCTCGCATCACGAATAACATTTCAGCTGCTATTTGTCGGCTTCGTGCGTCATAGATTTCGGCTTCATCCGATTTGCCATCTCCTACTTTCGGGTCGTCATAGGTCACGGACATCCTTTTGTCTGCTCCTGGGACATATGGGCAATTGGTTTCAGCATCTGAGCACACCATAACCGCCGCAAAGTCTGATTGGGGATTTGCCTCATCATCAAACCGCTTCGAAAACAGCTCGAGCATCGAACCATCCGAAACTTGAAAGAATAAAAGAGGATTGTCTTTAGATTCATCATCCACCAGCAGGTTAAACCCAGCGCGACTCATAGACGCTATTGCATTTGGATGAAATCGTGTCACTTCCACACCTCCGGAATAGAATTCCATACCGTCTAAGTTTGAGTACACAGCGGCCGCCGCGGCCCAGAGTTGGGCCATGTGGCTTCGTCGAGCATTGTGTGTGCAGATGAAATTCAGCCTACAAGTCTCGTTTGACAATTGTCTTTCGGAGATGTAGCTTACTAGCGGCTCAAGGACTTGGGCACGCTCTTCAGAAAGGTTTGCCTGAAGACCGTCCAAGAAAGTATTTACCTCTGTCATAGTTAACAGCAATTAGGTCCACAACAAGCTTCGCCATCCGCTCCTGCAATTTCAGCAATCTTCACCTTGGCTTTATGCTGGATAGCTTCTTGTCCCACTTTCTTCTCTGAAGATTGACCTGGCTTTTCAGCGTAAACAGTTACTGAGTAAATCCCAGTTTCGCCCTGATTGAATTGAGCCACTCTATCGGCACCCATATATTTTAGAAGAATATCAGATGGAATTCGAATGGCCTTTTCCTTTTGTATGGTGATGTTGTCGAATCCAGCCTTTTCTATCAAACCCATGTACTCCGATTTCTGAATTGCTCCAGAAACGCAACCCGCATACATCTCAGCATCTTCCCTAAGTTCATCAGGGAGGTCGCCTATCAACACAATATCTGAGATGCTAAAATGTCCACCTGGCTTTAAAACACGGAACGTATCATTGATCACGCCCTTTTTGTTGGGCACCAAGTTGAGCACACAGTTGCTGACGATAACGTCAGCTGTGTTTTCGCTGATTGGCATATTCTCAATGTCTCCGTATCTAAATTCAACATTGTTGAAGCCTAGTTTATCAGCATTGATCCTTGAACGGTCAATCATCGCCTCAGTGAAATCGATACCAATTACCTTCCCTTCTGGACCTGTTTCATGTCTGGCAATGAATGCGTCGTTTCCCGCACCGGAGCCCAGATCAATTACGGTATCTCCATTTGAGATTTGAGCGAATTCGGTAGGCAGTCCGCATCCCAATCCTAAATCCGCGTCAGCGGCATATCCGTCAAGATCAGTGTAGTCATCGCTCATTACGTTGTACACTTCTTCTGATGTCGGAGTTGCGCCACAGCATGAAGCTGCGTTTACTTCCCTTTCGTTAAGTGCGATTTGACTGTACTTTTCTCTTACAATCTCCTTTAGTTCGTTTTCGTTTTTCATCATATAATGTTTTAGCAACAGCTTTGGTTAATCTTATTAAAAAGTGAATCGAGGTCAGCTTGAATTTGCTGCCAAGCACCCCCATCAATGCAGTAACACATTGATGTGCCCTCGACCGTGCCTTTGATTATACCCATAGTCTTCAGCTCTTTCAAGTGCTGAGAAACGGTTGCTTGAGCTAATCCAAGTTCGTGCTGCAGATCACTATTGATGCATTGATCAGCTTGAACTAGGTAGTCGATAATTGCAATTCGAGCAGGATGCGCTAATGACTTAGCGATATCGCTAATTCTGTTTTGGCGATCCGTGAATAATTCTGTTTTAGTTAATCCCATGTCTCATTTATCATTACATTGCAATATTACGATTAATAGCTTAATCTGCAACTTTAATTTGAAAAAAATTGAATACCAATCTTGAAAGTCCCCGTCCGAAGAGAGTGTGGATGGGACAAAACTGAACAAACCAGCCGCTGCAAAAAGCAATGCAGTTAAGTCAGCAAAAGAGGCCTAGAGCTTATTTCCTTTCGCCACTCGAAACTCCTTGTTCTCGATGTACTTTCTCTTCAACTTGAAAGTAAGAGAAGTGCGATCAGCGCCCGCATTGGTAAGGTATTGCTCGGGACCATACTTAATTTTCCCTCGATCGCCATTCCATTCGAGTGCCTGCAGATAGTAAGTGGTTCCTCCTTCTTTTGCACCAAAAACTAGGAATTTTGAATCGTCAGGCTCAAATGATATCGCCAATCGATTGCCATCCAGTTGTTTCACGACTTTCCCTCTCGTGCCTTCTTTGATCATGAGTTGATCAATTTCCTTCCCGTAGTTGAGATTCAATGTTCCACCATCGGTTGTCTTATCAGCCGTCTTTGCCTCGTACTTGGTGAGCACAATGTCATGAGAATTGTAAAACTGAATGCCTTGGAGGTCATCAGCAGAGAGTCGGTACTTCTCTATCTTATCTGAATCTAAAACATACTTGGTGCTACACGCTGAGAACATGAAGGCGGAAATGAGAATTAGTATTGAATATTTCATGAGATTAGCTTTCCGGGCTTAAAACCAAGTATCGTTCCAAACTTAAGTGTAAAGCAAATTGCAACCGCGAATATCACTGTGATCCAATCTGCCCTCAACTGTAAACCTGCCAGAATTATCGACACCGCCGATGTCCTGGGTTTGGATGAACGAACAGCTGTGATAATTCGCAAGGTCAGCGAAGGCAAGGATTCCGCGTCTCCCGGGTTCCAAAATTTCGAGCGGATCACTGACATTCGTTGCGAAGACCCGAACCCAAGGCGGCGCCACAAATTGCCCATCCATCAAGTAGGCTTGCGAAAGCAATTCCGTCATTCCATACTCCGAGCTGATCTCAGATGTTGGGAAACTCAATCGAATGCGTCGGTGCAATTCTTCGCGTGTTATTTCCTCTCTCCTTCCCTTCATTCCGCCAGTTTCCATAATGCTAAGGTTTGGGTGGTCAATGGAATGATTTTCGGCAAAATCAAGGAGGGCATAGCTTACGCCGAGCAATAGAACCTTTTCTGACTTGACCTGGTCGCGGATTAGTCGTTGCAGTGATTCAAAGTCTGCCCCTACAAATTGAGAATGGCGGGATGAGGATTGGACGAATTGATCCACCATCCAGACCAAACTTGAATCTCCTTGATCTTGATAGGAGGGAAGAAGCGCTAAGATCACAAGATCGTTTAACGCTCCGTATAGCGACTCAAAATGGGCAATCGAAAGTTTCCGGTAAAGAGACAGATCATGCACAAAGTGTTGTGATCGTTGAGAAGAAGAGGTTCCGCTGCTTTTGAAGATTGACTCTTCAGTGGCATGGCAACTTACTCTGTGACTTTTGAAAAGCTCAATGGGGATGAATGATTCCTGCCAAGTTTTCGATTTGATACCACGGACGAATTCATTAAAAACTGCGTTGTGTTGAAGTTGATGAGCAAAAGTCTCCCTTGCTTGCGCATCAAATTCATCGTCTGATGAAATGGAAAGTAATTTTTCGGGGATGCTTAACTTCGACATATCCTAGGACGGTGAATCAACTGATCAACATATCAAAGTTAGGGGCAATTGCCACAGTTCTATTGCTCGCTGCTTGTAAGAAGCAAGATTGTTCTGGCGATGCTCCTATTTTATCACACGATACCATCTACTACTCGATCATCGACGGGGCGAAAACGGCTTTTATCGAATCGAAGTTTGAAGACTGTCAAGGAGATATCGGAACGAACGATGAAGGGGACACGACGCGCGTGCACACCTTTTTGTATGAATTCTATGATTCTGAGTGGCATCGATTCTATCATCCAGACAGCGCGGATTCGATTCTTTTCTTTTCGACGATTCCGGGGTCTGATAAACTAAAGGAAGATGAAAGGGTGGAAGGCACTCTCATTCAAAAGATCCCAAATGCAAAGCAGAACAGCGATACGCTGCGCTTTGAAATTTACATCATTGACCAGGCTGGAAACAGGAGTAACCGAATTACGACTCCAAGGCTTATCATTCCTTAGACTTTACCCGCTATAGCTTCGTTTACGTTGATCACATGATCTCCAACTTTCTCCATAGATGAGAAAAGATCATTGTATATCATACCGTTCTGATAATCGTACTCCCCATTCTCCAGTCTTTGGAAATGATCCTTTCGGATTTCATCTCTTTTGATGTTAATGGCATCCTCATTCTTCAAGGCGTCTTGAAGGTCGATCTTATCGTATTCTTCCTCGAGGTTTTCATTCATCTTATTCATTGCGAACTCAACAAGATCGAACAACTCGAGCAGCTGCTGTCGTTGCTCCGTGGTGAACCAGATCTTGTTTTCATGCTTTCGACCAATCCCTATCGACATCTGATAACAGATATCTCCGACTCGCTCAAGATCGTTGATGATGCTGAGCATTGTTCTCACCAAGGAAGAAGATTTATCCGATAGTCTTCCGCTGGCCACTTTCGTTAGGTACTCTGTAATCTCCACTTCGATTCGATCAGATATTTCCTCATACTTCCTAATACGTTTGGTAAGCTTCTTCCTCTTTTTCTTGTCTTTTTCAGTAAGCAAATCTTTCACCATTCCAATGTGACGAATACTGATTTCGCCAAATTTATGGACCTCTTTCTGGGCTTCAAGTATGGATAATTCAGACGTGCCCATGAGTCCAGCACCAATAAAATTCAGGTGTGATTCTTCGTCATCATCTCCCTTATAGGGAACAGATTTGATAGCAACCTTCACCAAGTGAGGGACGAACCAAATCAGCAACAACACATTGGTCAAATTGAAGAAAGTGTGGAAATAGGACAATGCAAAAGGAATTGATTCGCTGTTTTCATAAGGACTAGAATTACCCATGATGGATTCAGAGAACCACGAAATCATATCAAGTGCAAATGGAAGAAGCAAGACCATCCAGGTAACCCCGATAATGTTGAACATAGAGTGAATCCTGGCCGACCTTTTCGCGTGTACGTTTCCGACGAGCGAAGCGAGTTCTGCTGTGATTGTTGTTCCAATATTTTCGCCAAGTACCATTGCCGCTGCAACCGGAAATGGAATCCATCCGTTGTGACACATGACTAAGGTCAGTGCCATGGCAGCACTGGAAGATTGAACGATGATGGTAACCAGCGCTCCTATGAAAACAAAGAGTATTGATGTCAACAAGCCGCCGTCCGCAAATTGTGTGAGGAATCCTAGAATTTCTGGATTGTCCTTTAAATCTGGCACGGAATGCTTTAGCGCATCAAGTCCCATAAACAGGAGGGCGAAACCAACGAGAAATTCTCCCCAAGACCTCATCTTCGGGCGTCCGAGCAACATCATTGGCAATCCCGCGGCAATAATTGGGAGCGAAACCGCGACGATATTGAATTTGAATCCGAAGTATGAAACGATCCAAGCTGTAATTGTTGTACCAATGTTGGCACCCATCATGACGCCAGCAGATTGCACGAGAGTCAATAAACCGGCATTCACAAAGCTCACCGTCATCACTGTGGTTGCGGAAGATGATTGAACCAAGGAAGTGATGAAGAAACCGGTCAGGACTCCAAAGAATCGGTTCTTGGTCATGGCGCCAAGAATTTGTCTCAAGCGCTGGCCTGCAGCCTTTTGGATTCCCTCGCTCATGACCTTCATACCGTAAATGAAGAAGCCTAATGATCCGAGGAGGACGAGTGCGTCAAACAGTGAAAAGTTCATACTAGTTAGGTCTTAGAAGGATAGTTCGGTTTGTAATCTGAACATTAACTTGTCGCTAGCAAAAATGGTTGAAAGGGCTCGTTCGTATGTTAAGTCAGTTTGAACTTTTAGGTTGTGTCCCATAAAATATTTAGAGAGCCCAGCGGTTATCTGTTCCGTGTGTTTTATATCAGATGCAAGCCCCGATAACGGCATGATTCGAGTGTATCGCCCTGCGATTTCATAGTTAGATTTCAAGAGGTATCCGGCTTGACATGTATATCCAAAACCTTGGCGAAATGCTCGTCCATTGTAATCTCGGAAATCACCAAGGCTACTTTCTCTGTATGCGACCTCGGCCAAAACTGAAAAGCCGTTGTATTTGAACATCAAATCGGCAAACAGAGCTGTGAGATCACTCTCAATGTAGGCTCCGCTGCTATCAACGAGCAGTTTTCCTAATTGGCCGCCTTGTCGAATCGCGCCTTGATTAAAGTCAGCCGTAACTGCGATGGCGAGTTTGGCTGTTTCTTCTCTTTTGAGGTCTGAGGAGAAGTAATCTCCTTTGTCTGTAAACTCTCCCATAGGAAGGAATTCAATTCTACCCGTGAAGTCAAGCCCACCGTTGTCTGTGACGATGACATTTCGGCCTTCTCCCAGACTTACCGATTCTTTGAGCAAAAGGACCGCCTCGCCCAATTTGAGTTTATGTCTTAGCTGAAATCCAAAATCACGATCAATGTTGAACTTGCTATTCACATTGCTTCGATCAACAAACTGTAGCTTTTGGGATGACACCACGCGCTCCCTATTTCCAGGCAGCTTAGTTTGACCGAACCACAGTTGGGTCCCTTTGGCGACTTCGTACTTAACAACCGCGTCGAGGATAATTCTCGCATTTCCACCAACAAGATTAGCATCGTCACTGTACTTCGTGTCTCGGTTACTTAATCCAAGTTCAATTTTATACTTGATACGTGGTGAGAATGCTTGACCATCAAATTTGAGTCGAGCCCGTCGAGTCATCCCTTGCACAGTTGGAGAAGATCCCGATGGAGTGAGGACCTGATTGTAGATGAACAGATTCTGGATTCGAGCGCTCATTTTGATGGTGCTCAACCCGTCGCCGGTAGCAAAGTTTATTCCCTTGCCCCATTTCTCATATTCCAGTTTCTGTGCAGATGCTGCTGTGCCGAGAAAGAGTGTAGCGCAGAGTAGTGTGGTTAGCTTCAAATTCATGGCGCAAATGTTTCTATTTCAGAGACTTGGCCGACACACGAACCCCCTGTACCACATAGACTTAATATAAAGTTTACACCAAAAAATGGCTCTTGGTCATCTGTGATCTATAACTAGCTTGCCACAGGGTGATTCTTCATTGAAAAGTGAAACCCCCGATGTATCGTCAAACATTAAGGGAATATTAAGCCCTCTGAATTCTCATTCGAAAAAGAACATAATAGGTTGATTTACAGCAATGTAAATTGATGAGTCCTGATTTTCCAGGAAGCAGGGTTAAGTAATCGTTAAATGGTGAGGCTAAGGAACTTGACATGACCTCCTGCTGGATAAAAGTTTATCACCTTTGTTTGATGCCTTCCAAGAGACATATTAAATCTGATTTGGAAAATGACGAACTCATCCTTTCCAAAAAGAAGATTTTGCTTGTTGATGACGAAAAGGACATTCTTGAATTCCTGAGTTATAACATCAAGAAAGAGGGCGCAAAAGTTTACACGGCTACCAATGGATTGGAAGCGATTGACCTAGCGAAGAAGAAAAAACCCGACCTCATTCTTCTTGATGTCATGATGCCAGAAATGGACGGAATTGAAACCTGCCAGCAGTTGAGAGAAAGTCTTGAAACAAAGGATATAATGATTGCATTCTTGACCGCACGAGGAGAGGATTACTCTCAGATTGCAGGCTTTGACGCCGGTGCGGATGACTACATATCCAAACCAATTAAACCCCGATTGCTGATCAGCAGGGTTAAGGCATTACTCCGAAGGAAACAGCACGCAAGCCCTGCGGTATCTGCAATAGAACTTAAGAGCTTGACAATAGATCGGGATCGATACATTGTTCTAAAGGACAATCAGGAGATTAATCTCCCTAAAAAAGAGTTTGAACTCCTTGCTCTTTTGATATCAGTTCCGGGTAAAGTATTTACCAGGGACAACATTTTATCATCGGTCTGGGGAGACGACGTGGTGGTAGGAGATAGAACGATTGACGTTCATATCAGAAAGCTCCGTGAAAAATTAGGAGTTAACCATATCAGGACTATCAAAGGAGTCGGGTATAAATTTGAAGATTCCAAATAGGTTAATTCCTGTTGCTAATTTCAATTTCAATGAAAATCGAATCACCAAGACAGGTGGCCACGTTTATTGCTTTGTTTACCACCATTGTGGTTTTCGGTGCGATGGCGGCTATTGTTAGTTTGGGTAATTCTTCCATTCCTCTCTGGATTTGGCTGGTTGTAGGAATGACGGCTTTTGGCAGCTCGTTCGGACTCTCGTGGTGGGCGGTTGAGACATTCCTCCACGAAAAAATCAAACTCATCTACAGGGTTCTTCATTCACCGGAGCAGATGGAGCGGAAAGCGCAATCGAAACCACGTTCTGGAGATGCTCTAGCAGATGTTCAAAAGGATGTTGAAACATGGGCTTCAGTGAAAAAGGATGAAATTGAAACACTGAGAACTCAGGCGCAATTCAGACGAGAATTTATTGGCAACCTAGCACACGAGTTGAGGACACCAATCTTCAATATGCAGGGATATCTCCTCACATTGCTGGAAGGAGGATTGAATGATCCAAGCATCAATGAGGACTATCTGAGTCGAGCGGACTCAAACCTAGATCGGTTGATTGAACTGGTCAAGGACCTCGAAGGAATTTCTAATTTGGAATCTGGACGCGAGCCGACGGATCCGAGACGGTTCAATATTATCGAGTTGTGTGGTGAGGTGTTTTCAAATTTGGAACTCCGAGCGAAGAAGAAAAAGAAGATCAAGTTGAAGCTCAACAAAAGCTATGACAAGCCGGTTTGGGTCAAGGCGGATAAGAATAAGATTGAGCAAGTTTTGACCAACCTGGTGCTGAATGCGATCCACTACGGCGAGGAAGGCGGTAAATGCGAGGTCGGGTTTTTCGACATGTCCCAGAATATTATGGTTGAGGTAACGGATGATGGAATTGGTATTGATGCCGAACACATTCCTCGGTTGTTTGAACGATTCTACAGAGTGGATAAAAGCCGCTCTAGAAATGAAGGAGGAACAGGATTGGGGTTAGCCATTTGTAAACACATTCTTGAATCACACGGCCAAACTATCAGCGCCAACAGTGTTCCGGGGGAAGGAACTATCTTCACCTTCACCCTCGAAAAAGCCAAGTAAATTATGAACGCATTTAGAACTGAGGTCTCTGCACCGGAGTTCAACTTTTCTGTTGATCACAATGATCACGTGTTCATGGTGGGTTCTTGTTTTACCGAAAATGTAGGAGATCGACTTCGCAGAAAGAAATTCGAACTCTGCACCAATCCATTTGGAATTCACTTCAATCCATTCTCGATTATGAATTCTCTTGAGAGAATGTTGGGAAACCGACCTTATCAAGAGGCTGACCTTGTGAAGAGCGGTGAGCATTGGGTCAGTTTAGATCATCATGGAAGATTCAACAATCGATCGATCGAAGAATGCCTCGAGGGGATAAATAAGGAAATGAACCTTGGCCGAATTGCATTGGAGAAAGCCAACGCCGTCTTTGTCACCCTAGGCTCAGCTTGGGTATACGAATACAAGGAGACTGGGCATTTAGTAGCGAATTGCCACAAGATTCCCAACCGTCAATTCACCAAGCGGATATTATCATTCCAAGAGACAAACCTCATTTTAGCGCAAATTCCTGAACTGTTAAAGGCTCATGGAATTCAGGCTGAAGTCATTTTCACGGTGAGCCCAATTCGCCATTGGAAAGATGGCCCCTCTCAAAATCAAAGAAGTAAATCAACGTTGATTAGCGCAGTCCATAATGTTGTTGATCAATATGATAATTGCCACTATTTTCCATCCTATGAAATGATGATGGACGACTTGAGGGATTATCGGTTCTACAAGACGGATATGTTGCATCCTACAGAGCAAGCGTTGGACTATGTGTGGATGAAGTTTGAAGAATCGTTCTTCAGCGACGAGACCCGAATAATCTGCAAAGAACTCTTGCAGGTCATCCAAGCGAGCGAGCATCGTCCGATGGATCCGGAGAGCAACTCCTACCAGCGATTCCTTCGCAAGCAATTGGATCTAATTGATGCGCTGGAGTCCAAGTACGCGCACCTTGACTTGAGCCAAGAGCGAGAGGCATTCTCTAAGTATGTTTTGAAGTAATCGGGTCTGCAGAATGCAGCAGGGCTAAATACTCCTGTTCGGTTTGCCCAGGCGTAGGGTAATACTCCGCTTTCAAACCTAAGGCATGCAAATCCATGATGGTGCTGTAACCGCTTCGACTCACGATTCGATTTGAATTGGAAAGTGCAGCGACCATCTCGTCGTCCGCTAAATGATTTCGGACCTGGATCTCGTCAATGGATTGTTCTTCTTTCTTTTCAGGCTTCCCTTTCAGTATGAGTGCCCGAAGATTTTTTTCAATGCAATCTCTGGTCACTTCTGCTTCGAAAATGCTCCGTTGCGGCTCGGGCCCACTCACAATTGCCACTAAGTCCCAGGCCTCGGTTGATTGTCCACGAGACCCGGAATTGAATCTGCTGAGAGGACCAATGTATTTAGCGTTTTTAGGCAGATGCTTTGGATGAGAAAGTTCGCCGGCGAGGCCAGGTGCCTTTTCAAAATCAGGAATCCACACTTCAGAATAGCGATCCATTACCCATCGATTGAACCGGTTTATTAGCCTTTCGAACACAGGCGATTTAATGTGAATCTGATGAGAGATGAAGATTGATGGAACCTTTTTTGACCATAAGCCAAATCGGGAATCGGATATTACCAAGTCGATTTGTTCTTCACGAACAAAGGCTTGAAGCAGCTTGTGTTCTTTCCAAATGGATTTGAGAAGAAGGAGGCCATTATGCATTAGGTGACGAACCATGTTCCCATCCACAGGGTAAGTAATAGGTACAAATGGAATGTGCGAGAACTTACAATTGGGAAAGTGTTCTTGGAGGAGAGCTTTAGGTCCTCCTTCAGCTGAAATAATCACCTCATTGCCCATAGCCAGTTGATCCTTTATTATGGGAACGCAACGGCTTGCATGGCCCAATCCCCAATGAAGCGGAGCAACGAGAACGCGCTTAGACATACATTCAAAAGAACAAAATCAAAACGCACCTTTGTGGCCGTTTTAATCCTGATGGCTAAGAACAAACTCAAAAAATTCGCTGCAGTTAAGGACATGCCTCATGTCATTGAGCCTCCTTTCGGGGAGATCATTGGCAAGAATCACGCTCTTAAAGGGAAGTGGCATGAGGAGTTTGGAAATTCAAACCCGATCGTCCTAGAGTTGGCTTGTGGAAAAGGAGAATATTCGGTTGGGATGGCGAAGATTTTTCCAGATAAGAACTTCATTGGCATTGACATCAAAGGAGCTCGCATGTTTAGTGGGGCGACTGAAGTGGCTGAACAAGGGCTTCAAAACGTGCGATTTCTCCGAACCAAAATTGACTTCATTACTTCCTTTTTTGATGCTGAGGAAGTAAGCGAAATTTGGATTTTGTTCGCCGACCCACAGTTAGGAAAGCCTCGAAAGAGACTGACCAGTTCGCTTTTTCTCAATAGATACGTCCAGCTGCTTAAATCAGGCGGAGCTCTTCATCTCAAATCTGACAGCACGGATCTGTATGAATATACAAGGGATGAATCCATTCCTGAATTCAATGAAACACGTGGGCGCTTTTCGAAAGAGTTCGATACCGACGAGTTGTATGAAAAAGGTATCTATGACTTGGACAAAACGATGCAAGTTGTCCTGAACATTCGAACCTTTTACGAGCAGATGTGGTTGGAGCAAGGAAAGAAGATCAAGTACTTGACCTACAAACTCATTTCTTGATGCCTCGGATTCCAGTGACCTGTTTCCTTTTTATTTCTTAAGCCTTTGGTGACCATATTGTAGTCGAGGAAGTAGGTGAGACGTAAAGAAATATTGTTTTGAACCGGGGCGTCAAAAGTTCCTTCTAGGTTTCTGATATATGAGTCACCAACGTAGTTATCGACTGACGCGGCTGAGTTTCGATAGAGGATGACCAACCCGCTACCAGGAGCGAACCACCAAGAATATTTAATTTCAATGTTGAACGTGTTAAAGTTGAGGTCATTTACATCATCCAGATCAGCCGCTGTGAGATCTCCATTTTTTTCAAGGATGTAGAAAGACAGGTAGTCGATGTCTGCATATGCATGACGCAGTTGCAGCGTAAGAGAAGATTTGGGCGTGAAAACGTATTGTGCGTTGATGATGTTTTCAATTCTGTATTGATTCCGCTTCCCGAAGTAAATCAAATCTGGGTCATTGTCAGGGACGTAGCCATAGTCACTTTTTACGTTCGTGATTCGAACCTTCGGCGTTGTAAAAAAGTGATCTCCTAATCTAACTCGTGGACGAAATTCAATTCCGTATTCTTCGCGACCCATGTCGAACCATGGATAGTACCACCCGTTCATGTCCAAGGCTAAGACCTTGCGATAATCTGTGGAGATAAACCCACTGAAATAGGCCTGTCCCGGCACTTTAAACCATCTCCCGGGTGCACGAGGTTCGAAGTAGTTGTATGACACTCCAGGGGTACTTACTAAGTTGATCCCAAAGGCAAAAAATGACTTGGTCAAGTGGAATGCATCGTATCCAACGTAAAACTCCTCAAAGCGATATGGTTTGTACAAGGATCGGTACTCACCCCATACAGCATGTCGATATTTATTGAACGGACCTTGAGGTTGAGTGGTTCGGTATGCAAATTCAGCTTTGTGTCTTATTCTATTGTTTCTTGGCTGAAAACCCAGATCATTCATGTTGAAATCATCCGTCGTTATTTGCTGGAGGGCCCACCAAACCCAATTGCCATTAACCTTCGAGAGGGCCAGTCGACTTTGATAACCATCTGTGACTTTGTTGGTATCGAACAATGCACTTTGACTGGCACTTGCTTCCAGATTGTGACTGCCCTTTTTATTGAAAAAGGAACCTAAGGCCGTAAGCACATTCGCGTCCCTCTACCCGCCTTTTCGTAAAACATTGGTATTCATCAAGCCGAAAGATGAATTGCGATTGAACCGCTGGTCGAGGACGAGCACGTTGTAGTTCGTCATTGGTTCGGTGAGAATTTGAGTTTCTACACCCTCTTCAATTCGGGTCGAATAGTTTGCGTCAGTAATGGCATTCAAAAACCCGACCCCGAGGTTCTTCTTCGTCCGTCCTGAGATTTTCGCGGCATTCAGTAGTCGTGTATACTCCTGCCTGATCTCTACACTGTCATTCG
Source organism: Flavobacteriales bacterium (assembly GCA_018660685.1). GTDB lineage: Bacteria > Bacteroidota > Bacteroidia > Flavobacteriales_G > Salibacteraceae > SHAN690. The sequence goes on from JABJJW010000020.1 coordinate 106,017, forward strand.
AATTCAATTCAACACCTTGAATGTTTTTAGGTGCCCCACCGATTCGACGAGAATAGAATTGATCACCTTGATTAAATAACTCAGTCCCTTCGGTAAAAAATTGTCGATTTTCCTCAAAATAGTTTTCGAACGGAGACAGGTTTAGGAACTGCTGATCATAGGCGACTTGCCCGAAGTCAGGAATGAGCGTCATGTCCAATGTGAAGCTCTCATTTAGTCCATATTTTAAATCAAGCCCCGCATTGAAATCATAGGATGTTGCCCCATCAAAATCATCGACATAACCACTCACATATGGCATGAGAGAAAGTCTCACTGGCGGATCTATTCCGCTCATTCCCGTGAGCAACCCACTCATATATTCGAGTCTATAGCCCGCGCTTATATCAAGGAAATTCCACGAGTACATTCTCCGAGTTCTTCGGATGCTACGCATGAAATTGAGGCCCCATTCAGACACTTGCTCCTTTGGAAACCGCAAGGCCATGTATGGAAGCTCAACCTCTACTGACCAACCTTCCTCATTGATATCGATGGCGCTTTTCCAAACGGAGTTGAGGCTGAAATCATCACCCTCTGTAGTCGTTCGACTATCGGCTTGTGTGCCTGCTGCGGTTACCCAAAAATTAAAATCACTCAATCCGTCGTTGTAAGGATTGATGAAAAACCCAAACCAATCAACGTTCTTATCCATGTCGTCCCTCTTCGTAAGTTGAGTAAGAATACTGTCCGGATTGGGGTCGTACATCATTGCGCCGATGTACATGGCTTCATCGGTAAATAGAATCTTAACCTCTGTTCTAAATTTTGGATCCTCGGCATCGCCATTTCCAGGCTCGAACATGACAAAGTCTTTTGCGACGCTGACCGTATTCCAAACATCTTCATCCAACTTTCCATCCAATTTCGGAGTGATGGAAATCTTTTGAGCGTCCAGTTTCTTCTTCACGGGTTCCTCATCGGAGGCGCGTAATTGAAGGAATGAAGTGGTTAGCAAGAGTAGCAGGGCCAATCGCATTCGGCGAATCTAGAGGGATAATGAATTCGACTTGAAGCTATTAACGCATTTTTGTGACTTGCGTCGGGATATGTTATGAAAAGAGTGCTGATTAACTATGGATGATAATTTCTTCGATTCGGTGTACCAAGTCGTCCGACTCATTCCACATGGAAGGGTGACGAGCTATGGCGCCATTGGTAAGTACCTCGGAGCGCCAAGATCAGCTCGAATGGTTGGATGGGCAATGAATGGAGCGCATGGAGTTTCGCCAACCGTGCCAGCTCATAGAGTCGTGAATAGCAAAGGTCTCTTGACTGGAAAGATTCATTTTTCGACTCCTTTTGCCATGGAAGAAAACTTGGAGAAAGAAGGTGTAGAAATAAAGAATGACCAGGTTGTGAATTTCAAGAATGTGTTTTGGGATCCGAGTGAGGATCTCAACCTCGAACGCTAATTCACTGCTGATGCAACCCGCTCTAAGTCAATGTTGAATACCTCCTGGCCGTAGCCCTTATTTCCGAGTTTGCTAGTTGGTCTATTCTTGCTTTCCGCTTCAATAATTTCAGAACCTTCTCCTGGAAGCCATGGGCTCATTCCCAATTCAGGCGTCGTAGCAAACCAAAGCGAGATCACCTTTTTCTTTAGAGCAGCACCAATGTGCATGAGGCCTGTATCATGGGTGATCAGTACTAAGCATTGGTTCACTAAACTCGCACTTTGATTGAGGTTGAACATCCCACAGGCGTTAAAAATGGTAGCTTCAGACGCGAGCCGATCCCCACGTTCTTTATCCTCTGGCCCACCTAATAAAATGACTGGCATTTCGATCATGCCGAGGAGTTCCTTGATTTTTGGTTCGGGCAGAATTTTACCATCTGTTTGCCCCCCAATCGCATAAGCGACAAAGCCCGACCTGAAACCTTCTGGCAACGAGTTCAAGGAAACCACGGCTGAGTCAGGAATCAAGTAATCCAACCCTTTTCCATCGTCCTTTATTCCGAGCGGCGCAATGCAGTTGAATGATCGTTCTACAATGTGTCCAATAGGCTTGGTGATTCGTTTGGATCTTACATACAGCCACTTTGCGATATTCCTCTTATCGAGCGTGAAGGACAGCGACTTTGCGGCCTGTTTGCCCCGTTGTGACCTCAGGTTGTGATGCAAGTCCACAACATAATCATAGCTGTTGTTTCGCAGGAGGTCGGCAACTTCAGACACTGATTTTTCTATGGTGATTACCTCGTCAATGTGCGGATTCGACTCCACAATCGCTGCGTATTGCTTCTTGCACAAGTAGTCAATCGTAACCTGACCTGAGAGTTGGGTTTTAAGAGCTCTGACCACCGGAGTCGTTAAGACGATATCTCCAATCGAACTAAACCTGATGACGAGAATCCGAGTGATTTGCTCCATTTTAGTGCGGGTGGCACAATATTACCATTCCAACGTCAGAAAATTATAGATTGCACTTCGTTTGAAACTGCTTGAATGACGCCTATAGTCGATAGCCATACACACATTTATCTTGAAGAGTTCAAGGAGGATTTGGACGAAGTGGTTATGCGTGCTAAAAACTCGAGTGTTCAGTATTACTTCTTGCCCAATATTGATGTCGATTCGATTGCTGATTTGCATGCGACTGCTGATCGTTTTCCGGATAACGCATTTCCAATGATGGGATTGCATCCATGCTCGGTCAAAGAGGGTTTTGAAAAGCAACTGGAGGTAATTGAACAGCACTTGTTTAAACCAGTGAGAAAGTATTGGGCGGTTGGAGAAATTGGGATCGACCTCTACTGGAACAAATCAACTTTAGGAATTCAGGAAGAAGCTTTTAGGCAACAAATAAATTGGGCTAAAGCGCTCAAGCTCCCAATTGTCATCCACGTACGGGATTCATTTGAAGAAGTATTCAAGCTAATTGATGAACTTCATGATGAGCGATTAAGTGGCGTTTTTCATTGCTTCACGGGGACCAAGGCACAAGCGGAAAAAGTGATTGACTACGGATCATTTAAGATGGGTATAGGCGGTGTGCTGACCTTTAAAAATGGAAAGATAGATCAGTTCATTTCTGAGATCGACCCTTCTCATTTGCTTCTTGAAACGGACTCGCCATATCTGGCACCAGTGCCACATCGAGGCAAACGAAATGAACCATCTTATGCCAAACTTGTCCTTGATAGACTGGCAGAATGTTATGGAATGGATGCGGCTGAACTTGGGGCCTTAACGACCAAAAACTGTGAAGAAATATTCAACATACAATTCAGCGCTTATGAAACGCATACTGACGATATTCCTGATTTTATGGACGAGTAATTTACTCGCTCAGGAAGAAGCAAAAGACACCTCTAAGGTCACGCTTGGCGCATATGCCGATGGATACTATTCTTATTATTCAAACGGAAACAATTCGGTTGTTCAGCAACACGACTGCATTGGCGCATACCACAACAACTTCGGACTCAACATTGGCCAAGTAACGGCAGCTTACGACTCAAAGAAACTGCGCGGAGTCATGACGATTCACTTTGGGGACATTCCTCAGATTGCTTGGGGAGGCCAGTATCGAAATCTTCAGGAAGCCAACGCAGGGGTTAGACTTAGAGAACGTCTTTGGCTCGACGTTGGATTCTTCAAAACGCACGTGGGAACGGAGAGCTTTCTTCCGAAGGACAATCTCATGAGCATCATCACCCTCGGAACATTTTACGGCCCATTTTATCAAAGCGGAGCTCGGCTATCATATGACACGAAGAACGATTGGCATTTTGAACTGCATGCAATCAATGGATACAACAGACATGTTGATGACAATCAGTACAAGACATTCGGATTACTCATGTCAAAAGAATTCAATGACAAGTTCAGTATGAGCTATTCAAATATGATGGGTCAAGAGAATGTGGGGTTACTCAATGATGGTTATCTAGTTTATCAGAATGTCTATGCCAACATTGAATCCAAGAAACTGTCTATTCAAATTGGTCTAGATGTCGCTACTGCCAAACAATGGAAGATTGGACACAATTCTGGAAATTGGAACAGTCCTTTAATCGCGGGCTTGGTCACAGCCAAATACAAATTCAACGAACGCTGGTCCCTTAGTGGAAGAGGCGAGGTGTTCATTGACGATGATGGTGTAAATAGCACTAATTTATTCCCGAGGATGATTGACCAATATTCTCAGGGAGTATTGGTACAGACACTTCCGCAAAATGGTCGCGATCATAAAACATATGGAGGCTTGAACATATATGGAGGGACGATTGGCGTTGAATACAAACCAACTCCAAATGGCTTCTTGCGAATTGAAACGCGTGTTCTTCACAATACGAACGCGGTTGTTTCTTCGTATCCGGAAGGATACAAAGACTCCTTTACCGGAATGAACCCAATGCTTGATACTCGAGTCCAAGCTCTTATTTCAGCAGGCTTTTATTTCGATAAAACCTTCAAATTCGCGAAGTGAAGCGAATCCTAATAATTTACACTGGAGGAACCATTGGAATGGTTGAATCGGATGATGGTGAAACCCTCGTTCCGTTTGACTTGGATCATATAATGGCTCAGATTCCAGAGCTCGGGAAACTCCATTTACAACTTGAATCCTATTCCCTTCCAAAGCCAATTGATTCTTCGGATATGCGACCAGAACATTGGTGCACCCTGACCGAGATTATCGCTTCCAACTATGCAGACATGGATGGATTCCTGATTTTACATGGTTCGGACACCTTGGCCTATACCGCCTCAGCGCTCAGTTTTGCGCTCGCTGGGCTGAGAAAGCCAGTAATTCTCACCGGTTCACAATTGCCAATAGGCATGATCAGAACCGATGCGCGAGAGAACTTTATTACGGCCGTTGAACTAGCCGGGATGCATATAAACAATGAGCCGATCATTCAAGAAGTGGCCATATATTTTGAGTACAAGTTGTATCGAGGGAACAGGACAATGAAGGTGAGCGCGGAGGCGTTTGAAGCCTTTGAATCTCCCAACTATCCAGTTTTGGCAGAAGCAGGAGTTCATATTGATCTGAACAAGAAAAACTTGTGGCGATCGCCATTCGACCTTTTTACAGCGAAACCAAAATTTGATTCAAATATTGGTGTGCTTACCATGTTCCCTGGAATTCAGAAAGCACAGGTGGATGCCATCCTTAATGTTCATGGTCAAAAAGGATTGATCCTACAAACTTTTGGCTCTGGCAATGCAACGCGAGAACCCTGGTTCATTGAAAGTATTGAGTCTGCGATTGAAAGAGGATTGATAGTTCTGAACTTGAGTCAATGTGACAAGGGTGCCGTAGAGCAAGGGAAATATCAAACGAGCGCTGCGCTTAAAAGGATTGGGGTCATTGGGGGAGCAGACCTCACTTTGGAGGCAGGAATCACAAAACTGATGTTCCTTCTCGCTCACGAACTTGACCCCGATATTCTGAAGGAAGAACTTACTTCAAACCTCCGAGGAGAATTAACCGAGAGCTAAGTGGGGCGAAATAAAAGACGAGAGAACAAAGCGGTCACAGAACCGGTTGAACGGGTCGAGCCCCCAGTTCAAGAGCCAGTGGCGAGTGGGGCAAATCGGCTGCCTTATTACTTGGTATTTGCGCTGGGCTTTTTGCTTTATGCGAACACCGTTCCTTTCGACTATGCGCTTGACGACAAGTTGTATATAACAGCAAACGAGTTCACTAAAAAGGGTTTCGACGGTATCGGCGAAATTTGGACCAACGACCTTATGACGGGCTTTTTTGGCACGAAAAAGAAGTTGGTTGAAGGAGGGCGTTATCGCCCTTTGGCATTGACTACTCACGCCATCGAGTATCAGATGTTTGGCAAGAACCCGCAGCTAAGTCACTTCATCAATATCGTGCTATATGGACTTTGTGGAGTTATTCTGCTTTTAGTTTTAAAGAGAATTTTCGGATGGAATGAGGAACGGTGGTGGTGGAGTTTGCCTTTTGTTGCAACCGCATTGTATTTAGCACACCCGCTGCATACCGAAGTGGTTGCGAACATTAAAAGCCGGGATGAAATCATGAGCTTTCTGTTCGTCTTGCTGAGCTTTAATGCCGTCCTAAAATATTTAGAACATCGTAAAATGCAAGAGCTTGTACTAAGCGGCATTTGGTTCTTCCTGAGTTTGACATCAAAGGAAAGTGCCGTTACTTTTCTAGGGGTTATTCCTCTCACGCTCATCTTTTTCCCAAAAGGAAATTTGAAGGATTCGTCCATGGCATTGAGCTCGATTGCAGCATTCACCATCGCGTATTTGGCAATTCGACTGACCGTGTTCGGCGATCAAGGGGCGTCTCTTGACGTTGCTCCAGAGTTAATGAACAAGCCATACTTGCAAGCGCAGGGAAGTGAGCGCTTGGCTAGTATTTTTCTGACCATGGGATTGTATTTGAAGCTGCTCGTATGGCCTCATCCTTTGACCCATGATTACTATCCGTTCCATCCATTTAAAACGTTCGAAGAACTGCAAGTAGGAATGAGACCATATGCAGACTGGTCGGACCCGATGACCTTGATTTCTGTAATTGCATATGCAGCCATCCTAGGTTATGGGTTATGGACTCTCGTTCGGAAAATTAAAGGATCAAAGGGCAGTTTGATCGGATATTCATTGCTCCTATACTTCGGAACCTTCATTTTGTTTTCAAACTTGATATTCGACATCGGGGCATTCATGAATGAAAGATTTTTATTCATTCCGTCTTTGGGTTATGCTCTGATTGTTGCCTATTTGTTGACCGAGGTTATCTCGTCCAAGTTTGGGGAGAAGCTCGCCATGAGCTTGGTTGTATTGATACTCGTTGGCTTTTCTGGTAAGACGGTCGTCAGGAATTACGCCTGGGAGAATGACTTTGCGCTTGCTAGTTCAGACATTGAAACTTCTGATGGTTCGGCCAAGGTGAGAATGACGATGGGGAGTGAGCTGCTGGATCAGGCAAAAGACGCGACATCACCCCAAGAAAAGACGCGATTGCTGAAGGAAGCGGAGCAGTACGAATTGTCATCACTGAAGATTTACCCTGCCTACTTTCCGCCGCTTGATATTCTCGGGAACATCTACTATGAGAGCGAGAATTATGAATACAGCATCCACTACTTCGAGCAGGCGGTTAAGAAGAAGCCCAATGACGATCGAATTCTAGGGAATTTGGAAGCGGTTGCTATCAAAGCCAATGAAGTGGGCTTGTATGAAGCCGCCATTAAAGGGTATAAAACTGCCGCGCGCTTCCGGAAGGGTGAAGGAAGGTCCAGGATTTACGCCAGTGTCGGAGAGGTCTATGGAAAGGGAATGAATGACATGGTTAATTCTAAGAAGTTCCTCAATAAGGCGATTAAACACAACCCGCAAAACGCATCTGCTTATCAGAAGATTGGGATTGTGTTTGCAATGACCGGAAGTGCCGATTCAGCGTTGTACAGCTTCAATAAATCTTTGGAACTTGAACCAGAGAATGCGAGGGTTATGTTGAATCTTGGAATCCTTTATAGTCAGATGGGAGATGCAGAAACAGGCAATCGTTACATGCAAGAGGCGGTTCGCCTTGATCCTTCTCTCGCCCCATCAAAATAATCAGGTCTTATAAGTACTTTTGCGCCCCGCCAATTGGAGAGGTGGCAGAGTGGCTGAACGCGCACGCTTGGAAAGCGTGTTTACGGAAACGTAACGGGGGTTCGAATCCCCCTCTCTCCGC
>JABJJW010000017.1 GCA_018660685.1 Flavobacteriales bacterium
ATAAAACAAAACATTGCCTAAGTCATCGGTAGAAGAGAATTCAATAATTGAGTTTTCAAAACTAAAATTTGAGTTACTTTCTTTCTTTTCATCAGTAGATACACACGAGATTAAATTGGCAGATATCAATAGGATATAAAATAAATTTTTCATTTTTTTTTAAATATAGTAAATATTCTAATCTACTTGAGGTAGCTGAGTTGAAGGAGGGTATGCCTTTTATATTAGCGGAATGAAAAAATTAATTGGTCTCATTTGCGCCTACGAAGGACGCCATATTGATAGGAAGAATAACGCCAAAGAAATTGCTAAAGAATACGGCTGGACTGAGGAAAACTCTGGACGAAAAATATGCCAGCTTTATGACTTTTATTGCAGCCCTACCAATCGAATTGCCATCCCTGATGAGGAGACACGGACCACCTTAAAAAACAAAATCCAACTCTTCAATAGCGCTATTCCTCACCTATCTCCAGAGGCCAAACTAAGAGCGCTTGAAGATATTAAGTCATTAGAACGGCAGTACGAAACCATTTATTCCTGAATTAGTCACCGGATATAACCGGTTATTGCTCATAGCCCCCTTCATTTTCGCTTCATGATAATTAATGAAGCAATATGAAGAATCCATTTGACTTAATAGAATCCAGGCTTATCAGTATTGAGGCTCTACTTCTAGACTTAAAGAGCATTCCATATAACAAGCAAGAGACAAACGGTGAACCAGAGCTGTTAACCGTATCCGAAACAGCAGAGTTTCTACGCCTCTCAACCTCTACTGTGTACACTCTTATCTCCAAGGGAGAATTACCACACATGAAGCGCTAGGATATTCCAATCTATCGATCGCCTTGAGCCTGTTTTGCAGAAAGACCGAATATTCATTAAATACTCCTTTTGCACTCTCCAATTGATTTAGTCTGAGATAGGTTATCCCAAGCTCTCTGTCTACTATGGAAATTGGGTTAACATCAAGTTTTTTAGCCTCTGTAAGTAGGGCTAGTACTTCCAAATGATGAAGCTGTCCATAAATAAGGCCAATGAGTCAGAATGGATAGTGGAGGTCTTTTCACCTGAGCATGGCCACTTTAAATTGAGCTGTTCAGGAGTTCATTTTGAGGATGTAATTGAGTCGTTACAAGAAACATCCGAAGGTGTAGAGGTGAATGAAATACACTGTGAGGATGAATTCAGGCTCCAACAGAGGGATAAGCACATAATTATAAGGCTAGGATTTTTCATACTCTAAAGGTTTGACTCAAAGCTATTTGCATGTTGTGAGCAAAACAATAGGGGGTAGCCCTCATTTTTGAGTGGATTTGGGCAACGGTCACTTCTTTGAATAAGTTGCTCTCATCTGTTGAGACTAGACCGGATATTGATCGCTCAATATTTGAAGCCCACTCAACCAATTGCAGGCTTCCCGTATTCTCATTTGAACCGCCAAATATTTGGTGCGCTCAGCTAAATCCCTAATTTTAGGAAAGTTAGATAACGGATTGCGCCTTGACTCAGTTCAATTTAATTGTCTTTCTATCTCTGACTAATCAACATAAACCTACAATGATGAAATCATACCTAACACTATTCTCAGCCATTCTAATCGCAGGGGCAGCACTTGCACAAACTCCAAGGGATAAGGCAATTGCCAAGCCCATCGAAGACCATGTCCTGACAAACGATCGACCGGATAATCTTAAGCCAATAAAAATGGAGGCAGACCTTCCGGAACAAGAAGGCCCAACATTATTTTCTGATGACTTCAGTAGCGGAATGGGAAATTGGGATAATGAAGCTCTGACAGGATATACTACAACGGCACTTTGGGAATATCGAGGTCCAAACACGACGCCAGATACGGGTACAGGCTCACGCGGAGCTTATGCCGGCGGAGGCCTAACCATTCTATCAGCCACGAGAGATAATGGATTCTTGATTTTTGATTCTGATTATCTGGATAACGGAGGGACAGTTGGTGGAAGTGGTCCGGGTATAACGCCACACGCTGGTGCATTGACCTCTCCATACATTGACTGTAGCGGAGAACAAAATGTGCTTTTGTCATTCCATAGTTACTTCCGGCAGTATGACGCGCACGGATTTGTGTTTGTTTCTACGGACAATTTTGCCACCCAGGATACGGTCTATAATGCTTCTTGGTTCCATGATTACAATGACGCAGGCCCTAGAGATGAAGTTGTTAAGGTTAATATATCACAGACGGCTGGTGGTAGTGCATCAGCTCAAGTACGCTTTGTCTTTCATGAGGCAGCGACTTGGAGTCTCTCAGGTTATTACTACTGGCAGATCGATGATGTAAAAGTTCAAGGGGGCTCAGATTGGGACCTTTCTATTGAAGACGTTTTCTACAACGGCGGCGGCTCCGATGCGCTCAATTTTCAGTATTCATCCTTCTATAGAACTATTCCTGAAAAACAAGCAGCAGCAATGGATTTAAATTTCGGAGTTGCTCTTCGAAGTCTTTCTCAGTCCACTCAGACTAATGCACACCTACAAACTGATGTGAGCGGAAGTAGCACATTCAGCGGGACAAGTCCAAATGTGGACTACTCCGTCTTCAATACTCCTGACACGGTTGATTTGACAACTTCATTTACCCCTTTAGCGAAAGGAATGCACACGGTCCAGTTCGAAGTGTCAGGTGATAGTGCGGATGATTTCATTGGCGACAACACAATTACCGAGACATTCGAAGTCACCGATCAAATTATGGGTTGGGATGACGGTTTCGTGGGCGGCGCCGTTTCTTGGGCAGATGGTTACGGCATACTAAAGCGATTCGATGTTTTTGAGGCAGATACTCTTGCCGGCATTGAATTTGGAATCTTTTCTACTTCAAATTTCGCAACAGATCATGGCTCACTGGTGCTTGCCGGAATTTGGAAGGTAACTGGCGGGAAAATTGGCAATGCTGGAGGCGTTGACTTGTCTATCCCAGAAGAAAGTGAATTCGTGTCACTCGACTCAAATATGTTTACCACTTACGATGATTCAAATAAAGTCATCAGACTAAATTTTGAGGAACTCTTTCCCATTGACACTGGTGAGTATCTCATCGGATGGATAGGTCAATCAGGTGTCATCAGGACGCCGATGTCAAATCGTCCGGCAGGGTTAGTTAATTCATTTATTACGACCGATGGAAGTTCGATCGCAGGCTGGATAGATTATAACCCGATCATTCGAATGGTCTTCTACAATGGCGACTATTGTGCGGACAACCCGGTGGCGCTCACAGGAACGATTAACTGCAATCCTTCTGAGTGGACAGCAGATGTAATCGTTGAAGCTGAAAACGGTGATTCCAATGCCACCTTTACCTACAGTTGGAGTGATGGTTCTGTCTTTGACAGCATTACTGTTGGAGACGAGGGAACTTACACGGTCGATGTAACCGACAACAATCAATGTAAGGGATCAATGGAGTTTCTGGTTTACAACAACGACATCAACTGCAACTTAGGGAAAGGAGAATTAGACTTGGAATCGTTCCACATCTACCCTAATCCTAACAGTGGATTATTCCAAGTTCAACTCGGAAATATTTCCAGGGATGATTTGACAATTACAGTTCGTGATATCCGCGGTGCCATTGCGACAACGAAAGCATTGAATGGAGTTAAGTCGAATTTTGTGATTGATCTGAGAGCTCTAAACAGTGGAATCTACTCAGCTCAGCTGGTCTCAGATGGAAAGGTTCTTGGTCATCAAAAGTTGATCGTCATCGACTAAATCTCAGAACGCATATAGTTAAGAAGAATCCCGAGCGAATGCTTGGGATTTTTTATTTCCAAAACCGTTGACCAACTACCTAGCCCATTCTAACATGAATTCACCCACATCAACTTATTCCCTAGGTCGTTGTTGTAGCAACACATACATTGCGGGCTAAAGCTTAATTAAACATGGACAATCGGAGACTCATCCCATTTGCGGTAATAGGAATCATTTCACTCATTGTGATTCTCGCTTTCTCATCAAGAATTTTTTACACAGTACAGGCCACCGAACGCGCAGTTGTGTTTTACACCTTTTATGGAGGGTTGGAAAAGGATGATGTGAAGACTCCTGGGGTGCAATTTAAAGCACCATGGAACGATGTCTACATCTACGACGTGGCCGAAAGCAAAGAAGAAGAGGCGATGGATGTGCTTGATAAAAACGGACTTTCAATTTCCGTTGATGTGACCGTGAGATTCTACCCACTTTTTGATAAGATTGGCTACATCCATGAAAAGTTTAATCGATCTTATGTCGAAAAATTGGTCATCCCAGAAGTACGGTCTTCCGTGAGACAGGTCATGGGTCGCTATTCGGCTGAAGAGATTTATTCCACTAAGAGAGCCGAAGTTGAAACGGCGATCAAAACGGAGACAGGGTTAGTTCTAAGTGCCAATAACATCGAGATGAAGGCACTCTTAATCAGATCAATTAATCTTCCAGCTCAAATTAAGAAGGCTATCGAAAATAAGTTAGAGCAAGAACAAGAAGCTTTGGCGTATCAGTTCCGCTTGGACAAGGAGAAGAGTGAGGCAGAGCGAAAGCGAATTGCAGCAGAAGGTGAGGCAGCAGCCAACAAAATTGTGAACAGCAGTTTGACTCCTGCACTTCTCAAAATGAGAGGAATCGAAGCCACCTTAGATCTTTCTAAGTCTCAAAATACGAAGGTGATTGTGATAGGCTCTGGTGAGGATGGTCTCCCATTGATCTTAGGAAACAACTAAAACAAAAAAATCCCAAGCAATCACTTGGGATTTTTCTTTCCTCCAATAGGTGTCTTACTGAATCACCACAGGGAACTCAACTTCAACGTCGGTTTCTCCTGGATCACAAGTCCCGTCTTTGACATCAGGCTGGTGCTTGAGGGAAATTGTAATGTTCAGTGAACCTGCGGCCGTTGTGGTCCATTCAGATTCCAAACCAATTCCATGGGTGCCATCTGAATCTGTGCGAGAAACGCTTAATTCACCGGACGATGGATCAAAGCATATGATATGCTCTGCTGCTTCATCCTCGATTTCGTGAGTCACGTCATGAACTTCATCTCCTGACTCATCCGAAAACTCGATGCTAACCTCGTATGTCGAATTTGTGTCAAGAGTAATTGCTTCAATTGTCGCGTCCTCTCCACCTGGGCCATCTGGGTCAGACCAAGTAGCCGTCAAGTGATCGCCAGTAGCTGTGTTATCCATATGTAGTTCTACAGTTGTGATCAATTCTTCTTCGTGATCGTGATCATGATCATCTGGGTCGTCATCATCCTTTTTACATGAACTAAGTGATAGCGAGCTCGCAATAAGAGCCAAGAGGAAAATATTTAAAGTTTGAATTTTCATTTTATATGGTTTTAAAATCGATGACCGACTCTAACTTTTAGATTAAAGCCTACTTCATCGGCGAAGTATCGATATCTATTCAGATAACTCCGATACCTCTCATTTAATAAGTTGTTTATTTCAATATTTAAGAATGTCACACCCGACTTCCCTTCGCGCTTTACGCCGCTCTGGAAGCCAACAAGGAAAAATCCATCTGGAGGTGCGACATAATCACTCGCTGGAGGAACGCGCCATTGCTTGTTCACCCATGCGAGTTGAGGAGATAGTTTGAGTGTGTACCTTCCCTTAATCTGTTCATAGCTTAGAGCCAATGAACTGCGATCGGTTGGCATTTGAACCAACCAATCTTTCGCATCTAAATCTCTTGCTCGTAAAATAGAAGCAGACCATTTGAGTTTCAACCAATCGACAATTGACTTTTCTGCTTGGATATCTAGTCCGCACAGAAGGGCATCGATTTGCTGGAATTCGAACGTTGGAAAGGCACCACGAATAGTCAATGTTGCCGGAAAGCTTGGAATCAGATTAATGAAATCCCTCATGTAGTTGACGTACGGTTCAACTTGTAGCTTCCATGATTCAGACTGATAGTAGAACCCAGAACTCAGTGAATAAGAAACTTCGGCTTGAAGATGCCTATTACCGATTTCATAAGTCGCTGCCCCGTGATGCAGTCCATTTGAATACAGCTCATTGACATTTGGTGGACGCCAGCATGTTCCAGCATTGAGCTTCCATTTTCCATTTTCACCAATAAGCTTGGATAAGCCAAGCGAAAGTGAAGGTTGTAAATAGCGATGGTCATACTTGTTGAATCCGGACTGTTCGGAGAGATATACTTCTTGCAGCACATAATCCAATCTTCCACCGGCTTCAAATATCGATGATCCCGAAGTCCAACGGTCAATAGCAAATAGTCCTCCAGTCCATTTTCTGAACCCAGGAATAAAGAATCTGCCTTCGAACGTGTTGACCTGATACAAACCCGAAATCCCTGTTTTAAGTCGATGCTTACCAAGGTTGCGTTGTGTGTGGGTCGCATCAAGACTGTGGGTCACAATTTCGAATTGCAATCCTGGTCTTTCTGGATTCGAAAGTCTATGCCGGTCAAATTCCTCTCGAAGATTGTATTGACGAGCATATGTTAATTCAAGTTTTCCATTCTCACTAGTTTCAAGAGTGCCATTCACCTTAACCAGTTCGTGCTCAACGTGCTGATATGGTCTCCTCACTTCGTAGCTAAACTGCTGGATTTCTAACGGAACCGAAGAGTTAAAAGCCCTCTCGAGGTCCGTAAAGTTCCCAATGTGACTGGCTCCGAGAATACCGAGGTTGGTGTTGAATTGACTGTAAAATACATTCAGCGCGGCCTTCTCCTTGGTCAGCGACATGGCATACGAGAAATTAAGTTCCTCCGCACCTGTATTGCTTAAGACATAGTCCGGCGAATTCAAATCACCAATCTTTTTACCTGAACCCTGAACTCTCCATCTCAACGCTGACCACTTCTTACTCCTCCCTTCAAGTATCAACGATGAGGAACCACCAAGGCCATTTAGTTGTCCATTAATAATCATAGAACCTCCCAAACCGAATTTATCGGGTAATGAATTCGGCATGATGAGAATCACTCCTCCAACAGCGTCAGGTCCGTATTGAACACCTGCGGGCCCTTTAATTACCTGAATTTCATCCGCAATTGCTGGATCCAATTCAGGCGCGTGTTCATTGCCCCATTGCTGTCCCTCTTGTCGAACACCATTGTTCCAAATTAACAGTCGATTACTGTGAAGACCATGAATCATTGGTTTTGTGATAGCACCACCGGTACTAAGCGAATTCAATCCTGGGACATCTTCCAGCATTTCACCAAGGCTTTCCCCTGAATGCAATTCTGGATTTTCCAGTGTACTCATTGTTTGCATTCCAGATACCTTCGAGCCCTTTTCCACAACAGAAATCCCTTCCAGCATTTCCGTGTGGTGTTCAGGATTAAAGTCGTGTACCAAGTCTTCCGTAAGTACCAGCGTGTCGCGGATTGTTTCGCAACCAAGATGTGCACACACAAGTACAATGGTATCAGGACAAAGACCTTCCAAAGTGTAATTGCCTGAATCATCACTCATCGTGCCTTTGTTACTTGACTCAATGCAGATGCTGGCAAAAGACAAAGCACTGCCATCATGCTCATCGACAATACGTCCAGTTATGGAAATATCGCATTGAGCATGCAACTCAATGGTTGCAAAGCAGACCAAGAACATTATCGCAGCAGCTAGCTGTTTCAATTGCTTGAAATAGGATATTAATGGATGCGATTTTCCTTAGGAATCAGATGATTCGGTAATCGCGGAACCGATACATCCTACCTAAGTTGAAGATGGTGGGCCACGGATTTCATCGAGCTTAACGCTACCGGATATGCAGCTACAGAAATAATTCTGATCAAAAGAATCTTTGAAGAAAACACTGTCTTCAGTAAGATCTGATTGAGGCTTGAATAGCCAGATTTGAGCCACTAGCATGTCACACAAGGTGCATTCTTGAGGATGCTCAATAAGGTGTGAGTGATCCTCACACGCTTCTACTTCACCATGATGGTGAATGGCTAAATGGCATTGGTCAACATTGCCAACATGCGTTTCTGAACACTCAATTTCAGAATCATGCTCATGGGCAAATTCCACAGCACCCGGCAATAGGATGCTCAATGTGAGAATGAGTGACCCTAGAATATTTAAAAGTGAAAAACGCACGGGTAAAACTACTTAGAAATGTTCAGCGGGTTTCAGCTTGGTCAGCAAATAAGGAAGTTAGTCGATTAGCTGCATTCGCTTGCTTTCCTTCATCATTCCATGTTCCCATAGAGAGTAGAAGTAGATGCCAGCATCAAATTTTCCGTTAAGCGTAACGCTTCCTACATTCTTCATCAAAGGAATTTCAGAAACCAATTTCCCTGTCAGATCATGAATTTTTAACGTTCCAACACTAGAACTCAATGAGTACGAAATAGTGGTTTGTCCATTGAATGGGTTTGGAGCATTTTGGCTCAAGTGAGATTCAACGGCGAAATCATCTGTCCCAAGAGGAACGAAGTTCCCATCCCATAACTCGAATGTGTCTCCGTCAACAACGTAAGCCAACATTCCGTTTACGCTGATTTCCAACGTGTCAGGCATAACGGCTCTTAATTCCATTGTCAAACACTGCACTGTACCGGCAGAATCTGCTGTATCGAAATAGCAAATGATGCTGTATCCTGTACCTGTGTCAACTTGGGCGTTCACGTGATGATAGATAATGAAGTCTTCATTGGCCTCCAAGGTAAAGTCGTGAGTTCTAACTGATGATGGAAAGCAAAGTTGTACTCCTTCGCAGATATAGTCCTCCCAATTAGGAAGTCCAGTAAACTCGTCGGTGAAAAGTCTCCATCTTAAGTTAATATCGCTAGATGTGTTGTTTACCAAATCATAGTCAAAGGCCACATCTGACCCTATGTCAGCTTCTTGAATTGAGTCCGTGTGCCAGTTGAAACTGAAGTCTTGCGCAATAGCGAAGACCGGTAGAAATGCTATAAGTAAAGTGTATATTTTCTTCATACTCGTCGGTTGACGCTTCAAAATTAATTGATTGAGATCAGATTTGTAATTAAAACAGGCTGATTCTTGTTGGTTTAACTAATATTTACGAATCCTACTTTTGGCAACTCAAGAGACTGGGAAGGATATGGAAAACAAAGAAGCACTTTACAACGCAGTACTCCACTTAGGCGACAATGGCTCGATTCTCGGCCATAGATTAGGCGAATTGTGTGGGCACGGACCTGTATTAGAACAGGATATTGCTATGACCAACATAGCCTTGGATCTGATTGGACAGGCGCGACTCTACCTACAGTATGCAGGAAAGCTAAGTGGAAAAGATTTGACGGAAGACGATCTCGCTTACAAGCGTGATGTGATGGATTATAAGAACTTTTTGATCACGGAACTGCAGAATGGAGACTTTGCAGACACGATTGCTCGACAGTTCACATACGACACTTTCCATCTGCTCTTTTTAAGAGGGCTTTCAGATTCTAAAGATGAAACTCTGGCGGCCATTGCAAAGAAGTCGATCAAGGAGGTGACCTATCATCAACGATGGAGCTGTGAATGGGTAATCCGATTAGGTGACGGAACAGATGAAAGTCATGAGAAAATGCAAAGGGCGTTGAATGACATTTGGATGTGGACAGATGAACTCTTCACCCAAAGCGAAGACGAAGGGTCATTGGTTGAGAGCGGAATGCTTCCGGATACTTCACTCCTGAAAGACCAGTGGTTGAATGAAATCAAGAGGATTGTTGAAGAAGCGGCCTTGGATATGCCTGAAGACCAGCCAATGCAAGAAGGAGGTAAAACTGGTTACCACACCGAGTATCTAGGATTTATTCTGGCCGAGATGCAGTATCTCCCGCGTGCCTACCCAGACGCAACATGGTAGTCCATCAAGACATTCGAGATGTTTGGGACATCCTAAAAACTGTAGAAGATCCTGAAATACCGGTTATTTCAGTTTTTGATCTCGGAATCGTTCGAGACGTGCGAATGGACAGTGATCTATGCATTGTAGAAATCACTCCGACTTACAGCGGCTGCCCAGCTACAAAAGTTATTGAGGATTCGATTCGACAGGCGCTAATTAGTGCAGGAATTGAGGACTTTCGGATAGAAACTACTCTGAGCCCACCTTGGTCAACAGCCATGCTGAGTAATGATGGTAGGGAAAAGCTCCGCGAGTATGGTATTGCCCCACCTGAAGATGAAGAGACGGATAAACTCGCTTTAATGGGAGAAGATCGTCAAGTCTCATGCCCACAATGCGGATCTAAAGACACTAAAATGGTCAGCCAGTTTGGCTCAACACCGTGCAAGGCACATTTTCAATGCAAAGAATGCCTAGAGCCATTTGATTATTTCAAGTGCCTATAGCTTTGGAATTTCAATGGTTTAATTTGCAGCTCAAATCAGCTCAATATGTCATCAAGTACACTTCAGTTTGAGATAGTCGGTTCCGTAGGGAAAATCACTCTCAATCGTCCTGAGGTATTCAATAGCTTTAATCGAGAAATGGCTCTAGCGTGCATTGAAGCGTTGAAGGATTGCGAATCCAATCCAGCAATCAGATCAATTTACATCACTGGCTCAGGAAAAGCATTTTGTGCCGGTCAAGATCTTCAGGATGCCATGGACGAAAAAGGACCTGAAATTGTCCAAATCGTCGAAGAGCACTACAATCCTATAATCACGCTCATCAGACAAATTGAAAAACCGATCGTGGCAGGTGTAAACGGTGTTGCGGCGGGAGCTGGGGCAAACATTGCTTTAGCATGTGATATTGTGATAGCGACAAAATCCGCCAAGTTCATTCAAGCATTTAGTGCAATCGGTCTAATCCCAGATTCTGGAGGAACATTCTTCCTTCCACGCTTGGTAGGGTGGCAAAAAGCGAGTGCATTGGCTATGCTCGGGGATAGAGTTGGAGCAGAGGATGCCGAGAAGATGGGGATGATTTACAAATGGGAAGAGGATGAGGCTTTTGTCGAAGGCAGCTGGAAGATTGCTGACCGCTTGAGCAAAATGCCAACGAAAGGTTTAGGTTTAACTAAGCGGTTGCTTAATGATTCACTCACAAACAATTTGGAACAGCAGCTCAAGCGCGAGGGTGAGGAGCAGAAAGTAGCCGCCAAAACAGACGACTACGACGAAGGAGTAAATGCTTTCCTCGAGAAGCGAAAACCAAATTTTAAAGGGGAATAGTTCCTAGTTGATTGCTGATTAGTTGGATTGATGTTCCAATTTTCGGACATTGTTACGCTTAATTTGTTTGAAGATCTAGAAGTTTACAAAAAGGCTCGTGCGCTGCGCACAAAGATTTCTACACTCATCAAAACTTTTCCTAAAGAAGAAAAGTATCGGTTAACTGACCAGATGATTCGGGCATCAAGGTCTGTTACACATCAACTTGCGGAAGGGTTTGGAAGATACCACCATCAGGAAAACATCCAATACTGTAGAATCGCGAGAGGTTCATTGGATGAGCTTCACGATCAAATAAATACGGCATTTGATGAGGGATATATAGATTCGAAAACAAGAAGCACATTTGTAGATGAGAAAATGGAGGTCGCCAGAATGTTGAATGGATACATCAACTATCTGAAAAAGGCAAAATCCAGTCATTCTACAAAACTTGCTTGAGCAAGAACTATTAACTAATAACCAAGAATTGATTTGGAAATAGGTGTTATCGGTGCTGGAACAATGGGAAGTGGAATTGCTCAAGTCGCTGCCCAAAATGGACACAGAGTTTGGTTGTTTGATACCAATGAAGATGCGTTGACAAAGTCGCAGGCTTCACTCAAAAAAATTATGTCTCGCCTAGTTGAGAAAGAACGAATTACAGAAGAGCAAGCATCACAAACGATAGAGAACGTGCAGACATGCTCTGAGTTCGATTCGTTCAGACACTGTGGATTTGTGATCGAGGCAGTCGTTGAGAATTTGGACGTCAAGAAGGAAGTGTTTCAGTCTTTGGAAGCGCAAGTGGATGAAAGCTGCATCCTTGCCACAAATACGAGCTCACTGTCTGTGGCGTCGATCGCGGCTACCTGTAAAGTCCCTTCACGAGTTGTGGGAGTCCATTTCTTCAACCCGGCTCCTCTGATGCCGTTGGTAGAAATTGTGCCTGCTGTACAAACAGCGTCAGCGATACTCGAGCAGGCCAAGACGCTGGTTGATTCTTGGAAGAAGGTCACCGTTATCGCAAAGGATACTCCAGGATTTATTGTGAACCGAGTAGCTCGACCATTTTACGGCGAGGCAATCAGAATGTACGAAGAAGGTGTTGCTGAAATGTCGACCATCGACTATGCAATGAAGGAAGTTGGAAAATTCAGAATGGGTCCATTTGAGTTAATGGACTACATCGGCAACGATATCAACTATGCAGTAACCGAAAGTGTCTGGACTGCATTCTACTATGATCCAAGATATCGTCCCTCATTCACCCAGAAGCGAATGACTGAAGCCGGCTATCTTGGAAGAAAGTCCGGTCGAGGGTATTATGATTATTCAGATGGGGCAACAAAACCGCCTGCGGATACTAACCCAGCAGTTCTTGAAGCCATTCACTGGCGAATTTTGATCATGCTCATCAATGAAGCCGCAGATGCTCTCCATTTAGGAATTGCTTCGCGAGACGACATCGATTTAGCTATGACCAAGGGCGTAAATTATCCAAAAGGTCTTTTGAAATGGGCGGATGAAATTGGAATCCAAAAGATTCTTGATGGATTAGACAAGTTGTACCTAGCCTATCATGAAGAGCGTTACCGCGCCAGTGTTTTATTGAGGCAGTATGCGGCGTTCAATCGAACCTTTTATTGAAGATTCGCGATTTGATTAGTCCTCCACCAGCGCAATAAGTAACTTCTCGATTTTCGCCATAATCTCCGCTTTTCTTGATTCGTCGTAATCGTTGATCATGATGCAAAAAGCAACTGTCTCGTCATACTTGTTTGATACATAGCCGGCGTAGTTCCGAACCCCTTTCATTGTCCCACTTTTGGCTTTGACCTTTCCAGTCAACTTTGGGTTTTTGAAGGATGATCTCAACGTTCCGCTTGTGCCTGCTTCTGCAAGGCTTGACAAGAAAACGTCTTTGTTCTCCGAACGATACATATACCGAAGCACATCAACAACCGATTGCGGTGTTAGGCGATTTAGTGGCGATAAACCACTTCCATCCATGATTCGAGTTCCTTTTGAGTACACACCCGCTTTCATCATGAATGCTTCCAAGTGATGAATTCCTTCCTCCAGTTTCTTGTGAGTCAATGAAGTAGCGAGCTCAATCACCAAGGCATCTGCATACAGATTGATGCTTTTTTGGTTGGTTAGTTTAACGATGGTAGACAGCGGTGGAGAGTAAAGGCTGACTTGAGTTTGCGCCTGCGAAGCAGATACAGGATCATACGCAATGCGGGAGTTAATGTCGCGTTGACCGAGAGCTTTTGAGACATCCGCAATGAACTGGTCCATGGGCTTAGGATGCGCCGCTTTGACCAAAAACTTGGCTTGATGGGCCGGAATAGTTCCTTGAGCATAAATCTTGTCATTATTGGGCGTTCCAAAAAACCAAGCATTATCTCCGCCACCATCAGCCGCAGTCACCTGTATATCGAAGTCGAATTCGCCAGTAGGCTTGGAAGCCAATTGCGCTCTTGAACCAACTTGTCCGGTTCTTAAGTAAACCTTGAGCATGTTGTCCTTCCATGTCAGTGAGGAAGAAGAAGCCCCAAAGTAATTGCCAATGTCTTCCCATATCCATCCACGAGATGTGTTGTATTTGCTGAAGTGAGAGGCATCAATGATCAACGAACCGTTGATGCGATCGATTCCATTGAAGGACTCTGTGATATTATCGAGAACCTCACCGGAGGAGGAATAGTATTTCGATCCAAGCGTCGGGTCACCAGAAGACTTGACGATAACGTTTCCATTCAGGACGCCGTCGGTCGTTGAGCCAGTAACCAAAATGTCAGTTTTGAACTGAAAATCAGGACCAAGGCGATCCACAGCAGTGGCAGTGGTCAAGAGCTTTTGAACCGAAGCTGGAATAAATGATTTTGCCGAATTGTATTCAGCGAGACCGTGGCCGTTGTCTAAGTTGACCGCGATAAAACCGATCTCTCCTTGATACAGTCCCGCATCTTGAATGAGCCGCTGTAATTCGAGTTCTGTTGGTCCTAACTCAGGTGTTTGAGCATGGAGGCCGCAGGCGAAGAATAGGCTAAGAATGAGTGGAGATAGTTTCATTATTCAAAAGACACCATTTCTTTCTTAGAAGCTACCTTAGTCATCTTAATATTTCCAACAAATGAGTGACGAAAGCCTGCCGACAAAAGTTGTGAATCGCATGTACGATAAGGACTATTTCAGCCAGTGGCTGGGCATTGAACGCGTTGAGGAAGGTGCCGGAACATCGCGTCTTCGAATGACCGTTCGAAAAGACATGCTCAATGGATTTGGAATTGCGCATGGGGGAATAACTTATTCCCTTGCCGATTCAGCATTGGCCTTCGCATGCAATAGCCATGGGAAAAAAGCAGTCTCCGTAGAAACGTCAATTTCACATTTGGTTCAACTCAAAGAAGGCGATGAAATCTTTGCGAATGCAAAGGAATTAAGCCGTTCTAACAAGATCGGATTGTACGATGTATCCATTACCAACGCAAATGGGGAGTTGGTCGCAAGCTTTAAGGGAACAGTCTATCGAACGTCAAAGGATTGGGACGTATAGAGCTCGAACTTAGTCATCACATCAGATCAATCAGAATCTTCACCTTTGCCGAGCAAAATTTGTTCAATGAGAGAAGCTTTTATTGTAGATGCCATCCGCACCCCAATCGGGAAGTTTCAGGGCGCGCTTTCACCTGTCAGAACGGATGATCTCGCCGCGCTTGTTATTAAAGAGCTGATGGCGCGTAATTCTTCTGTTGACTGGGAGGCCGTCGACGATGTCATTCTCGGCTGTGCCAACCAGGCTGGAGAGGACAATAGGAACGTCGCTAGAATGGCTCTCTTACTTGCTGGCATGCCTTGGAAAGTCCCCGGAGAGACGATCAATCGCTTATGTTCTAGCGGGATGAGTGCCGCAGTGCATGCGCGAAGAGCAATAGCAGCGAATGAAGGAGATTTGTTTGTCACCGGTGGGGTAGAGAATATGACGCGTGGTCCTTGGGTCATGAGCAAAGCCTCGAAGCCCTATGGAAATGACAGCAAGCTTTATGATTCAAGTTTTGGCTGGAGGTTCGTCAACAAAAAAATGCACGAGCTATATGGCACCGACGCAATGGGCGAGACGGCTGAAAACCTCGTCGACAAATTCAACGTGAGTCGAGAGGATCAGGATGCATTCGCTTATTGGTCACAAATGAAGGCCACCAAGGCTCAGGAGTCCGGAAGATTATCAGAAGAGATTGTCGCAGTTGAAATTCCAAGAAGAAAACAAGATGCACTTGTATTTGACAAGGACGAATTTGTGAAGCCTACAACAACGAAAGATATATTGGCTGGTCTAAGACCGGCATTTAGAAAAGAAGGAGGCAGCGTTACAGCTGGAAATGCATCCGGATTAAATGACGGAGCCGGAGCGATGCTTGTTGCAAGTGAGGATGGACTGAAAGCGCACAATCTCACTCCAATGGCTCGAATCGTATCAAGTGGAGTAAGTGGTGTAGAACCGCGCATCATGGGAATCGGACCCGTATTCGCCTCACAACTTGCTTTAAAACGCGCTGGACTCGCGATGGGCGATATGGATATTCTCGAATTTAACGAGGCATTCGCGGTTCAAACATTGGCATGTACTAGAGAACTTGGCGTGGCGGATGATGATCCAAGAATCAATCCGAACGGTGGTGCCATTGCAATTGGCCACCCTTTGGGAATGACAGGATCGAGAATTCTACAGACCGCAGCAATCGAATTGCATAAACAAAACAAAAAGTACGCGCTTGTGGCAATGTGCATCGGTGTCGGTCAAGGTTATGCTACTATAATTGAACGAGTATAATGGCGCATAAATCAGGTTTCGTAAACATTATCGGAAATCCAAACGTGGGAAAGTCTTCTTTGCTGAATGCATTGATCGGACAGAAGTTGGCTATTATTAATCATAAGGCACAGACTACACGCCATCGAATTTTTGGCATCTACAACACAGACGATTACCAAATCGTATTCTCAGACACTCCTGGGGTGATTAAGCCGGCTTACAAGATGCAGGAGAACATGATGACCTTCGTGCACGAAGCACTTAAGGACGCTGATGTCTTCTTGTTTATGGCTGAACTCGGCGATCGCAAATTCAAGGATCAAAACATCTTGGAAAAATTGAGGAACACCGAGGTGCCAGTTATGGTCGCGATCAATAAAATTGATTTGGGTGATCAAGAAGATTTGGACGAGGACATGGAATTTTGGTCGGAATCCCTTCCGGGGGCTAAACGGATTTTTCCAATTTCCGTGAAAGAATCTTTCAACGTGGACAGCCTTTTCGGAGCTATAAAAGGAGAGATTCCTGAAGGGCCGGAGTGGTTTCCAAAAGATCAGTTGACGGATAAAGACGAGCGATTTGTTGTCTCTGAAATCATCCGAGAGAAAATTCTCACCCATTACCAACAGGAGATTCCATATTCTGTTCAAGTCGAGGTGGAGTCATTCAAAGAAGAAGAGACGATCATCCGAATTCGAGCACTGATCTTTGTTGCTCGGGATACTCAAAAAAGCATCATCATCGGAAAAGGTGGTGTCGCCATCAAACGAGTCGGAACGGAGGCCCGGAAGGACATGGAACGGTTCTTTGGAAAGAAGATATTCCTCGAAACATTCGTGAAAGTCGACAAAGACTGGCGGAACGACGGTCGGAAATTAAAGAAGTACGGATACTAGGCTCGGCTTAGAAACTACATTTGCAGCCCTTTATGGCATTGGTAGCAATCATAGGACGTCCAAACGTTGGGAAATCTACGTTATTCAATCGACTGATCGGAAGAAGACAGGCGATTGTAGACGAATATTCTGGAGTAACGAGAGACCGCCACTACGGCAAAAGCGACTGGGGTGGAAGAGAATTCTCTGTCATCGATACAGGGGGGTACGTGAGCGACACCGAAGATCAATTTGAAAAGGAGATTGCCAAGCAAGTCTTTATTGCCATGGAAGAGGCATCACTCATCATTTTTGTGTGCGATGCCCGTGCCGGTCTGAACGACCTAGACAAAGACGTAGCCAATATACTTCGACAGAGTAAGAAGCCTGTCTTGCTGGCCGCCAACAAAGTTGACAATCCCAGCATGATGACGGGTTCATACGAGTTCTATGAACTGGGATTTGAAAAAGTATACCCAATATCCGCAGTTAATGGTACGGGCACTGGAGACATGCTCGATGACCTTATTCAATTATTACCAGAGGAAATTGATGAAGACGGACTCGAACTGCCACGCATAAGCGTTGTGGGTCGACCGAATGCTGGAAAATCGTCCCTTGTAAACGCGCTACTTGGCATTGAGAGAAACATAGTCACGGAAATTGCAGGAACGACCCGCGACACCATCGACACGAACTACAATGCGTTTGACATGGAGTTCACTTTGGTCGATACGGCTGGTATTCGAAAGAAAGCGAAGGTTCATGAGGATCTTGAATTCTATTCCGTGATGCGCGCCATCAGAGCAATTGAGAATAGTGATGTGTGCATTTTGATGATCGACGCGGAAGCTGGATTGGGCCAGCAAGACTTGAATATCTACGGACTGATCGAAAAGAACAGAAAAGGCGTTGTCGTTCTTGTCAATAAGTGGGATTTGATGGAAAAAGATTCAAACACGTCTAAAGAGTTTGAAGCGGAACTGAGGAAAAAACTAGCTCCTTTCAATGATGTTCCCATCATCTTTACTTCAGTTCTAACCAAGCAGCGAATTCATAAATCCCTTCAAGAGGCATTGGAAGTTTATAAGAACAGAACGCAACGGATTAAGACTGCGAAACTCAACGAGATTCTTCTTCCAATCATCGAGCATACACCACCACCGGCCCTGAAGGGGAAATACATTAAGATCAAGTATATCCAGCAACTGCCTACGCACGCACCAACATTCGCCTTTTATTGCAACTTACCGCAGTATATTAAGGAAGCCTATCGCCGGTTCTTAGAGAATCAAATGCGAAGGCATTTCAATTTTACCGGAGTTCCAATCCAGATCTTTTTCAGGAAGAAGTAGGCATTAAGGAACCTTTGCACAAGGCCCTTCGTCTCTATTACCGCAGGTCGTAATTTTGCATCAATGAAATTCAGAGCAGCATTCTTTACTCTTTTATACCTCGTCAGCGTTGTTGGCTATGGTCTAGAGTTTCATTACTGCCTGGGTGAGATCACAGATTGGAACTACGTCCTCCTAGAAACAAGCTGCCATTGTGATGATAGCCATCAAGGATTGGTCAAAGGCTGTTGTGAGGAAAAGGCATTTTTCATTCAAATTGAAGAGGCCCACCAATCACCTGCAACTACTGATATCGCAGAGGTGGAATTGCCACTTCAAAATGAAATTTGCTGGGACTGCGTCGAACACGATGTGGAAGCCCAGGAATCATCTAGACTTCAACTTGATCGGGGTCCACCTAAAACACTGGATCGAACGATCGCTTATCACTCTTTAATTTTCTATGGCTGATTGAAGTATTGATCTCCAGAAATCAATACTAATTCAATAATACATCAGTCATGAAAATCATTAATACACTTTTCATCCTGTCAATAATTACAGGATCATACAGTCTACAAGCACAAGTAGTAGAAGACACGCTTCTCGTAAAAGGCGTGTGCAAAATGTGCAAAGAGCGGATCGAAACAGCCGCCTACATCAAAGGAGTGAAATTTGCTTCTTGGAACAATGAAACCGACGAGTTGAGCATTGCCTATCGGGAGGATAAAACCAGTCGAGAAGAGATTCAAGAGAGTTTGCTCAAGGCCGGTCATAATGTGGGTGATACCAAGCCTACTGACGAAGCGTACAATTCACTTCCGGGTTGTTGTCGCTACGATGAAGTGGACAAACACTAAGTCATGAGAATGTTCATACTTGCGTTGACCTTGTTATTTACAGGGCTCATGCTCAATGCTCAAGATAAGGTGAGCGGATTCGTAATTGAAGAGACCGCTGACGGTAGCTTCAAACCAATCCAGTTTGCTAATGTCTTTTGGAATGGAACACAGCGTGGAACTACGACGGATACATCAGGATACTTCGAGTTGGATGTTATCCCTGCAAATCATGAAACGAGTGAAGACGACGAACACTGGGATTTAATATTCAGTTACGTCGGTTACACCTCTGACACCGTTCATGTGCATGATCCTGAGAAGCTAACCATCATTCTGAAACCCTACAAGGAATTGGACGAAGTTCAAGTCGTTTACAGAAAAAAGGGAACCGAAATTTCCTACATGAATCCGATTAAAGTCGAAACGCTCGGTGAGGCGGAATTATACAAGGCAGCGTGCTGTAATCTCTCTGAGAGTTTTGAGACCAATCCATCTGTCGATGTATCCTTCACGGATGCTGTAACGGGTACACGTCAAATTCAGATGCTCGGGCTTGATGGCAAGTACAGCCAAATCACCAGAGAATCAATGCCCGCCGTTCGTGGATTGTACACAAACCAAGGGTTGACGTACATACCCGGAACATGGATTGAATCAATTCAACTCAACAAGGGTGCTGGATCTGTGGTCAACGGATACGAAAGTGTCACTGGTCAAATCAATGTAGAATTGAAAAAAGCAGACCACATGGATCCTTGGTTCATCAATGCTTATGCGAATCAAGGAGGTCGGACCGAGTTGAATGTTGACTTGGCGAAGAAGCTATCAGACAAAGTGTCAAGTGGTTTGCTCCTTCACGGGAATCTACGGCCATTCGAAATTGACGGCAATTCCGACGGATTCATGGACTTCCCAACCGGACACCAAGTCAATGCTGTTCACCGATGGCGATTCACGAACTTGACTGGATGGGAAGGTCAGCTGAATGCACAGGTGTTGATCGAAGACAGAGAAGGAGGGCAAGTCGCCGGCGATTTAGGAGCTCCGAAATATGGACTCGGTTGGCAAACTGGTCACTATGAATTATGGGGTAAGACTGGATATTCATTTAAGGAGAAAAAGTACAAGAGCATTGGATTTCAAGCGTCTGGTATGTTCCATGATCAGGTAGCGTACTTTGGAAACACGACTTACGATTCGAGGCAACAATCAGGTTATTTCAATAGCATTTTCCAATCCATCATTGGAACGACAACCCACAAATACAGAACGGGGTTGAGCGTGCAGTACGATGACTTTGACGAAACCTTGGATACCGCAAATTTCTCACGAACTGAGGTTGTTCCCGGGGCATACTTTGAATACACATTTAGCTACTTTGAAGATTTCGCATTGGTTGCCGGGATGCGTGGGGATTATCATAATTACTACGGCTTCTTTGCAACACCTCGACTACACCTTCGCTATGAGATGAAGGAAGGGATGGTCTTGAGGGCGTCAGGCGGGAGAGGCCAACGCACTGCCAATGTCATTGCCGAAAACCTTTCGTACTTGGCAAGTTCAAGGCAATGGGACATTTGGGGGACGAATCAAATCCAAGGATTCGGATTACGCCCTGAAGTAGCGTGGAATTTCGGAGCGAACTGGACATATGATTTTCGGCTTGATTATAAGCCGTCAGTTCTGTCCGTCGATTTCTACCATACAGAGTTTGAGAACCAAATTGTGCTCGATTTAGAAGACCCAAGACAGGCTAGGGTTTACAATCTGTTTGGAAGAAGTTACTCAACAAGTGCCCAAGTTCAGTGGGACTATGAGCTATTCAGGAAAATGGACATCCGACTTGCATATCGTTGGTATGATGTCATGACGCAATATGTGGACGGGTTTAAAAAGAAACCATTCCTCTCTAATCATCGCGCTTTCGTGAATTGGAGTTACTCGCCTCGAGGAGGTTGGAATTTTGACGTGACTGCGCAATGGCAAGGCGCGAAACGAGTTCCATCGACCGCGAATAATCTAGAGGCCAATCGAAGAGCGACTCAGTCACCTGATTTGGTCATGATGAATACTCAAGTGACGAAGAATTTTACTGAAGTGCTAGATATTTACGTTGGAATGGAGAACATTACCAACGTCCGGCAGAATGATCCGATCATCGCCGTGAACGATCCGTATGGTTCAAACTTTGACGCCTCGATGATTTGGGGGCCGATTTTTGGGCGAATGATGTATATCGGAATTCGATTGAAGCCGGTTAAGCAAAAATCTTCAGAGCTTGAGGAAGAATAGTCAATTCAATCGATTGACCAGTGCTCAAAATGGCAATTGACTCACCATCCGCCTCCACGGCTAGTTCGCCTGATTGTACGGTGATTCGAACGGAATTGTGGCTTTCATAATTAACTCGATGATCCTTGATCATTTTTCCTTTTTTCAAGGTAGATTGATAGCGTAGAAAGTCAAGGACGCTCACTGGTCCAATTGTCGTGAGTCCCATGGTATTATTGAATGGGGTCGACTGTGGCGAAAGGCCAAGACCGTTTCCTGCATAGCTGCCATTTGCGCAAGCTACCAGGAAGAACTCTCCCTCCTTCGATTTGCTTCCGATTTCGATTTTGAGTTCGGGTGATTGGTACTTGAATAGCCATTCAATGATGGCACTGTAGTAGCTTATTCCAGTTGGGAGGTATTTCTTTCTGAGATTGGCAGTCTGCGCAATACGACCACTGATTCCACTGGTGCACATGTTCAACGCATATTTCTTTGCGTCCTGAATGTCAATGGCAATCACATCACATGCTTTTTCTGAATGTGTTCTGATCTGGTCAAGTAAGTCGGGGATTGTCCGCTTCGTTAAACTACGGACAAAATCATTCCCAGAACCTGCTGGAATGAAGGCGAGTTTAGGTTGATCATCGACAGGTCTTCTCAAGATGCCATTTACGATTTCGTGATTTGTTCCGTCCCCACCGCAAGAGAGAATCACATCAGCTTCGATGGAATGCGCAATCTCCTCAGCGTGAAAGCTGTAATCAGTGAGAGAATGGGATATGACTATCCCGTCATCAGTGAAATGCTCAAGTGATCTAATAATCTGTCCTCTTTTTGAGGAGCGTCCGTGAATTATGGCGTGGATTTTCAATGGTTCAATATCCAATGAAGATAGGACTACGCAGGAATACGTTTGTTCACGACGCGAAACGAGAATGTGCGAAATTGCATTTCATCAAAATCTAAAGTATCAACATCTCAAGATTGATCATGCGGGTCTAGTCACGAACAGATGATATATTCCTCCGACCAAGATCTGACCAATGAAAATCATCCTCCCTTTATTATTCATAGCAACAATTGTTTTTTCCTGTTCTTCAAGCAACACCGATTGCGGTGAGGTTGAGCACAAGTACGAAGAGACATCAAAAGCCTTGATCCAGCGCGACTCAGTACTAACATTCATCAACACGACCTTTAGGCAACTTGATTCCAATATGCTCACAATCCGGACTCTCGAGTCTGAAATCATGAAGGAGATTCAAATGGGCCGAGGTGAAGCAAAAGTTGTGAAAGAAAAAGTGAACGAGCTAAAGCTCCGATTGGAGGCGAACGACGCATTTCTGGCGGATCTAAAGTCCAAGATGAGTCTGGATGAAGGAATGGCCGGCTTCTTTATTGACATCGTAAATTCTATGGAGAGCAAGGTGGCTATGAGCAATCAGAATCTTTCAGCATTGAACACAGAGCTTGGTGCATTGAGCGCAGAATTCAAAAACATCTTCAATGAATATGTTACGGCAGAAGTGAAGCGGATGGAGATGGAGGAAAACATTGCGGGAATGGAATCATCTATGAGTGACATGCAACAAGAAATTTCTGATTTGAAGAGTAAAATGAACAAGGTTTATGTGGCCTTTGGGACGAAACAGGATCTACAGGATCGAGGAATTATTGAGAAAGGAATTCTCAAACCCAAAGAGATTAATGAGGACACAGATTACTCTGAATTTAAGGCTTATGACGTTAGAGAGTTTGAGTCGATGGAATTACCATCCTATAAAATAAAATTCGTCTCTGAGCACCCTAGCGAAACCTACAAGGTTGCGAATAGAGTAGAATCGTCTACCCTGACAATTACTAATCAAGACGAGTTTTGGCGAATCTCTAAAGTGCTTATTGTTCAGATTGAGTAATTCGCTCATAGAAGGCAGCGTACTCTCCGATCGTTTTGTCTAATCCTAAAAAGGATTGGATGTGCTGCTGAGCTCGATATCCCATTTCTTGTCTTTCTGGAATACTCAAGTGAATAAACTTGAGTAGTGATTCCGCAATGGCTGATGAATTACCCGAGGGTACAATGTATCCACCAATCCCATCTTCTACCATTCCTCGATTTCCGCTGATATCACTAATGATGACTGGGTTTCCTAAGTACATCGCCTCAATCATTGCTTTTTGCGTTGCTTCACCAAATAGGGAAACCGATATAGAAAGATTGGAGGCTCGCACCAGCTCAGCGGCATCTTGACGATAGCCGGTGAATAGAAATCGATCCTTGTACGCTGACTGTTCCAGTGCTTTCTCTACATCTGGAGTTTTCAATCCATTTCCAATCATAAGAATGAATATGTCCAGGCCCACAGGAATCTTGTTCATCGCTTCAATTAAATGAATAACGCCTTTCATTCTTGTCCTCTTGTTAGCAACAAAGGACATTGTGAGCGAAGTAGGAGGAATAGCGAGCTCGGATAAATCAGCTCGGGGGATTATGTCATACCATGTTCGGTTGTGACCTTTATTTATCGTGACTGCACGTTTTGAATCAACGCCGTTTCGTAGGTATTCTTCTCGAACACTCTCAGCCAAGCAGACCATGTAGTCAATCCGAGGACTCAAAAATGTGAGGTACAATGCCGGATCGTACCAGCGAATATTACCAGTATATCCTCGATAGGTTACGAGTTTAGTTTTCGTTCCAAGTAATGCCCATACTGAACAGGCAATTGCCTTGCTATTGAAGGCATGAACTATTTGAATACTGTTCTTCTTGACTATCTGACGAATCATCCGAACCGCTTTCAAGTCGAATTTCCCTTCAGGCTTATAATTGTAAATATGAGCACCTGTTTCCTTGAGGTAACTAGCGTAAGTGGAATGCTCAGGAGTGATGACATGGATTTCAAATCCCATGCGGAGTAGGCCTAGAAATATCTCTGCTTCCGGCCGAATTGGGAAGATCGGATCACTGTAATTACTGATAACAAGAACTCGGGTGGGCACGGCGCGAAGATGGTGAATGCTTACAGAAGTGGAGCGTCTATTGGCTCCCAGAGTTCGACTTTTCGGCCATCCGGGTCGATGATCCAAGCGAACTTCCCATATTCATATTCCTCCATTTTACCTACTTGTTCTACGCCCTCACTTTTCAACACTTCAAGAAGTGCTTTCAAGTCTTCAACTCGATAGTTGATCATGAATTCACTTTTGCTCGGGCTGTAGTAGTCGGTTGATTGGGGCATCGGACTCCAGGCGGTCATGCACTCTTTTTCCTTATCGTCTTTGTCCCGCCAAACAAATTTACCCCCGTACTGATCGGATTCAATTCTAAGATGGTCTTGATACCAACTCTTGGTTTTTTCTGGATCCTCAGATTTGAAGAAAACACCACCAATTCCCGTAACGCGCTTCATCAAACGCTAATTGAGTTTCTGAATTCTTCTACCAATGCTTCAAGTTCTCGAAGCTTATCCTGATCGATTTCGGAGACGTTTCTTTGGCCGGTTCTCAACTGATAAATAGTTGGGATTGACATGGAGTTAAACGTGTCATTAATTTTCACGATGATGGCGTATTCATCCTCCAGTTCTTCTGGAATTTCGAACTGATTTAATCCATAAACCAAGTTCTCGGCGTACTGTCGTTGCTGTTGGATTAGATGAAGGAAAAGTAGGAGGTCATTTCCTCTGGCCTTTTTGAATACTAGGTTCATTCCTTCACCATACCATCCCATAACGAGCAGCAATCCTAGGCCATCTTTTCCTTGTTCAATAAAGTAGGCGTGGCCCATGTCATACATTTCCAGGATTATTATTCCCAGTGAATCAGGACGCTCTATGTTTTCGTCAAATCGCTCTACCAGCCGTTCATTTAGTTTGATTCCAAGGCCCATATCGCTTCCTAATCGACGACATTCATCAAAGTAGATTCGTGCGGTCTGATGGTCGTTATTGACGCTGGCATAGGCCAAGTCCATCAAGTACATACCCATGAGTACCGAGGAAGTGAAATACGATTTCTCCTCCTTGATAATTGGAAACATGACCGACTTGCTATAATTCGTGCGAGTGTTTCGTAAAAGAGCGGGAATCTGCATTGGAGTGGGAAGGGTGATCATGCGATACTCTTCCGTCCCATCACTCGACGGGTTTTCTAAGGTGTCCTTATTCGAGTCGGTATGCTCACTCTTCGTAGAAGATTCCGAGCAGCTCAGGGTCAGTGATGAAAGTAAAACGAGAAGGAGTAGGTTTTTGATCACTATTTTACAATAACCTTTTTCGATTTCGAAGTACTCGTTCCTTCAGCCCGAATCACGTAGACACCGGGCATCAATAGATTTTCTTTATTGATGTGATACTGAATTCGAGATTTACTTTTTGCCAAGGGCATCAGTTGAGAAACCATTTGTCCAGATGCATCCATTATGGAAGTATTGTAAACTCCTGATGGGCAGTCAATGAGGGTCGCTATGCACGATGGCACACAGGGGTTTGGATCCACCACTAAGTCACACAATCCCAGATCAGACGCTTCCACCGACACAGAGGCAAATTCGATGTTTTCTTCCGATCCCGACCGATTGAAAATGCTGAGCCGGTAATAGTGATTTCCTTCACCAACTTCGAGGTCGGTGAATTCCAGTTTACTAAGTGTGGGATCCGTGAATCGAGCAATCTCGGTAAATGTCATTCCATTGTCCGATCTCTCAATGACGTAATCGATTTGATTGGTCCTGCCTTTCGCATCCCAAGTCAATCGCACATTTTGATTTTCTGCAAGTTCAGCTTTGAATCCAAGTATCATCACGGGTTGGATACTGAGTTCCAAACACCATCCATCACCAGCCACCGAACCTGACACGTTCGCTTTTCCTGTGCCGCAAGTGGTTGCTTCACCAATCACATTCACATTGCCAGTCACTGTGAGATTGCCTTCGAGCAGAAACTCGGATTCTCCAGAGATAGTTAGATCGCCATCGACGAATAAGGAACTTTGATCATCGACGAGGAGTTGTGCTGCCCCATAGATATCCATGTTGCCATCTATACTCAGATGTCCGCCATTTTTGATGTGAAATTTGGTTTCGCCGTAAACCCCTACTGGAGAACATGTGGTTTCTAATTCATGTTCAATAACCAGAAAATCCGCGTCGTTGATCGTGCAACCAGGAGAAGTTTTGTCGGTTGAACCAGATTTCCCATCCTTACTCCATTGGCTAGAAGTATCAAAACTTCCATCCTTTAAAGACTGAAAGTTGTGCTTGTCTTGACCTTGCACCGCAAAACAGAGAAGAATGGCTACAATGGTGGAGGCGGGTATTTGGAGCTTAGAATTCACGGATTTTAATCGTACGTAATATAAAGAAGAAAGTTATTCATTCATTTTACTGACTTTCAGCATATTCGACATGCCTTTATTTGCAATCGGCATGCTGGCGATATTGATCAAATAATCGGACTCGCCTAGGTCACCTGATTTATTTAATTCTTGCTTAATGTCCGTTATGGTTTGATCCGTACTCACGAATTTATCATAGTAGAATCCCTTAACGCCCCAAACAAGACTGAGCATGTTCAGAATCTTAAAGTTTGATGTAAAGACAAACACCCATGCATTCGGACGATAGGAGCTAATTCGGAATGCCGTATAGCCTGAAAAGGTCATCGTCGCAATGCCTTTCGCAGCAATCTTTTCACTTAGTCGTACTGCCGAGTGACAAATTGCGTCTGTGATGAGCCGCTCCTCAGTACTGTCGTGCTCCATGGACGGGTAGTAAATCCCATCATATTCTTCAACTCTCGTGAGAATTTTCCCCATGGTCTGAACGACCTCGACTGGATATCTCCCGACGCTGGTCTCACCACTCAACATCACGGCGTCGCTTCCGTCTAACACCGCGTTGGCCACATCATTTACTTCAGCTCTGCTTGGAGATAAATTGTCAATCATGCTTTCCATCATTTGAGTAGCAATGATGACTGGTTTACCCGCTTTTTGGCATTTTCTGACGATTTCCTTCTGGACCATTGGAACGTTCTGAAGTGGAATCTCCACTCCTAAATCTCCTCTTGCGACCATGATGCCATCTGAAATAGCGATAATCTCGTCGATGTTGTCAAGGGCTTCCGGCTTTTCAATTTTGGCAATTACTCGAGCTCCGCTCTTGCTTTTAGAAATTAATTCTTTGAGTTCGATAATGTCGTCAGCGCTCCTGACAAAGGAGAGGGCAACCCAACTGACATTATGCTTCAGCGCAAAATTCAAATCCCTCCTGTCTTTATCAGTAAGGGATGGCAAGCTCAACTCAGTGTCGGGTAGATTCACTCCCTTTCTTGGCTTCAACTGTCCTCCTTGAGTTACGATTGTCACGACTTCATCACCCTTGATTTCGGATACATCTAGGCGTAATTTGCCATCATCCAGAAGAATTGTTTCTCCAACCTTCACATCCTCGGCAAGGCTGGGGTAGCTAATGCTGACTTTCTGCGAAGTGCCGATCATCTTGTCAGCGGTTAAAATGAGTTTGTTGCCCTCGGTTAGGGTAATTTCTTCGGTCTCAAGCTCTCCAACTCTGATTTTTGGTCCGCTGAGGTCAGCGAGTATTGCTGAATAAGATTTGAGCTCGCTGTCCAAAGCTCGCATTGAATTAATCACTTCTTCGTGATCAGCGTGCGTTCCGTGAGAAAAGTTTAGGCGTGCCACGGACATCCCAGCATCGATCAATTGGCGCAACACCTCCTTAGAGGAACAGGATGGGCCAATAGTGGCAACAATTTTAGTCTTGGTTCGAGGCATAGTATCCGACGAAGGTATTGGAATCGCCATCAGTTGAATTAACTAAGCGTTGTGGTTTCGTTAACAAACTAATCTTCAAATAATAGATACTGAGAATCATGCAGGTCTCGAGGGTCAATATCAACAACGAGCTGCACGCCTTCTAGCCCCCTCAAAACCGTTTTAAATCCGTTCGAATCGAATAAATCTAGATAGCCTTCCACAAATATCAAGTAGTCGTATGCCTTATGCTTCTTTAAGAAGTGATTCTGTTCATTATGATTCGAAACCATGACATATTTTAAATGATTATCATCATCGCGAGTCTTGTACATGGAATACTCTTCAAGTTGGCCTGATTTAGAGACTGTCAGTGGAAATCGCATGAATTCGAGACTCAATTTTTTATTGAGATTCCATGCAAAGCGATAGTCCTTTAAATGGCAGCTTATTCCGCAGGCGATGAATTCATACTCATCATCGAAATCCAGACGGTGCTTAGACATAGCTACAGAGCAAGTTTATTACAGGCCATTTTAGCGGCGTCCTGCTCAGCGCGCTTTTTGGATTTACCATTACCAGATGCGATAGCCTTATTATTCACTTTGATATCACAGATAAAACTATTGTCTGTTTGGTCAGCCGAATAAGTATCAAAGCGCATTGGCTTCTTGTTTTGTTGTGACCATTCGATCAGTTTGCTCTTAAAGTCAAAAGCATTCTGGATAATGTCATCAATATCGAGATACCGAGGAAGAAGGTACTGGTCGATTGATTTCTTAGCAGATTTAAAGCCTCGATCAATGTAAATGGCTCCAAGCCAAGCTTCAAGTGCATTTCCTATGATTTTATCCATCGAATCGTCGCTTCCGACCCGGGCCTCGATGATATCTCCAAGACCGGCATTCTTTCCGACTTCTCCAAGTGTCGTTCTGTTCACTATGCGAGCGCGAATTTTTGTGAGATAGCCTTCATCAGCCTCTGGGAAACGATTAAACAAGTATTCGGTGACGACGGTATCCAAAACAGCGTCTCCTAGAAGTTCAAGGCGTTCATTGCAATCTTGATGGCAGAACTTTCCTGATCCGACGAGTGACTTGTGCCGAAGCGCTTTTTCGTACCAGCTTATGTCGGATGGTCGAATGCCCCAAGACTTAAACAAATAGGTGCTCAGTTGGCGATGACGAAGGTTTTGAAATCTGAAGAAGATGCGTGTCTTCAAAAATTTGGGTTAACCCATAAATTTCTTGAAAATAACGGATGCGTTGTGCCCTCCGAAACCAAACGTGTTACTCAATGCGGCATTTACCGTGCGTTCTTGAGGTTTGTGGAAGGTCAGATTGTAGGCAGGATCAATTGCCTCATCATCCGTAAAGTGATTAATGGTAGGAGGAACGACATCGTTTTTTACTGCAAGTAATGCAGCAATACCCTCAACTGCCCCAGCGGCGCCAAGCAAGTGACCGGTCATGGATTTAGTAGAGCTGACATTGAGCTTCTCTGAGTGATCGCCAAATACACCCCGAATAGCCTTCAATTCAGCCACGTCTCCAAGCGGTGTGCTCGTGCCATGGACATTTACATAGTCGATGTCTTCAGGAGATAAGCTTGAATCATCTTCCAAGGCAGATCTCATGACATTGAGTGCCCCAAACCCATCTGGGTGTGGCGCCGTGATGTGATGTGCGTCAGCAGATAGTCCGCCTCCCGCTACTTCACCATAAATTTTTGCTCCTCGAGCCAATGCGTGCTCTAGGTTTTCCAAGATCATTGCTCCACCGCC
Organism: Flavobacteriales bacterium; assembly: GCA_018660685.1. Lineage (GTDB taxonomy): Bacteria > Bacteroidota > Bacteroidia > Flavobacteriales_G > Salibacteraceae > SHAN690. Next base: position 29,845 of record JABJJW010000017.1, read on the forward strand.
TTCACCCATCACAAAACCATCACGGTCTTTGTCGAAAGGTCTCGAAGCTGTTTCTGGAGAATCATTTCGTGTTGAAAGGGCATGCATGGCATTAAATCCGCCAATACCACTTTGATTTATCGCTGCCTCTGATCCACCGCAGACGAATACATCTGCTTTTCCAAGTCGGATGTAGTTGAACGCATCAATCATCGAGTTTGTACTTGTAGCACAAGCACTGACCAAACTGAAGTTTGGGCCTCTAAATCCATACTTGATGGATATATGACCCGATGCGATATCAGAAATCATTTTTGGAATGAAGAAGGGGTTGAAGCGAGGAGTTCCGTCTCCGCTAAAGAAACCTTCTACTTCATCTTGGAATGTGGTAATGCCGCCAATTCCAGAACCCCAAATAACACCAACTCTATCTACATTCAAGGAATCAGCCATGAGTCCTGAATCAGAGACGGCTTCGTCAGCAACGATCATCGCATACTTGCTGAAAAGGTCGAGTTTACGCCCCTCTTTTCGGTCAAAATGCTCGTTGAGATCGAGGTTCTTCACCTCACAGGCAAAACGGGTCTTGAACTTGGTTGCATCAAAACGGGTAATTGGTGCCGCTCCGCTCTTACCTTGGAGAAGGTTATCCCAGTACTCCTGAGCGGTATTTCCAATAGGTGTCAACGCACCTATTCCGGTAACAACTACCCGATTCAATGCCATAATGATGTAATTAAGTGCTTGTTAGGAAACGTGCTCTTCAATATACTTGATAGCCTCACCTACAGTGGCGATGTTTTCAGCTTGATCGTCTGGTATAGCGATATTGAATTCCTTTTCGAATTCCATGATAAGTTCAACTGTATCAAGGGAATCAGCTCCAAGATCATTTGTGAAGCTTGCTTCTGGATTAACCTCACCTTCATCTACTCCTAGCTTATCAACGATGATAGCTGTTACGCGTTCTTTAATATCAGACATGTTGCTTGTTTTATGATTAGCATTTCAGGGTGCAAAGAAAACCTTTTCACTTAATTATTGCAATTTCTTGTCAATCGTAGCGCACACAGATTTCTTCGAAGCTTTTGCGATTAAGATTTGGGACTTTGACTTCGTCGGCTGGATACCCGACAGGCAGCAATAAATAGGGCCTTTCATTGTCTGGCCGTTCGAGAATGTCGGTGAGAAATTTCATGGGACTCGGAGTGTGAGTTAGCGTCGCCAACCCTGCATGATGAATCGCATTTATCAATATTCCGCACGCGATTCCGACAGATTCATTGACATAGTAATTCTGCCACTTCTTATCATCCACGTACTCAAATGCACGTTTGAATACCACAATAATCCATGGCACAGTTTCAATAAAGGGCTTCGTCCAATCAGTACCAAGAGGCAATAAGTCTTGCAACCATTCCTCACTCATTCGACCGTTGTAACTATCGAATTCTTCCTTTTCTGCTGCTCCTCGAATCCGCTTTTTAAGCTCGGCGCTACTAATCAAACAGAATGTCCATGGCTGCTTATGTGCTCCCGATGGTGCTGTGCTTGCAGTCATAATTATATTAGAGATCACCTCAAATGGTATTGGTTTGTCGGAAAACTCTCTGATACTTCGGCGCTTGTTAGTGAATTCAAGTAACTCTTTTGAACGCCTCATCATTTCATCTTCTGGAAATGTAACCGGCGTGTGATTTATAAAATCTGGAGTTTGGCTCATGGTGTTACTATTTTCGCTGGTAAAGAAAACACAAGAGTATTAATGCCATCTAAGAAGCTTGCAATTTTTGCCTCTGGTGCCGGAACCAACGCTGATGCCATTGCCAAATATTTTGCTGAAAACGAGAAAGTTGAGATTTCGCTTATTATTACCAATCGCTCGGAGGCCGGAGTGCTGAAGGTGGCTGAACGGCACGATATTCCATCGCTTTACTTACCAAAAAGTGATTGGCAAGATGAGGAACTCGTACTCAACTTATTGGATGAGTTTGGGGTAGACCTCATAATTCTCGCTGGCTGGCTTTTGTTGATTCCAAGATTCCTGGTAAAGCACTTTGAAGGACGAATTCTTAATATTCATCCCGCACTTTTACCGAAATATGGAGGGAAAGGAATGTACGGCTCTAAAGTGCATCGAGCGGTCAAAGAAGCGGGCGACAAGGAGAGCGGAATCACAATTCATCAGGTCAACGAAAATTACGATGAAGGCGGTATCGTTCAACAGTTTTCAGTTAAAATAGAAACCGAGGACTCGGTGGAGGACATCGAATCAAAAGTTAGAAAGTTGGAACTATCTCATTATCCCGAGGTGATCGAAAAATTCATTTTCTCCTGAAATATTTCCTCAAATGAGGAGGTAAAGTGATAATTTGTGCACAACTAGACCCAAAATCTATCCTTCATGTCAAAACGTAACTGGAAAATTGTCGGCACTCTTTGTGTGCTTGCGGCACTGGTGATTGGAATTTCAACATTTGAAGCTTCCGCACTTTACAATCCATTCGAAACCGGCGACAATGTTGCATTTGAGCTCTCCGAGCCTCAACATTCAGGGCACGAGTCTGCTACCTCAGAGGAGCCCGAACACGCTCAAACTCATGAGGGCGAGCACGGCGAGAAACACGGTGGTGAACATGCCGAAGAGCACGGTGGGGGTCACCACGGACCCGACATCTCGGGACTGTTTTTCATAATCATGGCGGTATTCATCGGTGCTTTCACTAGGCACTTTTTGAAGATTATTCCTATTCCATTCACGGCGGTATTACTGATAATTGGGATTATTCTGGGTGTGCTTAATCGGATGGGTCTGTTTATGCACTGGGGGCCTGTAGACGTAAGTTTCGTTAATGACTCTTTTATATGGGCGGCGAACATCGATCCGCATATGCTGTTCTTCGTTTTCCTACCCATACTGATTTTTGAGGCGGCCTTCGCTATGGACCTCCATACATTTAAAAAGAGTGCGGTCAATTCCGTTATTCTCGCAGTACCAGGTATTCTCGTTGCCCTACTCCTTACCGGAGTAATGGTGTATGCTATCGATATGTTGGACATAGGTCTGGAAGGATGGGCAAATTGGAGCTTAGCGTTTATGTTTGGTTCCGTCATCTCGGCGACAGACCCAGTAGCAGTGGTCGCGCTTTTAAAAGACTTAGGAGCAAGTAAAAAACTAGGCACCTTGATCGAAGGAGAATCACTGCTAAATGATGGTACAGCCATCGTTCTGTTCATGGTGTTTCTAGCCGCTGTTTCAGGAGAAGTCACCGATACAAATGGCTTTGTGGAATTTCTTCGTGTTGCTCTTGGCGGGGTTGGAGTCGGAGTCTTCATAGGTTGGATAACATTGAGATGGATCAAGGGTGTATTCAATGACGCCATGGTTGAGATATCCGTTGTTGTTGCGGCGGCTTATGCCACATTCTTCATTGCAGAACACTTTTTACACGTATCAGGTGTGCTCGCATTGGTGGCTCTTGGATTGCTTATTGGAGGGTTTGGCCGTTCAAGTATTTCGCCTCAAGTTGAGCATTTCATGCATGAGTTTTGGGAGCTGGCTGGCTTCATTGCTAACTGCTTAATATTCCTCATTGTAGGATTTGTTATTGCAGAGCGAACCGAATTCACAGCAAATGATTTCATGGTTCTTGGAATTATTTACATCGGAGTTCATGTGATAAGAGCGATCGTCATGGTCATGCACTACCCCTTCATGAAAAACACGGGCTATGGTTTGCCGAAAAAAGACGCCATTGTCGTTTGGTTTGGGGCGCTTCGTGGCGCGATTGGATTGGCCTTGGCGTTGATTGTAGCTGGACTTGACTCCAATGCAATGGCAGACGCGATGGGAATTACGTCAGCGGAAGCAACAACAATAAAGGATCAATTCTTGTTTCTGATTGCGGGCACAGTTACTTTGACATTGCTTGTAAATGCGACCACGATTAAAGCGTTGGTCAATCGTCTCGGACTACTTGATATTCCGCCGGCGAAGGCATTGATGATCAAGTCTTCAAGTGAATACATGAGGAGTAGTGCTGAAGCGCATGTTCAAAAACTAAGAGCAGACCGAAACCTTAAAAAGGCAAATTGGACAACAGTTAGCGAATACCTTCCTAAGGAGATTGCATTGGTTCAAGACATTGATGAGGCTGAGTTAAACATTGCAAAGATGGCTGAGCACAGGACCCGAGTTCTTGAGAAAGAAAAGAGCAGTTATTGGAAACAGTTTAAAGAGGGAATGCTCGGCCCTGATGCAGTGAGGACATTAACCGATACGGTGAACGAGATTCTAGATAGTAAGGGAGAAATTTCTCTTTCACAGAGAAAAGATCTTGAATTACTCTGGAGACCTCCAAAGTGGTTGAGCACGCTCCAGACTTGGCCTCTTATTGGAAAGGCTACAGCCAACACATTCTTTGATCGCCTTGCGGTTAGTTACGACTGCGCGGTGGGATTTGTGAAAGCCCAAGAGGATTGTCTCAAACTCATGGAAAGTATGTACCGGGCAGAAGGAACAGGTGAGCGAACTAAATTGGAAATCATAGAGCAGGAGATCAATGAGAACATCATCTCAGGTCAGACCTTCATGAGAAACCTCAGGAATACGTATCCTGAGATATATCGAGCGATTTCTACGAGACAAGCAATTAGATCAGTTCTGAACTATGAATTACATACGGTTGATCGCCTGAAGAGTAAGGGTCGACTTAGTGGGGCTGAAGTCTCGCGGATTACGAATGACATCGAAGCTCGAATGAAGCAACTCATGGAGAAACCTCCTAGCATCGAGTTGCCAGAGACGAAGGAGATGATTGAGTCTATAACATGGCTGAAGGATCTTCCAAAAGAATGCTTGAAATTGTTGGAGCGACTTGCTCAAAATAAAATCTATTCGACCGGACAGACAATCATTAAGAACATGAGCTCCAATGACGGTTTGTTTGTGATCGCTCGTGGAAATGCTAATGTTAGGGATGGATCTACCACACTTGAAGTCCTCGGTAAAAGTGATGGCATTGGAGAAATGGTCTTGCTGACAAAAGGGAAAACGAAGAACGTCGTGGTTGCGGAAACCCCAGTCACAACCATATTTCTTTCTAGTAGCCATGTAGAACGGCTTATGAACGAATTCCCAGAGTTCGAACGAGAACTATGGAAGCATGGCGCAGCTCGATTGGCAGTCAGATCCATCGTCGGAAGCGATTTTGATGATGGGCTAGATGCCAAGCAATGGAAGCGTCGAGCGAAGAGCGGTGAGATGACGACTGTTTCGGGGGGTTCTGGTTATACAATTTCATCCGACAAGATTGCTGTAATCGTTACTGGAAAAGGGACTGATGGGTCAGGATCTCAAGTAGGAATGACTGGAGTTCTCAAACCCGGGACATCGTACAAAGCGTCGTCTGAGACCCGATTATTCGAGCTTTAAACATTTATTGTGTCAAATAAAGATTGACATATATTTGCAGCCCTTAATTAAAAAGGGAGTTTAGCTCAGTTGGTTCAGAGCACCTCGTTTACACCGAGGGGGTCGGGGGTTCGAATCCCTCAACTCCCACTATAAAGAAACCCGCTCATTTGAGTGGGTTTTATTATTTTAGCCCTATGTATAAAAGTAATTTTTTATTAATTATTTTAATTGTTCTATTTGGATGCACCAAAGATGAACTTCAAGATTTAGGAAAACTTTGGATAAGTACAGGTATAATTAACGAAGATGGATTAGAAAAAGAAGCTTATTCAACATGGAAGATTGTTTTAGATAAATAGTTTAAAAAAGTTCGAAACTGGGACCGAGAGGTCCACCAAAAGATCAAAGCCTCTCGCATAGCGAGGGGCTTTTTTATTGTTCAGAGTCAAGCTTGCTTGAACGATGAACAAAAGAAAAGCCCTGCATCGCGCCAGCGATGTGAGGCTTTGATTCCATCTTCGGCGGGCGAGGGATCACGATCGAACGAAGTGAGGGACTAATCCCGTCCAATTAGAGGACTAGATAATTGAGCGATCAGAAATTCCGGTGACTCCAGCCCCTTATTTTTTAACCCATTTCAATGTCCACTTCTCTTCTCCTCGTGGAAAATAGAAGAAAAATGTTCCAGATGGAAGATAGCTGACGTCATATCGAGTCCTCTTCTGGGTGATTTGGAAAACATCCAAAACACGACTGTTTGGATCTATGAGCTTCACCAACACTTCGTCATTCTCTTGGTCCAAAACATCAATGGTTACAAAGTCGTCTGCTGGGTTTGGGGAGATTCTAACCTCAGGTTGATGTTCCGAATCGTCGATTCCAAGAAATCCCGAAATGTCAACCTCCACCACTTCAGTTGCAACCGATACACCTGTGTTGAGATTTGAGTACACCACGCTAATTTCAGATTCAAACTCCTCCGATGCTTGGCATAGTACTCCGAAGCGCTCGCCTGGATAAACTACGACTGAGTCAGTTTCGATCTCGGTCGAGAGAGGCCTTCCATCTGAAGAAACAATTCGGGCGTTCAACCCAGAAGGAAGGACTACTATGTTCTTATAGTATCCGATGTTGGCAAGTCTAACGTAGATGTTTTCATCAACTTGACCAGTTACAATCACTGAATCAATAAGTTGAGATTGTCCTAGTCCATTGACTAAAAAATGCTGTGGATCGTAGATCGGAATCTTAACATGATGCATTGATGAAGTGGTGTCATACTCATGCAGAAGCACGGTGTCATTATGCCAAACCGTGTCGATTTCAGACATGAACAATCGATGATCTCGATGGATTTCGTATCCACCTTCCCAACTGTAATTTTCGCCTGATGGGGGATGAATAACAATCAATCCATACATGCCCGCCTGAACATGGATAGAAGAAACTACATGACAATGATAGAGGTAGGTTCCGGCAGCAGGAGCTCTAAATCGGTAGAACCCGTGCTCCATATGATGAACTTCAAACGAGAGATGGGGAACCCCATCATTTTCTTGATTTACATCCAAACCGTGAAGGTGTATGGTGTGTGGCGCGCCTTGGGATATATTCCAGAAATCGATGATGACAGAATCGCCTTCGGTGAATTCCAACGTCGGTCCAGGCACATCGGGATACTGCGATAAATTATCAGCAAAACCAAAAACGCGAACGTTGTTTCCATCTGACAAGGTCTTCCACCCAACATTTCTACCTATTATCTGTCTTACTTGCTGTGAGTATACATCAAGGCTGAGAATAAGAAAGCAAGCGATATGAATGGTGAGCAGCTTCATTGAATCAGGAGCGTCAGGAACATTCCATTTGGGTAGATTCCTCCTGCTGAGACAGCGACAAGGTTGTGATCATGCACCGGGTATTCACCGACTTGATGCGGCACTAATTGGAGCAAGAGCGTCTCAAGTGGCTGAATTGGAAAGGTGTCTTTCATCCGGCCAACCCATTTCGTGTCAAAACTAGATTTCAAGATCTCACAGTGATAGCCATGGAAGTGGATTGAATGATCCGAATTGCCCGTATTGCTTATGGCAATATGGATGGTATCCCCGACCGATCCTTCAACTCTCGCGGTTGCATCTTGAGTAATGTCAGGATGACTCCTTCCGTTTATTAAAAAATAATCTGGGTAGTAAGTCGTCCAATCAACAGGAAGACCTTGAGCTAAGTCCTCAATCCAGTCGCTTTGTAGCTCCTTGATATTCCAATAAAACGCTGTCCGATTGGCTTTGGCCACGTGAATCATTCCTCCAAGTCCAAGTCCGCGAGAATTAGAGCTACTCAATGGGTCGTGGTAGACAAAAACATTTTCATCTGAAAAGGAATACGAAGTATACGCGGTGTCTCCTGGCGCTATACTTGAAACGCCACCCTTTCCTTTTACCTCAAAACCATGCGCGACCGAATCGTTGTTTACAACTGTCAATTGTAAGCTATCCGATTCTAAAAGCTTGATGACGGTGTTTTGTGAGCTAAAAGCCGGGCTCGAATTAAATGCCAAAAATGTCCACTGATTCGAGTCAATCGTGGTATAGGTGCCTCGATTAATGAAAATGGTGTCGAGCTCGACGGCTAAACCGCTTGAAGCGAAAAGAATGAATATCGAAAATGGAATGACGAACTTCATGTTCGCCCTTTCTACAATTTGATAAATGACCGTTGGATGGTTCCAGCTTCAGACTCGGTTCGAATAAAATACAAGCCCGAGTTTAGATTTGAAACATTCATATCGACCTTGTCAACTTTGCGGTATACGTCATTTCTGATAAGAGTTCCGGCCATATCATATATGCTTATACGATTTATTCCCGAAGCTCCTACGGTCACAATGTTGTCGGACGGATTTGGGAAAATCGCCAGATGGTTAGACTCCTTTGAAGCAATGCCAGTGGATGAGGATGTGTCTTCGAATGAGATATAGCTGAATGAAATAGTGTCACCACGATTCAAATCTGTGATGTCGTAGACATACAATTGGACGGTTGCAGTGTCTGGTGCGCTACCAGCGCTGAGGGTCAATTTAAAGAAGCCTTGAATCCCAGAATCTGCATCGGCAACCGTAATAGTATTCATGACGCCCGAGTCAGGTATCCCAGCAAAGCAGTTAGGCCAATCGCATAATGAAGTGAACCAACTCTCAGGAATGGAATTACTTACAAGCAACCATCCGTAAGTTATATCAGTTGTGTCTTCGTTTCCAATGTAAATATCCAAGGAGCTTCCAGCTCCTTCCATGATCGTATCAGCAACATCTGCTGATGGAGAGTATGTGAAGCTTTGAGCAATGCTCAAAGTTGAGATACTGAGGCCGAGAACTAGTAAGTAGAGAGATTTCATGGGATTGAATTTGATGCAAAGGTAAATCAGTAAGTAAGACGAGTGTGCACATAAAATGGATTGGTGTATGGGCAATTTGTTTAACTCCTTCCTTCAGTGCACGATAAATGAGACAGCTTTTTATCATATTCGCAGTTCAATTAAGGGCTATTAACTCAGTTGGTTTAGAGTGTTACCTTGACAGGGTAGAAGTCACTGGTTCGAATCCAGTATAGCCCACTAGATGATCAAAGCCTTTCGCAATGCGAGAGGCTTTTTTCGTTACCGGGCTTGAGCTTGCTCGAAGGCCGAGGAACGAAAAAAAGGCTGAGAAAGCGAAGCTTTCCAAAGGCTTTGATTCCCTTCTCGGGACGCCACTTGCTCACGAGCGAACTTCGTGAGCGAGTAATCCAGAACCAGATTGATTGCTGAATATATCACGGCGAAGCTTTCCAAATGCTTTGATTCCTTGTCTCCGTCTCCTAGATCCGTTAGTCCCGATTTCTTTTTGGACGCAGAAACCCAATAACCAACGACAGAATTAACCCAATTCCTCCAGCCTTCGAAATTGAAATTGCTCTGGAAGGCACTTCCTCCACACTTCCTTTCAGCAATCCGTGAAGAACTTCGATGTTTTTATTGAAATACAGACTCGAGTTAGCTTTTTCAATGCGAAGGTCATTTGCAACAATTTCTTGGATTAAGTCAGCGTGGTCATTTTGATGAAGCAGTAGCCAAATTGGAAGGATGTTCCGCCGTGCTGTTCACTGATGAGTTCGACGCCTCAGTACTTCATCTTAAGAAATTATTGAATTGGAAGCGACCGGTGGTCTATCGATTTGAGAATAGAAATCGAAAATCAGACAAGTCAACTAGACTTGATGACTCGGTCCGGGAGCGCATTTGCACTTTAGAGGAATGGGACATGAAGCTTTACGCTCTGGCCCTTCAATCATTTCGTCTTGACGTGAATGAAATGGAATTGCAGCGATTCGGTTTTTGGAATAAGGCATTCCAATTCTTTACTGCGATTCGCTAATGCCTTTACTTAAGCGTACATCTCTTCTCTTTGCGCTCCAATCTTGTCACTTGCGATGTAATCATCATATGTCATCATCTTATCGATGCAGCCTGTAGGAGTTAATTCAACGACTCGTGTGGCGACCGTTTGCGTGAAGGTGTGGTCATGTGAGGTAAAAAGGACGGTTCCTGGAAAGTTCATCAACGCGTTGTTGAATGCGGTAATTGATTCCAGATCGAGGTGATTGGTTGGCTCATCTACAATCAAAAGGTTGGCACCTGCGATCATGATTCTGGAAAGCATGCAGCGAACTTTCTCCCCTCCACTTAGGACGCTCGATTTCTTCTTGATGTCGTCACCACTGAAAAGCATTTTACCTAGGAATCCACGAACGTCCGTGTCGTCCATACCAGCAGGAGAATACTGATGAAGCCAATCGAGGAGGTCCTTGTTCGCGTTAAAGTAATCCTCGTTGTTGACCGGGAGGTACCCTTTCGTGATTGTCTGGCCATATTTAATTGAACCAGAATCGGCTTGCTTTTCGCCGACAAGTATTTTGAAAAGCGCCGTCACCGCTACACTGTTCTTGCTGAGGAAGGTGATTTTATCTCCTCGTTCGACAGATAGGTTTAAATCTTTGAAAAGGACGCCGTCAGCATTACTGGCACTCAACTGATCGAGGGTTAAAATGTCATTTCCTGCAGGACGCGTTTGCTGGAAGATAATGCCAGGGTACTTTCTCGTTGAAGGCTTGATGTCGTCAACATTGATTTTTTGGAGCAACTTCTTTCGACTCGTTGCTTGCTTTGATTTCGATGCGTTTGCGCTGAATCGTGCAACAAATTCTTGAAGCTCCTTCTTTCTGACCTCAGCTTTCTTATTTGCAGCTGATTGTTGGCGCAAAGCCAACTGACTCGACTCGTACCAAAAGGTGTAGTTTCCTGTAAAAAGCTGGAGCTTCCCAAAGTCAATATCAGCAATGTGTGTACAAACCGTATCCAAGAAGTGCCGGTCGTGAGAAACGACGATGACTGTGTTTTTGAACTCTAGGAGAAAGTCTTCCAACCACCCAATCGTTTGAATGTCGAGGTCGTTGGTTGGTTCATCCAGAACAAGGATGTCTGGATTTCCGAAAATGGCCTGTGCTAAAAGCACCCTTACTTTTTCGTTTCCGCTTAACTCATTCATGAGTTTGAAATGACTGGCTTCTTTGATGTTCAGCCCGCTTAAAAGCGCGGCTGCATCGGACTCAGCATTCCAACCGTCCATCTCTGCAAATTCTTCTTCAAGGTCGGATGCCTTCATGCCGTCCGCATCGCTAAAATCTTCTTTCGCGTAGATGGCGTCTTTCTCCTGCATGACCTGGAACAATCGCTCGTGGCCTCGAATCACCGTTTCGAGAACGGGAATTTCATCGAATTCAAAGTGATTTTGACGGAGAACCGCCAAACGTTTGCCAGGTTCAATAATGACCTGACCTGTATTGGCTTCGATATCGCCAGCGAGTATTTTAAGGAAGGTAGACTTCCCCGCTCCGTTCGCTCCAATAACACCATAACAGTTGCCACCGGTGAAATTGACATTCACCTCATCAAACAACTTTTGCTTGCCAAATGCAAGCGACACATTCTGTGCTGCAATCATAACCCCTTGATTTTGCGGCTGCAAAGGTGGGATTATTGGATCACATGACCAATATCTATCAGTGAATAGTTTACGGTTTCTATCCAAATATGCCAACTCATCGTCTGGTATTTTTACAGATCTGAACAAAATCATTCTACATGAGACACAATTACCTTTATTACACAGCTGTAATTCTATTTGGAATTGCCGTGCTTTTACAATCAAACGCAAGTGGGCCAGCATCAAATGGAAACCGCGCAACCGGAGCGCCGGGAGATGGGACGGCTTGCACAACTTGTCATACGGGCGGATCATTTGGGTCAGTTTCAATCGATCTTCAGATTAATGATGATCAAGGAAACGAGGTCACAGAATATATCGCCGGCGGAGATTATGACATGACTATAACTGTGGACCATAGTGCTGGGAATCCTTCAGGATTCGGATTTCAAATGTTATGCCTTCAGGACTCGGATAATTCAAATGTTCCAGGATGGTCTAATCCAAGTTCTAATGCTCAGTTGAGCTTTTCAGCAGGGCGAAATTATGTTGAACACGATGGAGCTAGTTCAACCAATCAGTTCATGGTAGAATGGACAGCGCCTTCCGCTGGAAAAGGAGATTTGACTTTTTACCTCGGTGCGAACGCGGTGAATTTAAACGGTGCGAACAGCAGTGATAATGCTGCTTTATCGAGCGTAACGATTGCTGAAATAAGTGGGGATACGAATGACTCCATTCCTGCCGGAATTAATGAAGAGATCATCTCTCAATTAGGGCTTTATCCGAATCCAGCTCGGAACTTTGTTCAGTTGCGGGGATTTGATGAGGGCGATTTGTACTCCATTTTTAGCGCGACCGGCTCACTCGAGCATCAAGGGATCTATAGACATGGTTCAATTAATATTCAGGAACTTCCATCTGGGTATTATTTTATCAAAAAAGAAGAGTCGATCCGAATGCTCCCTCTTCTAAAACTCTAATATTACCGCTCATCACTCCGGCTCTTTGTCGGAGTTTATTTATTCTTAAGTTTTGCTTGACTGATTGGTCATTTAAAAAGATTATTTATATTTGACCAATCGTTCAATCAAAAGATGGCACCTAGGACCAGCGAGCAGTACGAAGAATTACGGCAGGAGCGCAAAAGCGAGATTCTGGATGCCGCACTTCACCTCTTTGCAGAAGAGGGCTATCACTCTGCCTCTGTGAGTAAAATTGCCACGAAAGCCAATATTTCCAAGGGGTTGATGTATAACTACTTCCATAGCAAAGAGGAAGTTCTGAAGTCGTTGACTATCGACCTCTTCGAATACGCTATGGACATCATGAAAATAACGCCTGGTGAGGTAATAACCGATGAGCGGTTCAAAGAGATCATCGCATTAAGCGTTGATATTCCTCTTGAGGAGCCACAGCGGTGGAAGCTGTACATGTCGCTGGTTTTTCAAAAAGATATTGCCGAATTGATTATGAAGGAAATGAAGATCAGAATGGGCCCGTATATGATGTCCATGATGACCTATTTCAATTCAAAAGATTACGATGATCCGATGGCAATGATGCGATACTTCAGTGCTGTTCTTGATGGAGTTCAACTGCACTGTCTTTTAGATCCTGAACATTTCCCTGCCGAAAAGGCAAAACAATATTTAATCGAACAATTTGTAAAATGAGAATCATATTAAGCATAGCACTGGTTGCACTTTTCACGCTTCCGTCAATGGCTCAAGACGCCAAAGAAATTATTCGCAGGGCCGAGGAAAAGATGCGCGGAAAGGAATCAGCATACATGGAAATGACGATTGAAATCGTCAGACCAAAGTGGAATCGATCCATGGGCATGAAAAGCTGGAGTAAGGGTCAGGAATTAAGTCTCACAATTTTGACACTTCCAGCCAAGGATGCAGGAACTGGCTTCCTTAAAAGAGGGAAGGAAGTTTGGAATTGGGTGCCGAGCATTGAACGATCCATCAAAATGCCACCCAGTATGATGATGCAAAGTTGGATGGGAACCGACTTCAGCAATGATGACATCTGCTTTGTGGGAATCAAGGTTTAACTACTTACAGTAGTTCTTAATCAGATCGTAGGCCTCAAACTTTCCCATTTCACCTGCCTGACTTAATGCACGACAAGCTTCTGGTTTCTGGCCCAGTTTAAAGTGACTTTGACCTTTAAAATAGAATGCTTCAGCATCCTCTGGACTTCGCTCAATTACCTTATTCAAGTCGGAGATACACTCCTCGAATTCGTTAAGATTAAAGCTGGACATCGCCCTATTGAAATAGGCGTCTGTAAATGAATCATCTCGATCAATGGCTTTTGTGAAATCCCGATTGGATCCATAGTAGTCGCCGAGTATTGCCTTGAGCTTCCCGCGCTCTTTATAAGCCAATGCATGCTCTGAATCAAGTTCAATGACTTTGTTATAAGCTCGCATCGCACCCTGATGGTCACTCAAGAAAAAGAGGGATTTACCATGCTGTAATTGGGCTTCAATGTCCGCTGGATTCAGACTGGCTACGAACCCAAAATCTTGAGCCGCAGCACGATAATTCTTCATTCCAAGATGAGTTTGTCCCCGGTTGAAATGAGCGTCGATGTAATTGGGTTGTAGGGCAATAGCCGCATCAAAATCGCTCAGCGCTGCCGTCAAATTGCCTGCAATAGCCATGAGTTTTCCTCGCTCTTTATAGGCTTGATGATAGTCGGTGCGAAGGTTCAAAGCTTTGGTAAAACTGGTCAATGCTTCATTCCGTTGGTTCATTCGACTCAGCGCAACGCCGAACATGAAGAAAGCTTCAGGATTTCCATCGTCCTTCTGAATATACTTTCCGAGGTGCTCCGATGTTTTGGTGAAATCTTGTTGAGTATAGGCTTCCGACCCTAGGCGAAGCAGTTCTTTCTTCGATTGACCGTTCGAGATCAAACTCGTTAAAACCACAAAGAATATGATGCTTAGCCGTCTCATGGAAATTGTACTTGAATGGTCATTCTTTCTTTGCGATTTGGAGCGTTCCATTTAGGACCCACTTTCACTAACCTAATTGCCTCCGCGTCACAAGCGGTACAAAGAGATTTGTTGATTGTGATTTTTTTAGGGCTTCCATCGCGCTCAAACTCAAATGACAAAGTCACGAACCCATTCGGCATTCCATCTGATGTTTTAATGTTGCTTTTGAGATAGCTCATATAGGCGGTCATCCCTCCAATAGGCGCGGCTTGAAGAACATCTTGGCTTTCAGAAACTCTGCGTTCCATGCTTTTTGCTGCTGATGGCTGCACTTCTGACTTTTCTAAAACTTCCCGACTATAGCCTGGCGCTTCATCTGAAGCCAAGGATTCAAGATCTTCGGTTAACACAGCGATTTCTTCCTCCACAGGTTCAGCTTGGGACCCTAAGTTATCGCTTCTTGCTGCTTCATCCGAATACCCAGCTGTTACAATTTCATCAGAAAGAGTGACTACGGCTTCTTCGGCGGGACTCGATATCAAATTTGCTTCCGCCTCATAATCCATGCTTTGCGGAGCGTTTCCATAGTCACTTTCGTCCATGACGGCCACGGCATTCAACGTGTCTTCAACCGTCACTACTTCATCAGGAACAAGGATTTCCTCAACTTGCTCCTCTTCTTCAGCAACGCTTGGTGATATGCCCGGTGATTCATTGCCTCCAGTGAGGAGCATAATTGAAGCTCCGATGATAACGACTCCTCCAACTGCAGCAGCTTGCCACCAATGGAAGGCAAATCGTTTACCGACTTTATCATCCAACATATCGTCAAGCTCGTCTAAGGACTGTTGAATGTCCGAGGCCATCATTTCCTCAAAACCCTCCATCGCTTCATACAGGAATGCATCCTTCTCTATTTCACGTTCGAATTGGTGCGCTTCTTTCGCACTCTTCCTTCGCATGAAGTAGTTCTTTATTCTCTTTAGTATGTCACTATCGTGTTTCACGCGGCTTCAAGACAAATTTTTAGATTTCTTTTTCCGTTTTGAATGTGACTCTTCACAGCATTGAGCGTCACGTGAAGCTCAGAACTGATTTCGGAGTAGCTCTTCTTTTTCATATAAAACTCATCGATACACTCCTTTTGAAGGTCCTTCAGTTGTTTGAGGCAATCATCAAGTCGATCTTCTTTCTTATTCACTTCATCTATAGGATGCACATAAGTGGCAGATTCCATATCTGCATCTGAGAAATTTATTGAAATTACTTTCTCTCCTCGTTGTTTCATGAGGCAGTGATTCTTGGCAATCACGAAGAGATATGCTCGAAAATTGGAGACAGAAGATCTTGGTTGATACCCGAGCATTTTTTCGAAGACTTCCATGGTAGCATCTTGGGCCAAATGCTTCTCACCAAGATATTTCACGCACACACCAAAAACTAAGGCCATGTACTTCCTAAAAAGAATTCCAAAAACCTCTCGGTCTCTCGATTCCAGGAACTCTTGGTACAAATCCTCATCCTTTCTTTCAGAAGCGTTTACAAGATCTATGATTTGATTATCGGACAAATGTCAGGTCAGTTTATGGAATTTCAATCCTAATTGCATCCTATAGGTAAATATCAAAATTACATACCATGAAAACGCTCAATTTACTGCTAATCCTCGGAACCAATCTTTTAGCGACTATCAGCATCGCGCAAGAGTATATTCTTAAAGGTTCTGTCCAGGATGTGCATAGTCAACCGATTCATCAAGCTGAAGTAGTCAATCTTGGAAATCCCACGGAGCGGACCTTAACCGATTCAAATGGTCTTTTTGTACTAACAGCACAATCCGCTATTGCACGAATTCAAATTTCAAAAGGCGCTTATGCTACAGAGACATTAAAGGTCGGTGCCAAGACCTTTGTTGCCACCAAGCTTAAGCATGCCCCAATTATGGAAGGGGAAGTTCAGGAACTCGTTACTGAGGACTTGATGTACGAGAGCGCCCCACTGGCTATGGATGTAGTATCTGCAGGATACTCGCGACGGGCCAATAAAAGTATGGGCGGAGGATTTATTGCACCACAAGAGAACTGGAACACAGAGTCGTACAGTGCCATAAATGAGAATGGGTTTAAGGTGGTTGTCGACGATCCATTGAGTACGTTTTCCATTGACGTCGATCGTGCCAGTTATTCTAACGTGAGACGTTTCATTAACAACGGGCAGATGCCACCGATTGACGCCGTGAGAGTTGAAGAAATGATCAATTACTTCAACTACGAGTACGCCTCTCCGGACGGTGATGATCCAGTAAAGATTTTCACTGAAGTAGCAGATGCTCCTTGGAACAAGGACCACAAACTTTTGCATGTCGGAGTTAAGGCGCGTGAACTTGACAAGAAGAATTTACCTCCAAGCAACATGGTTTTTCTCATCGACGTATCTGGTTCAATGAGCAATGCGAACAAGCTTCCTCTTCTAAAATCGGCAATGAAAATGCTCGTTCAAGAATTGAGACCACAAGATCGAGTTGCCATCGTGGTCTATGCAGGCGCTGCAGGTCTTGTCTTAGAATCTACTCCAGGTAACAAAAAGGAAGAAATTAATGCGGCGATCGACAGACTCCAATCAGGAGGTTCAACGGCTGGTGGAGCAGGAATCAAGTTGGCCTACAATGTTGCTGCCAAGAACTTTAATAGTGAAGGAAACAATCGCGTCATCCTCGCCACAGATGGAGATTTCAACATCGGGGCCTCGAGCGATGGAGAGATGCAACGCTTAATTGAAAATAAGCGTGAGACTGGCGTTTTCCTAACCGTTTTGGGCTTTGGAATGGGGAATTATAAGGACTCCAAAATGGAAGTTCTAGCCGATAAGGGAAATGGAAACTACGCGTACATTGACAATATTACTGAGGCGAAGAAAACCCTGGTAAATGAGTTTGGATCAACACTCTTTGCTGTTGCAAAAGATGTCAAGATTCAGATCGAATTCAATCCTGCAAATGTTGCCGAGTATCGTTTGATCGGATACGAAAACAGATTGCTCAATAAGGAGGATTTCAATGATGACATGAAGGATGCCGGTGAGATGGGAGTTGGGCATGTTGTTACGGCATTGTATGAAGTCATCCCAGTTGGAAAAGGTTCCAAATCAAAAGTGGATCCACTGAGATATTCTCCATCTGTCATGCCAACCCCATTCAAAGAGATGGGTCACGAGATTGCAACGTTAAAACTCCGGTACAAGGAACCTGAAGGAGAGAAGAGTAAGTTGATGACTCAAGTGATTCCAAACAAAATTGTCCCATTGAATGAAGCTAATATCAATCTGCAATGGTCTGCATCGGTAGCAGGATTTGGAATGCTGTTGAGAAAGTCGAAATACGCCGGAGACCTGACTTACTCGAGTGTGGTAGAGCAAGCGAAAGGCGCTTTAGGAAATGATAAGGAAGGATATAGGAGGGAAGCATTGCAGCTCATGAAGAGCGCGGAACTAATGTCTAAGTCAACTGCTTCCAGATAAATATGTCAGAAGATCTGCTACGACGAAGGTGCTTCCACCAACGAAGATCAGATCAGTTGATTCGCTAGCTGCAAGGGCCGCCTCATAGGCGGCTTTTGTGATTTTAAAAGATGTGAAACTTAGACTTAGATCATTAGCAATGGAACTTAGATCATCAATATCCATTGCTCGCGGAATCGAAGCCTGACATAGATAGAATTCCGCATCCTTAGGGAAGAGCGACAGCACCTTGTTGACGTTTTTATCATCAACGAAACCAAGCACAATCCTTTGACGACTTGATTTTTCCTTGACCAATTCTTCAACCACGTAACCCACTCCTTCTTCGTTGTGGGCAACGTCGCAGATCACTTTTGGCGAGTGATTTAGAACTTCCCACCGGCCTCTGAGACCTGTGTTCTCAACCACGTTTTTAAGGCCATTGTCAATATTGGATGAACTAATCTGCCAACCCTTCATTTGAAGTTCTCCAATCGCGGCAACGGCAGTTTGCGCATTCTTGATTTGATGGTTTCCCTTAAGACCAATTTCTTCGATGTCAATTCGATCTTGATCTGCGTATCGGAGAGGGCATCCCAATTCCAATGCCGTCTCATCAAAGCATGGTTTCGTATCTGAATCTGTTTCTCCAACCACAACCGGCACACCTTCTTTAAATATTCCGGCCTTTTCTTTTGCGATAACCGCCTTGGAAGTTCCGAGGTATTGAGTGTGATCAAGCCCGATGTTCGTGACAACGCTAACTTCAGGAACGATTACGTTCGTCGAATCGAGGCGCCCTCCCATTCCTACTTCGATGATGGCGATGTCGACATCTTCCGTTTTGAAATATTGGAAGGCCAATCCAACTGACCACTCAAAGAAGGATAGACCGATTTCCTCGAATTGGATTTTATAGTGTTCAACGAATTCCGTTACCGAAGATTCTGGGATCATCTCGCCATTGATGCGAATCCGCTCCCGAAAATCAATCAGATGAGGAGAAGTGTACAGCCCTGTTTTTAAGCCAGCGTCCTGGCATATTGATGCGATGAGATGGGAAGTGGAGCCCTTTCCATTCGTGCCAGCCACATGAACCGATTTGAAACCCAATTCAGGATGACCCAACACATCCATAAGTTGGATTGTGCCTTCCAAATCAGCCTTATACGCGGCCTTCCCAATGCGTTGATACATCGGGAGTTGGGCAAATAGATATTCTGTGGTATCCGCGTAGGTCAAAAGGTTCTTAGCGTATTGAATACCAAGTCAACCACCTGAGCCATCTTCTTAAAATCAAGCGTCTCCTTGGTGTCGGTTGGTTCGTGGTAATTCTTGTTTCTGTAGAATGCCGAATTAGTTATCATCAAGGCTGAGTAACCAAATGCCCAGTAGTTGAGATGATCTGAGAAATCTATACCCGGAAGTCTTTTTGGACCAGTGAAGGTTCTCACTCGGAGCGGTTTTTTCGTCCGTATTCGACGATTGATTCTACGGGCGAATTTTCCAGCTCCAAATTTTTTAACTACGGTGATGAAGTCACCCCTATTCCCATACACAAGAGCTAGTGGGCCGAAGGGGAATTCTTGAGACTTTTTCTCATCACTGAAGTAGCCGATCATCTCGAGAACAATCATGCCTTCAACCTGCGTGTCCCCATCATAAAGGCTCTTAGCATGAACGTAGCTCCCCATTTTCTCCGACCTAAAGAAAGGAGGTTCTTCCAAAGTATATGCAACAAGATCTATTCTGCTTTGAGGAGGATTTTGATGGAGCAGTCGCGCAAGTTCGAGTAAACCGGCTATTCCAGATGCGTTGTCATCAGCGCCATCTTGCGGACCGCAGACATCGTAATGTGCACCTACTATAATTCGAGGTCCATCTTCAGGTCCGTAAGACGCAATGACGTTACGATACTGCTTGAGGTTGACTTCGTAGGATTGGAAATTAGGTTTCCCTCCTTCATTTTCGAAGTGATCAAAAATGTATTGAGACACTTGGTTTAGTGCATCAATGTTTTGATGCGTTCTCCACCCTTGCGTGGCGAGAATGCTGTCCATATGTCTCGAAAGAACGGCGGAGTCGGATTGCCCAAATGAATTCAGGAGGCAAGTGAGCAGCAGCAGGAAGCAAACAAAAAAGCGATACAGCATAACCTTATGCATATATCGCTAAATAATTTAATTGGTGGTACACTACATTCCTGGAGGTGGCATGCTTTCGTGAACCTCAATCTGGCAATCTCCTCGCCATCCTAAATGCGGGTGGCCATCCATCAGCGCTATTGCCGCTTCCATAGATTCAGCTTCGAGAATGGAATAAACACAAACACCATGCGTGCTTGGTTGAGCACCGCCGCCAGGAGATAGTGATTGTCCACCCATGAGCGGTGTGCCAAAGTCGACTAGTTGGGAACCAACTCGTTCTGACCAGGCCATCCATTTCTTCATTCCTTCTTGAGCATCTTCCGGAGAGGACTTGGCGGATTCGGCCCATGCCTCTTCCGTCATGTGGTAAGTGACAACAAATTTCTTCATGCTTTCATTTTTTAATGATTCCGAAAAATATAAAAACATAACAAAGTGCGGATAAGCGCAATTGTCTTTAGATGAAATAAAGAGGGTGGTTACTCTAGAACGAAAACAAACTTGATCGACCCTTTTTTCTCTGCTGGCCCATCGGGGTCAGGATCGATTGTTGCTTTCCTTGCGGCTTCGGTAGCGGCTTTGATCATGGCAGCGTTCGCTATGGTAGTTCCTCGGCTTCCTTGGGTTGCGCGTACACAATTCCCCATTCTATCAAAGATTACGTCAACGACAATGACTCCGCTTTCTTGCCAATCTCCAAGCACACGAGGCTTTTTACGGAAATTTCGATTTCCAAAACCATTTAGCTGCGGACCGTCCCCGCTTCCACCTGAAAGAGATTTCCCAGTTGGAGAACCATCTGGCTTTCCATGGTCGCCAGGCTGTTCTGAATCACCTTGACCTTTGCTATCGTTATCCTTGTTTGTCTTGAAGGGATTGCTATCGAGAACCTTTTTGAGCTGTTCGTCGAGTTCGGGTTCTTTCTCCACTGGTTTCTCGGGTTTCACTTCTTCAGGAACCGAATAGTCCGATATATCATCCTGCGTCGCAACGTCCTCTGGGGATTCAACCGGCGAGCTCTCAACGGGTTCGGTGATTGGTTCTGTATCCACTGGATCTGCTGTGCTCTCAGGCTGCTCATCCCCCGATCCGAAGTCTACATTTCCGAGGTCTAGTTCAACACCTCCTACTTCTTCAGGGATTGGTACTGGAATCGTCAAACCATAAAATAAGAACACGATGAGCAACACCAAATGGAAAATGATGGTACCAATCAGACCGCGTCTTTTATCCTTATTCTGGAACAACTCCATGCTTAGGGCTTCGTAGCTATAACGACTGTAAAGCCATTTTCTTTTGCAAGGCTTAAAAATCCAATGGTTTCTCCAGTTGGAACGGTTTGGTCGACGTTGAGCACAATACTTGGTTTTTTGACCTCTGCCTTTCGCTTCAAGAGAAGTGCTTTAATTTGACTTTTGCTGACGTCTTGACCATCTAGGTTGTAGCTAAGATCTGTACGTATGCTTACGGAAATCTTGGGATGTTCCTTAGTTCTGTTTTTCCCAGTCGGTAAATCAACCTTGGCACCATATGGGGAGACAAGGGTGCTGAGAATGATGAAGAAGATGAGGAGTAGAAAGACAATGTCTGTCATGCTCGACATACTAAAGCTCACACTTACTTTATTTCTGGAGTTGATTCCCATTATTCAGCAGGCTCTTGTAAGAGATCCATAAACTCGATGGTCGTTGCTTCCATTTTATAAATGACCTTTTCGACCCGCGCCACAAGAACGTTGTATGCGATGTATGCGATGATTCCGATCACAAGTCCTGCCACAGTAGTCACCATGGCTTGCATGATACCACCGCTTAATTGTTCGATCTCTATTCCGCTGTCGCTGATACGCATTTCATGAAAAACTACAATCATTCCTATTACAGTTCCCAAGAACCCAATCATCGGAGCTGCTCCGGCTATCGTTGCGAGTGTTGAAAGACTGGCTTCTAACTTGTAAACTTCCAGCTTGCCCACATTTTCAATGGCGGCGCTAATATCTCCTAATGGCTTGCCAACTCTTTTGACGCCTTTTTGGATCATTCGAGCGAAAGTGGTGTCGGTCGATTTACACAGATGGTTTGCCGCGTCAATCTTTCCTTCATGAATAAAATCTCGAATTTGATTCATGAATTGAGGATCTTCTTTCGAGGCCTTTTGAATGGCTAAGAATCGTTCGATGAAGATATAGATGGCGATAACGGACAAAATCGCCAAGGGGATCATGATATACCATCCGCCACTGGAGAGAAGTTCGATTATGGAGAGTGTCTCTTCAGTAGGGACAACTTCTTCGGTTCCCTCCTCATTTACACCAGCCTCGCCGGTTGTAATTTGGAGTAATAGGTTCAATAGCATATCTGTGGCAGTTTGTGTCTGACTAAAGTATAGTCCACTAACGCCGACAAAGCCTCAGAATTGTTGAATTGTGAAAAGCTGGCTGTTAATTAGAAAAGGGCGTAATCCATAAGGATATAAGTGAACGCACCAGCGATATAGCCGACAAATGCCAACCAGCTGATGTTCTTCATGTACCAAATGAAATCGACTTGGAGGATTCCCATGACTGCAACTCCAGCTGCAGAACCGATGATTAGACAACTTCCTCCAGTTCCTGCACAGTATGCCAAAAACTCCCAGAATGCGTGATCGACCGGGTAGGCCTGGCCTGCTATTGCTTCAGCGCCAACAGGGAGAAGGTCGTACATTCCCATGGCACCGGCAACGAGAGGAACATTGTCAACGATTGAACTCAAGAGTCCAATTACCATGTTGATAGCATACATGTCTCCAATTGATGATTCCAAGAAGCTTGCGAGAAATCTCAAATGTCCTGCTGTCTGCAATGATGCAACTGCGGCGAGAATACCTAAGAAGAAGAGCACGCTCGGCGTATCGACCTTTTGGAGAACTCCAATTACACTAAGCTTAGACCGATCTGTGTGATTTTTGGATCGGTGCAGGATTTCCGTAACGGTCCAAAGCACACCCAGGCCAAATAGAATTCCCATAAACGGCGGCAAATGGGTCACAGTCTTGAATATTGGGACGAATAAAAGACTTCCTACTCCTAAAAAGAAGACCAAATTTTGCTCAAACGGTGTGGTTCGATCGATTAAGTGTGCCTTGTCCACCATTCCCAATTTTCGCTCAACCTCTCCTTTCATAGTGAAAGTTAGAATGATCAACGGAACGATTAGACATATTAATGAAGGCAGAATCAGCTTGAGAACGATGTTTGCAGCTGTGACTTGTCCGCCGATCCAAAGCATGATAGTGGTGACATCTCCAATAGGCGACCAAGCTCCACCGGCATTCGCTGCCAGAATAATCATACCTGCAAAAAGCCACAAATCTTCTTTTCCCTTGACCAGTTTTTTAAGCAGAGCAGCCATCACAATTGACGTGGTAAGGTTGTCTAGCGCCGCAGAAAGGAAGAAAGTCAAAACGCTCAGAATCCACATCAATTTGACCTTATTGGCCGTGT
This sequence comes from Flavobacteriales bacterium, assembly GCA_018660685.1. Taxonomy (GTDB): domain Bacteria; phylum Bacteroidota; class Bacteroidia; order Flavobacteriales_G; family Salibacteraceae; genus SHAN690. The sequence goes on from JABJJW010000017.1 coordinate 53,344, forward strand.
TGATTCGGTCTGTGATAATGGCAAAGCCTTCGTGGGCGTCAATAAGTTCGACAATTGTCATCGCGCCTAAGAGGAAAAATAGGATACTGGCAATCTCACTCAAATGGTGTAACAAACTCTCTGTGATAAAGTGATTCGCCACCATGTCATTGTGGCCTTCAGCTGGATTAGCAGCGAGGAATTCCATGTATTCCACACTGTTTTCAAGAACGGATTCACCAGCGAGAGCTAGGATGGACCAGGTTATCGCTCCAATTAAAAGTGCACTGGCAGCCTTGTCAATTTTTAGAGGATGCTCAAGCGCGATTGCTAGGTACCCGAGAATAAATACGACGACCATTAAAATGTACATGACTCTAACTTTAGTTGTTTTCTACGATGAGTGTTTGTGTAGGGAATGCGAAGTCAGCACCATTGTCATTGACAATTCGCATTATTTCGTAATTGATCTCTTCCTTGATCCTGAGGAATACGCTCCAGTCCATTGTATCGATATAGTACAACACCATGATGTCTAAGGAGCTTGCCCCAAATTCTGTAAAGTGAACCTCACCATCTTGATTGGTATTAGGATGTTCATCCACAAGGTCTTGTATACCCTTTACGATGCTCTTGATTTGCTCCTCCGTGGAATCATAAGTTACTCCAACTGTAAATGAAACACGGCGGAACGTTCTCATGCTGAGATTGTCCAAAGTGTTGTCAATCATCTGCCGATTAGGAAGCGTCAAATAACTCTTTTCCAAGGTCCGAAGTCTCGTGCTCCTAAATCCAATTTTTTCCACCGAACCAACAACTCCATTGACTTCTACAAGATCACCGATGAGGAATGGTTTGTCAAAGAAGATGAAAAAGGAAGCAAGGAGGTTTTCCAGGCTTTCCTTAGCTGCTAGAGCCAATGCTAATCCACCAATTCCCAGTCCAGCGATGAGCGCTGCAACATCTACTTTGAACACAACTCCGAGAATCATGAAGATTCCAATCGTGACGATGATAACCCTCAATATCTCGATGAGGAATACGATGGCTTGATCATCCGCTTTACTCTCAGTCTTCTCTGCTTTAGCAATAAGCACAACTCCCATAAATGAAGCCACGCGGAGTACAATCCATGTAACGACAGAAAGTAGAAATGTGAGATAGACTCGATTCAAGATTAGGTGCAGGCCAAACTCGCTTTGAGGCGCTATATCCCATTCTTCAGGAAACTCAATGTGCGAGGTGCAGACATACAGGATAATCAGCATGATCAGCCATTCTAATGGCACAACAAGCAAGTCGTAGACTTTCTTTTTATCGAGCTCCGGTGTTTTTTTAGCGAGGAGCTTGAATAGAATATCGCTGATTCTTCGCGAGAAAAAGCGCATAAAGATGAATCCAAAAAGTAGGGATCCTACTACCCACAGATAGTCTTGAACCGAGTTGCCGAGATATACTTCTTGGAGAATTTCCATCCGTTAAACCAGTTGGCCGAGTGCAATTTCGAAAGCACTTTGAGCTATTTGCTTTCCGCTTGGGTTTTTAGCATGGACAGCTGCCATTGCATCCTTAATGGTATTGGAGGCATCCTCAAAAATGGCTGAATCTTCATGTTGATACTCATCGCTCATGCAATAAGCAAACACTCTTGCCATGCCGCAATTCGCGATGAAGTCGGGAATTAGACTAACCTTCTTGTCAACCGCATCACCGATAGGTCCAAAGAATATCTCGGGATCGGCAAACGGGACATTGGCGCCAGAAGAAATCACCTCGAGCCCATTGTCAATCATCGCTTCACATTGATCTTGGGTCATCAGCCTTGATCCTGCACAGGGAAGAAATATTTCTGCACCCATGCTCCAGATAGCGGCATTGACTTCGTCAAAAGGCAGCATATCGTTGGCGCCAAGGGCATTTCCCTTTTTTGCCAAGAAAAGGTCTCGTATTTCGTCGAAGGAAAAGCCTTCAGGGTTCATCAGTCCACCGACTCGGTCAATAATGCCAACGACCTTGGCTCCAGCTTGTGCCATGTAAAATGCGGCGGCTGATCCAACATTACCCCATCCCTGGATGATAACACGTTTCCCTTCGACGTTCCCGCCATGCCACATTTTATAGTAGTGAAGTACGGCCTCGGACACGCCATATCCAGTGATCATATCAGCGACCACATAATGTCTTGAGATCTCAGGGGTATAGGATTCATTTGTAAGAACCTTCGAGACACCTTGTCTAAGATTTGAAACCTTCTTGAGATGTTGAGCAGGATTAGGTTTGAAATGTCCATTGACAATCCCCTCTTGAGGATGCAACAACCCATATTCTTCGGTGATCGGAATAACTTCATGAATTTCATCGACATTCATGTCGCCTCCAGTACCATAATAGTTCTTCAGGATAGGATAGACAGCTTTGTACCATCTGCGCAGTACACCTTCTTTCCGTGGATCACGGGGATCAAAATTAATTCCTGACTTCGCGCCGCCAATTGGAGGTCCAGCTACGGTGAACTTTACTTCCATGGTTTTGGCAAGAGACTCTACTTCCCTTTTGTCAAGACCTTGTCTCATTCGAGTACCACCACCGGCGGCACCTCCTCGTAAGCTATTAATTACGACCCAACCTTGAGCTTCAGTTTCTGGATCATTCCATTCAAAAACGACTTCAGGTGGTTTATTCTCAAACTTATTCAGGAGATCTCTCATAGAGTAGGTGGTTTACCCTGTTTTTAAGGCGGGGCAAATGTATAAAATCCATGGCCCACAGCGCCTAGATCAAGAGCTAAAGGGATGATGATGACGCTAGCCAAGATATACAGCACCAGCACAGTGTGATTTCGTTGACCCGGTGACCGAACTAGAGACGTTTTTTTGTTCGAGCAATCTTAGTAGCCCTAAGAATGCGAAGTTGATCGCTTCTTTGTATTCAATGATTTCAACGGATGGGATGTGGAGTTTGGTGTCTGCATGATGCTGAATGCGTTCAACTAAAAACGTATTGTGAGTCCCACCTCCAGATACCAAGCAAGTTTTATTCGAACGAAGTTGAAATGCAGATTGAATCGCTATATGCTCAGTACAAGTAGCCAATCTATCATAGATGTCCACGTGTTTGAACTCTTCAAGGATTGGAAGTAGATGTGTTTCGAACCATTCTTTTCCAAGGCTTTTTGGTGGAGATTCATCGTAAAAAGAGATTTCATTTAATCTATTGAGTAAAGAGTACTCAACCTTGCCTTTCATCGCAAGAGATCCACGGGCGTCATATTTCTGGCCAATTTCATTGCTCAAATGGTTCAAGAGCATATTGCATGGAGCAATGTCGTAACCCGCTAAAGACTCTCCTAGGACACTCAGATTCGCAAAACCACCAAGATTTAAAGTGCAATCAAAATTTGAAAAAAGATACGAATCTGCAAGAGGAACAAGTGGTGCTCCCTGACCGTCCAGGGCAACATCCTGAGATCTGAAGTCACAAATTACCGTACTCCCAACCAGCGAGGAAAGTACGGCTCCTGATCCGATTTGATGCGTCATTCCTAATTCAGGCTGGTGGAAAATGGTATGGCCGTGGGAGGAAATGAAAGTAGCCTTTGAGTCGAATGTTGTCTTGAACTCATTTACGGCTTTGGCGCTAAATCGAGAAAATTCCAAATCGCATTGTACCAAGCCAGAAGCCGTGTGTTTATCGGCATTGAATAAATTTTCTGAGAGAGATTTCGGAAAGTCGAAGTGTTGGGCTTTCACCAACCTGAAAGTCCATTCCTTTTCAGTCTGTTGGAATTGAACTTCTGCGACATCTAAGCCATCGAGAGATGTCCCGCTCATTAAACCAATACCGTTGTAGCTCTCTGATTCCAAGGCAAAAGTTACTTTTGTCGCCGCTTTGATTAACGGAAGATAATTAGCATAGATATGATTTTTGAACTTACAGAAGAACAGAAGGCAGTTCGCGATGCGGCTAGAGATTTTGCGCAAAATGTATTAAAGCCGGGCGTGATCGAGAGAGATGAAACACAAACGTTTCCAGCGGAAGAGGTCAAGCAACTCGGCGAACTCGGATTTATGGGAATGATGGTGAGCCCCGATTATGGCGGCGGTGGAATGGACACGGTCTCATACGTCTTGGCCATGGAAGAGATGTCAAAAGTTGACGCGAGCACATCAGTATGCATGTCTGTCAACAACAGCTTGGTCTGTTGGGGACTTGAGAAATTTGGATCAGAAGAGCAAAAACAGAAATTCCTCGTGCCCTTGGCGACCGGTGAAAAAATTGGAGCATTTTGCTTAAGTGAGCCAGAGGCTGGTTCCGACGCAACATCTCAGCGAACAACCGCCATCGACATGGGGGATCATTACTTGCTAAATGGGACGAAGAATTGGATTACCAACGGAAGTTCAGCTTCCACCTATTTAGTCATGGCTCAGACAGATGCTGATAAAGGTCATCGAGGCATAAACTGCTTGATCGTTGAGCGAGGAATGGAAGGTTTTGTGATCGGCGCTAAAGAGAATAAGCTTGGTATCAGAGGATCTGATACCCATACATTGCTATTTAATGATGTTAAAGTGCCGAAGGAGAACAGAATTGGCGAGGACGGATTTGGATTCAAGTTCGCAATGCAAACATTGGAAGGTGGACGAATCGGGATTGCATCTCAAGCGCTCGGAATAGCTTCCGGGGCTATGGAACTTGCTGTAGCTTATTCAAAGGAGAGAAAGGCATTTGGAAAAGAAATACACAAGCATCAAGCGGTCAGTTTTAAGCTTGCGGACATGGCGACGGAGATCGAAGGTGCTAGATTGTTATGTCTGAAAGCTGCGTGGATGAAAGATCAGAAGAAACCATTTGGAAAATACAGCGCAATGGCAAAGCTCTTTTCCTCAGAAGTTGCGATGAAAACAACCGTTGAAGCAATTCAAGTTCACGGTGGATATGGTTATGTGAAGGAATACCATGTTGAGCGGTTGATGCGAGATGCGAAGATCACTCAGATCTATGAAGGAACCAGTGAAGTGCAGCGCATTGTCATTGGTCGTGCCGTCATCGAAGAATAGACGCCGACATCATACAAGTTTTAGAGGAGCTCGAACAATTGTTCCAGCTTCATTTTTCTAGAGGCTTTTAAAAGGATGATAGAGTTTTCAATTCCTTTTTCGGCCAAGACCGACGCGAGTTCTGAAGTGGATTCGAAGCATTCTACGTTTCCTGGATTAGATTTCGTCTTCCTGAATTCTGGACCAACAAGATAGATTTGTGCAAGGTCGATTGACGAGAGCTGATCCAGAACTATCTCGTGTTCTCGGGCGGACCGATCACCAAGTTCAAGCATATCTCCAAGGATGGCCACTTTCGGCTTCTCAGAAGAGAAATGGTCCAAATTAGTGAGTGCTGCGCTCATGCTACTTGGATTGGCGTTGTAGCAGTCCAATATGACTTCGTTGTCTTTGTCAGTTCGCTCGATCTGCGATCTGTTATTGTCAGGCCGATAGTTTCCGATTCCTTCTTTGATATGCTCTGGACTCACGCCAAAGTAAGATGCGATACAAACGGCGGCCAAAACGTTGGTGAAATTGTATTCTCCTGTGAGCTGTGTTCCTAAATTATGCTTGTATTCATCCCCTGACTTTTTCCAGTTAACCCGAAGAGTAACGGAATTTGGCTCAATACCTCCTACAAGATGATTTGAGTCAGATGTTCCGTACCGGATCTGCTCCAAACCTTCCGAGGCCTCTAGGACTTTGAAATCGTCTGCATTTATAAATGCCTTGCCTTCTATTTCCTTGATGAAGTCAAAGAGTTCCTTTTTTCCTCGGTAGATTCCTGCTTCGCTTCCAAACCCTTCAAGATGTGCGAGACCTAAATTGGTGATCAATCCAAAGTTGGGGCGGGCTATTTTACACAGGTCTGCAATTTCTCCGATATGATTCGCGCCCATCTCAATGATGGCGATTTCATGTTTGTTTCTGTCAATTTCAAGAAGTGAAAGTGGAACGCCGATATGGTTATTAAGATTTCCTTTGGTGGCGTAGGTTCGATATTCTGAGGATAGGGCTGCATGAATCAGCTCTTTCGTAGTTGTCTTGCCATTACTCCCTGTGAGTCCAATAACCGGTATTCTCAGTTTGCTGCGGTGAAAAAGCGCGAGCTCTTGCAACGCCTTTAGGCCATCATCCACCTTATAGATACCCTCCACACCTTCGAACTCTTCTCGATTTTCATCTACGACACAGGCCAAGGCTCCATTGCTTAGAGCAGTTAACACAAAATCATTTGCATTGAAGCTCGGTCCTTTCAATGCAATGAATAGATTGCCCTCAGCAAGACTTCGGGTATCAGTGCAGATGCCCGTTGAACTTAAATAAGTCGAATAGAGTTGTTCGATCATGCTGGACCGAAAATAAAAAAGGCCTCTTAGCGAGGCCTTCTACGTGAATAACTTTTTAACTTATCTCGGAGCTCCAAGCCCAACTGGACTTCCAACTCTGTCCATGGCGCATCTGAATCCTAACGTAGGCTTCGATTGACGCTCATCGAGGAATCGTCTTGTTCCAGGAACCATCCAGTAAGCTCGATCGTTCCAAGAAGCTCCTTTATACACACGTGCGTGATCATTGATCAATGAAGCATAATCTGTTGCTGCCTCACCTTGACCAGGATAGATGTACATGTGCGAAGTTTCTACTCTTTCTTCTTCCTCTTCGTAAGCATCCCAATGAATTTCATCCAAGTGAGATTCATAGTCACCGTCTAAGAAGTTGATGTTGTCTGAGCGCTTGTAGTTACGTCGATCAATATTCTCTTCAACCTTCGATTCGCGGTAACGCAACTCTCCGGGTCTAGCATTGATATATGAGCTGTAGTCCTTGAGTAACACAGGTGCGATTTTCACCATCTCGTCGGCAGCCTTAATCGCTTCGATAGACTCTTCAACGATAATAATGTTGGCTTCATACTTTTGATCATCTATCAGCAATTCCAGCGCTCTTTGTGCTTGATCGTTCAGCGTACTGAGAAGCTCATTCTCTTGATCGTTAGCTGAACTCTCGACCGTGTTTCCGAAATCTTCCAAGTACTTAATCAAACCAGGAATATCATAGATTGGAATGTCGTACTTGTCAAGAAGTAATCCTTCGTTGTCTCTCTCCTTAGTTGAGAAAACATTTCCACGGAATGGACGAAAATCATCCATGTCTTCGTAGCTCAATGGACGGTAAACATCCATTACCCACTCGCTAACGTTTCCAGCCATGTTGTAAAGGCCATAATCGTTGGGCCAGTATGAGAAAACAGGTGCTGTAATATCCGCATTGTCATTCAATTTCCCTGCTACACCCATGTTGTCACCACGTCCACGCTTAAAGTTGGCAAGCATCATTCCGATATAAACTTCGTCTGGGTTTCTAACCGCATGACCATTCCAAGGGTAAAGTCTTCGTTCTACAACTCTTTCTCCAATACTGTTTCCAATTAGACCAAGAGCAGCAAATTCCCATTCAGCTTCCGTTGGAAGACGATATTTTGGAAGGAGTATTCCATCTTCCATCTTCACGTTTCTGTAGCCACTGCTTGCTTGATTTAGATTTGGAAGACCTTCAATTCTTTTTCCGGAGTTGTACTGGTTCGTGAGGTACGCATCGGTATTGAAATTATCCTCACCAATCTGGTCTGGATAGTGTTCGAGGATTCCTTCACGAATTAGAATGAATTCGTTCACACGATCCGTTCTCCAACTACAAAAATCTGTCGCTTGAAGCCAGTTAACTCCAACCACTGGATAGTCCCTAAAAGCTGGATGTCGTAGATAGTAATCTACATATGGTTCATTATATGCGAGCTTACTTCTCCAAACCAAGGTGTCTGGAAGTGCTTTTTTGTAGAGTTCGGGGTAATCTGCTCCGTAAACTCTTTTAACCCAAAATAGGTATTCTAGCCAGTGAAAGTTGCTGATTTCTGTTTGGTCCATGTAAAAGCTGGAAACCGTGGCGCGTCTTGGGATATTGTTCCAATCGTGCATGAAATCCTGCTCGACTCGACCCATCGTAAACGTTCCTCCTTCAATGAGGACGAGGTTCGGTCCAGTTTCCTGTTCTTCAAAAGGATATTTCTGGAATCCACCATTGTCGGGATCGTTATAATTCCAACCTGTAATAGACGATTTTTCGTATCCACATGACACGAAAAATAAGGGAGCCAGTAACAGTGCAAAAATGCTTTTTGCCTTCATAGCCGTTGAGTTTTATGGCGTTATGCCAAATTTTAATGAGGAACGAAGATACGGGGGTTTTTATTATCGCGCAATTAAAACTGCGGGCACTTCATCATCCTAAACTTGCGACGCTTTTGGCGGCAAGGGAACATCATGGTCACTGAAATCTCATGTGATCCAAGAGTTTGAGTGCTTAGGGGCGATGTAGTGACATCATAACTATATCCGAATCTGAATGCTTCGGTGTACAGCCCTACCAAGAAAATCAAGGCGTCGTTCCAACGATACCAAACTCCTCCCGTAATCGGACCTTTATTTACATAAAGTCCTAAGTTGAGCTGGTCAAATTCACCTTGTCTTTGATAGATGATATTCGGAGAAATGCTTCCATCCTCCGGGTTTTCCTTGTTGAGCGGGATAAGAGCCCCGCCATGAGCTGTGTATTTTCTCGGAAGCTTGCTCTCTGTATTCTTAAAGAATGATTCGTCAGGCTCAGTTAAGTGATGAGCAGCAAACCCGAAGTACAGCGTTTGAGTAAATGCTAGAAATCCAGCTGAAAAATCCAGTTTGTTCACTGGAGCTTCAATTGGCGTCTCCATTGTATTGTAAATGAAGCCATATCGGGCATCGATCATGTCACCAAATGTCAATTGAGACCAATCAATAGCTTTTTGATAATAAGTTGCTTGAAATCCAGCCTTGATGGAGATGTTTCGATCAATCGCCAATTGGTAGGCGTACATTCCACTGATGTGATTGGTTTGAATAACCGCAGAACCTGCTCTGTCATGATAGGCTTGCAATCCAATTCCACCACTAATTGCATCTACGTATTGATCGTAAGAAGCAGAATAGGTGACATAGTTGGAAGTTAATCCTGGCCACTGATTTCTGTAATTCAAAATGACTCGAGGACATCTTGCAGAACCCGCAAGCGCAGGGTTCAAGTAAAGCTGGTTCGCATAGAACTGACTGAATGCCGGATCCTGAGCTTGTAAATCCATACTCAGAACACCAGTTAAAATAGCAAGAAGGAGTAATATTCTCTTCATCGTCGTCACCGTCACCGTCACCGAATCGGCAATATTACGAATATATTCACCCCACAAACCTTTCAACACTTTCATTCGTTTTGTCTCTAGCAATATCTTTTCTAGTGAGCCGTTCTTTACGACGTAAAAAGGATGACAAATATAACTACAAAAACCATTGATTTGTCGAACAATTGGAACGGTTGATATGAGATTCACCCTCTTGATATTCATTTTTTGCACCTTGAGCATGGCCTCGGCTTTGGCTCAATCGAAGTCCTCTGAAGCAGCTAGGGTTGCTGAAAACAAGGATGTTAGATCTGACGCTGTGGCGGCCGATTTCACTCTAGAATGGACAAATCCTAAAACGCACAATGGACTCGATGGGACAGTCATCAATCAAGTATATTTTGAAGGTGCTGGCCTCAAAGGCCCAAAGATGATCCCATATTTCGTGGATCGTATCCGTTGTGCACAACCTACTTCTGCTCTTGTTGTTCAGATTTCAAATTCAATAATAGAAAAGGTATCACAGGAAGAAGCAGTCTTGATAGATGGTGTAAGTATTTCAAATGATTTTCAAGTTAGCTCAATAGTTAGGTCAGCTGGTGAGGAGCGGATAGGAGTCATTACAGTTGTTCCTCTAAGAAAAACTTCTACCGGCGTGGAACGGTTGGTATCGTTCGATTTAGATGTTACAGAAGTGGAAGGAAGTTCAAGAGGAGGACGAAGCAATTCCTGGAAGGACAACAGTGTGCTCAACTCAGGATCATGGTACAAGATCGGAACGGCAGAGGATGGCATTTACAAAGTGACTCAGTCTTATATAAAATCCTTGGGCATCGATGTCAACGGACTCACGAGTAATCGGATTCGATTGTTCGGGACGAAAGGAGGAACGCTTCCAAAAGAGAACATTGAAGTGCGACCTGATGATCTGGATGAAATGTCAATATCAGTTGTTGATGGGAATGATGGTTCGTTTGACAAGGGTGATTATTTCTTGTTTTTTGGCGAGGATCAAGTTACATGGACTTATTTCAATGAACAGTACAAACATGATTTGAACCCCTATGCTGATACGGTCTATTACTTTTTAACGGTTGACGATGTTGGGGGCGCTCCAAATCGTATTTCTAACAACTCAGTGAGTGGTTCGTCCACTACCATCAGCCATTATGATTACTATGCATTTCATGAAGAAGAGTCAGCCAACCTAATTAAGTCAGGCAGAAAGTGGTACGGTGAGCAGCTTGGAATAGTGCCGTCCCTCGACTTTGGGTTTACTGTCCCTGAAATTGATGTTAATTCAAATGCCAAGGTTATTTCAAAATTCGTTGGCCGCTCGGTTAATAAGAATGGCACAAGCATGAGAATGGCCTTGCCCAATCAGGGAAGTGAATCGAAGTCATTCGAATTTAATTCTGTTGGTAATTACTACGGTGCGCTCCATGCAAGAGAAGGGCAATTGTCAATTTCTGTGAAACCAACCAGCGGGAACATGTTGACAAAACTTGAATTTGATCGGTCGGCTAATACGCAAGCACAGGCGTGGATTGACTATGTAGAAATCAACGCAAGGAGAAAACTGTCATTCTTAAGTCCGTTTATGAGTTTCAGGGATGCCCAATCTATAGAGGATGGACAAATCGGGACGTTTCAGTTGAGCTCTACAGAGAATGTGGAGGTCTGGGATGTGACGACTAATTCAAATATTCAAAGAATGGTTCTCAGTGGAGGAGTAGTAAACGGCTTCGAGTTCGATGGCGATTTATCCGTTCTCAGAGAATACGTTGCTTTTAATCCTGAATCGGCTCTGACGCCCGTGAAAGGGCGGGCTGTAAGCAATCAAAACCTACACGCGCTAGCAAACATTGAGTACGTTATCGTTGCACATCCTGCTTTTCTTCCACAAGCGGAGAGACTTGCAGAATTTCACGAGGTCAACGATGGGCTGACATATGCAGTTATCACACCAGCGCAGATATATAATGAATTCTCAGGAGGCGCACAAGATGTTACCGCAATCAAGGAATTCATGCGCATGCTCTATCACGAGGCCGATTCTTCAAGTGGATTAAAGCCCAGGTACCTCCTGCTTTTTGGCGATGGATCTTATGATTATAAGGACAGAGTGAGCGGGAATTCAAATTTTGTACCGACGTATCAAACTAAAAATAGCCTCACGCCCACGGGCTCTATAGCCACTGATGATTATTATGGCTTGATGGATGACGATGAAGGTGAGGGTAATGCTGACTTTCTCGATTTTGGAATCGGAAGGTTAACCGTTCGTTCGAAAAAGGAAGCAGATGACGTACTCAATAAGATTATCAACTACGCTGACAATTCTCGAACTTTTGGTGAATGGAGAAATTGGGTGGCCTATGTAGCGGATGATGCTGATCCCGGTGATGGCCACACATTTATGAGAGACTGTGATGGATTGGCAGATTTGATCAACGATGCCGCTTCCGAATACAACATTTCTAAATTATACATGGATTCATATCGCCAAGAAACTGGATCAGGAGGAGAGCGATATCCAGAAGGTTCAGCGGCAATAACCCAACAAATGGAGAAAGGCGCTCTGATGATGTACTACATCGGACATGGCGGCGAACTTGGCTGGGCACATGAACGAATTCTTGAAGTCTCTGCTATCAACAAATGGGAAAATTTGGATAATCTACCATTGCTAATAACAGCGACCTGTGAGTTTTCACGATTTGACGATCCGCGAAGAACTTCAGCAGGTGAGTATGCTTTGCTTAATCCAAGCGGTGGAAGCATTGCTCTATTGAGCACAACAAGAGCCGTGTACGCCAGCCCTAATTTGACCTTGAGTACCGAATTTACTTTGAGTGCTTTTGATAAAATCGGTTCTGAGTGGCCTACTCTCGGTGAAATCATGATGCTGACAAAGGTCAATACACTCGACACAAATTTGAACGCGGCACTGAACAGTAGAACATTTGCCCTTCTAGGAGATCCGGCGCTGAGACTTGCATATCCAGAGCTCTCTATTGTAATAACGGATATGCCTGATACAGTCAAAGCGTTGGACAAAGTAAAAGTGAAAGGTTTTGTGGCTGATTTCGACGGCAGTGTCATGGAGTCGTTCAATGGTTTAGCATATCCCACTGTGTTTGATAAAATTGATGATTTGCAAACGTTAAATAACGATGGGGTTGGTGTTTACGATTATAAAGAACAACGTAGTCTGGTATTCAAGGGGAAGTCGAGCGTGATCAACGGAGAGTTCGAATTTGAATTCGTCGTTCCAAAAGATATAAAACGGCCTTACGGATTTGGCAAGGTGAGCCTCTATGCAGAAAACGGAACTATTGACGCCAATGGCGCTTACAGCGATTTTGTGATCGGTGGCCTATCAGATAATCCAATTGTCGATGAGGAAGGGCCACAGATCGATCTATATATGAACGACAACAAATTCATTTTTGGTGGCTTAACTGATGAAAATCCAGATCTGTACGCCGAAGTTTGGGATGACAATGGAATCAATATGGTTGGAACCGGGATTGGACATGACATCACTGCGGTTTTGGATAAGAATACCTCCCACACACTTGTGTTGAATGATTACTATGAGGCCAATGTCGATTCCTATCAAGGAGGAAAGGTGATCTACCCATTCAACGAATTGCAAGAGGGAAAGCATTCACTCAGGCTTCAATTGTGGGATGTGAACAACAATCCGGCAGATGCATTTACCGAGTTCGTAGTCGCGAATAGTGAGGACTTAGCTCTGGAACATGTGCTGAACTATCCCAATCCATTCACGACCAATACCGATTTCTATTTTGAGCATAACAAACCAGGTCAAAATTTGGATGTTCGCATTGAAGTATTCACAGTCTCAGGAAAACTGGTAAAGACATTAGATGGGCAATTTATCTCTGATGGATTTCGAGTTGGACCAATTAATTGGAACGGTCTGGATGAGTACAATGATCTATTAGGAAAGGGAGTGTATCTCTATAAAGTAAAAGTAAAAACCCAATTAGGCGAGGTAGCTGAAACCTATGAGCGATTAGTCTTGTTAAATTAATCGCTTACTTAATGGCTATATTTGCCGTCCTTTAAAGAAGAGTGCGTATTACACAATTCTACCCACGAGATTGAATATGAGAATTAAAGAGTTAGCAGCAAGTATATTGATGCTTGGATTGCTTCAGAATGGGTTAGCACAGAATGGAGCTAGGGATTGGTTGCTCCAGTTGAATACAATTACGACTGCGGTGCCATTTTTAATCATTAATCCAGAAACACGCGGTGGTGGTATGGGTGATGTTGGTGTGGCTACATCACCAGATGGTGCTTCGATGCATTGGAATCCTGCTAAGTATGCCTTTATTGAGGATCGAGGTGGAGTTTCCATTAGTTACACGCCATGGTTAAGAGCCTTGGTTCCGGATATTTCAATTAGCTATTTGGCGGGCTACTACAAACTCGATAGAATGAGTGCAGTAGCTGGAACACTCCGATATTTTTCTCTGGGTAATATTCAGTTTACTGATCAATTTGGAAACAATACGGTGCAGTTCACTCCCAATGAATTTGCTCTTGATGCCGCTTACTCAAGAAAATTATCAAACACATTGTCTGGAGGTTTGGCTGCGCGATACATCAATTCAAATTTAACAGGCGGCCAACAAGTTGCAGGAGCAACGTCAAAGCCAGGTCGAACATTTGCCGTTGATCTATCAGTCTACTATGAAAATGACAATGTGACCATGTTTAATAAGGATGCGACCATCGCGTGGGGTGCGTCGATTTCAAACCTGGGCGCTAAAATTTCCTATACGGATGCTACTCGCCGTGACTTTCTCCCGATTAATCTTCGGATGGGACCGAGAGTAACATGGGACATAGATGAATACAACTCCTTCACGCTGTCTTTCGACTTGAACAAATACTTGGTTCCAACCTTTCCGATTTACGTAATTGACACAGCTACCAATCAGCCACTTGAAGACGAAAACGGAAACTTGGTGATTGCATCGGGTAAAGATCCGGACCGGCCTGTACCAACTGCTGTCTTTACATCTTTCTATGATGCTCCAGGTCTTGTTACGCAAGACTTAAATGGGAATGTCAGCGTGGAATCAGGATCTGTTTTTGGTGAAGAATTAAGGGAAATCAATTTCGGAATTGGAGCAGAATACTGGTACGACAAGCAGTTTGCTGCACGATTCGGATATTTCTGGGAGCACCTCACTAAGGGGAATCGCAAATTCGTTACCCTCGGGGCTGGTCTTCGACTTAACGTTTTTGGTCTTGACTTCAGCTATTTGGTTCCTACATACTTCAACCGAAGAACTCAGCTCCAAACTTCACCTTTGGCTAACACCCTGCGATTTACATTGACTTTCAATTTCGCAGAAGCAATGGCCAAGGAAAACACCGAATGAAAATCAGAGTAGGTTTTGGCTACGATGTGCATCAGCTCAAAGAGGGCAGAAGTTGTCGTCTTGGCGGTGTATTATTCGAGTCAGATCTTGGCCCAGATGGGCATTCAGATGCAGATGTGTTGCTTCATGCTGTGTGCGACGCGATTCTCGGAGCAGCTGGCCTAAGAGATATCGGATTTCACTTCCCTAATACGGATGATTCATTTAAAGGAGCCGACAGCCGAGACTTGCTGGACGAGGTCGTGATTCTGATGACAGAAAAAGGTTGGACAATTGGTAACATAGATGCCACCCTTGTTTCAGAGGTTCCGAAGATTTCACCAAAAATTCAAGAGATTAAGGAGAGCATTGCAAGTAGATGCAATATTGAGCCAGATGATGTGGGTGTGAAGGCAACCACATCCGAGAAACTAGGTTTCGTTGGCAAAAAAGAAGGGATAGAAGCATACGCTGTTGTCCTGATCAATTCGACGAATGGCTAAGACCAGAACGATATCATTTGAATACAATGAGCTCGAATCAGTTTCTGAGCTGAGTGAACACAAAAGGTCGTTGATTGAAAAAGCTCAAGAAGCCTGCAATCTTGCATATGCACCCTATTCTCAATTTAGGGTAGGAGCCGCAATCCTTCTTGAAAATGGATCAGTTGTGGTTGGTTCGAATAAAGAGAACGCATCTTTTCCGGCCGGTACTTGTGCAGAACGAAACACAATTGGGACCGCTTCAGATCTTCATCCTGGTGAGACCATAACATCGATGGCCATCGCAAGTTCCTCAGATATTCTTCTAACCGATGAAATATTAGCGCCCTGCGGTATCTGCAGACAAGTTATGTGTGAATCAGAGAACAATCAGAGGACGCCAATAGAGCTGCTGGTTCTGATGCCCTCTGGCAAAGTTTTGCAACTCGATTCGGTCTCCCAGATTTTGCCTTTTCATTTCAATCCATCCAACCTGAAAAAATAGGCTTGAACTTGTAGGTCCATCCATCAGTCTCAAGTTATATTTTTGCCTTCCTATTTAAGAACGACTATGGCCAAGAAAAGCCCAGCTAAGAAGCCAGCATACACTAAAAGTCAATACCTGAAATGGTATCAGGATATGCTTTTGATTAGAAGGTTCGAAGAATCTTGTGGGAATCTATATCTCCAACAAAAGTTTGGTGGATTTTGTCATCTCTACATAGGCCAAGAGGCGATAGCCGCTGGGTTTGCTTCAGCGATGATAAAGGGAGATAAGATCATCACTGCGTATCGAGATCATGCGCACCCCCTAGCATTAGGCATGGATCCAAATACCGTTATGGCAGAGCTGTATGGTAAAACAACTGGTAGCAGTAAAGGGAAAGGTGGTTCGATGCATATGTTCGACAAGGACCTAAATATGATGGGTGGCCATGGAATTGTTGGTGCTCAAATACCAATGGGCGCTGGAATCGCATTTGCTGAAAAGTATAATGGGACTAAGAATGTTTGTATGACCTTTATGGGGGATGGGGCTGTTCGGCAAGGCGCTCTTCATGAGACATTTAACATGGCAATGCTGTGGAAATTGCCCGTTGTATTCATCATAGAAAATAACAACTACGCGATGGGAACATCGATTGAACGGACCACGAACGTTACGGATCTTTCGAAGCTCGGATTGAGCTATGACTTGCCAGGAGAGTCGGTAGATGGCATGAGAGTAGAGTCGGTTCATGAAGCCATTCAGAAAGCTGCTAATCATTGCCGCGATGGCAAAGGGCCTTACTTATTAGATATTCGTACCTACCGGTATAAAGGGCACTCTATGAGCGACCCTCAGAAGTACCGTACCAAAGAAGAAGTCAATGAGTACAAGAACCAAGATCCAATTTCTCAAGTGCTAAAGACAATTAAGGGTCAGGGTTGGTTGACTGAAAAGCAAATCGAGAATATCGATTCGAAAGTCAAACAACGAGTTCAGGATTCCGTGACCTTCGCAGAAGAGTCGCCATTGGCAACAGAAGATGAGCTATTCAAAGATGTTTACATGCAAGAAGATTACCCGTACATAACCAACTAAGAAGAAAGTATGGCAGAAGTAATAAAAATGCCCAAGTTGAGCGATACCATGGAAGAAGGGGTAATTGCTTCATGGGCAAAAAAGGTTGGCGATACTGTAAGCTCAGGAGATGTTCTCGCTGAGATCGAGTCTGACAAAGCCACATTAGAGTTTGAGTCTTTTCATGAAGGAATACTCCTGCACATTGAAGTTGACACAGGTAAATCGGCAGCGGTTGATAGTGTAATTGCCATCATTGGTAAGAAGGGCGAGGACGTTTCTAAAGTCTTAGCTGCTGCGAAGAAAGAGCTAGCTGAAGCAACGCCAGCGACAGAAGAAAAACCCAAAGTAGAAGCGCAGAAAAGCACGGCTCAGGTAGCACCTGCGCCAAAACCTGCACCGAAAGCAAGACCCGCTGCTAAGGTTGAATCTACGCCACCGAAGGCGAGCAATGTGGATGACCGGGTGAAGATCTCTCCTCTCGCGAAACGACTTGCAGAAGAAAGAGGTGTGAACCTCCGAGGAATACGCGGAAGCGGAGAGAAGGGTCGAATAGTCAAGCGTGACATCGAAAAAGGAGCTGCTGGAAGCTTTCTTGGTCTTGAGAGATCAAGGGATGTTGAAGTGTCTCAAATGAGAAAGACAATTGCTCGAAGACTGAGTGAGAGCAAGTTTACTGCACCTCATTTCTACCTCACCATCGATGTTGATATGGACAGGGCAATTGATGCTAGAAAAGGTATTAATGAAGCTATTAAGCCAGAGAAAATATCCTTTAATGACTTAGTAATCAAAGCAGCTGCCACAGCACTAAAAGATCATCCAGCTGTAAATGCTGGTTGGTATGATGACTTTATTCGATACAATGAGCATGTTCACATTGGTGTTGCCGTGGCAGTAGAAGATGGTTTGCTTGTTCCTGTTGTTCGTCATGCCGATTCGAAAGCATTAACGCAGATATCGAATGAGGTAAGAGACTATGCAGGAAGAGCCAAGTCTAAAAAGCTTCAACCCGAAGAATGGGAAGGAAACACATTCACGATTTCGAACCTAGGAATGTTCGGCATTGAAGAATTCACTGCCATCATCAATTCACCTGACAGTTGCATAATGGCCATCGGGGCAATCCGCCAAGAGCCTGTTGTAAAAAATGGTGAGGTGGTGCCTGGAAATAGAATGAAAGTAACGATGAGCTGCGACCACCGTGTAGTCGATGGAGCTAGTGGGGCTCAGTTCCTTCAAAGCTTCAAGAATTATTTGGAGAACCCTATCATCATGCTAGGGATGGCTTCGATCTAGTTCGATTCCTCTAGGGCTAAATCATCATCGCCCATTCCAGGCAACTGCAACTTATCTAAGCGGGGCCTCCACTTCTCGAGATGCGCATCGTAGGCGTCCCGATATTCTGACTTAATTGGTTCGCTTGGTGGAATTTTCTCACGTCGATGATCGACTTGTTTGCCATGCTTCCAAAATCGGAAGCAAACGTGAGGACCAGTTGCTAAACCGGTGCTTCCCACATACCCGATGATTTGACCTTGTTTAACTTTAGTGCCAGGTTTAATTCCGGAGGCGATCTTACTCATGTGTAGGTATTGAGTGGTGAATGTCCCGTTGTGCCTAACTTTTACATAGTTACCATTGAATTTTTTGTACCTCGCTTCAGAAATAACACCATCTCCAACTGTCATGATTGGCGTTCCGCTTGGGGCCGCATAGTCCGTTCCGAGGTGAGCTTTCCATCTTTTTTGGACTGGGTGAAACCTTCTTTGCGTATACCCCGATGTCATTCTGCTAAACTTCAATGGAGCCTGCAGAAACGCCTTTCGTAAACTGTTTCCATCCTCATCAAAGTAGTCCTCTTTGTCGCCTTGGCTGAATTCAAATGCGTAGAATGGAGCCTCTTCGTGAACAAAAAGCGCTGCTTTAATTTCATCAATTCCTACAACTTCTTCTTTCACCTTTTTGACCGTATAGACCATTTTGAAATGATCTTCCTTTTGAATTCGATAGAAGTCAATACTCCAGGCATATATATCTGCCAGCTCCATCGCTAAAGCGGGACTCAAATCTTGGTCAATCAGGCATTGATAAAGCGAGTGTGAAATAACACCTGTGGCTTCCCTTTCTTCTAGATCAACGGGTCTGCTCCCTCTGTAAATGTCTATGGTATCTCGAAGATCATAAACTACATAATCTATTGCGCTGTTTTCATAGATGAAGAAATCGGCTTTGTAGTTGGAATCTTCGGAACAGATCAGCGTGAAATTCTTTCCAGCATTTAATTTTCTGATGTCAAATACCTTTTTTGACTTTTCCGCAACTCTGGCGATTCTCCCATAGTCAATTCCATAAGGAAGAAGAATGTCGGCAAGGAATTGATTGTTTCTAATTTTTCCTTTTTCGACATGATAGCCTTCTAGGTCAATGCCGAATTCTTCGTTGCACTCTTCGGTAATTAAAGAATCAGCGAGTTGCAGCGTCTCGGTTTCTTGCTCCCAAGATTGCTTGGAAAACATGAACAACACGGCCATCGCTGAAAGCAATGCCGCGGATACGAGAGCCAATAACTTTGATGTACTCATCCTCTGATTTCAATTTTGTCAGCCAGAACTGATTCCACCCAGCCCTTTCCCCAATTGTCGATTTCTTCTTCGCTCCAGAGTTCAGGATAGAAGATTCTCTTCTGAAATCGCGGGGGTAAATATTGTTGCCAATTTGTTCCTCCCGTGGCAGGAGCATCGCCATCCTTAGAGACCAAATACCGAACGGCACTCTTGTAGTGAGCAAGTGGCCAATTGATATTGACATTGACATCAAGCTGGCGCATTTCCTTTTTTATCAGCGATTCAGACTGAGCTTCATCGGGAAGTGATTTATATTTCTGCCACACATTGCAGCTTTGATATCGATGAGCTAACTCCAACAAGAGTTTACTGTATTTCTTTTCAAATTGTTTCAGGGTTAAAGTCTTTTGGCCAGATTCTATTTCTGTCGCACCCTGCTTCCAATAAATTTCATCGAATTGCTGTTCAAGGGATCGGCCATCTTCCTTTCTACTAACTCGGGAATCTTTTCCGACCAATTGACTGAGGTCTGTAGAAGCAATTTCAATCATCCGATACTGAGCAGATTGAAATCCACTTGCAGGAAGAAGGGCCATTCGAAATCGAGAGAATTGTTCCTTTTCCATGCCTTGGATCATAATATCAAAACTCGTGGTGAGTGCCTCGAAATATGAATTGATCCGCCGAAGGCGTTCCACCATAAAAACTGGATCAATTTCATCTTTCCAGCCTTCATCTTTACCCGCATTGCTGATTTGTTTGCCGTTGTGGGCAATCTGCTCGAGTTCGTGCAAGCTTAGCTTGAAGTACAATTCTGTAATTTGATGATACATTATGAAGATCATCTCATCAGGGAAATCAGTCTTGGGAGTCTGAAGTGTGAGCAGTGTGTCCAGGTGAACATACTCCCAATAAGTCAAGTAGTTTGATAGTAGCAATCCATCTAGGTAGGAGTTAACATCCTGACCCATGGATTCGTATTTAGAGAATAACTTCTGAAGTTGTGCTTCGATGTCGTCCTTCACAGTATCTGATTTATCTACATCGAATATAGCCTTAGCAGTTTCGCTTGTGAGAATACTTGATGACAGTTTCTAACACCGCATGTCGAATAAATCAATCGAGTTTCGAAATCGGATTGGCGAGCCCTGCGTAGCTTCTAATTTCCATAGATATTGACCCAACCAAAACCTTGGCTTCGGCGAGAATTGGAATTCTGTTCTGGTCAGCGGTGATCCATACTTGCAGGTCTTCTTCTTCCTCAAAAATTCGCCCCTCCTGTACAACCGGAGTGAAGACCAAGCAGTCAAATTTACCCAGTCCAACTTTTTTAACTTCTCGCCGATCATAGCGAATTTGCAATGGCCACACCTCTTCATCAACAAAGGCGTTAAGTTCGAATGTGTCCCCAGGTTTCATTCCCTCGAGATCTAGAGTTCTAGCGCGGTAAAAAGCCGAGATCATATCTTGGATCCCAACGGGGACTTCGTAATCTTCGCCCTTGTCAGTTGAAACAGATTGCTCATACTGATTAAAAGTATAATACTGCTCAAGTTCAAACCCACCTTCATGAATGTCGCGAACAAAAACCCAAGGAAACACACCTTCCTCATCTAAGTATGTTTCGTACCGATCTTGAACCTTAAAAAACCAGTTAAAGGCACCAAGGGAATTTCCTTCACCGACCACGTGCAGAACGTTTCTTCCTCCAATTTCATGTTGCTCTTCTTCGATGCTGATAATGGCTTCCCCTGCGGTAATCCAACCATAGCTTACTTCGTATTCAAGTCGTTCACCTTTTTGGAAATTGCTATGCTCGATAACCTCAAGTTTCGGCGAATCAAATTCAGGGGAAAAATCAGGAACAAGCTTTTGATCTACTTCAGGGCTTGCGATGCAAAGGAGTCCGGTAACGATGAGATCTAACATGATGTTTCAGTTTCCACGTAAGAAACAAACGATGTGCCAGTTACAATTGTTGCACTGAGTGTTTGCGAAACAGAGCGCTCTTGGTTAGCTCAAGAAGGGCTGTCCCGAGTAGCGCTTTGATCAGTAGCGGGAGGATGAAGGGACCGATTAATATCTCCCAGTTGGGGACTCCAAAAGAAATCCAAAGTGCGCCGCCAAATAAGATGACGAGTTGCAGGATTACGAATTCTAAAAACACGTAGGCCAGTCGCAGCAACCTTTTATCAGACTTGACTTTCCATGTTAAAAGGGAAGCAACAAGAAATCCCATTAGGTAGCCGCCGCTATTCCCGGTGAAGTATTCATATCCACCACTGTTCCCTGCGAAAACGGGTAAACCTAAGGCGCCAAAAACCAAAAATAACCCAATTCCGATGCTCGCAAAAGGCTTCCCAAATACGAGGGGCAAGAGAATGCAAAAAAGCGTTTGCAAAGTCAGAGGAACTGGCAAGCCGGGAATAGGGACATGAATTTGACTGCCTATGTACATGGCAACAGAACTCAAGAGAATGACGCCTACAAACTTTAACATGACGTTCAATGTTTATACCACCACATTAACGATTCGCCCTGGTACAACGATGACCTTCTTTGGGGTTTTGCCATCAAGCCATTTTTTACTCTCATCATTCGCAAGAACTTCAGCTTCTACCTCCTCTTTGTTCATGGTGGTCGGTAACTCGAGCTGGAATCGAGTTTTGCCATTAAATGAAACTGGATACCGATGTGAATCTTCTATCAGAAAATCAGGATTGAATGTTGGCCACGGGGATTCGGATATGGATTCATCGTGTCCAAGTCGATTCCAAAGTTCCTCTGTAATATGAGGTGCGTGACAGCTCACGAGTATTGTAGCAGGTTCGAGTATCGCCCTCTTATTGCAATTTAGGTCCGTAAGTTCATTGACCATGACCATGAATGCGCTAACAGAAGTGTTTAATGAAAAACGCTCCATGTCCTCAGAAACCTTCTGAATACACTTGTGGAGTGCTTTATGTTCCTCCTGGCTCGGCTCGTCGTTTGAGACTTCAAGTTCATTGTTTTCGTTGTGGAACAATCGCCACATTTTTCGCATGAATTTAGAAACGCCTTCGATTCCTTTTGTGTTCCATGGTTTGTGCATTTCGATTGGTCCTAGGAACATCTCATGCAGTCGCAGTGCATCGGCGCTGTGCTCGGTTACAATGTCATCTGGATTAACCACATTGCCATACCTCTTGCTCATCTTTTGACCATCTTCAGCTTGAATCATTCCTTGATTTATAAGCTTGGTCGCAGGTTCGTCAAATGATATGTAGTTCAAGTCATGCAGAAATTTGGTCCAAAATCTGAAATACAACAGGTGCCCGGTCGCGTGTTCGGCACCTCCAATATACAGGTCGACAGGACCCCAATAATCCATCGAATCTTTAGAGGCAAATTCTTTCGATCGTGCTTCTGGATCCCCTTCCATCATGTAACGGAGGAAGTACCAACTTGAACCTGCCCAACCTGGCATTGTGCTAAGTTCTATCGGATATCCAGCTCCGTTTTCCATAAGTTTTCCAGATACATTGTCCCAATTCCAAGTGGCCGCTCTGCCAAGTGGAGGATCTCCATCTTCAGTTGGCTTGTACTCATCAATTTCAGGAAGCGGAAGCGGTAGTTTGTCTTCATCAATGGTGAACGGGATGTCCTCTCGATAGTAGATTGGAAATGGCTCTCCCCAATAGCGTTGTCGGCTGAACACCGCATCACGCAGCTTGTAGTTGACTTTCCTTATTCCGATTCCTAAATCTTCCGCTTGATCAATCACGAGCTTGATTGCTTCTTTCACTCCTTTTCCATCGAGGAATCCAGAATTAATCATAATTCCATCTTTCCGATCGTCCGCTCCTTCGGATATATCATGCCCTTCGATTACTGGGATGATTGGAAGGTCGAACTTTTTGGCAAAATCCCAGTCCCGTTGATCTCCGGAAGGAACCGCCATAATTGCGCCAGTGCCATATCCAGCAAGCACATAATCGCTTATCCATATTGGAATTGGAGTTCCGGTGATTGGATTCTCAGCAAAACTCCCGGTAAAAGCACCAGTAACATCTTTTACCTCCGCCATTCTTTCTCGTTCGGAGCGACCGTTAGCGAAGTCGAGATACGTTTCTATGTCCTTCTTCTGTGCATCGGTCGTTAGTGAATCGACCAATTGATGTTCTGGGGCCAAAACCATAAATGTTGCGCCAAAAATGGTATCAGGCCGCGTTGTAAATACTTTGAGCGTATCGGACAACCCTTGCACAGGGAAGTCTACTTCAGCGCCCACGCTTTTGCCGATCCAATTGCGCTGAATTTCCTTGATGGAATCACTCCATTCAACCCTGTCCAATCCATTCAATAGCCTATCAGCATACGCAGTTATTCTTAACGACCACTGCTTCATTTCACGTTGGATGACTGGATGTCCTCCCCGCTCACTTACCCCATTTACTACTTCGTCATTCGCCAAGACGGTTCCAAGGGCTGGGCACCAGTTTACAATCGTGTCGGCTCGGAATGCTAATCGATAATTCAGGAGGATTGAGCGTTGTTGCTTCTCACTAAAATTTGACCACTCTTCGGCAGAAAACTCATGAACCACATCGTGTGCGGCATCGACCTTGTGGCTTCCATTATCCTCAAATTCAGTTATTAGCGTTGAAATTGATTCTGCCTTGTCAGTCGCCTTGTTGTACCAGCTGTGAAATAGCTGAACGAAAATCCACTGAGTCCATTTGTAGAATTTTGGATCACTGGTTTTTACTTCACGACTCCAGTCAAATGAGAAGCCAATCTTATCCAACTGTTCCCGATATCTATTGATGTTTTCTTCAGTGGTTAGTGCCGGATGTTGACCAGTTTCAATCGCGTATTGTTCAGCAGGAAGGCCGAATGCATCATAGCCCATTGGGTGTAGTACATTGTAACCGTTATGTCTTTTAAACCGAGCATAGATATCGCTGGCAATGTATCCGAGGGGATGACCTACATGAAGTCCAGAGCCAGATGGATATGGAAACATGTCAAGCGCGTAGAACTTTGGTCGTTTTGACCCGTTTTCAGCCCTGAAAGTTCCGTTTTCAGCCCAGTACTTTTGCCATTTGGCCTCACATTCCAAAAAATTGTATTCCATCTAACTTCTCTTGAAGGCGCGAAAATACGAGTATTAAGATCGATTCGAAGGTTCCGTGCCGCGGGATTCAAACAACCTTTTGACTTGATTTTTCGTATTAACATTCGAATCATTGAGACAGCTATTGGATTCTTGACGAATTCTTTCGGAAAATCAGGCTAGAAGCGGATTTTGATGACTAATTTTGTCTCTCTTGGGGATTTTATGAAACGAACAGTGCCTAGATCTTTCATGCTGCGATGGGAATGGAAGTACAGAAAATACAGCTCAAGCATTACTTGTTACGGGGCCTGATGGAAACTCTGATGGAGTTCCAGATTCGTATCCATTCGGTGATCAAGATTCTGATGACATCCCGAGTAACTGGGATCTAGATTCAGATAATGACGGCGTTCCAGATGTGGTTGAAGTAGGCGGTACGGATACGGACGGTGATGGATACTTTGACGATCAGACTGATTCAGACAGTGACGGTCTCGCGGACGACGTGGATGGCGATGTTGGTAATGATGGAACCGCCGAAAATTCGACACAGGCGCTCTTTTTAACAGGTAGCGATTCAGATGGCGATGGTGAACCAAACTCGGTGGTTTCAGCCGATTTGGATTCGGACGGAGTTCCAGGTCAATACGATATTGATTCAGATGACGATGGTATCACCGATGTGATTGAAGCAGGAGGCACTGATGGCAACTCAGATGGACGGCATGATGGAAGTTCTACTGATACAGATTCGGATGGATTTGGTGACGATGTCGATGGAGACGTTGGAAATGATGGAACCGCCGAGAACACAGCGGGTGCGTTGCTTGTGACTGGTACGGATTCAGATAATGATGGTGCACCTAACTCCTACCCAAATGCTGACAATGATTCGGATGATATTCCTGATTTGTGGGACATTGATTCGGACAATGACGGAATTGTAGACAACAACGAAGGCATCGCTACGAGTGCGTATGTCGTTCCTTCTAATGCGGATACCGATGGTGATGGTTTGGACAATAGCTATGATCCTGACAATGGCGGAACCTATGTTATTCCCGAAGACACAGACGGTGATTCTTCTCCTGACTATCTCGATTTAGATAGTGACGACGACACATTTACTGACTTGATAGAAGGTCATGATTCTGACGGCAACCGAGTAGCTGATTCAGGAAGCCCAGCAAGTTCGGGCGTCTCCGGTGGAACTACAGATTCGGACAATGATGGATTGTACGATGGATGGGATAACAACACATCTAGCTTTGATGCCACGAATTCTGGACTTACTCCGACTTCCTACCCTGATGTAAATCAGGTAGGAGGCGACCGTGATTGGAGAGAAGCACAGGATACTGACTAAGACGGTGTTCCTGATCATTTAGACATTGACGAAGACAATGATGGAATTCCTGACATCACCGAATCAGATGGAAACGAACCAGATGGTGATGAGGATGGTGACGGTATTCTAAATTGGTTCGACACGACCGACAACGGCAACGGCGGAGATGGATCTACGACCTCATATGTTGATGGAAATGGTGACGGCATTCCTGATGTGTATGATTGGGATCGAGATGGCGTACCGAATCATTTTGACAAGGACTCTGATAATGACGGAATAGTAGATATTATCGAAGCAGGTGGAACTGACAACGATAATGATGGTGAGGTTGACTATCCAACGCCAGGCGATGCATCATCGATGGTGGATGCCGACAACGATGGTTTAGCGGATGCGTTAGACGATGTAAACAGCGGCAGTGGTTCGGGAGAAGTAACCAGTGGTACGCCTCATCCACTGACTGATACGGATAGCAATGGGGATCCAAATTACCTAGACATTGATTCAGATGATGACGGTATAATTGACAATATCGAAGGTCAGGCAACGACGGCGACGCCATTGCAAGCCACAACAACAGATACAGACGGAGATGGAATCAGCGATGTCTTCGATCCGGATAACGGAGGAACCTACATTGTTCCTGAAGACACTGATTCTGATACGGATGCCGATTATGTTGATTCAGACAGTGACGGTGATGGCGAAAGCGATTTGATTGAAGGCTGGGATACTGATGGCAATGGATCGGCGAATACTACACCCACAGGTTCAGATTCTGACAACGATGGTTTAGACAATGCGTTTGACGACATCGTTGGTCCAAACGCAACAACCAATCCGTCGAATGATGCGCAGACAGCAATGGACTTCCCTAATACGGATGATGGACTCGCTGAAAGAGATTGGCGTGAAATTCCGTGTGGAGGTGGAAGTGTAGTCTTGGCACCAAGTAATCAGCTTCATAACATGGCGACTTATTGTCAGCAAGACCCTTGGACATATTATTTCAATCCCTCTGACCCAACTGACTTGTTATTCGCCGTCGAGCATAAACCAGGTGGCGCCGGCTCAAATACAAATGATTTTATTGCAACTGCGTCCCTTCGAGTGAGCGTAAACCCTCAATCCGAGGCAGGAACATACAGTGCTATTGATTTGCCAAATCAGGATGCGACATTCGTGATGGGTAGGTATTGGAATGTTAATGTTACAACGGGTTCGCTCAATGGGTTTGTCAATGTTCGATTCTTCTTCGATCCGGCTGAAAGAGACACTCTGCAAGATGTTGCCCAAAGGTGGAACCTTCAAAACGCCGGAAGCACACCATTCGTTTCTGGATTGAGATGGTTTATAGTTAACGCAGGTTCGTTCGCACACAACTCCGCCGATCTTCAACCATTGGGGATTCAATTGAGCTCACAGATTACTCCAGAAGATTCTGGAACAGTAGACGGGATTGACTACATGGAATTCCAATTCACCTCGTTAACAGGTGGAGGACTGGCGTACACAGTCGGAAGTAATTCAGTTATCCTTCCTGTGGATCTATTGAGTTTCGACGCCAAAGCCCGATCAAATAATACGGTTGAAGTAGTTTGGACTACTGCTTCGGAAATTAATAGCGATCGCTTCGAGATTGAACGATCTAGCGATGGCGAAAACTGGAAATATATTGGACAGGTTCCTGCAGCAGGCAATTCCAATCGTGAGATAGACTATTCCTACTTCGACACAGAACCATTATCGGGCATATCCTATTATCGATTAGTTCAAGTTGATTTGAATGGAGATGTCGATGTTTCCGAAACGAGAATGGTTCGATTTGACGAGATGTTGGCGGAGGAAATGATATTGGTCTATCCGAATCCAAGTAGTGGTTCATTCACGGTCGAAATGATTGTGTTAGAAAACAATCAAGGGAAACTTCTGCTTGTGAATCCATTGGGTCAAACAATTCGAAACTGGTCATTCGGTGCCACTGAGCTTGGGCATCAGTCCATCAATGTAGAGGGACTCTCCGCAGGTTCATACCTACTTCTATGGGAACGACCAACTGGCCTCTCCTCGGTAAAGCTTATTGTTAAGTAAGATTTTATCTTCACCAAAACATTCGGATGATTATCTATAATGTCACTGTCAAAATTGACAACGACGTCCATGACGATTGGCTTGAGTGGATGAAGGATATTCACATCCCACAAGTTCTAGAAACAGGATACTTTGAGGGAAATCTCATGGCCAAAGTCTTGGTTGATGACGATGATGGAGTTACTTACTCTATCCAATACCGCTGTCTCGACATGAAGAGGTTGGAAGAGTACTATGAGAGTCATGCCCCACGTTTGCAGAAAGATCATGCGGAGCGATACAAGGATAAATTTGTTGCTTTTCGAACCCTTCTTGAGGTAGTGGAATGACCAGAAAGGTTAAACCGAAGAAGCACCTAGGTCAACACTTTCTAAGGAATGAGGACGTTGCCTTGCGCATCGTTGATGCACTGAAGACGGAGCCTGATGAACTCATTATCGAAGTGGGTCCAGGAGACGGAGTACTGTCTAAGCATTTACTAGAGCGCCACAAAAACATCATTCTTCTGGACGTCGACTTAGAGTCAATCGACCACCTAAAAGATGAATTTCCATTTCATCGCGATAAGATCATATTCCAAGACTTCTTGGCTTTTCCGGTAGAAAAACCAAGTGTGGTAATTGGGAATTTCCCATACAATATATCATCTCAAATAGTCTTCAAAATCATAGATGATAGACAAAGGGTTCGATCTATGGTCGGAATGTTTCAAAAGGAGGTTGCAGAACGAATAGCTTCGGGTCCCGGATCCAAAGTTTATGGAATCAGCAGCGTTCTTACTCAAGCGTATTATGATGTTGACTACCTGTTCACCGTTGAAGCGAGGGAGTTCGACCCACCGCCGAAAGTGCAATCTGGAGTGATTCGCCTAACGAGGAAAGGGGTGGACCTTGATTGTGATGAAAAGGCGTTTAAATCAATCGTCAAACGATCCTTCAATCAACGAAGAAAAATGCTTCGTAAATCCTTGAAAGATTTAATCACAGAAGAGATTGCATCAAAGATTGAAGAGTACCTGACACAACGTCCCGAACAGCTGTCGGTGGCGGACTTTGTAAGGTTGGTCAATGTCCTGACCCCTCCCAAATAATGCTACATTTGAGCTCCTTTCAGCACTATGCAGTTCGAGCTAACAAAAGAGTATCTAGACGAACTTCGTTTAGCGATTAAGAGCAACGAAGAGGGCACGTTATTGGATCTAATCACTGACTTGCACTCGGCTGATATTGGCGAAATTCTCGATGAATTAGAAATCGAGGAGGCCAAAGTTCTCTATAAATTCTTGGACGCGTCAAGGGCGTCAGAAGTTCTCACCCACATGGAGGAGAGAACCCGAGAAGACTTTCTCGAATCTTTGTCGGCAAAAGAAATTGCAGAACGATTCATCGACAATCTTGATAGTGATGATGCAGCTGATCTTTTGATTGAACTTCCTCAACCACTCAAGGAAGAGGTCATTTCGCTTATAGAAGACAAGCAACAAGCTCAAGACATCGTTGATCTCTTGCATTTCGAAGAGGGCACCGCTGGAGCGTTGATGGCAAAAGAGCTGATCGCAGTTCAAGCCAATTGGACCGTTTCCACAGCGGTTAAAGAAATGCGGAAGCAAGCCGAGATGATCAATCACGTGTACACCGTGTATGTCATTGATGATAGCGAAGTACTAATCGGAAGACTGCCGATTAAAAAACTACTGCTCACACCCTTGAAATCAAAGATTGGAGACATCTACGATTCGCATATCGAATCGGTACATGTTGATACCGACCAAGAAGAAGTCGCAACCATAATGGAGAAATACGACCTCGTAGCTCTTCCAGTTGTTGATGAGCTCGGCCGACTCTTAGGTCGCATTACAATCGATGACGTGGTTGACGTGATCAAAGAAGAAGCAGAGAAAGATTATGCCCTCGCATCCGGTATATCGTCGACGGTTGAGTCGACAGACAGTGTAGTCACATTAACTCGTGCGAGACTTCCATGGCTATTGATCGGATTGGTAGGCGGTATTCTCGGCGCCCGAGTAATCGAGATGTACGAAGGAGATTTGCAACTCTATCCCGAAATGGCATTCTTCATCCCTCTGATCGCTGCGATGGGCGGAAATGCCGGAGTTCAATCTTCGGCGATCATCGTACAAGGATTGGCTAACAATTCACTCGGATTTACAGGAATGTTTGCCAAGCTGAGTAAGGAGTTCTTGGTTGGATTATTGAATGGATTTGTCTGTTCTTCTCTGATCTTAATCTATAACATCTTCTTCAATGATTCCTGGGGCTTGAGTTTAACAGTAAGTGCCGCGCTGTTCACAGTCATCATTGTCGCGACATTGTTTGGAACCTTTGTCCCGCTTGTTCTAGATAAGTATGACATTGATCCGGCCTTGGCTACTGGTCCCTTCATTACGACGGTCAACGACGTCCTAGGATTGTTCATCTATTTCCTCATCGGACATCTATTTTACATCTGATGTTGGTGAAATTTTCAGCACTGGTTGTTACACTGCTTTTGATGGCTGAATTGTCCTCTGCCCAACGGAAATTGCCAAATTTTTCGTTTGAACCACACACGACAGAGTTTGCGAATGCAAATCGGAAGTACAACGCGGAAAACGAATTCATTGACACGCTAAAGGATGAGCATATTATTACAATGCTCTTCAAGATCTTAAGGGATAATCCAGAGCTACAGGTCCAGATCATTGGACACACCGCGTTGAACGAGAAATCTCGTTTGGGGGAGCTAAGAGCTAACCTAGTTTACAATCGAATGGTTCGATTGGGAATTAAGAAAGAGCGAATGAAAACGGAAAACTTTGGGCATACTAGCCCGATACTTTCTGATGACGTGACCTTATCACTTCCAACCGTTGTCGAGAAAGAAGCGGCGAACCAAAAGAATAGACGCGTCGAAGTCAAAGTAGTTGATCTGGTTGACGAATGAGGGTCGTTAGCGTAGATACGATTCATCCAATATTGTTTTCACAACTTGAAGGTGCTGGCCACGAAGTGGTGGATGTTTCGCAGCTGAATGATTCTGAGATGTTATTAGCGTTAGAGAATGCAGATGGTATTGTGATGAGGAGTCGTCTTGATGTAGATTCTAAATTTATCAATGACCATCTGAAATTGAAGTTCATTGGCCGGGTTGGGAGTGGACTAGAAAACGTAGACCAAATAGCCACTGATTCTAACGACGTGGTTGTTTTTACTTCTCCTGAAGGCAATCGGGATAGCGTGGCTGAGCATGCCTTGGCAATGTTGCTGGCATGGCTCAACAACATAGTTCAAGCCAATTCTCAAGTGAAAGGTGGGCAGTGGGAACGAAATCTCAATAAAGGGGAGGAGTTGAAAGGTAAGACCGTTGCCCTCATAGGTTATGGAAATACGGGCAGCGCCTTTGCCAAGCTCCTATTGGGATTTGGGGTTCGAGTATTGGCCTATGACAAGTACAGGAAGGATTTTAAAGAGACTGCGATAGAAGAAGTTTCGATGGGCGAAATTTACCGTGATGCAGATGTCGTTTCGCTGCACATTCCTCTAAACGATGAGACCAATTATCTAGTGAATCAGGAATGGTTGGCATCATTCTCCAAGCCGATTGTTCTGATCAATACGTCCAGAGGGAAAATCGTTCAAACCGATGCATTGATTACTGGGTTGCAGAAAGGACAACTCCGCGGTTGCTGCCTGGATGTTTTGGAATACGAAAATGCGAGGCTCAAGATGCCGGATTTTTCCACTCTTCCATCAGCACTGAACGAATTGCTATCCAATGATCGGGTTATTCTCAGTCCGCACTGTGCAGGCTTGTCACCTGAATCATACTACAAGTTGAGCGAGGTAATGGCCAATAAAATCATTCAGCGGTTTGGGCGCGCATAAGAACTCGCATTGTCTGCCGTGTTTTCTGTTCCAATAATATTTCTCGGTCTTTGATCAACTCCGATACAATGGGTTCATTGTAATGTCGAATAGTCAGAAGTTCCAGCCCATCATTATAAAGGACTTTGTACGATGACTCAAGTTCTCTTATCAACAGGTCGATTTTCTCCTTTTCGTTGGCTAGGGAAACGGAGAAACTGATGGCCGAGTTTTGCATTGTCTGAATCTTCAAACCATGTCTGGCAAATGCATCGAATAACTCGCTGATATGTTCTTCCACGATGAAGGAAAAATCACGGCTCGAAATGGAAAGTAAGATTTGATCATTCGAAAAGATGTAGCTCGGAATGTTACGATCTTCCGCCGTGTTTTGGTTGATCAAGGTTCCCGAAGCATCCGGGTTCAAAAAGCTCTTTACCTGGAGCGGGATTTGCTTGTTTTCAAGCGGTTTGATTGTCTTTGGATGGATCACGCTGGCTCCATAATAGCTTAGCTCAACCGCTTCACGATAGGAGATGTTCGGCAAAAGAGTGGTATTGCTGAAATGGCTGGGATCCGCATTGAGCATGCCCGCAACATCTTTCCATATCGTCACTGACTCGGCATCTAAACAATGCGCAAAAATGGCTGCTGAGTAATCGGAACCTTCACGGCCCAATGTGGTCATTCGATTGTGATCGCCGCCGCCTACGAATCCTTGAGACAAATACACGCCATTGTCGTCTGTAAATGCTTCAGTGATTTGTTCTCGCGTAACTTCCCAATTTACCCGCGCATTTTTGTAGCTATTGTTGGTGTGAATCAGTTTTCTGGCATCCAACCACTTGACGGTTGATGCCTTGGAGTTAAGAAAGGATTCTATGATTTTGGTGGACAAGATCTCACCCAAGGAAACAATTTGATCATAGATGAAATCAGTTTCTGAGTCTTCATCTTGTTCAAGAAATGTCATGGCGTAGTGCTCAATTTTCGCAATGGTATCAAGGCATTCTTGAGCGTTCGCATTTAATTCACCGAGTACACTGCGGTGAAACTCGACAACACCACTCAGTGCTGTGCGCCAATCCCCTTCATTTAGGTACAGCTCGACTACCTTTTCGAGGTGGTTGGTTGTTTTACCCATTGCCGAAACAATGATGCAAAGGCCAGATTCACTATCAATAATGGATTTAAGATTCTGAACTGCTTGGGCATCTTTAATGGATGCACCCCCAAATTTGTAGACCTTCATATACTAGTCAAAGTAAAGGGTTCCGTTCCACCATTCCTTGGAAATTTCCGCACCGAGGTGACGATAGAAATCAACGGCGGGTTTATTCCAGTCGAGCACCTCCCAAGTAAGTTTCTTTGATCCACTTCGTCGGGCAATTTCCGAAACTTCAAGGAATAAGGCTTTTCCAAGCCCTTTTCCGCGGGACGTTTCACCTACGATCAAATCCTCCAAATGAATGTATGGACCGCGCCAAGTTGAATACGCTTCATAGAATATGGCTATACCTTGAATTTGGTCATCCACCTCTCCAACGATGAAATCAAATTTTTTGGGTTTCTGAGAAAAGTGATCTAAGAGATCGTCGGGTGTACTTGCTACTGAGTTCGGTTCTTTTTCATAGGTAGCTAGATCTACGATGAACTTGTGTAAGATGGGAATGTCTTCTGGAGTGCCTTGTCTGATGCGAAACGACATGAAAAGCTATTTGCTTCAAATATGTCGTTATTGAGTAAAATGGCAATTGGATTTGACTAGATTTGGATATAACCATCTATCAAATGAGAACACTGACTATAATTAGTATCGTACTATTTATTGCGGCTTGTAGCGCAAATAAGGTTGCTGCTCCTAGCAAAGCGGATGTAGAGAAAGAAGGTGAGGAATTTGCAGAGTTAGCCCCGTCTGAGTTAGCTAGCGGTAAAGAGCTGTATGTAGCTAATTGTGGGAAATGTCATGCACATAAGGAGGTATCTGATTATACCAAAGAAGAGTGGGAAAAAATAATGCCGAATATGGTCCAAAAAGCCAATGGGAAGGGTAGCAATTTGGGCGCGACCGACGAGCACGCATTGTTGCGATATGCTGTGGCTATGTCGAAATAATAACCAATTTCAATAATCACTTAGCGTTCTCGTCAAATTCTGCATTAAGTCCTTCAGCTGCCTTACCGGCTTGAATCGAAGTCATTGTCATTTCGAACTCTTTACTGATATCCTCATCTCTTTGGTTCTCAACCCCTGAGCTTTCAGATGATTCTAGCAAACTGTCTGCGATTTGGCTTACTTCCATATCGAGCGTGTTTAATGCTACGGTAGTTAATTTACCCATGTCAGAGTTTGGACACTTTGACGTGTTGGTATCCTTTCCTTCGGCGAATGCGTTCATAGAACCAAAACCGAAAAGGATCATTGCGATTGTGATTGTTGTCGTTTTCATAGTTTCTTGATTTGTAGGTGTGACGGTCAAGTTTGAAAAAAGTTACACCTGTGTTACAATTATTGGTTATGCAAATATATATGCTAAAAAAGGTATTATGCAATACCAAGTACTATATTTATTTGAATACCCCATTCGTTCTTCCT
The DNA here is from genome assembly GCA_018660685.1 of Flavobacteriales bacterium. Lineage (GTDB taxonomy): Bacteria > Bacteroidota > Bacteroidia > Flavobacteriales_G > Salibacteraceae > SHAN690. The sequence goes on from JABJJW010000017.1 coordinate 87,591, forward strand.
CAAATGAACAACAGAAACCCTAATGTTTATCGCAATTAGGGACGAATAGTGAGGGGAGTTATGCGGAGTCTAAAAAAAATCATAAATAATGACGAATCAGGAGATTCTTGCCCAGTTTGGCAATCTTTTCATCACGATTTTGAGGCGATTTCGGACAATATCGAGTTCTTGTTTGGACATTTCAGAGCGACCATCGATAATGCTAAATGCTTCTTTGCGGGCTAGCTCAAGAAGATCCGTGTCTTTCAGAATATCAGCGATCTGAAATCCTAAACTTCCGCTCTGCTGCGTTCCCATGATATCACCCGGGCCGCGAAGCTTCAAATCAACTTCTGATATTACGAACCCATCATTTGTCTCGACCATTGTCTTCATCCGAACCCGCCCTTCGTTGCTGAGCTTATGTCCGGTCATGAGAATACAGAAGCTTTGATCTGCTCCCCGTCCAACTCTTCCTCTTAACTGGTGAAGCTGAGAAAGACCAAACCTCTCTGCGCTCTCAATAATCATGACGGTGGCGTTGGGCACGTTAACGCCAACCTCAATGACGGTTGTAGCAACCATAATTTGGCATTGGCCGGAGGCAAAACGTTTCATTTCAAAATCCTTGTCTTCCGGTTTCATTTTTCCATGGACGATGGCAACTTGGTATTCTGGTTGGGCGAAGGCGCGACAAATACTTTCATATCCATCCATCAAATCTTTGTAATCCAGCTTCTGCGATTCTTCGATCAATGGATAAACTATATATACCTGTCGGCCTTTTTTGATTTCATCTTTCATGAAACCGAAAACTTGCAGTCTATCCTTGTCACGGCGATGCACGGTTTTAATCGGTTTCCGGCCCGGAGGCAATTCATCAATAACACTGACGTCCAAGTCGCCATAAACGGTCATGGCGAGTGTTCTAGGAATTGGTGTGGCCGTCATGACGAGAATATGAGGAGGATTGATACTCTTCTTCCAAAGCCTGGATCGTTGTGCAACTCCGAATCGATGCTGCTCATCTATAATGACAAAACCCAGATTCTTGAATTTCACTTTATCCTCGAGCAAGGCATGTGTACCTATTAAGATATTAATCTGTCCATTTTCCAGTCGTTCGTGCAATTCCTTCCGATAGGCTGTTTTTGAGCTTCCGGTAAGAATGGAAACTTCGACCTCCAGATTTTCGACTAATTCAGAAATGGTTTCAAAATGTTGCTGAGCTAGAATCTCGGTAGGAGCCATGAGTGCCACCTGAAATCCATTGTCGATGGCGATGAGTCCGCACAAGAGGGCCACGATGGTTTTTCCACTCCCTACATCTCCTTGAAGAAGCCGGTTCATTTGTTGTCCGCTCCCCACATCTCTTCTGACTTCCTTGATCACTCGTTTCTGCGCCCCAGTAAGAGGAAAAGGCAAATGATCGTTGTAGAATGAGTTGAACGCATGTCCCACATGATTGAAAACGTTACCCTTAATTGTTTTGTCTCTTTGTGCTTTTACTTGAATAAGGCGGAGTTGTACGTAGAATAGCTCTTCAAATTTCAACGTCTTTTGAGCTTGAGCCAGTTCATCAGTGGTAGCTGGAAAGTGAATCGACTTCAGCGCATGTCGTCGGCTAAGTAAATCATATTTCTTTCTCAACGTTTCCGGAAGTGATTCGCTCATGAACGGCTCGACTGCTGGAATCAAGGCTTCTACTAATTTTCGGATTGTGCGGCTGTCAACTTTCCGGGCTTTTAGCTTCTCTGTTGTGGAGTAAACACCTTCCAACCTGCCTTTCAAAGGCCGATCAAAGCTTTCCATCGATTCGACCTCAGGGTGGGACATTTGAATCTTCCCTTTGTACAATCCGGGTTTCCCGAAGATGACATACGGCACATTTTCTTTTAAGGACTTTTTCAGCCAAGTGATTCCCCTGAACCAAACAACCTCCATTAGCTCACCGTGCTCATCTTGGAATGCACCTACCATTCTAGTAGCTCGGTTAGCTCCAATCGCATCCAAGTGAAGAAACTTTCCTTTCACTTGAACCAGAGCCGAGTCTGGATCTATTTCTCGAATGGAGTAGAACTTGCTTCGGTCGATGTGTCTGAAGGGATAGTAGTGAAGTAAATCACGAAAGGTGCGAATGTTTAATTCTGATCTGAGAAGCTCAGCCCTGGCGGGGCCAACTCCTTTGAGAAATTCAATTGGTGAATCGAGCTCAGACATGATGCGAAATACGGAAACTCATAGGCAAGCTCAAATTGAAATTGATTTTATCTCCGTCGCCGACCTTCGTATTCGTCCCGACGGTTCTTAGCTGAGTCAAGTCGTTCCGCGTATGAATCAATGGTCGTAAAACCTCCACCCGAAGCCATCACCTTCAACATTTTTCGAGCTGCTTTGTGGGTTGAATATTCACCAATCTCAAACGGAATGATACCATCCTCACCTTCGAGCAATACAAAATAAGAGGGTGATGTACTTCCCCTCCGGCTACCCGACAGCATACTTGCAGTGGACCGGCCACGAATTCTCGTCCAAACTAGTGTGGCCTTATCAAAGTCTTCGAGTGATTCCCATCGACCCGACTTGAATCCGAGAAATGAACGGTATTGTCTTATTTGTTTCTTTTCGAAGTCAATATTGACACCGCGGAAATCTAAAAAAAGAGCCGCAGAAAAAATGGCACAAACAGCGAAGAAGATACCTGTAGGTATGTCACCAATGCTGAGATTTATAAATGCTCCGAAAACGCAAAATATCATTACTACTCCACCAACAGAGCTCGGAAACCCGCCAAAGCGAGGGCCGTGTTTTAAGGTAATGGCTCCTGATTTTTTCACCTTGAAAAGGTGTGCATTTCTTTATTTGAAATGGTGTGAATCCCTTTTTGTGGGTTCATGGCATGGTGTACCATGGCTTTGGCTACTTGAACGTCATAAATACCCCGCATTGATTTAGGCATAATCATGGCGAAAACCTTGAATAAAAACCGGCCAACAGATTCAGCGTATCTGAATTCTTTTCGATTTCCCATCAGCAGACTTGGGCGGTAGAAATAGATGCTTTTGATTTTACTCAGCTTCTTTATTTCGAGCTCTGTCCTGCCTTTTACTTTGTTATAGAAGATTTTCGAATTGGGATTTGAACCTCGTGCCGTTACCACATGATACTGAGGAATCTTTCTACGCTGGGCGTACACGCCTAGCTTCACCACGTATTCAAAATCAACGCGCTTGAAAGCATCCTTTCCACCGGCCATGGCCATTGTGGTGCCGATGCAACAAAGGACCGCATCAACGTTCATCGGGATGTCTTTTTCGGTTAGATCCTCAAAATCGATTTTGATTTGAGCAAATTTCTGGTCGTCCAAATCAATGTCACGACGGGTAAATGCGGTTACCTTTCCTGTGTCAGGATGCTTCAGTAGTTCCTCCACGACCTTTTGCCCAACGAGTCCGGTTGCTCCAGCAATTAGATAATGTCTTTTGTTACCAATCATTTTCAGTGAGAGTTTCTAAGGTTCAATCCAGTCGCCATGATCATTGATCAGAGCGATGAGTTCATCAACCGCTTCTACTTCCGGAACATTTCGTTTCACCACTTCCTTCTCCTTGTATAATGTGATCTTTCCGACACCGGTTCCAACATAACCGTAGTCGGCATCTGCCATTTCTCCTGGGCCATTGACAATGCAGCCCATGATTCCAATTTTCACACCTTTCAGATGTGAGGTGCGTTCCCTGATTTTGGCCGTGGTTTCTTGGAGGTCAAAAAGAGTTCGACCACAAGATGGACATGAAATGTATTCTGTCTTGCTGATGCGAGTCCGGGTGGCTTGGAGGATTCCAAAAGACAGGGAATTGATCATTTTGCGACTTCCGCATTTATTTGCGTCAATCCAAATTCCATCTCCCAGCCCATCAATCAACAGCGCACCTAGGTCGGTCGAAGCGTAGAGCTGAAGTGAATTCTCATCGAGATCTTCATAATCCCGTTTAATGATGACGGGTACTTCGCACTCTTCTTCAATCAATCGAAAGAATGCTGCCCTTTGCTCGGCCATCCCATGTCCATTTTTGGTAGTCAATACAAGAACTGCCGTCGGATCATTTTTGATTTCAGCGATGAGCGGAATGTCTAGACTTTCTAGGTCCGTTCGAATGAAGTTTAGTTTAGCGGATTTTTCAGTTGCCACTACATAGGAGATTCCTTCGAATATGGGATAATGTCGCTCTTTGTGCGTCCATGACTCATGTTCTTGAATAACCCCAAGCGTGCCAGGAATTTCGAAGTTCAAGCCTTTCTCACCAACATAAATAAAGTCACATGCTTGATCACTGAGGTTCCATTTGTCAAGTGGAACAGAATAGTTGTAGCCCTCAGCATGAAGATTGGCCGGACTAATTTCATCTAGACCAGATAGGTCTTGAATGATTCGTGGAACATTGTGATCACCGACATTCAAGACTTCATGGGAAAGCCGGCGATTGTATTCAAATGGGTTGATGGGATTGATGCCGGAAGACGCAATCGCTTCATGATTCCCTCGGTCTTTATATCGATCCGCAAGAATTTTAGCGACGGGTATTTCGTACTCAGGTTCTTCCGTCAGAGAGACTCGGATCGTGTCGCCGAGGCCATCTTCTAGTAGCGTCCCGATTCCCACTGCAGATTTAATTCTGCCGTCTTCACCTTCTCCTGCTTCCGTGACTCCAAGATGAAGAGGGTAATTCATCCCTTCAGACATCATTCGATTTACGAGCAAACGATAAGCTTGCACCATGACTTGGGTGTTGCTCGCCTTCATGGATAAAACAATGTCGTGGAAGTCGTGATCAATGCAGATGTGCAGAAATTCCATCGCACTTTCCACCATGCCCTGCGGAGTATCGCCGTATCGACTCAAGATCCTATCGCTGAGAGAACCGTGGTTGGTTCCGATGCGCATTGCGGTGCCATGCTCTTTGCAAAGCAAGACAAGTGGAGTGAATCGTTCTCGAATCCGGATTAACTCATCCTGATAAGATGCATCTGTGTATTCGATGTGCTCAAATTTCTTTTTGTCAGCGTAGTTTCCAGGATTCACTCGAACCTTTTCTACAATTCCGGCAGCAATTTCTGCTGCATTCGGAGTAAAATGAATGTCCGCGACCAAGGGTGTTCCAAAACCACGACCCCTTAGTTCATCTCTAATTGAACGAAGGTTTTCAGCGTCTTTTTTGCTGGGAGCCGTGATTCTCACAATCTCACAGCCCGCCTCGATCATCCGAACACTCTGCTCGACGGTAGCTTCCGTGGCCATTGTATCTGTCGTCGTCATGGACTGCAGTCGAATTTCATTGGTTCCGCCAATTTCTACACTCCCAATTTTGACTGGCCGAGTTAAGAATCGCTCGTAGCGAGTTAGGCTATTGCAGTATTGATTTTCGTCGTGGGCATCCATCGCTGGCAAATGTAATTTCTCTCGTTCGTTCAATTTGGGAAAACGTTTATCTCATTGCATTCTTTATCATCATTTTTGTCTTCTAACCAAACCTAAAGCAACTCAACGTCGTTTTAAATCCAGATAAAGACTCGAACATGCTACGAATCACTTCTCTCACACTTTTATTTGCTTGTTGTCTGTCATCCATGCGAATGGATGCGCAGTGTTTTGCTGGATACAACGACAGCATTGATAGCTTGACTGTCTATTTCACCAGTACTTCAAGCGGCTCATACAATTATATCGCCTACGACTACGGTGATGGAAATTGGAGTCAAAATGTTGAGGACCCAATCTACACCTATTCAAGTCCAGGCATCTACGAAGTATGTCAATGGGTCGAAGACACCATCTCTTTCACGTGCTTCGACTACAGCTGTGATACCCTTTACATCGGCGACGCCACCTGCAATGCGGATTACTACTGGTTTCCTGATGGTTTGGATGTAGAATTCTACTTATGGAGCCTTGGAACCTATGACTCGTTAGTTTGGGATTTTGGAGATGGTTCAATATCGAACGATACAGCCCCAATTCATTCATATTCTTCTGCTGGAACATATACAGTTTGCCTGAGTCTTTATGATAGCACTGAGCTGTGTGATAGCACCTGCTATCAAATAACAGTGGATTCAAATTCTTGCGAGGCGGACTTTTCCTATACGATCAACAACCTTGACATCACGCTTTCTAATTTGTCTTCAGGAGGCTTTAATGCAGTCGAGTGGGACTTTGGCGATGGCTTTGGTTTTTCAACACAATTTAATCCGAGCTACTCCTATTTCCTAGCCGGAACGTACGAAGTCTGCCTCTATGTTTATGATTCGCTCAACTTCACTTGTTACGATGAATACTGTGTGGAATTGACGGTAACCACTGGTGGAGGTGGCGGCGGGGGTTGTGATGCAGATTTTGACTACGAAGCCGTGGAATTAGACTTGGAAGTCACAAACACTTCTGGAGGAACTTTTCTGACCGAATTCTGGGATTATGGAGACGGATCCGGAATCAGTTTTGATACGGAGCACACATATGATGAACCCGGCTTGTACGATGTATGCCTCACAATCGGAAACCTCATTCCATTTTGTCTCGATGAGTATTGTCAGGAAGTTCAAATTGTGCAGTACACCTGTGAAACCGATTTCACATTCTCTTTTAATGAGAGCAACGTCTATTCTTTTACAAATACGACTCAAGGAACATATGATGCTGTTCTCTGGGAATTTGGCGATGGGAATTCATCAACTTTTGCCAATCCGAGCTATACATACAATGTGCCCGGCACATACGAAGCTTGCTTGACCACGTACGTTGATGGAAATCCGTGCGGCGTGACTTGCAAGGAGATGGATGTGTATCCAGCAGGCCTCAACAAGGTTTCTGCCGAGGATTTTAGAACTTATCCAAACCCATCGGATGGTTCGTTTACGATTGAACTGCCCATTGAATTTTTGAATAAAAATGTTCGAGTAGAATTCAGTGGCATTTCAGGCAGATTGGTTCATCAAGAGATGGCGTCCTCGAACAACGGAATTATCAATCTCGATCTAAACCTTCCTTCAGGAATGTACTTGTTGAAAGTGTCGAGTCAAGGAAGAGAGCTCGTTCGTCCGGTTATGATTCGCTAATATTCTTCCAGCGCATTTTCAAGAATCCATTGACGAAGATTGTGGCGATCACTACCAATGCACCGACATAGAAGAGCGGGCTCATAAATTCATCATCCTTGAAAATTATCACGGCAAAAATGATGGCGTAAATCGGCTCCATGTTGATGGACATACTGGCCGTGAAAGGACTTAGAACCTTGAGTACTTCGATGCTAACTACGAAGGCGAGACTGGTACAAACAAGCCCGAGGATGAGCAGCCACACCCAATCCATTTGAGTAGGAAATTCAAACGATCCGAACCCACCAACCACAGCAAAGTAGATTGAAAGAGCGATTACGCCTCCTAGCATTTCATACGCAGTAATCAGAGTTGGGCGATCGTGCTTTACGAAGACACCATTCACAGTTCCAAAAATCGCGGCGAGTACGGCAGAGATGAGCGCATAAATTACACCGAGCGAGTAGTCCGACTCGGCCTGAAATATGATGGCAAGCCCACCGAGAGTGCACAGACCAAGTACGATTTCATAGGGGATAATTCGACGCTTGAAGAAGATGGGTTCGACCAAGGCAACAAAGAGAGCCGTGGATGCCAATGTCGTTAAGGTGATGCTGACATTCGAAACTTTCAGGGCTTCAAAAAAAAACAACCAATGAGCAGCGGTGATAGCTCCAACGATCAAATAACTCATCGCCTTTTTTGTGGTTGTTCTGAATGGACGCCGAGTGAGGATCATGAAAATGATTAGACCCACTAGAGCGATTGACATTCTCCACCAAACGATAGAGAAGGATGGAATGGTTATTATTTTCCCTAGAATTCCAGTGAATCCCCAGAGGAATATTACTCCGTGTAGGAGAAAGTGATATCGGTATGTCGCAAAAATCGAACTCACTCGACCATGTCGCTGAACTTGGTAACTCCTCCTGAAACGATGAACTTCATGACCTGGGAGGGCTTTGCATCGATGACCGTGACGTTCTCGGCAGGAACGACAAAGAGGTTTCCAGAAAATGCATAGCTGTGAGGTAAATAAACAGCCACTTTATCAGCTCCCAACCCAAGTTCACTGAGGTCTTTGCTTGTCATAAATCCAAGTTTTTGGACTTCTGCCTTCTCGTACATCTTTACAAGAACCGGCGTATCAAAGCGCTTTTGTTGTCCGACAAATGCGGAGAGCAAGTCTTTGATGGCCGTATAAATGGTTTTCACCAAGGGAGCGCCTTCAAGCAATTGGTTTCCCCAGTAAGCAAATGGCTGGGCGAGAACCGTTGATCCCAGCACCCCAACTAGCGTGATTCCTCCAAGCAGTGTGAGTAAGCCCAACCCGGGAATTTCATATGGAATTATTCCATCAATATAGATGAAAGCCTGAGCAATGACGTAGAATGTGGCCGCTGTTGGAACAAGGAAAATGACTCCTCGTAGAAAATAGCGCGCGATGGTTTTCAGGATGTCTTTCATCGTTTGGAATTTGGAGCAAAGTAAGAACGGAAGCTTCGGCCCTTGACGATATTCAATTAATATTTTTCAACTCTTCACGGAGCTTTTTGGAAAGGCCCGCAGTGATCAATTCGTAACTATGGTCGATGAGCTCATACATGAGTTTGTCACTGATGCTTCCATCCGTTGAAATCGTATTCCAATGAACCTTACTCATATGATATCCTGGAATGATCCCATCGTATTGCTCGCGCAACTCAGCAGCTCTTTCTGGATCGCACTTGGCATTGAAACTTACGAATGGCTCCAGCCCACAAAGGGCAAACATTTTTCCCATGACTTTGAATACGAGTACATCAGGACCAAAAGGCATTCCTTCAGTTACTCCGGGCTTAGAAATGCAGAATTCTCGATACTCCTCAATGTTCAAATCGACTAGTTCTTCAAAAATGGAACGACCCGACTTTGCTTGATTTCGTTCAGAATGATGTGCGACTTAATCGTACCCACTTCTGGGATCTTACTGATTCTATCGGTGATCAATTTATCCAAGGCGCTGATATCTGATGTGTAGACCTTTATGTGATAGTCATAATCCCCAGTCACTTGATGACACTCAACAACCTCAGGAATTTGCATGATGGCTTCGATGAAGCGATGGATGTTGTTTTCTTGCTGATGCAAGAGCGTGATTTGAATAAGCGCTTTAATCGTAATTCCCATTTTACCCAGACTGACATCTGCGTGATATCCTTCGATGAATCGCAAGCGCTCTAGCTTTCTTACTCGCTCAAGGGTTGGGGCTGGGGATAGATTTATCTCTCGACTGAGGTTGATGTTTGATATCCGACCATGTTCTTGAAGAATCTTAAGAATCTTGTGATCGGTTTCGTCTAATGATCGAGCCATGGCAAATTTTGTTTCGAATTCAGAGAGTAGAAGAGAATAAAATTAAGATTCCCAGTCAATTAACCAAAATTCTCGATCATTTTCTTCGTTCTATGAGAATTCAGCAGTACGATAGAGCACTGGACGAGAAGGAGCCGCATCGTTTTCAAATGGAGCGACTTGAAGATTGAGAAGGTATTCACCATCATTCACTTCGCTTGGAACATAAATGAATTCGGTAATTGTGGCTTCCATTCTTGGGCTCTCAGGATAATTCCAAAATGCCTTATGCGCAGCAAGCTCGCCCCCATCGACTTCTCGATCAACAGAGGGCAGGTCAAGCAACAAATGCTCGACGCCAATAACTCTCAGCCAGTGGGCAGCCGCAGCATCCATGTAGGCAGGATTTGAATTCGAATATTGACGGTTTACTTTAGAGTCGTCGTTCGGTAGCGTTCTGAGAACAAGCGCTTCAGGTCGATCGTTGCCAATCGCGGTCTGAAACTGTTCAAGTGTCAGAACTAAATCTTCTCCAACCTGCTTTGGTTCAAGAGTGATGACCAATGCCTTAAACATCCATTGCTTCAGATGCTGATTGACGCTAAAACACTCTGGAGCAATGTGACCAACACACTCTGTGTGTGTGCCATTGCCATGCGGGTTAAAAGTGATGTCGCGGAAATTCACAGAACCACCTTCTGCGACAGATCCGACAAATCCCTCTCCACGCACGGGCTCTATTTTAATCGGTTCCACGTACCAAGCGGAGGCAGCTTCTTTAGTCGTTCGATACGCAATTGATATGTCGATGCCGTGATTTTCCATTTCGCGAATGAAAGTATTCATTCTTTGAAGAATTCTTGAATAATCGAATCCGCCATCATCCAATTTTCAGGTTTGATGCTAACTCGTTCTTTCGTTTGAGAAATGGCATCAATGAGATGATTGGGAAGCCTAATCTCAGAGAAGGAGAGAAGGGTTTTGGGAATGCCTTCAATTGTCCTCAACCCGGTCATGATCTGCTCATTCGTCCGCTCTCTTTTGGTTAACACTTCGTCGCTTGAGAAATGTTGATTTTCTCGAATCGCCTTGATATACAAAGCATTATTCGAAACATTCCAACGCCTGGTCTTCTTTCCGTCAAATGAGTGAGCAGCCGGCCCGATTCCCAAATAAGGTTCACCACTCCAGTACGATGCATTGTGTACCGCCCTGGATCCAGAGATGGCGTAGTTGGAAATTTCATAGTGTTCAAACCCCGCCTTGTCCATTGCTTCGTGCAGAAAACGATATTCAGCTTCTACTTCTTCATCATTTTTCTCAATGACCAATCCTTTCGCCACTTGATGGGCTAGAGCGGTTTTTGGTTCAATGGTCAGGGCGTACGCACTCAAATGCTCTGTGTTAAGTGCTAAAGCTTTCTCAACATTGTCCTGCCATTCGTTCATCGATTGACCAGGGATTCCAAAAATCAAATCAATAGTCAATTTCTTGAATCCAGCATTTCGGGCATTTTGAACACAAGCCAATGCCTCACTCGACGAGTGAGCGCGATTCATCAATTCGAGATCACGATCAATGAACGACTGAATGCCGATGCTCAATCGGTTCACGCCGTTCTCCTCCCACAACTTCAGTTTTTCAAGACTGTGATCATCTGGATTAGATTCAAGAGTGAATTCTTCAAGTTCTGAAAGGTCGAAAGATGTCTCCAAGGTTTTTGCAATGGATTCGAATTCACCTTTATCTAATATGGAAGGTGAACCACCACCGAAGTATATGGATTTGATGGGCTCGTTGACCTCATGTTTTCGAAGCAGAATCTCTTTGTTGAGCGCCTCAATGAGTGGTTTTCTTAATTGTTGTGACGTTGAAAAATGAAAGTCGCAATAAGTGCAAGCCTGTTTGCAAAAGGGAATATGAATGTAGATGCCAGCCAAGGCACAAATTTAGACCGATTCTAAATCATATTCATTGTTACTGAATACATTTGCACCGCACGAAATGAGAGCCCGTTCCGCATCGATATCTGTCTCTGTTAAATCCAAGGTTTTAGACTATGCTCAGCTGACCAAGATGAGGTTGGCTTGGTTAGTCGTCTTGAGTGCCCTAACTGGCTACTTCTTTGCTTTAGACATGGCCTACATAAACTGGGTTCAGATATTCATTCTGATTCTGGGCGGATTTATGGTGACCGGTTCTTCCAACGCCTTCAATCAAATTATCGAAAAGGACTTGGATAAACTCATGAATCGCACAAGTGATCGTCCACTTCCTGACGGCAGGATGGAGGTCAATGAGGCATTTTGGGTAGCGTCGATCCTCGGAGTATTTGGAGTTGCCTTACTCTGGATTGGCCTTAATCCACTGAGTGGAATACTCGGACTTCTCGCGTTGTTTCTTTATGTGGCAATCTACACTCCACTTAAACGTGTCGGCCCTATCGCTGTATTTGTCGGAGCTTTTCCAGGAGCCATTCCTCCGATGCTCGGATACGTCGCCGCAACAAATGAATTTGGCCTGATCCCAGGGCTACTATTTGCAACTCAATTTATCTGGCAGTTTCCTCATTTCTGGGCCATTGCTTGGAAAGCAGATTCCGATTATACCAAGGCCGGATTTAGACTACTTCCTTCATCGAGTGGAAAATCTAAAATGACAGCATTCTACATCCTTATTTATGCGCTGTTTTTGATTCCGATCAGCTTGTTTCCAATTATGTTCACGACCATGAGCACATTCGTTCTCATTGCCACGACCATGATGGGTGCGGGATTCGCGTTTTATGCGATCAGGCTATACCAACAAGGAACGGATAAGGCAGCACTCAATTTGATGCTAGCATCCTTTGTGTACCTACCAGTTGTTCAACTACTTTACTTGATATAATGGCCGTCTACATGAGCCCAGAAGAGGCATTAGATATCAAAAGAAAAACGGCAAAACCCATGCTTTGGGTTGGAATCGTGAGCATGATTATGCTCTTTGCTGGATTGACCAGCGCGTACATCGTAAGACAAGCTGAGGGCAACTGGTTGTACTTTGATATTCCACAGCCTTTTTACACCAGCACGATCATTATTGTTATCAGTAGTTTGACGATCATCCTGGCAAAATGGGCAATCAAGCGGGACAATCAGATGTTGTCAAACAGCGCTCTGCTCGTCACGCTGCTGCTCGGACTTGTATTTGCCTATTCACAGTTTCAGGGATGGGTCGAATTAGTGGAGATGGGAGTGTTTTTCGCGGGACGCGAAGCAAACGCTGCAGGCAGTTTTCTGTACGTGCTCACAGGGTTGCATATGGCACATCTGGGAGGAGGGATTTTAGCCTTGATATTTACGAGTATCAAAGGCCTTTTAGGAAAGTATTCAGCTGAAAATCATATCGGTATCGATGTAGCCGCCACCTATTGGCATTTTCTCGATATCCTTTGGATTTACTTGCTGCTCTTTTTAGTCTTTATTCGTTAACATTGCAACCCATAAACCATTGACCTACTATGGCAGGAGAAGCTTCAAAAGCAATTGATAAATCCGTACTCTGGGGAGGCGGTAGATCTCCGTTCAGCGTAAGCTATGGCAAGATGATGATGTGGTTTTTCCTCATCTCAGATGCCCTTACATTCGGAGGATTCCTTTCAGCACTTGCGTTTCAGAGACATCATCTCGAAGACATTTGGCCCATCACGGAGGAGATATTTTTTCACTTTCCGTTTACCCATGCTCACTTGCCTCTGCTCTATGTGGCGTTCATGACGTTCGTCTTGATCATCAGTTCCGTGACCATGGTGCTGGCTGTTGAGGCAGGACACAGAATGGATCGTAGGAAGGTTATTTTTTGGCTTGGGCTCACGGTAGTTGGAGGAGCAATCTTCCTCGGTTCGCAGGCTTGGGAATGGTCGACGTTTATCGCAGGCTCAGAAAATGGAGCTTATGTTCTGGATGATGGAACCATGGGTCGACTGGATGTTGATCACGACACACATCAGGAATTCCTAACCAACCTCCACAGCGGAGATGTTATTGATGATCCAGCTACTGTTGCAGCCATCAAGGAGAATAATACTTTGGTTAATGGAGCGAACCTTGAACAAAACGAATATGGGCCTCAGCTCTACGCCAATTTCTTTTTCTTCATTACAGGATTTCACGGCTCACACGTCTTTTCTGGAGTGCTCCTGAACTTGATCGTCCTGATCAGATGTATTCAAGGTTGGTATGATAAAAGAGGCCATTACGAAATGGTCGAGAAAGTCGGTCTGTACTGGCACTTTGTAGACTTAGTATGGGTATTTGTATTCACCTTCTTCTACCTGATATAATCAAAGCACAATGGAAAGAGACGACCTTATCGAATACTCACTCGACGCTCATCACAGCGAAGAAGAGGGTAAGAAAATCAGAAAGAAAATTTATTGGGTAACCCTATTGCTTTCTGTGATCACGATCATTGAAGTAGGCATGGGTATCATCTGGGGTAAATCAGGATTCGATGTCGAAGGCATGGGTTGGTTGACAATAAAATCGACCTTCATTATTCTGACAATTCTTAAGGCCGGCTATATAGTTATGGTCTTTATGCACTTGGGAGATGAAAGGAAGTCGTTGAGAAACATCATCCTAATTCCCTATGCAACTTTCATACTTTACCTCTTGTTCATCCTTCTCACTGAATCCACCTTCATTCACGATGTGAAGGAATGGATGGGCTGGGTTTGATGACCTAAAAAGAACTGAATGGGCCTTTCAGAAATCAAAGGCCTTTTTTTTTGAATATGAAAAAAGGAATCTACCTCATAATCATTCTCCTCTTTCCATCCATTATCTACATGTTGTTTTCGCTTGGAGAACATAAGGTGAAGCGGGTGGGCTATTTCGGGGAATATTCAGTTCAGGAAGGGGACACGACTTACAACCCGGTGCCACTATTGTCATTGCGAAGCTCGGATGGTGAGCATTTGAGTACCGATGATTTGAGAGGTCGAGTAGTCATTATCAACTTGATCAATTGGCCTTGCGATGAAGAGTGTTACAAGCAAGGTGCAACCTTGGCAAATTACTTAAATGACCTCGGAAATAATGAGCAATGGGTTCTCTATACCATAAGCATTGATACTGGAACGAGCCTGGAAGAACTTGCCGATCATTCGAGTAAGTACATCGTCGAAATGACCAATTGGTCTTTCTTAATGCCCACGAACCAGGAAGAACTTAATGCATGGTTGGACTATCTTTTTGTCCAAACCGGGAGGGTTTCATCGATTACCGATTTGCCTTCCGAGGAGTTTGTTATGCTCGACCAGAATGGCATTATCCGAGAATATTTCAATTCTGGAATCTACAAGGAGAACAAGAAGATGCAGGATGCTCTTAAAATGCTATTGAAAGAACCTCACCTCTCGTGGAAGGATGAAAATTCAGAGAATAGTGACGAATAAACTGATCTACGCGGTTGCGACAATTTTAGTGTTGGCAATATTCGTCATCTACTTGACCCCAAAAATGGAGATCGCGAATGGTGCTCTTGAATACCTCCCAGCTCTGAACGCATCAATCAATGCAACAGTCAGCGTACTGCTCATTCTCGGATATTACTTTATTCGGATTAAGAAGGATCGTAAATGGCACTCAATCTCCATGAAATCGGCTTTCATTCTCACCGCGCTTTTCCTCATCTCTTATGTGATTTATCATACCACTCATGAGAGCACATCTTATGGTGGAGAAGGGGTGATTCGAGCTGTCTACCTTGTCATTTTACTAACCCACATTGTTCTCGCAGCCGCCATCGTACCCTTGGTACTGGTCACCTTCTCTCGGGCGTTGACCGAGAAATTCGACAAACACAAAAGAATCGCCAGGATTACATTTCCTCTATGGCTGTATGTCTCAATCACAGGCGTCGTAGTTTACTTGATGATTTCACCTTATTATGCTTAGGAAGTATAATTTTGTGATGATGTTGAGACGGATTCTCTTGCTGAGCTTGTTTATGACCCTTGTTGTGATTGATGCCAATGCACAATGCAGTATGTGCAACGCTGTGGTAGAGTCGAGCCAAAGGAACGGCAGCGAACTTGCTGAAGGCCTCAACGCAGGGATCCTTTATCTGATGGGAATTCCATACGCTCTTCTTCTTTTGATGGGAATACTCCTCTTCAGAAAATTGAATCAAAACCAGTCCGAGTCATAGGCTTCGATTCATTTATCCAAGATTCTCGCCGTTTGTATCATTTTCAATTTCGATGGCCTCGACGTTAATACATTTGCCTTATGAGGATATTATGGCTGTTTCTATTGTCGCTTTCCGTGACGTCATCTGTTGCCCAAACTTCATACTCACTTGCGCAGTGCATTGAAACGGCATGGGCCAATAACCTTCAAATTAAGCAGGCAGAGCTTGGAGTGGAGTCAGCGGAGTTAGACTTAAAAAATGCCCGCACTGATGCGTTGCCCAACCTCAATGGATTTGCGAGTCACAACTACAATTGGGGACAGAGAATTGATCCGTTTACGAACCAGTTTGCGAATACTAGAGTTCAAAGCAATTCATTTGGTGTGAGTTCAAATATCACACTGTTCAACGGATTCCAAAACCAAGAAAACATTCGATCTCAACAAGCCGGAATGGAGGCTTCCAAGTGGGATCTCGAAACTCAAAAGAATAATATGGCGTTGGCTATCGCCTCTTCATACCTTCAAGTTATTCTAACTGATGAATTGATTGGTGTTGCCGAAGAACAAGTCAAGATCACAACGGCGCAGCTGACCCGAATAACGTCACTAGTCGACGCTGGATCCATCGATCGAGGAGCACAATACGATCTTGAAGCACAACTTGGCCGAGACAATGCAACTCTGACGCAGCGAACAAATGATTACATACTCACTCTTGTTCAATTGAAACAAATGATGTTGATTCCAGTAGATGAAGAAATTTCCCTGGAGAAGCCAGCGCCAGACTTGGACGAAAACCAAGTGGTTGAAGACACCAGAACGATCTATGGATACGCAGAAGGATCGATGCCAGAAGTCAAAAGAGCGCAGATGTCGTTGGCTCAAATGGACCATCAATTGAAGCAAACTAAGAGTGGGTATTATCCATCCCTTACGTTGAGTGGTTCAATTGGTACTGGTTACTCGGGCTTGGCGAGCACCACTTCGCTTGGAAATTACACAGGAGATCAACAAATTGGGTACACCCAAGATGGCGTGATTGTCTACCAACCAACGTATGATTTTGTGTCCACGCCAGTTTCGTTTGGCAGCCAGTTAAACGACAATTTTAACCAGTTTGTTGGTCTGACCTTGAGTGTGCCTATATTCAATCGGAACGGGGTGAATACCGCTGTGAAACAGACTGAGATTGGGCGGTCAATTGCGGAGATTCAGCTGGAGCAAGAGAAACAAGGGTTAAGACAGCGAATTGAAAGCGCGCACGCAGACTCGAAGGCGGCGAGAGATCTCCTCGAGGCGAATGTTACTGCGGTGAATTCGGCCGAGAAAGCATTTGAGTTCGCTGAAAAACGATTCGAGGCGGGAGCGAGCAACGTGGTAGATTTCAATAACAGCAAGTCTAATTTAGAGATCGCCAAAACCCAAGTCATACGTTCGAAATACGACTACCTCTTTAAAGTCAAGATCCTCGACTTCTACATGGGTAGACCACTTGGGATAGGTTCGGAGTAACAATCATTCATTTCATTTCTTGACATTCGCAGTTCATGGGTCTAATTCTGAACATAGAATCTGCTACGACCATGTGTTCCGTGGCCCTTGGGCGTGATGGTGAATGCATCGATGTCCTCGAAGTTGATGATGGCTATACCCATGCTGAAAATCTTGCGTCTTATTGCGCGCAGATTATCGAAAAGAATGGTATTAAACCTCAAGCCCTAGATGCCATTTCCGTGAGTAAAGGACCAGGAAGTTATACCGGTTTGAGAATTGGAATCAGCTTGGCAAAAGGACTTGCTTACTCTCTGAATAAACCTCTAATCGGCATTTCAACGCTTCAGGCGATGTGCTTTCATCCAAGTGTGAGGAAGGAGCTTGACTATCTTAAGGATGCGCATATGAATCCCATGTTGGATGCGAGACGGATGGAGGTATTTACCGCGACTTATGATTTCGGATTAAAGGAGCTTTTACCACCCCGAGCTCTGATTCTCGACACGACTTCTTTTAGCGATCTACTCGCTGCCGATCCTGTAATTTTTTTCGGAAACGGCTCATCGAAATTTAAAGACATTGTGAATGTGGGTTCTGCCTACTTTGTTGATGAGGTCCATCCTTCTGCGAGTTTCATGTGCATGCTAAGCGAAATCGCATATGGCAACCAAGATTTTGAAGATGTCGCTTATTTTCATCCCGAATACTTGAAAGAAGTTTATACTACAACCCCTAAACCTAAGCTATGAGGTTTTTGATCATCGCTCTTTTAGGCGCTGTCATAATGCAAGGTTGTTTAGAGCCAGGATGTACAAATCACACGGCAAGCAACTACAACCAGAATGCTACGAAAGACGACGGCTCGTGCTATTTTTCGGGCTGCACCGACCGCCGAGCCTTGAATTATGATGAACGAGCGGATCGCGAAGATGGAACGTGTATTTATCCGGGCCAAGTTCATTTTTACAATCGCCTTCATGTTGAGAATGATCATCGGATTGACATCTACTGGGATAGCGAGTACGTCGGGTTCTTTGACTTGAAATGCCCGTTCGAAGTGTTTAGTTGTACTTCCGGTTGTGAGGTGTTGGAGATCGATCAGCTTTATCCTGACACAATAAGATTTGCTGCCATCTATCGCCCGGATGCCGGAGTTGGCGATACTATACAACAAGGAAAAGTAATTATCGAAGAGAGCGAATGCACCGCGGTGGTGATCCAATAGTGAATTATCGGTTTGCGGTGTCGAAGAAGTCGTAGTCAAATTCCCAGATTTCCATATTCTCGGTTTTCGGATTCATGAAAATCCACCCTTTTGGCAACCCGTTTTTATGATGAACAATCGACCATTCTCTGCATTCCTCAATGCACCATTTGCCCTCTTCCTGTCTAGGAGCGTCAATGTTATATTCAATCGATGATTGACGATTCTCAAGAAGGTCATTCTTAAAATATCCTTTGATTTTATCATCCTGCCAAACCCATGTTTCAATGCTTTGAGATCGGTTGCCGTTCCAGATTTCTCTGGATGTAATCCGTCCAAAACCGTCGTAGTGTTCGTCGGTTTTCTGGTAGGCTTTTTCACCAATCCCACCACGGGTAATCCGTTTGTTCATTCCTCGAGAATTGTGATCCTCTTGGGTGACCAATTCTTCTCTTCTGATCACCTGCCAAGGTGAATTACCTCTCTTGACTTTTATCTCAAGGTGGACGACGTCATCCTCAGGGTAGCTGTAGGACGTTAGTCGGCGGTAAGAAACTACTCGTTCTAGGAGTCTAACGGGACCGTGCTGTTCGAACTCACACCTCACAATTGAAGTGTCAAGCACTCCGTATTTGCCAGGGTAAATTTTCTTGAATTCGGTTACTTGGCCTTTCTCATTGAATCGATATCTGGTTCTCTTCCCATCATCGTAGATAGGTTTCATGGATGGCTTTCGGAGCATTCTAAGCGTAATCGATCGGATTCCTCTTTTCGCAATTGAATCCTCATTGAAAGTGGGAAGAGACTCCTGTATTAGTTCACCCGGAACGATGAACTGTGCTTGAATAGGACTAAAATTTAAGCAAGTCCAGAGCAGCAGACACGTCTTCAGTAGGCATTTGACATGCACCATTCTGACATACATATATAAGTGTCTTCGACTCAACTTTTCGGTTTTCAAGAATGGGTAAGCTTCCTTCGTTCTTTCCTCCACAAATCACCACATTAGGAATGAATGAAGCGGTCAATTCCTTTCTTTTTTGTTCACAGTCTTCTCCGACTATGGCTACTTCATAATATGAGCGGGACATTGATTGGTGGAGCAGTAACCATTGACTATAGCCTTGAGGATAACGGAGAAAGTTCTCGGATATTGAAGCCAGCATTTGCTTGCTAATTCCGATCCAAGTTTCGTTTCCAAACAAAAGACCAAGCTTGAAAAAATTTGAAGCCATCACTGAATTTGAAGCGGGAATGACGCCATCAGTTGTCTCCAATTTTTTAGCGACTAATTCTTTATCCTTCTTGGATTTAAAATAGAAAAGACCGGATGACGCCTGTTCAAATTCTTCCTGTACCTGAATCGTTAGTTTCCGTGCGGCAATGATGTACGATTCATCGAGGCTTGCTTCGTACATTCGGATCAATGCATCGATCATAAAGGCATAATCTTCCAAGTAGGCGTTGATGGTTGAACGGCCGTCTTTGTAACTGTGCCAGAGCGTTCCGTCTGTTTTCAGTTGTTTGTTGAGTAGGAATGAGCAATTCTTTTTCGCTAAGTCAAGAAGCTTTTCCTCTCCAGTTGCGATGTATGCATCGCACAAGCCTTTCACGCACATCGCATTCCAGCTTGTGAGCGATTTGTCGTCTAGCCCTGGCCGAATTCGTTCGTCTCGCAAGGACATGAGGTCACGTTTGAAATCGTCAATCTTGTCGTTCAATTCCTCTTCATTGAGACCTGCTTTTTCGGCGATTTTATTGGCCTTGTCATTCCTGTATAAGATGTAATTATCATGTTCCCAATAACCTTTTGAATCAATGTGAAAGAATTCACTGACCACATCAAAATTATCTCCGGCTACGCCTTTGATATCATCTTTTGACCAGATGTAAAACTTGCCTTCTTCCCCTTCGCTATCTGCATCCAAGGCTGAATAAAAGGCAAATTCAGGCGAGGTTAGTTCTCGCTCGATAAACTCTGCTGTTTCTAGAATGACTCTCCGGTATTCTGGGGTTTTTGAAAGGCGATAGGCCTCGGAATACAGGCTGAGCATTTGGGCGTTATCATAGAGCATCTTCTCAAAGTGTGGCACCTTCCAATGAGCATCTGTAGAGTATCGTGCAAACCCTCCGCCAAGTTGATCATTGATACCTCCACGATGCATCTTATCGAGCGTGAGATAGACCTGGTTCATCAATTCAGAATCATCGTTGAGATGAGCGAAATTGAGCAGAAATAAATAGTTGTTTGGGATAGGAAATTTAGGAGCACCCTTTGCTCCACCTTCTTTATTGTCAAGGCGTTCCTTCCATTTAGTCACAAGTTCATCGAGTTCTTCCTTCTTGAAAGATTCAGGAATTTCAACCAGAGGGACTTCATCCATTGTTTTGAGACCCGTTGTCAGCTTGTCGGCATATTCTTCAATCTGTGCATGATTATTCGTGTAGGCATTTTTAATTTGGTCGAGGACTGAAAGCCACTGATCTTTTGGGAAATATGTACCGCCAAAAAATGGTCGGCCATCGGGAGTTGCGAAACAGTTTAAAGGCCATCCACCACGGCCGCTCATGAGTTGAACTGCGTCCATGTACACTTGATCTACGTCTGGGCGTTCTTCACGATCCACCTTAATACAGACAAAGTCGCGATTCATTATTTCGGCGACAGAGATATCCTCGAAACTCTCGTGCTCCATTACATGACACCAGTGACATGCGCTGTATCCAATACTGATCAGGAGCGGTTTATTCTCTTTTTCTGCTTTTGCGAGCGCTTCATCTCCCCAAGGAAGCCAATCAACAGGATTATGGGCATGCTGCAGTAAGTAGGGGCTCGTTTCATTGATAAGCGCATTGGTGTACTTGTGTTCAGCCATGGTCGATTCAGATTTGGACGGAGATTGACATTGAGTCAAGGAAGGCGTAAGGATGAGAAGGAGAATGGAACGAAGGAGGTGGTATCTAGCCTTCCTTTTGGAGGCCAAGACAATAATCGATATAGGTGAGTAATTCATCCCTTCCGTGCCGGTTTGAGCTCGATGTATAAAAGAAGGGTGGAAGAGTGTCCCAATTTTCCTTCATTTTTTTCTGATAAGTCAATTTTGACTTGTTGAGATCCGAGCTCGATAGTTTATCAATTTTAGTCATTACAACACTAAAAGGGATGCCGTGTTGACCCAGCCAATTCATAAACTCAATGTCCGATTTCTGCGCTTCGTGCCTTGAGTCCACCAATACAAAGGCGTTGAGCATGTTTTCACGCTTTTCAAAATAGCTGTAAATCATCTTCATGAAGGCGGCGCGTTCCGTCTTTGCGACTTTGGCATATCCGTAGCCGGGTAAATCAACAAAATATAGTTCGTCGTTTACTTTGAAGTGATTGATCAATCTTGTTTTTCCAGGGGTCGCAGCGGTCTTTGCTAAGCCTTTGCGTTGCATGATCATGTTTAGCAAGCTGGATTTTCCAACGTTGGAACGGCCAATAAATGCGAATTCAGGGAGGTCCGTTTCTGGACATTGTGAAACCTTAGCAGAGCTGGTTTCAAACTCGGACTTTTTGATCTGCATCAGGCGGCGGATGGAAATTGCTCTTCAAGCCACTTACCGAGCAATTCATTGAACTCTTTTGGGTGCTCCATCATTGGGGCATGACCGCATCGATCAATCCACATGAGGTCCGCATTGGGAAGAAGCTCTTGAAATTCTTCGGCGACATCCGGAGGTGTGATGGTGTCGTTCTTTCCCCAAATTAAGCAAAAAGGAATATCCATTTTAGGTAATTCCTCAGCCATGTTGTGTCGAATGGCGGACTTGGCTAGTGAAATAATTCGGACGGTCTTTCCTTTGTCATTGACGATGTCAAAACACTCATCAACCAATTCAGTGGTCGCATGCTTGGGATCGTAGAAAGTGACAGCAACCTTTTCTTTTACGTAGTCATAGTTTCCGCGCTTTGGAAATGACCCGCCAAGTGTGTTTTCATAAAGGCCGCTGCTTCCTGTCAGGATCATCGATTTAACGCGCCCTAAATATTTTGAAGCATAAATCAATGCAACGTGCCCACCTAGCGAATTACCTAGCAAGTGCGCCTTTTCAATTTTCTTGAAATCCATGAAGTCAGCGAGGAACCGGCTTAGGTTTTTGACGTTGGTGTCAATGATTGGCATGGTGTAAAGCGGCATGATCGGAATGATCACTTTAAACTTCTTTGAGAAAGAACCGAACACATCTCTGAAATTACTGAGAGCACCAAACAAACCGTGTAGAACGACTATTGGTTCTCCTTCGCCTTGTTCTATGTAGCGGAATCCGCCTTCTTCTTTTATCTCTATCTGCATCTGCCTATCGCCCGTTGCGGGAATTCAAAAATAGAAAAATAGATTCTTGGGATTCACAAGTCAATCTGCCGTGTAAACATCCGACTGTTGAAATGGTGTGGATAAACTCTCCCAGTAAGAACCACATACTAACACTTTTTCCCACTTGCTGTAACCCACAATATATATGGCTTAGAGGTCGTTATTGTATAGTCTAAATCATTAATTTTCAACAATGTGGTTAGAAGTGGCAAATTGTGGGATAATTCGGCTACTTTTACCCAGTTAATGGATCAACCCAAGTAATGACCAGCTTTCTAGGAGAATTTGAATGCCGACTTGATAGTAAGTCTAGGTTCTTAGTCCCATCCGGATTAAGGAAGCAACTCGACCCAGAGTCGAACGAGCAGTTCGTCATGAATAGAGGGTTTGAGGGCTGTTTAGTGTTGTATCCAAATACGGCTTGGGAAAGAATTACATCCAGACTTAGGAAGTTGAATTTGTTCGTGGCGAAGAATCGTGCATTCTACCGCCAGTTCCATAATGGAGCAACGCCTGTATCACTCGACTCGAACGGAAGAATTCTGATACCGAAGTCATTGATGGGTCATGGAGGTTTAGACAAAGAGTTGATTCTGTTCGCCTATGCGGATCGGATTGAAGTATGGGCTAAAAAGCGCTACGATAAGGTAATGACTCAGGATGAAAATGAATTCGCAAGCCTCGCAGAGGATGTGATGGGAGATGTAGATCCTGAGATTGAAGAGTGATGGAATATCACACAACCGTTCTTTTACATCAGGGTGTTGAAGCATTAGATGTTGACCCAAAAGGGGTCTATGTCGATGTGACATTTGGTGGAGGTGGTCACAGTAATGTGCTTCTCCAGGAACTGGGTGATCGAGGAAGATTACTGGCTTTTGATCAGGATCAGGATGTGATTCCCAGAATTCTCCAGGATTCCAGATTCCAGTTGTTCGAGGCGAACTTCAGATTCATTAAAAATTTCTTGAAGGTCGCTGGAGTGGATAAAGTGGATGGCTTAATTGCTGATCTTGGCGTATCCGGTCATCATTTTGATTCCTCGGATCGAGGATTTTCATTTCGGTTCAAGTCTGATCTGGATATGAGAATGAATCGAAATCAGTCACTAGATGCAAAACAGGTGGTCAACGAGTACGAGCTCGATGATTTGATTCGAATATTTCGTCGCTATGGCGAAACTTCTTTCGCTCCAAAAATTGCGAGACGGATTCTGAAGGCAAGGAGTGAGGGCGTGGTTGCTACCACGGACGATTTAAGTAAGGTCGTTGAGAGTTGCGTTCCGCAGCACAAATTCAAATCTGAATTGACCAAAATTTTCCAAGCGATTCGAATCGAGGTCAATGATGAGTTAGGCGCTTTGGAAGAATTACTAGTTGCTCTACCAGATGTAGTGAGGACTGGAGGCCGCGTAGTCATCATCAGCTATCACTCACTTGAGGATCGCCTCGTCAAGCATTTTTTCCGATCAGGGAATTTGGATGACAATCAGGAAAAGGATCTGTACGGAAATGTGCTAAGGTCTTTTAATCCATTAGGAAAGGTTGTAAAACCAACACCCGAAGAAATTGAACAAAACCCGAGAGCACGAAGTGCCAAAATGAGAATAGCGCAGAAGTCATAAATGGCTAAACAAGAGACAAGCAAAAAGCAAAAAGAAAATCCAGTAACAGCGTTGCTAACTGGGAACATCCTGACTCAGGACTCTGTTGTCAAGCACCTTCCTTATCTCCTTTTCCTTGCTTTTCTCGCACTCATCTATATCGCCAATGGTTACATGGCCGAATCCTCAGTTCGCACGATCAATAAGATGGAGCAGGAGATCAAAGAATTACGCTCTGAACAAATAAGCATCAAGAGCGAACTCAACAACACCATCATCGAATCTGAGCTCATCAAAATCATTGATGATCGAAACTTGGGGCTGAATGAATCATTTGAGCCACCCAAGAAGCTCGTAGTTGAAGTCGAAGAATTTGAATCCATTAATTGATGGCTGAAGAGAAGAACAGAGAGTTTATGATTAGATCGTTAGTGGTCTTCTCGGCCATTCTTCTCTTCGGGCTTGCCGTCATGGTTAAAGCCGTTTTAATCCAAGTTGTCGAAGGTGATTACTGGCGAGAGAAAGCAGAAAACCTGACAACGGTCTACCGAGATATTGAGGCGGTTCGAGGAAATATATACAGTGATGACGGGAGCATGATGGCCACTTCAGTTCCGATTTATGAGGTGAGAATGGATCTCAATGCCGATGGACTAAAGAATGAGGTGTTCAATTCAGAAATTGATTCATTGTCCATATGTCTTGCCGGTCTTTTCAAGGAGCAAAGTGCCGTTGAGTGGAAAAGAGAGCTTGTTACTGCCCGTCAAAATGGAAGCCGTTACCATTTGATCAAAAGACGAGTCAAGTATGGTCAGATGAAGGCTCTTCGCGAGTTTCCAATTTTTAATCTGGGCAAATACCAAGGCGGACTCATCGTGTTACAACAAAACAAGCGAGAGAAGCCTTTCAGGATGTTAGCTGCCCGAACAATCGGCTATGACAGAGAAGGAGTCACTCCGGTGGGATTGGAAGGAGCTTATTCGGCGGAATTAGCAGGTGTTTCTGGAAAAAGACTCATGCAAAAAATCTCTGGCGGATTGTGGATGCCGATCAACGATGAGAATGAGATCGAGCCAATGGATGGCTACGACATTCATACGACGGTCAATTTGAATATTCAGGATGTGGCCGAAAACGCGCTTCTAAAACAATTAGAGCGGCATGATGCCCATCACGGCTGTGTAATTCTTATGGAAGTCGAAACCGGTGCGATCAAAGCGATTGCCAACCTCAGTCGTGATGACGATGGCGATTATTGGGAATACTACAATTATGCGATTGGGGAGAGCGCCGAACCTGGATCCACTTTTAAACTTCCCTCGCTGGTTGTAGCGCTTGAAGATGGCTTCATTGAGCTTAAGGATAGTGTTGATGCTGGAAATGGGAAGGCAGAGTTTCACGGTGAAACTATGCGTGACTCAAAAGAGGGCGGTTATGGGAAAATTTCCGTGAAAGAGACGTTCGCTTACTCTTCTAACATCGGTTTGATGAGGTTGATTGAAAGACATTATGCGAACGAGCCAGCGAAATTTATCAAGGGTCTTCGAAAGATGAATCTTGGTGAACCCATTGGTATTGAGATCGCTGGAGAAGGTGACCCACTCATCAAAGATCCATCTAATAAAAGTTGGTCGTTGATCTCGTACTTGTGGTCAAGCATTGGCTACGAGGTCAAAATGACACCGTTACAGATTTTGACATTCTACAACGCAATTGCCAATGATGGTAAGATGATGAAGCCACAATTCGTTCGTCGAGTAACTAATAAGAGCTCGGTTGTCAAAGAATTTGAGCCACAAGTAATTAGTAAGCAAGTGTGCTCGATTGAGACTGCAAAAAAAGCGCAGGAGTTGATGAAAGCGGTCGTGAATATTGGCACGGCAAAAAACTTAAAGAGCTCTAACTATCAGATTGCGGGTAAAACTGGAACTGCGAGGATTGCAAAATCAAGCGAAGGTTATGGAAAGAAGATCAGCTATCAAGCCTCGTTTGCTGGATACTTCCCGGCGGACAATCCTAAGTACAGCTGCATCGTTGTTGTGAATGCGCCAAACCGAGCTGTGTACTATGCAAGCCATGTAGCAGCACCAATATTCGAAGAGATAGCTGATAAAGTCTATGCAACCAGCATCAAGATTCACGATGAACTACAAGAGCAGGGTGCCATCACCTCTCTCACTAAAGTTCCAGTAAGTAAGAATGGATCTCAGCGCGATCTCACAAGGGTGTTTGAAGAGTTGCATGTACCAGTAAGCTCTGATAACCCAGAGGAGAAATGGGTTGTTACCCAGACGGGTCATGATAAAGTGAGAATGGGGCGAAGAGCCATCGTGGAGAATCTGGTTCCGAATGTCATTGGAATGTCAGTGCAGGATGCCGTTTTTATTCTCGAAAATTCTGGACTTAAAGTTCGAATGAAGGGAAGAGGGGTCATTAAAGAACAATCCATTGCTCCTGGAGAACGAATTATACGCGGCCAGAACATCACACTAGAAATGTCATGAAGCTGCTAAAAGACATATTGTATAAGGTTAGCCTCGAGGAGGTGATTGGAAATACCAACTTGGCGGTTGAGCATGTTTGTTTTGATAGCAGACAAGCAGAAAAACTAAGCGTTTTTGTCGCGGTTCGTGGAACCCAAACCGACGGTCACCTCTACATCGACAATGCGATTCAACTCGGGTCAAAGATTGTTGTTTGTGAAGAGCTTCCAGATAATCTGAAGGAAGATGTCACCTATGTGAAGGTCAAGGATTCTTCGGAGGCTTTGGGAATAATCGCTTCCAATCTTTTCGACGATCCGTCATCAAAAATCCAGTTAGTCGGAGTCACCGGAACCAATGGAAAGACTACGGTGGTAACACTGCTCTTTCAATTATTCAAGGCATTAGGATACAAGAACGGAATGCTGAGCACGGTAGTCAATAAGATTGGCAATCGGGATGTAGAAGCCACGCACACGACTCCAGACCCTGTTCGACTGAATAAATTGCTTGCTCAAATGGTTGAGGAAGGTTGTCAGTTCTGCTTTATGGAAGTGAGTTCGCATGCGGTTGATCAAAAGCGGATCGCAGGACTCACATTTAAAGGAGGTCTATTTACGAATATCACACACGATCACTTGGACTATCACGGATCGTTTGACAATTACATCAAAGCCAAGAAGGCATTTTTTGATCGGCTCACATCGACTGCTTTTTCCTTGATAAACATGGACGATGTTCACGGGGAAATCATGGTTCAAAACACCAAGTCTAAAATCCATGATTTTGCACTTCAAAGCGTAGCACAATTCAAAGCTCGCATCCTCGAAAACCATTTTCAAGGACTCAATCTCATCATTGATGAGAAAGAGGTGTGGACAAAGCTGATTGGTAAATTCAATGCCTATAACCTCCTTGCTGCTTATGGTACAGCAGTGCTTTTGGGAGAAGACCAGATGGAGGTATTGACGATGATGTCTAACATTAATCCCCCAAGCGGACGTTTTCAATATGTCCGATCAGAAAGCGGCATTGTAGGGATCGTTGACTATGCGCATACGCCAGACGCGCTTCAAAATGTTCTGAATACAATAAACGATATCCGAGACGGAAATGAACGGGTGTATTGTGTTGTCGGGTGTGGCGGAGATCGGGACAAGGCCAAACGACCTGAAATGGCCAGGATAGCGTCGGAACTGAGTGATCAGGTAATCCTGACGAGCGACAACCCAAGAAGTGAAGACCCGAACACCATAATCGAAGAGATGAAAGTAGGGGTGGGTAAAACGAACATCAAAAAAACACTGGCAATAACAGATAGAAAAGAAGCGATCAAAACTGCTGTGTCCATGGCTGAGTCCGGCGACATCATTCTGGTTGCTGGGAAGGGTCACGAGGATTATCAGGAGATAAAGGGGGAAAGGATAGGTTTTGACGATATGCTAGTTCTCACCGAAATGCTAAACCTGGTTGGATAATGCTATACTATCTATTCTCATATCTCAATGAATTAGACGTTCCCGGAGCGGGTGTCTTCGACTTCATTACGTTTCGAACTGCAATGGCCACAATCACCTCCTTGGTCATTAGCCTGTTATTCGGTAAGCGAATCATTAACCTGCTACGGAAGATGCAGGTTGGAGAAACGGTCAGAGATCTTGGCTTGGAAGGTCAATTAGAGAAGCAAGGAACACCAACCATGGGGGGGATTCTTATTCTCTCAGCCATCATAATTCCTACGGTCCTTTTTGCCAAGCTCGAGAACACATACATATGGTTAATGCTCATTGTAACCGTTGGGTTAGGCCTTATCGGATTCGCTGATGATTACATCAAAGTGTTTAAGAAGAACAAAGCTGGATTGGCCGGAAAGTTCAAGATCGTCGGGCAAGTTGGAATTGGAATAATCGCTGGGACCATTTTGTATTTCAATGGTGACATAACTATAAAGCACAAGACCTATGACGAGGCTGGGAATGTCGTCACCGAAGAAATCGTTCGAGAGAATGGGGCGGTTGAAGACCGCATTATGTGGGAAGAAACCAATGTTACAAAGACGACCATTCCATTCGTAAAGCACAACGAATTTGACTACCGCTGGATTGTCGATTGGTTAGGTGAAACCGTAGCAGGGTATGCATGGATCATTTACATTCTTCTGGTCGTCATTATTGTCACCTCGGTTTCAAACGGAGCTAACATGACCGATGGCCTGGACGGCTTGGCAGGAGGAACATCTGCCATCATTGGTCTTACCCTCGCAATTTTCGCTTACCTGTCTTCAAACCTGGTGTTTGCGGACTACCTCAACATCATGTTCATCCCAAATTCGGAAGAGCTGGTGGTCTACATGGGAGCATTTATTGGGGCCTGCATCGGATTCCTCTGGTACAACTCATTCCCAGCTCAAGTGTTCATGGGAGACACGGGTAGTTTGGCTATTGGTGGCATCATCGCGGTGTTCGCCTTGGCGATCAAGAAAGAGCTCCTCATTCCAATATTCTGTGGTGTCTTCCTCATTGAAAACCTCTCTGTTGTCCTGCAGGTGGGCTTTTTCAAATACAGCAAGAAACGAACAGGAGTGGGGAAACGGATTTTTCTGATGGCACCGCTCCATCATCATTATCAGAAGAAAGGATTGCATGAAAGCAAGATTGTTTCCAGATTCTGGATTGTAGGAATAATGCTCGCTGTGTTGAGCATAGTAACGCTAAAGCTTCGATAGTGGAGCGCCTAGTAGTACTTGGAGCCGGAGAAAGTGGTGTGGGAGCAGCGCTGTTAGGTCAGAAAGAGAGATGGGATGTATTCGTGAGTGATCGAGGGAAGATAAGAGAGGAATACAGAGACGTTCTTTTAAATCATGATATAGAATTCGAAGAGAATGGGCATTCAATTGAGTCGATTCTCACTGCTGATTTGGTTGTAAAAAGTCCGGGAATTCCCGATGACATTTCATTGATTCAGCAATTGAGAGAAGAGGACATTGATGTAATAAGTGAAATCGAATTTGCCGGGAGATACAGTAAGGCCAAGTTCATTGGGATTACTGGAACCAATGGGAAAACGACTACGGCTTCACTTACCTACCATATTCTGAAGAGCGCAGGCATCAATGTCGGATTAGCTGGGAACATTGGAAAAAGCCTAGCGCGATTAATCGCTGAAGAAAAGGAGTTCGATTGGGTGGTTCTGGAGGTGAGTAGTTTTCAGCTCGATGGCATGTACGACTTCAAGTGCGATATCGCCATCCTTCTCAATATCACCGAAGATCACTTAGATCGCTATGACAACTCGATGTTGAAATATGCGAAGTCTAAGATCCGGATTGCTCAAAATCAAACCGACGAGGACTGGTTTATCTATAACCAGGATGACGCTCAAACCGCTCATGTACTTGATTTGATCGAGAGCAAAGGCAAGAGAATTCCCATTTCCATCGAAAACAAAATAGAAGGCGAAGGAGCCTTCAAAGACTTTAATCAATTAAACATCAACCTTAATAACAACCCCTTTACTATGACAATACAACAGTTAGCACTGCAGGGAAAACACAACCTGCACAACTCTATGGCTTCCGGAATTGCAGCCAGAATTCTGGAGGTCAGAAAGGAAGTCATTCGTGAATGCCTTTCCGATTTTCAAAACATCGAACATCGCCTTGAATTGGTCAATAGCGTTTATGGAATGCGCTTCATCAACGATTCAAAAGCGACGAATGTCAATTCATGTTGGTACGCACTCGAAAGCACGGCGGAGCCAGTCGTTTGGATCGCTGGTGGTGTGGACAAAGGCAATGACTATGAGCAACTAAAAGAGCTTGCAAAAGGCAAGGTCAGGGCAATTATCTGTCTTGGAAAAGACAATGCTAAAATCCGAGAAGCGTTCGAAGGAGTCGTTGATACTATTATCGAGACAGATAATATGAGAGATGCAGTGTACAACGCTTACAAGCAAGGCGAGAAAGGAGATACGGTCCTCTTTAGTCCTGCCTGTGCCAGTTTTGACCTGTTCGAAGACTACGAAGACCGAGGTAGGAAATTCAAAGAAGCCGTTCGAAACCTGTAATCTATCTGTGAATGAAATCCCAGATTGAAACAGTAGAACAGGCAATAGAAGCACGATTAGTCGAAGCCCGCAAGGAGTCGCTTAAAAGATTAGGTGACATCGAGCATCGACTTGAATTCGTTGAATTATATGAGGAGGTCGAATTCATCAATGACGCGAAAGCGGCTGATTTGAATTCAACTTGGTATTCGATTGATTGTATGGATAAGCCCATCGTCTGGATCGTGTCATCCACGACTTACGAAGAGGATTATTCGCTCTTCGATGAATTGGATACATCAAAGATTCGGGCCGTGATTATCATGGGTACAAATAAGGATCCGATACAAGAAAAGTTAGAAGGTCGTGTTGAGCTTGTTGGTCAGGTGAATACCATGATTGAAGCGGTATCGCATGCCACACTCATTGCAGATTCGGGAGATGTAGTACTGTACTCACCTGCGTTTTCTGACTTCGAACCGAGTACACATTTTAAAGAAAGAGGACAGCAGTTTCGAAAAGCTGTTCGAGAAATGAGACTGTAGAATTGGAGCAGATACTCAAATATTTAAAAGGCGATCGAGCGATTTGGCTCATCATGATCTTGCTGTCTGTAGCGAGCCTGTTGCTTGTATACAGCAGTATCGTCACATTGGCGATAAAGCATCATGATGGGAATACGCTTTATTATTTATTCAGGCATGGTTTTATCCTAATCTGTGGGCTCGGGTTGATGTATGCAGCTCACCGAATTAAGTATACCTACTATGCCAAAATTGCTCAGTTTGCCCTTTATGCGAGTATTCCTCTCCTCCTCATTACGCTGTTGGTGGGCACCAATATCAATAGCGCTAACAGGTGGTTAACCATTCCGGTTATCAATCAAACGTTTCAAACTTCGGATTTAGCCAAACTTGCTTTGATCATGTTTTTAGCAAGATTTCTCGCGATTAAAAAGGATGATGTCAAGGATTTTCAAAGGGGTTTTCTTCCTATGCTCATTCCAATTTTTCTCGTTTGCGGACTGATTCTTCCCGCCGATCTTTCTACGGCGGCCCTGCTGTTTGTTAACTGTCTGGTTCTCATGTTTCTTGGACGAGTGAGCTTAAAACATATCGGCCTGCTTGTCTTGAGCGGAGTATTTGCTCTGGGCTTAGTCTATATAACTGGTAAAGCTCTTCCAGATACTTTCAATCGACTCGACACATGGGTAAGCAGGGTGGAATCGTTTGCCTCACCGGATAGAGTTGATGCAAACCGAAGCTACCAAAGTGATCATAGTAAGATCGCCATTGCCACCGGGGGCATTACTGGAAAGAGACCTGGGAAGAGCACACAACGCAACTTCCTTCCGCATCCATATTCGGACTTCATTTATGCGATCGTCCTTGAGGAATATGGACTGATCGGTGGGGTCATCATTCTGTTCTTATACCTGCTCCTCCTGTTTCGGTCCATCAGAATAGCCATGAAATGTCCGAAACGTTTCGGATCCCTTCTGGCCGTTGGAATTGCATTCAGCCTGGTATTCCAGGCAATGGTGAATATGGCGGTTACGGTGAACTTAGTACCAGTAACCGGCCAGTCTTTGCCCATGGTCAGTATGGGAGGAACCTCCATCTGGTTCACGTGTTTCGCTGTGGGAATTATCCTTAGCGTCAGCGCATCAAACGACGCTGAGGAATCGTCCAAGACCTTGGTTAATCAACCATCTCCGTATGGCGTATAAGGTCATCATTAGTGGTGGTGGAACCGGAGGGCACATCTTCCCCGCAATAGCCATTGCGAACGAGATCAAAAGACTTCATCCTGATACAACATTCCTATTTGTCGGTGCCAATGGTAAAATGGAAATGGAAAAAGTTCCAAACGCAGGATATGAGATTATTGGACTCAACATCACCGGAATTAAAAGGAGCCTCAGTCTTTCCAATCTCAAATTTCCTTTTCGGTTGATTGGAAGCTTGGCCAAGGCTAAGAAAATAATCAAGGATTTTAATCCAAACGTCGTTGTAGGAGTTGGTGGATATGCCAGCGGTCCGGTCTTGCGAATGGCGACTTGGATGAAGGTTCCAACTTTAATTCAAGAACAGAATTCTTTCGCAGGAGTGACCAATCGCTGGGTGGCGAATGCAGTTTCAAAAGTCTGCGTTGCTTATGATAACATGGATCGCTTTTTTCCAAAAGACAGGATTGTCATAACAGGAAATCCTGTCCGTAGCGAGGTTGTGGCAATTGACGGGAAGCGTGAAAAAGCTCTATCTCATTTTGGGTTGGAACAGAATAAGCCAATTCTACTAATAATAGGAGGAAGCTTAGGCGCAAGATCAGTGAACCTGGCCATGAAAGAAGGGGTGAGTAGAGTGTTGGAGGCAGGGATTCAGGTACTCTGGCAAACTGGAAAGCTGTTTAAGGACGAGACCGCAGAACTTGAGCGTTCTGTTAATAGCCCTTCGCTCCGGATGACTGAATTCATCTTCGAAATGGATCTCGCGTATGCCGTTGCAGATGTCGTTGTTTCTAGGGCTGGTGCCATCGCAGTTAGTGAGTTATCCATTGTAGGGAAGCCAACCATTTTGGTTCCATTTCCATTCGCTGCGGAGGATCATCAAACTCAAAATGCACTGTCATTGGTAAACACAGGCGCGGCCATAATGATCCCGGATAAGGAAGTATCTCAAAACTTGGTTGATCAAGCACTCGATTTACTCGGAGATGATGAACGAAAAAGTACGCTGTCAGCCAACATTGTAAAGCATGGACATCCAAATGCTGCTAACCAGATTGCATGTGAAGTAATATCCCTGGCTTCCTGATGAAGATAGAAGAGGTAAATAGCGTTTTCTTGCTGGGCATCGGTGGAATTGGAATGAGCGGATTGGCACGCTATTTTAAAACCCGAGGATGTTCGGTACATGGATACGACAAAACAAAAACGGAGCTGACAGAATCCCTACAGCGTGAAGGAATAATCATCAATTACTCAGAGGATGTAAATGCGGTTCCTAAATCAGATTTATACGTTTTCACGCCGGCAATTCCAAAATCTCATCCTGCATTTTCACATGTTTCAGGTGAAGGAAATCAATGGTATAAGAGATCTGAAGTTTTGCAATTGATTACAGCGGCTATTCCAACGCTCGCTGTCGCCGGAACTCATGGAAAAACAACAACCACAGCATTGTTGGCACATATATTAACGGCAAGTGGTGTTGAGATTGCGGCTTTCGTAGGAGGAATAATGAGCGATTACGGGTCAAATGTTGTGTTAACCGAAGATCCAAAGTACATCGTAGTAGAGGCGGATGAGTTCGACCGATCGTTTCATAAACTAAGCCCAGAAATTGGCGTGATAACGAGCATCGACCCGGATCACTTGGATGTCTATGGTTCGATCGAACAAGTAAGGCAAGACTTTCAACAGTTTGCTTCGAATTGTAAGAAATTGGTGTTGCACGATTCATTGAAAAATCAGATTGAGCACGAAAATGTTCTGCTCTACGGAGATTCGGTTGATGCAGATATTCTTTTGAAATGGCGAATTCCTGAGGGTGGAAAGTCTCAATTCTCAATTAGTGGAGTGGATTTTCAAAGTAATCTCCCCGGACATTATAACGCACTTAATACGAGTGCTGCGGTCGGTGTGGCGACAGAAGTCCAGGTTCGGCCCATTGATAGCTCTGATGCTGTGAGAAAATTCTCAGGTATTCAACGGAGATTTGAAATTAAGTTTGATGATGGTCAGAAGGCTCTCATTGACGACTATGCTCATCATCCCCGTGAATTAGAAGCGGTAATTCGAGCAACCCGAGAGCTGTATGCCGGGAGAACGATTGCCGTTGTTTTTCAACCCCATTTATATTCTCGCACACGCGATTTTGAAGTGGAATTTGTCACCTCTCTTTCGATGGCAGATGAGGTCATTCTCCTACCAATCTATCCAGCTCGGGAATTACCGATTGAAGGGGTTTCTAGCGCCAATCTTTTGAAAAAACTCCCGTTGAAAACTAAGGCACTGGTCGAAAAATCAGACCTCGTAATAGCCGTATTATCGCTTACGGCACAAGTTGTACTGATGCTGGGGGCAGGAGATATTGACCAACTCGTTGATCCAGTTGCAGAAGCTTTTGCCAATTAGAAAATGAAGAAGATTCTAAAAATATCAGGATGGATAGGCATAACAGCAGTGCTTTTTGTGCTGTTTGCAGCAGCGATCTCATCTTCTTCCGATTCGGTTTTGGGGGATGTGATCATCGATATTGACTATGCCGGTGAGAACTACTTCATCGACCAAGAAGAAGTAAGAGAAACTGTTCTTGATCTTGGATATGTTCGAGGCGAAACAAGATTGAACGAAATAGATCCGGGTCGAATTGAGAGAATTCTTCAAAACGATGCTTTCATTCAAGACGCTGAAGTCTATAAAGAACTGAACGGAGATCTCCATGTTGATGTATTGGCCCGGAAGCCAATTGCGCGAGTTTTCAATAATTCAGGTAAGAGCGTTTACATCGACCACCTTGGAAAGGTCATGCCTCTCTCAAAAAAGTACACAGCTCGAATCTTGGTGGTAAGCGGCCACATTAGCATGAACCTCGATCAAGTGGTTGGTAAAAATGTCTCCGAACTTGACCTTGAAACTGCGCATCCAGATGCGGCAATTCTAAATGATGTTTACGCCATGTCGAAGTTCATTGGCCAAGATGATTTCTGGAAGGCACAATTCAATCAAGTTTATGTAACACGTGACAAGGAGTTTGAGCTAATTCCTCGTGTAGGGGATCATCAAATACTTCTGGGAGACGCTGAGAATTTGGATAAAAAACTTACCAAACTGAGACTCTTTTACAGAGAAGGCCTGGATAAAACAGGATGGAACGAATACAAAACATTAAACCTCAAATACACCAATCAGGTCGTGTGTACGAAAACCTAATTTATGGATTCAAACGAGCAAATAATTGTCGGGTTGGACATTGGAACAACCAAAATTGCATGTCTAGTCGGCAAGAAGAATGAGTATGGAAAACTAGAAATACTCGGAAGCGGTAAAGCTGAATCCGTTGGTGTTCGTAGAGGTGTAGTTTCTCATATTACACCGGCTGTGGAGGCCATTAAGAAGGCGGTCGAAGATGCGAAACTGGATTCCAATTGCGAGATTGAGGTTGTCAATGTTGGAATAGCTGGGCAGCACATCAAAAGTCTGCAGCACAGAGGTGTCATCACTTTAGAAAACCTTGAAGATGAGATCATTTCAAAGGATGTTGATGCCTTGATTGATGACATGCATAAGTTGCAGCTTCCTCCTGGGGAATCGATCATCCACGTGCTGCCGCAGGACTATATCGTTGATAATGAATCAGGCATTAAGGATCCAGTCGGAATGAGTGGTATCCGTCTCGAGGCCAATTTTCACATCATCACTGGATTGATGAGTGCGATTCAAAATATTTACAAGTGCGTGCGAAAAGCGGATCTCGAAGTGGCAGAGCTTACTTTGGAGCCGCTCGCATCTGCTGAGTCAGTTTTAAGTGAAGAAGAAAAAGAAGCGGGAGTCGCATTGGTCGACATCGGCGGCGGTACGACGGACGTTGCGATTTTCCAAGATGGAATAATCCGACATACCGCGGTTATCCCATTCGGTGGAAACATCATTACCGATGATATCAAGGATGGTTGTACCATCATTCGAAAGCAAGCCGAGCAATTAAAAGTCAAGTTTGGGTCAGCTCTAGCAAGTGAGAATCAAGCGAATGACATTGTTGTCATTCCGGGTTTAAGTGGACGTCAGCCAAAAGAGATTAGCGTTAAGAACCTTGCTCATATCATTCAAGCTAGAATGGAAGAGATCATCGAACAAGTGTTCTTCGAAGTCAGAAATTCTGGTTTTGAGCGAAAGTTGATTGCCGGTATCGTGGTCACTGGTGGAGGAGCTCAACTGAAGCATCTTCCCCAACTTTTCGAGTACCTGACTGGTATGGATACAAGAATCGGATTCCCCACTGAGCACCTTGCTTCAGGGAATGAGGGAGTTTCTAGTCCGATGTTCTCAACGGGTGTCGGCCTGGTCCTTAAAGGATTTGAATACTCAGAAAAATACAATCAGAGAGAGTCTAGCGTCAGTGTTGTCATAAAGAAAAAGCGACCAGGATTGCTCGACCGCATATTGAACGTTACTAAAGAAATCTTCGAGGAAGATGAGCGATTATAAATCACAGAATCAATAATAAACTACAAGTCATGAAATTCGATTTGCCGAAAGAAAATTCAAGCATTATCAAAGTCCTCGGTATTGGGGGCGGCGGAAGCAATGCGGTCAATCACATGTTCAGGCAGGGCATTAAAGGTGTTGACTTCCTTGTTTGTAACACAGACCAACAGGCATTAGATATCAGCCCAATTCCAACCAAGCTTCAGCTAGGTGCCACCCTGACAGAAGGTCGAGGTGCGGGCTCATTGCCAGAAGTGGGAAAGAACGCCGCGATTGAGAATATCGAAGAGCTCAAGGATATCGTAAACAAGAATACCAAGATGGTATTCATCACAGCTGGAATGGGCGGTGGTACAGGAACGGGA
Source organism: Flavobacteriales bacterium (assembly GCA_018660685.1). Lineage (GTDB taxonomy): Bacteria > Bacteroidota > Bacteroidia > Flavobacteriales_G > Salibacteraceae > SHAN690. The sequence goes on from JABJJW010000017.1 coordinate 124,940, forward strand.
GCTGCTCCAGTTATTGCTAAAGCGGCAAAGGAGATGGGAATTCTCACCGTTGGTATTGTCACCATGCCGTTTTTCTTTGAAGGAAAGAAAAGAAGACAACAAGCGGAGCAAGGAATAGAAGAAATTAGAGAAAACGTCGACACGCTGCTCATCATCAATAATGAAAAGCTGCGTGAAATGTGCGGTAATCTTCCGATTGCGGAGGCTTTTGCCATGGCGGATGACGTACTAACAACAGCAGCAAAGGGAATCGCTGAAATAATCACTCGAACAGGCTACATCAACGTAGATTTTGAAGACGTGCGCACTGTTATGCACGAATCAGGGGTGGCCATTATGGGCTCTGCTGAATCAGAAGGTGAAAATCGTGCTACGAAGGCGGTAGAAAAAGCACTCGCTTCTCAGTTGCTTAATGACAATAACATTGAAGGTGCACGATATGTGCTACTCAACATCACATTTGGACAGCAAGAAGTTCTTATGGATGAGATTTCCGATATCAC